>CAVTTU010000028.1:0-106520 GCA_963737535.1 uncultured Solirubrobacterales bacterium
CGCTCGGAGCCGAGCTGGCGTCCTATCCGCGCACGGCGGCTCCTGAACCCGGCCGGCCGCTTCTCGTCGTCCCAATCCGGCTTGTAGATGTTTGGCACGCGGACAATCCTGAGTGTCGCCACCGAGGCTCACTCGCCGGGCGGCGGCTGGGCACCACCGTTCGGGGCCTCGGGGGCGGCCGATTCCGAGTTCGCCATGACGGGCAGACCCGTGGCCGAGGCGGCGAAGCGCGCCTCCTCGGCGGCCTCGATCAGGCTGTCGGGATCGAGGCCGTCCTCGCGCAACACGGCCACCCCGAGCGTCGCGGTCATCGGCGCGCCGTGCCAGCGCTTGCCGGCCCGGACCGTCTCGGCGATGCGGGCGGCCAGCGCCTGGGCCCCGGCGCGCGCGGTGTCGGTGGCGATGATCCAGGCGCGGGTCTCGGTCTCGCACACGAGGATGTCCTTGCGGCGTACGGCGGCGCGGACGGCCTGGGCAAACCGCCCGAAGGTGGCCCCCGGCACTGATTCCGGCTCCACCGCCATCACCCTGTCGGCCTCCTCGAGCTCGGCCAGCAGCAGCGACAGCGCCGAGCCCGAGCGCAGCGCGCCGGCGATCTCATCCTTGACCGCTTCGATCCACAGCACCTCGCCCGGCGGCTCAGCGCCGGTCCCGGACGGGCCGCCCGGCGCAGCAGCGCGTAGTGGACCGGAGGCGGGGCGCGCTCATGGGCGCCCGGCGGGCCGCCGCGTGCGGCGCCGGCGTCGTGCCGTGACCCGGCCCGGCCACGGCCTTGCGCCGCAACACCGCCGCCCGGACCAGTCCCGTCACCCGCGTCAAGCTCTCGGACAGCTCCGAGATCAGGTCGGCATCGGGGCCGGGGAGCTCTGAGCGAAGCGCACTCCAGACCACCGCGTGGAGCGCGTCGATCGCGCCCGATGCCGACTCGGCGTCGGGAGCGCCGGCAAATTCGGCCGCGCGCGAGATAAGCGGCTCCAGCGCGCCACCGGGCTCGATGCGGCGCAGGTCGGCGTCATCGGCGAGTGCCCTGACCACCGCGTCGCAGACGCGAGGGCCGTCACGGGCCAGGTCGGCGGCCAGGATCCCCGGCGCGGCTTCGAGCGGGGATTGCTCGAGCAGCGCCAGCAGCCAGCCTTTGGCCAGGTCCTCGGCCGAAACAAGGAGGGCATCGATCGGTGCGTCGGCCACCGGCCGCGCCCGGCGCCGGCGTGGCGGACCGTGCTCCATGGGCCGGTCTTTTATCACGGACTTCAATCGCGACGGGGCTCGGCGACAATGTCGGGGTGGCAGACGATCTGATCTCAGTCGGCGAGGCCCGGCGGCAGGTTCTCCGGGCCGCCGGACGGATGGACCGCGAAGCGGTCAGCATCGACAGCGCGCTCGGTCGAGTGCTGGCCGAGGACGTCGTGGCCGCGAGGCGAGGTACCGCCGTTTCCGTGCTCGGCGATGGACGGGTACGCCGTGATCGCCGGCGAGGCCGGACGCCTGCTGGCGGTGGTCGGCGAGTCGCGCGCGGGCCAACCCACCAGCCGCCGGCTCGGCCGACGGCGAGGCGATCCGCATCTCCACCGGGGCCGCCGTGCCGGCGGGCGCCACCGCGGTGATCCGCCAGGAGGACGTGACAGGCGATGACGGTCGATCGAGACCGGCGCCGCCGTGGCGGAGTCGAGAACGTCCGCGACGGCCGGCGAGGACATGCGCGCCGGCGAGCGATCGTCTTACTGCCGGCAGCGGTCCTCACGGCCGGTGGAGCTCGGCGCCGCGGTTGCCGCCGGGGTCGGCCGACCTGATCGGGCCGCGCAGCCGCGGGTCTCGGTGCTGTGCACGGGCGACGAGCTGCGCGCGCCCGGGCGAGCGCCTCGCGCCCGGCGAGATCCACAACTCCAACGCGCCGATGCTGACCGCGCTGGCCCAGCCGCTGCGGCGCGCCGCCGGGCCGGCGCGGCGCCTGCCCGACGACCGCGGCGTCACCGAGGCGGCGCTGGCGCCGCGCTCGCGCAGTCAGACGTGGTGTCGTGTCCGGCGGCGTCTCCGTGGGCCCTCACGACCACGTCAAGCCGGCGCTCGAGGCGCTGGGCGTGCGCGAGGTGTTCTGGCGCGTGGCGTTGCAGCCCGGCAAACCGACCTGGTTCGGGACCCGGGGACGCCAGCTCGTGTTCGGGCTGCCGGGCAATCCGGTGTCGGCCGTCGTGACGTTCACGCTGTTCGCGCGCTCGCGCTGGAGGCGATGCAGGGCGCCGACCACGGCCCGGCGCAGCGACCGCGAGGCGGTGCTCGGGGTGGCCGTGCCGCGCAACCCCCAGCGTGAACAGGCGATTCGCGTGCGGCTCGAGCGCGACGGAAGCTCGGCGGTCGCGATCCCAACGGCCCGCAGGGCTCGCACATCCTCACCTCGCTCGTCGGCGCCGACGCACTGGCCCTGATCCCCGCCGGTGATGGGGAGCTGGCCGCCGGGGACTCGAGTCGCGCTGGAGCCGCCTGCGTCGCACTGACGGGGCACAAAGAGGTCAGAATGCCCGTGTGCCCCTAGCCCTGATCGCGATCATCGGAGCCCTGGCCGCGGTGGCCGCGATGCGCGGTGCGGCGGCGGCGGCGGCGCCGGCTCCCGGCCCGGGCGGTGATCGTCTCGCCGGGGCAATCCACGGTGATCGCCCGCGACGGGGCCGTCCGCTCGGTGCAGTCGGCGGAGCTCGCGATCACGAGCCCGATCTGGAGCGGATGTGGACCCCGGCGAACCTCGAGAACCTGGCGCGGACCTACTGGCGCTTCTTCACCCGGGTGACGCTCAGGCTCATCCGTATCAAGTACACGGCGGACGAGCCGCTCGGTCGTGCTCCTGGCGCGCCCGCTGACGCTGCTGCGCTTCGAGCGCCCCGGAGTACAGATCGAGGCCGACCACGGGCCGTGCGCTGGCGCATCCGCGACGGGCTGCTCGTGGCGCGGACGGGGCGGGGCTGCGGCTTCCTGGAGCTCGACGTGCGGCGCGGCCACCGGGCCGCCGGCGTGAACGGATCCGGAGAAGGCCTGCGGATCGAGGTCGAGGTGGCCAACTTCTACCCGTCGATCGCGGCGGCTTTCCGCAGCCCGGTCTACGAGATGACGCAGTCGGCGGTCCACGTGCTGGTGACCCACGCATTCCTGCGGTCGTTGGCCAGGCTGGAGCTGGCCGAGTCGAAGGTCGGAACGGCTGTCCACCAGCCGAATCGCCGCGGGATCGACACCGCCGGAGGCGATCGCCCGTCAACGGAGAACCCGGCCGCCGCGCCGGCGAGGAGAGCGCGGCTCAGCCGTAGACGGACGCCGGTGAGCGTTCGCAGCTTCGCGCGGTCGTGGCGGGCGAGGACCCGGCGGACCGTGCCCGAGCGCGAGCGCATGACCAGCGACTCCGTGGTGGCGCCGCGCTCGCCCTGGTAGCGCACGCCCTGGAGCACGTCGCCGTCGGTGACGCCGGTGGCCGAGAAGAACACGTCCTCGCCCGCGACCAGGTCGTCGCAGGTCAGGATCCGCGTCGAGGTCGTAGCCGGCATCGATGGCGGCCTGGCGTTCGTCGTCGTTGCGCGGCCACAGCCGTCCGAGCATCTGGCCGCCGATGCACTTGATCGCGGCGGCCGAGATCACGCCCTCGGGGGTGCCGCCGATCCCCCACAGCAGGTCGACGGGGGAGTTGTCGCTGACCGCGAGCAGCGCCGCCGACACGTCGCCGTCGAGGATCAGGCGCACGCGCGCGCCCGGCCTCGCGCACCTCGCGCATCGCGTCGTGGTGGCGCTCGCGATCGAGCATCACGACCATCACGTCGCGGATGTCGATTCCCTTGCGCTCGGCGACCAGCGCCGAGCGTCTCGGGCAGCGGGCGGTCGAGGTCGAGCAGGTCGGCGATCTCCGGGCCGCCGGCGATCTTCTCCATGTACACGCACGGGCCTGGGTCGAACATCGAGCCGCGCTCGGCGAGGGCGATCACGGCCAGCGCGCTCGGCATGCCCGAGCGCGGTCAGCCGCGTGCCCTCGAGCGGGTCGACCGCGATGTCGACCTTGGGCGGCGTGCCGTCGCCGATCTGCTCGCCGTTGTAGAGCATCGGCGCCTCGTCCTTCTCGCCCTCGCCGATCACCACGATGCCGTCCATCGAGACCGAGTCGAGCACGTTGCGCATCGCGTCGACGGCGGCCTGATCGGCGCCCTCCTTGTCGCCGCGGCCCACCATGCGCGCCGCGGCGAGCGCGGCCGCCTCGGTGACGCGCACAAGCTCGAGCGCCAGGTTGCGGTCCGGCGTCGGACTACGTCTTCTGATCGTGCTCATAGGACTCCCGGTGGCTTGCGGCGGGCGGCGCTCTCCTGCGAACGCCAGATCGAGCCGGCCAGAATCAGCAGGCCGCCGGCGAGCGCCAGCCACCAGCCGATAGTCGACGCCGATCTGGCCGGGCGGCGTGCCTGGCTTGTCGATGACGCCGCCGGAACACCGTGAAGGTCAGCGCTGTCAGGGCGGTCACTGCGGTCAGCTCCCCGCGCGGCCAGGACAGCGCGTGGCCGCGGACGATGATGTAGGCCAGGATGACCGGAGCGACGGCCGTGATCAGCAGCAGGTAGCGAAGGATGGTCGAGAGCGATGCCCAGCCCGTGCAGGTCGATGTTCGGTCCCTTGCAGCGAGTTCAGAACCGTGAACCGGTTGCCCAGCGTGTACCACGACACGAACAGCGAGATCGCCGAGCAGGATCCCACCCGCGGTGGCGATCAGCTCCCCGCTGTCCAGCTGCCTGAAGTCCATCGGCGCCCAGCCTAACCATTTCCTTACCGCCCAGTCGAACCCCGACTGACGGCTGCGCGAGGCTGCTAGGTTCGGTGCCGGTGCAGTTCCGTCAACTGCTTCCAGAGGCCGCCACCGTCGACGTCGAGCGACCTGCTCGGGTCGCTCGAACTCGCCGCCAGGGCGCCCGAGGACCGTCCCCTGACGATGGTCAACTTCGTGGCCAGCGCCGACGGCCGGGCCACTGTGAAGGGACGCTCGGGGGGCTTGGGCGATGACGGCGATCGCGCCATGTTCCATGGCCTTCGCGAGCGTGTCGACGCGGTGTTGGCCGGAACCCGCACGCTGCGCGCCGAGAGCTACGGCCGGATCCTGGGCAAGGCCGAGCGACGCCAACGGCGGGTGCAGCGGGGCCTTACTCCCGAGCCGCTGGCATGCATCGTCACCCGCAGTGGAGATGTGCCCACCGAGATCCGACCTGTTCGCCGAGCCCGAGGCGAGGATCCTCGTGTTCTCGCCAGTCCAGCCCGACCTCGGCGGCTGCCGGGCCGAGGTGAGAACGGTCGACGGTGGACCCTGAGAAGCCGATCATGACCGCCATGCTGCGCCACCTGCGGGCCGACTTCGGCGTCAGATCGCTGCTCTGCGAGGGCGGTCCGACGGTGTTCAGCGCCATGCTGTCCGAGCAGGTCGTCGACGAGCTGTTTCTCACGCTGGCGCCCAAGCTGACCGGGGGTGGAAACGGCCCGACGATCACCACTGGAGCAGAGCTGCCCGAACCTGCCGACCTCCGCATCGAATGGGCGCTCGAACGGGAAGGTGCCCTGTACCTCCGCTACGCCCTGCGACAATGACTGTGATGGCGAGCGGCCTCCCTGGATGCACCCGGGAACGGCGCGGCGGAGGCGGTGGCCGCGCTGGGCGAAGCGCGCGAGCGGACGCTCGACGCTGGTCGCCTCGGTGTCCGACGACAACCTCGAGCGCGTCCATTCGACGCTGATGAGCCCGCTGGTGTGGGACCTCGGCCACATCGCCGCGTTCGAGGACCTGTGGCTGGTGCACCGCCACGGCGGCCGGCCGCTCCTGCGCGAGGACCTCGCCGCGGTCTACGACGCGTTCGAGACGCCCCGCGCAGGCCGCGGCGACCTGCCCTTCCTGCGGCCGCCCGAGGCTCGCGACTACCTCGAGCAGGTGCGCGAGCGCGTCGCTCGAGGTCGTCGACCGACGCCGGCATCGGCGACGGCGTTCGTGCTCGAGATGGTCGTCCGCCACGAGCACCAGCACAACGAGACGATGCTGCAGACGATCCAGCTCGCGCAGCTGACCGACTACGAACTCGACGGGCCCGGAGCCGCCACCCGGCCGCGCCGCACGGCACGCGCTCACCGGCTTCGAGATGGTCGAGGTCCCGGGCGGCCAGTGCACGATCGGCGCGCCCGCCGGCGAGCTTCGCCTATGACAACGAGCGGCCCCGCCACCGCACCGACGTGCGCGGCTACCTGATCGGCCGCACGCCGATCACCAACGCCACCTACCTCACGTTCGTCGAGGGCGGCGGATACGAGCGCCGCGAGTGGTGGTCCGACGAGGGCTGGGCCTGGAAGGAGCAGTACGACATCACACGACCTGGAGCTGGACGGCGGACCTCGGCGCCGAATGGCGCCTCGGGAAGCTCGAACCGCTGCATCCGGACCGGCCCGTCGTCCACATCTCCTGGTTCGAGGCCGACGCCTTCGCCCGCGCGCACGGCGCCCGGCTCCCGACCGAGACCGAGTGGGAGAAGGCGGCGACCTGGGACCAGGAGAGCGGGTTCCGCCCGCCGCTACCCGTGGGGCGACCGAGCCGCCCTCGCCGGGCGTCCACGCCAACGTCGATCACGCTCGGGCGCGGACCCGGCGCCGGCGGGCGCCTACCCGGCCGGCGCGTCGCCCTGCGGGCTGCGTGGGCATGATCGGCGACGTCTGGGAGTGGACCGCGAGCGACTTCTACGGCTACCCCGGCGTTCGCCGCCTACCCCTACCGGGAGTACTCGGAGGTGTTCTTCGGCGACGGCTACCGGGTGCTGCGCGGCGGCTCCTGGGCCACCCGCGCCCGCGTGGCCACACCCGACGTTCCGCAACTGGGACTTCCCCCAGCGGCGCCAGATCTTCTCCGGCCTGCGACTCGCAGCGCGATCTATGACAGGCGCTGCTGCCACCAGAAGACATCCGGATCGAGTCCTGGCTGTCCGAGCAGGACGAGCGGATGCTGGCCAACGACGTGCTCGACGGGCTGACTCGGCCGTTCAAGGAGCTTCCGCCCAAGCACTTCTATGACGCGCGCGGGTCGGAGCTGTTCGAGCGCATCTGCGACCTGCCCGAGTACTACCCCACCCGAACCGAGAAGCAGATCCTCGAGCGCAACGTCGAGGAGATCGTCGACCGCACTCGGCGCCGGCGAGCTGGTCGAGCTCGGCTCGGGCGCAGCCGACAAGGCGCGGATCATGCTCGACGCCATGCAGCGGGCGGGAACGCTGAGGCGCTACGTGCCGCTCGACGTCTCCGAGACCGTCGTCGAGGAGGCGGCGCGCCAGCTCGTCGACGAGCACGAGGGACTCAAGGTCCACGGCGTGGTCGGCGACTTCGAGCGGCACCTCGATCGTGTTCCGCCCGCTCGGGGCACGCCGCGCATCGTGGCGCTGCTCGGTGGGACGATCGGCAACTTCCCACCGGGCACTCGGCGCGTGCTGCTGCGCAAGATCGCCGCGCTGCTGGGCCCCGCCGATCGGCTGCTCCTCGGCACGGACCTGGTCAAGGAGCCGGCGCTGATCGAGGCCGCCTACGACGACGCCGAGGGCGTGACCGCGGAGTTCAACCGCAACGTCCTGCATGTGATCAATCGCGAGCTCGACGCAGACTTCGCGCCCGATGCCTTCGAGCACGTCGCGTTCTTCGACCGCCGCCACGAGTGGGTCGAGATGCGCCTGCGCGCGAAGCGCCCCTGCAGTGTGCTGATCGCCGACCTCGACCTTCGCGTCGAGTTCGCCGCCGGCGAGGAAGCTGCGCACGGAGATCAGCGCCAAGTTCACACGGTCGCGGCTCGAGGCCGACTACCGAGCCGCCGGGCTGAGTCTCGAGCGCTGGTACACGGACCCCGACGAGCTATTCGCCCTGTCGCTGGCCGTGCGCCGATAGCGCGCGAAGTAGGGTTCCGGCCATGGACATCAACGGCAGTGGCGCGCTCGTCGCCGGCGGCGCCTCGGGACTGGGCGAGGCCACGGCTCGCCACCTGGTCGCGGCGGGGGCGAACGTCGTCATCTGCTGACCTCAACGAGGAATGCGGCTGGCGCCCTAGCCGCCGAGCTGGGCGCCGAGTTCGTCCGCGCAGGACGTGACCGACAACGACACGATGCAGGCGGCCGTCGATCGGGCCGCCGCGCTCGCCGGCGGGCTGCGGATCAGCGTGTGTTGCGCCGGCGTCGGCTGGGCCGAGCGGGTGGCCGGCCGGCGCGGGGCCCACGCCCTCGGACCCTTCGAGGGGGTCATCGGGGTGAACCTGATCGGCACGTTCAACGTCCTGCGGCTGGCGGCCGCGGCGATGCTGGCCAACGAGCCGGCCAGCTCGGGCGAACGTGGCGTGTGCGTGAACACCGCTTCAATCGCCGCCTACGACGGCCAGATCGGCCAGGTCGCCTACTCGGCCTCCAAGGGCGGGATCGTCGGCATGACGCTGCCCGCCGCACGGGACCTGGCCACGGTCGGCATCCGCGTCTGCACGATCGCTCCGGGCACGTTCGACACGCCGTTGCTGGCCGGGCTGCCGCAGGAGTCGCGCGACGCGCTGGGAGCCGCGATCCCGTTTCCTCCGCGCCTCGGACGACCGCAGGAGTTCGCGGCCCTGGCCGCTCACATCGTCGAGAACGAGATGCTCAATGGCGAGGTGATCCGGCTCGACGGGGCGCTGCGCATGCCTCGGCGATGAGTCAGGAGCTCTCGCCGGCCGATCGATCGTCGCTGGCCGCGGAGCACGGCGCGGTCAACATGGCGGTCGGGGGGCTGATGGTGTTCGACCCCGAGCCGGCGCTCACGCGGTCGATGGTCACGCAGCGGATCGGCGAGCGGATCCACCTCGTCCCGCGCCTGCGCCAGCGACTCGCGGAGCCCCCGTTCGGACTGGCCAGCCCGATGTGGACGGACGACACCGGGTTTGACCTCGATTGGCATGTCCGACAGGCCAGCCTCCCTGCACCCGGGGACGACGCCGAGCTCGGTGCCCTGGTCGGACGCGAGTTCTCGCACCGCCTGGACCGTTCGCGCCCGCTGTGGGAGGCCACGCTCATCGAAGGCCTGGCCGACGGGCGCAAAGGCCTTCTGGTCAAGGTCCATCATGCGCTGGTCGACGGCATGGCCGCGCTCGCGATGGCCGCCGTCATCCTCGACCCGGGCGAGGAGCCCCTCGACATTCCCCCTCCCGACCACGAGTGGTCGCCGCGCAGATACGACGTCGGGTGGCAGGTCGTACGGATGGCCGGGCAGCCTCTGGCCCTGGCTCCGAAGCTGATGATGGAGGGCGTGCAGCGCGCGCTCGACCCCGACCCGCGCCGCGCCGCGGCCGATATGCGCAATGCCACCGAGGTGGCCCTGGAGCTGGCGCGGGCCCGTCCACAGGCACCGATGACGCCGCTCAATCGTCCGATCTCGCCCAACCGCCGCTACGCGGTCGCGCACCTCGAGCTGGCCACGATCAAGGCCGTCGGTCGCAGCGCCGGCGGCACGGTCAACGACGTGATCCTGGCCACGGTGGCCAGCATGCTCGGCCGCTATCTCGACGACGCCGGCCCGGCCGCCTCGGACGACCGGCCCCCGGTGGCGCTGGTTCCGGTCAGCGTTCGCAAGCCCGATGCCGGTGGCGAGCTCGGCAATCGAATCTCCACCGTGTTCGTCGATCTGCCGGTCGACGAGGGCGACCTCGGGGCCCGGGTGGCCGCGATCGCCGCCCAGACCCGAGCGCTGAAGGATTCCGCCGCGGTTCGCGCCGGCGCGCTGTTGGTGGGCGCGGCCGGCTGGGCGCCGCCGCTGGTATCGGGGATGCTGTCGCGGGCGATGGGCGCGGTGCGCGCGTTCAACCTGGTTATCTCGAACATCCCCGGCCCGCAGCAGCGCTTCTACCTCGATCGGGTGCCGCTGCGCGAGATCTACCCCGTGGTGCCGCTGAACCCGGCCAACCAGGGGCTGAGCGTGGGGATCCTCAGCTACGACGGCCAGGTCTGCTTCGGCGTCCTGGCCGATCGAGACCTCGACCCACCGCTGGCCAGCGCGGCGCAGGGGCTGACCGCCGCCCTGGACGAGGTCCGCGCCACGGCGACGGCCTGACTCTCGGCGTCGCGTACGATCCAAAGCAGGATGTCAGCGCTCGCCGAGCTCTACACGATTCCGCGGGAGCATCTCGACTTCCGCGACACGATCCGCCAGATCGCCATCGAGCGGATCGCCCCGCGCGCGGCCGAGATCGACGACAAGGCTGAATACCCACACGACCTGCGCCAGCTCCTGGCCGAGCAGGACATCCTGGCCCTGCCCTTCGATTCCGATCACGGCGGCACCGGCACCGGCGCGCTGATGCTCAACATGGCGATCGAGGAGATCGCCAAGGTGTGCGCCTCGACGGCGCTGATCCTGATGGTCCAGGAGCTGGGGACGTTGCCGATCAAGCTGTTCGGGTCCGAGCAGCTCAAGGACCGCTTTCTCCCCCGTTGCGCCAGCGGCGAGTGGAGCCCGGCGTTCGCGCTGTCAGAGCCGGAGGCCGGCTCTGACCCCGGAGGGATGATCACGCGAGCGGTCAAGGACGGCGAGGAGTGGGTGATCGACGGGACCAAGAACTGGATCACCAACCTCGGCATCGCCGACTTCTACATCGTGTTCGCGGTGACCGACAAGGAGGCCGGGCATTCGCAGGGGATCACCGCATTCGTGGTCGAGGCGGACCGCCCCGGGTTCAGCGTCGGCAAGCTCGAGCACAAGCTTGGGATCCGTGGATCGCCGACCGGGCAGCCAATCTTCGACGGCGTCCGGGTCCCCGAGGAGAACGTGGTCGGAGAGGCGGGCGGGGGCTTCAAGGTGGCGATGGCGACGCTCGACCGCTCGCGTCTGGGCGTGGCCGCGCAGGCACTCGGGATCGCCCAGGGCGCCACCGACTATGCGGTCGCCTACGCCCGCGAGCGCCGGCAGTTCGGCAAGACGATCAACTCCTTCCAGGCGATCCAGTTCAAGCTCGCCGACATGGAGACGCAGTGTGCGGCCGCGCGTGAACTGCTGTACCAGGCCGCGGCCAGGATCGATCGCGGCGATCCCGAGCTGGGCAAGTACTCGGCCATGGCCAAGCTGTTCTGCTCCGACACCGCGATGGCGGTGACCGTCGAGGCGATCCAGGTTCTCGGCGGCTACGGCTACGTCAAGGAGTACCCGGTCGAGCGAATGCTGCGCGACGCGAAGATCACGCAGATCTATGAGGGGACGAACGAGATTCAGCGCCTCGTCATAGCTCGTACCCTGAGATAGAGCATGACTGGATCGCCACCCACGCTGCGCCGCATCCTCTTCTCCGCCGTCGCAGCGTTGATCTTGGGGCTGGGCGCGGCCAGCCTGATCGCCGGCTTCAGCGACTCATTTCCCCTGCGGCTCCTCCAGGGCCTGGCCGTGTTCGCGGCCGGCGCCGTGATCATCGGGGGCGCCGCGGTGTTGGTGATGATCCGGTTGGCCGGTTGGCGCGAGCCGGAATCCGAGGAGGACTTCGAGGCGCTCGTCCAGCGGGCCGAGCGGCTGGCCGCCGACGACTCATGGGGCGATACCGAGGACTACGAGGGCGTCGATGACGACGAGGACCTCTTTGATCCCCACAACGAGGACGATTTCCGGGTTCTCGTTCGCTCGGCGATCGACGACCTGCCGCTCGAGTTCCACCGCGCGCTCGAGCACGTGGCCGTGGTTGTCTCCGACGGCGGGCGGCGCCAGCGAGCCTACGGCCTGTACCAGGGCGACACCGTCGCCCATGACTATTTCCACGATCGGATCGTGATCTTCCGCGACACCCTGCTGCGCGATTTCGGTCACGACCCCGAGCTCCTCAAGGCGCAGGTGACGCGCACCGTGCGACACGAGCTCGCCCACCACCTGGGCTGGGACGAGAACGGAGTCCGCGGACTCGGGCTCTGACGTTTTCTACGCGAGAACGGGACCGTCACCGCCGGCAACGCCTGCCCGCTCAACGACGGCGCCGCGGCCGTGCTGGTCATGTCCGAGGAGAAGGCGAACGCCCTCGGTCTGAGGCCGAAGGCGAAGATCCTGGCCTCGACCGTCGCCGCCGTCCGCCCCGAGATCATGGGCCTCGGTCCGATCCCGGCGATTCAGGCCCTGCTGAAGCAGACCGGTATCGAGTCGATGTGCGTCGCCGGCGGCATGGGCCAGGCGATGCTGATCGAGCGGCTGTCCTAGATCCGCCCGTCGCTACGCTGGACCGGTGAGCAATGACTACACGCCCCACGAGGTCGCCAACCTGCTGGCCGGGGACGAGATCCAGCTCATCGACGTCCGCCAGCTCAATGAGCACGAGGCCGGACGGATCGCCGGCGACCGCCTGATCGAGCTGAACCAGCTGGGGGCCCAGGCCCATACGATCGACCCGGGTCGACCGGTGGTCTTCTACTGCCGCAGCGGCAGCCGCTCGGCGATGGCGACGCAGGCCTTCCGCGGGGCCGGCTTCGACGCCTACAACATGACGGGCGGGCTACTCGACTGGCAGGCCGCCGGGCTTCCCCTCGAGCCCGACGGCGGATACGTCGCCTGATCCTGGCCGTCCCGGTTGCGGCGGGACAGCGGCTACGAGGCCGCCACACTGGGCGGCCTCATAGCGCTGGCGAAACAGCTGCGCGGGGCGCACAGACGCGCGTGGATGCTGTCTCGTCATCCTCCGGGGGCGCGGAAGCTTCATCCTCTCAACGAAGCCAACCCCCCAAAGGTTGGTTAGTTAGTAAATGTAAATTTTTGCGCGCCTTCGGCGGCTGGACGTGTGCTTAATCATGGCAGCCCCGCATGGGGTACGTCCACCGTCGTCGTCAGCAGGACGCCATCTCTGGCCTCGCGTCGGTTGTGCTCGAGGAAATCGGGCGCCGCGCACAGCAGCAGCGTCCGCCCATCGCGGCCCCCGAGCGCGGCCGCGTAGCAGCCAAGGCCCTCCGGGGTTCTGACCTCGTCGACGATCTCGCCGCCGGGCGCGACCCGAATGCACCGCCCGCCGACCTCGTCGGCACACCAGATATGACTCTCGGCGTCCTGGGTGCACCCGTCCGGGCCGACGGCGATCTTGGGCAACATCTCCTCGAACGACCCGAGCTCGGGCGTGGGGGCAAGCTGCGCCCATACGCGCCGATCGCTCAGCGTGCCGTCCGCCTCGATCGTGAACGCCGTGTAGCGGCAGGCCGCCGTCTCGCCGACGATCAGCGTCGAGCCGTCGGGCGTGATCACCGAGCCGTTGGGGAAGTACATGTCCTCCGCGGCCACCGACGCTGTGCCATCGGGGTCCACGCGCATCAGCGGCGCCGGCTTGGGATCGCCGAACCCCATCAGGTCAAAGCCAAAGCACCCCACCCAGGCCCGCCCCTGCGCATCGACCACCATGTCGTTGAGCCAGCTGTCGGTGAACTCGCTCAGGTCGGCGTGCACCGTGACCTCGCCGCTGGCCGCGCGTCGCAGCAGCTGCTGGTTGCGCATCGAAACGATCAGCTGCGAACCGTCCGGCATCCACCCCAACCCCGACGGCTGCGCCGGCACGCTGAGCGCCAGCTCCTGCTCGCCTGCCCTCGGTCACCGTGTACACGCCCTCGCGGTAGAAGTCCGAGACCCACCACCGGTCTTCGTGCCATCGCGGCCCCTCGAAGAAGGCTCCGCCGCGAGATAGTTCGGTAAGCGTTCGTGTTGGCATGGGCCAACCCTATAGGCCAGTGGCGGGCAGTCGGTGGCTGGGGCGTTCGCTGCGCCTGGCCTTCAGTCCGCGTGGCGTTCAGTTCGCCTGCGGCCGCCGCGCGCCCGCGGCCTGGTCTGACGGGGGGCTCGGGGAACGGCGGCTGGAGAAGGGCTGAGCGGGTCGATCGCAGATGAGTCCAACGTTGTTCTAGATAATCGCGAACAACGTTGGAATCAACGACGTTCTCGCCCAGTGCGAGCCCCTCCACCCGTCCGCAGCCGCCGTTCCCAAGGCAGCTCGCCAACGTGGCGCCGGCGCGCAGCGCCCGCAGCCGACCTGAACGCAACAGCCAGCGATCAGAGGCGCCAACCAAGCACGCCACAATCATTGTTGACTTATATAAGTTGATGCTGATACAACTACCACCATGCACGCCTTCGACATCCTCGGAGACCCCGTCCGCCGGCGCATCGTTGAGCTCCTGGCCGACGGCGAGCTGGCTGCCGGCGAGGTCGGCGCGGTGATTCAGCGCGAGTTCGACATCACCCAGCCCGCCGTATCGCAGCAGCTGCGGGTGCTGCGCGACAACGGGTTCGCGAGCGTCCGGCCCGAGGGCACGCGGCGGCTGTACGCGGTGCAGCCGGAGGCCCTGCAATCGGTCGACGAGTGGCTGGCGCCATACCGCCGGTTCTGGAACCCGCGACTCGACGCCCTGGCCACCGAGCTCGCCCGTGGCAGGCGTGCGCGCCGACAGACTACGAATCCGAGAGGAGCCAAGCCATGAATGTCCAGTTCGCCGAACCCCAGCCCGAGCTTCGACACCGACGGATCGCCGCCGGCGACGCCCGGGTCGCCATGTTCACCCGCTTCTACGATGCGCCGGTCGATGACGTTTGGGATGCGTGCACCAACCCCGAACGGTTGGCGCGCTGGTACGTCCCGGTGAGCGGCGAGTTCCGAGTCGGCGGAAGGATCGAGCAGGCGATGATGGGGTCGGGCGAGATCATCGGCTGCGAACCGCCGCACCGGCTTCACCTGGCCATCGGCGGTGGCGCCGACGAGATCGAGCTGCACCTATCCCCCGGCGACGATGGCGGCACCAGGCTCGAGCTTCGGCACGCCACCACCATCGACGAGCACGAGATCGGCGATCAGATGTTCGACGCGATCTTCTGCATGGGCGGTGGCTACTACCCCCGCTTCGTCGCCCTCGACCTCCATCTGCGCCGGGAGCTTCCCGAGGACTACGACCCGCTGAGGTTCCACGAGAACGAGAACATGCGACCGGTCATCGAGCGCGGGAGCGCCGCGATGGCCGCGCTCCTCGAAGATTCGAGCTAAGGGACGGTCCAGGTGTCCCCGCCCAGCAACAGCTCCGCCAGCTGGTCCTCGGACGCGCTCTGGGCGCTCACGCGGTCACTGCGGCCGTAGACGTGGCGCTCGACGTCGCGGAAGATGCCGATCGGGGTCGGCCCGGTCGGGTCTTCGGCAACGGTGGCCAGCGCGAAGGCCAGGCCCGAGTCCGGGCGATGGGGGTCGTGCACGAGTAGCGCATCCTCCCCCACCTCGGCGACGTCGACGATCCGCAGGCCGCCATTGGGCGCCTGGGCGATGCCGCGCTGGTGCTCGGCGCCGAAGCGAATCGGCCGCCCGGGCTCGAGGCGGATCTGGTTTTCGTCCTTGACGTCCTTCTCGGTCAGCGCGGCAAACGCACCGTCGTTGAACACCGGGCAGTTCTGGTAGATCTCAACCAGCGCCGCGCCCTCGTGCGTGGCGGCGGCACGCAGCACCTCGGTCAGGTGCCGGCGATCGCGGTCGATCGTCCGCGCTACGAACGTGGCTTCGGCGCCGAGCGCCAGCGCGATTGGGTTGAAGGGATGGTCGGCGACACCGAACGGCGTCGACTTGGTCACCTTGCCGACCTCCGAGGTGGGCGACGCCTGCCCCTTTGTCAGCCCGTAGATCTGATTGTTGAAGAGGAGGATCTTGACCGGCACGTTGCGGCGCAGCGCGTGGATCAGGTGGTTGCCGCCGATCGACAGCGAGTCGCCGTCGCCCGTGACAACCCAGATCGACAGATCCTCACGGGCCGTGGCGAGCCCGGTGGCCAGCGCCGGGGCGCGTCCGTGGATGCCGTGCATCCCGTACGTGTTCATGTAGTAGGCGAAGCGGCCGGCGCAGCCGATCCCGGTGACGAACACGATCTTCTCCGGCGGGATGCCCAGCTCGGGCATGAACTGCTGCACCGCCGACAGAACCGCGTAGTCGCCGCAGCCCGGGCACCACCGCGTCTCCTGGTCGGACTGGAAGTCGGCCTTGGTCAGCTCCGGCCCGGCGTCGCCATGGCCATTCGTCACCGTCACGCTCATCGGTCGTCCTCCGTCCGGCCGGCGTGGCCATCGTCATCGGCTCTCATCGCGATCTGCTGCTCGATCTCGCCGGTGAACAGCGGTTGTCCCTGGACCTTGCAGAACGACTCCACGTCAACCAGGTATTTGGCCCGCAGCACCTGCGCGAGCTGGCCGGTGTTCATCTCCGGTACCAGAACCCGGTCAAAAGAGCGCAGTACGTCGGCGAGGTTGCCCGGCAGCGGGTTGAGGTGGTGCAGGTGCGCACAGGCCACCTTGTGCCCCTCGAGCCGGGCCCGCCTCACCCCGGCCCGGATCGGGCCCTCGCTCGAGCCCCAGCCGAGCACGAGCAGATTGGCTCCGGGCTCGGAATCGACGGTCACCGGTGCAATGGTGTCGACGATCCCCGCCACCTTGGCTTCGCGCAGCTCGGTCATCCGCGCGTGGTTGGCGGCGTCGTAGGAGATGTTGCCGCTCCCGTCGGCCTTCTCGAGCCCGCCGATCCGGTGCTGGAGGCCGGGCGTGCCCGGCGGCGCCCACGGGCGAGCGAGATCCTCGTTGCGTGCGTAGGGCAGGAAGGTCTCGGCTTGATCTTCGGTGGCGAAGTCCGGATCGATCTGTGGCAGATCCTCGACCGCCGGCACCGACCACGGCTCCGAGGAGGAGGCCAGGAAGGTATCGGAGAGCAGGATCACCGGGGTGCGGTAGCGGATGGCAATCGATACGGCCTCGAAGGCGGCGTCGAAGCAGCCGCCTGGCGTGCTGGGCGCGATCACCGGCAGCGGCGACTCGCCGTGGCGGCCGTACAGGGCCATGAGCAGATCGGACTGCTCGGTCTTGGTCGGCATGCCGGTCGACGGTCCGGCCCGCTGCACGTCGACGATGATCATGGGCAGCTCGAGCGCGACCGCGAGTCCGATCGTCTCGGCCTTGAGGTCCATGCCCGGCCCGCTGGTGGCCGTCACGCCGAGGCGCCCACCGAAGGCGGCCCCCAGCGCCATCCCGGCGGCGGCGATCTCGTCCTCGGCCTGAATCGTGCTCACCCCGAAGCCGGCGTGGCGCGAGAGCTCGTGCAGGAGCTCGGAAGCGGGCGTGATCGGGTAGCTGGCCAGCACGAGCGGGAGCCCGCTGCGCACGCTGGCCGCGATCAGCCCGAGCGACAGCGCGGTCGTCCCGTTGACGTTGCGGTAGGTGCCCGGCGGGACGTCGGTGGCCGGCTTGACCTTGTACTGAACGTCGAGCAGCTCGGTCGTCTCGCCGAACGACCAGCCGGCATTGAACGCGGCCAGGTTCGCCTTCAGCGCCGCCTCGCGACGGCCGAACTTCTGCTCGAGCCATTTGGTGGTCACGTCGGTCGGACGGCCATAGAGCCACGACAGCAACCCGAGCGCGAACAGGTTCTTGGCCCGGCCGGCATCGCGGCTGCCGACGCTGTCGATCCCTTCGACCGCCCGCGTGGTCAGGGTGGTCATCGGGATGCGGTGGACGCGATAGGCCGCCAGCGACCCATCTTCGAGCGGGTTGGCGTCATAGCCGGCCTTCTCGAAGTTGCGCTTGGTGAACGCGTCCTCGTTGACGATGATCGTCGCGCTGCGCTCGAGCTCGGGCAGGTTCGCCTTGAGCGCCGCGGGATTCATCGCCACGAGCACGTTGGGCGCGTCGCCGGGCGTGAGGATGTCGCGCGAGGCGAAGTGAATCTGAAACGCGGAAACTCCGGCCAGGGTGCCGGCCGGAGCGCGAATCTCCGCCGGGAAGTTGGGCAGCGTGGCCAGGTCGTTGCCGACCACCGCAGTCGCGTCGGTGAACCGGCTCCCGGCCAACTGCATGCCGTCGCCTGAATCTCCCGCGAAGCGGACGATAACCCGCTCACGTTCCTCAACCGTCTTACTCACGTCGTTCCCTTCCTGCTGGGTCGCCATGCGCGCCCGCGTGGCCCGCTTCCCAAGACTCAGCTGCTAACCGATTGTAGGGGCCGGCATGGACGCGTCGGCGCTTGGGGCCAAAGCCGCCACCGTTTCTTCAATCTGACCCGCGGTCCCGGGGATCGTCGCGATCGACGTTCCAGTAGCGCAGAACCTCTGCCCGCTCACCCTCGACCTCCGGCCAGTCGCTGACCCCGAACCGGGCGATCGTGCGCTGGCCGCCCTCGTGATCCCCGAACAGCAGGTCGATGATCACCCGCTCGCCCGTCCGTATGGCCTCGCGCACGTCCGCGTACATCGGATCATCGCGATCGCGAATCGCGCCCTGCCAGAACCCTGTGTCGCCGGCCGGGATGTACAGATCGCGTTGCTGTAGGCGAAAATCTTCCAGCGCCGGCACGGACACGTTCACGATCGTCTCGCCCACGGCGACGTGCCAGCCATGGATGACGGCCAGCCCGCTCCCGCCGTTGCGAAGCGCGATCGCCAAGTAGAGCCTGTCGCGCACCTCCTGCGCCGCCCCGCCGTGGCCTGGGACCGTGAGCAGCACGCCGTCGCCGAAGCGGACGCGCTCCGGCGTGTCCTCCTCGCGCGAGGTGATCAAGAGCGGCCGTTGGCCCGAGAGCAGCGCGCGTTCTGCCACCCGCGCCGAGCGGTTGCCCGACTTGACCGAGCTGAACGTCGCCACGGCCAGGACCAGGGTTCCGCCGGCGGTGGCCAGCGACGAGATCGTGACCCAGTCCGCCATCGGTCACCTCATCCCGTAATGACGTCGGGAGAAATGGGCCGGGAGCTCGTGACCCCAGGTCACGCGATCTCCCGGCCGCCTCGAGGGCTAGAGCTTCTGAACGTTGATGGCCTTCGGTCCCTTGGGACCGGCCTCCTCCTCGTAGGACACCTTGGCGCCCTCCGAGAGCGAGCGGTAGCCATCCGCGTTGATGCTCGAGTGGTGGACGAACAGGTCCCGGCTCCCCTCATCGGGCGTGATGAAACCGAAGCCCTTCTCGTCGCTGAACCACTTGACGGTTCCTGTTGGCATGTGGAGTTATTCCTCCGGAGCTCTGAGTGCTACTACCGCGGAGGAATGCTCTGCACGTACCCCGAGGCCTGCACCTTCTCTCGCCGCGTTGTTTTCTGCGGCCTTACGGCGCCGGACGGTAGCACGGTGCACGGCCGGGAGTCGGACCCAAAGGCGCGCCTGTTCACAACTTCTAACCGTCATCCTTCCGGAAATGGAAGACCCGATGCCATTGCGCCGCGACGCCGCGATCCCTCTGCGCGAGGTGGAGCTGCGCACATCGCGCTCATCCGGTCCCGGCGGCCAGCACGCCAACGTCACCGCATCGCGCGTCGAGGCGGTCTTCGACGTCGAGCGCTCGCAGTCGTTGACCGACGAGCAGAAGCGCCGCGTGATCGCGCGCCTCGGCCCGAGAGTGGTCGCGGTGGCCCAGGACGCTCGCAGCCAGACGCGCAACCGTGAGCTGGCGTTGCAGCGGCTGCGCCGGCGGCTCGAGGGCGCGTTGGCGGTACCACGACCGCGCCACGCCACGCGACCCACGCAGGCCTCCCGCCGTCGCCGCCTCGAGGCCAAGCGACGTCGGGCCGACCGCAAGCGTGCTCGTCGTCCTCCGTCCGCTGACGAGGCCTGAGACCATGCGCTGGCTGGTCGACGGGATGAACGTCATCGGGACCCGGCCCGACGGGTGGTGGAAGGACCGCGACGGCGCGATGCTTCGGCTCGTCGACCTGCTCGAGCGGTGGGCAGCGGCCGAGGGCGAGGACGTGACCGTCGTGTTCGAGCGGGCCCCCTCCCCCCGATTCGCTCGACCGTGATCGGTATCGCCAACGCGCCGAAGGCCAAGGCCAATGCGGCCGATGACGAGATCGTCCGCCGGCTCCGCGCCGACCCCGACCCGGCCCAGGTACGGGTCGTCACCTCCGACCGGTGGTTGGCCGACCGGGCCTCGGCGGCCGGCGCGACCGTCGAGGGGGCACAGCTGTTCCGCTCGCGCCTCGAGGATTAGAACCCGGGTAGCGCGCTTGCGACAATCAGAGGATGGCTGATCAGCCATCACGAGCGAACGTGGAGCAGCGCAAACGACCCGCGCCTCCGAACGGTGAGTCGCCGTGGTGGCGGGTGACACCGGCGCCCGACGGGCGGGGCGGCAAGCCGCCTGAGAAGCCGCCGTCCGCGGGCCTCAATCCGAGGTGGTTGGTCGCGGTCCTGATCCTCGCGCTGCTCGGGCTCAACCTGTGGATCTCGTCCCAGGCACTGAAGCCGAACGCGCGCGTGGCGATCCCCTACTACCCCACCTTCATCAACCAGCTGAAGTCGGGCAACGTGAACGAGATCTCCTCGACCGTCGATGCGATCCAGGGCGAGTTCAAGCACAAGGTCACGTTTCCGTCCAATGATCCCAATGCGACGGCGGCGACCGACTTCTCGACGCTGATCCCGTCGTTTGCCAACCACACCCAGCTGTCCAATCTGCTCGAGCATGAGAACGTCACCGTCGACGCCCACCCAGCCGATACGGGCCCGTCGTTCCTCGAGAGCCTGCTGCTCGGATTCGGCCCCACGCTGCTCCTTGTCCTGCTGTTCGTCCTCATCATGCGACGGGCTGCCTCGGCGGCCGGTGGCGGTGGTCTGATGTCGTTCGGGCGCTCGCGCGCGCGGCGCGTGGAATCCGCGGACCAGCCCGTCACCTTCAGGGACGTGGCCGGCATCGACGAGGCCAAGGAGGAGCTGACCGAGATCGTCGACTTCCTCAAGAACCCCGACAAGTATCTGCGGCTCGGCGGGCGCATCCCGCGGGGCGTGCTGCTCAGCGGATCGCCCGGGACCGGTAAGACGCTGCTGGCGCGAGCGGTGGCCGGCGAGGCCGGGGTCCCGTTCTTCCAGATGTCGGCCTCCGAGTTCGTCGAGATGATCGTGGGTGTCGGTGCCTCGCGCGTGCGTGATCTGTTCCAGCAGGCCAAGGCCGCGGCGCCGGCGATCATCTTCATCGACGAGCTCGACGCGGTCGGGCGCTCGCGCTCGGCGGGTGGCCCCAACATCTCGGGCGGGCACGACGAGCGCGAGCAGACGCTCAACCAGATCCTCACCGAGATGGACGGCTTCGACCCCCGCGCCGGCGTGATCGTGCTCGGCGCCACCAACCGGCCCGAGATCCTCGACCCAGCGCTGCTGCGGCCGGGGCGTTTCGATCGTCGCGTCGCCGTGCAACCGCCCGACCGCGCCGGCCGCGAAGCGATCCTGCGCGTGCATTCGCGCTCGGTGCCTCTGGCCCCGGATGTCGACCTCGGCGCCATGGCCTCCGCCACCCCGGGGATGGTTGGCGCCGATCTCGCCAATCTGGTCAACGAGGCCGCGCTCCTCGCCGCCCGGCGCAACCACGAGAAGGTGACTCCCATCGACCTCAGCGACTCGCTCGAGCGGATCATCCTCGGCGCCGAGCGAAAGGTCATGCTCAGCGACGAAGACCGGAAGCGCACCGCCTATCACGAGGCGGGCCACGCGATCGTCGGCATGCTCACTCCCGGCGCCGACCCGGTGCGCAAGGTGTCGATCATTCCCCGCGGTCAGGCGCTCGGCGTCACCTTCTCCGCGCCCGACGCGGACCGGTTCAACTTCGACGAACGCCACCTGGTGGCGCAGATCAAGGTCGCGCTGGGCGGGCGGGTGGCCGAGGAGATCGTGTTCGGGGATCTGACCACCGGCGCCGAGTCGGACATCCAGCAGCTGACCCAGATCGCCCGCCACATGGTCGGGCGCTGGGGCATGAGCCGGGCCGTCGGCCCGATCGCGGTGCTGCCGCAGGACGGCATGAGTCCGCTGCTGCCCGGCGTGGCGACTACCTCGGAGGCGACCCAGCGCCTCCTCGACGAGGAGGTCAGGCGAATCGTCGACGTCGCCCACACCGACGTCGCCCGCCTCCTACGCGACCACCGGGGCAACCTCGACTCGCTGGTCGGCGCGCTGCTCGAGCAAGAGACGCTCGACGAGGTCGACGCTTACGCCGCCGCCGGCTTGCCGCGCAGCCCGGTCGCCGCCGAGCCGGTCCACTGAGGGCTACAAGGGACGGCGGCCCGCGAAGCCCGCGTCGGGCTCATGCCAGAAGCCGATCTCGTCCTCGTCGAGCAGCCAGCAGAGGTACACCTCATGGCCGTCGCGAAGGGCGGGAAAGTCGATCAGCCCGCGGTCGAGGTCGCGCAGGACGATGTCCATCGCCTCGAGCTCGCCGACCGCGCGGCTGAGCTCGACCAGCGCCTCGGCCACGTCCCGGCCGGGATACGAGCCGCCGAGCTGGGGATCGAGTGCCGCCAGCGCGTCGCTGGCCCGTGAGCCGATCGCCACCAGGCGGGTCCGCGCGTCGCGGATCCACGCCACCCGGGTGCTCACCCACCCGCGGGCCGCGTTGGCTTGCTGGAGCGTGTAGTGGCGCTGGTGCCCATGGCCCGTGGCCGTCAGTCGCCCAGGCGCGTCATGCGGGCGAGCGCCTCGTGGCACTCGACGACGCGCTGCTTGACCGGATCGTCATCCTCGCGGTCATGGACTAGATCCCAGGTGCGATCGGCGACCTCGCGCGCGGTCTCCGGCGTTGCCGTCTCCCACAGGCGGTCGACGAGCTTGATCTCGAACTCCTGAATCTGGTCGGCCGGATCACCGGGCGGCAACTTTGGCAACGGCTCTCCAGTCGTCTCCCGCCACATGCCGGTCGCCACCAGCAGCCGATTTCTCAGCGTGATCGGATCCATCTGGTGCTCATCCTAGTCATCCAACGCGTGGGAGTTCCTGTTTTAGGCTGAGCAACGGAGCAAACAGGTCTCCCGACTCCTCCAAACGACGCAACACCTGCTCGGTGTCAAACACCAGCAGGGCGCCATCGCCACGATCAAGACACGCTTGAACCTCGTCCCAGGCCACCGGAGTGGACACGGTCGGGCGCTCGCGCGCGCGGACCGAATACACGTTGACCGTCGTCTTGTGCACGTCGTTCTGGCTCCAGTCGACGAGCACCTTGCCGGGACGCAGATGCTTGGTCATGCGCGAGACAACGAGCTCGGGCATCCGCTGCTCGAGCAGCTCGGCGATCCGGCGCGCGAACGGCTTCGTCTGGGAGTAATCCGTCTCGATGTTGAGCGGCACGTAGACCTGCATTCCCTTGGACCCCGAGGTCTTGGCCAGCATCTGCAGCCCCAGCTGCTCGAACAACCCGCGCAGCACAAGCGCGACCCGACAGCACTCGACGATCGTCGCCGGTGCACCGGGATCGAGGTCGAAGACGAGCATCGTCGGCCGCTCGGGCCTGCCGGCCAGCGACAGCGACGTGTGCAGCTCGATGTCGGCCAGGTTGGCCAGCCACACGAGCGTCGCGCGATCCTGCGCCAGCGTGTAGTCGACCCCGCCCATCGCCTCGGTGGCGACCCAGTCGGGGCGGTGCGACGGCGATTGCTTCTCGTAGAAGTACTGGCTCTCGACGCCGTTGGGATAGCGCTTGAGCGTGAGCGGCCGATCGCGCAGATGGGGCACGACCGCCGGCGCGATCCTCGCGTAGTAGGCGATGAGCTCGCCCTTGGTAAAGCCGGTGGCCGGGTAGAGGACCTTGTCCCAGTTGGTCAGCTTCAGCCGGTGCCCGTCGGTGAGCACCTCGAGCGCGCCCTCGGGCAGCGCGCGGACCTCGTCGAACAGCGCCTCGGGCGCATCCGGAGCATGCCCGGCATCCCCCCCGCTCTCGGGCCCAACCTCGCGCGGGGACTTGTCCTCGCGCACGCCCTTGAACGACGGCGCGCGCATGATCCCCTCCCGAGTCCACTCGCGGAACTCGATCTCGGCCACACACGCCGGCTCCACGAACACCGCGTTGCGCGGGAGCTTGGGACTGCCCGTGAACGGACTGGAATCGCGGCGCAACGCCTTCAGGCGCCCGGCCAGATTGTCGAGCGTGGCCTCGGTGAAGCCGGTGCCGACACGTCCGGCGTACACGAACGACCCGTCGCGGTAGTAACCCATCAGGAGCGCGCCGATCCGGTCGGTGCGCCGGCCTTCGCCCGGTATCCAGCCACCGATCACGAGCTCCTGGCGCAGCGTGTGCTTGATCTTCAACCAGGCGCCAGTGCGCCGGCCGGTCTCATAACGGGAGTCCAGCCGCTTGGCCACGACCCCTTCGAGGCCCTGCTGGCGCGTCGCCTCGAGCAACTGCCTGCCCTGCCCGGGGTGGGCGGCGGGTACGCGCCACGCCGGACCGCCGAGGCCGAGTTCCTCGAGCCGGGCCCTGCGCTCCGCGTAGGGGAGCTCGATCAGCGAATGACCGTCGAGGTAGATGAGATCGAAGATCGCGTAGACGACCGGCGTGCTGGCCGCGAGCCGGCGCACGGCCGACGGCGCGCTGACGTGCATCCGCCGCTGGAGGCGTTCGAAGCTCGGGCGGCCGTGTTCGTCGAAGGCCACGATCTCGCCATCCAGCACGGCTTCACGCATGCCGAGCTGAAGGGTCAGGCCACGGACCTCGGGATAGGCCTCGGTGACCTCGTTGAGGTTCCGGCTCTCGAGGCGCAGGCGACCGGGCTGGGCGTAGGCGATCGCACGCACGCCGTCCCACTTGACCTCGAACGACCAGTCGGCTTCCGAGGCCGGGAGCCCGCCGGGGCGGGCCATCATCGGCACGAGGTGCTCGGGCATCGGCTGGCGCTCGGCGTCCGCCGGCGGGTCCATCCGATGGATCATCCAGTCGTTGTCGTCGGTGCCAGCCCGGCCGATCGGGAACAGGCCGTAGCGACCGCTGAGACGCTCCCCGTGGAAGGTCACCTCGACCTTGCGCGCCTCCCACTTGTGGATCTCGAACGTCCCGCGATCCCAGATCGTCATCGTGCCGGCGCCGTACTGGCCCTTGGGGATCTCGCCGTGGAATTCGAGGTACTCCAGGGGGTGATCCTCGGTCCGCACGGCGAGCCGGTTCTCCCGCGGGTCGGGCGGAATCCCGTTGGGGATCGCCCACGAGGCCAGCGCGCCGTCGTGCTCGAGGCGCAGATCCCAATGCAGCCGGGTGGCGTGGTGCTCCTGGACCACGAAAGCGGTTGCCGCCGGCGCGGTCTTCAGGCTCCCCCGACGGCTCGGGGCTGGCCTCGAAGTCGCGCTTCGCGCGGTAGGTATCGAGCTTCTTGCGGGCCACGCGCCATTGATTCTGCCGAGATCGGGGCGTAGGATCCGGCATCGTGGGCAAAAGGATCCGGGGCTCATGGAGAGCGGCTGCATTGCTGGCTGTCGGCCTGGCCGGCGGCGCTGCCGCGGTGGCGGTGGCCACGGTGCCGGATTCGAGCGGAGTCATTCACGCATGCGTTCTGCGTGGCGGGCGCCCCGGGTGGCGCTGCCCCGGACCCCTGGGCCAAACCTGCACATGATCGACACGGACCTACCCGGACAGGCATGCAGCACCGATGGCGTCACAGGGGACCTCCCGATCTCATTCAACGTCACCGGCCCCGAGGGTCCGCCGGGTCGCAATGGCGCCCAGGGCCCGCCGGGGAAGCCGGGAACGGCGACCTTCACCTACACGCTCGTCCCGCCGCAGGTCAGCGTGACCGCCCCGCCCGAGGGCGGCGTCGTGCTCGGGACCGGCCGCACCGCGATCAAGTTCCCCTTCCTGGGCTTCAGCTTCTCGTTGAAGGGCGGCGGCGGGACCACCGGGAGGGGCGGGACGGGCAAGAGCGTCCCCCACGAGATCACCATCACCAAGGCGTTCGACAAGTACAGCCCGCAGCTGCTCAAGCTGTCCTTGGACGGAAAACACATCCCGCAGGCAACGATCACGCTCGTGAAGAAGACCGGCGGTAACCAGAAGTACGTCGAGTTCACGCTCAAGGAAGTGTTCATCGTCTCGGTCCAGGAGGGCTCAACTCACGATGGCAAGAGTCCGCTCGAGACCCTCACGCTGAGCTTCGGGAGCGAGTCCGAGAAGTACTTCAAGTAGCCCGTTGGCCGGTCCGCGCGCGCACTGACAGCGCTTCTTCACGAACTTTTACGCGCACGCGGCACAATTCCCGGTCATGGCGCGCGTTTTGGTGGTCGATGACGAGCCCGCCGTCCGGCGGGCGCTCGAGCGCGCGCTGCGCCTGGACAACTACGAGGTCGCTCTCGCCGAGGACGGTGAGGAGGCGCTCGACACCATCGCCCGCACCCCGGTGGACGCGGTGATTCTCGACGTGGCGATGCCGCGGCTCGACGGCCTCGAGGTGTGCCGGCGGATGCGAAAGGCCGGAGATCGCACTCCGATCCTGATGCTCACGGCCCGCGATGCGATCGACGATCGGGTCACCGGGCTCGACGTCGGCGCCGACGACTATCTCGTCAAGCCGTTCGCGCTGCGCGAGCTGCAGGCGCGGATCCGTGCGCTGCTGCGGCGCTCGGGGGACGGTGAGGGCGACGGCGAGGTGCTGCGCTACGGCGACCTCGAGCTCGATCCGCTGGCCCACGAGGTGCACCGCTCCGAGCGCCTGATCGAGCTATCGAAGACCGAGTTTCTCCTCCTCGAGCTGTTCATGCGCCATCCTCGACAGGTGCTGACTCGGTCGACAATCTTCGAGAATGTCTGGGGGTACGACTTCGGGCCCACGTCGAACGCGCTGGGCGTGTACATGGGCTACCTGCGCCGCAAGACCGAGGCCGGCGGAGAGTCCCGTCTGCTGCACACCGTGCGCGGCGTGGGGTACGTCCTGCGGGACTGAGCATGTCGCTGCGCAGACGGGTTTCCTTCGTGGCCGCGGCGGCGGTGGCGATTGCCATCTTCCTGGCCGCCGGCGTGTGCTATTGGGTCGTCCGGGATCAGCTCCTGGGCCAGGTCGACAGCGCGCTGCACGACCAGGCCGAACTCGTGCTGGCCAGCGGCAACTTCGGCCTTGGCTCCCCGTTCCCCGGTCTTCCCGCCAACGCCGGCGGTCGCGCCCCCTATTCGCAGGTCGTTGGCATCGACGGGTCGGTGCTGGAGAACGACGGTGGCCTGAACCTGCCCATCACACAGACCACGCGAGGCGTTGCCGCCTCGCCCTCGGCCAGCGTGCTCCAGAGCACATACGTGGGCAACAGCCATCTACGGCTCTACACCTTCCACGACGTCGCCGCCGAGGGCGCCGTCCCGGTGGCGGTCGAGCTCGCCCGCCCCCTCGGGCCATCCGATCACATCCTCTCGAAGCTGCGCCTGGTCCTGTTGTTCCTGTGCGCCGGTGGGATCGCGCTCGCGTTCATGCTCGGCCGCGTGGCCGCCCGGCGTGTGCTGGCCCCGCTGGCCGAGGTCACGCAGGCGGCCGAGATCATCGGCAAGACAGACGACCTCTCCCGCCGCATCGCGGTCCATGCCGACGATGAGGTCGGACAGCTCGCGATCAGGTTCAACGCCATGCTCGAACGGCTCGAGGGATCGCGCGCCGAGCTGGACGAATCCGTGCGCGCCCAGCGCCAGCTCGTGGCCGACGCCTCACACGAGCTCCGCACCCCGGTGACCAGCCTGCGGACCAACATCGAGGTGCTCCTGGCCGGCGCCGACCTCGACGACGAGGAGCGCAAGAGGCTGCTCACCGACGTGGTCGAGCAGAGCGAGGAGCTCAGCTCGCTGGTCGGCGATCTCATCGACCTGGCTCGGGGGGATCTCCCCGCCGATGCGGCCGAGGACACCCGCCTGGACCGAATCGTCGGCGAGTCGGTGTCGCGTTCGCGGCGCAACTCCCCCAACATCACCTTCGATGCGCGCCTCGAGCCGGTGATCGTCGACGGGATTCCCGAGCGGCTCGGCCGAGCGGTCAACAACCTGCTCGACAACGCCGCCCGCCACTCGCCCGCCGGCGGGACCGTCGAGGTCCAGGTCGACCAGCGCGGGGTCGCGGTGCGCGACCACGGCGAGGGGATCCCCGAGCAGGACCTGCCCCACGTGTTCGATCGCTTCTTCCGCGGCGCCAACACGCGGGGCAAGCAGGGAAGCGGGCTGGGCCTGGCCATCGTGCGTCAGGTGGCCGCGCAGCACGGCGGCTCGGTGAGTGCGGCCAACGCTCCCGACGGAGGCGCGATCTTCACCCTCTCGCTCCCCACCTCGCCCGCGGTCCCCGGCCATGAGGACGGAGAGCAGCCGGCCGGCGCGGAGTCGCCGGAGCCCATCAGGGCACAATGACGTGTCGCCACCGGTGGTCGTCCGCGTAAGTACGTTCGCACCGAGAGGCGTCACCGGCGGATGGCTCGCCAGGACGCAGGACCGACGGCGTAGCAGCGCTACGCCGAGGTCCGAGGACGCCGCGAGACGCCGCCGGGGGGCGACTCGAATGCGAGCGTATTTGCGCGGGCGGCCACTAGCGCCGAGAGCGAACGACCCGAGCCTGACGAGCAATCTGGAATCGCCGGCGCAGGAACCAGAACAACAGCGCGAACAGCGAGCCCGATACGGCCAGCAGCAGCGGCGCTCGGTCGGCCTTGTCCCCGACCGCCGAGATCACGCCGATGCCGACCGCCAGCGCCGGAATCGCCGCCAGCAGCGAGGTGTGCGATCGGTAACCGGAGAAATGTTCGCGGGCTGTGAACTCGACCACGCCGAGCGCCGTCACGGCCAATCCAACCACGAGCGTCGCCGTGCCCCCGCGGATCAGCCACACGATGATCGCCACCAGGCCCGCGAAGATGGCGATCTCGGACACCGGCAGCCCACCGAACGGGCTCGGCGGGCGCTCACCCTCGGTTCCGAGCTGACGCTTGGAGCGGGCCCGTTCGCTCGCCGTCGTGGCCTGGAGCTCGGCGCGTTCGACCCGTCTCGGGGACGCGACCGCGCGCGGCGCGGACGCAGGATTGCGTCGCTTGCGCGAGCGCCGCTTCGATCGCTGAGGAGCCAAGGTGCAGTCAGGATAGTGAGCCCGAATTGCCGCACGGACTCTCAGACCGTCACTATTGTTCGCCCATGAGTGCGCAGAGACCGCTCGAGTTGATCCTGGCCCGCAACCTGCTCTCGAGTCTGTCCACGCCGGCGTTCTTGGTAGGGCAGCAGGGCTCATTGCTGTTCTACAACGAGGCGGCGGCCACGCTCGTGGGCCGGAGTTTCGAGGAGGGCGGCTCGCACGGGCCCAGGCATTGGACGAGCGTGTTCGGACCCTTCGGGAACGACGGCGAGCCGATCGCGCTGGAGGACATCCCCGCCACCACGGCGTTGCGCCACAACCGGCCCTATCACGGCCACTTCCGGATCACGGCCCCGGGCGGCGCTCGCCAGGAGATCGAGGCCAGCGCCATTCCCATCGTCGGCTCCGGAGGCTCCAGCGGAGCAATGGTTATCTTCTGGCCCGCAACGGAAAGTGAGGCACCAGCGTCATGAAGATCAAGGTGTGGGGTGCGCGCGGCTCGATCCCGGCTCCGGGACCCGAGACGATGCGCTATGGCGGCAACACGTCGTGCCTCGAGGTCACGCTGTCGGACGGCAGCACGCTGATCCTCGACGCCGGCACCGGTATCCGGCCTCTGGGGCTGGCCCTCCCGCAGGTCGAGCAACCGATCCACATCCTCCTGACTCACCTGCATCTCGACCACATCCAGGGACTGATGTTCTTCGCCCCGGCGTTCCGGCCCGAGGCGGAGATCGTCATCTGGGGTCCACCCTCGCCCGAGGCGTCACTCCAGGACCGCGTGGCGCGCTACATCTCCGCCCCGCTGGCGCCCGTGGAGGTGCGCGAGCTGCCCTCGCTGATGTCCTTCCGCGACGCCGAGGCGCACGAGTGGGAGATCGGACCAGCGCGGATCAGCGCCCAGCCGGTCAACCACCGCGGGCCAACCCTCGGCTACCGGATCGAGGACGGCGACTGCGCGCTGTGTTACATACCCGACCACGAACCCGGTCTGGGCGCCCCGCTGACCGAGCTCGACGACGACTGGATCTCCGGTTTCGCCCTCGCCCGCGGAGCCTCGCTGCTCGTCCACGACTGCCAGTACACGGACCGCGAGTACCTCGAGCACATCGGCTGGGGCCACGCGCCGATGTCCGACGCGCTGGTGTTCGCGCGGCGCACCGCGGCCAAGAGGCTGCTGCTGTTCCACCACGACCCGCTCCACTCCGATGCCTTTCTCGACAGCTTCTCCGGGACGGTGTGCGAGCGCTGGCAGGAGCTCGGTGGCGAGGCGGGTGACGTCGAGCTGGCCGCCGAGCGCAGCGAGATGGTGATCGGCGAACCGATCCCGCGTACGGCCCCCCTCGCCGGAGCGTGACGTCGCCGGGGCGTCACGACGTGCCATGAGCCTTCGCCTGGCCACGTTGCTCGCCGCCGTCCTCGCCGTGGCCTGCCTGCTCCCCACGGGGGCGCTCGGCGACGGCGATCCCGCCAGCGATGTTTTGCTCGGCGAGAACGTGTTCTACCCCTACCAGCCGCCCGTGTCGTCAGCGCTCCAGAAGTCTCTGAACGCCGAGACCGCCGCGGCCAAGCGCGCCGGCTTTCCAATCAAGGTCGCGCTGATCGCCAGTCCCGTCGATCTCGGCGTCATCCCCGACCTGTTCGGCAAGCCGCAGAAGTACGCAGACTTCCTCGACCAGGAGATCAGCTTTCAGACCAAGCAGCCGCTCATCGTCGTCATGTACAACGGCTACGGCGTGCGCGGCCTGCCCGCGAAGTCTGTCAGTGCGCTGGCGTCGGTCCCCAAGCCGGCGGGCAAGGCGAGCAACCACCTGGCCACGGCGGCGATGAACGCCGTCCAGAAGATGGCCGACGCGGCCGGCCACCCGCTGGCCAGCGAGCAGTCGTCGTCGAGCTCGGGTGGCGGCAGCTCCACGCTCCTGATCGCCGTGCTCGCTGCGGTGGCCGTGCTCGCTGCGCTCTTGTTGGCCGTGGTGACCGTGCGTCGGCGCCGAACGGCCGCCTAGCAGGACGTATGCGCCGGGGCGGTGACGCCGAGCAGCTCGCGCACGAGAATCGCCAGCGTGGCCGGCTCCGGACGCTGTGCCGCGTGAATCTCGAGCTGCAGCGTCGCCGGATGCGGGCCTAGCACCGAGCGCAGTGCGTCCCAGCCGACGTTCCCCGCCCCGGGACAGAGATGAAGATCGAGCTTGCCCGGCTCGATGGCCCCGGGAAGGGGCCCAGAGCGCAGCGCCCCAAAGTTGTCGTGCACGTGGAACAGGATCACCTGGTCGACCACGGGCGCGACCAGCTCGATCAGCCGGCAGCCGGCCAGGTCGGCGGCGATGTGCGCATGTCCCACGTCGAGGCACATCCCCACCGAGGCGGAATCGAGCCGGCGGACCAGCGCGGCCACCGCACCGGGGTCGTGACAGACCAGTTCGGGCCCGGGATAGACCGGGGCCAGGTTCTCGATGGCCAGCCGTGCCCCGGATCCTGCCAACGCCGGGAGCAGGCGTCTGAGCGACCGCTCCTCGTCGGCCAGCCGAGGACTTCAGCCGCGGCGTCGTCGGCCACCAGCCGGTGGGCTGATCGATCCCCAGCGCCGGGGCCGCAGCGCCCTCGATGATCGGACAGGACTCGGGCTTTGCGGGCGAGACTGCCACGCGCCCGAAGATACGTCTCCGGCCCGCCCCCGGTGTTTAGTTTCAGTGATGCGACTCGGCCGGTGCGGAGGCGTCCTGGAACTCGCGGAACAGCCCCGTGACCACGAACACCGTCTGCTCGGCGATATCGACCGTGTTGTCCCCGATCCGCTCGAGGCAGCGTGCGACGAGGATCATGAACATCGCCCACTCGCGGACCTCGGTTTCGTCGCCGATGTCGACCGCCCGCCGGAAGATGTCGCGGTTGAGCTGGTTGATCTCGGCGTCCTGGCGGACCAGATCCTGCGCGAGCCCTACGTTGCGGCTGGCGAACGCGTCCTTGGCCTGGGAAACCTGCGAGCGCGCGAGCTGGCCCATGCGCTCGATCTGGTCGAGGAGGTCCTTGTCCTTGGGCGGCTCGTAGCCCGATAGCGGCACCAGCTTGGCGATGTTCACGCACTGATCGCCCATGCGCTCGACGCAGCGAATGACGTGCAGGAGCGCGGCGACGATCCGCAGATCGCCGGCCACCGGCGCCTGGCGGGCCAACAGCGAAAGGATTCCCTGGTGAACCTCGAGGTAGCGCCCGTCGATGCGGTCATCGTCGACCACGACCATGCCCGCCAGCTCGACGTCCTGGTAACTGATCGATTCCAGCGCGCGGTCGATCTGGAGCGTGACCAGGTCAAGACCGCCCAGCGCCTGCTGCTCGAGCTCCTTGAGGGTCTCGCGGAATTGGTGGCGCGTCTCCTGGACCATTGCCTTTACCCGAACTTCCCGGTCACGTAGCGCTCGGTGCGCTCATCCTTGGGGTTGGTGAATATCTCGTTGGTCGGCGCGTGCTCGATCAGCTCTCCGCTGAGCATGAACGCCGTCGAGTCGGCCACGCGCGCCGCCTGCTGCATGTTATGCGTGACGATCACGATCGTGTACTGCTGCTTGAGCTCGTCGATCAGCTCCTCGACCTTCAGCGTGGCCACCGGATCGAGGGCCGAGCACGGCTCGTCCATGAGGATCACCCTTGGCTGGACCGCGATCGTCCGCGCAATGCAGAGCCGCTGCTGCTGTCCCCCGGACAGCCCGATGCCCGGCTCATCCAGCCGGTTCTTGACCTCGCCCCACAGCCCCACACCCCTCAGCGCCCCGTGCACGGTCTCGCGCAGGTTCTCGCCCCGCGTGCCGGTGAGGCGGAGGCCGGCGGCCACGTTGTCGAAGATCGACATCGTCGGGAACGGGTTCGGCTTCTGGAACACCATCCCGATCAGCCGCCGCACGGAGGTCACGTCGACGCCGGAGTCGTACACGTCGAGGTCGTCGAGCTTGACGCTGCCCTTGGCGTAGGCGCCGGGAATCTCCTCGTGCATGCGGTTGATGCAGCGCACGAGCGTTGACTTGCCGCACCCCGAGGGTCCGATCAAACCCGTCACTTGACCAGCGGCGAAGTCCAGGTCGACGCCTTTGATCGCGTGCTGCTCGCCGTAATAGGCGTGGAGATCGCTCAGGGTGATGCTGTGCGCGCCGGTGCCCTGGGTCGCCGGAGCTTCCTCGATGTTCGGCGCCTCCTGCTGTGGTGCCCCGGGCCGGGGAGCCTCGGGCTGTGGGCCTCCGGGTTGCGGTGTCGTCACGGGCGTCTCGTCATTGTGGGAGTCAGTCGTACTTTGGGCGTCAGGAGGGATCATGCAATGCGACTCCTCCGCGATGCAAATCGCGCGATCAGGTTTAGCAGCAGGACCAAGACTACGAGAGTAAGCGCCGCCCCCCAGGCTCGCGTTACCACATCGTTGCGCGGCGACTTGATGTCACCGAAGATTTGCAGGGGTAATGCGTTCATCGGCTGCCCGAGATCGGCCGTCGCCGCCTGCACACCAAACGCCGTGAACAGCAGCGGCGCGGTCTCGCCGGCACCGCGGGCGATCGCGAGCAGGCAGCCCGTGACCAGCCCGGAGAGCGAGGTCGGCAGGACCACCCTGGTGATCACCCGCCACCGCGGCGCGCCGAGGGCCAGCGCGGCCTCGCGCAGGCTCGAGGGCACGAGCAGCAGGACCACCTCGGCCGAGCGTATGACGATCGGGAGCATCAGCAGGGCCAAGGCGATCGACCCCTTCCAGCCCGCGAACGAACCACCGATGCCGCCGAGCACGAGCACGACGTAGATGAACAGACCGAATACGATCGACGGCACGCCGGTCATCACGTCGACGAAGTAGCGCACGACGTTGGCAAACCACGACTCCTTGCCGTACTCGGTCAGCCACAGCGCGACCCCGATCCCGAGCGGCACCGCGATCAGCGTGGCCAGGGCGACGATCTCGATCGTGCCCAGGATCGCGCTCTTGATTCCGCCCGGGTAGCCGAGGAAGTTGCCATTGGGGTCCGTGGTGAAGAACTTGCTGTTCCAGGCGCTCAGCCCCTTGTGCAGCAGGTAGTACACGACGAGCACAAGGGGGATCAGCGCGATCACCGTGAACACGGCGAGCAGACCGCGCATGAACTGGTCGGTCCGGCGACGTCGGCGCGAAATCGGCGGTAGCCCGCTGACACCCGAGACCGCGCTCATGCACCCACCGTCGCCGCCTGCTCGCCAACATAGGTGTCGCCACCGCTGACCCGTTTCCCGCGCGCGCCCCTGACCACGAACCGCCGCGCGATGATGTTGACCACCAGCGTCAGCACGAACAGGACCAGGCCGGCGGCGAACAGCGCCGAGCTGTGGACCGGCGTCGAGGCAGCCTCCCCGAATTCGTTGGCGATGACCGCGGCCAGCGTGTACCCCTGCTGGAAGATCGAATGGCCGAGGGTGGGCGAGTTGCCGATGACCAGCACCACGGCGATGGTTTCGCCGATCGCCCGGCCCAGCCCGAGCATCGCACCGCCGGTGATGCCGGCGCGCGAGTACGGCAGCACGGCCATGCGGATCATCTCCCAGCGCGTCGCGCCCAGCGCCAGAGCCGCCTCCTTGTGCTCGGCCGGGACGGTGGAGATCACCTCGCGCGCAATGGCCGAGACGATCGGGAGGATCATGATGGCCAGGATCAGCCCGCCGATGAAGTAGCTCGGCCCCGCCACGGTACCGCCCACGAAGGGCACGAACGAGAACGTGTTGGCCAGCGACTGCTGGAAGCCCGTCAGGTGGGGGATGAGGACGAACACGCCCCACAGCCCGTACACGACCGACGGCACCGCGGCGAGCAGGTCGACGAGCATCGACAGCGCCGGGCGCGCGCGGCGCGGGCACAGTTCGGTCAGATACAGCGCGGTGGCCAGCGCCACCGGCACGCCGATCACCAGCGCGATGGCCGAGGTGATGATCGTTCCCAGGATCAGGGCCCAGGCCCCGAACGTGCAACCCGCATTCGATGCCGTCGCGCAGGCAGCGCCCTGGTTGAGCTGGGACACGTCCCAGTTGTTGCGGACGAAGAAGTTGAAGACGCCGATGTGACTGAAGCGCCGTCGAGGACTCCCCGATCAGCCGGATGAAGAAGTAGACGATCAGGATCAGAACGCCGGCGGCGAGGGCGCTCAGACCGAACTTGAGAACCTGATCGGGCAGACGGCCAAGCGGTGACCGCTCGAGAACCGAGCGGCCACCGCCAACTGCAGCGCTTGACTCCACTGACCCTTACTTCAGCGGTGATCCGTTGCAGGTCAGGTCGTTCAGCTGCGCCTGGGCCTTGGACTGCAGCGAGGACGGGAGCGGGGCATAGTCGAGCTGCTTGGCCACGCCCTGTCCGGCCCCGAGGCCGTAGGTGATGAACTTCTTCACGCCCGAGGCCACCGACTGGCTGGCCCCCGCCTTGCACATGTCCTTGTACACGATCACGAACGTCTGCGAGGTGATCGGGTAGGCGGCCGCGTTGGGCGAGTTGATCGTCGAGATGGCCAGGTTCGCCGGCACCGTGATGCCTTCCGCCGCCGCGGAGGCAGCCGAAAGACTCGGCACGATGTACTTGCCCGACGAGTTCTTTATCGACGCGAACGTGAACCCATTCTGTAGCGCGTAGGCCTGCTCGACGTAGCCAATCGCGCCGGCCGTCTGCTTGACCGCGGCCGCCACGCCGGAGTTACCCGAGGCGCCGGTGCCCGTCGGCCACTTGACCGTCTTGTCGGGCGCGCCCGCGACCTTCGTCCAGGCCGGGCTGTAGTCCGACAGGTACGTCGTGAATCCCTTCGTCGTGCCCGAGGCGTCCGAACGGTGCACCACGGTGATCGATGTGCTGGGCAGGCTCAACCCGGGGTTCAGCGCCTTGATGGCGGGGTCGTTCCAGGTCTTGATCTTGCCCATGTAGATGTCGGCCAGCGTCGGGCCGTCGAGCTTGATCCCGCTCTTGACGCCCGACAGGTTGTAGGACACGGTGATCGCCCCGAACGCCACCGGGAACTGTTCGACCGGACCCTTACCCGCGCTGGTCTCGGTCGATTTCTCGGCTGGGTCGCTGCCGGCGAAGTTGACCGTCGCCGACTGCAGCTGGGCGATACCCGCGCCCGATCCGACCGGGTTGTAGTTGACCGTCAGGCCCTGGGACTTGAGGTTCGACCCCCACTGCTGATAGATCGGAGCGGCGAAGGTCGAGCCCGCGCCACTGATCGTCGCCGAGCCACCGCTGCTCGAGCCCGAGGACCCGGAGGCACTCGACGTCGCGCTGCTGCTGCTACTGCTGCTCGACCCGCAGGCTGCGATCGTCACCGACGCAGCCACGACGAGCGCCGCGACACTGATTCGACTTCTAGTCAAAACCATCTCCTTCTTCGCTCTTGGTTCGGATCAGAGTCTCGGTGCATCGGCAGGCCCAGGTGTTATCCGGCTGTGAACGACTCGTTCGCGTGCTGTTGGCGTTCGGGCGCCAGCCGGTAGCCAAATCCGAAGTGCGTGTGGATGAATCGCCACGACGGCAGGGCCTTTTCGAGCTTGACGCGGAGCTTGCGCACGTACACGTCGACCGAGCGGTCTCCCGCCCGCATCTCGCGGCCCCACACGAGCCGGAAGAGCTCCTCGCGGGCCATGATCCGGTCCTCGCGGCGCGCCAGCTCGGTCAGCAGCCGCAGCTCGCGCACGGACAGCATCATCGCCCGCCCTCCGGCGCGCGCGAGATGCTCGTCGGGGACGATCTCGAGAGGGCCGACGCTAAGCACCTCGTGGCCCGGACGCGCGGACAGCACCATGCTCCACGATGCTCTTCACTGCCAGCCCGCACGGCGTTATCAAGTCGTGATGCGGATGTGAAGAATTTGTTAGCTCACGGCCTTCGCCGCGAGCGAACGCACCGCGACGGCGCCTCAGCCGGCCAGCGCGGGATCGAACTCGGTGGGCTCGTCGAACAGCTCCGTGCCGGCCCGCTCGATGCCGAGCTCGTCGAGCTCAGGAGCGAACCGGTAGCCCACGCCGAAGTGCGTGTGGATGTAGCTCCACTGCGGCGAGGTGGTGCGGAGCTTCTGGCGCAGCTTGCGTACGAACACGTCGACCGAGCGATCGCCGTGGGCCATGGCATAGCCCCACACGCGTTCGTAGATCTCCTCGCGTCGCAGCACCCGGTCCGACTGCGTGAGCAGGTGCAGGATCTCGAACTCGCGGGCCGTCAGCTCGAGGCTGAGCTCGCCGGCGTAGGCCTGGTAGAGGTCGGGGCGAATCGTGATCTCGCCGACGGTCTGCGCGGCGTCGAGCTCGGGCATCTCGTTGCGGCGGTGGCGTCGAACGGCCGCCTCGATGATGCAGATCAACTCCTCCGCGTGGCAGGGCTTGGTCACCCAGGCGTCGGCTCCGAGCCGCAGTCCGCGTACGCGCTGCGCGACCGACGACGGGCCCGTACAGACGATGACCGCCAGGCCGGGGAGCCGCGCGCACACGCGCTCCAGGTACTCCCAGCTCCCGGGGCCGAGGATCGCGACGTCGAGGACCAGCGCGTTGAGGCGCATGGTCACGAGCGAGTCGGGGGTGACGGCCGTGGAGAGAGGACGATGGTCCCAACCCAGCGTGCCCAGCCGATTCGACAGCACCTGCATGAACCCGGGGTCGCGGTCGATGACCGCCAGCCGCAGCCGGTTGTTAGCCCGCTGCGTGACAGCGGGCGGCGCCAGCTCCACTTGGCTCCCTTCGCGCGACATGCGGACCACTGTAATGCACGCTCCACTCAGACGGCCGGACCGAAAAACGCTGGTCACAGGATGTTTACACGCAAACAGCGGGGAAATGCCCCACAAACGCGGGGAAAGCCCCGGCTGACAATGTGTCCTATCAGAAGGGCTCCGGGAGTGCAATCCCGGGAACCGGGCGGGCCCAGGTCCCCGGCACGGCATTATCAAGAGCATGAAACGGATTCTTCAGATCGCCATGGGGCTTATCTCGGTCGTCGTGCTGGGCGGCTGCGGCTCCTCCGCGTCACACACAACCAGCAGCACCAGTACCACCACACAGACTCAGGCCTCGGCCCAGACGCAGTCGAGCGCCGGCCCGCCGCCCGCCGTCAATGAGCTCCCGGCCGCGACGAACCCCAAGCGAGGTCAGTTCCCGGCCACCAAGGGACGGTCCCTCCAGCAGCTCGCCGCGCTGGTGAAGTCGAGCGCGCAGTTCGGCTCGGCCACGCCCAACTTCACACCGGGGACACAGCGTCTCGCCTTTGCCATCAACGCGCGGTCGGGTGCCTTCATCTATGCGCCCACGGCGGTCTATCTGGCCAAGAGCCCGAGCTCGCCGGCCAAGGGGCCGTACCTGGCCCCGGCCGATCCGATGGAGGTGGCCCCTCAGTACCGCAGTAAGCAGAACAGCGGTCCCGGGGGCATCAAGGCGATCTATGAGGCGAACCTGCCCCTGCCCCACGCGGGCACTTACACGGTGCTGACGCTCACGCGGACGACCAAGGGGCTGATCGGCGCGCCGGGCGAGGTCGCGGTCGCCTCCAGCTCGCCGATCCCCGACGTCGGCCAGCGCCCCCCGGCGATTACCACCGATACGAGCGGCCCGGTCTCCCTGCTGACCACCCGAGTGCCTCCCGAGAGCATGCATTCGGTGTCGTTCAGCAAAGTCTTAGGAAAACGTCCCATAGTCCTGCTGTTCTCAACTCCTCAGCTCTGTACCTCCAGAGTCTGCGGACCGGTCACGGACATCGCAGTTCAGCTCCAGCACAGGTTCGGTAACAAGGTGACGTTCATCCATCAAGAGGTCTACGTGGACAACAACCCCAGCAAGGGCCTGCGGCCGCAGCTGAAGGCGTTCCACCTCGAGACCGAGCCGTGGATGTACACGGTCAACAGCCACGGTGTGATCGTCGGTCGGCTCGAGGGCGCGTTCGGCGTGAACGCGGCGACCAAGGCGATCCAGGCCGCGCTGCAATGAGACGTGCCCTCGCGACCTTGGGGCTGGGCCCCGTCCTCGCTCTGGGCCTCCTGGCGCTTGCCGGGTGCGGCTCGAGCTCGAGTGGCGACACCCTCAGCACCCCCACGGTCGCGCCGGCTCGCGTGTTCACGCTGTCCGACTTCAAGCCGACCGGAACCGTCAAGCCGAACCACCCGACGACGGTTTCCTTCACGGTGCGGCTGCCCAGCGGCAAGCCACTCACGGCCTACAAGACCGGCCCGGGGCCCCACACGGGCGTGCATCTGATCATCGTGCGCGATGACCTGGCCTACATCATCCACCAGCATCCGCCCGTGAGCCCCGATGGGCAGCTGCGCCAGACGGTCACCCTCCCGGCTCCCGGCCCGTATCGGGTCCTGGTCGACATCTATCCGAACATCCCAGGCGGACAGCCGAACTTCCAGCTGTTCCACAACCTGACGGTCACGGGGGCCTACCACCCGCAGAAGCTGCCGCAGTTCAAGGCCGAGCAGGTGGTGGACGGCTACCACATCGTGATGCAGGGGCACCCCAAGCTCCACGCCATCCAGGCTCAATTCCTCCACGTGACCGTGACCGACCCGCATGGCCACACGGTGACGTTCACCCCGTGGTTCGGGGCGCTGGCTCACGCGATCTTCTTCCACAAGGGATCGCTCGACTACTTCCACACCCACATCTGCGCGCCCAACGCCCCCAACTGCGGGACGCTTCCCGGCGTCGCCGCGTCGCGGGTGACCGGTACCTCGACGGCGCCCGGCAAGCTCACGGTCGGTGTTCTGCTCCCGGTCCCCGGGGTGTGGCGACTGTTCCTGCAGATGAAGCTGGGAGGGAAGGTGATCACCGCCCCGTTCACGCTGCCGGTGAGCTCGTGAGGCTGCGCCGCGCGGCCATGGCGGCCGGCGGGGCAATGCTGCTCATGCCGGCCGGCGCCCTCGCTCATGCCCGGGTCAGCCCCGCGGTGTCGGTGTCAGGCAAGCTCCAGCTCTACAGCCTGGCGGTCCCGACCGAGAAGGACAATGCGACCACGACCAAGGTCGTGGTCACCGTGCCGTCGGGATTCTCGATCGACTCGTTCGTGCCCAGCCCGGGCTGGCACCGCGTCCTTCAGCAGTCGGGGTCGGGCGAGAACGCCGTCGTTCAGCGCGTGACCTGGACCGGGGGGCACGTGCCGACCGGCGAGGACGCCCTGTTCCAATTCCTGGCCCAGCCCGCCTCGAGTGGCACGTACAGGTTCACCGTCCAGCAGACGTATTCGGACGGATCGATCGTCGACTGGACCGGATCCGAGAATTCGCAGGCGCCGGCACCCACGATCGAGGTCAAGGACTCGCTGGGCGGCGGGGGCACCTCGGTGCTGACCATCGTCGCACTGGTGCTCGGGGCGCTCGGCCTCCTGGCCGGCGGCTTCGCGCTCCATCGGTGGCAGTAGAGGCGACCGGCCGCTGGCGTGAAACGTCTGGCCCTGATCGTCCTCGCTGCGCTCGTTGTGTGCGCCGCGCTGGCGTCGAGCGCCTCCGCTCACGCCTACCTGGTCAAGACCTCACCGGCCGCGAGTCGCATCCTCGACACCCCGCCCAAGCAGGTGGCCTTGACCTACGACGAGGCCGTCGAGCCGCGCTTCGCGATCATCTCGGTCACCAACGCGGCCGGTCGGCAGGAGACCACGGGGCCGGTCAGCCGCTCGCCGGCCGATCCGGACACCCTCGTCGTCCCCCTGCGGCCGAACCTGCCCGAGGGCTGGTACCTGATCTACTGGCGCGCGATCTCGGTCGACGGCCATCCGGTCCAGGGCGCGTTCACGTACGCCGTCGGCCCCAACCCGGGCCCGGCTCCGCAGTTCTCGGTGCCTCACATATCCGCCACCGCCGTCACGCCGCAGCTGCTGATCACCCGGTGGTTGATGTTCGCCTTGGTCATGAGCGCCATCGGGCTCCTGGCGCTGCGTCTGGCTATCGCGCGGCCGGTGGTCAGACGGCGGCCAGGAGCCAGCCTGCGACCGCTCTCGATCGCCTTCATCGTCACCAGCATCCTCGGCCTGATCGCGATTCCGGTGTACCTGGATTTCGCCATCGCCAACGACTCGCTGCGCTCCGTGTTCGATCTCGGCGCGCTCGTTCCGCTGTACCGCGTGACCGCATTCGGTCGCGGCTACGTCGATCTCGAGTTGTGCTTCGCCCTCTTCTGCGTCGCCGGCTGGATCGCCCTGTGGGTCGATCGACCCGATCGCGAGCGGCGTTCGGTGGCCGAACTGGCAGCGGGCGTGGGCGCCGTCCTCGGCGCCGCCGCCGTGCTTGAGATTCCCGGCGCCGTCGGCCATGCCGGCCAGACCTCGCCGCGCGGGCTCTCGCTGCTGTTCGACCTCATCCACCTGTCCGCGGGATCGGTATGGCTGGGCGGACTGATCGGCCTGCTCGTGCTGTGGTTCACGCTCGGGTCGACCAACCGAGCGCGCGCGCTGGGCGTCGTGGTTCCGCGCTTTTCGAATGTGGCGCTGGTGTCGGTGATCCTGCTCATCGCCAGCGGCACCGGGTCGACGATCGTTCACATGCCGGCCATCAACGCGCTGTGGGAGACCAGCTACGGCGTGGCCATCCTGGTCAAGATCGGACTGCTCTCGGCCGCGTTGGTGTTCGGCGCCATCAACCTGCTGCGCACGACGCCGTCCCTGGTCGCCGGCGAGCGCGACCCGGCTCGCGGTGACGCCGGCGCCCGCATGCTGCGCCGCACGGTCAGTGGAGAGGTGATCCTCATCGGCGGCGCGGTATTCGCCGCCGCGGTGCTGTCGAGCCTGCCTCCACCGCCGCCGTCGTTCGCGCTGCAGAACTCGGCGCTGGCCAAGGTCGGTCCTGGCCGGGTCGCCGCCTCGGTGACCGAGAACGGCTACAAGCTGCAGGTGCTGGTCACGCCGAACAAGGCGGCCGCTCCCGATTCCTTCGCCCTGCGGATCACCAAGAACGGCGCACCGGTGCGTGGCGCCGACGTGACCCTGACCTTCAACCACACGGAGATGGAGATGCCCCAGCAGGAATACCAGCTCAAGGAGACGCTGCCCGGGGTCTACTCGCGGTCGGCCCCGGCCCTGGTCATGGTCGGCCGCTGGGCGCTCGGATTCAACGTCACCCCGCCCGGTGGCCCACCCTTCACCGCGCTCATTCTCGACCAGGCGGACGGCTGATGAGCCCAGGTCAAATCCGCCTCCGCCTGTTCGCGGCACTGGTTGCCATCTGCTGCGGCGCCGCGGCTCTGATCGTCGCTATCCTCCTCGTGAGGGGGGTTCTCGCGTAGCTCCCGACCTCGATGGCCTCTCGGACTAAGCAAAAGGAAGAAGCTCGCGCTCGGCGGCTGGCCGAGGAGCAAGCCCGTCAGGAGCGCGAGCGCAGTCAGCGCCGGCTGCGGATGCTCTCGGGCGTCGTGCTGGCGGCGATCGCCGTGGTGGCCGTGGCCATCGCCATCTCCAGCGGTGGCGGTGGGGCGGCAGCAGCACCACCGGCCTTCAGACAGGCGCCAAGGAGACCGCGACCGTCAACGCGGTGCAGAATCTCCTGAACGGCATTCCGCAGAACGGGGCCGTGCTCGGCAACCCGAAGGCGCCGGTCACGATGACTTACTACGGCGACTTCGAATGCCCGGTCTGCCAGGACTTCACCCTGAACGGTGGGTGGCCTCAACTGGTGCAGAACGAGGTGCGCCAGGGGAAGGTCAAGGTTCTCTACCGCGCCTTCCAGACCGCCACGCGCGACCCGAATACGTTCCAGACTCAGCAGGCCGCCGGGCTGGCGGCCGGTCAGCAGCAGAAGTTCTGGGACTACATGGAGCTCTTCTACCGCCAGCAGGGTGCCGAGGACTCGGGCTACGTGACCGAGAGCTACCTCGACGGGCTGGCCAAGCAGATCCCAGGCCTCAACTTCAACGCGTGGAAGACGGCGCGGAGCAGCCCGGCACTGCTGGCTCAGGTGCAGGCCGACGGCGCTGCCGGCAACGCCGCCGGCGTCAGCGGAACGCCGACCCTGATCTTCAAGGGTCCCAAGGGTCAGGCCTCCCCCAGCACCGGCGTGCCGAGCTACAGCGACCTTCAGAAGGCGATCAGCCAGGTCTCATGACCGCCGTGGGGGAGCCCACGAAGCGATCGGCGGGGCTCGATCGACGGCTCCAGATCGCGATCGTGATTCTCTGCCTGCTGGGGATCGGCGACGCGGGCTACCTCACCTATGTCCACTACGAGGGTCTCAAGGTGCTGTGTTTGTCCAGCGGTGGCTGCGAGACCGTCCAGGCGTCGAAGTGGGCCAAGCTCGATGGCGTCCCGGTGTCCGTGCTCGGGCTGATCGGGTACATCACGATCCTGTTCACGCTGCTGATTCGCTCCGAGTTCGGACGCGCGGCCGGCTTCGCGATCGCGTTGATCGGCTTCGGGTTCAGCATGTACCTCACCTACCGCGAGCTGTTCACGATCCACGCGATCTGCCAGTGGTGCGTCGGCAGCGCCGTGTTGATGACCGCGCTGACCGTCGTCACCGGCCTGCGGTTCCTGCGCTATGAGGGCACTTAGTGGACCCACCACTAACACGCATGTAACAGGAACTTCCTCGATCGATCACTAAACCGGGCTGGCGCCGGGCCAGTCTGTTTGGCCATGACGAATCCTGTGCGACTGCCCGGCACCATCAGAGTGGCCGTGATGGTGGACAGCGGGCCGGGCGACTATGGGCTCTCGACAGCGATCGAGCAGATGTGCGAGCGCGGCGTCCCGGGCTACGAGATTGACGTCATCGGCTCGCGTCGGGCCGATCGGCGCCTACCACCTGCTTCACCTCTGCAACCTCGGCTCGGGAACGCGCGAGGCGCTGCTCATCGCTCGTGCCGTCCGGCTGCCGGTGCTGGCCAGCTTCCACGCCGGCTTGGTCAGCGCCGACACATGTCCGGCGGACGGCTACGCGGAGTGCGATATCGTTCTGTCCCCCAGCCTCGCGGCCGATGCCGTGCTGCGCGCCGCGCGCGTGCCCGACGGTGTCCTGGCCCGCTGGCGGGCGGGCGTGGACCCGCATCGCTTTCATCCGGCTCGCTACTCGCCCGCGCCGCTCCCGCCCGGACCGCGCCTGAACGTCCTCTATGTCGGCTCGCTCGCGCCCAGCCCGGGTCTCGACCTGCTCGTCGAGGCGTTCCTGATCGCCCGCGACCATGACCCGCGGCTGCACCTGATCGCCGCCGGACGTGGTCCGGCGCCAGGCCGACCTGCGCAGGCGGCTCGGCGCCGCGATGACCATCGCCAACGGATCCGACCGCGAGGCGCTGGGCCGAGCTCTACGCCAGCTGCGACCTGTTCGTGTTCTGCAACGCCGATGACCCTCTCGGCCAGAGCATCCTCAGGCGCAGGCCAGCGGCCTCCCGGTGCTCGCCCTGGACGCCGGCGCGGGCCGCGAGCTGATCGACACGGGTCGAAACGGCTGCCTCGTCCCTCCCCAGGCGCCAGCACTGGCCGCCGCGATCCGCGGGCTGGCCCGCCGCGCCACCCTGCGCGAGCGGCTCACCACGGGGGGCTGCTCGCCGCCGCCCAGCACTCGTGGGAGCGCTCGCTCGGTCAGCTGGGCGGAGCGTACGGGCTTGCCATGGCTCGGAGTGGCGCGCTGGACCCGTGGCCCGAGCGCCTGCACGCGGCCTGAACGCGCCCCGCGAGTACTCAACGTCCGCGACGTTTCGCATGATGCGGTCATGAGCCGCCGATCCCGTCCGGCCTGTCTATGAGCTGGCGATCGACGCGTGCCTCGGCGCGGGCGGCGAACACGGTCCAGCAGGTGGCCGTGATCGACCTCGGCTCGAACTCCTGGCGGCTGGTGGTCTTCACCTATGCGCCGGGTTCCTGGTGGAAGCTGACCGACGAGCTGTACGAGACGGTCCGAATCGGGGCGGGCCTCGACGCCTCGGGCCGGCTCAGCGACGAGGCCATCGCGCGGGGCCTGGAGACGCTGACCGTGTTCGAGCGCTTCTACCGGGCCAACGACCTCGAGCCCAAGGACGTTTACGCGATCGCCACCAGCGCGATCCGCGATGCCCGCAACCAGGCCGAGTTCCTCGAGCGGGCCCGCGCGGCCTCGGGGCTGGAGATCGAGGTGCTCTCGGCCGAGGATGAGGCGCGCTACGGCTACGTCGCCGCGATCAACACGTCCACGCTGCGCGACGGCGTCGTGGTCGAGCTGGGCGGCGGCAGCATGCAGCTGATCGAGGTCTCTGATCGCCGCGCCCAGGATCTGCGTTCGTTCGCGCTCGGCGCCGTGCGCATGACGGAGAAGTTTCTTCCGGCTCCGGCCCGGTCAGGAAGAAGGACCTCCAGCGCGTCCGGGCCCACGTCCGCGACTGCCTGGCCGACGTTCCGTGGCTCGCCTCCGCGGGCAGCTCGCTGGTCGGCATGGGCGGCGCGGCGCGCAACCTGGCCTCCGCGGTGCAGCACCTCGCCGGGCAGCCCGACATCGGCGTCCAGGGATTCGTGATCACCCCCGACGCACTGTCGGAGCTCGTGCGCACGCTGGCCGACATGCCCGCCTCGGAGCGGGGCTCGCTGCCCGGAATCAAGCCCGGCCGTGGCGACATCATTCTCGCCGCCGCGGTGACCCTGGACACCGTGCTGGCCCTGGGATCGTTCGACGGCATCGAGGTGACCGAGGCTGGCCTGCGCGAGGGCGTGTTCATGGCCCGCACACTGCTCGCCGGCGGCGAGCCGCTGATCGAGAACGTTCGCGAGGCGGCCGTTCGCAACCTGGCCATCCAGTACGAGTCCGACATGGCCCACTCCGAGCACGTCGCCCGGCTGGCTCTCCAGATGCACGACTCGCTTGTCGCCGCGGGCCTGTTCGAGCCGCGTCCCGACGAGCGCGAGCTTCTGTGGGCCGCCTCGATGCTCCACGACGTCGGTATGACGATCGCCTATGACGACCACCACAAGCACTCGCAGTACCTGATCGTCAGCGCCGAGCTCCCGGGCTTCAGTCCGCGCGAACGGGCGCTGATCGCGCAGATCAGCCGCTACCACCGCAAGGGCGCGCCCAAGCTCGGTGACATGTCCGCCCTCGTCGAGGACGGCGATGACGAGCTGCTCGACCGCTGCGCGATGATGGTCCGGCTGGCCGAGCACCTCGAGCGCGGTCGCGACCAGTCGGTGAGCGAGGCGCGCCTACGGACCAACGGCGATGGCTTCGACCTGCACCTCGACGCCGCCGGCGACCTGACGCTGCCACGCTGGAGCGTCGAGCGGTACGGCGACAGCGAGCTGTTCGAGCGCGTGTTCGGACGGCGGCTGCTGATTGGTTGATCACTAACGATCGAACCGGCCGCCGCGGTCACTTTCGCTGACGCCGGGCCGTTGGGAGATCCGGTCGGACGCGGTCGACGGCCACCACCACCGTTCAGGGGCGATCAGATGCGCGTACAGTTTGCCTGTGCTCTGGTTGCTCCGACACGCCGAAGCAGGCGATGGAATGCCCGACGACGAGCGCCCTTTGACCGACCGTGGTGTGCGACAGGCCGAGGCGGCTGGACGCGCCATGGCCGCGCTGGGCACGCACATCGACGCCTGCCTCACCTCGCCCAAGCTCCGCGCGCTGCAGACCGCGCAGCTGACCTGCGAGCCGCTGGGCGTCACGCCGACGATCGAGCCCGCGCTGGGCGGCGAGCCGTTCGACGTGCACGCGCTGACCGCGGGGCTGGGCGAGGTGCTGCTGGTCGGCCACGATCCGTCCTTCACGCTCACCCTCCACGACATCACCGGGGCGCAGGCGCGGATGCGCAAGGGGGGGCTGGCCGGAGTGGCCAAGGGCGAGCTCGTCGTGCTGCTACGACCGGCCGAGTTGAGCGCAATCGCTGCTGTCCACGAGAGGGTTGCATGACCGATACCGAGATCACCACGACTGATTCCCCCATGACGAGCGAGGCTGCGACCGACGGCCGCGGCTCGGATCTCACCGACCCGTCGCTCTACGCCAATCGCGAGATCTCGTGGCTCGATTTCAACGACCGCGTGCTCCAACTGGCCGAGGATGAGTCGCTGCCACTGATGGAGCGGCTGAAGTTCCTGGCCATCTTCGCCACGAACCTCGACGAGTTCTTCATGGTCCGGGTGGCCGGGGTGCACGATCAGGTCGACGCGCGCGTGGATGCTCGCGGTCCCGACGGTCTGTCCCCCACCCAGACGCTCGAGGGAATCTCCAAGGTGGTGCGCGAGCAGGATAAGCGCCACGCGCACCAGTTCACCGACGTCGTCCGCCCCGGGCTGGCCGAGCACGGCATCCGGATCGTCACCTGCGACAGCCCCGAAGCCAGCCGGGACGAGATCGCACGCCACTTCCGCGAGCAGATCTTCCCCGTCCTCACGCCGCTCGCCGTGGGGCCCGGACGGCCGTTCCCCTACATCTCCAACCTCTCCCTGAGCCTGCTCGTGCGACTCCACGACCCCGACCTTGATCAGGACGCCTACGCGCGCGTGAAGGTGCCCAGGGAGGTTCTGCCGCGCTTCGTCGAGATCTCCAAGGACACGTTCATCCTGCTCGAGGAGATCATCGCCCACAACCTCGACGCCCTGTTCCCGGGCATGCAGATCATCTCCTACGACCTGTTCCGGGTCACCCGCGACGCGGACTTCGAGGTCTCCGACGAGGCCGATGACCTGCTCCAGGCGGTCGAGGACGAGTTGCGGCGCCGGCGCTTCGGCGAGGTCGTGCGCCTGGAGGTCGGCGCGACGATGGACCCCGCCCTGCGCGCCCGCCTGATCGAGTGGCTCGGGGTCGAGGACATGCAGGTGTACGACGTCGACGGACTGCTCGACCACGGCGATCTGTGGGAGATCGCCGGCGTCGACGGCCATCCCGATCTCCACCAGGCGCCGTGGACCCCGCTCACCCACCCGGCCTTCGGCCCCGCCCCCGGCGACCGCGACGAGCAGCCTGACGTGTTCGCTCCGATGCGCCGCGGCGACGTGCTCGTGCACTACCCGTACCACTCGTTCGCGACCAGCGTCGAGCGGTTCGTCAAGCAGGCGGTCGACGACCCCAACGTGCTGGCCATCAAGATGACCGTGTACCGGACGTCCGACGACTCGGCCCTGGTGCCGTCGCTGATCGAGGCGGCCGAGAAGGGCAAGCAGGCGGTCTGCATGGTGGAGCTGAAGGCGCGCTTCGATGAACGCCAGAACATTCGCTGGTCGCGAGCCCTGGAAGAGGTCGGCGCCCATGTCGTCCACGGCATCCCGGGCCTCAAGACCCACGCCAAGGCGATCCTCGTCGTTCGCCGCGAGCGTGACGGCGTGCGCCACTACGTGATGATCGGCACCGGCAACTTCCACGCCAAGAACGCCCGCCTGTACGAGGACTTCGGCCTCTTCACGACCGACCGCGAGCTCGGCGAGGAGGTCGCCAACCTGTTCAACACGCTGACCGGCTACGGCCACCCCGAGCGCCAGAAGAAGGTGCTCGTCGCCCCCGGATCGTTGCGCATCCCCCTGCTCGAGCAGATCCAGGCCACGGCCGACGCGTTCGCCGCCGGCGAGGAGGCGCGCATCCAGATGAAGATGAACTCGCTCGTCGATCAGGGGTGCATCGAGGCGCTGTACCGCGCCTCCCAGGTTGGCGTCCCCATCGACCTCAACGTGCGCGGGATCTGCTGCCTGCGCCCCGGCGTCCCCGGGGTCTCGGAGACGATCAGGGTCGTGTCGGTCGTCGGGCGCTTCCTCGAGCACTCGCGGATCTACGCCTTCCACCGCGCGGGCGAGAGCTGCTACTACATCGGCTCGGCCGACATGATGCCCCGCAACCTCGACACCCGGGTCGAGCTGTTGACCCCAGTCGAGGACCCGGAGCTGCAAGCCGAGCTCGACGACACACTCGAGCGCTGCTTCGCCGATGACACCAACGCCTGGACGCTCGAGCCCGACGGCGACTGGCGCCGGCGCCAGGGTGGCACCCGCTCGGTCCATCGCGAGCTGATGGAGCGCACGCTGGCGCAGATCTCAAGCGCGATCAGCTAGAGCGTCCGCAGGCAAAAATAAGGCCCGGGCGCTTGGGAGCTGGCGCCCGGGCCTCTTGCTCGGCGGATGAGGCTGTCCGAACCCCGTTTACCCGCCGGAGGGTGTGGATGCCGGGCGGGTGCCCAGCTTCAACTGGATGTGCTGCGTGGAACCGTTGCGCTTGACGGTCAGGGTGATCGTGTCACCCGGGTTGTAGCCGTCGACGGTGGCGATGAAGCCATTGGTGGTCGTGACCGTCTTGCCGTTGATCGCGGTCACCACGTCGCCGGGCTGCAGGCCCGCGGCCGTGGCCGGCGAGCTCGGCTGAACCGAGCTGATCTGGGCGCCACCGGTCGAGTTCCCGTTCAGCTCAACGCCGACGTAGGCGTGCTTGATCGGGTGACCGTTGATGATCGCGTTGGCCACCCGCGCGTCGGTGTTCGACGGGCTGGCGAAGCCGACGCCGGCGCTCGAACCCGAGTTCGTCTGAATCTGGTCGTTCAGACCCAGCACGTGGCCGTTGGCATCGAGCAGCGGTCCACCCGAGTTGCCAGGGTTGATCGCCGCGTCAGTCTGGATCGCGCCGGGGATGGTGAAGTTGTTCGGCGCCTGAATGCTTCGACCAACCGCGCTGACGATGCCCGCCGTGGTCGTCTCGGGCAGGCTGAACGGGCTGCCGATCGCCACCACCGGGTCGCCGACCTGCGCGAGGTCGGAGTTCGCGAACGGGATCGGGTGCAGCTGGCTCGACGGCACGTTGACCTTGATCACGCCGACGTCGGTCGACGGGTCGGTGCCGAGCACCTTGGCCGGAGCCTTGTAGCCGTTCTGGAAGGTGACGGTCACCTTCGTGGCCCCCGCAACGACGTGCTCGTCGGTGAGGATGTCGCCCTTGCTGTCGTACACGACGCCGGCGCCCTCACCCTGGGTCTGCTGGGATCCGTTCTGTCCGAACGGACCGAAGCCACCCGACTGGGACTGCGAGGTGACCTGGATGTCGACGACGCCCGAACTGGCGGCGCGATAGATCTGGTTGACGCTCAACCCCTTGCCCGAGGACAGTGAGGTGGGCAGCGACACGCCGGTGGACCGGTAGACGGTGGTGGTCGTGCTCGAGTGGTTGGTGGTACCGCTCGCCACTGCAAACGCGATCACCCCCCCAGCGACGGCGCCGCCGAGGATTGGAATCCAGCGGCTCATACGACTCATGATCGGAATCTCCTAGAAAAAGTGGCACTCATTTCAATCCAGTACAGCATCCGTCCAGAAGATTCCCTTCAGAGGCCGATGAGAACTGCGTAAGAGCGCCGTCGGTCACGGAGCGGCCGGGGCGGCGGGTCCGAACGGCGGGTGGCCCGCCGGCCCACCGCCGAACCGGGGGCCATAGCCGGCGTGGTTGATCTTCTCGGTCAACCGCGCCGATAGCTGGTTCAGGATCCGCTGCTCCTGCGAGCTGGTGATCATCTTCGCCGACACGGCCCTGTCGAGCCGGGACTTGATGGAGTTGAGGATCGCGGTCTTCAGCCCCGAGACGCTCTTGTTCTTGGATTTGGCCACCTGGGCCAGCGACTTGCCCGAGCTCAGGTCCTTGAACAGCTGCGTCTGGCTGACGCCGAGGTAGCTCGCCGCTGCGCCCAGCGGACCCATGCGCGGGCCGCCGGCGGGCGGAAATCCGGGTCCTCCCGGTCCTCCTGGGCCGCCGGGTCCTCCGGGGCCGAAGCGGTGGAAGAAGCGGTGGCCGAAGAAGCCACGGGCGCCGAAGCCGAGACGGCCGCCCTGCTGGATCCGCTTCTCGATGGCACTGGCCTGGGCCTTGGTGATCCGGCCCGCCGCCACCGCGGCATTGAGGCGGTCGACCAGCGCGGCCTGCAGCGCCGAGCGGAGCTTCGCCGGCGAGACATTCAGACGCTTGGCCGCGTCGTTGAGGAACGCCTGCCGCGGGGTCGTGCTGCTCTGGGTGGCGGCGTAGGCACCCCCGGCCACGGCCACAAGGGCTAGGGCGGCGATGGCGCTGACAAGCTTGGTCTTCCGGGACACGGTGCCTCCTGCGGTTTGAAGCCTTTGGGGCGCATCGAAGCAGGACAGTTTGAGAGGAACGTAAGAACCCTTCAGGCGGCCCGTCTTCGCCCCGCCAGGATCGCCTCCAGACGGCTCGCCTCGGCCCGCGGGCCATGCCTGAGCCGGTCCCACGTGATCCGGACGGTGGCGATCCCCAGCAGCAGCAGGTCGGCGTCCTTGTTGCGATCGTGTTCGAACGCGGCCCGTGTGTGGAAGTCCCACCCGTCGAGCTCGACGCACAGGCGATGCTCCGGGAAATACGCGTCCAGCTCGTAGCCCGCCACCGGCTCGTTGAAGCGTGGCGTCGGCAGGCCGAAGCGCAGGCAGAAAGCGCGAAAGACCTCCTCGAACTCCGAGCGCGTGGGGCCTGCCGCATCGAGCACCGCCGCCACCATCGAGGCGCCGGGATGTCGGGGAAAGCGCGCCAGCACCTCGGCCAGGCCCGACCGGCGAAGGTGCTTGGACACTTGGGCTTCACTCAACAGCCGCCTGAACTCCGCGGACCCCAGGATCGGCGCACAGTCCAGCACCGTCCGGGCCGGGCTCGTCACGCGGATGCCGTAGTGGGTGCGGATGTCGCGCTGGGTCAGGCGGCGACAGCGATGAAACTCGACACCGGGGTGGGCATGGTTCGTCGGAGCCGTGACCTGGTGGGGCTCCACCCAATGCTTTCGCCAGTCCCAGAGGCGCGCCGCCGACAGATGGCTCAGCGCGGCGCACGGACCACACGCCAGCACGGCCCCGGCTGCGTAGTCGATCGGCATCAGGGGCAGATGGCCGACGGCGTACAGGCCATGGTGGTACGGGACGAGCAGGTTCCGCTCCACCCGGCGCTGTATCCACGATCGGCTGGCCCCGAGCCGGAGCAGTTGGTCGCGCCTGACCCAGCCACGCTGTTTCTTGGCTAAGGCAGCAATCCGGGTTTCGATCGTCTCATGCAAAGCGCAGCGTCCCCGAAAGTGCCCGTATAGCGGGTACTTTCGAGCCACATCCCAGGATGATCGCCCCGGACCGCCCGATCCGGAGGAAACTCCACAGACTTTTTACGCTTTTGCCAGCGTCACGAAATAATCGAGCGCCTCGGGGTTCGCCAGCGACTCCCGGCTGGCGACGGTCGAGACCTCGGCGCCCATCAGGATCCGCTTCACCGGCACCTCGAGCACCTTGCCGGACAGCGTCCGGGGGACCTCGGCAATCTGCCGGATCTCGTCGGGCAGGTGGCGCGGCGAGCAGTCCGACCGAATCGCACGTGCGATCACCGCCTTCAGCTCGTCGCTCAGCTCCGCACCCTCGCGCAGGACCACGAACAGCGGCATCCAGCCCTCGGTCCCGTCGCGCGGCACGTCGACCACCAGAGCGTCGACAACCTCGGGCACCGACAGCGTGGCCCGATAGATCTCGCTCGTGCCCATCCGCACGCCGCCCCGGTTGATCGTCGAGTCCGACCGCCCGAAGATGATCGCCGTCCCGCGGTCTGTGATCTCGATCCAGTCGCCGTGGCGCCAGATCCCGGGGTACATCGAGAAGTACGAGTCCCGGTAGCGCTCCCCGGACGAATCCCCCCAGAACCCGATCGGCATCGACGGCATCGGCTTGGTGATGACCAATTCGCCGACGTCGCCCACGACCGGCTTCCCAGAGCCATCCCATGCCTCCACCGAAGCTCCGAGCGAGCGCGCCTGGAGCTCGCCCCGGTACACGGGCAGCGTGGGCACGCCGCCCACGAACGCCGTGCACAGGTCGGTCCCACCCGAGGTCGAGAACAGCCAGGTGTCGGCGCCCACATGGTCGTAGATCCACTGGAAGCCCTCGGGCGCCAGCGGCGACCCCGTCGAGCCCACCGCACCCAAGGCACTGAGATCCCGGTCGGCGCCCGGCTCGACGCCCGCCTTCATACACGCTGAGATGAACGCCGCGCTGGTCCCGAAGCAGGTCATCCCCGTCTCCTCGGCCAACGCCCACAGACGACCGAGATCGGGGTGGCCGGGATTGCCGTCGAAGAGCACGATCGACGCCTCGGTCAGCAGCACCCCGACGAGGAAGTTCCACATCATCCAGCCCGTGGTCGAGAACCAGAACACCCGGTCGCCGGCCCGGGCATTGACGTGCAGGTTCATGTGCTTGATGTGCTCGAGGAGGATCCCGCCCTGGCCGTGGACGATCGGCTTCGGCAGACCCGTGGTCCCCGAGCTGTACAGCACCCACAGCGGATGATCGAACGGCAGCGAGGCGAACGACAGCTCGCTGGCCGTCCCCAGGAAGCCGTCCTCCCAGCCTGAGCCATCCAGGTAGCCGAGGCGCACGACCTCCGCACCAACTCCCTCCGCGATCTCAGCCACTACCGCACTGCGGTCGAAGTCGCGGCCGCCGTAGCGATATCCGTCGATGGCCAGGAGCACCTTGGGCTCGATCTGGGCGAAGCGATCGATCACGCTCCGCGCGCCGAACTCGGGCGCGGACGAGGACCACACGGCCCCGATCGACGCGCAGGCCAAAAACGCCGCCACGGTTTCGGGGATGTTGGGCAGGTACGCGGCCACCCGATCGCCCGGCCCTACGCCCCGGGCCCGAAGCCCCGCGGCGATCGCCGCCGTGCACGAGCGCAGCTGCCCCCACGTCCACGTATCGAGCTCGCGTAGCTCCGACGCGTGAAAAAGCGCCACATCCTCGTTGCGCTTGCCGCGGAAGATGTGCTCGGCGTAGCTGCAGCTCGCGCCCGGGAACCACTCCGCCCCCGGCATCTCGCGTCGGCCCAAGACCGCGCGAGGCGGCTCGGAGAACCGCACGTCGAAGAACTCGACCAGCGCTGTCCAGAACGCATCGAGGTCATCGACCGACCACCGCCACATCGCCTCGTAGCTGTCGAACCGCAACCCGCGCGTGTCCCCCAGCCACCGCCCGAACCGCGTCAGCGTCGCGCGCTCGATCTCCTCATCGGTCGGTCGCCACAGCAGCTCGGCGGATGCCATGGGCGGCAATATAGACACGCCCGCCGTCCGCACCGGGCCGGGCGCACGGATACCCATGGCACACTGTGGAGGTCGAGCCTGGGGTCGGCTGCGGTGATCCTGCCATCAGCCTGACATTCGACGGACGGTTTTGGGACCAACGGAGAGGTGCGTCATGAGGAGAGCGGATCGCGGCCGGGACGGCCTTCGGGGAACGAACATGCACCGATTGAAGCTCTGGGGAGCTCTCGCGGGGATCCTGGCGCTGGCCGTGGCGCTCTCGGCTGGAGACGCGCTCACCGCCGAGGCCCCGTCAGGCCGCTCGTCCCAGGCCGTCAGCAGCCGAATCCGTTGGGCGCCGTGTGACCCGCCCGGGCCGCGCCTGCAGTGCGCCCGGATCCGCGTGCCGCTCGACTGGGACCATCCGAACGGGCGCACGATCCAGCTTGCGCTGATCCGCCACCTCGCGACCAAGCGCAAGCAGCGGATCGGCTCGATGTTCATCAACCCGGGCGGGCCGGGCGACACCGGCCTCGGCCTGGTTCACGGTCTGGGCGACGAGATCGACAGGTGGGGCGGCGGCCGCTTCAACGTCGTCAGTTGGGATCCTCGCGGTACCAACGCGAGCACCCATGTTCGCTGCTTTGCCAACCAGCGAAGCGAGGCGAGGTTCTGGAAGGGCGTCTCGATCCCCACCACCCCGGCTGCCTCGGAGCGCTATGCGCGCAAGGTCGCCGACCTGGCCCGCCGCTGCGGCAAACTCAGTGGCTGGCTCCTGCCCCACATCTCGACCGCCGACACCGCCCGCGATCTTGACTACCTGCGCCGCCTGGTCGGCGATCGCAAGCTCACGTACGTCGGCCTCTCCTACGGGACCTACCTCGGCCAGACCTACGCCAACATGTTCCCGCGCCGGGTCCGCGCGATGCTCCTCGACTCGATCGTCGATCCGGTCCCGTACTCGAAGGGGGCCGAGGCGAGAGTCGCGAACCAGTCTTCCGGCGCCGACGCGGTCTTCAAGCAGTTCCTCGCGCTCTGTCAGCAAGGGGGGCCGAAGCGCTGCGCGCTCGCCGGTCGCCGCCAGACCGCGGCCGACCGGGTAAACGGACTGTTTGCGCGGCTCAAGCACGGGCCGATCCCGGCCCCGAAGGCGAGCCCGCCGGGCAAGCTGACCTATGGCGATCTGGTGGTCTCCCAGTTCAATCCCTTGAGGATCCCGGAGACCTGGCCACAGGATGCGACGGACCTCGAGGCCGCCGTGGGCGGCAACGGATCGGCGCTGCTGACCGAGGCTCGCGGGTTGCAGTCGCCGGCTGGCTTCATGGGCGCGACGACGTCGGCGGCGATCTCGTGCGCCGACGCGCCGGCGCACATGGGGTTGCGGAGCTGGCCGCAGGATGATCGCCCGACTCACGCGGGTCGACCGCCTCTACGGCCCGCTGCTGGGCTGGTGGTTGTGGGCCCCGTGCGCCTCCTGGCCCGTGCGCGGCCAGGACAACTACCGGGGCCCTTGGAATGCCAGGACGAAGAACCCGATCCTGCTGATCGGCATTCGGCACGATCCCGCCACGCCCTACATCAACGCCGTGCGATCCGCGCGGCGACTCGGCAACGCCGTGCTGCTCACCCTGAACGGCTACGGCCACGTCAGCTTCCACGATCCCAGCGCCTGCATCGACCGGGCACGGGTCGCCTACCTGGTCAAGCTGACCACACCGCCGAAGGGCACCGTCTGCAAGGCGAGCAAGAAGCCCTTCACTGCCGGCTTCGGCTAGCGCGGTCGCGCGCGGCGGCCGGAACAGGCCACCGCGCGGACCAGCGCGACCGCAACCACGCGCTGTGGGCGGCCGAACTACCCGTTATGGAACGTGAGCTTGGTCCCCTCGGCCGTGCAGCGGCAGGCTGAAGCTGAGCGCGCGTGAGCATTTGACCGGACACACGATCACCGCCGTCACCGCCAGCAAGCCGAAGAAGACGACCAAGACCGTTACGCTCGCCCGCACCACCTACGCTTTCACCGGCGCGAGCAGAACGCTCAGGTTCACGCTCAACAAGACCGGCAAACACCTCCTCGCCAAATTCCACAAGCTCTCTGCCAAGCTCACCCTCACACCCACCGGCGCGAGGACCCCGGCCACGACCAAGACAATCACGATCAGAGCGAAACAAGCAAAACACAAGCACCACTGAGCACCCCAGCCCGGCCCGCGCCAACCAGCGCGCACCACCGACCGCGACCGCTCTCAACCCCGCCGGGCGCACCCGCATCAGCGACAAAGCAGCCACACCCGACACCAGTCCCCCCGCCCGCAACGCACGAATAAGCGGCAACCACCCGCGAGTTCACCAGATGGCGGCGTCGGGCTACGAGCAGCAGCGAACTGCGCCCATCCTGGCGACGCCCGGCTGGTCGAGCCGAGACTGCTGGTGTTCGGTGGTCGAAGCGGCACTCCCTCATGGATGCACCCGTGGCGCTGTCCGCGTGGCCGTCGGGGGCAGTCAGTGCGCGTGGCGGGATGAGCGCTCGGTTGCGCGTTGACTCTCGAGGTCGCGAAGGTGGGGATCGAGGCAATCTTTCCCACGCAGGCTCGCGTTCGGCGTACCCTGTCAAGGTCGCAACAGGGGCCGCGAGGGCCACCCACTCTTTACCGAGGGAGGACCGATGATGTTCCATCGGATGCGTTGGGTTACGGCGACGTCGCTGTGTAGCGCGGCACTCTGTGCCTGCCTTGGGGGCAATGCCGCTGCGGGAGCATCGACCGCCGGCGTTGGACATTGTCGGCTCACGCTCGGTGTCACCGTGCATCGGTTACACGGCATGACGAGTTCCTACCGCTCAGGGCAGGGCTCTGCTGCCTGCACTGGGAGACTGGGGCCTTGGCTGATGGGTGGTCAAACGGGATGGGCGACCAGCGAAGGCACCATCATCGGCGGGACTATGGCCGGAAACGAGTGTCTCCCAGCCCGTGGCAGCGGAAGCCTATTCGCGCAGGCCCCACGCTTTGCGTGGTTCAATCCTTCCATGGTCACGATGAGCGGCAGGTTTCGGTTTCACCAGCTCGGCGGGGTGCTTGACTTGACGGGTGCTGGACGCCTCCTGTCGACTCACAAGTCTCCGTTCGCCTCGTCGTTCACGATCTCGGGCAGCGGAAGGTTCAGCCGAGCTACTAGTCATTCCTGCAACGCCGCGAGCTGGTCCGGCACGCTGACGCTGGCCTTGGCTGTGCGGACGAATTAGGCACTCGCAACGAAATCGTCGCCCTGCTGCTTCGGGCTAGCACCAACGGCCGCACCTCGGTCGTGAGGCCGCTGGTTGCGCCCGGCGCTGCAAAAGCCGCGACCAGGTGACCCGACCGCGGGCGACCGGACGTTCGGCGAGGGCGTCGCTCCGCCACGGCAAGCAGCGGTCGTCCTTGTGCCGGCCGCCTGAGCACAGCAGCAGTCACCGACCGCCGCGCCTCACCGCTGAATTCGCGTGAATGCACACTCTGGAGGCGATCAGCTGCTCGCTCGTCCTCCGCGGTGTTGCGGCAAGCCGCGGCTAACGCCCCTGCCCGCAGTGGGAGAAGCCCGTGCCCGCCAGGGCCTGCTTGGCCTGCTCTGTGAGCTGGCGAGCCTGAGTCGCGTCGCGCGTTAGGGTGGCCGTGTCACCTGCGCCGATCGCGTCAGCCATACCCGAGATGTCTGTCTTCTCCTGCTTGACTACAGAGACGTACTGCGCCTAGGCTGTAGCGAGCGAAGGAGGCGGAGTGAGCGCCGCCAGCTGCTTGCCGGCTACCGCGAAGGCTCCTGAGGCAGTCTGGAGTATCTGCCGGGCCTCGGTGGTTGTAGTCGAGCTCTTGATCGTTTTGATCGGCGCGACCGCGTCGTTGGCCGCCTTGCAGATGAGATCCGCGCTGGCAACGAAGGCCGGCACGGAGGTTCCTGAGGAGCTGTGCGTCGTGCTAGAGCTAGACGCAGTCGACGACCCCGAGGACGAACCACATGCGCCCAACGCGAGAGGCGCAGCCGCCAAAAGCACCAGAAACGGGCGTCGGCTCACGGGCTTAGCCTAACCAGCATTACGGTCCCGGTGTGATCGAGTCTGACATCCCTACCGGTAACGAAACCCACATTTCAGCCCGCCTCGCTCGAGTCGAGAGTGCTCCTTCTCGATCACCTCGAGGCCAGCGATGGTCGCAGGAGAGTATCGAGTTCCGGGGTAGGAGCGACAAGGAGGTGCCGCTGGGGTGGGTCGGCGACTCCCGGCCCGGCGTCGGGTGCTGGCTATGAGTATCGCTCGGCGAGTGTCACTTCGGTGCCGGCGCCGTTGAGGGAGCTCCCGACCGGTTGGGGGCGTCAGCCTCGCCGTTGTTGGCCGCGGTGGGTTGGCGGCCGGGCCGAGCCAGCAGCCCGCTGGCGCCCCGAGCCCTCAGTATCCGCGCAACGTCAGCTCGTTCCGGATGTCCAGCATCTTGAGTGCGTCCTTCACGTAGGTCTTGGCGGCGGTGACATGGGCCGCTTGCTGCTTGGCGAGTCGTGCGGCGCGCATCTTCGAAAAGTCGGCGGCCAACGCGCCGATGACAGTCACCGCCCGCCGGTTGAGGTCCGCGACCCTTGGGGCAGATCTCGCGTAGGATCACCACCGAGCGATGACGAAAGGAAGTCCGGTGAGACGATGGCATTTTGGCGCGTCAGCGGCCGCGTTAGCTTGCATCGTCGCCGGACAGCTGCTGACGGCTGGTGCGGCGTCCGCAGGCAGCCTCGGCTACACGATCTACGACTTCAGCGGACAGACGTTCCGGATCGCGGAGATTCGCGGCGAGGAGGGTTCCAGGCAGCCCGTTTTTGAGCACAGCGAGACGTCACCGAAGGTGGGAGACGAGCTCAGGCCAGGAGACCATTTGCACGTCGAGCTGCAAGACGAGACCGGCAACGGAGCACGGTTACTGTGGCGATACGCCGGCAGTCGGATATCCCAGACCGATGTGGCAACCCATTTGAACGGGGACTCGCGAAACCCCAACGGGAGCCATTTCTCCCAATGCTCGACCACTTCCAGTTACGCATGCGCGGACCGGACAGAAGTGATCGCGATCCTCGACCGTCAGGGCACCATCCGCACAATTGGCGCTGATAAATCCCCAGCAACAAGCGCAAGTGCTCAGCGTCTTCTGCAGCAAGAAACAGATCGCTCCGGTATTGGTTCGGAACATCCGCGAATATCCGAACGTTCAATCGTGCGATTTCGGCTCTGTCCGCGCGGACGCTAATGCATTCTCGCCGTCCCGCCCGGTGGGACACGCGATCGTCAACTGCGGGTCGCCAACCAGGGTGGTGACGACATGGCCGATAAACGAAAAAGTGGCTCTCAGCAGCAGCGTCGGGATCGAGTCTGTGCCGGGCGCCGACGTCGACTACGTGATCGGTCAGGCAAGCGGCTCGTTTCCGACAGGGTGGGTCAGCCAACGCACCTTCACGGGAGAGCTGCGAAGAGCTTTCGAGCTTAAGGAGACGGCGTACCCGGTGGGCGAATTTCCGGTTGTCCGCGATACGGGACGTTTCGTCGTTAAGTTCGCCAACACGATTTGGAACCTGGATGATGTTTCTTTCGACACGCCCTCGGTGCCCGATCGGCAGCCACGGTATTCCATTCTCAATCGGGATCGAACACCTCAGGAGATAAAGGACTGCGGCGAAGCCGCGGGCACCGACAGACTCCTGCGCGAGCCTGAGTCCAGGATCTCGGTGACGCGGCGCGGGACCACCGGTGCCGACAACTTGATCGCTGGCCCTGAGAACGACACGCTCGAGGGCCTAGCAGGCAACGACATCCTCGTAGGCGGCAGGGGCACCGACACGCTGGCCGGCGGCGCGGGCAACGACATTCTGATCGGCGGCCGCGGGCGTGACACGCTGAGGGGTGGCCCAGGAGCGGACACGATCATCGACATTGCGGGTCCCGCGGTGGTGAGAACCGGCGCCAACTCCGGACCGCTGAACGACTACGTCTACGTTCGCGATGGCCACCCTGTTGACACGGTCATCTGCGGGTCGCCGCGCAGCGTGGTGATCGCGGATCCCGGAGACCGAATCAGGGGGCGCTGCGGAGAGGTGATCCGGCGCGGCCCAATCGGAAGACCCACCCTCTAAAGCGTTATTAGCGCATGGGGGTCCGCGTGTAGCGGACGCGGCCCTGGCCCCTAGGGCCAGGGCCGTCCGCCGGCCCGTAGGGCTAGCGGGCCCGCCCGGTATCAGATCGGAAAGCAGAACCTCGCTCGGTAGGAACCAGAGTGATGCTTCGATCGAGCAGCGGCAGTCACCGGCACCCGGAGTCCGGATGTCCGAAGACGCGCAGACTGTCGAGCTTTAGCGGCCGCCCATTGCGGCTTGGGCCTCCGCGAGCTTCGCTCGGATGGTCTCGATCCCCTCCTTGAACTCCAGCAGCGGGCGCACGTCCCAGACGACCAGCCCAAACAGCGGATAGTCTGCCATCACGTCGAGTACCTCGCGGTGCGAACTGGCGTTGACGACCGAGAAACCGCCGCCCTCAAGGAACCCGAAAACGCAGTCAAACGTGCCATCGTTGAGCTTGCCTTCGATCCAGCTCATGGACGCGTCAAGCTGCTCAGGTGTCGGCGGCATCGGACCGGGTGTTGGGCTGACGTAATACTTCATGGACCCTCCTATGGCTGACGCGCGCCTCCCTAATCCCGCGGCGATCATCGCAGAGCGCTCGTGGTCCAGTCAACGCGGTGGGCCTCCGCCGAGCGCTCGGCTAGGACGGAGAAACCGCGATGTCGCCATGATCGACCGACAGCGCTGGATCTAGCCCAAGCGATAGCGCGGTCTCGCGCGCGGCTCGAGAGCCCGGCGGGTGAGTCCGGGCATTTGTCCGGCCGCCGCGCTTATGCTCAGAGCCGATGGACGCGGCGAGAAGCAGGTCAGCGAAGTACTCGGAGTCGTCGCCACATGCGCAGGGGCGGCTGGAGGTCGGGGACGGACACAGCATCTATTGGGAGATCTGCGGTCATCCTGAGGGAAAGCCGGCGGTCGTGTTGCACGGCGGTCCAGGCTCGGGCGTGAACTCTGCGTGGACTGAGCTGTTCAACCCTGCCGTCTACCGCGTCGTCCTATTCGATCAGCGTGGCTGCGGTCGTAGCACGCCGAGCGCGGCACGCACGGTGGACGCTTTGAACGCGAACACCACGCGGCACCTGATCGCAGACATCGAGTTGCTGCGGACGTACCTTGCGATCGACCGCTGGCTTGTGTTGGGGGCTTCCTGGGGTTCGGTGCTCGCGCTCTCATACGCCCAGACGCATCCGCGGTCGGTCAGCGAGCTGGTTCTCTTTTCCGTCGGCGCTGGCTCGCAGCGCGAGGTCGTCTGGGCGACTCGGGGAATGGGTCGGTTCTTCCCCGAGGAGTGGCGGCGCTTTCAGGCTGGCGTTCCAGATAGCGAGCGAGGCGGCGATCTCAGCGCCGCCTATTACAGGCTGCTGCTTGACCCCGATCCCGCTGTACACGAGCGGGCAGCGCGGAACTGGTGCGGCTGGGATGACCGGCAAATGCGTATGCCGGGCCAGGCCCCGTCTCGCCGCTACGAGGATCCCAACTTCCGGCTGTGCTCCGCGCGGCTCGTGACTCACTACTGGAGCCACGGCACTTCATCGACGATGGGGCCCTGGTGCGCAACGCCGCACATCTAGCGGGCATCCCGGGGATCCTGATCCGCGGCGCGCTCGACTTCGGCCCGCCGATCGAGCTGTTCTGGAGACTGGCTCGCGATTGGCCCGAAATCGAGCTCGTATTGATCGATGACGAAGGCCACCTCGGCGGAGAGGCGACTGAAGCCGCCGTCGTGAGCGCAACAGAGAGATTCGCGAAAAGCACACGGGAGTGATTTCCGCCGCCGGCCGGCTTCTGGCTGCTCCCGCACGACCTGCTCAGCGTCTCGCTGGTCAATCGCCGTCGGCCGTAAGCCTGCCGCTCGGATCGATAAGTGAGAGAAGTCTCGCGCTGACCGGCGCCATGCCGTTTCGGCTACCAAGGCTGTCGCTGCTGCTGGTAGACCGTCTGGGAAGGCGGCGGTCCGCTTCGGCCTGCGATCTGAACTCGGAAGCCGGGGCGCCTAGACAGCCTCTCAGTCCACCGCTGTCGTGACTAGCGCGGCGATCGCCTCACGCTCGAGGTTGGCCATCCCCTCGTGGTGGGCGTAGACGGCGAGCGTGGCGCTCAAGAACAGCGCCAGGACGCGCGCGCGCAGCAGCTGTGCGTGGGTGACGGGCCCGTAGGTGTCCAGGAACTCGCCCCGCCCGGCGGCCGGCAGCAGGCTCCAGAACAGCGGCAGGTCGATCGCAGGGTCGCCCCGGCAGATATCGGTCCAGTCGATCACCCCGGCCGCGACGCAGTCATCGTCCACCAGCAGATGCCGGATGTGCAGGTCGCCGTGGACGAGCGCCGAGGACTGTGTCGCGCGCAGCCCGCGGGCGACGTCGAGCACATCGCGGACACTTCCGGGCGCCCGCCACATCCCCAGCCGCTCGACCTCCGCCAGCCGCTCGGCGGTGCGCGAGACGCGCAGCTCCATGTCCCCGCGTCCCATCGGGTCACTGGGGAGCTCACCCGCCGGGTCGACGGCCGCCGCAGTGTCGCCGTCGTGCAGTGCCCGCAGGAAGACGGCGAGCGGACGCGCCAGCCGGCAGCGGTCTGCATCGCTGCACCCGGAGTCTGCCGTCTCCGTTCCCGGGATCAGCGCCGCGCCGAAGAACGGCCACCGGTAGCCGTCGGTCGGCCGGCCAAAGAAGATAGGCGTCGGAATCGGCAGCGGGACTAGCGGCGAGAGCCGCGGCAGCAGCGCCATCTCGCGCTCGATGCCAGAGATCACCTCCTCGCGGCGCGGGAACCGGAACACCCAGCGGCGGTCGACAAGCCACACCGTGTTGTCCCAACCCTGCCCCAACAGGAGCAGCTCCGCCGGCACGTCGAACTGCTCCGCAATCAACCGGTACGCCAACTCCCGGTCTACGGTGACCTCGGCGCTCCACTCGTGCACGGCGCCAGCGTATCGGCGCCAGTCGTTGATCAACCGCTCCGATCGGAACCAGAAGCGCGCCTCGCCGCGGGCAGACTGATGAGTTGATCGAATCGCAACACTCTTTCGCTCGTCCACCTTCAACGCAGCGGCGCCGCCGCTTAGTCTGTTCGGCATGAAGCTGCGGGCTTACGTCGATCAAGACGCGGCGGCAACGATGGGCGTTTTCGAGAGAGCCATCCGGATCACGGCTTCAACGGATTACACGAGCGAGCAGATCGATGCGTGGGTGTCCACGGGGCTGGATTCGTCGGACGCTTCGGCGTGGTGGGCGGCCGCCCGTGCGGCGGCCGTGACCATCGCCGCCGTCGAGGACGAACAGGTCGTCGGCTTTAGCGATCTGGTAGACGGCTCGCTGCTCGACATGCTCTTCGTCGATCCGGATGTGAGCCGACGTGGGGTCGGTGCCGCGCTGGTGACGCGCATTGTGCGCCTCACTCGCGAAGGCGGGGCGGGCACGCTCGAAACCTACGCCAGCCTGACGGCGCGTCCGCTGTTCGAGCGGTTCGGGTTCGTGATCGTCGAGCGTTGCACCCCCGTTGTTCGCGGGGTCGTGATGACGAATTTCAAGATGCGTCTCGCCCTCTGAGTCCGGAACCCAATCCGGTGCTTGATGCGCGGTTCCTGCTGTCACCGAGAGTGGTGCTTCGATCGACTAGGGACAGTGCCGGTGGTAGCCCAACGAGCTAGCGGCGTTACCAACCGAATTCGGCTTGCGATGCGTCCCACATTTGGTCGGCGTATCGGGATGCGTAGGACTCGCGTAGCCGGCCACGAACGACTGCTGGCTGAGCAATGGAACGGTGTCAACGATCACGGGAAATCCCCGCTCTCGATCATGGAAATTCCCCACCCCTGGGTTGACCGAGATCGAGCTGTAGGGCGGCACGCTGGCAGGCTCTCGGCACGTCCCGGATGGGAGGAGCTGGCGGGCGGTGAGGCTGCGGTCGCCGTGCGGAGTCGTCGCACGTTGAGAAGGGCATCGGCGATCGTATGAGCGCCGGTCAGGATCCCCAGCGGCGGCGGCGCGCTGCTTGCCTCAGGCTTCCGCCGGTTGAGCGGTCATCGTTATCTGTATGCGCGAGGCTGAGCTGCTGCGCCTGGCCAATCATCACTCGGCGGCGGCACCTGCGATCCAGGAGCGCCCGGGGCGCTATCTCGGCTACTTCGTGAACAAGTTCGGTGAGCAGCTCGTGTTCGTGTATGACGATGGCGAGCCTGACGCGACCGTCTTCTGTGGCGATCTCGACTGGGAGCCGCGTCGCGTCATCGATGTGGATGGTCTGCCGGACGCGGGCGATCTCGTCCTCAACGATGAAGAGCGGACGTTCGTGATCGCCTGCTGGATCGCGACAGCGTGGCGGCGTGAAGCGGCTCAGGCTGGCCGCTCAGCGGCGTAGTCGCCACGATCCACGTGGAGCGCCGGTAGAAGATTGGGGCTGGCGAGCTCGTGCACGTTGGCGTGCCGCGCCTGGTCCGCGCTCCAGCCGGCGGCGCAGAGCGCCTGGGTGAGCTGTTGGGAGAGCTCGCCGACGTCGAACGCGAGCTGGCGGCGCTGCTCGCAGGCTGTTGGTAGGGCAGAAGCGCGCGATGGATCTGCCAGTGTGATCTGTTGCAGAGCCTCGAGCATCGGGCTGTTGGCCGTCGGGCCCGCCGTCGCGGATGCAGCGCGGCGATCGGGCTGCTGCCGATCGCCGCCGCCGCGGCGCGGTCGTCGATGAGGCCGAACGCGTCGGGCGCGAGTCCTGACCACAGCTGTTCGTTGGCGCCCGCCAGGCGATGGTGGGCGTCGTTGAGCCGCTTGACGATCTCGACGTCGCGGTCGAACAGCGCGGAGAGCTGTGCGGCGAGCTGGCGCGCGTGCGCGGGCACGGCACGGTGATCGGCGCCGGCCGGCGCGTGCCCGGGCGGCTGGGCGCTCGCTGCCGCGGCGCTGGTGGCGCTCATGGCTTGGTCTCCGGCTCGGCCGCGACCGCTTGGCGCAGCTGCTGTAGGCGGGCGCGGTGGCCGCGCATGCGGTAGCTGTCGCCGTCGATCTGCAGCACGGTCGCGTGGTGCAGGAGCCGGTCGAGGATCGCGGCGGCGACGGTCGTGTCTTCGAAGATCTCGCCCCAGCTGGCGATCCCGCGGTTGGTGGTCAGGATCACGCTGCCGTGCTGGTAGCGGCGGCTGATCACCTGGAAGAGGTGGCTGGCGGCCTCGCCGGGCATCGGCAGGTAGCCGAGCTCGTCGATGATAAGCACGGCTGGGCCTGCCCAGAAGCGCATCGTGGTCTGCCAGCGGCCCTCGATCGCTGAGCGGGTGGTGCGCGCGACGAGGTCGGCGGCGGTGGTGTAGTAGACGCGGTAGCCGGCGTGCACGGCCTTCAGGCCGAGCGCGGTCGCGAGCATCGTCTTCCCGACGCCGGGCGGGCCGATCAGCAGCACGTTGGCCTTCTCCTGGACGAACCGCAGGGTCGCGAGCTCCTCGACGAGCCGCCGGTCGAGTGATGGTTGGGCGTCGAAGTCGAACTGCTCGAGCGTCTTGTGCTGGGGGAAGCTCGCGAACCGCAGGCGTCCGTCGAGCCGGCGCTGCTCGGTCGCTGTGATCTCGACTGCGAGCAGGTCGGCGAGGAACCGGGTGTAGCTGGGCTTCTCTTGCTCGGCCTGCTCGAGCGCGGGGGCGAGTTGCTCGGCGACCGCCGCGAGCTTGAGGTAGGCGAGGTGCTCGCGCAGCTGCTGGTAGACGTGGTCGGTCATCGCGGGTCGTCTCCTTCCGGTGGTTGGTGGTTGTTCGGTCGGCGTGTTCGGCCGCGGCGAGCAGCTCGAATCCCAGCTCGCGTGCCTGCTCGGGGGTGAGCGTGATCGCGACCGGGCGGCGGCGGTTCAGGTCCGGGCGCGTCGAGCGAGCACGAGGGTCACGTCCTGGGCCCAGGAGCCGTCGGGCAGCCGGGTGCCCTGCTCGGGGTCGATCACCACGTTGTAGGTGTGCAGGTAGTCGGTCATCGCCCGGCCACCCTGGCGATCCGCGCGTAGCTGCTCCAGATCGACGACCACGCCGTCCGGCCTGCTCGCCGCGGAGCTTGGCGGCCTCGGCCTGCGCCTGCTCGCCGGGCGGCCGGTTCGGTTTGCGCGGGCAGCGCCCCTTGGTGGTGAACTGCTCGAGCACCGCCCGCTCGAGCGCGCGGGCGTGCTCGCTCGGTGCGGATCGTCTGCCCGGCGCCGGACAGCGCGCGGCGATGCCGGGCGATCCGGTGGCCGGAGGGCGTGTAGATCTCCAGGTGCAGCTCGCCGAGCCGGGCGCGGACCTCGACCGTGGCGCCGGCGTGGCCGGGCGCGACGCTGTAGCGGTTGGTCTCGAACTCGACCAAAGCGTCGCGCGAGACGACCCGCTCCTCGCGGTACTCAGGCCGGGAACGGCAGCTCCGGCAGCGCCAGCAGCGACTCGGCGGCGGCCAGCTCGCCGACGGTGCTCTGGCCGCGGCGGCGGCGATCGGAGACCGCCACGCACCAGCGGTCCAGATCGGCCTGCGCCTGCGCCGGCGTGGACACCGGCGCCGAGCGCCACCACGACTGCGTCACGATAGTCGATCGCCTTCTCGACCACCCCCTTGCGCTGCGGCCGGCTCGGCGGGCAGACCGCGACCTGAACGCCGTAGTGCTTGGCCATCGCCGCCGCCTCGGGCCGCAACCGGTCGCTTCCCGGGTAGACGAACGTCGCCATCCGGTCGGTCCGCCACGAGCGGGCGGTGCCGCCCAGCCGGCGCAGCACGCCGTCCAGCGCCTCGGCCAGGTGCGGGAAGCTCTCACCCTCGCTGAAGCAGCCGCGCAGCTTCCCCGAGTGCGACAGCGCGCCGACCAGCACGTACGCCTTCGCGCCCCACGGCGTCTCGGACAGCTCCAGCCAGTCCAGCTGCAGCTCCTCGCCCGGCTCGTGCTCGAGCCCGACCGTGAGCTTCACCCCGCCGGCCTTGCAGCACTCGCACACCGGCCGCAGCCCCAGCTCGCGGATCTCGCGCACCAGCGTCGGGTAGGAGCGATCGAACCCCAGCCCGACGCAGCTCCTCATACAGCGTCGTCGCCAGCACGTGCGCGTCGTCGTCGAACCGCGCCTTCAGATACGGCCGGAACGGCTCAAGACAGCTCGGCGCCGGCTCCCGCGACGGGCCCTGCCCCGCCAGGTACTTCGCGACCGTCTTGCGATCCCGGCCGGTGTGCCGGGCGATCGCCGAGACCGACCAGCCCCGGCGAGCGAGCGCGTGAATCTCCACATCATCCTCCTGGGTCAACATCCCCCACGGGCCTCCTCGTCATCGACGGCGTGAACACCGCGACGATCGAGGGGGCCCCGACAGAACCACGCGCGCGGGGATCGACTCCGGCTCGGCCCTCGGGCCTCGCCTCCGTCGAACCCCGCGCGCGCAGTCCCTACGCGCTACCGCCCTGGGGAATTCTCGTGATCAGATGTGAGGAGAAAACCGTGATCGCGGACAGTGGCGCTGGTGGAGCTCTGGAACGGGAAACGCTGGGCGATTCAGCGGGTCCCGATGCCGGCCGGCGGGACGTCCAGCAACCTGACAGGTGTGTCGTGCGCGTCAGAGACCACGTGTATCGCCGTTCGGAGCTACGGCCTGAAGCTACTCGCGGAGCGCTGGAAGGGGTAGCGGCTAATCGAAACAGCCGACACGCCCGCAACCGTGTGGCCGCTGTCGCATCGGGGCTCGTTGCGACAGCGAGCGAGCCGCTGGGTCGCGGCCGAGACTGCCCTTTGTCGATCATCTCGACGGCGGACAGACGCACACAATGCGGTGAATGTAGGGGTTCACCTCATGCGAAGGCGCTGGGGTTCACGTGTTATCGGTTCCGTGGTCCCCGGCGTACGCATCGCGGCATCGCTCGATTCGAGCGCGGGCGTGACTTTGCTCGCGGCTGGGAGTAGGGTTGCGCGTGGGGATGGGGCGTTAGCTCTCGGGGTCGGCGCGCCTGCGGAGGAGGACGGACGTCAGGAGGGCGAGGTGATCGGGATGCTTGTGTCGGTGCGCGTGCGGAACGCGACGCTCCTCGCTGGGTTGGCGGTTCTCGTGTTGGTAGTCGTCGCTGGGATGATGCCGTCGGTCGCGTCGGGTGCGGGGTGGTCGGTGGTCCCGAGCCCGAAGCTCCCGGGAGCTGTCGGGGAACTGTCTGCGGTGTCGTGCGTGTCGGCGAGGGCGTGCACCGCCGTAGGGGACTCCAACAACAGCACGGGCGACGACGCGACGTTGGCCGAGCAGTGGAACGGGGCGCGGTGGTTTGTTCAGTCGACCCCCAGCACTGGCTACGACCAGCTGCTTGGAGTGTCGTGCGCATCGGCGAGCGTGTGCACCGCCGTCGGCGGCGGCAGCACCGGGGTGGAGCGGCGGAACGGAAAGAGCTGGGTGACCCAACCAACCCCCCAGCCGCCTCCTCGGAGTGGGCTGTTTGGGGTGTCGTGCGTGTCGTCGAGCGCGTGCTTCGCCGTCGGCGCCGGCAATTTCGGGGCCGGGGCCACGGCGTTCGTGGAGCGGTGGAACGGGTCGCGGTGGTTCCTCCAACCAACCCCTGCACTCCCGTCCGACACGGAGGAGAGCGACCTGTATGGGGTGTCGTGCGTGTCGGCACGTGCGTGCATCGCGGTCGGCGATATTTTGAACGGCCACGCGGTGAAGCCGGTGGCGGAGCGGTGGAACGGGAAGAGGTGGGCGATCCAGCGCACCGCCCACCTCCCGCGCGTTTTCTACCCAAGCTCGCTGGGTGGGGTGTCGTGCGTGTCGCCTCGCGCGTGCACCGCCGTCGGTAACTACGAGCACGGCGAGGAGGGACTCAACGCGCCGTTGGCGGAGTTGTGGGACGGGACGCGGTGGGTGGTCCAGCCCATCCCCAACCCGGCCGGTGCGGGGAGCACGCTGTTTGGGGTGTCGTGCACCTCCGCGAGTGCTTGCATGGCCGTCGGTGACGATAACTGATTGAGTCCTGGACGGCGCCCAGTGACAAGTTCACGGTCTCTCACATCAAGGCCGCGGCGGATGGCACGATCAGGTTCTCGCTTCGGGTCCCAGGTGCGGGGAGCGTGGACGTGCTGGGGACAGCGTGGAAGGACAACCTCGCCCGCGCCGCCGTGCTGCTAAAACCCGCCGCTGTGAAGTTCGTGTTTGCCCGCCAACACGTGCACGCGACCCATGGTGGAACGGTGAACGTGACGGTCGAACCCAACCGGCGGGGGCGGCGGTTGGTCGCCCGTCACCGCTACCGCGTCGTCCTGCGGCTGTGGGTCAGCTTATACGCCGCGCGGTGGGCTCTACCGGACGGTCGGCTTTGTCGGGCTACACCTCTCTGGCTCCTGCGCCAAGCACAACACCGTGACAGCAGTCGGGTGGCGCACAGTCGCCCATTGCAACTGACACCGCTGGGTCACCCACCTATCGCAGTCCAGGGCTCCACTCAGGGCGTAGAGGCGGCCGGCTCAATCTGAGACCGTGTCGCAATGGTCTACAAGCGGGAGCGGCTCGGCCGGGCCTTCGGACCCGTGCCTGAGAACGCTAATTTCGGCTCAGGCATCAAGCTGGGTACCAATGCGCGTTCGCTGCAGCGTAGGCGTTCATGTGGTGTCGGTAGGTGGGCGCAGGTTCCTTCTGTAACTTGTTGCGCCCGGTTCGGATGACGGTGCTGCGTCAGCCGGGAAGGAGGGTGGGGATCGGCCGGGAGTGGAGGCTGGCGTCGATCGCGTCGTGTAGATATTCGGATGCGGAGCGGCGTTGGCGGCGGCAGGTCTCGATGATCGAGAGGATCCGTTCGATCCAGCGATTGCCGCGCTCGGATTGGGTGCCGCCGGAGATCCGGCGCAGGATCACCGGGCCGCGCATCGCCCGTTCCGCGTCGTTGTTCGTCGGGGTGATGCCGGGCACTTCGCAGAACGTCCAGAGCGCCGCTTGCTCCTCGAGCAGCCCGGCGCAGAAGCGGGCGGTCTTGGGGTGGCGGCTGCGGGCGCCCTGCTCGAGCAGCTCTTGGAAGGTTTTGCGCACCGGTTGGAGTTGCTCGCGCAGCGTGAGCAGCGCCGGGTGCTCGGGACCGTCGGCGCCGGCGAGCGCGCCCACGTGCTCGCGATGGACGGTGAACACTTGGCCGGCGATCTCGAGCAGTCGCGCGCCGAGCTTGCCGGGCGCGCCCGGACGCTCGGAGATCTCGGTCAGTTGGCGGACCAAATGAGCCCAGCACAGCTGCTGTTGCAGGACATCGAGCCAGTGGTAGCCGACGTAGCGGTCCGAGGTGACGAACCCGCCGAAGTTCTCGCCCAACAGCTTCTTCGCGGCCTCCTGGGTGCGCCTGGGGTCGATCCGGTAGCACACTAGGACCGCGGTGGTCGCCGTCCACAGCCAGCACGGGTCGGCCTTGCACAGCCACGTCGTCTCATCCGCGTGCACCGCCTGCGCGAGCTTGATCGCCTCGTGCAACTCGCGCCACGGGTCGTGCAGCACGCGGCTGACGCGCCGCAGCATCATGTCCACCGCGCCGGTTGAGAGCTCGATCCCGTAGCACTCGCCGAGCAGTTCGACGATCTTCTCGCGCGAGAGCCGGCACACGCCGGCCAGCACCGCGACATGCGCGTGCAACCTCGGCCCGAACGCGCTCAGCGACACGCCCTCCGGCAGCTCGGCCAACGCCGGCCGCCCGCACCCCGGACACACAAGCCGCAGCCGCCGCCACTCGCGCACATCGGGCACGATCCGAGGCAGTTCCCACTGCTGATGGCAGACCGGCTCACCGACCTGCTTCTCCTCGCCGGTGAACCCGTGCCCGCACCCGCACCGCTCAGGCAGGCACTCCACCGGGGCGCCAGTCAGCTGCTCAGGCTCAGCCGGCGGCCGGCTGGAACCCTCATGACCAGGCTGCCCGCCCTGCTTGCGCGCCTCGCGGCGCTCACGCTCCAACTGCTTCTTCGCACGCTCGCGCGCGAGCTGACGACGCTGCTGACGTGTCAGCGGCGGATCCGAGGACGGCGCCACCGAACTGTTGCGCGAGGTCCGGTTCAGCTGCCGCTCGAGCTCCTCGATCCGCTCCTGCAACCCGGCCACCGCCTCCAACGCCTCGGCCGCCCGGTCCAACGCATCAAGCAGCCGCAGCACCAACTCGCGGGCGGGCTCCCCACCCGCCAGCGCGATCGCTTCCGCCTCGCCTCGATCCACGACCGCAAGATTCCATCCACCCAGAAGGATTCCTGCTCACGACCACGACCCCAGTACCGCCGCCGCCCTCTGACACAAAATCAGCCGCCGATATGCCGATTGCCGACGCGAGTGCGCCGCGATGGTCAGCAAGCCAGCCGGCGACGTGTTGGCGGACCCTCACTCCGCGTTCGTACATCTTTGGCGTATTTCTTTGGTTCCATGATCGTTGAAGATCAAGGACTTGCTGAAGCTCGCTCTGCAGCATGGCGCGTCGTGTTTGTCCGTGGGACGTTATGCCGCCGATGTACCAGCTGCAAGCCTGCGCCGACAACACGAGACCGCTCGGAGCCACGCAAATGCGCAGTCAGACCTCGTGTCGTCTGTTCCGTGTCAGGATGGGGCATCGACCATCTCGCGGTTCGCGACGCGGCTTCTTCCAAGTCCGCTCCCGGTCGGGCCCTGAACGAGAAGAAGGGCGGTGCACGCGCGTATCGCGCCACCCGGCAGTCCCAATGGTCAGGCTGAGTCGAGCTGCTGTCGGTCGTCCCAAGCGACAGCGGCGTGAATGCCATCCGAGGCGCTCTTCTTCGTCCTCAGCAACCGCAGCGGTTGCGTTGAACCGAATACGCGAGCACGGGGATCGCGTCGCGCAGCGGCCCCCGAATACCCATCTGACCGCCGGGGTCGGCGCAGCTGCGTCCCGGGCGCGCTCTCGACGCGGGCTGCGGTCACGGGTCCGAACGCAGGTCTCGACCGCGCGAGCCGCGACGTCACCTGGATGTCGCCCACGAGCAGAGCCCCGCGCCTGCGCACCACAGCGGGGCGAAACCACCGCCAGTGCTACTTGCTGGGGAAAAACCCGTGATCGGAGCTGAAACGAAACGGCCGCGGAGTGGTCTCACGCGGCCGGTTCGTAGTGAGTGGGCTCAGATCGAGCTGGGGTTCAGTGTTTCATCGGGCTCTGACGGCGAGCGTGTCAGCGTTGTAGGCCAGGATCGACCATCCGGTCCAGATCTGGCGGCCTTCGTGTCCCTTGAGCCGGGATCGGTCCATGTGGTAGCCGCGTTTGAGGTGACTGATCCGTCCTTCGGCACCGGTTCGGTAGCGCGCCAACCGTCGCTGGGTCCGGCGGCTGCCGGGTTGTTGGCGGCCGGCGATGAACACCCGGTCTGGGTACAGGTGGTGCTCGTCGAGTGCCTGGCGGGTCGGGCCCGTGTTGAAGGCGCCGTCCAGCGCGATCTCGCGCGGTGCGATACCGAGCCGCGTCAGCTCGCTGATCGTGTCGGGCAGCAGCGTGTCCTCGGTCGGATTCCCGAGCCTGGTCGACGGCGGCACGATCAAGCCTCGGGCTCCACGCCGGGTGTGCTCGGTCACCTCGCAGAGCTGCGCCACGTACCCGAATTCGTTCGGTTTGCCGAGCTTGCCCTTGCGGATCGGGCGGGCGTCCGGGTCGGCCAACGACACGAGCCGCTCGCGGATCGGCTCGCCCTTGATCCGCTTGGTGATCTGCGAGGCGACCTTCTCGCAGCGGTCCGCCAGCTCTTCCAGGCTCGCGGCGGCCCTCCGTTTCGCCGCGGCGCCACGCCCACGCGCCTTGCCGCGGGCGCCCTTCGCGAGCTTGCGCGCCTCCATCACCGACCGCGTCAGCAGCTCGCCGGTCTGCTCGGTCAACGCGAGCACTTCGGCCTTCGCCTCCCCGCAGCGGCGACGGATCGTGCGCGTCAACAACCTCAGCTTCTGACCCATCTGCCGCGACCTGTCCCTGACCCGCGCCTTCTTCTCGCCCACCAGAGCGGCGAGCTTGCGGCCCTCCCGAGCGAGCACCTTCACTCCATGCGAGGCGAGATCCGCGTCGGTCGGATAGCGCACATCCGCCTCGATCACCGTCGAGTCGATCCTCACCGCCCGCGGACGAAACCGCTTCTGGCGCACCGCGGCCTCGATCAGCGACCGAGTCAACTCGCTCACCATCTCCGCCCCGACGCGCCGCGTCAGCTTGCGCACCGTCGAGTCGTCCGGCACCCGCTCCGACAGGCTGATTCGGCAGAACCGCCGCAGGTGGATCGAGTCCGACACCTCCGCCATCAACGTCCGATACCCCCACCGATACCGGGCCTTGAGGACCATCAACCTGACATAGGTCTCCATCGCGATCGTCGGCCGCCCGTCCGTCAACACCGCGCGACCGGTGTCGAGCACCTCCCCGCGCCAGTGCTCCAACACGACCATCATCAGCTCCGGGTCCGACAACACCCGATCCAACTCCGCCAGATCCGCCGGCAACTCCTTCACCTCGACCGGCAGCGACTCGTCCCACAACGACTCCGCCTGCGGCGCCCAGAGCGTCAGCACAAATACCTCCCATCTCGATCTGAAACCTGCCCACTAGCAGGACATTCTCTAGTTCAGACCGGACAGAACCGGGCCGTCAATCCACCGACTTTTTCCTCAGGAAGTAGCTAAGGACCGGCAGAGAACCAGCGCCTCGGGTCTCGAAACCAGCGGTGTTCGGACACGGGCCGAGCCCGCTCCCTTGGGTCTAGCGGCAGCGGCGTCGCTCGCCCCGAGCCGCCGATACTTGCCGAGCTGCGCCGTGTAGCGTTCCGCGTGATGAGCACTTCGCGCGGCGACCAGACGAATGCACTCTCCGACATCGTCTTGCCTGAAAACGACGGCCGCGAGGTTCGCATTGGGGATCTCTGGCGCGACGGTCCCGTCGCCCTCGTGTGGCTTCGCCATTACGGGTGAATCCACTGCCAGGGTCACGCCGTTCAGTTGAACGGCGCTCGCGACGAGTTCGAGGCGGCCGGCGGCAAGCTCGTCCTGATCGGACAGGCCACGCCGCGGCAGGCCGCACACTTCCGCCGCCGCCGCTCTATTGACTTGCCTGTCCTCGCCGACGAGAAACGCCAGACCTACAAGATCGCCGGTGCCAAGATGGGCTCGGTCATGGATCTCCTCGGGCCGCGAAGCGTTTCCAAGGGGGCGCTCACGACAATGCGGACCGGCATGTTTCAGGGGCGGACAATCGGGAATCCGGCCCAGCTCGGAGGTGCGATGGTCATCGACCGCGGGGGACGGATCGTCTGGTCGCACATGGCCAGGGATGCGGCCGACAACGCCTCCCCGCAGGAGATCCTTGCCGCCGTCCGCCGCGCTCGCTGAGTTCGTGCAGCGACCTGTTGTCTAGGCGCCAATTACGCACTTCAGTTGAACGTACTGCCGCGCGCACGCGGTGCAGTTGCACCGCGCCCGTGAGCAGTTCGAGGCCGCCGGCCTGGACGTGGTGCTGATCGGCCAGGCCACGCCGCGCGACGCCGCCCGGTTCCGCGAGCGCCTGCGCATCGACCTGCCGATCCTGGTCGACGAGCAGCGAGGCACCTACAACGCGATCGGCGCCCGCCGCGGCGGTGTCAACGAGCTGGTGGGGCCGAGGGTGGTGGCGAAGGGGTTGCTGGCCAGTGCGCGCAATCGGATCCACCAGGGGATGACCGTCGGCTCGTCCACCCAGCTCGGAGGGGCGGTCGTCGTGAAACCCGGCGGCGAGATCGCCTTCATGCACCTGGCCCGTGACGCCAGCGACAACGCCCCGCCCGAGGATCTCCTCGCCGCGGTGCGATGATCCGCGCGTGCCGCAGAGAGATCTGACCGCCCCGTTCGCGGGCACGGTGATCGCCATCGCCCACTCGGCGGATGAGAGCGTCCCGCCCGGCGCCGCGGTGATCGTGCTCGAGGCGATGAAGATGGAGCACGAGGTGATCAGCGAGGGCGGAGGGATCGTGCGCAGCGTCGAGGTCGCCGTCGGCGACACCGTTGAGGAGGGCCAGAGGCTGGCCGTCCTGGCCGCCACCGACCCCGCGACGCCGGCCCCCACCCCGACCCAGGACCAGGACGCCGAAGCACGCGAGGATCTCGACGCCGTCCAGCAGCGCCACGCCATCGGCCTCGATGCCGCCCGCTCCGAGGCGGTGCAAAAGCGCCACGCCCGCGGCCGTCGCACCGCCCGCGAGAACCTGGCCGACCTGGTCGACCCCGGCACATTCGTCGAGTACGGGCCGCTGATCTTCGCCGCCCAGGAGCGCCGGCGCTCGAGGCAGGAGCTGATCGAGCGCACGCCCGCCGACGGGCTGGTGGCCGGCGTCGGTGATGTGGATGGCAGCCCGGCGGTCGTCATGTCCTACGACTACACGGTGCTCGCGGGCACGCAGGGGATGCGCAACCACCAGAAGAAGGACCGGCTGTTCGAGGTCGCCGAGCGCCGCCAGCTACCCGTCGTGCTGTTCGCCGAGGGGGGCGGCGGCCGGCCCGGCGACGTCGACATGCCGATCGTCGCCGGCCTCGACTGTCGCGCCTTCAATCTGTTCGCCCGCCTGAGCGGCCTGGTGCCGCTGGTCGGGATCGCCTCCGGGTACTGCTTCGCCGGCAACGCCGCCCTGCTCGGCTGCTGCGACGTGATCATCGCCACCGAGGACGCCAGCATCGGCATGGGCGGCCCGACGATGATCGAGGGCGGTGGCCTCGGCACCCACGCGCCCGAAGACGTGGGCCCGATCGGGGTGCAGTCGGCCAACGGTGTCGTCGACCTCCGGGTCAGGGATGACGGCGAGGCGGTGACAAACGCCAAGCGCTACCTGTCGTACTTCCGTGGCTGCACCGAGCCGGCCCCGCCCCGCGAGCAGACCGCGCTGCGCAACCTCATCCCGACCAACCGCAAGCGGATCTACGACGTCCGCCGGGTCATCGACGCCCTACTCGACGACGTGTTCGAGCTTCGCCGCGGCTTCGGGCTGGGCATGGTCACCGCATTAGCCCGCGTCGAGGGCCGGCCGCTCGGCGTGATCGCCAACGATCCCACCCATCTGGGCGGCGCGATCGACGCGCATGGAGCCGACAAGGCCGTGCGTTTCATGCAGCTCTGCGATGGCTTCGAGCTGCCGCTTCTGTTTCTGTGCGACACGCCGGGATTCATGGTCGGCCCGGCCGCCGAGCGAACGGCGACCGTACGCCACTTCGCGCGGATGTTCGTCACCGGGGCCAACCTCCAGGTCGCCACCGGCACCGTGGTGCTGCGCAAGGGGTATGGCCTGGGGGCCCAGGCGATGGCGGCCGGGAGCTTCAAGGCACCGCTGTTCACCGTGGGCTGGCCGACCTCGGAGTTCGGCGCCATGGGCCTCGAGGGCGCGGTGCGGCTTGGGCTGCGGCGCGAGCTCGAGGCGATCGAGGACCCGGGCGAGCGCGAGCAAGCCTTCCAGGCAGCGGTCCAGGCGGCCTACGATCGGGGCAAGGGGATCAGCATGGCCGAGTACGGCGAGATCGATGACGTCATCGACCCCGCGGCGACGCGGGACTGGATCAACACCCTGTTCGACAACCCGCCCGCCGAGCGGCCGCTGGCCAAGCGCCTTCCGTTCATCGACGCCTGGTAGTCAGTCAGTCGCACCGTCCGCAGTCGCCGTGCAGGAGCACGTCGTGGCTCTGCACCCTGACGCCGAGCCGCTCCGACAGCCGGTCGATCGCGTGCTCGAGTCCGGGATCGTCGAACGCCACCAGCCGCCCACACTGCTCACACACCAGGTGGTGATGGTGCGCGCCGCCCGGCTGCGCGCGCTCGAATCGAGCCTGGCCATCGCCGACCTCGAGGCGCTCCACGAGTCCGTGCTCGATCAACAGGTCGAGTGCGCGATAGATGGTGGCGCGGCCGGTGGGGCGGCCGCCGATCCTGAGTGCCTCGTCGATCTCAGCCACGCTCAGCGCGCATGGCTGGCTGGCCAGGAGGTCGATCACCCGCTCGCGCGCACCACCGCGCTTCACCCCCGCCCGGTCGAGGACGGCGTGCACGTGGTCGCTCCATTCCATTGACAGGCAAGACTAGCGGCTCGACAGGCCCAATGATAATGAGACTCATTCTCACGAATCTGGTAGGTTGGCCCCCACCGTGTCCGCCCGTACCGCCACGGCCGGCCAGCTCGCCGTGGCTGCCCTCGCTCTCGGAGCCTGCGGCTCGTCGACCCCCGCCACCGGCGCCAGCGGCATCCGGATCGTCGCGGCGGAGAACTTCTGGGGCAGCATCGCCGGGCAGCTGGCCGGTCCGCGTGGCACGGTCAAGAGCCTCATCACCAACCCCGGAGTCGATCCCCACTCCTACGAGCCGACGGCGGCCGACGCTCGCGCGCTGGCCACCGCGCAGCTGGTCATCGTCAATGGGCTCGACTATGACCCCTGGGCGCAGCGGCTGCTGGCCGCCAATCCGGTGCCGGGCCGCATCGTTATCGACGTCGGCCATCTGCTCGGCCTGAAGGACGGCGAGAACCCCCACCGCTGGTATGACCCGGCAAACGTGGCCGCGGTGGCCGGCGCGATAACCACCGATCTCGAGAGGCTCGACCGCCATCACCGCACCGACCTGGCCGACCGAGGGCGGGAGTTCCAAGCCGTCGGCCTCGCCACCTACCACCGTCTGATCGCGTCGATCCGCGGGCGCTATGCCGACGCGCCGGTCGGCGCCTCGGAGAGCATCTTCGCCCTGCTCGCGCCAGCGCTTGGGCTGCGGCTGATCACGCCGGCCAGCTTCATGAACGCGACCAGCGAGGGCACGGACGTGAGCGCTCAGGACGAGCAGCGGACCGAGCAGCAGATCGCCTCGCGACAGATCCGCGTGTGGGTGTTCAACTCGCAGAATGCGACGCCGGCGATCCAGAACCTCAACACGCTGGCTCACCGGCGGCACATCCCGGTCGTGTCGGTGACCGAAACGCTCTCGCCGGCGACGGTCAGCTTTCAGCGCTGGCAGGTCGAGCAGCTGACCCGGCTCGAGCAGGCGCTTGGAGCCAACCCATGACCGCAGCGGAGGAGCTCAGGGACGCCGCCGTCCAGATCGCCGGCAGGCCGGTCCTCCGCGACGTCTCTCTGACCGTCGAGCCCGGCGAGTTCCTGGCCGTCCTCGGTCCCAACGGAGCGGGAAAATCAACGCTTATGCGGGCCATTCTCGGGCTCGTGCCGCTCACCGGCGGCCGCGTGAGCGTTCTCGGCGAAGCGCCCGCGCAGGCCCGCCCCGAAGCGAGCTACCTCCCCCAGCGGCGGAGCTTCGATGCCACCACCCGCATTCGCGGACTCGATCTCGTCCGGCTCGGCCTCGACGGGCAGCGGTGGGGTTTCCCGCTCGCCATCGGTCCGCGGTCGCGGGCCCGGCGGGCGCGGGAGCGCGAGCGGGTGCAGCACGTGATCGCGCTGCTCGACGCAGACCGGTACGCCAAGCGGGCGATCGGCGAGCTGTCGGGCGGCGAGCAGCAGCGGCTGCTCATCGCCCAGGCGCTGGTCCGCGCTCCGCGCCTGCTGATCCTCGACGAGCCGCTCGACAGCCTGGACATCCCCAACCGGGTGGCGATTGCCGCGCTGCTTCGTCGCATCTGCACCAGCGAGCAGGTGGCCGTCCTGCTCGTCGCCCACGATGTCAATCCGCTGCTCGGTTACCTCGACCGCGTGGCCTATTTGGGCGGCGGGCGCGCAATGTGCGGGACGGTCGAGGAGGTCGTCACCGCGCCGAAGCTGAGCCAGCTGTATGGGGTGCCGATCGAGGTCCTGCGCGCCAGCGACGGCCGCCTGGTTGTCGTCGGGCAACCCGAGGCGCCCCACCACCACGGCCACCGCCACGAGCCATGAACCCGACCCTGTCGCTCAACCCGGTCGATGACGTCAATCAGCTTCTGACGTTTCCGTTCATGGTCCACGCGCTTGAGGCCGGCACGATCGTCGCCGTGCTCGCGGCCGTGGTCGGCTGGTACATGGTGCTGCGCCGCCAGAGCTTCGCCGGGCACACGCTCTCGGTGATGGCGTTTCCGGGAGCGTCGGGAGCGGCGCTGGCCGGGATCCCCAGCGCCCTTGGGTACTACCTCGCATGCGGCGCGGCGGCGCTGGCCATGAGCCGGACGCGCGGCGGGCGCCAGGGCGGCACCGAGACGGCGCTGATCGGCACCGTCCAGACGGTCGGGCTCGCCGCCGGGTACCTGTTCCTCTCGCTCAACCACGCCGTGCTCGGCGACGCCGAGAACCTCCTGTTCGGCACCTTCCTCGGCGTCACCGCAGGCCAGGTGCTCGGCCTGCTCGCGGTGGCTGCCGCGGCCCTCCTCGGGTTGGCGTTGATCGCCCGGCCGCTGCTGTTCGCCACCGTCGATCCCGACGTCGCGCGGGCGAGGGGGACCCCGGTGGGCCTGCTCGACGCCGGGTTCCTCCTCATCCTGGCCGGAGCGGTAGCGGCCACCAGCCAGGTCACCGGCGCGCTGCTCGTGTTCGCGCTCCTCGTGGCGCCGGCCGCAGCGGCCCAACGGATCACCCTGCGTCCGCTGGCCGGGCTGCTGCTCAGCGTGCTGTTCGCTCTGCTGATCGCCTGGCTCGGGCTGGGGATCGCCTACTTCTCGACCTACCCAGTCGGCTTCTACATGACGACGTTCGCCTTCGCGCTCTACGTGGTCGTCCGCCTGTGGCGGAGGCGCGCCTGATGTTCGCCCACACGTTCGTCCGCAACGCCTACCTGGCCGGCACGTTCATCTCGCTGGCCTGCGGCTTCGTGGGCTGGTTCGTGGTCCTTCGCGGGCAGGTGTTCGCCGGCGACGCGCTCAGCCACGTCGCCTTCGTCGGGGCGATCGGCGCCGCGCTGCTCGGCCTCGACGAGCGCCTTGGCCTGTTCGCACTCACGCTGCTCGTCGCCGTGGCGATGTCGGCGCTCGGGAATCGCGCCCGGGCCGATGACGCCGAGATCGGGATCGTGCTGGCCTGGGTGCTCGGCATCGGAATCCTCCTGATCTCGTTGCTGGCCACGAGCAGTTCGGGGGGCAACGGGATCATCACCGCCAACACGCTGTTCGGGTCGATCTTCACGCTCACCAGCGGGGCGGCGCAGCTCGCCGCCGGGGTCGCGGCGGTGGTGGCCGTCGCGGTGGCGGTGACGTACCGGCCGCTGCTGCTCTCCACCGTCGATGCCGAGCTCGCGGTCGTCCGGGGCGTCCCGGTCCGCCTGCTGGGAGTGGCCTTTCTTGCCCTCCTGGCCGTGGCCACGGCCGAGACCACGCAGGCGGTCGGGGCACTGCTGCTGGTCGGCCTCCTGGCCGCGCCCGCCGGCGCCGCCCACAAGCTGACGGTCGACCCGCAACGTGGGATCGCGCTGTCGGCAGCGCTCGCGCTGGTGGCCATGTGGGCCGGTCTCGCGCTCAGCTACGCGATCCCCTCGCTTCCCCCCAGCAGCGCGATCATTGGTGTGGAGGCGGCGGAGTACGCCGCGGCCGCCCTCAGGACCCGACGAGGTTAGGACCCGAGCACCGGACGCACGCAACGAGGACGGGCCTCACCCGAAGCGCCCCGCCCCAGGCGTAGGCGTCGGTCTGCCACCCGTCGTCGTGGATCTCCGAGCGCCCGTTCGGGGCCATGAACGGATTGCGCGGAGTGGCCGCCACGCCGTGGACGCGATGTGCCGTGGCGGGCCTGCCGACATACGCGGGCGACGACGAAACCGATGGGATCGGCATCGCGGCGGCCTTGGAGGGCAGCCACACCGCGGCGGCCAGGACGGCCACGGAGGATGCCGATCGAGCGTTCATCAGAGCTGCTGATTGTGCACACGGCCGCCGCCGTGCGTCGCACATCACTTCCGCAGCGTGAACGGCACCGACCCCGAAGGCCCCTTGCCAAGCGAGACCGTGAGCCGGTAGTGGCCGGCGGGCAGGCGCTGGCTGTTCAGCTTGCCGCGGAAGGCGACGCGGTTGCGGCCCTTCTTCCCCGCCACGCTGAACTTGCCCTCGAGCTCGACCGCGGTGCAGCGCAGGCCGTGCTTGCCCGCGGCCACGCAGCGCTTGCCGTGCCTGCGCCCCAGCACCAGCCGCGCGAAGCGCAGCGTCACCCGGGCCGCGCGGCTGAGCCTGAAGCTGATTGTCGCGCTGTCGCCGTGATGGAAGGCGCGCGGGCTAATCCGCACGGAGCTGAGCGTCGTGGCAGCGGGTGCGAACGTGACCACCACCGCCCCGTGAACGGTGGTGTCCGTGAAGGCCGTGAACGTCCCGGCCGTGGTGGTGGCCTCGACCGCGAACGATCCACCACCGCCGCCGCCACCGCGGTCTCAGAGCGTCGCGGCTTCGCGCCGGAGGACCTCCCAGGCCCGGGTCACGTCATCGGTGGTCGTGCTCATCTGGCCCACGGCCAGGCGCAGCACGTAGCGCTCGTTCAGCACGGCATGCGAGATGAAGATCTCTCCGCTGGCGTTGACGCGGCGCAGCAGTTCGCGATTGCTCTCGTCCGACCCGCGACGCCGAAAGCACACGACCGAGAACTGCCGCGGGGCGCACAGCTCCCACTCCGGGTCCTCCGCCACCCAGCCCTCGAACCGCTGTGCCAGGGCGACGCCGCTGCGGATGTGGGCCTGAAGGCCGCTGCGCCCGTAGCAGCGCAGCACGGCCCAGAGCTTGAGCGACCGAAACCGGCGCCCCAGGACCGGGCCGTACTCGCTGAGGCTCAGCGCATCCTCGGCGTCGGGCGTGCGCAGGTACTCGGGGACCAGGCTGAAGGCGCGGCGATAGTCCTCGGGCCGGCGGGTCCACAGGAGCGAGCAGTCCATCGGCGTGAGCATCCACTTGTGCGCGTTGACGACGACAGAGTCGGCTCGCTCCACTCCCTCGAACGCCCAGCGATGCTCGGGGCAGACCATGGCCGCGCCGGCGTAGGCGGCGTCGACGTGCAGCCACGCGCCCGCCTCGCTCGCCGCATCCGCCACCACCGCCACCTCATCCACGGCCGTCGACGCAGTCGTACCGACGGTAGCCACGATGACGGCGGCATCGGACAGATCACCGATCGCCTCGGTCCGCATCCGGAACTGCTCGTCCACCGGAACCTTGCGGACCGATAGGCCCAACATCTGGGCAGCCTTGTCCACCGACGAATGGGCCTGCTCCGAGCACACGACGACATCGCGCCCGGTGGCCGCCCGCGCGGCGATCACCGCCGTCAGCGTCGAGGTCGAGGCGGTGTCCTCGATGTGTCCGTGCCAGCCCTCCGGCAGGCCTAGGAGGTCGGCCACCCAGCCGAGCACCACACCTTCGAGCTCGGTCGACGCCGGAGCGGTGCGCCACAGGAAGCCGATCGAGTTCAGGGTGGCCGCGAGCAGCTCGGCCAGGATGCCGGGCTCGGCGGCGCTGGAGGCGAAGTAGGCGAAGTAGCGGGGGTGCTGCCAGTGGGTGACGCCGGGCATGAGCACGGTGTCGAGATCGTTCAGGACATCGGCGAACGGCTCCGGCTCATCGGGCGCGCGGGCCGGCAGCCGCGCGCGAATGTCCCCGGGCTGCACCTGCGCGAGCACGGGACGGTTGGCCACCGTGTCCAGATAGTTGGCCGCCCACTCGAGCGCGGCCGCTCCATCTGCACGCAGATCGGTCAAAACTCGAACTTCACGCCCGTCAAGCTGCTCGGACACATCCCACAGTCGGCCCCAGGCCTCCTCGTCGTACGCCCTGCCGGCGGCGGTGACGATGTGCGGATGGCCGCGCTGCTCCACGAACCCGTCCGGCCCGATAAACGATCCGCCGGGAACCTCCGGGGCCGTTGCCGCATACAGCGTCGGCAGCGCCCCCATCTCGGCGCTCTGAGCCACCACCTTGTTGGTCACCGCCATGATGCCCTTCTCATACCACGTCGCCGGCCCGGCAAACTGAAGGTTCGTGGCCGCGTATCCGGGGTGTGCGGCCAGGCTCCTCAGCTTCGAGTCGGCGGCGGTGGCGCGGCGCTGGAGCTCGAAGCAGAACATCAGGTTGGCCAGCTTCGACTGTCCGTACCAGAGCCAGTTCTGGTAGTGCCGGTCGCCGTTCAGGTTGTCGAAGCGAATCTTGCCCATCCGGTGGGCCCCACTCGACAGCGTGACCACGCGGGGTGCCTGGGCGGACAGCAACCTGGGCAGCAGCCGCCCGGTGAGCGCGAAATGCCCGAGGTGGTTGGTGCCGAACTGGCTCTCGAAGCCGTCCTTGGTCATGCGGCGCGGCGGCGCCATCACGCCCGCGTTGTTGATCAGCAGATCGAGGCTGCCCGTCGGTGGCCTGCGCGAACGCGCGCACCGAATCAAGATCGGCCAGATCGAGGCGACGGATCTCGAGCTTCGCCTCCGGGACCTGCGCGCGGATCGTCAGCGCGGCCTGCTCGCCCTTGTCGGTGTTGCGACAGGCCATCACCACGCTCGCCCCCGCCCGCGCCAACTCACGCGCCGTGGCCTGCCCCAGACCGCTGTTGGCCCCGGTGACGACGGCGACGCAGCCGGTCTGGTCAGGGATGTCCGCCGCTGTCCATTTAGGGCTCATCTGCCGCTGCGCAGCGCGACCGAATCGCCATATGCCTTCGGTCTGAACTGCAACACCGGGTCGTCGGAGCATTCGATCCCGTCCACGACCCGGCCCGGATCGAAGACCAGGATGTCACCGCCGGTTTCGCGCTCGGTCTCGAGTCCAGTGATCTCCAGTGTCCCGGCGGCGACCCGTTCGCGGTCCTTCGGCCACACCGAGGAGGGGTCGTTGACGTTGTCGCCCGGGGCGGCGATCTGAAGCTCGAGCGTGAAGCGGACCGGGCTCTGCTTGACCCGCTCGATGATCTCGTCGTGGAGGTAGTCGCGCCCGCGCCGCTTGGCCTCGCGCGGGCCGATCCGCTGATCGCCGGCCTCCGGGTCGAGCGTGTAGCGGACGTAGCGCTCGCTGCCATCGGCGGCGATGAAGCGATAGGCATGAATCGCGTAGTAGCGGCAGGTCGCGTAGCTGGCCGGTGGCCGCAGCGCCGGCAGGTTGGGCGGCAGCTTGGCGATCGCCTCCGGGTGCCGGGCGAGGAACGCCGGAAGCTTCCAGGCCATGGCCGGTCCGGGCTTCTGCGCCATCAGCAGCTCCAGAAACGCCTCGGGCGTGCGTACCGGGAACCGCGGGGCGCTCTGGGCGACGATGTCCGTCCGCGACCCGTCGGGGAGATACATCTTGATCGCCAGGCCGCGGACATCGGGCGCGTAATCGGGCACATCGGGGTTCCCGCCGCCGTTGGACACGCGCACGGTGGCCGGCACGGGCTCGCCCTGCATGTGCGCCGCCCGGGTCAGGTGCGAGGCGTACGGGGTGGCGGTGAACGTGCCCTTCAGCAGGACGCCCTTGGCGTGCAGGACGCGATAGCCCGGGTGTGTCCCGAACACCGCGTGGGCGGCCTGGGTGGACTGCTCCGGCGTGGCGGTCAAGCTCTCACCTCAAACTTGATGCCGGCCTTGATCAGCCGATCGATCAGCGGCTGCCCCATGGCCACCGCCGGCGTCAGCTGACCGGCACGCGCTGGAAGCTCGTCGTGGGCCAGGCACAGGGCGGACTGGGCCAGCATCTTCGATGTCTCCCCGTAGCCCGGGTCCCCGCCCCTGACCTCGGTGGTCACAATGCGCCCGCCGCCCGTCCCGACCAGGCGCACGCGAAACCACGACTTCTCGCGTTGCTGGGGAGTCGGTCCTTCGCCGGGGTCCTTGAACCTCAGGAGAAACTCGCGGGTGGGCGGCAGCTGCGCGAGGGCCACGACAGCTCCCGCCCCGACCGTGGCGCCCACCAGGACCGGCAGGCTCCCGAGTACGAGGTAGTGGCTGTAGCGTGAACTGCGGTCCGTAGCGGTCCAGGGCGCGGGCGGAACGCAGCACCGTCACGGGATCGATGGTGGGAAACGGAGCCACCCAGCCGTCGATGGGATCGCGGTGGGGCTTACCCGGCCTGCCCTTGACCCGCCGGCCGTTCACTGAGGCTTCCCGCCGCCGGCGCTCGCGCCCAACCCGCGAAGCCTCGCGCAGACGGCTGACGATCTCGATCGCCGAGTGATAGGTCCCGCCCGAGAACGTCCCGCCCACGCGCACGAAGCACTGGACATCGACCGGCACATCCTCGGGGAGCTGCGAGACCGTGAACAGGGTGCCGAGGTCGTAGGGGAGCGAGTCGAAGCCGCACGAATGCACGATGCGGGCACCGCTGGCCTGCGCCGTCTCGTGGTAGGCGAGCCACATCCGGTCGGCGAACTCGGGCTCCCCGGTCAGGTCGACATAATCGGTCCCCGCCTGCGCGCAGGCGGCGACGACCGGCTCGCCGTACTTGATGTAGGGGCCCACGGTCGTGATCACGACCCTGGTCGACTCGGCCAGCGCGCGCATCGACGCGACGTCCTCGATGTCGGCGTTCAGCACCGGCAGCTCGGCGCACTCCGGGTTGACCACAGCCAGGCGCCGCCTCACCGCTTCGAGCTTCTGGCGGTTGCGGCCGGCGATCGCCCACCGGGTGCCAGGATCGGCATGCCCGGCGAGGTACTCGGCCGTCAGCGCGCCGGTGAAGCCGGTGGCGCCGAAGACGACGATGTCGTGCGCGCGATCAGGCATCGAGCTCTTTGGCAATCCTCAGCGCCTCGTCCGGCGCCACCCCGGCCTTCGCGGCCACCCAGCAGGCGACGGGCGCGGCCACGCGCTCGGAGGAGTGGGCCGCCTCACCGGCCAGGTCGAGCAGCGCCTTGAACTCCTCGGTGCTGGGAGGATCGGTCCCGAGCTTCTCTGCGTATGCGGCCAGCCACTCGCGCGCGTTCATGAGCCGGGCCGCACTCTAGTGGGTCGGCGACCCCGGGCCCGCAGATGTTCCGCCTCGATCCGGCCCAGCTCGGTGACCGGATCCTCGTCGAAGATCACCTCGCGCCCGATCCGGTACCAGTTGTTGGTCGCCTGCAGCTGGCAGAGGATGCCGAGCACGAGCCCAAAGGCGCGCAGGGTGACGATCTGGTTGGCCGGCAGTCGCAGCTCGCCGAAGCCGGAGCGCATGTCGCCGTGCTCGAGCATGATCTCGATGACGTCCTGCGGGGTCAGCCGCACCTGACGGTCCTCGAGGAACCACCACGTGGCGGCCCGGTACTTCCCCATCAGCGGCTCGACGAGCTCGCGCCGGCGCTTGGAGATGATGCCCTGCTCGACGGTCAGCTCGAACAGTCGCTCGGCGTCCTGGGCATAGCAGGCCTTGAGAATGTCGAGCTGATCGTCGACGTCCTGGGGGGTCTGGCGCTTGAAGAACCCGAAGTCGATGAACGCCACCCGCCCATCGGCCATGAACAGAGAGTTGCCCGGATGGGGATCGCCGTTGAGCAACAGGTGCCGGTAGGGGCCGTTGACGTAGAAGCGGAACAGGATCTCGCTCCACCGCGACCGCTCGCTGTCCTCGTCGCCGCGGATGTCGGCGAACCTCCGCCCCTCGACGTACTCGGTGACGATGACCCGCTCGCGGCACAGCTCGGTGATCACGCCGGGCACGACGATGAACGGGTGGTCGCGATACTCGCGCGCGAGCGCCCGGTGGTTTGCCGCCTCGAGCTCGTAGTCGAGCTCCTCGGTGACCCGCTCGGTGATCTCCTGAGCGATCTCCTTGGTGTCGAGGCCGGGGGCGAAGCGTGCGGCCAGCCTGAGCACGAGGCCCAGGTTCTTCAGGTCGGCGGCCACGACATTGTTGATCCCCGGGTACTGGACCTTGACCGCAACGTCGCGTCCATCGTGGATGCGGGCTCGGTACACCTGCCCGATCGAGGCGGCGGCGATGGCCTCGGGGTCGAAGTCGGTAAACGCGGTGCGCAGCGGCTCGCCCAGGTCCTGCTCGATCACCCGCTGCATGTCCTTGAACGGCAGGCTCGGGGCCATCGTCTGCAGCTTCGCCAGCTTGGCCTGGAACTCGTCGCGATACGGCTCCGGCACCATCCCCGGGTCGAGCACGGACAGCGTCTGGCCGACCTTCATCGCGGCCCCCTTCATCCCTCCGAGGACGTTGACGATCCGGTCGGCGGTCTGGAGCGCCTGCCGGCCCAGCGCCTCCTCCGCCTCGTCATCGGAGCGCACCGTGTTGGCCGCGCGCGTCCCCAGCTGGCGGGCGGCGGCGCCGGCGGCCATCGTGCCGATGCGCGTGGCGCGGCCAAGGCGGGATCGGTTCAGCGGGCTATCGGGCACGTCTGGTCTCCCCGAGCGGGGGCGAGCCAAATGTTCATTTGTCGCGACATGTTGATCAAATGCACATCTGGCTACGGGCGGGGCAGCTAATTGGCAGAATGCCAACAGTACATGGAACGTGCATCGCCACGCGGCGGTCGTCCGCCGGTCACTGACAACATGCTCGCGCTCCCTCCTTTAACGAAAGGCAACGACACATGACAGTCCTCGACGGCAAGGTGGCCATCGTCACCGGCTCGGCGCGCGGCATCGGCCGCGCCACCGCCGAACTGCTCTCCGAGCAGGGCGCGAAGGTGCTCATCAACGACCTCGACGGCGACGTCGCGGAGCAGACCGCCTCGGAGATCGCCGGGGACACGCTCGTGTTCGGCGGCGACCTGACCAAGCCCGGCGTGCCCGACGAGCTCGTGCAGAAGGTGATCGACGAGTGGGGCCAGGTCGACATCCTGGTCAACAACGCCGGCTACACGCTCGACGCGCCGATCCACAAGATGAGCGACGAGTGGTTCCAGCGCATGCTCGACATCCACTCGATCGTCCCCTTCCGGATGTGCCGCGCCGTCGCCCCGCACATGCGCGAGCCGGCCAAGAAGGAGCGCGAGGAGGGGCGCGAGGTGTTCCGCAAGGTCGTCAATGTCTCCTCGATCTCGGGCACGATGGGCAACGCCGGCCAGGCCAACTACTCGTCGGGCAAGGCCGCCGTCACCGGGCTGACCAGGACGCTGGCCAAGGAGTGGGGCCAGTTCAAGGTCAACGTCAACGCGGTGGCCTTCGGCTACATCGAGACGCGTCTGACCGCCTCCAAGGAAGAGTCCAACACGATGCAGATCGACGGCGAGACCGTGCAGCTCGGCATTCCCGACCAGCTCCGCGGCATGGCGCCTATGCTGATTCCGCTGGGCCGGCCCGGCACGCCCCAGGAGGCCGCCGGCGGCGTCTTCTTCCTCTGCTCGCCGTGGGCCAACTTCGTCCACGGCCAGGTCCTCAACATCACCGGCGGGCAGTTCAGCGGCATGACCATGTAGGGGGTCGGTGCATGCACCGACCCCGGGGCGGGCACATGTGCCCGCCCGCGCCGGGTGCATGCACCCGGCAGAACGTCAACGTCACTCTCGCCGTCGCCCGGGTGCCAGTAGGCGAGCGCGACGTTTTCAGGCGCCGACTAGCTGGGACGCCGGGGGCCCGGCCACCGCCGTCGACGTCGGGGAAGCGATCGGTGGCGGCCGGGGCATGTCGTGCTGGCGTTGGGCGACGTGAAAGTGGCGTCGCCGGTGGCCGTTGCACCCGTGTAGTAACGCTTATTGGCAGAGTGCCAATTTTTGCTAGCCTCGCCCGCAGCGACCTTCGAAGCCAACCGTCATGGCCCCAGCCTCCTCCTCCACCCCCCGCTGGCAACGGCTCGACCATGACGAGCGACGGCGCCAGATCCTCTCGTGCGCGCACCAGCTGTTCTCGGAGCGCAACTATGCCTCGGTCAGCACCTCGCAGATCGCCAAGCAGGCTGGCGTGGCCCGCGGACTCCTGCACCACTACTTCGGCACCAAGCGCGACCTGTACCTCGAGGTCGTCCGCGAGCTGGTGCGGATGCCGTCCAACCCGGTTCCGCTGCACTCGCCCGGGCACGGGATCGAGACGGTCATCGACGAGAGCGTCGACCGCTGGCTGGCCATGCTCGAGCGCAATCGCGGCACGTGGCTGGCGGCGATCGGCGCGCGCGGCCTCGGCCATGATCCCGAGGTCGAGCAGATCCTCGATCAGGCCCGCGAGCAGGCGTCCGACCGGCTGATCGAGGCACTTCAGACCTACGAGGCCGCTCAGGCGCCGCCCGAGCTGCGCGCCGCCGTCCGCGCCTACGCCGGCTTCGCCGAAGCGGCTAGCGTCGAGTGGCTGGAGCGCCAGCGGCTGACCCGCGAGCAGACCCAGACGCTGCTCGTCCAAGGCTTTTTCAGCATCGTCCGCGACGTGCTGCCCGCCGTCCAACGGACCACCCATCAGAACAGCAACAGGAGCACGAAATGAACAAGACCTACGTGGTCGGCGTCGGGATGACCAAGTTCGACAAGCCCGGCACCAAGGAGGGCGACTACCCCGACTGGGCCAAGGAGGCGGGGCACAAGGCGCTCGCACGACGCCGGCATCCCCTACGACGCGGTCGAGCAGGCCTACGCGGGCTACGTGTACGGCGACTCAAGCTACGGGCAGCGCGCCGTGTACGAGCTCGGCCTGACCGGGATCCCGGTGCTCAATGTCAACAACAACTGCTCGACCGGTTCGAGCGCGCTGATGCTCGCGCGCCAGGCGGTCAAGGGCGGTCTGGTCGACTGCGCGCTGGCCATCGGCTTCGAGAAGATGGAGCGCGGCTCGCTGGGCATGAAGTACACCGACCGCACGCCGGCGCTGGACAAGCACATGACGCGCATGTTCCAGATCCGCGATCCCGAGTCCTCGCCGTTCGCGCCGCAGATGTTCGGCAACGCCGGACGCGACCACATGGAGAAGTACGGCTCCAAGCCCGAGCACTACGCGTGGATCGGGTGGAAGAACCACAAGCATTCGACCAACAACCCCTACGCCCAGTTCCAGACCGAGTACACGCTCCAGGAGATCAAGGACGCGCCGATCATCCACGAGCCCCTGACCAAGCTGCAATGCTCGCCGACCTCCGACGGCGCCGCCGCCGCGATCGTCGCCTCCGAGCGTTTCGTCGATGAGCACGACCTGTGGGATCAGGCCATCGAGATCGCCGGACAGGCGATGGTCACCGATTTGAGCTCGAGCTTCGACGAGAGCGCCGACTGCATCAGCATCGTCGGCTACGCCATGAGCCGGGAGGCCGCCCGGCGGGCCTACGAGGAGGCCGGCGTCGGGCCCGAGGACGTGCAGGTCATCGAGCTCCACGACTGCTTCAGTGCCAACGAGCTGATCACCTACGAGGCGCTCGGGCTGGCCCCCGAGGGCGAGGGCCACAAGCTGGTCGACAAGCAGGCCACAACCTACGGCGGGGATGGACCGGTGGTCAATCCGAGCGGCGGACTGATCTCCAAGGGCCATCCGCTGGGCGCGACCGGGCTGGCCCAGTGCTCGGAGCTGAACTGGCAGCTGCGCGGACAGGCCGACAACCGGCAGGTCGACAACGTCAAAGTCGCTCTGCAGCACAACATTGGTCTGGGCGGCGCCGCCGTCGTCAGCATCTACAGAAAGGCCGCGTAGCCATGGCGACCACAACTGAGCAGAAGACAAACGGAGCCCCCGGCAGCGCGGACTCGATCGTCGTCGAGAACCCGGCGACCGGGGAGGTGATCGCCACGCTTGCCGCGTGCAGCCCCGAACAGCTGTCGGAGATGGCCGCGCGTGCCCGGAGCGCGCAGCCCGGCTGGGCGGCGCTCGGTTTCGAGGGCCGCGGCCGGATTCTCAAGCGGATGCAGAAGTGGGTGCTCGACAACGCCGACCGCTTCCTCGACACGCTCGTCTCCGAGACCGGCAAGACCCGCGAGGACGCCGTGCTGGCCGAGCTTGGGTACGCCGCCAACGCGTTCGGCTTCTGGGCCAAGCATGCCGCCAAGTACCTGGCCGACGAGAAGGTCAGAACGAGCAACCCGCTCCTGGTCGGGCGCAAGGTCATCGTGCGCTACGAGCCGGTCGGGCTGGTCGGCGTGATCGGGCCGTGGAACTACCCGTTCACGAACACGATCGGCGACGCGATACCGGCGCTGGCCGCGGGCAACGCGGTGATCGTCAAGCCGAGCAGCGTGACGCCGCTCACCTCGCTGCTGATCGAGGCGGGCTTCCAGGCCTGCGGCATCCCCGACGACGTCTTCCAGGTCGCCGTCGGGCGGGGCGGCCTCGGCAGCACGCTGATCGATGAGGTCGATTCGGTCATGTTCACCGGCTCCACCGAGACGGGCAAATCCGTGATGGAGCGCGCGGCCAGAACCCTCACGCCGGTGTCACTCGAGCTCGGCGGCAAGGACCCGATGATCGTGCTCGCCGACGCCGATCTCGATCGTGCGGCCAATGCCGCCGTGTTCTGGTCGATGCAGAACGGCGGCCAGACGTGCATCTCGATCGAGCGGGTGTACGTGGAGGAGCCGATCTACGAGCAGTTCACCTCGCTCGTAGCCGACAAGGCCCGCGATCTGCGCCAGGGGGTCCCCGGCGACTTCGGCAGCGTCGACGTCGGCTCGTTCATCAACCCGCCGCAGGTCGACATCGTCGAGGCGCATGTCAAGGACGCCGTGGACAAGGGCGCGAAGGTGCTGGCCGGCGGTCATCGGGGCACGGGCTGGCGGCACGTTTTACGAGCCAACCGTCCTCACCGACGTCACCCACGACATGGACTGCATGCGCGAGGAGACCTTCGGTCCCACCCTGCCGATCATGAAGGTGGCCGACGCCGACGAGGCGATCCGCCTGGCCAACGACACGCCGTATGGCCTCCAGGCGTCGGTGTATACGAAGGACATCGTCAAGGGCGAGGCGGTGGCGCGGCGGATTCAGGCCGGCGCCGTGGTCGTCAACGACACGTCGGCGAATTACATTGCCCTCGAGGCTCCGATGGGCGGCTGGAAGACCTCGGGTCTGGGCGTGCGCCATGGGCCTGAGGGGATTCGCAAGTACACCAAACGCCAGACGATCCTGCTCACGCGGTTCGCGCCCAAGAAGGACCTCTACATGTTCCCGTACAAGGCCGGCACGTCGAAGGCGCTGTTGCGCGTGTTGAAGCTGATCTACGGGCGCGGCAAGCGGGACTAACCGATCAGAACCAGTGACTTGAGCTCGCCCGGGTCGCGCCGGGCGGCCGTCAGCGCGAGCGCGGTCTTGTGGAGCGGGTAGCGCGAGGTGATCATCGCCTCGAGCGGGATCCGCCGGCTGGCCGCGAGCGCGATGGCCTCGGGAAAGCAGTTGGCGTAACGGAACGAGCCGACCACGGTCAGCTCGCGGCGCTGCAGGTGGTCGAGGTCGAGCGCCACCGAGCCCTCTCTCGCCATGCCCACGACGACGACGGTTCCGGCCGGGCGCACGGCGGCGAGTGCGGGATTCAGCGCCTTCACCGAGCCCGAACAGTCGATCAGCACGTCGGCGCGAAGCGTCTCGGCGCGAGGCGCAAGCTGATCCGGGGTCCAGGCGTCCCGCAGACCGAATCGGCGGGCCAGCTCGAGCCGGCGCTCGTTCGGATCGACCACCACCACCTCGCCGGCGCCGATATACCGCGCCGCCGCGGCAGCCAGCAGCCCGATCGGCCCGGCACCCACGATCAGCACGCGGTGGCCCGCGGTCACGCTCCCGCGCCGGCACGCCCACAGGCCGACGGCCAGCGGTTCGATCAGCGTTCCGATCTCGTCGCTGACCTCGTCGGGGACCGGGAAGGCGAGCTCCTCGTGGACCGACATGTGGCGGCGGAGTGCCCCGTCGACGGGCGGCGAGCCGAGAAAGCGCACGTCGCCGCACAGGTTGTAGCGCCCGCTGCCGCACTCAACGCACGTCCCGCATGGCGCGCCGGGCTCGACCACGACGCGGGTTCCGATCCGGTGGCGGGTAGCGTGCTCGCCACAGGCCACGACCTGGCCGCACACCTCGTGACCGAGGATGTGGGGGGCATCCACGACGTTTGCACCGAGGAAGCCGTCCTCGAAATAGTGGACGTCCGATCCGCAGATGCCCACCGCACTGACCCGGATCAGGACCTCGTGGCCGGTGGGCTCGGGAACCCGCCTCGGCTCAAGCCGCAAGTCTCCGGGCCCGTAAAGTACGACAGCCGCTTCGATCCCGTGCATCGCTAGTGCCCGCGGGACACTATCCCTCCACGGCGAGGAGCGCCAGGGCATCGGTGACCCGCTCGGCCACACTCAGCGCCGCAACCGCATCCTTTCCTCCGGCGCCCTCCTGGGGCTCGCCGCGCAGCGCGCGGGCAAACGCCTCCGCCTGGGCGACCATCGCGCTGAGGAACACCTCGTCGCGGTCCCCTTCCCACACCGCCGCGTCCCACATGAACGGCAGCCGCTCATATCCGGACGTGCCCCACACCTCGAGCCAGCAGGAGTCCGCGTGCGGGAACCGCCGTCCCAGCGTGACAATCCCCGCGGCGCCGCCCGACAGCCCGGCCAGGACCGCGGCCGCGTCCGGGTCTCCCGGGGAGGCGTCGCCGCTGGCGTCCCGGCCCGCCCGCACCGCGCTCAGCGAGTCGAACTCCTGGCCCAACAGCCAGCGAATCTGGTCGAACTCGTGCACTCCCATGTCGATCGCGATCCCGCCGCTGTGGATCCGGAACTCGGTCGAGGGCGGCTCCTCATCCCACTGGTTGCACATGACCTGGTTGATCTCCCCGAGCTTGCCGGCGGTGATTTCCTCGCGCAATGTCCGCAGCTCGGGCACGAAGCGGCGCCAGTAGCCGACCTGCAGCACGATCCCCGCCTCGCGCGCCGATTGGGCCGCAGCCGCGGCATCCTCGAGCCGCACGCCGAGCGGCTTCTCGCACAGCACCGAGACCTGCGCGCCGGCAACGTCCGTACGAGCCCGACGTGCTGATCCGAGGGCGCCGCGATCAGCACCCCGTCCGGGGCGCCGGCGTCGAGCAACTGCCCGACGCTCTCGTGCACGCCGAATCCCTGGCCGGCCAGCTCCTCACGCCGGGCCGCGAACGGCTCGACGATGCCCGCGAGCTCGATCGCCGGCGAGGCGAGCAGCGCGCGCAAATGGACACTGCCCATACGCCCGGCCCCGACGAGCGCGACGCGCACCTGCGATCCGTCGCTCACAGCCCGTGGGCCCGCAGGTAGTCCCGATTGCGCGCCTGATCTCGGGCTGGCTGGTCAGGGGCATCGCGCTCAGGCAGCGTGTCCTGCTCGACCACGAGCCAGCCGCTGTAGCCCTCCTGGCGCAGCAGGTCGAGCGCGTCGGTCACCGGGACATCCCCGGTGCCGAGCGGGCAGAAGGCGTGGCGTTCCCAGATCGCCCGCACCGGGGCTCGGTCGCGCACGATCTGATCGATCACGTCCTGGCGCGCGTCCTTGAGGTGAACGTGGTTGATCCGCTCGTGCCAGTCCGACACGGCCTGGAGCGGGTCGCCGCCGCCGACAAGGATGTGACCGGTGTCGAGGCACACGCCGACATCGCTGCAGTCGAGCATCCGGTCGATCTCCCACGGCGCCTCGACGTAGGTCGCGGTGTGGGGATGGAAGGTCGGTTCGTAGCCCCGCCGGCGGCATCGCTCGGCCAGACGCGCCAGCGAATCGGCGAACGTGCGCCATGCCGCCTCATCCCAGCCCAGCGTGGGGTCGTCCTGCGCCCGCCCCGGCAGGCTCGAGCGTGACTCCGATCCGGCATCGGCCAGCGTGGGCCGCGCCGGCGGCCCCCCGTTCTCCGCCGCCTCGAAGGTGTTGAGCAGCAGGTCGAGCCGCTCGAGTTCCTCGGGCAGCTTGGCCGGGTCTGAGAACTCCACCTCGAAATAGCCGCCGGCCAGCGACAGTCCGCGATCCTCGAGGCGCCCCGGCAGCTCGTCGGGGCCGCCCAGGTACCCCAGCGGTCCGAGATCGATGCCCGTGTAGCCGGCCGAGCTGACTGCATCGAGCAGGTCGAGGGCCGGCAGCACCAGCGGGTCGATCCCGACGGTGATCTCAAACGCGCCATAGCTGCATGGCGCGTTGGCGATGGCCATGGCACCGTTGCCGCTCATGCCTGCACCTGGGTGCCGATGAGCTCGCTCGGCTGGGCGATCTGCTCGCCGGTGAGGTGGGCGCGGGCGAGCGCGTGGCACAGGGCGACGTCGTGCAGCCCGTCGGTACCGTCCGTGCGCGGCGCGCGACCCTCGCTGATCGCGGCATGGAACTCGATCAGCTCGCGCTTGAACGCCTCGACGTAGGACACCGTTTCGACTGTACGCCACGCATGCGAGGTGTCGGCCTCGCCGCCCTCGATCGCCAGTTCGGTCGGCATCCCGCGCAGATACGGCGAGGGCAGCGTGAGGATCATCCTCGCGTCGAGCCCGTAGAAGGCGAGCTGCTGCCGGTAGCGCGCCATGCCCGGCAGATCGACCCACGACAGGTGGCAGTCGACACCGTCGAAGGTGAGACTGAGGTTGACGACCTTGGAGCTCAGCTCGACGTACTTGATCAGGTCGGGCTCGCCGAGCGCGCCGCGCAGCGCGTTGAGCTCATGGACGAGGTTGTCGAGCAGCATCCAGCGATAGCAGAACAGGGTCTCGTCGTCGGCGCCCGGGAGGGCGGCCCGCAGCCGCTCACGGTCCTCGGCCTGAAGCTGCTCGACGATGTCGGGCGGGGCCTGGCCCGGCGGGGATGCGACCACCGGCGGGCGGGCCGCGCGAGTACCTGAAAACGTCATAGTCGCCGTGCCCCGACCGGCCAGTGCGACGTTCACGGCTGCCCACGCCGTGAACGTAAGTCTCGACACACCGGCTGGCTCGAGTGTGACCTTTTCAGGCGGTCGTCAACGTGGAACTCGGAGAGTCATCGCCACCCCACACCGACCGCCTCCCCAGCCGCCGTTCCCCGAGCCAACCGCCAACCCACGCCCGGCGGGACTGAACGCGACAGTCGACGAGGCTCCCCGCGCGCGGCTTACAGCCCCAGCGTCTTGCCGATGATGTCGCGCTGGATCTCGCTGGTGCCGCCGTAGATCGTCGTCACCACGGCGGTGCGGACCTGGCGCTCCATGTCGTACTCGACGGCGTACCCGTAGCCGCCCATCATCTGCATCGCCTCGAGCGTCATGCGCTTGGCCATCTCGGTCGCCCTGAGCTTGGCCATCGAGGCCTCGCGGGGGAACAGCGCGCCGGGGTTGGCGTCGACGCGCGCGGCGCAGTCGTACACGAGCAGTCGCGTCGCCTCGAGGTCGGTGGCCAGATCTGCGATCCGGTGCTTGAGCACCTGGAAGCTGCCGATCGGACGGCCGAACTGCCGGCGCTCCTTGACGTAGGCCAGCACGTCGTCGAAGGCGCGCTGGGCCATGCCCAGGGACTGGGCGGCGATGATCAGGCGCTCGTTGTTGAGTCCGGTCATCAGCTGCATCCACGCCTCGTCCTGGCGGCCGATGAGGCGTTGCGCCGGGACCTCGCAGTCGGTGAAGAACAGATCGTTTACCTCGCGGCCGCCCATGGTCTCGATGCCGCGGATTTCGAGCCCGTCGCTGTCGCTCGGGATCGAGAGCATCGTCAACCCCTCATGCTTGTTGTCGGTCCGCTTGGTCCGGCATACGAGCAGGATGTGGTCGGCGGCGTGGGCGCCGGTGATCCACGTCTTCTGACCGTTGATCACGTAGCCGCCGTTGGAGCGCTCGGCGCGGCACTGGAGGTTGCCGACGTCCGATCCGGCCTCGGGCTCGGACATCGCGATCGCCTCGACTCGCCCGCGTGTCACTCCGCCGAGGATCTCGTGCTTGAGTTCCTCGTCGCCGAAGCGCTCGACGGCGCCGACGGTGATCATGCTGACGCCGTGGAACGCGATCGGGATCAACCCCCGCGTCGTCTCCTCGAACAGCAGGCACATGTCGACCGCGCCGCCGCCCGCGCCCCCGTAGGTCTCCGGGATCGCCACGCCGAGCCAGCCCAGATCGCCCAGCCGCTCGTATACCCGCTGGTTGTGGGGCTCGCGCCCGCCGTCGGTCAGGGCGTCGCGCTGCTCGCGGGTGCCGCACTCTCGCTGCGCGAAGTCGCGGATCGCCTCGACGAACGCCCGCTGCTCGTCGGTCAACGTCTGGATGCTCATGGCTCTCTCCGGAACGGAATCGGTGTCCCGGCGATGGTAACTGGCGATGTGCCAACAGTGCTTGGTACGAGTGGCACGCTCGACGCCTAGGCCAGAAAACGTGCTTCCGATCGACGATGAGAAGGCGCTTAGGGACCTCGTCAACTCGGTACTGGCGGGAGCGCCGCGCACTTAAGCTTCACTTCATCGAAGTGCTTGATGCTCATCCGCTATGCCGACGCCCAACGTGAGCCACCCGCGATCAAACCGTCCCCGCGTACACAGCGCTGACGCGCGCGTGTCGCTGCCCTTCCCGGCCGGCGCGGGGTTACACGAGGCGCCCCACTCCCGGAGTGTCGTGATCCACCAGCTCCCACCGAGCGAGCCGGATCCGCCGCCAAGGATCAAGGACCGGTAAGTGCCGACAGATCCCCGCCGGCCCGGCGATCAGTCCCGGGGCCCAAGTAACACGCGCGCGCCCAGGGGCCTCTGGGGCCGGCGCAATTTCCGCGTTGCCGTCGTGCTGCTGGCCGTCGCCAGCGTCGCGGCAGGGTTGGCCAACGCGTCACAGAAGGACTCCCCGACGTCGGGCGCCATCAAGCCGGCGCACATCGACAGGCCGCCGCGCCCTGCGCACCCGATCCACATCGCGCGCCGGCACCGCTCCATAGACACGCGGCCGAACGTCGTCTTCGTACTCACCGATGACCTGTCGATGGACCTGCTCCGGTTCATGCCCCATGTGCAGCAGATGGAGCGCCGGGGCCTGCGCTTCTCGGATTACTTCGTCTCGGACTCGCTGTGTTGTCCCTCGCGGGCGTCGATCTTCACCGGCAACTTCCCCCACGACACGCACGTGTTCAGCAATGTCGGGCCCGAGGGGGGTTTCCGCGAGTTCTTCAAACGCGGAGAGCAATACCAGACATTCGCCACCGCGCTGGCGCGAGCCGGCTACCGCACGGCGATGATGGGCAAGTACCTCAACGGCTACCTGGATGTGCGCGGCGCGGCGAGCGACGGGGCCGCTCCGTCGGCCGTCGCCCCGAGCTACGTCCCGCCGGACTGGAGTCAATGGGACGTGGCCGGCTACGGGTACCCCGAGTACAACTATCTGCTCAACCACGACGGTGCGCTGCAGTACTACGGCCATCAGCGCTCGGACTACCTGACCAACGTGATGGCCCGCAACGGGGTCGACTTCATCAACCGGGCCGCGTCGGCTGGGTCGCCGTTCTTCCTCGAGCTGGCCACCTTCGCCCCGCATCGCCCCTACGTTCCCGCCCCGCAGGACCTCCAGGACTTCCCCGGGCTGCGGGCGCCCGAGCCGCCGAGCTTCAACCGCCTACCCACGCACGCGCCACGGTGGCTCGCCCATCATCCCCGGCTGACCCCGGGCCAGATCGCCCGCATCGACAACGTGTTCCGGCGCCGAGCGCAATCGGTCCAGGCGGTCGACCGGATGATCGGGGCGATCGAGCACACGCTGGCCGCCGATGGCCTGAGCCGCAACACCTACCTCGTGTTCAGCTCCGACAACGGCCTGCACACCGGCGAGTACCGCCTTTTGCCCGGCAAGCTGACCGCGTTCGACACCGACATCCGCGTGCCCCTGGTCGTCGTCGGCCCGGGGGTTCCCAGGGACGCCAAAACGACCGCCATGGCCGAGAACATCGATCTGGCCAAGACGTTCTCCCAGATCGGGGGCACGACGATGCCGGGCGACGGCCACAGCCTGCTGCCCCTGCTGCGCGGACGGCACCCGTCCAACTGGCGCAACGCGGTGCTGATCGAGCATCACGGGCCCAAGTCCTCGGTCAACGATCCCGACTTCCAACAACCCGCCAGCGGCGACCCGACCACCTACGAGGCACTGCGCACCCACAGCTACCTCTACGTCGAGTACGCCGACGGTGAGCGCGAGCTGTACAACCTGCGCCGCGATCCGTTCGAGCTGCACAACCTGGCGCCGTTCACGCAGCCGGTTGTCCTCGAGCAGCTGCATCTCGACCTGCTGGCGATCAAGAACTGCCACACGGGCGCGAGCTGCTGGGCGGCCATGCACGTGCCGCCGCTATCGAGCTCGTTACGGCGGCACCACCGCCATCGCCGTTAGCGGTCCTCGTCGAGCAACAGGGCCAGCGTCGGGCAGGCGTCGGCGGCCTTGCGGGCCAGTCCGAGCAGCTCGGGTGGGACCTCGGGCTCGTCGATGATCGGATAGCCCCAATCGTCGAGCCGGATCAGCTCGGGCAACAGCTCGGCGCACAGGCCGTGGGCCTCGCACATGATCGGGTTGACGCGCAGCCGGGCGCTCATCGCAAGCGGCTCCTCGCTTTGGCCCCGGCGACCCTGCCCCCGGCCGACGGCACGGGCAGCCCGGCCGCTCTTGCCCCGCAGCGCGAGCGCCGGTGCCAATCGATCTCATCGCCGAACACGTTCAGGGCGCTCTCGACGAACCGCGCCGCGCCATCGGGGTGGTGGCACGCCCCCCGCCCGCGGATCTCGGAGCTCCAGCGCAACACGCGGTCGAACTCACGCTCGTGCGCATTGCCGTCGGCCATCGCCGAGACCGCGTCGGCGATCGCTCGCAGGCCATACACGCATGGGCCGCACTGGCCCGCCGACTGGTCGGCCAGGTAGTTGATCACCCGCATGCTCTCGTGCAGACCGCACGAGCTCTCTCCCAGGGCGATCAGCACGCCCGATCCCAGCGAGCAGCCCACCGAGCGCAGTTCCTCACGGGCCAGCCGGAGGCGAAAAGCACTCGATGCGTCGACCCAGGTGCCGAAGTACCCGCCGACGAGCAGGGCCTGGAGCGGTTCGGTAGAGCCGCCGGCGGCGGCCAAGAGGTCGGTCATGGGAGTGCCGAAGGCGAGTTCGTACACGCCCGGGGCGGCCACGGCTCCGGAGATCGTGACCAGCGCCGACCCCGGGTCCGCCTCGGTGCCGAGCTCGCGGTACCAGCGATCGCCGTAGCGGGCGACCAGGGCGATCTGGGCCAGCGTCTCGGGATTCTGGACCAGGGTCGGTCGGCCGTGGTAGCCGCGCTCGAACGGGCGCGGGGGCACGAATGTTGGCGCCGACCGCCCGCCGTTGAGATATTGGACGACGGCGCTCTCCTCCCCCATCACGTACCCCTCGGGCGCAGCGACGAGATGGAAGCTGACGCCGTCGCGGCCGCGCGTCGCGATTGCCTCGTCGAGCGCCCGCAGCGATCGGACCGCCGTCTCGCCGACCTTGACCAGCACCTCGCTCGCCCCGATCGTCCGCGCGGCCAGGACGGCCCCGTCGAGCACGAGGTGCGGCAGCCGGGTCAGGAGCAGACGGTCCTTGGCGCTCGCGGGCTCGGTCTCGCTGCCGTTGACAACCAGTGCAGTCCCGCGACGGGCCGTGGCCACCGCCCGCAGCTTGCGGGCGGTGGGAAAGTCGGCTCCCCCGCGCCCGCGCAGCCCGCTGCGCTCGACCGCCTCGATCAGCTCGCGCGCTGTGGGGCGCGGCAGCAGGCCGTGCACGCGTTGGTGCTCGGCCAGCGGCATCATCGCGCCGCTGTCATCCAGGCCAAACAGCAGCCGGGGCAGCCCGGCCGGAGCCTCGGCAGTGACGCTCACTACGGACCCCCCGTCGTCGCGTGCAGGGTGCCGGACACCGAGTCATCGGAGTTGTGAATGTCGAGGTCGGCATGGAGCTGGAGTGTCGAGCCGTCGCTCCCCGCGACGTGGGCAACGAGGCGCCCTCCCTCGAGAAACACGACCTTGCCCTCCATCACCGAGGGCAACCCATGGGCGAGGAAGTCGACCTGACTGCCGGCCAACGAGAGGCCGCCGCCGGCCACCGGCGTGCCGGCCAACCGCACCCGCAGCCGTCCGCGGGCACCGCCACTCATTCGCAGGGCGAGGTCGACGATCGCCCCGTTGGCCACCGCGCGCTGGGTCACGTGGCCGTGGAGGTCGGCCGAGAACGGCGCGTGCAGGGTGGACGCACTCGTGCCCCGCGCCGAGGTGGACGCGGTCCTCGCCCGCGCCGAGGTGGCCACCGGGCTGAAGCTGTGAGGGAGCAGGCTGGGCGGGGTGCCGGCGCGCCGGGCCCAATGCGGTTGCAGTGGCCCGATGACCGTGAAGAACGCGATCGCCAGCGGAGTGGCGATGCTCAGCAGCACGACCGGTGCGCGCACGGTCTCGGAGTCATCCGCGCGGGCAATCCGCACGAACACTGCGGCGACCACAGCTGCGCCGCACCCTGCAGTCAGCGCCAGCATCCACCACAGCTTCGTGTCACTGCCCGTGCCCAGGCCGTGAAAGACGGCGATCGGCCAGCTGGCGTAGGCGAGCCAGTGGATCGCTCGCCACGATCGGTAGCCCAGGCGCCGGCGCATCAGACTCGTGATCACCAGGGCCAGGAGGAGGTCAAACGACAGCGCGCCGAGACCCATCCACAGCGGTCGGTAGGCGGAGGCGAACGGGATCACGGCGTCGTCAGCTTGATCGGGGCGAAGCTGTCGAGCACGCTGGTGATGATGTGCAGTGCCAGCAGCGCCAGCACCAGCAGCGAGACGTCGCGGTGCAGCGAGTCGATCGCGAAGCGCGGCCAGCGCGGAGCGGTGAAGCGCAACGAACCGAGGATCCCGAGGACCACGCTCGCGGTGAGCAGAACGAGAGCCACGGCGCCGGTGCCCCGGGCCAGGTACCAGTAGGCGCTGGGCCCGATGGTGGCGAGCATGCCGGCTCATCGCCACCGCGTCCAGCTCGTCGGAGGCGAGATCATCGCCATCGGCCGGCCAGCCGGCGAGGTGGCGGACCCGGCCGTCGGCGCGCACCAGCCGGCTGGGCAACCCAGCGACGCGAGCCAGCCGGGGGCTTGCGTGTCCGCGGACGATCGCTGCGGTGCTGGCGATGTTGGCGTCCAGGCAGCTCGCGGCGGTGACGCTGACCGTCCGCCACACGGCGTCGACCGGGCGGCCGGTGGCGGGATCGATCAGGTGGTGCACGCGCGCGCGCCCGCTGCTGCCAGCGGCGCACGGTGGTGCTCGAGAGGTGGCCAGGCCGCCGGAGTGCAGTCGCGATCCACTGGCCCGGCGCGTCGACGCCCGCGCGGTGATCGTCGGTCACCCGGACCCGCCAGCCGCCGGCGGGCGCCGGGCCCGGCGACCGCGATGTCGCCGCCGAGGCTGACGAGCACGCCGCACTCGGCGGCCGCGTGCGCGGCCATCGCGGCCCGGTCGGCCGCGAGCGCCTTGGCGGTCGCGCCGAGGTCGAGCTGTCACGCCGCCGGGCACGCGGATCGTCGCGGCCGTCGCGTCGACCTGCACGGCTCGCCAGCCCGGCGCCGGCACGATCGAGATCTGCCGGGCGCGGGCGGCGGCCGAGTGCAGCGCATCGAAGTCGCGGTCGTAGCCGAGCGCGATCAGCGCCTGCCCGACGGTCGGGTCGACGTCGCCGTCGGTCAGCCGCGCGGCGCGCAGCGCGGCCAGGGTCGCCTCGAGCAGCAGCGGGCGTCACGCGCACTCCGCGCCGGCCGCGGCGTTCAGCGCGACAGCTCGGAGTCGTCGCGAAAGCGCGAGCAGGCGAGGTCGAACTCGGCGACGGTTTCGCTCGACCGCCGCCCTCGCCTGGCGCAAGCCGCGCCGCGCTCGGCGACGGCGACGACGGCGATGCTGCCGAGCGCCGGGAAGCTGACGCTGGATTCAGGCTCATGCATGCCGCTCACGGCGACTCACGAGCCGCCCGAGTGGCCGGCGCGGGCTGGCGCCGGCGCCGGGCCGGTGCCGCCTGCTGGATGGCGCCGGGCGCTGTGCTGGGTGGGAGCTGGGGCGCTCTGCTGGGTCGGACTCGGGGCCGGCTGCGGGTTGCTCGAGGGGCCCTGCAGTCCAAGCTGGCCGGGCTGGCGAGCGGCGGCAGCTCGGCACTCCGGGGAGCCGTCGCGGCGCCGCGCGCCATCGAGTCGCCCGTCGCCGCGCGCCCGACGCGCCGAGCGAGTGGCCGGGCGCGATCGCCGAGACGAGCGCCGCGAAGCCGGCGGTCAGGGCCGCCGCGCCGCCGATCGTCCAGCGGCGCAGCCGGCTCACGCGCACGAGGGCGGCGTCACGCTCGAGCTGGGCGATCGATTTGCTGCGACGGGGCGACACGCGATGTTCTGCGCCGATCATGTTCAGAGTATTCGCCAAGAGCATCAGGTTTCAGTAAGAGCAGCATGAGAATTCGCCTATGCCGGCGGCCCGTCGCATAGCGCCAGCTCGACCGTGAAGGCCGAGCCCGTCGACGCTTATCCGCCCGCCGTGGCGCTCGACGATCGCCGCGACGATCGACAGCCCGAGCCCTGACCCGGGCCGCTGAGCCGCCTCGGTGCCGCGCCAGAAGCGCTCGAACAGCCGCTCCTGCTCTGCTCGGTCGGGCCCCGCGTCCCTCATCGCGAACCGTCAGCCGCGCGTGGCCGTCGTCGGCCCGCAGGCGCCACCGTCGACGTGCCCCGCCGGCGGGCCCGTGGACGAGCGCGTTCTCGATCAGGTTCGCCAGCGCGCGGCGAAGCGCCTCCTGGTCGGCCCGGACGACGAGCCGGCTCGACGTCATCCGAGCTGCACGCGGCTGTGCGGTCCTCGTGGGCCGCGACAACGGCCGGCGACCAGCTCGTCCAGCGCGACCGGCTCGAGCGCCGCGCTCGGCGCCGTCGGCGCGCTCGAGCGCCAGCAGGTCGTCGACGAGGCGCGCCAGGCGGGCGGCGCCGGCGCGCAGTTCGGCGAGCAGCTCGTCGTCGGCACCGTGACGTGCGGCGTACTCGACGTTGCCGAGCAGCGTCGTGACCGGAGTGCGGAGCTCGTGCGAGGCGTCGGCGAGGAACCGGCGCTCTGCCGCGCGCGAGGCGCCTCGAGCGAGGCGAGCATCCGGTTCAGCACGCCGGTGAGCTGCCCGATCTCGTCGGCGTGCTCGCCGGTCTCGGGCAGCCGCCGCGACGGGTCCGCCGTGCGCTCGATCTCCCCGCCGCGGCGGCCAGCCGCCGCAGCGGCGCGAGCCCGCGGCGCGTCAGCGCGGCGGCCGCGATCGCCGCGCCAGCAGCGCCACGCCCGCCCCGATCAGCCTGAGGATGAAGCCGAGATGCGGACCGTGTTCGAGATGTCGGTCGTGTCGGAGGCGACGAGCACGGCGCCGCCCGCGGCCGGGCCGCCCGCCTGCGCGATCGGCGCCGCGTACACCCGGAACGAGCGCCCCGCGATCCGGATGTCCTCGAACCGCGGTCGGCCGCGCGACGAGCGGCAGCGCGAGCGAGCGAGTCCTGGGGGAGCAGCCGCGCGCCGAGCGTCAGCGAGCGGGCGATGATCCGGCCGCGCGCGATCGATCACCTCGACGGCGATCTGCCGGCCGGACACCGGGCTCTCGAGCGCGCCCGGGCTGGTCAGCACCGCGGGAGCGGACACGGCCAGCTGGGCGATCTGCTGCGCGCGCGGCCGCAGCGCCTGTCCAGCGAGCTGCGCAGCTCGTGCCCGACCACGACGACCGTGACCATCGCGAACAGTGCCATCGCGGCGAGGATCGAACCGGCGGCTACGAGGGCCAGCCGTCCGCGGAGGGTCCGCGGTATGGCGCGCGCGGCCTGCAACTCACCACCTTCCGACCCGCGGTCGCTGCTCGACGTAGGGTAGATTTTGATAACAAGAGGTAGGTTTTGGTCGACATAGAGGTCATGGACTCACGACATCAGCTGGGGCAGCGCAGGTTGGCGTGCTTCTCATCGAGGATGACGCCCGTACGGCTGCGGGGATCGAGCAGGCCCTTCGCGCTGGCCTGGGCAGCGGGGCGACGCTCAATCACGCCCGCGGGCTGAGCGACGCCGAGCACGTGCTGAGCGACCGTAAGACCGCCTGCGTGCTCGTTGACTCCATCCGCCTGCAAGGCGGCCCGCTGATGGCTATCGGCCAGGTCCGAAGGCTGGCGCCGGAGGTGGCGATCGTGGTGCTCGCGGCCCAGCGCGATGACGCGCTGGCGGTCGCCGCGCTCAACCTCGGGGCGCAGGACTACTGGTCTCCTCCGAGCTGGACCCCGCGCAGCTGGGTCGGGCCGTCCACTTCGCGATTGAGCGCAAACGCTGCGAACGGCGGCTGGTCAGCCAGGCGCTGCACGACCCGCTCACCGGCCTGCCCAACCGCACCCTGTTCCTCGACCGGCTGCGCGTGGCGCTCGACCGCTCGCGCAGGACGAACGCGACCGTCGCGGTGATGTTCCTCGATGTCGACGACTTCAAGGCGGTCAACGACTCGCTCGGGCACGGGGCGGAGACCGCGTCCTCGCCGGCCTGGCGGCGGAGCTGAGAACGATGCTCCGACCCATGGACACGATCTCGCGCTACGGCGGCGACGAGTTCATCGTGCTGGTCGAGGACCTCTCGGGCCAGAGCGAGGCGGTGTTGATCGCCGAGCGGATCCGTCGCGCGGCGCAGACGCCGATCAGGCTCGCCGACCGCGAGGTGTCGATCACGGTGAGCACCGGAATCACACTCGTCGAGAGACCCGACGCTCGCTCCGGACATCGTGATCGCCCAGGCCGACTCGGCCATGTACCAGGCCAAGCGTCGCGGTCCCGCGCGGCACGAGCTGTTCGTCGACGCCGATCGCGATGGCGCGGTGCAGCGCGGCAAGCTCGAACGAGAGCTGCGCGACGCCGTCGACCGGGCCGAGCTGTGCGTCCACTATCAGCCCAACGTATCGCTGGGCGGCAAGCGCGGCGTGGTCGGGTTCGAAGCGCTGGTGCGGCGGCAGCACCCTGAGCGGGTCTGATGACATCCGGAGGACTTCATTCCGCTGGCTGAGGAGACCGGCATCGTCCAGCGGATCGACGAGTTCGTGCTCGACGACGTGATGCACCAGATCGTCCGCTGGCGCGAGCTAAAGCCCGACCTCACGGTGTCGGTCAACGTGTCGGGCCGCAGGCTCGAGGATGCCAGCCTGCCTTCCAAGCTCGCCCACGCGATCCAGACGACCGGCATGGATCCCGGGGGCCTGTACTCGAGGTCAGCGACAAGTTCGCTCGCCAGCAGGCCCGAGGCCACCGTCCGTGCTATCCAGGGGTTGAAGTCGACGGGGGTCCGGCTGGCCATCGACAACTACGGCATCGGCGCTCTCCACTCTCGTCGTTGAGCGCCTGCCCGCCGACACGCTGAAGATCCACCAGAGCGTGGCCAGCGACCCCGTCAAGCCGAACGTCGTCGGCGCCATGGTCGAGCTCGGCCACGCGCGGGGATGCCCGTCGTCGCCGAGGGGGTCGAGACCGACCTTCAGCTCGCCCAGGTCAGGCACCCGGCTGCGACGGCGCTCAGGGCTTCCTCTTCAGCCCCGCCGTCTCTCGCGACGAGGCAGAGGCCCTGCTGACCGCCGCCTGACCTCATGCACGAAACGTGAAACCGGCCCCGCGCACCGTCCGAATCAGCGCCGGGGGCCGAGCTTGCGGCGCAGTCGGGTTACGTAGCGGTCGACGACGTTCGCCTCGGCGGCGCCGTCCCAGATCTCCTCGATGGCCCGGTCCCGCGTGATCGTGCGGCCCGGGGTCTCGGATCAGCAGCTCGAGCAGCGCCGCTTCGCGGCCCGTGAGCTCGATCGCCCGGCTCGCCCGCCTCGCCGAACGGCCCTCCAAGTCGAGGATCAGGTCGGCGTAGGACAGCCAGCGGCTGGGCATCCGAGTGCCGGCGCGTCAGTGCCCGGATCCGGGCCATCAGCTCTTAGACCGCAAAGGGCTTGATCAGGTAGTCGTCGGCGCCGGCCTCGAGCCCGGCCACGCGGTCGGGCACGGCGTCGCGCGCGGTCAGCATCAGGATCGGCGTCGGCAGTCCCTGTGCCGAAGCCGGCGGCAGACCC
>CAVTTU010000029.1:0-232405 GCA_963737535.1 uncultured Solirubrobacterales bacterium
GCGGTGACGGCTGCGTGCCGGTGTCCTTTCGTCAGGTGGAGGAAAGGGATATTACTACACAGCGTAGTAAGAACCGGCTAAGCGGTCACCGCGCTCACCACGCGGGGCCGCAGCCGGGTGGTGCCGACGAAGACGATTACCGCTGCCACGAGCAGCAGCGACACACACGGCCTAGGGCTCAGCACGGGCATGGCGAAAGTAGCCTGGGCCGACGCGCTGGCGCTGGTGCGCCAGATCGCCACGGCCACCGCTGCGAGCACGGCGAAGGACGTGAACAGCAACCGCCGCGACACGCGCCACGGATCGGGTTCCCCCAGCAGGGAGTCGACCCGGGCGGCGGAGACGCCACCGGCTCCGGGACGAGCGGCGTCGAACACGAGTAGGGCCGAAGCGAGTGCACTCGGCCGGCCGGCGCTGGCCCGAACGGCCGCGCGGTCGGCGCGCACCTCGAGGCCGCCCCGGCCCGGAGGATCAGCCGACGTTGATCGCTGTCGCTGCCGCCGGGCCGGCCGCCTTCGTGGCCAACGAGCTCGGCTGGCTGGTGACCGAGCTGGGCCGCCAGCCGTGGACTGTGTACGGAGTCTTTCGCACCTCCAGCGGGATCACGCCCGCTCCTGGGCTCGGCGCCACGTTCACCGCGTTCACGTTGCTCTACGTCGGCCTGGCGGCGCTCACGGTGTGGGCGGTGCGCAGAATCGCCAAGCGGCCGGTCCCAGGTCTCGCCAGCGCGACGGTGGGAGCGACATGAGCCTCGCCGCCCTGCTCGCGATCATCCTCGGCGCATCGCTGAGCATCTACGCCGTCCTCGCCGGCGCGGATTTCGGCGCCGGCGTCCTCGATCTGCAGGCGAACCTCCCCGACGTCGGGGCAGGCGACCGCGGCAGCTCCGACCGGGATGCGATCGCTGCATCAATCGGGCCGCTGTGGGAAGCCAACCACGTATGGCTGATCTTCTCGATCACGATCCTCTTCTCGGCCTTCCCGCGCGCCTTCTCCGCGATCGGGTCTGGTCTGCTCGCTCCCTTCACGGTCGCGCTGCTCGCCATCGTGGTGCGCGGCGTGTCCCTCGGCGTGCGCGGCAGCACCGTGTCTTCGCCGCGCAGCGACCGGCTTCTCGGCCGAGCGTTCGGGCTCGCCAGCCTCATCGCACCGTTCGCGTTCGGGACGATCGCCGGCGGCCTTGCCGAGGCGTCGTTCACCGTCCCCTCGCGCGGCACCGAGGCTCCCGCCATCCCCTGGAGCAGCCCGTTCACCCTTGTGGTGGGTGTGCTCGCGGTCGCGGTGTGCGCTCAGCTCGCCGCCGGGTTCGTGACGCTTCGCTGCACGAGCTCGGGTCAGCCTGCCGCAGCGGAACGCTTCTGCGCACGGGCGCTGCGGTCGGCCGTCGCGGTCCTGCTGCTGATGCTGCTCGCACTGATGGTGGCCGCCCTGAGCGCCCCGGCCTTGTGGCATCGCCTGGTCGGCGTCGCCCTGCCCGCCGTCGTCGGGGGGTTAGCCGCCGAGACCCTGGCGCTCGTGGCGCTGGCGCGCCGCAGCCACCGGGTCGCGCACGCCGCCGGCGTGGGGTCGGCGGTGCTCTTGCTGTGGGGCTGGTTCATCGCCCAGGCCCCGCACATCGCGGGCCCGCGTCTGACGCTGCACACCGCCGCGGCAGCGCACCCGGCGCTGGTGGCGGCCGCGCTCGCCGTCGGCGCCGTGCTCGTGGTGGTGATCCCGGCCTTCCTCTTTCTCTTCACCCTGTTCAGCCGCCCCGTGCTCGAGGTCATCGAATGAAAGCCATCCGGAAGTTGCCCATGCCCGACCGGCGCCCAATCGCCGGAGCCGCGATCTTTGTCTGGATTGCCCTATCCCCGTGGGTTTCGGGATTCGCGGACGCTCATCCGGCCGTGGCCAACCACGTGGCTCTCGTCTTCGGGTTCGGGCCGCTGGCCCTGTTGATCGCCAACCTTCGCGCAGCCGCGATCGTCACCCTGCTCAGTGGGATCTGGCTGGCGGCCAGTCCCTGGGTGCTCGGCTATGCCGGCGACCATCTCGCCTGGATGAACGACCTCGTCACCGGCGGCGCTCTGATCGTCCTGTGTGCCCAGGCGGCCGGGTTCGGCATTCTCCGGCGCGCCCGTCGTCGCGCGTCCGCCAGGAGCGCGGCCGGGCCGGCCGTCGCCGGGACGAGCAGCCGCCACGCCTAGTACGACCTCATGCAATTACGTCCGGTCCAGTCAACGTCTCGCCGCCCGTGGCGTCGTCCTCGTTCGGTCACGTGCCTTAAGGGCACGCTCCCTCACTGCGTCCTCGCCACGAACGCCGAGCCAACCGCCTGACCTCGGACATACCTGCGTTCGGCCGCACTAGTTCCGTGGTCGCTCCGCCATTCGCGAGGGCGCAGACGCGAAACCGCCCGCGGGCGCGCCCGCGGGCCGAGTTGGTCACTGGGAGTGACCTGCAACGTGCGTCGAGTGCTCAATAGCCGTAGCCGTATGAGGGCGTGCCGCCGGAGGAGCCGCTGCCTGCCGCGCTGTGAGGGTTCGCAGTGATCGCGCCGCGGGCCTTCGACACGACGTACCAGCGGCCGCCGAACTCGTTCAGGCCCCTGGCCCGAGGCCTGGCCGGGCTTCCGATCGCCGACGAGGTTGTACAGCGGATGACCGTGACAGGTGATCTGCGCGGATCCGCTCGCCCCGGAGACAGCGCTGATCTCGCTCGTCTGCGCTCCGCGCGTCGCGGCCGGACGGCGGGTCGAGGTGAACGGGGGCCAGACGGACCGACCGGCGGCCGACAGGGTCGACATGTTGGGCTTGTCGGGAGCGAACCGGTAAAGCACGCGTCCCTGGGCGTCCGTCAGCGTGTCGCCAAGCGGGGTCTGCTTGACCGAGATCGCGCTGACGGCCGAGCTCGACCGTGCCTTGGAGGTGCTCCCACCGCTCGTCGAGACGAGTACCGCGATGAGTGCCGCCACGACGAAGACGAGGGCAGATAGTGACAGGCGAGGGATCATGGAACCTGACCCCTTGAGTGTGTGCTGCCAGCGCTGTCACTCAGACAGTCACCAGCATATTGAAGTGAATTACTACGCACTATAGTAATATGCGAATCTCATGAACTCTCGAGACATCCCTCACGTGGCGTCAGGACCACCGGCCGAGACGGTTCTCGTGACCGGGGCGACGGGATACATCGGCGGCCGTCTGCTGGCCCGGCTCGAAGGCGACCGCCGCCATGGGGTCCGGTGCCTCACCCGGCGCCCCGAGGCTCTCGCCGGCCGGACGGCCGACGACACCGAGATCTTCGCCGGGGGCGTGCTCGTGCCGGACTCGCTTACGCGACCCATGGCGGGCGTGGACAGCGCCTACTACCTGGTGCACTCAATGGTTGGCCAGGGTGACTTCTCGCAGCTCGATCGCGCCGGCGCGCGTAACTTCGCGGCCGCGGCGAGGACGCCCGGCGTCAAACGTATCGTCTACCTGGGCGGCCTCGGCGCCGGAGGCGGCCTGTCGGCCCACCTGGCCAGTCGCCAGGAGGTGGGCCGCGTCCTGCACTCGTCCGGCGTTCCCACCGTCGAGTTCCGCGCGTCCATCGTGATCGGGTCAGGCAGCGCCTCCTATGAGATCGTCCGGGCGCTCGTCGAGCAGCTGCCGGTTGCGGTCGCGCCGCGCTGGATCGAGACGGCGGCCCAGCCAATCGCCGTCGAGGATGTCGTGGAGGATCTGATCGCCGCGCTCGGGCACCCGGGCGGTGCGATCTTCGGAATCGGAGGCGAGGGCCGGGGTAGCTACGCCGACATCATCCGCGAATACGCCCGTCAGCGCGGACTGCGCCGGCGCATGCTTCGCTCGCCGCTGCTGACCCCGCGCGCGTCACGCATCGGTCTCGGCCTCATCGCGCCCGCCCACCGCAACGTGGCCGCGGCGATGGTCGACAGTCTGCGCAACGAGACCGTTGTCAGGACAGGCGCGGCAAGGGAGGCATTCGGCGTCGCGCCGCTGCGGCTCGATCAGGCGATCGAGCGAGCGCTGGCGGACGAGGATCGCGACTTCGCCCGGACCAGATGGTCAGATGCGCTTCCTCCCGCTCGGCCGAACAGCTGGAGCGACGCCCGCTTCGGGCGACGCCTGGTGTGCTCGCGCGTGATCCACGTGCCGCACCCGCCCCGGCATGCCTTTGCTTCGATCAGCCGGATCGGCGGCCGGACCGGCTGGTACGGCGCGGAGCAATTCTGGCGCTTCAGAGGTGCGCTGGACGTCCTCCGAGGCGGCGTCGGGATGCGCCGGGGTCGGCGCCATCCTGTCGATCTGCGCGTTGGCGACGCGGTCGACGGGTGGCGGGTCGATCGGCACGAGCCCGACCGCGTGCTGCGGCTCGTCACAGAGATGAGACTTCCAGGGCGGCTGTGGCTGCAGTTCGAGGTCGACCCGGATGGCCCCTACCGCCATGTCGGCGTGTCGAGCGTGAAGCCGAGACCATGGCGCCGGGCGATCTCGATGTACGAGACGTAATAGCGCCGGAGCGCCTGCCGGTGATCCTCGGTGGCGAGCAACACGAACGAGGCGAAGCACGGCAGCTCGATCCCCTCGGCGAAGATCATGGTCGTCTCCAGGCCTCCATCGCCGAGGAACAGCCGCCCCTCGAGGCGCGGCAATCGGTCGGTCGCGGTTATCGGCACAGCGCCGATCTTCTCGCGTAGCCCACGGCGCGCATCGGGACGCACCCCGAACTTCCCCTGACCTTGCTGGATGCTCGGCCGTTTCGGCCCGCCGGCCACATCTGACCCGCGGTCTGCGGCCGAGGCGGTGATAATCGCTGGCGTGAGCGAGGCGTCTGCTCTGCGGATCGCGATCGCCGGCCAGGTGGCCGCTCTAGGCCCCGAGGTGCGATCGCGGGCGTTGGGGCTCGGTCTATCGGGATGGGTACGTCTGACCGACGAGGGCGCGAGGTTGCTGGTCCACGCCGAGGGCCCCGCGGCCGCACTCGATGAGCTGGTGGCATGGCTCGCCGCGCTGGAGGCCGCGCCCTCCGTCATATCTCCCGCGGACGTCGAGGGGCACGAGCAGTTCGCGCTGCGCGGAGTGGCGGCCGGCGTGTTCGTAGTCCAGGAGCATCAAGCGACTGCCCATCACTTCGACCTGCGCCTCGAGGTTGGTGGGGCCATGCGTTCGTGGGCGGTTCCCAAGGGACCATCGCTCGATCCGGCCGTCAAGCGGTTCGCGGTCCAGGTTGAGGACCATGCCCTCGAGCACAACGAATTCGAAGGTCTCACCGGTGGTGGGGGCGGCGTGATTCTCTGGGACCGCGGCTCCTACGAGCAGGGGGGGCGGATGCCGTGGCCGGACGCGTTTGAGCGCGGCCATGCCGTGTTCGTGCTGCATGGCGCGAAGCTCCGCGGCGGGTTCGCGCTGCAGCGCACGCGGGGAGGCGAGAAGCCGCAGTGGCTTCTCATCAAACGCCGCGACGAAGAGGCCCGGCCAGGATCGGACATCGTGGTCGAGCGGCCCGAGTCGGTCACCAGTGCGCGGACACTCGCTCAGCTCCTCGATCGCGCCTGAGCTTTGGGGCTGTCCTCACAAGCTCCCGACTTGCCACGCGGTACGGCTTGCCAATATGAGTACCGAGTGAGAGCCTTTCTGTGAGGGATGCATGGACCACGGATCATGCCGGTCGGGGTAGCGGTGGCGATCGCGATGGTCGCGACCGTACCGGCTTCGGGCGGAGCTCCGACCGGGTTCGACTCGTCCGACGAATTCGGTGCGCAGGAGGCGTTCTTCTCGTCTGGAGAGCACGTCGTCGTCGTGCCGGATGCCGTGCACAAGGCCGAAGTCATCGCCACGGGTGCGGACGGCGGCGACGGACCCTACGGAGCGCTCGGCGGACGGGCGGCGGATGTCAGTGGCCCGCGCGTCGTGATTCCCGGCGAGAAGCTGTACGTCGAGGTCGGTGGCCACGGCGCGAACAGCGATGCACAGGGCTGCCAGTCGCCTCCCAACTGCCGGATCGCCCCGGGCGCCTTCAACGGCGGAGGGGTTGGGGCACCGGGACTCGGCGGTGGCCACAGCGGCGCGGGAGGCGGCGGAGCGACGGACATCCAGACCTTGCCGATCGCACGTGGAGCCAGGGCGCTGACCTCGCGGCTGATCGTCGCAGCGGGAGGCGGAGGGGCCGGCGGAGGCGGGTCGATCAGCGGCACGGCCGGTGGCACCGGCGGCAGCGGGGGTCAGGACGGGAGCGAGGGCCGCACCGACTTCAGCGCCAACAGGGTCCTGAGCGGTGGGGGTGGGCAAGGGTCGAAGGACACGGATAGGCACCCCGGGGCCGGCGGCAGGGCGGGGGCGACCGGGGCCGGCAACCCGTCCTACTGGCTGCGTGGCAACGGCGGCTCCGGCGGGTCGAGCGGGGTGGGTGGCGCCGGCGGTGGCAACGCGCAGCTGCGTCCTTGTCCGGGGTGCGGCGTGAAGGACGCCAGTGGTGGGGGCGGTGGTGGTGGCGGCGGCTACTTCGGCGGCGGGGGCGGCGGCAGTGGCGGGATCTTCGACTGTCCCGCGATCGCGGGCAAGAGCTGCAGCCAGAGCGATTCGCCCGACGTGGGCGGCGGCGGGGGTGGTGGGGGCGGATCGTCGCGCGCTCCACGCGGGGCTGCCACCTACACGTTCGAGCGCGGTCCGAAGCCGTTCGTATCTCCGCCGCTCGATGGTTCGATCGTGATCGAGTGGGGCGCAGCGAACGACAACGAGGTCGACTTCCCCGGAGAGTCCGTGATCGTGGGCGCGGCGCGGGCGACATCGGCCGGGCCGGGTGGTGCCTCGGCCCTCGTGGGGGTGGCGTGCAAGGCGGCGCGGACGGGCGTCTGCGGCCTGAAGCTCACGCTGTCCGCGCACGGAGCCAGCGGGGTCGTGACGATCGGCGCGCTGACACTCAGGATTGCCGTCGGCCGATATACGACAGCTGCACTTACGCTGAACGCGACCGGCCGAAAGCTGCTCCGCAGACGCCACCACCTCAGCGCGCGCGTGTGGCTCAGCACCACCTCCAACGCGCACAGGCGAAAGATCACCACGCTTTCGCTCCGCTGAAGTAGCCGCCGGTCACCGCGCGGCCAGAAGGCCTCGCTCGGGCCGGTTCTCAAAAGCCAGCAGCACTGCTGTCGAACACGACAATTGGGCTGCAGCGGGTGCTGCGTTGCGCTGGCGCAGTCTGAAGCACCGCTTTATCAATCTTGGCTTCGAGGGTCGGCCGTCACACGATGAGGTTCGTCGATAGGCCCGGCATCTCACAACTGCCTACGGAGGTAAAACGATGAACCTGCTGCACGATTCCGCAGCTCCCGACGACCCGATTCTGACCTCGCCCCTGCTGTGGCTGCTCTGTTTCCCGCTGGCCATGGGCATTGAGATCGTGCGCAGCGTCCGACTTTCCAAGCCGGCGGACGCCAGGGCAACGCGCTACGCAGCCGGTACGTCCACGAGAACCCCAACGTATTGACTCGGGCGGATCCGGATCTGACGTGAGCCGTTTGAATGACCTTCTCTGAGTAAGCCGTCTGCCCGTCGCGCCCATCGCCAAACGCGTGGCGGGTAGGATGGCTCGCCGATCACGGCTCTGTCTGAGCATCGCGATCCCGAGGAGGTGCGGGACCTGCTCCCGCGCTATTTCGATCGCTGCCGCACGCTGATCGAGCGATACGGGGGCACCGTGGAGAAGTTCATCGGCGATGCGGTCATGGCTGTGTGGGGCAGCCCCCAGGCTCGCGAGGACGACGCTGAGCGCGCGGTGCGCGCCGCCCTCGCCCTGACACAATCGGTCACCGCCCTGGGCCAGGAGGTGGGGGTACCCGAGCTACGGGTGAGAGCCGGGGTGCTGACGGGACGCGCCGCCGTCGAGCTGGGCGCGGAGAGCGAGGGCATGGTCCTCGGCGACACCGTCAACACCGCGTCTCGCCTGCAATCGATCGCCCACCCTGGATGCGTGTTGGTCGATGACATCACTCGGCGGGCGTCCGAGGCGGCCATCGCCTTCGAGGACGCGGGCGTCCACCAGGTCAAGGGCGCGCGAGCAGCCAGTCCGGGCTTGGACGGCGCTGCGGGTCGTCGCCGGCGCCGGAGGCGCGCGACGCGGGGCTGGGCTCGAAGCGCAGTTCGTCGGACGCGAGGCCGAGCTAGAGGTGGTCATCGAGTCAGCCGAGGCCAGCGCGGCGGACAATCGAGCGCGGCTCGTCACCGTGCGTCGGCGAGGCGGGCTCCGGGAAGTCGCGCTTGCTGTGGGAGTTCTTCAAGTACGTCGACGGGAGTCAGGAGGACCGGTGGTGGCATCAGGGTCGTTGCCTTTCATACGGCGAGGGGGTGGCATATTGGGCGGTCGCGGAGATGGTGAGGACACGCGCGGGAATCAGTCGAGGAGGAGGACCGCCGCACTCGGCGCGCGCAGAAGCTGCGCGCAGACGGTCGCGCAGCATGTGCCCGATGAGCGCGAGCGGCGCTGGTCGAGCCGCGACTGGCTCACCTGCTCGGGCCTCGAGCAACGAACCGCGACCGATGGCAGCGGACCTGTTCAGCAGGTTGGCGGCTGTTCTTCGAACGAATGGCCGAGACGTCAGCCGGTGATCCTCGCGTTTGAGGATCTGCAGTGGGCCGACAGTGGTCTACTCGAGTTCATCGACTATCTGCTCGAATGGTCGGCGAAGTTCCCGATTTACATCCTCGCGCTCGGCCGCCCCGAGGTCGAGACCGCTCACCAACCTGGGGACGGCTCGTGCGCCTGGGGCCGCTGCAACTCGGCGTCGATGCGGACCTTGCTCGACAGGGTCGTGCCCGGGTCTGCCCGAGGACCTCGATGGCCAGGATCCTCGCGCGACGCGGAGGGCATGCCGCTATATGCGGTCGAGACGGTGCGGATGCTGCTGGACCGCGGCGTCCTGACCGAGCAGGGCCACGCGTTATATCGTGACCGCCGCTATCGGCGATCTCGAGGTGCCGGAGACTCTTCAGGCGCTGGTGGCGGCCAGGCTTGACAATCTCGATGCGGTCGAGCGCTCGACGCTCCAGGATGCCGCGGTTCTGGGAATGGCGTTCCCGACGGCGGCACTGGCCGCGGTCAGTGGGCGGCCAGAAGACGATGTGCAGGCGACCCTCGACGGGCTGGTCGCCAAGCAGGTCCTCGGACGCCACGAGGATTCGCGCTTCGCCGAGCAGGGGCAGTACCATTTTCTCCAGGGACTCCTGCGGACGATCGCGCTGGATACTCTCTCGCGCCGAGACCGCAAGGCGCGCCATCTTGCCGCCGCTGAATACCTGCGATCGGCGTGGGGTGACGCCACCGAGATTGCCAAAGTGCTGGCAAGCCATTACCTCCATGCCGTCAAGTCGGATCCGGACGCGTCCGATGCCGACGCCATCCGGGCCTCCGCGCGCGAGACCCTTGCCGCCGCGGGGCGTCGTGCCGGATCGCTCGCCCTGGCCGCCGAGGCGCGACGTTACTTCGAGCAGGCGGCCGCGCTCGCCGACGATGACGTCGAGCGCTCCAGTCTGCTGCCGAGGCAGGGGTCGCGGCGGCTCGCGCCGGCGACCCGGACGCCGCGCACACACTTCTCACCGATGCGATCGCCGTCCTCGACGCCACCGGCCGCGACGAGGACGCCGCCCGAAACCGTGCCCTGCTGGCGAATGTCTTGATCGACGAGAACCGACTCGAGGAGGCGGGCGAGCTGATCGACCGCGCCCGCCAGGTGCTGAGCGGCGAGCAGACCCTGGCTGAGCTCGCGGCGCGCCGTGGCCGGGTGGCGTTCCTGACCGGGAACTACACGAGGGCACTCGAGGAGTCGGAGAGGGCGCTGTCCATCGCCGACCCCTGCGGGCTGCGCCCGGTGTTGGCCGAGGCGGCCATGACGCGCGGGATCGCCCTGCAGTATCACGGCCGGCTGGTCGAAGCTGGGCGGTGATCGGGCTCGCACTGCAGGTAGCCCTGGAATCGGATGTCACCGATCAGGCGCTGCGGGGCTATTTCAATCTGGCCGAGCACCGGCTCAGCACGGGGGCTCCCGAGGAGGCCGGCGAGCTCCTCGGGCGCGGCCTGATGCTGGCGCGGGAGCGTGGCTATCGCAGCTGGGAGCAGGACCTCGTCGCCCAGCGCGTCGGGGTTCACGCATTCAGCGGACAATGGGACGAGGCCCTTGCCCTCAGTGAGAGCCTGAACACGGAGGGCGAAACCGGCATCATTCGCCTGGCCGCGGTCTTTGCGCCACTGATCCTGTCCGCCCGCGGCGATTTGGCCGGGCTCGACGCGTGGCTCGCCGCGCAGGTACAGCCGTCGGAGTGGCACGAGCTCGCTGTCGTCGAAGGCATCGCCAAGGGTGTCGCCCTCCGGGCGGCGGGACGCACCGACGACGCAATGCCACTGATCACGCTTGCGCCCGAGGAGAACCTCCTCGGAGGGCTGACTCATATGTTCTATCTGGGCGACGTTCTCGAAGCCCTGATCGAGTCCGGACAGGACAGTGTGGTCGAGGAGTTGCTCGCCAACCGCGTGCACGTCGAGCTTTCGCTCACGCGCGGACAACTACAGCGCGCCAGCGGCCTGCTGCAGGCGGAGCGTGGTGAGCTCCAGCGAGCCGAAGCCGAGTTCGCCGAAGCGGTCGTGGTGATCGAGGCCTCCGGCAACCCATTTGCCCTGGCTCGCGCCATGCTCGACCACGGACGGATTCTGCTGGAGCTGCGCCGCACCGAAGAGGCCACCGCCGTGCTCCGGAGGGCCCGCTCGATGTTCGAGCGCCTGCGCGCCAAGCTCTGGATCGAACGGACCGACCATCTGCTGAGGCCGGCTGCGCTCGCGGCCGACTGAGCGGCAGCGGGATGGCGACGAACGTCAGCCCCCCAGCGCGTAGCTGCCGATGTCCTGATCGAGTGTTCCCTGCGAGTCGTACTGACCCGTGTGCACGAACACGACCTTGCCCGCCGGGTTGATGTAGATCGTCGTCGGCAGCCCACCGATGACCGCCAGATCGCTGAGATTGCTGGTCGTCGTCTCGTAGCTTGGATAGCTGACCGGGTGCTGGGCCAGGAAGGTGCGCGCGTCGCCGGGTGAGTCGTTGGTGTTGGCGCCGAGAAACGCGACGCGGCGGCCGTAGCGCGCTGACGCGGAGGCGAACAGGCCGAACTCCGAGCGGCAAGGGGCGCACCACGACGCCCAAGCGTTGATCACGATCGGATAACCGCGCAGCGCGCGGATCCTGGCCGCCAGCGCCGGCTCGGTTCCCAGCAGCCGGTTCGCCTGCTGGTGGACGGCCGCCAGCGGGGCTGGCGAGCCGGCGAGATCCCGCCGCACCGCCGAGGCGTCGGCCGCGCCGGGGACGCGGGCCAGCGCGGCTCGCACGTAGCGGATCAGCACCTTGGGGCTCGGCCAGCCCGCCGTCGAGACCTCTCGGTAGTAGAGGATCTGGCCGGTCGCCGAGGTGAGCACGAACCATGGGGCGCCGAGGACCTCATATCCATCGGCGACCCGGCCCGTTCGGTCGACGGCCAGCGGGTACGACAACGGCCTCGGAAGGCGGCTGAGGAAGTTGCTCAGCGTGCCCGAGGACGGCTCGACGCTCCCTTCGTCGACAGCCGTGAGAGGCGGGAGTCCGAGCCGAGCAGCAGCTGACGCGTAGCCGTTGAGCTTGTCCAGTTCACCGGCCAGGCCGCTCGTTTCCTGATCCCAGGTCGCGAAGAACACATATAGATGTGCCGATTTCCCGGGGCCGAGTGCAACGGATCCTCCGCCGGCGCGCGGGAGCGTCGCGGCCTGTGCCGGGGTTATCGGCGGGACGCGGGAATAGGAGAGATCCGAGCGCACACGAGGATGGTCCGGGAGGAGGTTGGACGCCTCGTGCGCGAGCACCTGACCGAGCTGTCCGATCGCCGAGTACGACATCTGGGTGATGTAGACCTTGGCCTTCCGCCCCTGCGGACCGATCACGAACAGGGCCGGGGTGTGGGTGATCTGACCCCGCTCGACAGCCGCCTCGACTCCGTAGCGCTTCCACACCTGCCGCAGTTGTGGCAGGGATCCGGTGAGGAAATGCCAGGCGTGCAGCATCCCGTGGAGCTCTGAGTAGGACCACACGTCCTCGAGCGAGGTCGCGGCCGGATTGGCATCGATCCCGACCAGCTCTACGCGCGAGCCGGCCTGCCCGAGCATCGCCTTGGCATCGAGCATCGCCGTGGTCGTGAGGGGGCACACGGTCGTGCATTCGGAATCGTTGAAGGCGAGGATCACGACCTTGCCGCGGAATGAGCGCAGGGACACCGGCCGTCCGAACTGGTCCGAGAGCGTGAAGTCCGGGGCGGCACCCGACAGCGGAGTCCCGGGATCGAGGGACGGGTTGAAGGCGAGTGCCGATGGCTTCGAACCGCGGCCCGATCCCACCTGCGCGAGGGCGACGATCGTTCCGGTCAGCAGCACCGCGACGAGCGCGACACTCGGTAACAGCCAGCGCGGCCCGACGGGCGCCAACCGCCGCCGGGGCCCGCTCGCCGAAGCTTGACCCCCGACGGCTGGCCCGTCGGCGCAGCGCCCCCCCAACCAGAAGCGCTGCGGCGGCGACCGCGACGAGCACCATGGCGATGATGGCCACGCGGTTGTCGGTCGCCTGCCCCGCCGACGGCGCGTGGCTCCCGCCGGTGGCCGATCCGGTCGGCTGGGTCGAGGCTGTGGTCCCTACCGCCGCCGGCAGCTTGACGCCATCCGCGACAGCCAGCTTATGCACCGCCGACTGGGCGGCGCCGAACAAACCGCCACCCCCGGATCCGATCGGGATATTGGCCAGCGCGCGGTAGGCCGGCGTGCTGGCGTGGCCCGGCCAGTTGAAGCCGAACCCGTTTGGCATCACGACGAGCAGCCGCTGCTTGTAGGCGAGCGACAGCTCGAGTCCGAGGAACCGCGCGTACGCCCGAGGTTTGCGCCACAGCCCGGTGACGGCACCAAGATCCGAGGGCTTGGCGATGATCGCCACCCTGATCGGAAAGCCCGATCGGGCGGCTGCCTTGAGGAGCCCGCCGAAGCGTGCCTGTTGCGGAATCGACAGACCCGCATCGGGGCCGACGAACAGGTCCTGGTAGACGAGAACATCGCTGCCCGGGTCGCCGTCCCCCCGTGCGATCGGTGCGACTGCCCCGATGGCGCAGGCCGCTGCCAGCGCGGCGACCATGAGCTTCATCGCGCGGGCCCGGGCCCGCCTCATCGCCGCGTGACGGGGGAGGTTTTCCGTGGTGTCTGACAAATGCTGATCGGCCCGATGACTACGCGCACCCGCCGGCCCTGTCCGGTCGCGGGTCGTACTCACTGTACGACCCGCGAGGCTGGCTCGCGATGCGCAACCGACCGACCGCACCTCGAGCGAAGCGTTAGTGCGTGCGCCTGTGGCGACGCGGACGATTAGCTGTAGACGTCAGAGTTCGCCCGACGCGATCTCCGCTCCGTCAGTGAGCGACTTCAGCTTCAGCCACGCGCCTCCCGGGTCCACCTGCAAGAAGCGGATAAATGTGTCGAAGCCGGCCCTCGCCGCAGGACGTCGAGTTCGTCTCCGCTGTCTACGAGGTCGGCGGCGAGTCCTGCCCCCCGGACGCGCTGGTGCGGCACTCTGGAAGCGAGTACGGCCACGTTCTGACCGGCCGCCTCGGGGTCACCGTCGGCTTCGAGACGTACGAGCTCGGTCCGGGCGACTCGCTCTCGTTTGACTCGACCATGCCCGACCGGCGCTTCAATGCCGGCGAGTTGCGAGTCGAAGCGATCTGGTTCGTCGTCGGTCGCCACGGTGACCCACGGATCGTCCGGAACAGCGGCTGAATCAGGGCCACAATCATCGGGCGGCTCGGTAATGGGTGAGGAACAGCGCCTCGGCAAGCGCGATCCGTGAGATCTCGGTTGGGTCGACGCTCTCGTTTGGGGCGTGGATCAAACACGCCGGCTCCTCGACGCCCAGCAGCATGATCTCGGCGTCCGGGAACGTCTCACCGAGCACGTTGCAGAGGGGGATCGAGCCCCCCTCGCCCTGGGTGGTGGCAGGCCGGTCGTAGGCCTCCTCGAGCGATCGGTTCATGGCCAGGTAGGCCGGGCCGTCAGTGCGTGTACTGAACGGTTGTCCGGTTGATTCGGGCTTGATCTCGACCCTCGAGTTCCATGGAGCGACCGCCCGCAGGTGCTCGATCAGCGCGTCACGGGCGCGTTCTGCGTCGATGCCCGCGGGCACGCGGAGGCTGATGCGAGCGCGGGCGTGGGCCGGAATCGCTCCGGCCGACCCGACAACGGGTGGGCAGTCGATGCCGAGCACGGTTACCGCCGGCCGCGACCAGAGCATCTCCTCCACCGGTCCATCCCCGAGCAGGTCGACGCCGTCGAGCACACGCGCGTCGGTGCGGAAGACCGATGGTGGATACGCGACGCCGTGCCACGGCGGCGCCGCGTCGAGACCCTGGATCGCGGTGTTCCCTTTCGCGTCGCGCAAGGTGGCGAGCATCTTGATGACGGCCATGAGCGCATCGGGCGCCGGGCCCCCGAACATCCCAGAGTGCAGCGCGCTCTCGAGCGTGCTCACCGACACGATGACCTCGGTCAACCCTCTGAGTGACGTCGTGAGTGTGGGCACGCCAACCGAGAAGTTGCCGGTATCGGCGATGATGATCGCGTCGGCACGCAGGAGGTCGGCATGCGCACGGACGAAGCCCTCGATGCCTCCGTGACCCAGCTCCTCGCAACCCTCGGCGATCAGCTTGATCCCGACGCCAAGATCGCGCCCGAGCGCCCGCAGGGCGATGAGGTGCGCGACGATGTTGCCCTTGCAGTCGGCGCTTCCACGTCCATACCACCTCCCATTGCGCTCGGTGAGCGTGAACGGCGGCGAGTGCCACTCGGTGCCCGTCGGGTCGAGCGGGGGCTGCACGTCATAGTGGCAATACAGGAGCACGGTGGGCCGGCCAGGTGGCGCGGGGATGTGGCCGTAGACCGCCGGATAGCCGTCGCTCGTCGGCTCGAGGCGCGTGTCGAGCAGGCCCACATCGGAGAACCGGTCGATCACCAATTGCGCAGCCTTGAGGCACTCGGAGACCGGGTATTGACGCGGGTCGGCTACCGAGTGGCAGGCGACAAGTGCAGCCAGGTCCGCCCGAGCCTGGGGCATCAGCGAGCTGATGCGCATTCGCAGTTCGGAGACCTGCGCTTCAGCGAAGCGGTCCAATTGGCACCGGCGAGAAGTCCTCGACGTAGCTCATGCGCGGCGTCAAGGCTATCGCCAGTCCCGGGGCCTTTTGGAGCCCACCCCCGCCCCGCGCCGGGCAGCGGCCGCCCCCGGCGCCAGCGCGGCCGCTATCGCGAGAGCAACGGCGAGCGACCGCGCACGGCGCAGGGTGGGAGAGCGCGCTTTAGGACCCGGGCGCCGCGGGTTTGATGTTCTGGTTGAGCCGGAACACGTTCGTCGGGTCGTAGACCTGCTTCAGCGACGCCAGGCGGGCGTACGTCTCCTCGCCGTAGGCCGACCGCGCCGCGTCGCGCGTCGCCGAGGAAGTTGACGTACGCGCGGCCGGTCGAGGCGTCGGCGGCCGGCGGCGATCACCGTGGCGCGCCCACTCGCGTGTGCGCCTCACCCTGCGGCCGGCGTCGTGCCAGCCCGTGACGGCGTTGAGCACGAACGGCATCGAGCGCTCCGGGAACGCCGTCGCGCCGTCGGCGACACGTCCGACGGCGCCGCCCATCTGGTGCACGTGGATCTCGCACTGCGGGCCCGGGGCGGCCTGATGGACCTTGCACAGGCGGTCGATCAGCTCATCGTCGAGCCGCGCGAGGTTGGTCGCCTTGAAGTAGGCGTGGATCCCCTTCGGCCACAGCGGGTCGAGCAGCGTCTGTAGCGCGTGGTAGGGCATCGGGCCCGAGCAGGTCGGCGATCGGCTCCGCAACGCTCGCGGACCGGTGCGACGAGCGCCGCGCCCTCCTCGACCGGGCCGGTGGAGGCGGCGATAAACGCCACGACCTTCTTGCCGTGCCACGCCTCCGGAATCACCGGCAGCGGTGGCGCGCGTCGTGAGGTTGACCACCGCGGTGATCTCGTCTGGAGCGTCCGCCGCCCAGTCGCGGAACACGCGCAGGAGATCGAAGGCGTCCTCGGCCGGGTAGAAGATCGGCCCGGCGTAGATCACCGGGCCGAGCGGATGCAGATCGAACTCGAACTGCGTGACGATGCCGAAGTTGCCGCCGCCGCCGCGCAGCCCCCAGAGCAGGTCGGCGTTCTCGGTCTCGCTCGCGCGGACGAGCCGGCCGTCCGCGGTGACGACGTCGGCCGCCGCGAGGTTGTCGCAGGCGAGGCCGAACTTGCGCATCGTCCAGCCGATGCCGCCGCCGAGCGTGAAGCCGGCGACGCCGGTGGTCGACACCAGTCCGCCGGTGGTCGCGAGGCCGTGCGCCTGTGTCTCGTGATCGACGTCGGCCCAGACCGCGCCGCCGCCGACGTCGGCCCGGCGGGCCACGGGATCGACGCGCACGCCGTTCATCGGCGACAGGTCGATCACGATTCCGCCGTCGCAGGTCGAGAATCCGGCGACGCTGTGGCCGCCGCCGCGGACTGCGATCGTCAGGCCGTTGCTGCGCGCGAATCCGACTGCCGCGATCACGTCGGCGGCGCCGGCGCAGCGGACGATGAGCGCCGGGCGGCGGCCGTCGTGTGCGCCGTTCCAGACCTGGCAGGCCTCCGCGTAGCCGCCGTCGCCTCGGCGTGACGATCTCGCCGCGAATGGCTTCCCGCAGCTCCTGAACCGTTGCTTCCCCGAGCACCGGGGCGATGGTCGTGACTCATGTCCGTCTTCCTTTCGGTTAGGAGGTGCGGCGAGTTGTACGCGGCGGCCTCTTTGCCCGCGCTTAGCACGTCCTTAGCAAGGTCGTCCAGCGCGCTCATCGACGTCGGCGACGCCGAGCGCGTCGTGCCGAGCGGCATAGCGCTCGCGCGCATCGGCGAGCAGCGCACGGGCCGCCTCGTCGTCGCCACGGAGCAGCGCGACTTCGGCGAGCCCCGCGACCGTATTGCGCGATCCATCGCTCGCGCTCGCGTCGGGCCGAGGACGGAGCGGGCCTCCTGCAGCGCGCGCCTCCGCGTCGTCGAGGCTGCCCACGCGCGAAGGCGAGGTCGGCGGTCCGCCACAGGGTGCTGGCAAGCCCCCACCGATCGCCGGCGCGGCGGAAGATGTCGCGGGCTTCGGCCAGATGCCGCTCGGCAGCTGCGTAGTCGCCGGCGATCGTGTCGATCAGGCCGAGCCCCGCGAGCACCAGCCCGAGGCCGCGGCGATCGCCGTGCGCGCGCCGCAGCGCGAGCGCCTGCCGCGAGCGCCTCGCGGGCCGGCGCCAGCGCGTCCTCCGGCGAGCTCGAGGTACGCGCGCCGGACGAGCACCGCCGCCCGGCCCGTGGTCGTCGCTGGGCTCCTCGAAGCGGGCCGCGCTCTCGTCGAGGAGCGCGGCGCGCCCGGGCGAGGTCGCCGCGGGCGCGCGCGATCCCGGCCTGGTTGGCCAGCACGTAGCCGACCGCGGCGTCGCAGGAGATCTCGAAAAAGGGTTGAAGCGTGTCCTCGAAGACGAGTCGCAGCCCGGGCCGCGCGCCCGCCTGGCTGTCGATCTCGGCGAAGTTGACCGGCGAGGGGATCCGCTCGGGCGAGCCGGCCAGCGCGCTGAACAGCTCGATGCTCTCCGCGAGCAGCTGTTCGGCGCCATCGAGATCGCCGAGCATCCAACGGACCACGCCAAGCGAGTACACGCACGTCGCCTCGGCCGCCGGAAACGCTTCGCGGTGCGCGAGCTCGAGCGCCCGCTCGAGCCACGGTCTCGCCTCGTCGGCCGCATCGCTGGCCAGGCGAACCTCGCCGAGAAACTGGAGCGCTCGCCACTGGGCGCGCGCGTCTCCGATCTCGCAGGCAACGTCATAGCTCTCCTCGGCGCGGGCGAAGCCCCGGGCGAGCGCGCCGCTGCGGAAGTCGATCGCGGCCGCGGCGAGCAGGGCCTGCGAGCGAAGCGCGGTCCGCTCCGGGGCGGCTGCGAGCACTTCGTCGAACCGCCGTCCGCCTCGTCGAGGTCGATCCGGCGCATCCAGAACGGGCAACAGCGCACGCAGAACTCGAGCGATTCGGCCGGAGCGCGAGCGAGCAGCGTGTCGAGGGCCGACGCGCAGGTTCGCGGCGTCGCGATCGAGCTGCGGCGAGTGCGCGCTCGCTTCGGCCAGCGCGAGCGCCCAGCTCGGCGTGCCGCTCGGCTCAGGAGCGAGCGTCTCGCCGGCTTCGACGAGGCGCTCGCCGCGCGTAGAGGCGGACGGTCTCGAGCAGGCGGTAGCGTCGCTCGCGGGATGTGCCTTCGTCGGCGGTGACCAGCGACTTCTCGACCAGACGCGCGAGCACGTCGGCGATCGCCGGCACGTCGAGCTCCGCTGTCGGCGCACACGCTCTCGACCGCCTCGAGCTCGAAGCCGCCCGCGAATGCCGACAAGGCGGCGAAACAGCATGCGCTCATCGGGCTCCAGCAGGTCATGGCTCCACTGCGAGCGTGGCGGCGAGCGTGTGCTGGCGGGTGGGCGCGGCGTGGCTGCCCCGCGCGCAGCAGTCGGAAGCGATCGTCGAGCCGCTCGCGCGATCGCCGCCGGACCGAGTGCCCCCAAGCGGCCCGCGGCGAGCTCGAGCGCGAGCGGCAGGCCGTCGAGGCGAAAGCAGATCCGCGCGACGTCGGCGGCGTTGTCCTCGTCGAGCGCAAAGCCCGGGCGCCGCCGCCGCGCGCCCGCTCGACGAACAGCTGCACGGCCTCATACTCGAGCAGCTGCGCGCGGCGCAAGCGGCTGTTCGGGATCGGGGATGTCCAGCGACGGAACCCGGAACACGACCTCGCCCGGAACGCGCAGCGGCTCGCGGCTCGTCGCGAGGATCGTCAGCCCGGGGCGGAGCGCAGCAGCGCGTCGGCGAGCGTCGCGAGCGCTCCGAGCAGGTGCTCGCAGTTGTCGAGCACGAGCAGCAGCGAGCGCGGCGCGAGGAACGTCGACCACCGCGTCGAGCGAGCTCTGTCCCGACAGCGCCCGCACGTCGAGCGCGGCGGCGATCGCGTCCGGGACAAGCGGGCGTCGGCGAGCGGCGGCGAGTTCGACGAACGCCGCGCCGCCCGGATACGCCGACTCGGCGGCGCGCGCCAGCTCGAGCGCCAGCCGCGTCTTGCCCACGCCGCCGGTGCCGGCGAGGGTGAGCAGCCGCGTGCCGCCGCAGCAGCGCCTTCAGCTCGGCCAGCTCGCTGCTCGCGTCCGACGAACGAGCTGGCGTCCGCGGGCAGCGAGGACTGCCGGTCTCCGTCGGGCCGGGCCGAGCGCGGCGAGCTCGTCCTCGAGCTCGCGCGGCCAGCTCGCTCGAGCTCGTCGCGGCGCTCGCTGCGCCCAGTCGTCGTAGCGGTTCTCGGGCAGCAGCTCGCCGCGGTAGAGCGCGAGCGCCGCCCGATAGGCGCGCGGCCGTCCCGGCCCGGCGCGCGTCGGCGGCGGCGAGCTCGAGCCGATCGACGTCGACCTCCGCCACGAGCCGAAGCATCTCGTCGCGCACCTCGATCGCGCTCGGCGTCCGAGCGCCCGCCGCGCCACGTGCACGGCCTGGTGGAGGTTGTTCGCGGCGGCGGCCGGGGCGCGGTCGCGCCACAGCACGTCCATCACCTGCTCGCGATGCAGCCGATGGCCCGGCGCGAGCGCGAGCAGCTTGACGAGCTCCCGCGCCTTCTTCAGGCGCCAGGCCCGGTCGGGCACCGGCTCGCCGTCGACCTCGGCGGCAAACCCGCTCAGCAGCGTGACACTGATCTCGCCCACGGGCCGAGCATGACCGACCCGGAGCCGTTTTGGAAGTCGCGCGTCTAGCTCAGCCCGAGGGCGAAAGCGATCGCGTCGAGTGCGGGCTCCTCCTCGGCGCGTGCCACAGAGATGGCCAGGACCCGCTCGTGTGCGGCCCATTCCAGCGTGAAGAACGGGCAGCAGCCGCGCTCGATGCCGATCATCTCGGCGATGTCCTCGTCGGCCGCCTGACCCCCAACCCGGATCACCAGCCGTCGGGGCGTTCGCTCCAGGGGGATCGCTCCCTCCCCCGCGGCGCGATAGCGAGCGAGTTGGGCGCGCAGGCTCGATTTGTCGAGGGTGCAGGCAGCCGGCGCGATCGGCAGCGAATCCATCAACCACAGCTTAAACCGGAGCCCTCCGGCACGCGGGGTCAGCTGGATCAGTCGGTTGCAAACCGGACCCCGGGCGTTACCATCGCCGCGGGGAGAATCTCCGCCGAGCCGGGGTCGGTGGGGTCGGTGGGGTCGGTGGGGTCGGTGGGGCGCTGGCCAGCCAATAGCTGGCGCGGCGTTGCCGAAATCGCCGGCGCTCCACGTCGCGTGCCTAAGCTGCAACACGAACATGGCGGTGTGGAAGGCGGTGACGCCGAAGAATGTCCCCGTCGTCCCCAGCGGCTGACCGGCTTGAAGGGGGCCACCGCAGCGCTGCGGCCGTCAACGTCAGTCTCGACACTAGAACGTGAAACTCGCCTCGCCCGATCCGGCCAGTTTCACATCCGGCCCACCACGCCGTCGAGGTGAAAACTCGACCCGTCGCGCCCCTCGACTTGCACGCTGACCGCCACCGCGCGCCCCCACCGCGCCCCCCGCGCCCCCACCGCGCGCAACGTCCCTGACTACGCGAGCTGGCGCACCCTGGCCCGGAAACCCACGGCCATCGCCGCCGCCAGCAGCGACGCCAGACAGGCCACGATGAACGGCGCGCTCACCCCGCCCGGTTTGATCACGGCGCCACCGATGGCCGATCCCGCCGCGATGCCGCCGATCAGAGCCGAGGACACCCATGTGAACGCCTCGGTCTCGCTTCCGGGAGTCACCGTGCGGCCAACCAGCGCGTACATGCACGAGAACACGGGTGCGCAGGTGAGCCCAGCCAGCAGGGCGCCGACCACGCCCTCGGGAATCGAGCGGGCGACGATCAACGGCGCCGTGAAGACGACCGCCATCATCAGCAGCAGGCGGTAGCGGCGGGTCAGGGGGGAGTTCCACACCCGCGAGCCGTACCACAGACCCCCGGCCAGGCTGCCGACGCTCCACAGGGCGAGCAGCAACCCTGCGGCGGGCCGCGAGCCGGCATGGAGGGCGAGCGATGGCAGCCCGACCTCGGTGGCCCCGAGCGCGGTCCCGCTGAGCAGCACCGGTCCCAGGAGGGCGCGGAGCTCGGGGCTGGCCAGGGCCGAACGGCGGGGGTGGTCGTGTCTGCGGGGCCGCGCGCCGCGCTGGAGTGGGGAGCGCAGGAACAGCGTGGTGCCGGCCAGGCACACCACTCCGAGCGACACCACGGCGGCTGACGGCGATGTCAGCGAGACGACGATGGCCACGGCCAGCGGTCCGGTGATCCAGATCGCTTCCTGGATGACCGCATCGAGCGAGTAGGCGGTGTCGCGCACCGCCCGGTCCTCGAAGACATCGCGCAGCAGCGCGCGCACCGCGGGCGCGATCGGCGGCAGCAGCGCGCCGGCAGCGGCGGACACGAGGATCAGGACCCCGGCGTGCGCGCCGGCGCCGGCGGCGAGCGCCAGCGTCGCGTACATCACGGCCTGCCCGAGGGCGAATGCGGGAAGCGTCCGATCTCGTCCAAACCGATCGATCAGCCGCCCGAGCAGCGGCGCGCAGGCCGCTGTGGCAAGAGCGTTGGCGCCGACCGCGACGCCCGCGGCGGTGTAGGAGTGCGTCGTGTCGCGGACGAGCAGGAGGATGGACAGGGAGGCCATCCCCTGCGGCAGCCGGCCGATCAGCGCACTCGACATGAGCCGGAACGCTCCCTGCACGTCTAGTACGGAGCGATAGCTGGCGACCACGGATCGAGCCTACAAGAGCGACCAAAGCGCCACGATGTCGCCACGGCGCGATGCGGGTAGCTTTGCGGCCATGAGCGATCGACTCCAGCGCTATCGCGAGAAACGCAAGCCTGAGAGCACGCCCGAACCTGGGGTGGAGCCGGGCGCGAAGAAAGCTCCCCACCGGCGGCGCGGGCCCAAGGCGCCGCGCTTCGTCATCCAGAAGCACGCGGCCACGAGCCTGCACTACGACTTCCGCCTCGAGGTCGACGGCACCCTGCGGTCGTGGGCCGTACCCAAGGGCCCCTCCACCGATCCGCGGGTCAAACGCCTCGCCGTCGAGGTGGAGGATCACCCGCTCGAGTACGCCGACTTCGAGGGGCGCATCGGGACGGGAAACTACGGCGCCGGCGCGGTGATCGTGTGGGACGCCGGGAACTACCGCAACCTCGACGAGGAACAGTCGATGGCCGAGGCGATCGACTCTGGTCATGTCAAGTTCTGGCTCGAGGGCGAGAAGCTGATCGGTGGCTGGACGCTCCAGCGCACAGGCCGTGGCGCGAAGCCGCAGTGGCTGTTGATCAAGCGACGCGACGAATTCGCCGATGCCCGCCGAAACCCGGAGAACACCCAGCCGGAGTCGGTGAAATCGGGGCGAACTCTCGAGGACGTCGCCGACGACGAAGGCGAATCCGGATAGGGGACGGGCGATGAACGAACAGATCCGCTGCGGGCGTCACACGGTCGAGATCACGCATCCCGACAAGGTGATGTTCTCGAGTCCGCAGATCACCAAGCTCGACCTCGTCCGCCATTACGAGGGCGTGGCCGCCGCGATGCTGCCGCTGATCCGCGACCGGCCGCTGGCGCTCCAGTCCTTTCCGCAGGGAACCGATCAACGCGGCTTCTTCATGAAGGCGGTGCCGTCCTACTTCCCCGATTGGATACGCACCACCGAGGTGCCCAAGAAGAACGGCTCGCTCACTCAGGTGCTCGGCAACGACGCGGCCACGCTGGTCTATCTCGCCGGGCAGAATGTGGTTACGCCGCACATCTGGCTGTCGCGCGCCGACGCGCTCCGCAAGCCCGATCGCCTGATCATCGACCTCGACCCTTCGCCGGGGATTGGTTTCGCTGCGGTCCGCGCGGCCGCCCGCGAGGCCGGCGCCCGGCTGCGCGATGCGGGCCTGTTTCCCTACGCGATGGTCACCGGCTCGCGCGGGGTTCACGTGGTGTGTCCGCTGCGACGAGGCCCCGGGTTCGGCGCCGTGCATGCCTTCGCTCGCGCGCTCGCGGAAAGCATGGTGGCGGACGACCCGAAGCGCCTCACACTCGAATGGCATCGCGACGAGCGCGGCGCGCGGATCTACCTCGACGTCAACCGGATCAATTACGCGCAGCACGCGGTCGCCCCCTACGGTGTCCGACCCCGTCCGCGAGCTCCGGTGGCCATGCCGATCCATTGGGGGAGCTCGAGGACACCCGCCTCAGGCCCGACCGCTGGACGGTCGCCACGGCCACCAAGCGGCTGCGCGACGAGGGCGACGCATGGAGGGGGATCGGGAGGCACGCCAGGGCGCTGCCGGCGTAGAGGCGAGGGACAAAGCCCCGGGCGTCGAAGCCTCAACTGAGCCTCGGCTCTCATAAAAAGCCCAGCTCTTGGGCGCAACATCTTGCCCACAAGGCGGACGTTCGCCACCCCCTGGCGAATCAGCAGATCGGCCTCAACTAACCTTTTCTGTTCGAATGAGTCGACGAGATCGATACCGGCGCCGCGTGCGCAACCGCGGCCACCCCGTCAGGCGGATGGCCCTGATGTCGGTGATGATCGTTTTTCTGTGCGCGACGATCGGCGTGCTGACCGCGGTCGGCTGGGTCGTGGCGACCGCGGACTCGGCCCCCAACCTGAAGGAGCTCAAGCCGCGCACCCCGCACCAGCTGTCGAGCATCTACAACGCCGACGGCACCCTGCTCGGCTACGTCCATTCGGACACCGTGTTCAACCGAGCCGCGTCCGACCGTATCCCGCTCACGCTGAAGCGGGCGACGGTGGCGATCGAGGACCGCCGCTTCTGGCAGCACGGCCCGCTCGACTATCAGGGCATCCTGCGCGCCGGAATCAGGGACGTGTTCAACGGCGGCGCGGACCTGCAGGGCGCGTCGACGCTGACCATGCAGCTGGTCGACAACATGTTCATGCCGCGCAAGTACGCCATCCATCACAACCTCAAGTACAAGATCGTTCAGGCCAAGCTGGCCGAGCAGCTCGAGGGCCACCACTCGAAGCAGTGGGTGCTGGACACCTACCTCAACGACGTCCCGTACGGGACGGTCAATGGTGAGACGGCCCAGGGCGTGGGTGCGGCGTCGCAGATGTTCTTTGACAAGCCGGTGTGGAAGTTGACGCTCGCCGAGCAGGCGCTGCTGGCCGGCCTGCCCCAGTCGCCGACGAACTACAACCCGTTCCTGAGGCCTGACCTCGCGCTGGCGCGCCGGGCCGAGGTGCTTCAGGCGATGGTGAACAGCCACTACATCACCCAGAAGCAGGCCAACAGGGCTTCCCACACCAAGCTCGGCGTCAAGAACAGCAAGCTGTACACGGAGCGCAATCAGCCGTACCTGTACGACTTCGCTCTATCGCAGCTGATCGAGCATTACGGGCTGAAGACGGTCGAGGACGGCGGCCTGAAGGTGTACACGACGATCGAGCCGCGGATGCAGGCGCTCGCGCACAACGCCATCGTTGCCCACCAGCCCGGCGGGTCCGTGCTCAACGATCAGCCGGCCGCTGGGCTAGCCAGCGTGGACCCGTCGAACGGACACATCGTCGCGCTCGGCTCGTCGGCCACCTACGACCAGACGAGGTACGACTATCCCGTCCAGGCCCATCGCCAGCCGGGATCCGCGTTCAAGATCTTTGCGCTGATGACACTGATCCACGATTACCACGGCGATCCCAATCAGACCTACTACACCTCGAAGTTCCTGCCCGCTGGCTGGCTGCCCTCGCAGCCGACCTGGTCCGTCCACACGGCCGAGCTGAGCTATCAGGGGACGATCAACCTCAACAAGGCAACGGTCGACTCCGACAACACCGTGTTTGCCCAGCTGGTGGTCGACCTCGGGCCCGCCAAGATGGACGCCATGGCCCACGCTATGGGGATCACCTCGCCGCTCGATGGTCTCCCGGCCGAGGTGATCGGCGGCTTGCGAGTGGGCGTGACGCCGCTCGAGATGGCCGATGCCTACGCGACCATCGCCAACGGCGGCTACCACATCGCGCCGACAGTCATCGACCACGTCGTCTTCCCTGGCGGCAAGGTCGACCGCAGCATCGGCAACCCGCCCAAGCATCGCGTGTTCAGCGACGGCGAGGCCTACACGGCGATTCAGGTCATGAAGGGCGTCATCACCAAGGGCACCGGGACGGCCGCCGAATACGGCTGCCCAGCCGCCGGCAAGACCGGAACGGCGGAGAACATGGATAACGCGTGGTTCGTCGGCTTCACGCCCCGGCTTTCGACGGGCGTGTGGGTCGGCTATCCCCAGGGCAACATCCCGATGGCTGACGGTTTCGGCGGGGCGCTCGCCGCCCCGATCTGGCACGACTTCATGCAGAGCGCCAGCGGTGGCTATTGCGGCGACTGGTCGCCGCCCGCCGTCCCGTTCCAGGGCACGGCTTTCTCTGGCCCGCACTCCGCCAGCGGCGGCGCGTCGACACCGGTCAGCAGCGGCAGTGGCGGAACCTCCGGCACCGGCTCGTTCAACAACCCCACCCTGTACGCCCAGCCGCCGCAGGCGCCGCCATCCGGTGGGACAAGTCCCGCGTCTGGTAACGGCGGTGGCGCCTCGCCGATCGGCAATGGCGGGCATGGTGGCAACGGCGGCAACGGCGGCGGCCATGGCGGCGGCGGTGGGGGCGGCAACGGCGGCGGCCATCCGTAACCGCGTTTGATCCGCCCGAGCGGGCGTTCCTACTCGGAACGGACTGATCGCGGGGCCGTCAGGCGAGACTTCACGACCTTCCCCATCGCGTTGCGCGGCAGCTCATCGACGAAGCGGATCTCACGAGGACGTTTGTGGGAGGAGAGCTGGGCGGCGACGTACTCGATCAGCGCATCTGCGTCGGCCTCCGCGCCCTCGCGCGGCACCACCCAGGCCACGATCCGCTGACCGAGATCGGGATCGTCGATCCCCGCTACCGCCGCCTCGGCGACGGCCGGGTGATCGAGAAGCGTCGTCTCGATCTCGCCCGCCCCGATTCGGTAGCCCCCGCTCTTGATCAGATCCGTCGAACGCCGCCCGACGATCCGGTAGTCGCCGTTGGCCGCGCGCGTCGCGATGTCGCCGGTCTTGAACCAATCGCCAGCCATCGCTTCGGCGGTGGCGTCCGGCCGATTGAGGTAGCCGGTGAAAAGGTTCGGCCCCCGGACCTGAAGCTCGCCCAGGGTCTCATCGTCATCAACCACGATCTCGCTGCCGTCGTCGTCGACCAAGCGGACGTCGACGCCGGTGACGGCGGGCCCGACGTAGCCGGGGGTCCGGCTCCCACCGGCGGGCATGGCGCAGTTCATCAGCGTCTCGGTCATGCCATAGCGCTCAACAATCCGCTGGCCGGTGAGGCGCGCGATCCGTTCGTGCACGACCGTCGGCAGCGGTGCCGACCCTGACACCAGCAACCGCGCGCGTCCCAGTGAAGCCACCAGAAGGGGATCCGACGCCGCCGCCTCGGCCAGGCGGTGGTACATGGTCGGCACCCCGAACATGAGGGTTGCGCCACGGTCAAGAGCATTTCCGATCGCGCCCGGCGAGAACCGGCCCACGTGCTCCAATGTCCCGCCCCGCCGCAGGACGCCGAGCACGCCGATGACCAGACCGTGGACGTGGAATAGGGGGAGACCGTGGACGACGCGGTCGTTCCCGGTCCACTCCCAGGCGCCCGCCACCGCGTCGAGATTGGAGGTGACCGCCCGGCGGGGTATGAGCACACCCTTGGGAAGTCCCGTCGTCCCCGAGGTGTACAGGATCAGCGCGGTCGCATCCGCCTCGGCGCAGTCCCGCAGCTCGCCTACTTCGTCATCGCGCACATCGACGCGAGGCATCGAGGCGAGCGGTTGGGGTATCTCCGATCCCTCTGCGGCCAGCAACAGATCCGGGCTGCTGTCGCGGACGATGTGGTCGAGTTCGCGCTCGCCTGACCCGGGGTTGATCGGCACGGCGGCAACGCCGGCGCCTACCGCGGCCACGTAGGCGACGCAGGTATCGACCGAAGCGCTCGCCAGCACGGCGACGGACCGAGCCCCGGCGAGCCTCGCTGCCAGGCTCCCCGCCATCACGACCAGCTCGCGATAGGTGATCGATTCGGCCCCGAAGACCAGGGCGGCGCGATCTCCTTGCGCCGCCAGGCCCGGGAGGATCGGCACGGCGCCTGCCTTCACGGCGCGGATTCTATGGTCGCTGCGCGTGGCAGCCGTCGCCTGACTCCCGAGCAGATCATGGTTGAGGGCAAAGAGGTGCCCGGTCAGAGCGTGCTCGTGTACGACTGCGAGGGTTACTTCATGGGCGTCTCGCTGGCCGAGAAGCTCGGGCTCGAGGGCAAGCGGGTGACTTCCGTTCGTACGCGAGAACCTGATTCTCGGCCCGGCCGACCTTCGCGATCTGGCCGCGACGCGCTTCGCGGTTGCGTAGCCGGCCGGCGGAGGCTAGCCCGCTGGACGCTAGCCGCCCGGCTGACCGGGGACGGGCCCGCTGCTCGGAACCTGGCGCTTCAACTCGCGCTGCCTTCGCAGGATGCGGCGCAGGCGAGCAAGGGTGGCGCGGGTAGCCGGATCGGTGCTGCCCACCAGGTTGTGAAGCTCGAGCGGGTCGCGGGTGACGTTGTAGGCCTCGATCTGGTCGCGCACGGGACGAGTCTTGACCGTCGTGGTGGCCGTCTTCGTGCCCGCCGCATCGACGTCACCGTCGATCAGCGTCACGATGTCCTCGCTCTGCGGGGGCACCTCCGGAGGCAGATGACCCGGCGGTGGCTCGTTCGGCGGGTTGCTCCAGAACTGAGCCGTGTCGAAGTAACGGGTGTACTTCCATTTCTCCAGCCGACCGCTCCGACCGGTGGGAAGCTTGGCCACGACGGTCTCGAGATGGTTGGGTTGAATTACCGAGGGATACATGTGGCGGGTGAAGTCGACCTGCTCGCTGCCACGACTCACCTCATCGTCGGTCATGAAATACACGGGGTCGTTGACCTTTGTCGGCTTTGCGATCGCCCAGCAGCAGCCCCGAGAGGTCTCGCCCCACAAACGGGTGTGCCTCGTCGTGGGTCTGGGCCACCCGCCGCCGCAAGCGTTCAGGATCCAGGCCGGCCAGGCCGATCATGGTTGGAATCACGTCAGCGTGGCTCGTCAGGGTGTCGATGGCCTGCCGGCCGGAGAAGAGGGTGGGGTTGTGGAAGATGAACGGGACGTGCGTTGACTCTTCGTAGGCCTGATGCCACTTCTGGTGCATGCCGCCGTGCGCGCCCAGCATGTCTCCGTGGTCGGAGGTGAAGATCACGATAGTGTCATGGGCCATGGCGGGGTGTTCTCGGGGGGCGTCCAGAACCTTCTGGACCTCGCGGTTGACGTTCTCCTGTAACTGGTAGTGGAAGCGTCTGTAGTCCCGGGTGTTGGGGGTTGGCTGCAGCATGCTGGAGTACGTCTCCAGGTAGCTGTTCTGACAGCTGGGCTTACCGCTCAGATCCTCGCGGCTGGTTGCCGCGCAGCGCGCGTCGAACAGGTCTTCGGGGACCTTCGAACCGTCCAGCTGGGCTCGCAGCTTCCACTTCCCCATGCGCAGGGTGATCGCTCCCCACAACGCGATGTCATGCGGATTGACGAACGAGCTCACGGCCAGCCACGGACGACCGCCCTGCCGACCGAGGCGGTGCAGGAGCTCGACCGTCTGGGAGGCGAACTGAGCGTCGCGTCCCTCGCCGGCGGTCGCCGATGACCCCGAGTTCAGCGGGTTGCCGCCGTGCGGCTCGGGTCCGATCCACTCGTCGAAGCCGAAGCCGTCGAGACGGTTGGCGCGGAGGTAGGCCCGTTCCTTGGCCGGATCGCGCTCGCCATGCTCGTTGAAGCTGTGGAGTTGGTCATAGTTCCCCGGGATCGTGATGTCGGCGTGAGAGACGCGCCACTTTCCCTTGTAGTAAGTGTCGATAGCCGCCGGCGCGGAAATAGTCGCCCATCGTCGGCAATGTGCTCGGATCAAGCCAGAAGGCGTCCGGCTCGATGGCGTTCTTGGCCACTCCGTCGGTCTGGCTCACTCCGTGCAGTGACGGATACTGACCGGTGAAGAAGGATGTTCGGCTCGGGGCGCAGGCCGCGCTCATGATGTAGTGGTTGGCGAACTCGCGGCCGTTCTCGCGCAGTGATTCCTCCGCCACATAGTGCTTTCTGCGGTACTCGCGCGTTGCCTGTGACTCATACACGGGCGGGTAGCGCATCTCGTCCACGAGGATGACGAGGAAGGTCGCCCTGCGCTTGAGCTTCCCGCGCGGGCGGAAAGCCGGCGCCGGATGACCGCTGGCCTTTGTCCTCGGATCCTCATGCACCTCCAGTGCATGTCGGATCCTGCGTCCTCGGCCAGCAGCCCCCGCACCTGGCCATTTCAGTCACAACGTTCCCAGGAGACCCACTAGCGAAGAGGCCGACGCCGTTTGCCGACGGCCGGCGTGCCTCGCGGCGTTAGCATGACGGTGTGCCGGATGCTCAAGCGACCGATCCGCCCGCGCGGAACATGAACTGGATTTCGGGCGGTGAGTTCCTGATGGGATCGGACCGCTTCTATCCGGAGGAAGCGCCCGTTCACCCCGTCGCGGTGGACGGCTTCTGGATGGATTCCCACCCGGTCACGGTTGCCGAGTTCCGCCGGTTCGTGAAGGCCACCGGGCATGTCACCCTGGCCGAGCGCGCCCCGGACCCGGGGGATTACCCCGACGCGGACCCCGAGCTGCTCGTGCCGGGCTCGCTGGTCTTCCGCCGCAGCGGCGGCCCGGTCGACTTGCGCGATTTTCGCAACTGGTGGGAATGGGTCCCGGGCGCGTTCTGGCGGCGACCCGAGGGGCCCGGGTCGAATGTCGGCGGACGCGAACTGCATCCGGTCGTCCACATCGCACACGAGGATGCTCTGGCCTACGCACGCTGGGCGGGCAAGGATCTGCCGACCGAGGCCGAGTGGGAGTTTGCCGCCCGCGGCGGCCTTGAGCAGAAGGTGTTCGCGTGGGGCGACGAGTTCGCGCCTAAGGGGCGGATGATGGCCAACACGTGGCAGGGCGAGTTCCCGTGGCAGAACCTGCTCAGCGACGGCCACGAGCGGACGTCGGCCGTCCGCACCTTTCCCGCCAACGGCTATGGCCTCTACGACGTGACCGGCAACGTGTGGGAGTGGACGACGGATTGGTTCACCCCGCGCCACCGCGGCGAGCTCGACAAGCCGTGCTGCGTGCCGATCAACCCCCGGGTGGAGTCGGGCGAGCAGAGCTACGGCGAAGGCGAGGCTATTCCCCGCAAGGTCATCAAGGGCGGCTCGCACCTGTGCGCGCCCAACTACTGCCTGCGCTATCGCCCGGCCGCGCGGCAGGCGGAGGCGATCGACACCTCGACCTCGCACATCGGCTTTCGCTGCATCGCGCGTGCGAGCGACGGGCACGCCGCACACGCGTGAACATCTCACAGTCGATCGCGCATCAACCGCCACCGATGATTGCCACACTGGGCCGATCCCCCGCGAGCAACGGCTTGTCTTCGGCGAGGTGGCCGAGACCTACGACCGGTACCGGCCGAGCTATCCCGACCGCCTGGTCGAGGATCTGATCGAGCTAGCGCGTCTAGACGGCCGCCGAGCGGCGCTTGAAGTGGGCGCCGGCACCGGCAAGGCGACGACCATGCTCGCCGCGCGTGGCATTCCGGTCGTGGGTGTCGAGCCGAGCGCGGAGATGGCCGCCGTGGCCCGCCGCAACCTTGCCACCTATCCGCACGTCGCCATCGAGCGCGGCGATTTCGAGACGTGGGACCCCGCCGGGCGGACCTTCCCGCTTGTGTTCTCGGCTCAAGCCTGGCACTGGATCTCGCCCGCCGTCGGCTACGAGAGAGCCGCATCCGTGCTCGAGCCGGGTGGACTCCTGGCCGCGTTCTGGAATCGCCCGATGTGGCACAGGGCGGACGCGCGGGACGCCCTGATCGGGGCATACGAGGAGGCCGGCGTCGGGTCGGCCAGCGACGATCCCAACCATCCGGCCAACCCGTTCCCCGCCCACGACGCGCACTGGAGCGAAGAGATCGCGGCGGCCAGCGGACTCACGGACGCGGACATCCGCCACTACGACTGGACTCACGACTACTCCGCTGAGGGCTACATGGCGCTGCTCAGCACCCATTCGCCCGTGCGCATCATGGACGAGGACCGGCGGCGCGCGTTGCTCGGCGCCGTGGGGCGGGCGATCGAAGGCCAGGGCGGCATCCTCACGGTGCCGCTCACCGCACGGCTGTGTCTCGCTCGACGGGTCGACTGACCGAGCGGCGTCCCTCCTCATCCCCATCGGCCGAGCGGGCCTCGCGCCGACGAGCCACGCCGACGATCAGGGGCGAGACGAACTTCGGCGCGTGCGGGAGCCGGTCGTTGTGCAGGTCCGTGACCTCCAAATCCGCCTGGCGAATGGTGTCGAGTGTGGGGCGGTTGCAGTGACAGCCGTGCCCGATGCGCACGTTGATCGGCGCCATACGGTCCTGCGTCTTGGCCAGCTTGGGGTCCTCGGAATGGACGTGCTCGATGAACAGCAGCCTGCCCTCCGGCCGCAGCACGCGGTGAAGCTCGCGCAGCGCCCGCGGTTGATCGTCGACGGTGCATAGCACCAGCGTGCTCACGACGGTGTCGAAGCTCGCGTCGCTGAACGGCAGGTCCTCCGCCGGTGCGCGCATCAGCCTGGTCTCGGGGCGGCGCTCGTCGATGCGCCGCTGCAGGCGGCGGATCATCGGCTTCTCGGGGTCGGTGATTGTGAGGGTCTGCACCCCGCTTCCGTAGAACTCCAGGTTGGCGCCGGTCCCACCGCCGATCTCGAGCACGTCTCCGCTCGCCTGAGCGATCAACCCCTGCCGGTGGGCGCGCAGCCCCGCCTTCTCGGTCTTGCCGATCATGTGGTCGTACATGGCCGCGAATATGCGTCCGTAGAGACTCATCGACCCAACTCCTCTCACACTCCGTAGGTTGAGCCTCAACCTACGAGTCGGCGGCGCGAGCGACATGAGGCGTTTGCCCCATCTTTCGTCGTCGCCGAGCTGACCGGCCCGCCGACTACATACAGGCGCCGAAGCGCTCCGCCGTGATGACCTCGAGCGCCTGGCGTAGCGCGGTGACGTTCTCCTCGCCGTAGCGCTCGCCCCAGTCTCGCTCGAGACCGTCGACCAGATCGCGGCCGATCAGCTGGGCTTCGCGACCGCGCTCGGTGAGGCGGATGATCTTTGCGCGGCCGTCCGCCGGGTCGGGGACGCGCTCGACGTAACCCAGGCCTTCGAGGTCGCTCGCGACCTCGCCGACCGTCTGCTTGGTCATGCACGCCCGCTCAGCGAGTTCGGTGAGTCGCGACCCATCGGGCTGGATGTTGCTGAACACGCACCCGTGTCCCGGGCGAATGTCCTTGAGACCAGCGGCCTCCACCCGGTCGTAGAGCTCCTCGCCGAACTTGTCCATGGCCGTGCTGAGCAGGCCGATCATCGGGACTCGTGTGGTGGTGGAAATTTCGCTGGACATATCGTCAGGATACCTGATAAGGTAACCGAACCATCAGGAGGCCTTACAAGGTTGCCTGACAAGTATAGCCCAGCGAATGGAGTAACTCATGGCTAGAAAATGGTGGACTCTCATAGCGGTGAGCGTGGCGACGTTCATGCTCCTGCTCGACATCACCGTCGTCAACACGGCGCTCCCGTCGATCGCCAAGGATCTCGGCGCGAGCTTCAACGACCTGCAGTGGGTGGTAGACGCCTACACGCTGGCGCTGGCGGCGGTGGTTCTCACGGCGGGCTCTCTGGCCGACCGGTTCGGCCGGCGCCTGCTGTTTGCCGGTGGGCTGGTGATATTCGCCGCAGCCTCGCTGGTCGCGGGACTCGCCCCGGACGCGACCGTCCTCAACATCTCGCGGGCGGTTCAGGGTATCGGCGGCGCGGCGATGTTCGCCGTCTCGCTGGCCCTCCTCGCCCAGGAGTTCCCCGCTGGCCGGGAACGGGGTACGGCGATGGGCATCTACGGAGCCACGATCGGGATCTCGGTGGCCGTCGGCCCGCTTGTCGGCGGCGCGATCACAACGGGCCTCGGCTGGAGGTGGGTGTTCTTCCTCAACGTGCCGATCGGCATCGCGGCCCTGGCTATCACCCGGGCTCAGGTGCGCGAGTCGCGCGACCCCAACGCATCACGGATCGACTGGCTGGGGCTGACCACGCTCAGCGGAGGTCTGTTCGCAATGGTCTTCGCCCTCCTGCGTGGCAACGACGAGGGTTGGGGTAGCCCCCTGATCCTCGGGCTGTTCGCGGTCGCTGCGCTGCTGCTGATCGCGTTTGTGCTCATCGAGCGCCGCGTCGCCGAGCCGATGCTGCCGCTCGAGTTGTTCCGCAGTCGCGCGTTCACCGGCGTGCAGTTCGCGGCCTTCGCGGTGTCGGCGTCGCTGTTCGCGCTGTTCCTGTACCTGACGTTGTACCTGCAGGATTACCTCGGCTACTCGCCGCTGCAAGCCGGGCTCAGGTACCTGCCCGTCACGCTCGCGAGCTTCCTCGTCGCGCCGCTGGCCGGAGCACTCCTCGGGCGGGTGCACGCGCGGTTGCTGATGGCGCTCGGGCTGCTGGGCACCGGCGTCGGGCTGCTGCTGATGTCGGGTGTCCAGGCGGGGTCGGGCTGGACCGAGCTCCTGCCCGGGTTCCTCCTCGCCGGGGTCGGAGTCGGTCTGCTCAACCCCGTCATCGCCGATGTCGCGCTGAGTGTCGTGTCCAAGGAGCGCAGCGGCATGGCCGCCGGGATCAACGACACGTTCCGCCAGGTCGGCGTCGCCGTCGGCGTGGCAGCCTGGGGAGCCATCTTCCTGGCTCAGGCGTCGGACAAGGTGGCCTCCGTGGCCTCCGGCACTCAGGCCGCCACCGGCGGTCACCCGCGCCAGCTGGTTGAGGCTCTCACAAGCGGCCATCTCGCCCAGGCCGTCAGCGGCGTGCCCCACGGCGCCCGAGAGGCGGTCGTGCAGGCCACGCGCCAGGGCTTCCTTACCGGGTTCAATGCGATCCTGGTGATCGGTGGACTGGTCGCCATCACGGGTGCGGCGCTCGCTCTCTGGCTCGTCCGCGAGCGCGAGATCGAGCGCGATCAGCCCGAGCCGGCTGTCGGTCGCAACGACACGCTGGAGCTGAGCCCCGCCTGAGCTCACCCTCCGCTGGGCACACCCCACGCACCGCGCGCGAGCTTCGTGCGCGGTGCGTGGTCGTTCTAGTCACCCCAGGGCGTCCCGGTCCAGTCTTCCGGAGGGCCTGGTTGCCACGAAGGGTCAGCCGCGTACGCCTCGGATGGCGATGGCGTCTCCGTCTCAACTCCGGCACCGTGTCGCAGGGCGAGCTCGGAACGTGGGTAGATGATGCCCTTGTCGGGCCACCCACTCCGCGCCCCGCACATGAAGATCACGCACGGTCCCTCGCCGGCGCCGACGAAGATGTGCTCGGTGTCCGGTGGACAGTGGACGAAGTCCCAGGCCGTGAGCGCTCGCTCCTGGCCCTCGACGAGGAGCAGGCACTCGCCCGACAGGACGAGGAAGTTCTCCTGGCTGGCTTCGCGGTGATATCTGCCGTTGGCCTGGCCCGGTTGGAGCACATGAACGGTGAAGCCGATCTCCGGGAACGTGACGGCGTCCCCCTCGAACACGCACGCGGCTCCGAATGCCTCGTTGGTGACCCACGCTGCTTGTGGGATGGACACGACAAACCAACCATCGCTCACCGGCGTCAGTCCTCCCGCCAGCGGTTCGAGCCTTGCCTGCCGAGTCATGCGTTTCCGTCCCACGGGAGCTGGCGCACGCGGCAGACGCTACACGCGCGGGGCCTTAAATCGAATCGGCGCCGTTTGGCCGCCCATGTGTAGGAGTCCCACGATGAGTTCTGCCTCTCCAAAGCGCCGGCATTCGAGCGACTCGACGTGCCGGCGGCGTTGCAGCCGAGCGACTGACGGGCGACCTAGGGTCCTGGTGCTCGGCCGATGCAGGTTGTAACTGTCGGTGACTTCGATGCTGACGAGCACGCCTGGCTGGCGGACCACATGTCGCGCCTGGGCATCGAGTCCGCCGCCACCGGCGACTGCCTGTTCTTCTCCCACGGGGCGATTGACGAGGCGGTCTCGGCGATCGGTGAGCAGCCGGCGCTCGCATGGGTCCACACCCGCGCCGCCGGCGTTACGCCACCCCTGCTCGAGGCATGCCGGGCCCGGAGCCTGACGCTCACCAACGGGTCGGGACCTCACGGGAGCGCGATTGCCGAGTACGTGGTCTGCGCGCTTCTGTGTCTGTTCAAGCGCATTCCCGAGCTCCTGGAGAGCCAGCACAGGCGAGCCTGGCGCTCGGACATGTGGCTCGACGAACTGCGCGGCAAGACGATCGGGATTCTCGGGCTCGGCGCCCTGGGGCGGTCCTGCGCTCGGCTGCTGATCCCGTTCGGTGTCCACTTGATCGGGCTACGACGCACCGCCGGCGCCGTGCCGGAGATCGAAGAGGTCTTCCCGACCAGCGAGCTCGCGTCAGTTCTGCCACGCCTCGACGCGCTGGTTATCGCCGCCCCACTGACCGGCGCCACGCGTGGCCTGATCGGACGGCGTGAGCTGTCCCTGCTCGAGCCCGACGCGGTCCTCGTCAACGTCGGGCGCGGACCTATCCTCGGTGAGGACGCGTTGGCCGAGGCCCTGCGGGCCGGCCGGCTGCACGGCGCCGCGCTCGATGTGTTCCACCAGGAGCCTCTGCCGCCCGACTCCCCGCTGTGGTCTGCGCCCAACCTGATCATCTCGGCCCATCGTGCTGACGCCACGCGGCAGACCGCGATGCGCGAGCTCGAGCTGTTCATCGCAAATCTCGCGCGTTGGATCGCAGGCACCGAGCTCGAGAATGTCGTGGATCTGGACCAGGGTTACTGACCGGCGCGGAGGAGCGGCCGGGCTGCGCGCCCGACCTCGGCCTGGGATACGTCATCGAGGCACCCGCCCCGCTTGAAAGAACCGCGCGCAGCGTCTATGTTTCGCCACAGCGAACAGGACCGTTGCTCCGTTCGGACAGATTGGACGAGGATTGGGTGTCAGGCTTCTGGTGTGAACGTTGACCGCTGACCCGTCCTCGGGCCGCGATGGCTGGCTTCTCGGCATTGACATCGGCACGAGCAGCGTCAAGGCCCTCGCGGTGGGACTCGATGGTCGGCAATTGGCGTACGCGAACGTCGAACATCCGATGCACCGTGCCCGCCCGCGGTGGGCGGAGAACGACCCCGAGGACTGGGTTCGCGGGGTCTGTCGCGCGGTGGCTGGACTGGTCGAAACCGACGGCGTCGACCCGAGCGCGGCCCTCGCCATGGGGATCGTTTCCCAACGCGATCCGTGGGTGCTGCTCGACGACGCGAGGCGCCCGCTGGCACCGGCGATCAGCTGGACCGACAGGCGTACCGAGGCGGAGGTCGCCGAACTGGGCGAGCGGTTCGGGCGGCCGTGGCTGATCGACCGCACCGGGGTCCTGCCCATCCCGGGGCTGGGCTTACCCACACTGCTTTGGTATCAGGGCCACCGGCCCGAGGTATGGCGCGAGGTACGCCGGCTGAGGGCACCCAAGGACTTCGTTCTCGAGCGACTGACCGGTGCCGACGGATCCGACATAACGATGCCCGCGCGCAGCGTGATGAACGACGTCCGTCTCGACGATTGGTGCCAGGAGATCTGCGGCGGCAGCTCGATCCCGCTGGAGCTGCTGCCGCCGATCCGTTGGCGCTCCGGGGAGCGGGTGGCCGAGCTGCCGCAGCGCGCTGCGGAGCTGCTCGGAGTGCGCGCCGGCATTCCGGTGGCGGCCGGCGGTGGCGATGATCCGAGCGCGACGCTCGGCTCTGGAGCGATCGCCGAGGGCGATCTGTGCGCCGGCACCGGCACCAGCAGCGACTGGCGCATCGTCACCCGCGAGTGCCGGCCGGACAGCGAGCTGGCCCGGGGCGACCTGGCCCGGCACGTGATCTCGGACGAATTCATCTTCGAGGTCTGCATCGAGAGCACTGGTTCATCGCTGCGGTGGTTCCGCGACGAGTTCGCGCAGCGCGGCGGCGATTACCTGTCGCTGATCGAGCAGGCGCGGCCGATCAACGCGGGCGCCGACGGTCTCGAGTTTCTGCCCTTCGTCGATGGCGGCAATCGCGCCCCATGGTTTGTCGAGGGCGCCACCGGCGGCTTTCTCGGTATCGTCTCGGGCCACACGCGCGCCCACTTCGTGCGGGCGATCCTCGAGGGCATCGCCTTTCAATACCCCGCGACGCTCGAGCTCGTCGCCCCCGGACGCAACCCGCAACAGCCGATCACGCTGGTCGACGGCGAGGCGCGCAGCGCGCTCTGGAACCAGATCAAGGCCGACGTGCTGGGAGTCCCGATCCGAGACCGAGTGCAGCGCATGCGCCGCGCTCGGCGCCGCGATTCTCGGAGGCCAGGCCGCGGGCGTGTTCCCGGACGTTCACCAAACCGTCGAACAGCTTGTCCGCTTTGACCGTACCTACGAGCCCGATCCGACAAGCCACGCACGCTACACCGAGCTCCGCGTCGCCTACGAAGAGGTGCTGCGCACGGTCCGCCCGACATACGGGCGCCCCAACAAGAACGGGAGGGGGCGCAGGCCGTTTCCGAATCCGGCTCGCCAACCCTGCGTAGGAGGGAGGCCGTGTGACGACTGCGCCGAAGACGATTGAGGCGGTCGGCGAGTTCCCGGACCTCGCCTCGGGTGAGCTGGCCACGCCGGCTCTGCTCGTCGATCGTCCGGCGCTCGACGCCAACATCCGGGGCATGTCGGAACGCGTGTCGGCAGTCGGAGCCTGGCTCTGGCCGCACGCCAAGACGCACAAGTCGCCCGAGATCGCACGAGCCCAGCTGGCGGCCGGTGCACGCGGAATCACGGTGGCGACGGTGGCCGAAGCGGAGACGATGGTCGCGGCTGGGGTCGGCGACATCCTCATCGCGTACCCGCCGGTTGATGAGTGGCGGCTCGAGCGGATCACCGCGCTGGCCACGCGGGCGCGGATTGTGGTCAGCCTCGACGATCTGGAAACCCTCCGTAGCCTCGACGAGGCGTGCGCGCAGGCCGACGTTCCGCTGCGCTACCTATGGGAGGTCGACTGCGGCAATCACCGCTGCGGCTCACCCGCGGGGCCCGAGAGCGCCGAGCTCGTGGCCGGCGCGGTGGCCATCGCCCATCATGTCGAGTACGCCGGCCTGATGACATTTGCCGGCCACGCCTACGGGGCGCACGACGATACCGAGCTGCGGATGATCGCCGGGGAGGAGATCGCGGCGATCCGCTCGACGGCCACGGCATTGGAGCGCCGGGGCATCGACTCCCCGACGCTCAGCATCGGGTCGACGCCAACGGCGAACTGCCTCGATAGCCGAGCGTCTGGCATGCAGGTGCGCCCGGGGAACTACGTGTTCAACGACGCCACCCAGGTCGCGCTGGGAACCGCCTCCGTGGATTCGTGCGCCCTTACGGTGTTGACCACCGTGATCTCGCGGCCACATCCGGCGCGGGTGATCCTCGACGCTGGGTCCAAGGCGTTGTCCAGTGACCGGATGACGACGCGAGCCGGGGGTTACGGGATCGTGTGCGGGATGCCGAGGGTGGTCATCGAGCGGCTGTACGAAGAGCACGCGATCGCGCGGGTCGACGCCAACGCACGTCTCGACGTCGGCACCCGGGTGCGGGTGATCCCCAACCACGCCTGCACGACCGTGAACCTCCACGCCGCGGCCTACATCGTCGACCACGGATCAGTCACCGACATATGGTCAGTCGCGGCCCGCGGATGGACGTGAGGCCGGTATGCCATCGGGGACGGCTGAGCCAGCGAGCCCGACCGCTCACCAGGGCGGGGTCGCAGCGCCGATCAGGATCGCCACCCCGAGCTCGGACGCGTTGCGAAACGCGTGCGGGGTCTCCGTCCTGAACCGGATCGCGTCGCCCTGCCCGAGCACGTACGCTTCCTTGCCGAGGAGCAACTCAACCTCTCCGAACACGACGAAGGCAAACTCCTCGCCGGCGTGCGCGATGGGGTCGTTGCGGTAGCTGGCGCCGGGCTGGAACGAGATCAGGTAGGGCTGGATCTGGTGGTTGTGTCCGTGTCCGAGCAGCTGGTAGAGGACCCCATCGCCGCGCTGTACGCCGGCCGCGCTGGTCGCCCAGCCGCGGATGACCTCGGGCTTGCTCGGGCGACCGTTCTCCTCGGCCTCGTCGGGGCCGGCGAGAAGGTCGGTGATGTGCAGGCCGAAGTGATCGGCGACGCGCTGGAGGCGTTGCAGCGAGACACCCCCGGCGTTGTTCTCCAGCGCGGAAAGGGAGGAGGCCGAGATGCCGATCTCGCGGGCTTGCTCGCGCAGCCCCCGGCCCGTCTCCTCCCTGAGGTGCCGCAACCGCTGGCCCAGATTTTCTCGAAGCGAATCGTCCATCAGACCTCGGGCACATATCGCTGAGCACGTGAGTCCGAACGCCAAGATCGTAATCGACGCCGCATCCACGCGGCCGCGCCGCAGCTCGCGGGCAACCTCGACATGATCGCCGTACTCGGCGGCCTCGGCGCTGCGCTGTGCTTCACGGTCTCGGCGTTGTGCGCGTCGTCGGCCAGCCGCTCGATCGGCGCCGCGGCGACGCTGGGCGGAGTGATGGGCTTCGGCCTGCTGCTGGTTGCGCCGCCGACGATCCTGTTCGCCGACGCCAGCCAGCTGACGGCCCACACGATCGTCCTGCTGGTCATCTCCGGGCTGGCCAACGTCATCGGACTCGTCATGGAATACGTGGCTCTGCGCCGCGGCAAGGTCGGCGTGGTGGTGCCGATCTGCTCGACCGAGGGAGCGATCGCCGCCGTGATCGCAGTGTTCGCCGGGCTTCCCCTCGCCATTCATACCGCCGTGCTCCTGCTCGTGATCAGCGTTGGCGTGGTGCTGGCAGCCGCGCATCGCGATCCGGCCGACCGTCATGTCAGCGGCGTTCGTTCGGCCTTCATCGCGATCCCTGCCGCCGCTGTGTTCGGCGTCGGCCTCTACACGACCGGTCGGGTTGCCGTCGAGGTCTCGGCGCTTTGGGTGGTGCTGTCGGCGCGGCTGTTCGGCAGCGCATTGATGCTGCCACTCGGCGCTCGAAAGCTCGTCCGCGCCCCGCGTCAGGTGCTGCTGCTCGTCGCCATGGCGGGCACGGCCGAGGTCGCCGGCATCATCAGCTACACCCTGGGGGCCCGTCACGGGCTGGCCGTGGCCGCCGTCCTCTCGGCCCAGTTCGCGGCCCTGTCCAGCGTCGGCGCGTACTTCATCTTCCACGAGAGGCTGACTCGACTGCAGTTCGCCGGGCTGGTCATCGTGACCGTCGGAGTGACCCTGCTGGCCGCCACGTAAGCGACTCAGAGCACCACCACAACCGGAGGGAAGATAGTTGGCGAAGGCGTCTTGTCATCGCTGTGCGGTGCTGGTATGTTCCCGACCCGAGAACAGAACATCGGTTCTGTTCGGGAAACGCGAACTGGTTTTGGGCCGCTTATCACCCCGCTCCCGATCGTTCCGGCTTGAGGCTTCGGCTGGCCCCTAAACGGGTGGAGCGGGCCGGCGCAGGGGAATGCCGAGGCGATCGGAGCCACAGCCGCATCCAGCGGCGACCGCTCCTCACCACGCGCGGCTGGACCGGCGCTCGGCCGCGCTGGTCAACACACGGCTGGGTCAACCGTCAGCCGTGCCGGTCAACAGTCCAGGCGGCGGGCAGCGAGTCGACGCGATCTTGCTGCAACGCCGTAATGCGGTCGACGGGCGCTGCTCGTCGGCGATAGGAGGAGAGGAACATGACGGACGTCACGCCGACTGTCGAACCCGAGCCCGCCACCAGCCCGGCGACGGGTGATGCCTGACTCGACGCGGGAAAAGCCGACGACCGCACGTACCTGCATCAGCTCGGCTACCGGCAGGAGCTGCGTCGGGCGCTCGGTTGGTTCTCGAGCTCCGCGGTGCAGTGGACCTCCATCGCCGTGGCCGGCGGCCTCGCCCTCAGCCTGGGGGCCGGCCTCACGCAGGTCGGGCCGGCGGTGTTCTTCGCCTGGCTGATCGCCGCGGGCTTCCAGATGGTCGTTGCGCGGTCGGTGGCCGAAGGCGTGTCCGCCTACCCGCTTGCCGGCGGCTCCTACCAGATCATCAACCGCATCCTCGGGCCCCGATCCTCGCTGGGCTGGCAGGTCGGTTGGTGGTTGATCGCCGCCCACATCGCCGCCTTCGCCACCGAGGCGTACGGCATCACACCGTTCATCTTCAGCTGGTTCGGAGTCACCGTGTCAAGCCACGGAGCGCTCCTTCTCTGGGGCACGGTTCTGATGGTGGCTTCGACGGTACTCAACCTGGTCGCCGTCAAGGTCGCGGCGGCGTTCAACAACAGCGTCGGCGTGGTGGCCGAGTTCGTCGCGATCGGCATCATTGTCATCGGCGTGCTCATCGCCGTAATCTTCGGTGGCCACTCGTTCCATTCGGTCAGCTACCTGTCCGCGAGCCACGGTGTGGTTCCGAAGGGGCAGTCGGCGTTCTGGCCCTTCCTGTTCGCGATGCTGGTGCCGGTGTTCGTGATCTCCGGCTTCGATATCAACGGCACGGCCGGTGAGGAGACCGAGAACGCGGCGCGCAACGTGCCCAGGGCACTGTGGAGGGCCAACTGGGTCAGCTACCTGCTCGGCACGCTCATCGTCCTGTTCGCCATGCTCTCGATCACCAACCTGAACGCCGCGCTCAATTCGGGCGACCCGATCCGGACGATCATGGGTCCGGTGCTGGGGACCGGGTTGGCCAAGGCGTTCGAGATCTTCGCGGTCCTCTCGCTGTTCGTGAACATGATGATCCTCCAGCTCACCGCGGCGCGCGTGATGTGGTCCCAGGCACGCGATGGGCAGATGCCCTTCCCGTCGGTGCTGTGCCGGCTGACCAGGGATCACGTCCCGTATGTCACGGTGATCCTCGGCCTGGTCATCGGGTTCCTGTTCATCGTCTGGACGGGACTGCTGACCGTGCTCCTGTCGATGACCGCGATCCTGTGGGCAGCCGGCTACGCCGTCCTGGTGGCGGTGCTGATCTACGGCAAGCAGCGCGGCATGCTGCCGGCCCGGCCTTTCACCAATGGTCGCTTCAGTGCGATCTTCGACTGGGTGGCCGTCATCTGGTCGGTGATCATCTGTGTGATCCTGATCAAGCTCAACCCCAAGGACGTGGGCTGGGGCTTCCTGGGGACGATCGTGATCGGGCTGCTCCTGTACTTCATCCTGATTCCCAAGAGCCGGCGTGGGGTTCTCCGTGATGTCCGACCGGAAGCCGAGGTGATAGAGCACGAGAGTACGGCGTCGAGCGATTCGCGCCCCGGCGCGAACGAGGATCGACTGCTGCTCGGATGTGACGTAGGCACGAGCGCGGTGAAGACCGTCCTGATGACGGCGGGCGGAGACTTGCTCGCGCGCGCAAACGCCGAGCACGCGATGCACCATCCGCGGCCCGGCTGGGCGGAAAACAATCCAGACGACTGGTACCAGGGCTTGGCGCACACAGTTCGGGGGGTCCTCCGCGATGCGGAGGTTCCCCCTGAACGCGTGGCGGCGATCAGCGTGGTCGCCCAGCGCGAACCGGTGGTACTGGTCGACGTCCAGGGAGAGGCGCTGTGCCCGGCGATCAGCTGGACCGATCGCCGTACCGGGGCCGAGGCGAGAGAGGTCGCGGATCGGTTCGGTCGCAGCTGGCTGATCGCCAAGACCGGAATGGCGCCCGTGGCGGGCGCCAGCCTGCCGCAGATGCTGTGGCTCAGACGCCACCGCCAGGACGACTGGCGGCGCGCGCACAAGGTCCTCCTGGCCAAGGATTACGTGATCGGTCGCCTGACCGGAGAGCTGACCACCGATGTCTCCACGCCGGGTCGCAGCCTGATGCTGGACATCGCTCAGGGGGAGTGGTGCTCGGAGATCTGCGACGCGTTCGAGATCGACCGCGACCGCCTGGCAGCGATCGGCACGGCGCCGTGGGAACAGATCGGAGAACTGACCGCGACTGCCGCCGAGCAGCTCGGGCTGGCGCCCGGCACGCCGGTGGCGACCGGCGGTGCGGACGATGCCGCCGCCACGCTGGGAGCCGGGGCGATCGAGCCGGGCGAGGCGTGCATCGGAACCGGCACGGCCACCAACTGGCGCCGTGTCCTCGATGAGCCGCGCCCTGACCCGAGCGGCCGCGGCGACATCGCGCCCCACGTGGTCGCCGAGCGCTACATCTATGAGGTGGCAATCGAGAGCACCGGATCTTCACTGCGCTGGCTGCACGACACCTTCGCGCCCGACCGATCGTTCGACGAGCTGATCGAGGAGGCCAGCCGGCTGCCGCCCGGCGCCGAGGGCCTCGTGTTCTATCCCTTCCTCGACGGTGGGGCGCGCGCGCCGCATTATCTCGACAACGCCACCGGCGCTGCGTTGGGAATCGTTTCCGGCCACGGTGTCGGACACATGGTTCGTGCCCTGCTCGAGGGAGTCGCCTACCAATATCCCGCGACGATGGAGATCGCCGCCCGGGGCAGCAAGATCCGCGCACCGATCGCCACCGGCGATGGCGAGGCGCGCAATCCGTTTTGGAACCAGTTGAAGGCCGACGTGCTCGGCGTATCGCTACGAATTCCTCGCGTCGTCGAGTTGGCGGCGGCCGGTTCGGCGCTGCTCTGCGGCCTGTGCGCAGGATTCTTCGCCACCGCCGCCGAGGGAGTTCGTGCCCTGGTCCGCTGGGATCGCCAAGTTCGATCCCGATCCGCAGCGACATGCCATCTACCAGGAGCTGCGTGCCGCGCAGGAGCGCGTGCTCGACCAAATCACCTCTGACCGACACGACAAGGAGACCCAGCATGACCACGAGCATGGGAAAGACGCTTCGCCTCGGGCGACTGCTTGACCCCGACACCAACACATCGATCGTCCTGCCGATGGACCATGGGGTGGAGGAGGCTGGCTACTCCGAGCTGAGAGCGCCCCATCGAGCTGATCGGCGGGCTGGCCCAGGCCGGCGTGAACGCGTTCCTCACGCGGCGCGGACTGGCCGCATACGCGATGGAGGCGTTCGCCGGCCGCGCTGGATGGGTGCAGCGACTGACCGCGCGTACCGGACTGTCTCCCGGACTTGGAGAACGAGCAGATCCTGCTCGCCTCGGTCGAACAGGCCCTCCACAGCGGCGCCGACGCCGTCGTGCCGACATTCTTCATCGGGGGCGCCACCGAGGCTGTTCAGCTGCCGCTGTTCGGTGCTATCGCCGACAAGTGCAACCGGCTGGCCATCCCGTTGCTGGCCGAGATCTTCCCCCTCGGCGGACCAGACGCGACCCCGTACGATGGGCCGTACACGATCGACGATATGCGGGTCGCCGTTCGTGTGGCGTCCGAGGAGGGCGCCGACCTGATCAAGACCTGGTACACCGGCGATCCGTCCTCGTTCAGCCGGGTGATCGACTACAGCCTGGTGCCGGTGCTGATCGCCGGGGGGCCGAAGGCCGAGACCCACCGGGAGGTTCTGGAGATGGTGCGTGGTGCGATGGACGCCGGTGCTGCCGGAATCGCTATGGGACGGAAGATCTGGCAGTCATCGGACCCGCCTGGCATGGTACGAGCGCTGGCCGCGATCATCCGCGACGGCGCCTCGGTCGACGACGCGCTCGAGCACCTAACGCCCGTGCCCGCTGCGTGAGCCCAGCCGCGCGCTACGACGTCGTCGTGATCGGCGGCGGTGTGCTGGGCACCGCTGCCGCTGCTCGTCTGGCTATGACGACGGCGTCGGTCTGCCTGCTCGAGGAGGCCGACGACGTCGGCGAGGGAGCGAGCAAGGGCAACGCCGGGATCGCCACCACGTACTACGCGCCGCCGGGGACGATCGAGGCAGAGCTGATCGCGGCCTCGTGGCCTCGCTGGGAGGACATCTGCCGGCGCCTGGACGTGCCCTTCAGTCGGCCGGGAGCGCTGACGATCGCGGTCGACGACGATCAGGCCCAGGAGTTGCCGCGATTGCTCGAGGAGGCGTCGGCCGCCGGCACGCGCGCCGAGTTGATCAGCGGCGAGCGGGCCCGCGAGCTGGAGCCGATGATCACGCCCGAGTGCCGGGGCGCGCTGCACCTCCCCGACGAGGGGCTGATCGATCCGATGCGCCTCACGTGCGCGTACGCCGAGCTGGCAGCCGCCAACGGCGCCGAGATCCGCCTCGACTGCCCGGCGCTTGGCTTCACGCGCACCGGCGAGAGGCTCACGGCGGTCGACACGCCGGCCGGGCGCCTTGAGGCGGGTTACGTCATCAACGCCGCCGGAGTGGCCGGCGGCCGCGTCAGTGCCCTGGCCGGTGGAGAGGAGCTCCGGATCTGGCCCCGCAAGGGTCAGTACTGGATCCTCGACCGAGCGTTCGGCGACCGCCTCCAGATGATGGTTCTACCTGTGCCCATGCCGCACACCCGTGGCGTGCAGGTGGTGCCGACGACCAACGGTCGGTACTCCTCGGTCCCGACGCACAGGAGATCACCGATGCCGACGACAAGAGCACCGATCTCGACAGCCTCGGGGTGATCCTCAAGCAGACCGAGCGCCTCGTCCCGTCGGTCACGCTGGACTCCGCGATCAAGACCTACGCCGCCAATCGCGCGGCGTGCGAGGAGACGGTAAGGGTCCGTCCCGACGCTCGGGTCCCGAACCTGTTCCAGGTCGGCAATCGTTCGACAGGCGTATCGGCCTCGCCGGGGACCGCGGACCACGTGCTCGAGCTGCTGCGCGCGGCTGGCCTCGACGCAGCGGACCGGGCCGATGCCGTGCGTGCGCTGCCAAAGATCCGGCGCCTGCTCCTCGATGAGGATCCGGAGAGTCTGCCCGATGCCGATCCTCGTTACCGGCAGGTCGTCTGCGTGTGCGAGCAGGTGACTGCGGCCGAGATTGCCGCGGCACTATCGGTGCGCGTGCCCGCGCGCTCGATCGAAGGTGTGCGCAAGCGGACCCGGGCCACCGCCGGGCGATGCCAGGGGTCGGTGTGCATGGCCGGCGTGGCGTTTCTGTGTTCGCTCCACACCGGGCAGCCCCCGGCCGACCTTCGACAGGGACCCGACCGCGCAACGATCGGCGTTGGCAGTGTCCGCTAGCCGTATGGCCGTTGTCGGGGCGGGAATTGCCGGCCTGGCCGCGGCGGCGGAGCTGAGCGCGCGCGGCCACGTCACACTGCTCGATCGCCTCCCGGTGGCCGGCGGAGTTCTTGGCTACGAAGCCGACGTGGTTCGCGAACTCGAGGGCCGGTGCGCGGCCACCGGCGTCGAGCTTATGCTGGGCAATACGGCGATCCGCTGGACTGACCGGCGGCTCTTGACCGTGGGGCCGGACGGCATCGCCTGGCACGACTTCGATCACCTCGTGTACGCCGGCGGCGGCCGGCCCGCCACACAGGCCGAGCTGCGCATCGCCGGGCCGCGCCTGGCCGGCGTGCTGCCGGCGACGGTGGCGATCCACTTTGCCGAGGCGAAGGTGGTCCTCGGGCACCGGGTCGCGGTAGTGGGCGCCGGCGACTGGGCCTCCGGGTTCGTCCACGCGATCGAGGCGCAGCCCGTCAGCGTCACCGTGGTCGCGGACGCCGGCGCCCCGACGCCGAGCTTTCATCACGATCGCCTGATCTCGGGTTGGACGCCGACCCGGGTACTCGGCACCGGCCGCGTCAGCGGGCTGCTGCTGGAGAGCGGGGGCGTCGAGTACCACCTCAGCTGCGACGCCGTCGTCCTGGCCGCTGCGGCGCGGCCGCTCCGCAACGTCGACGGCGCGGTGCTTGATTCCTCTGAGGATGTGACCTTCGTGCAACCGCTCGCCGAATCGATGTCGGCGGCAGATACGGTGGACGAGGCACGGCGCATTGCCGCAACCGTCCCTCTGGCAACCAGGATCGAGGTAAGTGCATGAAAGTGTCGTCCCCGGTCGGAGACTTCCCGTTTGAGCCCGACCGCGTGCAGATTGGCCGAGCGGGCCTGACCCTCGAGGGTCGCATGGGCGCATGGCCGGCTCGCGTCGAGATCGGACCGGCCGACGGGCTGCGATTTGCCCAGCTCCTCGCGCCGCTCCTCGCCGGTCCCGCGCTGGGTGCGCTGGTGGTCGTCTCGGTGGCGCGGCGCAGGAGGCGGTCGGATGGCTGACCAGGGCCGGGTGGCCGGACGCGTTGCTCTCGTCACCGGCGCCAGCTCGGGCATAGGCGAAGCCACGGCCTCGCTCCTCGGCGCCGAGGGCGCGGCGGTGGCGCTGCTCGCGCGTCGGCGCGGGGAGCTCGAGCGAGTGGCCGCCGGGATCGAGCGGTCGGCTGTCCTGCCCACGGATGTGTCTGACCACGCGTCGGTCGTGGCCGCGCTCGACGCGGCGGAGCGGGCGCTCGGACCGGTCGACATCGTGGTCAGCGCCGCCGGCGTGATCGGACCGACGCCGCTGGCCGAGACGACGCCCGCCGTGTGGGGCCGGACGATCGCCACCAACCTGTCGGGGGCGTTCTACGTCGGACGCGAGGCCGGATTGCGGATGCGCGACCGGCACGGCGGACATATCGTCAACATCGCATCGGATCTGGCCTTCACGGCGATGCCTGGCTACACGGACTACTCCGCGTCCAAGGCGGGCGTGGTTGGCTTGACGCGCGGGCTCGCGGTCGAGCTGGCGCCCACGGTTCTGGTCAATGCCGTCGCGCCAGGGCCGGTCGATACGCCGATGATGGACCACGAGCTGGCGTCCAGTCCCAACCCTGAGGGGGCGCGCGAGGAAACGATCCGGCGCGTTCCCCTGCTGCGCATAGCGACGCCGCAGGAGATCGCGGCGGCGATCCTATTTCTGGTCACCGATGCCGCCTACGCTTCGGGCGCCGTGCTGGCGCTCGACGGTGGCACGACGGTGATGAGTCGGCTGGGCGGAGATGTCGTCTAGTGTCGGGACACCAGGAGGAAATATGGCTGAGTCAGACCGAGCGGTGACGATGGTCGGCACGGGCGTGATGGGTTCAGCCCTGGCCGGGGCGCTGCTGCGCGCCGGCCATCAGGTCACGGTGTGGAATCGGACCGCAGCCCGAGCGGAGCCGCTGCGCGAAGCGGGCGCCACGGTCGCCGGCAGCCTGCCCGAGGCGATCGCTGCCAGCGACGTGACGTTCATGTGCGTGTCCAACCAGGCCGCCGCCGACGAACTCCTGAGCGACCCCGAGGTGCTCGAGGGCCTGCGCGGCAAGACGTTCTTCCAGATGACCACGGGGACGCCCGAGGACGGGCGCCGCAACGCCGCCTCGGCCGCCGAGCACGGGATCACCTACCTCGACGGCGCGATGATGGCCTACCCGCGTTCGATCGGCACCGATGACGCCGTGCTCCTGTTCTCGGGCGCCGAGGAGACGTTCGCGTCCCACCGAACCCTGCTCGGTGCGCTGGGCAAGGCGGAGTATGTCGGCGACGACGCCGGTCAGCCGGCGGTGATCGACGCGGCGCTGATCGCCTTCTTCTACGGGACCCTCTCGGGCTTCCTGCACGGTGCGATCCTCAGCCGCGCGCAGGGCTCCGAGATCGAGCGCTACCTCGAGCTGGCCCGGCCGTTCTTCGCCGGCTTCATCACCAACGCGGTGAACGAGACCGGGGATCGGATCGCGGCCGGCAGGTACGGCGATGCCCAGTCCTCGATGCACACCCATCTGGGTGGCATCGATCTACTCGTCGTCGGCTCGAGTCGCGAGGCCGGGATCGACTACGCGGTCATGGACGCGATCAAGGACTTCTTCCAGTCCGCTGTCGACGCCGGTCGTGGCGACGATGACATCGCTGTGTTGCTGGAGGTGGCGACCGACGAGGGCCGGCCGGGCAATTGATCCCCGGGCTCCCCGGCCGCCCTCGGTTGCAGGTCGCTCGTCTAGGCCGACAGACGCTCGGCGCGACGGAACCGCTCCCGGCTCTCCGCGCGACGGTGCGCGTGATGGCGCCTCAGCGCCGCCACCATCGGCTTGTCCGTGATGATGCCCCAGGTCAGGAGGGTCAGGATTCCGGCCACGATGAGGGTCATAAGGACAATGTTGAGAATCACCATGATCATCAAACCTTTCTCTGGTATTTGATGGTCTAGTGATAGGCGTTCCCCGTAGGACGAACGGCAATCGAACGTGAGAATTGTCTAAGGGCGCCTCGTCGTTCTGACCGGCGCGCGCGCCGATGGCTAGGGAATCGCCGAAACACGCGCGCCAGGGCCGCGGGCGCGCCCTGCACGTGCGTCAAGGTCACTCGCCGCGCCGACGCGAGGCGAGGCGAGGCTGACGTTGACGAGAAGGCCCCCAGCCAGGGATGAGGGTGGTCAGCTGACGGGAAAATGGGGCCCGTCAGCTGACCAGCCTTCTTTGTGCGAGAGCATCGAGAGCACGACAACGTCGAATAGCGCCACCGCGGCCCCGTCAGGCCGAGGCCGCCGGCTCGTGCTCGCGCGCCCAACGGACGATCGTTCCCGACCCGACGATGACCTCGCCGTCGTCGAGCACGAGGATCGGGACCGACTTCTGACCGCTGATCTTCTCGATCTCGGCGCGGTCGCGGGAGCGGTTGGGGAGGGTCCAGAGCTTGAGGGTCCCGCCCCTGACCATCTTGTGCTCATAGTTGTGCCCGGCCTTGTCGAGGGCCAGGGCCGCCTTGGCGCACGGGTGGCCGAGGCCGGCCAATTTCTTGGCGTCTTCACAGGTGTAGAGCACCATGGCGATGCGGCTAGGAGTCAGCCTTCGCTGGGTCCAACTTGCCTTCGGGCCTCTCGACCGGGACTGCGTCGATGGCCTGGGTGGCGCCGCCCTCGGGATAACGGCCGCTGGCATCGTCGGCCAGCGAGTTCAGGGCACTGGCGATTCCACGGATATCGCGGATGAGGAACTCGCGCTGGCGCGAGAGCCCGTCCTTCTCGCCCTCGATCTCACGGAGCTGCCGGTTTGCGTCCTCGGTCACGGAGAGCGCGTTGGTGGCGGCGTCGGACACACACCGGTCGGCCTCGACCTGCGCCTTGCGTGTGGTCTCCGCCGCCTGCTCGTGGGCGGTCATCAGGATCGACGAGGCCTGCTCGCCGATGCGGCTGATCTCGGCCTCGACGTCGCTGTGCGACGGGCGGGCCCGCAGCTCGGCCAGCTCCTGATCGAGCTCGGCCATCTCGCGCTCGAGCTCGGCGATGTGGTCATCGACGGACGCGCAGTCGTAGCCCTGCTTGACGATCGTGAAGCGAGGCGGGTACTCGTCGTCGTTGAAGGGGGGTTCGTATTCCTGATGGTTGCGGCCATGGGCGATGCGGTCGCCGAGATCGGCGAGGTGCGTGCGCGGTGAGCGGCGTTTGGCCGGACGCTCATTCCCGAGCTGTCGTCTGAGTGTGCTCATGGGACCGGCTGTTCGTTCCCGTCGGAGAGATCCCTGTTCGCGCGTCGCCCGCAGACCGGCATGCACGAGAGATTGCGAGCGATACCGTCGGATCGAGCGATGCTCGTTGCCGTCACCGACCATGCCGCCGAACGCTTTCGTCAGCGCGTCCGGGGCACGCTGGACGCGAAGACCGAGGTCGCGGGGCGGGTCGGCCGCGCACACGCCGCCGGCCGGGTCGAGTCCGGGCGGCGCGGAGCGATCCTGATCCGCGACCTCAAGCGGCGCGATCTCATCTACGTATGCCGGCCGCAGGACGGGGAGCTGCTCGTGATCACGCTGTGGGAGGAGGGAGAGGAGGCCGCCGTGCCCCGCCGCTTCACCGACGCGCTGCGCCGCGACGACAGGCGCATCTAGACGTTGGTCCCGCGGATGACCCGATTCCGGCCAATCGGCGCACGGCCGGCGCCGAGGACCGTACGATGCCGGCGGCAAACGAGGCGGAGGCGGACGTGCGGATTCTCAGGACATCGGGCAAACGGAAATGGCTGCTGGCGTCGGGGCTGGTGTTGATCGGCGCGGGCGGCGCCGTCGCGCGCGTGCTGACCCTGCCCCCGAACGATCTGCTCACGCTCCCCCCGGTCATCGGGCAGTCGGTGGCGATGGTCCCCGTGCAGCACAACCCCGAACCCCCGCTGCGGGCCACGCCGCGCGCTGTGTGCCAGCCTGGCTCGCACCCGCTGAACGGTGTCCAGGGTCGGGTGCCCGCCGCAGCGCTTCATGCACCCGCCGCCGCGCACGGTTACACGTGCAACGTGACCGAGATCAGCCATCAAGGTCAGACGGGTGGCTTCAAGGTTCTGCGCTACGTCGATAGGCACGGTCACGTGTGTGCGTTCTACGACACGACGCTGCTGTTCCCAACCAACGCGTTCAACCTGTCGAGCTCGTCGCTGGGCGTCGCCGTGCTCGACATGTCCAACCCCGCGCACCCCGTCCAAACCGACACGCTCAAATCCCTGCCGATGCTCTCGCCGCACGAGTCGCTCAGCCTCAACACGCGGCGCGGGCTGCTGGCGGCAGTGCTGGGCAATCCGGCCACCGCGCCGGGCCTGGTCTCGATCTACGACGCCAGCCAGGATTGCCGCCACCCGGTGCTCGACTCGACCGCGCTGGTGGCGCCGTTCGGCCACGAGGGCAATTTCTCGGCCGATGGCAGGACGTTCTGGGCCGCGGGTACGGCCGTCAAGTCGCTCACGGCGATCGACGTCACCAACCCCAAGCACCCGCGAGCGATCTGGCAGGGCAGCGAGTACTCGCACGGTCTCACACTCAGCGACAACGGCGACCGGGCCTACGTGGCGGATCCAATCGACGGCCAGCTGCTGATCCTCGACACCAGCCAGATTCAGGCTCGCAAGCCCCACCCTCAGGCCCGCGAGATCAGCCGGCTGACCTGGAGGACCGCGACGATCCCTCAGAACGCGATCCCGATGACGATCAACGGGCGGCGTTACGTGCTCGAGTTCGACGAGTACGCCTTCCGCTTCAACTCGCCGGCACCGCCAGACACGGTGGGCGCGGCGCGGATCATTGACATCTCCGATGAGCGCCACCCGCGGGTGGTGTCGAACCTGCGCCTGCAGGTCGACCAGCCGGCCGCCCACCATGCAGCCGATCACGACCCCGGCGCGATCGATCCGGCTCAGGGCTACGCCGCGCATTACTGCAACATCCCGCGCGAGGTCGATCCGGAGATTGCCGCCTGCTCGTTCATCTCCTCGGGGCTACGGCTGTTCGACATCCGCGACCCGTTCCATCCGCGCGAGATCGGCTACTTCGTCGCTCCGCCCACGCCGCGCGATGTCAACGTGTTCGACGGCAGCAACTTCGCCATGTCGAAGCCGGCATTTGACGACGGCCGGCGGGAGATCTGGTACTCCGACGGCGCCAGCGGCTTCTACGTCCTGCGCCTGGCGAAGAACCTATGGCCCGATCCGGTGGGCCTCCCGCCCGCCTCGTGCCCCGAGCCGTCTGGAGCCCTCGCCGGCGCCCGGCTCGGACCGATCGCGCTGGGCCAGGTACCTCACGCGCGGTCGACAGGCGGCTGGTGTACTCGAGGTTCGCCACGGCATCGTGCAGCGGATCGGGATCGCCGATCGCGGGCTGACGGGCACCCGCGCCGGCGCGCGTCGATTGCTTAGACCTGGCGTGCCCACGGTCCCACGCCCCCGATCCGCTCCACGGTGATCCGCGTGATGTAGCCCGGGGGCGGGTTGTCCATGGGCGGAAACTTGACGTCGGGGCCGATGTAGGTACGGGCCAGCTCCTGCAGCAGCTCCGGAGCGCCGCCCTCGGTCACACGCGCCCGCCCGTGGATGACCAGGTATTCGTCGAGTCCGATCTCGTTACGCGTCCCGGCCTCGAGCGACAGGGCGACGCGCCCGTCGCGGCGAATGTTGCGGATCTTGCGGTGTTCGGGGAGATGGCCGGCAACGATCTCGTCGCCGTCGAGGCCCACCCACACAATCGACACCTGCGGACGTCCGTCCGGCTCGACGGTGACCAGATGGGCGAGGGCGTTGGACTGAAGGACTGCGCGAGCGGAGTCAGGCAGCGCGGTCATCGCTGGGGAGCATATCCGGGGGCGCGGCGGGCGCGAGACGGGCGCGGTTCTTGGCCGCCCGAACCTCCTCGGTGAGCGTCCCGATGTCGTACACGCCGTAATGGCGCCGACCGTTGATGAAGAAGGTGGGCGTACCCGAAACCCCGCTCTCGTCGGCGGTGGAGACGTCTTCGCTCACACGCGCAGCGTAATCGCGTCCTCGCACCGCTTCCTGGAAGCGCTCGACATCGAGCCCCAGCTCGCGCGCGTAGTTCACGAGATTGCGCGGGGAAAGGTCATCCTGATGGCCGAGCAGCGTGTCGTACATCTCCCAGAACCGTCCCTGCGCAGATGCCGCTTCGGATGCCTCGGCGGCCAGCTGCGCGTTGGGGTGGACGTCGTTGAGCGGGAGATGACGCCACACGTAACGGACGTCGTCACCATGCGCGGCGAGAAGCTCGCGGATCGTCTGCTCGGCCTGGCCGCAGTACGGGCACTGGAAATCCCCGTACTCGAGCAATGTGACCGGGGCATCATCGGGACCCCGTATGTGGTCGCGTTCGGGGTCGACCTCGTCCACGAGGTCGAGGATGTCCTCGGCCGTGCGTCTCAGCTGGCGGGCGCGCACGCTGGACGGCAGGCGTCTGACGATGAGCAGGATCAGCCAGGCCAGGATCGGCGCCCCGATCACGGACGCCAGCGTGCCCAGCCGGGCCTCGTCGAGTCGCCGCCCGCTGAAGGCGATGGTGGCGATCAGCAGGGACACCGTGAAGCCGGCGCTGGCGCAGGCTCCGGCCACCATCTGCAGTGGTCCGCTCAGCGGCGAGCGGGGGCCGTGCAGCGCGGGCCGCGAGGCCAGCCACGTCCCCGTGACGATGCCGAGCGGCTTGCCGACCAGGTAGCCGAAGAAGATTCCCAGCGTGATCGGCGAGGAGATCGCGTCGCTGAGCAGGGTGCTCGTCAGATGGATCCCGCTGTTGGCCAGCGCGAACAGTGGGACAATCACGTAGCTCGTCCAGGGATGCAGGCCGTACTGCAGACGCTCGTTGGGAGAGATCGCCGAAAGCAGACTCTGCTGCGCCGAGCGGGCCAGCTCGGGCGTGGGCTGCTCGCGAAACGAGCGCGTGATCGCCGTCGCGCGTTCGAGGTCGTCGCGCGACGGCGGGTAGGCGCTCGTGGCCAGCCCGATGATCAATCCCGAGATGACGGGGTCGATCCCCGATTTGAACAGCGCCACCCACAGGGCGACGCCGAGCACGACCGAGGCCTGGCGCCGCGCCACGGGGAGAAAGCGCAGCAAGAGCAGGGCGAGGCAGAGAGCGAGTGCGACGGCCAGCGCCACGGCTGAAATGTGCGAGGTGTAGACGGTGGTTATCACCAGGAGCGCGGCGAGGTCGTCGACGACGGCGAGCGTGAGGAGGAATACGCGCAGCCGGGTGGCCGCCCGGGGTGTGAGCAGCGCCGCGATGGCCAGGGCGAACGCGGTATCGCTCGACATCGCCGCGCCCCAGCCGTGCGCCCCCGATCGCCCCGCGTTGAAGGTCAGATAGATCAGCACCGGGACCAGAACGCCGCCGATTGCCGCCACAACGGGGATGGCCAGGCGCCGGCGCTCGCGCAGCTCACCGAGATCGAGCTCGCGCTTGGCCTCGAGTCCGACGACGAGGAAGAAGAACGTCATCAGACCCTGATTGACCCAACCACGCAGATCGGTGCTGATCCCGGCCGTGCCGATGTGGATCGACAGGTTGGTCGTCCACACCGACTCGTACGAACTCGACCATGGCGAGTTGGCCCACAGCAGCGCAGCGATAGCGGCGCCGAGCATGACCGCGGCGCCACCGGTCTCCGTGGTCAGGAAAGTGCGGACCGGCGCGGCCAGGTTGCGTGCCCAAGCGGTGCGCCCGCCCTCGGTGGCTGTCTCGACGGTGGCCGACATTGGGTCGATTATCACCGGGCTGGGAAGGACGTCGTCTGTGAGTAGTCTTGATAGTTGCTTGCGTACTCAAGCACAGACCAAGGAGACCGCATGAGGGAGCCCATTTACAACGCCCGGGCCACGGTGACCGGCGGCCGCCAACAGGGCCACGGTCGGTCGAGTGACGGCGCGCTCGACGTGCAGTTGCGCGTGCCGGGAGAGCTGGGTGGAGAAGGCGGCGGCACAAATCCGGAGCAGCTGTTCGCCGTCGGGTTCGCGTCGTGTTTCGAGAGCGCGCTGGGGCTGATCGCGCGCCGCGAGCGGCTTGAGGCCGGCGACGTGTCGATCGACAGCCAGGTCAGTCTCGTGCCGGCTGAGGATCGGTCGTTCCACCTTGCCGTAAGGCTCGACGTGACGCTGCCGCAGGTGCCCGATCACGAGCAGGCCGCTCGCCTCGTCGCGGCCGCGCACCGCGTGTGCCCCTACTCCAACGCGACGCGCGGGAACATCGAGGTCACGCTGACCGTGAATGGCGAACCCGTCGAGCAGTAGGCGGTCATATACTGTTCGCATCGTGAGCGCTTGTACGTATAGCGTACGTGGCTGAGATCCTCTCACTGCCCGAGGCGATCGACCGGTTCGTCGCGGACGGCGACAGCGTCGCGCTCGAGGGGTTCACGCACCTGATTCCGTTCGCCGCCGGGCACGAGTTGCTTCGTCAGCGCAAGCAGGACCTCGAGCTGATCCGGATGACGCCCGATCTGCTCTTCGACCAGATGATCGGGATGGGCGCGGCGCGCCGCCTGGTCTTCTCCTACGGAGGGAATCCAGGCGTCGGTTCGCTCCACCGCTTCCGTGACGCGATCGAGAACGGGTGGCCGCGGCCGATCGAGGTCGAGGAACACAGCCACGCGGGCATGGCCAACCGCTATGCCGCCGGTGCCGCCGCCATGCCCTGCGCGCTGATGCGCGGGTACGTCGGTACCGACCTGATGAGCCACACGCGTGTAGCAGCGATCACATGTCCGTTCACCGGTGAGCAGCTGGTCGCGGTTCCAGCGCTGACCCCCGACGTCGCGATCGTCCACGCGCAGGAGGCCGACCTCAAGGGCAACGTGCAGCTGTGGGGAATCCCCGGGGTCCAGAAGGAGGCGGTGCTGGCGGCCAGACTCGCGCTGGTCACGGTCGAGCAGGTCGTGGAGCACATCGAACCGCGGGCGGGAGGCGTGGTAATTCCCAATTGGGTGGTGAGTGCCGTCGCCCTCGCCCCCGGCGGATCGAGTCCGTCCTACAGCCTTGGCATCACCGAGCGTGACAACGACTTCTACCGTTTCTGGGACAAACTGAGTCGCAATCGCGAGGACTTCACGCGCTGGATGGAGGACAACGTCTTGAACAGCGCGGAACCGGTGCCATGACAGCAGCGGCCGACACCCAGGCCACCGCCGGCGAGGTCCAAACCGTCGTCGCCGCCCGTCGCCTGACCAACACGCGGACCGTGTTCATCGGCGTCGGGCGCCCGAGCACGGCCGCGATCCTCGCCCGCATGGTTCACAACCCCGACCTCGTACTCGTCTACGAGTCGGGGACGATCGGGGCCAAGCCCTTTCACATCCCGCTCTCGATCGGCGACGGGGAGCTGGCCGAGACGGCCGACGTGGTGGTGTCGGTGCCGGAGATGTTCAACTACTGGATCGGTCCCGGGCGGATCGACGTCGCGTTCCTCGGCGCCGCGCAAGTCGACCGCTACGCGAACCTGAACTCAACCGTGATCGGGGACTACCAGCACCCCAGGACCCGCCTGCCCGGCGCCGGCGGCGCGCCCGAAATCGCGTCGAGCTGCGGCGAGGTGATCGTCATCGCTCCCCACAGCAGGCGCACGTTCGTCCCCCAGCTCGACTTCATCACCACGGTCGGCCACGGTGATGGGCCGGGTGCGCGCGAGCGGCTCGGCTTCCGTGGCGCCGGCCCGACGGCGGTGATCACTGACCTCGGGGTGCTCGAGCCCGACCCCGAAACCAAGGAGCTCGTGCTCGTGCAGGTTCATCAGGACGTGGAAGCAGGGCACGTCCAGGAGCAGACCGGGTGGGACCTGAAGGTGGCCGACCACGTCCGCCGCACGGAGCCGCCGACCCGGGAGGAGCTCGCCGCGCTGCGCGAGCTGGTCAACCGATGAGCAGCGCCTACGTAATCGACGCGGTGCGGACACCGTTCGGTCGCTACGCGGGCGCACTGTCCGGCGCGCGCCCCGATGATCTCGCCGCCCATGTCGTCCGGGCGCTCGTCGACCGCCAGCCGGAGATCGATCCGGGGCGGATCGACGATGTCATCTTCGGCGACGCCAACCAGGCCGGGGAGGACAACCGCAATGTGGCCCGGATGGCCGCGCTCCTGGCCGGACTGCCCACCGCCGTGCCCGGGGCCACCGTGAACCGCCTCTGCGGTTCGAGCCTGGACGCGGCGATGCAGGCCAGCCGCTTGATCGAGAGCGGCGACGCGTCCACCGTCCTCGTCGGCGGGGTCGAGTCGATGAGCCGCGCCCCGTGGGTCCTGCTGAAGCCCGAGCGTGGCTTTCCGCGTCAGGCCGAGGAGCTGCACTCGACCACGCTCGGGTGGCGCATGGTCAACCCCGAGATGCCCGAGCGGTGGACGATCGCGCTCGGAGCCAGCGCCGAAAAGCTGGCCGGCATGTACGACATCTCCCGCGAGGCACAGGACCGCTTCGCCCTACGCAGCCACCGGCGGGCCACGGCCGCCTGGGACGGCGGCTTCTACGACAGATGGGTGGTTCCGGTGCCGGGGATCGAGCTCGAGCGCGATGAGAACATCCGCGCCGATACCTCGCTCGAGAAGCTGGCCAAGCTCAAGCCGGCCTTCGTCAAGAACGGCACGGTTACCGCGGGCAACTCCTCCTCGCTCAACGACGGCGCCGGCGCTCTGCTGATGACTGACGAGGACGGAGTGGCAGCGCTCGACGTCAGGCCGCTGGCGCGGGTCGTCTCGCGTGGGGCGGCTGGTGTCGACCCCGACGTGTTTGGCATCGCGCCGGTGCAGGCGGCCAATCAGGCGCTCAAGCGTGCCGGTCTCGCCTGGGAGGACGTGTCTGTCGTGGAGCTCAACGAGGCGTTTGCCTCGCAGTGTCTGGCCGACATCGCCGAGTGGACCGGCCTCGACCCGGACAGGGTGAATCCCAACGGGGGTGCGATCGCCATCGGCCATCCGCTCGGCGCATCGGGTGTGCGGTTGCTCGGCGGCCTCGCGCACGAGCTCGCACGCCGTGGCAGCGGGTTCGGCGTGGCGGCGATCTGCATCGGCGTTGGTCAGGGGCTGGCCGTGGTGCTGGAGGGGCTCGCGTGAGCATCGAGGAGGGCAGGCGCATCTACGACCCCGTCGCGCAGACGCCGACCGACTACGGACGCGAGCCCCCCGGCGTGCATCCGCCGCTGGATTACCCGGACTACAAGTCGACCGCCCTGCGACACCCCAGGCGACCGCTCGTCTACCTGCCGCATTCGATCACCGAGATCACCGGCCCCCGGCTCGGCTCAGAGCTCGTCGCCGAGGGCGACAACGACCTCACCCGCCAGCACGACGAGATGCCGATCGGCGAGCGGATCGTGCTCTCCGGTCGAGTGTTCGACACCGAGGGCAAGCCGCTGCGCGGGACGCTGGTGGAGATCTGGCAGGCCAATTCGGCCGGGCGCTACCGGCACCGGTGGGATCGCTGGCCGGCGCCGCTTGACCCCAACTTCTCAGGCGCCGGTCGGTGCCTGACCGATGACGATGGTCGCTACAGCTTCACGACCATCAAGCCGGGGCCGTACCCGTGGGGTAACCACTACAACGCCTGGCGGCCGGCTCACATCCATTTCTCGCTCCTCGGCCGAGCGTTCACCCAGCGGCTGGTCACGCAGATGTACTTCCCGGGGGATCCGCTCTTCGGGATTCGACCCGATCTTCAACTCGGTCCCGGATCCGGCCGTCCGCGAGCGGATGATCGCCGGCTTCTCGATACATGACACGGTGCCGGACTGGGCGATCGCCTACCACTTCGACATCTACCTGCGCGGGCCGGCCCGCACGCCGTTCGAGGAGGCGTCTTGATCTTCGGCTGTACCCCGTCGCAGACGGTCGGCCCCTACTTCGCGGTCGCCCTGCCGTGGCTCGCCGGTCCCCGGGCCGTACCCGAGGATGTGCCCGGGGCGATCCGCGTCCGCGGTGTTGTCTACGACGGTGCCGGGGCGTCGGTGCCCGACAACGTGATCGAGACCTGGCAGGCCGATCCCGACGGCCGCTTCGCCGATCTCCACGGGTATGGCGGCGAGTCGCAGGTTCCAGGCTTTCGCGGCTTTGCCCGCTGCGCGCACGAGGACGGCGATGGGCGGTTTGAAATCGTCACCCTGAAGCCGGGGCCGCTGCGCGGGCCGGGCAACACCATGCAGGCACCCCACATCGACGTCTCGGTGTTCGCCCGCGGGATGCTGCATCGCTGCGTGACCAGGATCTACTTCGCCGACGAGACAGAGGCGAACGCCGCCGATCCGGTGCTCGCGCGAGTGCCACCGGCTCGTCGGGCGACCCTGCTGGCCGAGCCGGTGGCCGGAGGCTACGCGCTCGACATCCATCTACAGGGACCCGACGAGACTGTCTTCTTCGACGTCTGAGCGCCGCCAGCCGCACTTCGTCCAGTCGCTCGAGCGCGGACTGTCGGTGATTCGTGCGCTGAGCGCTCCTGGCCCCGGGCTGACCTTGGCGGACGTGGCCCGAGCGACAGGCCTGACCCGCGCGGCGGCGCGGCGCTTCCTGCTCACCCTCGAGGACCTGGGCTATGTTCGCTCCGAGGACCGACGCTTCCGGCTGACTCCGCGGGTGCTCGAGCTCGGCTATTCGTTTCTGTCCAACCTGACGCTGCCGGACATCGCCCAGCCCCACCTGCGCGAGCTCGTGCAGCGGGTGGGCGAATCCTCCTCCGTCTCGATCCTCGACGGGACCGAGATCGTCTACGTGGCGCGCGAGCCGACGCGGCGGATCATGACCGTGGCCATCGCGGTCGGGACCCGCTTTCCCGCCTACGCTACGTCGATGGGTCGGGTGCTGCTGGCCGGCCTATCCGACGCCGAGCTCGATTCCTGTCTGGACCGCATGCGGCCGCGCCCGCTTACCGCCGGCACTCTCACCGATGTTGGCGCTCTGCGAGCCGAGGTGCTCCGCACCAGGCGGCAGGGTTGGGCCCTGGTCGACCAGGAGCTCGAGGACGGGCTGCGTTCGATCGCCGTGCCGATCCGCGATCGATCGGGTGGAGTGGTGGCGGCGGTCAACCTGTCGACCCACGCCAGTCGGCGAACGCTCGAGGGGATCCGCCGGGACCTGCTCGGAGAGCTGCTGGACACGGCGGGCCGGATCGAGGCCGACCTGGCGGCGCCTGGAGCCTGACCGACCCCGCACCCGTGCCGGCGGGACCTAGGGAACCCAGCGATCGCCGGCGGGCGTGACCACCAGCTCGTGGGTCATCCCCCGCGCTCCCTGCCCGACCAGGAAGGCGACGGCGCGCGCCACCTCGCCCATGTCGGCCAGCGCCTCGCGCGGCGAATCGCGCGTGAACGCCGCGGTCTTGGGGGACTCGATGGTCGCGTCGACGGCCAGGAGCGCGGCGTGTATGCCCGCCTCGCGGAGCTCGAGCGACGCGGCCTGGACAAGGGCGCGCGTGGCGAAGGCTCCCGCGGCCCACAGCCCGCGACCCGGCATCGCGCGCCGGGACGACCCGCCGGTGATCTGGATCAGCGCACCGCCGCCGCCGGCGCGCAGCGCGCTCGCCCCGGCGGACAGAAACACGAATGCCTGCTCGGCCACCGCGACCGTCCAGCCCTGGAACGCGGTCAGGTCGGCGTCGGCGAGCATGCCGCCTCCGAACGGCCCCTCCCGGGGCGGTCGGCTGGCGGTTACCGCATTGACCACCGCGCCCAGCGGCCCGAGCTCCGCCGCCGCGCGAGCCAGTGCGGCCTCTAGCTCGCCGGGATCGGCTGCATCGGCCTTGAGCGCCAGCGCCCCCCGCGCGCTCACTCGCTCGAGCGTGTCGTCGCTGCGCGCGACGCCGGCGGCTTTCCAGCCCTCGGCCAGGAAATGATCGATGATCGCCCCACCCAGGTTGCGGGCCCCCAGCACGACCAGCGTCTTCTCCATCGCTTGCTCCTTCATGGTTGGCCCAGGCGGCTGGCTACCGCCCGGAGATTGTCTGCCCGCCCCACTCCTCGGGGGCAACGTCGGCGATCGACTGCGAGAACGTCCACCGGTGCCCGGCCAGGTCCTCGGCCGTATACTGGCGCTCGCCGTAGGGGTGGTCGCTTGGCGGGTTGAGGATCCGGGCGCCGTTCTCACGCGCGTGCACATAGTGGCCATCGAGGTCCTCGACGCGCACCATGATCGAGTGGCTGACCTCGCCCCGCCGCGGGGGCCGGAGAATCACGGCATCGGTCGAGTCGTGGACCGGGGCCACGCGTCGCTCGGTGACCACCACCGCGCCGTCGCCGACTCCGAGCTGGACGCGGTGCGTGCCGATCCGAACCTGCTCGGCAAAGCCAAATGCGTCGCTCAACCACTCCACCGCCTCTTCGACGTCCTCGTAGACGAGCACCGGGATCACCGTCGCGGTCGGCATCGAGCGGTTGGTGAGCATTGACTCGATTGTGACAACTACGGCGTCCGGATATGTGGAGGGTGCCCTGGTACTTTCGAGCCAGCTAACCGAGAAGAGAAACAGAAGGGATTGAGCAGACGTGCCGTCGGACCTCAAGGTGCTCACGGTCGGAAGGATCAGCATCGACCTGTACTGCGGCCAGCTCGGCGCCGACTGGCACGCGGCCACCAGCTTCTCGAAGGCCGTTGGAGGGAGCCCGACCAACGTGGCCATCGCCGCCGCCCGGCTGGGCCGGCGGGCGGCAGTGTTCACGAAGGTCGGAGCCGACCCGTTCGGCGAGGTGGCCATCCAGGAGCTGCGCGATTTCGGCGTCGATGTCCGGTTTGTGTCGGCGATGGAAGGGACGCTGACCCCGTTGGCCTTCGCCGTCCTGGATCCGCCTGAGGATCCCAGGCTGGTGTTCCGGCGCGAGCCCCCGGCGCCGGATCTCGAGCTGACTGCGGACGACATCGACCTGGGTATGGCGGCCGAGGTGCCGGTGCTGTGGATCTCGGGCGGGGCGCTGTCGAGGGACCCCAGCCGCATCACGGTCGAGCGGCTCCTGGCCGCCCGCAAACGCCGCGAGCACACGATCCTCGATCTCGACTACCGGCCCACCTTCTGGTCCTCGCGTGAGGAGGCCACGGCGCACATCGGCGCGGCCGTGGACCGGTGCACGATCGCGGTCGGCAATCTCGAGGAGTGCGACGTCGCGGTGGGAAGCTCGAACCCGGGCGAAGCCGCGCGCCGGCTGCTGCACCGAGGGGTCCGCTTGGCGGTGGTCAAGCTGGGCGGAGAAGGCGTTCTGCTGGCGACAGCATCCGGGGAGCAGATCGTCCCCGCCCGCGCCCATCGACGTCCTGTGCGGGCTCGGAGCCGGCGATGCCTTCGGTGGCGCGCTGTGTCACGGCCTGCTCGCGGGCTGGGGCGATGTGCGGGCGGTGGCCTTCGCCAACGCGGCCGGTGGGATCGTCGCTTCGCGGCTGCTGTGCTCGCAGGCCATGCCCGATGAGAACGAGGTGCTGGCGCTCATGGCCGCCGTACGAGAGCCGGTCCGGTGATCGCGGTGGTCTCGCAGGCGTCGACTCACCGTGTGCGGTCGACGGGGTCACGCGAGGCGTCGCGATGACCGTGACGGCCGTCGCCCCAGGGAAGCCGGCGTGCCCTTCCAGGTCGGCTTCAATCGCCGCTTCGATCTCGCCCACGCGTCGGTCCGCGAGGCGGTCGTGACCGGCGCCATCGGCGAGCCGCATCTGGTCCGCATCTCGAGCCGCGATCCGGCGCCACCCCCGCCCTCGTATGTGAAGACCTCGGGCGTGGGATACGTTCGTCGGCGCCACGCACAATGTCGTCGATGCCGCCAACCCCACCGGCGTCCACGTGGTGTTGATCTCCACCGATTGGGTATTCGACGGGACCCAGGGCCCGGCGCGCGAGGACGCGCCGCCCAACCCGATCCACTCCTACGGCTTCCTCAAGGCGGCCTCGGAGCTGGTCGTGACCGAGCGCGCCCAGCGCGGCGCCATCGCCCGGATCGCCGGCGTGCAGGGAGTTCACCGGGCCGCGGCGGACACGCTCCGCGTCCAGGACGCCGGCTTCGGCTACCTGGTCGTCTCGCTCATCCGCCGGGTGAGGGCGGGCGAGCGCTTCGCGGTGTGGGACGGACCCGGGTTGAACACACTCGCCACGCCGGTCCTGGCCACCGATGCCGCGGAGATGGTGTGGCGTGTGCTCGAGTGTGGAGCGACGGGGATCCTCCATTGCTGCGGCGGCGAGCACATCGACCGGGTGAGCCTGGCGCGACGCGCCGTGGAGGTCTTCGGACTCCACCCCGGGATGCTCGACGTCACCCCGCCGCCCGAAGCGGCGCTCAGCGGTGGTCCGGTCCCGTACGACACCCGGCTCGACGCGCACGCCACCGCGTCGGCCCTGGGTATAGAACTCCCAGACGTTGATGGCATGCTGAACAGGTTGTTGCCCCAGCTCGAAGGTCTGTGTCCCGTATGAGTCGCCTCACCGTCGCCCAGGCGCTGGTCCGCTTTCTCGCTGTTCAGGAGATCGAGCGCGACGGAACCCGGTCGCGTTTCTTCGCCGGCTGCTTCGGCATCTTCGGGCACGGCAACGTGGCCGGGCTCGGACAGGCGCTGCATCAGTACCGCGACCTGGTTCCCTACCACCCGGCGCGCAACGAGCAGGCGATGGTCCACATCGCGGTCGGCTATGCCCGGCAGCGCAACCGTCTGGGGACGTTCGCGTGCACGACCTCGGTCGGGCCGGGCGCGACCAACATGGTCACCGGCGCGGCCCTCGCTACGATCAACCGGCTGCCGGTGCTGCTGTTGCCCGGCGACACGTTCGCCACCCGCACGCCACACCCGGTGCTGCAGCAACTCGAGGTGGCCCACGATGCCACGGTCTCGGTCAACGATTGCTTTCGCCCCGTTTCGCGCTTCTTCGAGCGGATCGAGCGTCCCGAGCAGCTGGTTGGCGCCGCGCTCGAGGCGATGCGGGTGCTGACCGACCCGGCCGAGACCGGCGCGGTCACGCTGGCCCTGCCGGAGGACGTCCAGGCGGAGGCCTTCGACGTGCCCGACGCTTTCCTGCGCCCGCGCGTGTGGACCGTCTACCGCCAGCCGCCGGCGCCCGAGGCTGTGGACCGCGCGCTGACGCTGATCCGCGCAGCGAAGCGCCCGTTGATCGTGGCCGGCGGCGGTGCGATCTACAGCGAGGCCACGGACGCACTGCACGGGCTGGTGAGCGCCACCGGGATCCCGGTGTGCGAGACCCAGGCCGGGCGGGGGGCTCTGCTGTCCGAGGACCCGCTCAGCCTCGGCGCCGTCGGCGCCACCGGGACGCTGGCCGCCAATCGCCTGGCCCGCGAGGCCGATCTCGTGATCGGTGTCGGGACGCGGTGGACCGACTTCACCACGGCGTCGAAGTCGGCCTTCCAGGATCCCGGGGTCCAGTTCATCAACATCAACGTGACTGCCTTCGACGGCGCCAAGCACAGCGGCCTGCCCCTGATCGGCGACGCGCGCGTGGCGCTCGAGCGCCTGCGCGAGAGGCTCGCCGGCTGGCGCGCGCCGGCCGAGTGGGAGCAGCGCGCGACCCGCGAGGCCGAAGGGTGGGGGGCCGAGGTCCAGCGGCTCGTCCTGCGCGACAGCGATCCGCCATCTCAGGCGGCGATCATCGGCGCCATCAACGACGCAGCGGGCGAGACCGGCGTTCTCGTATGCGCCGCCGGATCGGCGCCGGGTGACCTGCACAAGCTGTGGCGGGCGCGCGACCCGGACGCCAAGGGCTATCACGTGGAGTACGGCTACTCGTGCATGGGCTACGAGATTCCCGGGGGGATCGGCGTCAAGCTCGCGGCACCCGAGCGCGAGGTGTTCGTGTTCGTCGGCGACGGTTCCTATCTGATGCTCCCTGGCGAGCTGGTCACCGCGGTGGCCGAGCGCGTGCCGATCGTGATCGTGCTGGTCGACAATCACGGTTATGCATCGATCGGGGCGTTATCGCGCTCGCTCGGCTCGGCAGGCTTTGGCACCCATTACCGCTTTGCCGCCAACGGCTCGCCTCCGCTGGATCCGCCGTCGTCGGACGTGCTGCCGCTCGATCTCGCCGCCAACGCCGAGAGTCTCGGTGCGCGTGTGATCCCGGCCGATGGCATCGCCTCGCTGCGAGACGCACTGGCCGCCGCCCGCGGGGCGGACGGGCCCGTGGTGATCTACATCGAGGCCGACCGCTACGACGGCGTGCCCGGGTACGAGAGCTGGTGGGACGTACCGGTGGCCGAGGTCTCGGAGGAGACGGACGTGAGGGCAGCCCGCGAGGAGTACGAACGCGCGCACGCCGCCCAGCGCATGTACCTGGAGCCCGGCAGTGAGTGAGCTATTGTGCCGCCCTGCCGCGCCGGCCCCCGACGGGACGATCCTCGTCGTGACACCAGAGTCGGCGGGGTGGGAGTACGTCGGCTTCGAGATCCTGACGCTGGCCGATGGAATGACCGCGGCACGCGACACTGGGGAGCGCGAACTGTGCGCGGTCGTGATCAATGGGACGGTGAATGTCCTCTCCCCGCACGGAGAGTGGGGCGATCTCGGCGGGCGACCGAATCCCTGGGCCGGCCCTCCGGACGCCGCGTACCTGCCGCCGCACACGGCCGTCGAGATCGAAGCCGTCGGCGGATCCGCCGAGATCGCCCTGTGCTGGGCTCCGGCGCCGCGCGGCGGCGTCGCCGCGCGCCTGCTTGCGGGAGGAGAGTCGGAGATCGAAACACGCGGGTACGGCGCCCTCGAGCGCTACGTCTGCCCGATCCTGATGGGCGATCGCGAAGCGGAGTCGTTGCTGGTGTGCGAGGTGATCACGCCGGCGGGCCACTGGTCGAGCTACCCGCCCCACAAGCACGACCGCGACGACCCGCCCGAGGAAACCTTGCTCGAGGAGACGTACTATCACCGTATCTCCCCATCCCGCGGTTTTGGACTCCAGCACGTTTACACCGACGACCGCTCGCTCGACGAGAGCGTCGCGTTCGGGGATCGCGACTGCGTGCTGGTCCCGCGCGGGTACCACACCGTCTCTGCACCCCCGGGGTACGACTTGTACTACCTGAACGTGATGGCTGGGCCAACACGGCAGTGGGCGGTGAGCAACGATCCGGACCACGAATGGACCCTGACCCCGCAGGGCACGCCGAACTAACACCAGGAGCCTCCGATGTCAGCGACCGCCACCCGAGTAATTGACAACTACGTCCGCGGTGAGTGGACCCCGGCCCGCGAGGCGACGGGCGAGCTCGATGTGACCAATCCGGCCACGGGTGAGGTTCTGGCCAGGGTTCCGTTGTCGGGTCCGGGCGATCTGGACGCGGCGGTGCGCGCGGCTCGTGAGGCGCTGCCGGAGTGGCGGGCGGTGTCGACGATCGGCCGGGCGCGCAAACTGTTCGAGTTGCGCGAGCGGTTGTCGGCGCGCAGCGAGGATCTGGCCCGTTCGGTGACGACCGAGATGGGAAAGACAATCGCCGACGCCCGGGCAGAGGTGGCTCGCATGGTCGAGATGGTCGAGGCGGCGTGCGCGGTGCCGACGACGATGCAGGGCCGGATCCTCGAGGACGTCTCGCGCAACATCGACACCGAGACGATCCGCCAGCCGGTGGGGGTGTGCGCCGCGATCGTTCCGTTCAACTTCCCGGCGATGGTGCCGTTCTGGTTCCTGCCCTTCGCCATCGCGTGCGGGAACGCGTTCGTTCTGAAGCCGTCCGAGCAGGTGCCGCTGACTCAGCAGATCGCCTTTGAGGAGCTCGACGCGCTCGGTCTCCCCGCGGGGGTGGTGAACCTTGTCAACGGTGGCCGTGAGGTGGTCGAGGGGATCCTCGATCATCCGGGCATCGACGCGGTGTCGTTCGTCGGTTCGGCCCCGGTGGCGCGGATCGTGTATGAGCGCGCGGCCAAGGCGGGCAAGCGCGTGCAGGCGCTGGGCGGGGCCAAGAACCATCTGGTGGTCATGCCCGACGCGGTGATCGATCAGACCGTCGACGGCATCATCGCGGCGTCGTTCGGCGCCGCAGGCCAGCGGTGCATGGCCGGATCGGTTGTGGTCACGGTCGGTGACGCGCATGAGCAGCTGATGCCGGCGCTGACCGAGGCGACGCGCGCGTTGCGGGTCGGCGACGGGCTGGCGGAGTCGACCGACGTGGGTCCCGTGGTGTCGTCTGCCGCGCGAGATCGCATCAAGAATTGGATCGATCGCGGCGTGAACGACGGCGCCGAGCTGACCGTGGACGGTCGCGATCCCGGCGGTGAGCCGGGTGGCTCGTTTGTCGGTCCGACGATCCTCGACAACGTGGATCCGGAGATGGATATCGCGCGCGAGGAGGTGTTCGGTCCGGTGCTCAGCGTGATCCGGGCGGGATCGCTGGATGAGGCGATCGACATCGTCAATGCCAGCCGGTTCGGCAACGGCACATCGATCTTCACCGAGTCCGGGGCGTCGGTACGGCGGTTCCGGCACGAGGTCCAGGCCGGGATGGTCGGGGTCAACGTCGGCGTCGCCGCGCCGGTGGCGTTCTTCCCCTTCTCGGGCTGGAAGGACAGCTTCCTCGGCGATCTGCACGCACACGGCACCGACGCGGTCGAGTTCTTCACCCAGAAGAAGACCGTGACCAGCCGTTGGTTCTCCAGCGGCCAGGGCAGCGGCTCCTACTTCGTCGAGCGCTGAACCCTCACTTCGTCGGGCGGTGCCGCAGCGCCCCGACGATTCCGGTCGTGAACAGGACGATGACGAGGATCGCCAGCACGTCGACCGCGCTGAGTCCGTAGTGGACCACGTCGAGCACAGTCAGGACGGCGAGCGCGGCGATGAACGCCAGCGCGACGATGAGCACCGCTGTACGCACTAGATCAATACACCGGCACCCGTGGTGGGACCTCTTTGCGTTTGGTGGCCAGCAGGCGGATCGTCAGCAGCCCGAAGACGAATCCGCCGATGTGGGCGAAGTACGCCACACCGCCGGTGCCGCCGGTGGGGTTGGTCAGGCCGATCGCTCCGAAGATCGCCTGGATGGCGAACCAAATGCCGAGCATGACCGTGGCCGGCAGCTCGATCACGGTGACGAAGAAGATGATGATGACCAGCGTCAGCACGCGGGCCCGCGGATAGAGCAGGATGTAGCCGCCCAGCACGCCGGCGATCGCCCCCGATGCGCCCACCGTCGGCGCCGTCGAACCGGGACTTATCGCCACCTGTAGCGCCAGCGCCGCGATGCCGCTGAGCAGGTAGAAGAAGATGAACTTGATCGGCCCCATGGAGTCCTCTACGTTGTTGCCGAAGATCCACAGGAACAGCATGTTGCCGGCGATGTGAAACAGCGAGGCGTGCATGAACATCGAGGTGAAGACCGTCTCCCAGGCCGGGAGCGGGTTCTGGGAGGCGATGCCGTTCACGGCCAGAAGGGCGTTGTTGCAGACCATCTCCGAGCTCTGCGGGTTCGATGCCGGCGCCACCTCGGCGCAGTGGACCCCCGGGTGCGTCAGCGCGTGCGGAATCGCCCCGTACTTGATGATCTCCGGCGTCGCCGGTCCGCTGAACAGCGATCCACCGTGCCTGATGGCCAGTATGTAGACCACCACGTTGATCAGGATCAGGACGAACGTGACCACCGGGAAGCGGTCAGTCGGGATGTTGTCCTTGATCGGGATCACGGGCGCGAGAGCCTAGTGTCCTGACTCAGGACACCAGACGGCACCCGCCGGCGGGAGCTATTGCCGACTGAGCGCTGCGTCGACCCGGACGATCCGCCACGGCTGTCGCGGGTCGCCGTTCAACCCGAGCGTCCAATGCTCGGTGAACCTCGTCGCTTTCGACTGACTGCCCGACAGGACGGCGGCCGTCGCCCGGTCCTCGATGTAGCGGCGGCCCTCCAGGTCCACGTCGATCGACATCGTGGGCGGATCGGCCGCGGCGTCGAGCGCCGCAATGCGGATCTGCCTGACCTTCGGCCCCCGCACGACCAGGCGCGTACGCCGGCTCGGGTCTCCGGGGTGCAGAAGGTGCTGCGCCGCCTCGGGCTCGGCCAGCTTGAGCAGCGCGCCGTCGTTGCCGTCAACGGCATCAGCCCAGGCGGCGACCGCGCGCCGCGCCGCGACCTCGAGCACGTCGGGCGCGAAGCGGCCGTCGGCCAGGCTCAGATCGAGTGCCGCCGCGCGGGCCTCCCCCTCGAACTGGAGGTCGGCCACCTCGGCCGGCTTCACGTCGGCGGGCAGCGCGTCGGCGACGGCACCCTCAACGAGGGCCTCGTCGCGCATCGACTGCTCGTCGCTCCAGGGCGTGGCGATGATCTGCTGGTCGAGCACGTGCGCGCCCTCGGCTCCCTGCTCGATCGACAGGAGGATCCAGCGCCCCCGGCGCTTGCCCAGCGTCCAGAACTCCCGCACGGGAACCGTCTCGCTCAGGCGCCCCCGACGCTTGATGTGGTTGCCCGCGCCGTCGACCACATAGTCGCGCAGCTTGCCCTCTATCCGGACGACAACGCGATCCTCGGCCTCGTCCCCACGGTTGGTCAGCCCGACGTACTCGACCTTGGGCTCACCGATGGGCTCGACGTGGTTTCGCCAGCCCCGGCGCCGATAGTCGTCGAGTCGCTGCTCCCATTCCGCCATCAGGTCGGGCGCGACAAGCTGGCGCAGGCGCATGCGGTCGTCGGCTGCCCAGGCGGCCTGGATCTGCGCGAACAGCCGGGCGGCCGCTGGCTTGACCACGGCGGGGGCAAAGCTCGAATCGTCCTCGGCCGCCTCGGCGGCGGCGAGGGTCGTACGGCGCTCGCGCTCGGCCGTCCGCCGGCGCGCCGCGGGGCCCTGGCTCGTGCGAGCGGACCAGAAGCTGCGGGCGCCGGGGTGGACGCGGGTGAGGACGAACCACAGCAGCACCACACCGAGGATGATCAGGAGACCGAGGCCGTGGCCGATGATCGCCACCCGGATCAGGATCTGGAAGAGGATGTAGAGGCCCGCCCCGCGGCCGCCGCCACCCTCACCGCCGCCACTGAAGCCCGACGAACCGCCGCCGGCCCCTGCGAGGGCGGCCGGCGCGAGGACCAGCGCGAGGGCCAGCACAGCGAGGGCGATCAGCAGCGCGCGCTTGCGAGTCATCGCGCCACCGCCTCGGCGAGCGGCCCGGTGCCCGGCTCCTGCTGGGGTACGTGCTGGTCGGCGTGGTAGCTGCTCCGGACCAGCGGCCCCGCCGCGACATGCTCGAAGCCGAGGCCGTACGCGGCGTTCTCGAGCGCCTTGAACTCGTCGGGGTGCCAGTAGCGGACGATCGGCAGGTGCTCCTCGGTCGGTCGCAGATACTGGCCGATGGTCAGCACCTGGACGGCTTGGTCGCGGAGCGTGCCGAGAGCGTCGACCATCTCCTCGAACGTCTCGCCGAGCCCGACCATCAGCCCCGACTTCGTCACCACCTCATCGCCAGCGAGCTCCTTGGCGTTGCGCAGGACGCGACACGAGCGTTCGAACTTCGAGCCCCGGCGCGCCACCGGGTAGAGGCGCGGAACGACCTCGACGTTGTGGTTGAACACGTCGGGGCGCTCGGCGATCACCTTGGCCAGCGGCATCTCCTCGCCGCGGAAGTCCGGGGTCAGCACCTCGACCTTGCAGCGTGGTGCCTGGCGGCGGATCTGCCGGATCACGCCGACGAATGCCGAGGAGCCGTAGTCGGGGAGGTCGTCGCGGTCGACGCTCGTGATGACCGCATGGCGTAGGCCCATCCGCGCCACCGAGCGGGCCACCCGCGCTGGCTCGAGCGGATCGTGCCACGTGGGCTTGCCGGTCTTCACGTTGCAGAAGCCGCAGCGTCGCGTGCATGTGTCGCCCAGGATCATGAACGTGGCCGTGCCGCGCTGCCAGCACTCGCCGATGTTGGGGCACGCCGCCTCCTGGCAGACCGTGTGGAGGTTCTCGGCCTCGATCAGGTTCTGCAGCTCGCGATAGCGGGGTCCACCGGGCGCCGGCACCTTGAACCACGGCGGCTTGCGCCCGCGATGCGGCTGCACGTCTGGCCCGAGGATGTCGAGCACGTCCGCGATACCACCGGGATTAGCCCGAGACCTGGTCGCGTGCTCGCGCATGCTCATGCGCTAAGGCTAGCGCTGGCGAGGCGTCGGCTGGCATTCGTGGACGCTTGCTCGGGTTGAGCCCGCCAATTGGCACAGAGTTGGCATGCCCTGGCACCCACGCGTCACAGCTTTGGCGCGACCAAGGAGGGTCTGGCGGCCTGTCAGCTAAGCGAACGGCAGCGCCAGCCCGGGTTGGAGGCCGAGGTGACGGCGCTCGCCAGCGCGCAGTGGGGAGTGATGCACTTGGACCAGTTGAGCCAGCTTGGGCTGACGGCAAGGGCCGTGCAACAGCGCGCCGCGATCTGCCGACTTCACCGCATCCACCGCGAGGTCTACTCGATCGTCCCGCGTGACCTGCTCAAGCGCGAGGGACACTGGCTCGCCGCCGTCCTGGCCGCGGGATCGGGGGCGCTCCTCTCGCACCGCTCGGCGGCGGCTCTGCACGGCCTGCGCCCGAACGGCAGCTCTGAGATCGACGCTACGATCCCGGTTCGCGACGGGCGCACGCGAGCCGGTCTGCGGATCCATCGCTCGATCACGCTGATCGAGCGCGACGCGACGATCGAGACCGCCATCCCCTGTACGACCGTGGCCCGCACCCTGCTCGACCTGGCCGAGGTGGTCGGTCGCCGGCAGCTCGAGCGCGCCTTCGACCAGGCTGAGATCCAGCAGCAGTTCGACCTCCACGCGATCAAGGATCAGATCGACCGAAACCGCGCGCGCAAGGCCGCCGGCATCCTCCGCGCCCTCCTCGACGTGCATTACGTGGGCTCCACGCCGGCCTGGTCTGAGCTCGAGGAGGCGATGCTCGCTCTCGTTCGCCGGGCCCGGCTACCGCAGCCAGAGGTCAACGCCTGGATCGTGCTCCCGGACGGTGAGCCGGCGATCCGAGGCGACTTCGTGTGGCGGGCCCAGCGCGTCGTGGTGGAGACCGATGGCCACAGGACCCACGGCACCCGGCAGGCGTTCGAATACGACCGCCGGCGCGATCAACGCCTGACCAGGTTCGCCTGGCGCCCGCTCCGCTCGACGTGGCGCCAGATCATGCGCAGACCTGGCGAGCTGGAGCCGACCCCCATCGCGCTCCTAGGTCAGCTGTAAGGCGCCGGCGGCCTGCTCGAGCCGGGCCAGGCTCACCAGGCGCTGCCGATGCCCTAGGGCCTGGGCCATCTGCCAGGCGGCCCGCGGGCGGAAGCACTTCATCTGGCCGGCGAGTCGTCCCATCTCCTTGATCAGCGAGGTCATCTGGACGTTGTCGAGGCCGCACGGGATGATCCAGCCGAACGGCTGCAGGTCGTTCTCGACGTTGACGGCGAAGCCGTGCGTGGCCACGCCCCGCTGTACGTGCACGCCGATCGAGGCGATCTTGCGCTCGCCGACCCATACGCCCGTGTAGTCGGGGCCGTCCCCGGGCCGGGCTCGGGCGGCGATCCCCTCGTCGGCCAGGGCGGCGACCAGGGCTCGCTCGATCAGGCGAACGTAGGCCAGCACGTCATCGACGCCTACGATCGGATAGCCGACCAGCTGACCCGGACCGTGGTAGGTCACCTTGCCGCCGCGATCGGTCTCGACGATCTCGATGCCCTGCATCGCGTACCACTCCTCGCCCATCGGCAGCTCGCCGGAGGTCGAGCGCCGACCGCGCGTGTACACGGGCGGGTGCTCGAGGAGGAGCAATACGTCCGGCAGCTCCGCCTGCTGGCGGGCCGTGCGGATCCGCTCCTGCAGCGCGTAGGCGGCTCGATACTCGACCGTGCCGAGCTGACAGACCCAGAGCTCGCTCACCCGCCGGCCCAACCCTCCAGGTGCTGCTTGACGCTGGCCAGGAACTGGGCCGACAGCGCGCCATCGAGCGCGCGGTGGTCCCAGCTCAGCCCGAGGATCGTCATCGGGCGGATCGCGATCGAGTCGTTACCGTCGCCATCGGTCAGGACGACAGGCCGCTTGACCACGGCCTCGAAATCGAGGATCCCGACCTGCGGTTGGTTGATGATCGGGGTGGCCATGATCGAACCGTACTGACCAGGGTTGGTGATCGTGAACGTGCCGCCCTGGACCTCGTCGGGGCTCAGTTCGCGCGCCCGGGCGCGACGGGCCACGTCCCGAATGCGCGCAGCCAGACCCTCTACCGACAGCTCGTGGGCCTGCCGGATCACCGGGACGATCAGGCCGTCGTCGCCCAGCGATACCGCGATCCCGAGGTTGACCGCGTCGTGGCGCGTGTACTGCTCGCCCTCGAGCGTCGCGTTGAGCGCCGGGTGCTCGCGCAGTGCGTCGATCGTCGCGCGCGCGACGAACGCCAGCGCCGTGACGCCAAGGCGAGCCCGCGCGGCCTCGATCCGCGCCATGTCGACCTCGATCCACGTGGTGCAGTGGGCCGCGGTCTCCAGCGAGCGCTTCATGTGCTCGCCGATCGTGCGGCGTATGCGCGAGAGACCGCCCTCCGTGGCAGAGGCGCCCGGCTCGGGCCGGTACGGACTCTCGATGTGCAGCGGCGGCTCAGGTTCAGCCGCCGACAGCTCTGGCGCGGGCGCCGACGGCTCTGGCGCGGCCGACTCGATGAACGCCAGCACGTCCTGCTTGCGCACGCGTCCACCACGACCGGTGCCGGAGACCCGGCTGAGGTCGATCCCGTGCTCGGCCGCGATCCGCTGGACCACGGGTGAATAGCGCCGGGGGGCGGTGGCGGGCGTATCAGGGCCGGCGGCCGGAGGGCTTCCGTTCTCCGCCGGCGCAGGTGATGCCGGTGCGCCGTTGGCCGCCCGAGCGGCCTCACCGGTCTGGCCGATCCTCGCGATCACCGTCCCCACGGGGACGGTCTCGTCGATCGCCACCAGCAGCTCGGCCACGACGCCGCTCACCGGCGCCGGCACCTCGGTGTCGATCTTGTCGGTCGAGATGTCGCAGATGGTCTCGTCGGCGGCGATCCGGTCGCCGACCTCGACGCGCCAGGCAACGATCGTGCCCTCGGCGACCGAGACACCCATCTGGGGCATGGTCACATCGGTCAGGACGTCAGTACGCGAGAAGCTCACGGCACGCCTCCCTCACTCGATCGACGCCGGGTAGTACCGCCTGCTCGAGTGGCGGCGAGAACGGGATCGGCACGTCCGGCGTGGCGACTCGCACCACCGGTCCGTCGAGATCCTCGAAGCCGTGCTCGGCGATCACCGCCGCGACTTGGGCGCCGGCGGCGCACGTGCTGTTTGCCTCGTCGACGATCACCACCTTCGAGCAGCGGTGGACCGAGTCGAGGATCGCGTCGGTGTCGAGCGGAACCAGCGAGCGCAGGTCGAGCACCTCGATCGAGGCGCCGTCGAGATCCTCGGTCGCCTCCAGCGCGACATGGACCATCGCGCCGTAGGTGATCATCGTCAGGTCCGTCCCCGCGCGTGCGACGCGGGCGGTGAATGGTGTCTCGAACACACCCTCGGGGACCTCGCCCTTGATCCGGCGGTACAGGTGCTTGTGCTCCATGTAGCAGACCGGATTGGGATCGTGGATGGCGGAGTGGAGCAGGCCCTTGGCGTCCTCGACCGTCGACGGCGCCACCACCTTGATCCCGGGCGAGTGCATGAACAGCGCCTCGGGATTCTGCGAATGGAATGGCCCGCCCGAGAAGCCGCCGCCCGAGGGCAGCCGGACGACCAGGGGCACCGCCAGGCCCTGTCGGTAGTACATCTTGCCCGCCACGTTGATCAGCTGATCCCATCCGCAGGAGATGAAGTCGGCGAACTGCATCTCGCACACCGGGCGCATGCCGACGACCGCGGCGCCGACGGCGGTACCGATGATCGCCGATTCGGCCAGCGGTGTATCCATCACGCGCTCCGAGCCGAACTCGTCGATGAATCCGTCGGTCACCTTGAAGGCGCCGCCGAACACCCCGACGTCCTCGCCCATCACGAGCACACGCTCGTCGGCCCGCAGCTCGTCGCGCAGGCAGGCGGAGATCGCTTGCAGGTAGGAGAGAGTGGCCATCAGTCGGCTCCTCGCCCGGTCAGAAACCCGCTCCAACGCGGCACTCCGTCGCCCAGCAGCTCGGGCTCCCCGTCGCAGAAGACGCCCTGACTGGCCGTGGCCGGATCCGGCATCGGCGACGCGAGGGCCTCCTCGGTGGCGGCATCGATCTCGGCCTGGACGGCCGCGCGCAGATCATCGACCGCGACCCCGAGCTGGCGCAGCCGCGCCTCCTGGCGATCGATCGGGTCGCGCTTTCGCCACTCCTCGACCTGTTCCTTGGGGACGTACTTCATGTCGTCGTGCGCGGCGTGGCCGTGCATCCGCATCGTCACGGCCTCGATCAGCGTTGGACCCTCGCCGGCCAGTGCTCGCGCGCGGGCCTCGAAGGCGGCCTCGAACACCGCCTCGACGTCGTTGCCGTCCACCGTGCGGCCAACGAACCCGTAGGCCGCCGCCCGCTCGACGGGGTCGACCGCGAACTGCTTGTCGAGCGGCGTCGAGTACGCGTACTGGTTGTTCTCCAGGACGAAGATGACTGGGAGCTTCTGGACCCCGGCCCAGTTCATCGCCTCGTGGAAGTCGCCGCGCGAGGTCGACCCATCGCCGAACCACGACATGGCGCAGCGGCGCTCGCCGCGGAGCTTGAACGCCATAGCCATACCGGTGGCCACGAGCATCATGTCGGGCAGCATCGAGACCATGCCCACGCAGCCCAGCGTGCGGTCGCCGAAGTGCACGTTTCCGTCGCGGCCGCGCGTCACGCCGCTCTCGCGCCCCAGGTACTGGGCCAGTATCCGGGTGGGGCTGACGCCGCGGATGATGTGCGCGGCCAGGTCGCGGTGCAGGATGCACAGCCGGTCCTGCGGTGCCATCGCGAAGGCCGCGCCGGCGGACACCGCTTCCTGTCCGAATCCGTCGTAGAAGGAGCCCGGGACCTTTCCCTGACGGTAGAGGGTCATGGCCCGCTCCTCGATGCCGCGCATGAGCAGCATCGCTCGAAGCAGCCATGTCCGATCCTCGAGCGTGAGATGCTCGACCGAAGCGTTGGTTCCGCTCGCGGCCGGCTCAGCCATATGGGTCGCCATTCTGCGCTTCCCTTTCGTCCGAGGGCCGGGCGGGATCTCCTCCGGCCCACTTAGTAGAAGCCGCCCCGGGATCTCCGGTGCGGCCCCCTGAGAGGGCAGGTGCGACTTTACTCCACGTGTCGGGTGGGCCGGCGCCGGGCTACAGCCCGGTGGCCGCGACTGGACGCAGTACCGATCCGGGGCGTCGCGCACGCCGGGCGACGCGCTACCTGTGCGGCGACGCGCTACCTGTGCGGCGACGCGCTACCTGTGCGGCGACGCGCTACCTGTGCGGCGACGCGCTACGTGTGCGATGCGGTCCAGCGCACCCTGCCGGTCGCGCAGTGAAAGCCGGCAAGCCCGCTGGGCGCCGATTTGTTGAACGTGAAGCTCAGCGAGTAGCTCCCCGCGGCGCTGGTCTTGGAGAAGAAGGTTCCGGCGATGGTCTCGTGGCCGATGGCGTAGAGCGCGGGACCGTTGTGGATGCGGGCGTGATCGGAATGCAGTTTGAACGCCCCGCCCCGGATCGCGATGTTCGTCCCGGTGTCGGTGGTGATCTTGATCTTCTCGGGCGTCTCGTTGCGCTTGGTGCAGTTGACCGTGAACGTCGGCTGGAAGTCGAGTACGCCCTTGCGGTTCTTGGTCACCTCAAAGGTCAGGGGATAGGACGGGGTTTGCGAGTTGGTTCCCCGCCATTTGCCCGCCTTCGGGGCGGCCCACGCGGTGGCCACCGCGACCGACAGCGATAGCGCAACGGCTATCCCGGCTGCCACACGAAATTTCATCTTGGTGCTCCTTGCCCCCGCGGGCGATCGTTATGGCCGCCCGAGGCTACGCCTGGGCGTGAATGTGGTCAAGCGAGTACCGCGGCTGCACCCGCGGTGGATACAGCGCTTATCGGCACTCGCCCAATACCCTCTGAGGGGTGTCCGGTGCCTGGCTCGCGCGATTGCGCTGGCGACGGCGTGGCGCCTGGCTATGGCCCGCGTTTGCCGCGCTCACCATCGTCGATGGGGTGGTCGGCCACGCGCTTCCGCCGGCCGGTGATACCCAGGCCTTTCTGGGCGCGCTGCTGGTCGCCTGCTTCCTGAATCTGATCGCCGTCCTGATTCTGTCCCGGCCGCTCGGCGCGCTGCTGCGCCGGTATCGGACTGACCTGCCCAAGGTCGTGGCACGTGACTACGGCGGGCGGGCGGCGATCCTCCTCGTCGCCGTGGCGATCCTCGCGGCCGGGCTGCTTCACCGGCCGACGATCCTCCAGCACCGCCGGGCGATGCAGGACGCGATCTCGCGGGCGCAGGCCTGGATCGGAGATCGTGCGCCGGCCGAATTCCGGCGCAACCTCGAGTACGTCAGCACGTTCACGATCGAGCCTGGGCGGATCTACCGCACGTGCGTGCCCAGCGATCGCCGCGCTCGCACGTACTGCGTGATCGTCAACACGCAGCTCCCCCTCGCCACCAGCGTCAAGTTCGCCGGCTACGAGCCCAACTCGGTCTTCTCTGAAGGCGTTGGGTGAACTAGGTGGCGCGGCTGAGGAGAACGACCGGGATCTCGCGGATTCCGGCTGTGCGACCTTCGTAGATGTCGAAGCCCGAGTACAGCTCGCGGGCCGCGGCCCACCCTCGCGCCCGATCCTCACCCTGTGCCGTCCGCGCCAGGTACTCACCGCTCCGGCCTCCCGGAGCATAGATCCGTACTCGAGGGTTCGCCGACACGTTGCGATACCAGGCGGGGTGCTTGGGAATCCCCGTCGCCGAGGCGATCACCACGAGATCGCCGTCGAGCTCAGCGAACAGCAGCGGCGTGCGGCGGAGCTTGCCCGTCTTCGCGCCACGAACCTCGAGGCACAGGACGGGCTGGCCCACAGACAGGCTGATGCGGCCGTTCGTGGCCGGGAGCAGCCGCCGGTCGATCGGATTGGCCACGTTCAGGTAGAACCAGCTTCCGGGGCGTGAGGCGGCGAAGGAGGTGAGCGCCTGCGCCCAGCGGCTCATCTCTGGCTGTTCAGAGCTCATGGGGGAAGCCTATGCGTTTCGGCGGCCACGGCACGACCACGCCGAAGTCGCTTAGGATCAGGGCCTGAGCTCTGGTCCGGGACCGTCCTTCGTCGCCCTCATCACCGGTGCCTCGGCCGGCATCGGTGAGGCGACGGCGCGGCGTCTGGCCCGCGAACCCGACACCCGGCTGATCCTCGTCGCGCGTCGCGAGGAACGGCTGCAGCAACTCGCCGGCGAGCTCGGCGGGGCGACGGTGATCGCCGAAGACCTGACCGATCCCGAGGCGCCGCCTCGGATCCGCAACCTCGTCCAACGCGAGCACGGCGAGCTGCACGTGCTGGTCAACAACGCGGGGGCCTCGTGGCGGGGGCAGTTCCGCGAGAGCGGCTGGGCCAACGTCGAGCGGCACATGAAGATCAACTTCGAGGCGCCGGTGAGGCTGACCGAGGCGCTCCTGCCCATCCTGCGCCGCACCGCGGCGGCCGGCGCAGGCGGCAAGCGCGTTTCGATCGTCAACATCGCCAGCACCGCCGGCCGCGTCTCGCGCCCGGGGGCGGGCGCCTACTCGGCCAGCAAGTTCGCGCTCATCGGATGGAGCGATGCCCTGCACGCCGAGGAGACCTCACACGGCGTGCATGTCGGCCTGGTGCTACCGGGCTTCATCAAAACCGAGGGTTTCCCCGCCACCGAACTGCTGGCCAGTCCGGTCACGCGGCGGATTGTCTCCACCCCCGAGCGGGTCGCCGAGGCGATCATGGACGCCGGGCCCGGCGGCAGGGCCGAGCGCTATGTCCCGAGGGCCTATGGGCTCGCGGCCGTGCTGCGCGTTCTCGCTCCGGGATTGGTCCGGCGCGCGACCGCCGGCGGGGCGTTCACTACCGCGACCAACGCCGAAGACGACGACTAGATGATTGATGCCACGGCGGACCGAGGTTTGACGGGGAGATGAAGAACCGATCGAAGTCGGCGGTGCTCAGTTGCCAGCACCGACCGGAAGGGGCCGTGGGTGAGGTTAGCTCTCGGCGAGCTCGTCGAACAGCGAGCGCAGGCGCTCGAGCACGGTGGCCGCCGTGCGTAGCTCGTCGTCACTGAACTCCGCGAGGGCGCCGCGCCACAACGGCTCGTAACGCGCGCGCCGCTCCTCGATCACCTCGCGCCCGCGCTCGGTCAACGAGGTGAGCACGATGCGCTTGTCCCGCGGCGAGCGGACGCGTTCCACGAGCCCGGCCGCCTCGAGCGTGTCGAGCATCGGGGTCACCGTCGCCGGGGTGACATCGGCCGCGAAGGCCAGCTCGCGCGAGGACAGCTCGCACCCGCTCGCGAGCCCGAACAGGAGGCTGTACTGCGCGTAGCTGAGTTCGCCGGGATGGTGGGTCTCCCGCCCGCGCAGTCGCCGCCCGGCCGCCATCGCGCGCTTGAACGCCTGGCCGAGCTGCTCGGCTGCGGCGAGCTCCGAGGTCGCCGGATCGAGCGCTGGTTCCGGCGCCACGCTCATGCGGCCACCGCCTCCGCCACCGCGCCGGGCGGAACCTCGTCCTCGGCGCCCGCCCGGCGCGCCGCGCGCTCGGCCCGGACGAGGATGATGCACGGGATGATGGCCAGCGCGGTGAGCGCGGCCGAGGCCCAGAACGCCGTGCCGTAGGCCGCCGCCGCGCCCGCCACCGTGTGGGTGTCGGACAGCGCGCGCTGGAGCACCACCGCGAGCACAGCCGTCCCGATCGAGCCGCCCACGCGCTGGAGCACGTTGAGCTGGGGGGTGGCGTCGGGTAACTCCTCACGTTCCAGCGAGGCGAAGGCGGCGGTCATCGCGGGCATGAAGGCAAACCCGATCCCCATCCCCCGCAGGAACATCGCCACCGATAGAACCGCCACCGATGTGTGGGCGCCGATCAGCCCGAACGGGATCGTGGTGATCGTCGTCACGATGACGCCGAACAGCGCCAGCGGACCACCACCCCAGCGGTCGGTGAGCTTGCCCGCCAGCGGCATGACCAGCGCCATGCCGAGCCCCTGCGGCGCGGTCAGCAGGCCCGTGTCGACGACCGACTCATGCCGGATCTCCTGCCAGTAGAGAGGCAGCAGAATCATCCCGCCGAACAGCGCCGCACCGAGACAGAACATCGCGAACGACGCCGATGAGAATGTCGGCCGCTTGTACAGGCGCAGATTGAGCAGTGGCTTGGGGACATGAAGCGCATGCCTGGCGAACAGGGCGATCAGAACCAGTCCGATCAGGATCGGCGCGATGACCTTGACCGAGGAGACGCTGCCGGTGACGCCGATCTCGGCCAGGCCATAGGTGATCAGCGGCAACCCGGTCGACATCAACAGCAGGCCGCGGACGTCGAGTGGGCCGGCCTCGCGATGATGCCCGCGCGGCAGGATCCGCAGCGCGGCGATCACGGCGATCACGCCGATCGGGAGGTTGACGAAGAAGATCCAACGCCAGCTGGCGTTGTCGAGGATCAGGCCGCCGATCGTCGGGCCGAGGATCGGCGCCAGCATCGCCGGCACGGCGACGATGCTCATCACCCGGCCCATTCGCTTGGGCCCTGCCGCCTCGGCCATCATCAGCTGGCCGATGGGCAGGATCATTCCCCCACCGACGCCCTGGATGACACGGAAGAAGATCAGCTCGGTCGTACTCGTGGCCAGGCCGCACAGCGCCGATCCCGCGGTGAACAGGACGACCGACGTGATGTAGACCCGCTTGGCTCCGAACCGCCGTGCTGCCCAGCCGGTGATCGGGATCACCGCGGCCAGCGACAGCATGTAGCCGGTGACCACCCACTGGATTTCGGCGATCGTCGAGTGCAGCTCGCGGCCGAGCGTTGCCAGCGCGACGTTGACGATCGTGGTGTCGAGGATCGACATGATCGATCCGACGATGACCACGGCACTGATCCGCCAGACGTAGGCGTCGATACGATCGGAGGTGGCGCTCATGCTCGGGGCGCCGCCGGGGTGTGGGATCCGACCACGATCATAAGGTACCTAAACATTAGGTTCCGTAACGTAATCTGTCAAGTGTCTGCCGACGATCCAGCCGGGACGTTCGTCTTCGCCGCGCTCGCCAACGCCCCGCGGCGAGGGCACGCCGAGCGCGTCCCGTCTATCGTCAGGTGCGTATGACGACATTCGCCGACCTGGCCCTCGCTCCCGACCTGCTCCAGGCGATTCGCGATGTCGGCTATGAGGCGCCGAGCCCGATCCAGGAAGAGGCCATCCCGCCGCTGCTGCGGGGGGCCGACGTGATCGGCCAGGCGCAGACCGGTTCGGGCAAGACCGCGGCGTTCGGGCTGCCGATGCTCCAGTACGTCGATCCCTCGGACCCCGAGGTCCAGGGTCTGGTGCTGACGCCGACGCGCGAGCTGTGCATCCAGGTCACGCAGGCGCTCCGCACGTACGGCAAGCGCAAGGGTGTCGATGTCGTGGCCGTGTTCGGCGGCGCGCCGATCCGCAGCCAGCAGGCACAGCTGCGGGCCGGCGGCCACATCGTGGTCGGCACGGTAGGGCGGGTCAAGGACCTGATCTCCCGCCATACGTTGCTCCTGAATGCGTGCCGGTTCGTGGTCCTCGACGAGGCCGACGAGATGCTCGACCTCGGCTTCCTCGAGGACGTCGAGCGGATCCTCTCGCTCACTCCATCGAGCCGGCAGACCGCATTGTTCTCGGCCACGATGCCGCCCGAGATTCGGCGGCTGGCCGACCAGTACCTCTACGACCCGGTCACGGTGAAGGTCAAGGCGGCCACGCTGACCGTCGACACCGTCGAGCAGTTTGCGCTCGAGGTGCGGCCCCGCGAAAAGCCCGACCGACTGATCGAGGTCCTGGCCGCCGAGCGACCCGAGCAGGCGATCGTCTTCGTCCGTACCAAGATCCGTTGCGACCAGCTGTTCCGCACGCTGCGCGACCGCGGGATGAACGTCAAGGCGCTCCACGGCGACATGACACAGGGCGCGCGCGACGGCGTGATGATCTCGTTCAAGGAGGGTCGACTGCCGCTGCTCGTGGCCACGGACGTCGCGGCTCGAGGGCTCGACATCCTCGGCGTTTCACACATCATCAATTTCGACGTCCCCACCTCGCCCGACGTCTACGTGCACCGGATCGGCAGGACCGGCCGGGTGGGGCGCAGCGGTCGCGCGATCACCTTCTACGAACCGCGCCAGCGACGCGACATCCAGGCCATCGAGCGCCACGCCGGGGTCAAGCTCGCGCCGTGGGTCGAGCATGCGCACGTCGCCCCGACGCCGGTGTTGGCCAAGCCCAGACGCCACTCCAAGCCCCACGTGTCGGTCAACGGCGGGGGGCCGGCGAGCAAGCTGATCATCTCCGGCGGCCGCGCGGCTGGGATCGAGCCCTCGGACATCATCCACGCGATCACCACCGCCACCGGACTCGACGGCGAGGCCGTGCGGAACGTGCGCGTGCTCGAGCAGTTCAGCTTCGCCGAGGTGCCCGAGACCGAGGCGCAGCGGATCGTCGACCGGGTCAGCGGCACCGAGATTCGTGGCCATCCACTGCGGCTCGAGACCGCACATGGCTAATCGCGTAGGCTCGCATCTATGAGCACAGCCAACATGAACACAACGCACGGCACGATCGCCATCGAGTTCTTCGACGACGACGCGCCCAAGACGGTCGAGAACTTCCGCAAGCTGGCCGCGGACAACTTCTATGACGGCCTCATCTTCCACCGCGTGATCCCCGACTTCATGATCCAGGGCGGCTGCCCGGAGGGCACGGGCACGGGCGGTCCGGGCTACAAGTTCGAGGACGAGATCAACCAGCACAAGGTCGTTCGCGGCGCGCTGGCCATGGCCAACGCCGGCCCCAACACCAACGGGTCGCAGTTCTTCATCGTGACCACGGCCAGCGCGCCGTGGCTGGATGGCAAGCACACTGTGTTCGGGCAGGTGACGGCCGGGATGGACGCCGTCGACGCGATCGAGTCGGTGCCCACCGGCGGCCAGGACCGGCCACTCGATCCGCCGAAGATCGAATCGATCGAGCTCGACCCTCAATAGCGCGTACAAACACTCCGCCGCGTCCAGTTGGCGGGTGTCAGTTGTGCCAGGAACGCAAGGGATCTGGCGGTACCTTGCTGTCATGACATCGCAATGGCATCCATTCGCCGACATGGGCGCAGCGCAGCATGCGGAGCTCGTGATCGAGCGCGGCGAGGACGTGTGGGTTTGGGACGCGAAGGGTAATCGCTATCTCGACGCCACGGCGAGCCTCTGGTACTCACAGGTTGGACATGGTCGGCGCGAGATCGCCGACGCGATCGCCACTCAGCTCTCCAAGCTGGAGGCGTATTCGAACTTCGGTGATTTCGCCAGCCCGGCGGCGCTGGAGCTGGCCGATGCGCTGGCGCAGCGCGCCCCGATGCCGGCCAAGGTGTTCTTCGGGTCGGGTGGGGGCGAGGCGATCGACACTGCGGCCAAGCTCGCCCAGCGCTACTTCTACGAGCTCGGCCAGCCCGAGCGCACGATCCTGGTCAGCCGCGAGGGCGCCTACCACGGCACCAATGGACTTGGCACCGCGCTGGCCGGCATCGCGGCCAACCGCACGGGCTTCCCGCCTTCTCATGGGACGATCCAGGTGTCGCGTGACTCGGTGCAGGACCTCGAGGCGACGATCGAGTCGGTCGGAGCGGATCGGATCGCCGCGTTCTTCATCGAGCCGGTGATCGGCGCCGGCGGTGTCCATCCACCCGCCCCGGGTTACATCGAGGGTGTCTCGGCGCTGTGCGAGCGGACGGGGATCCTGCTGGTGATCGATGCAGTCATCTGCGGCTTCGGTCGTCTGGGCAACTGGTTCGCCGTCGAGCGCTGGGACGCGAAGCCGTCGATGATCGTGTTCGCCAAGGGTGTGACCAGCGGCTATCTGCCGTTGGGCGGGGTGATGATCTCCGAGGAGATCGCCGAGCCCTTCTGGGGTGCCGGCGGCGGTCCGGTGTTCCGTCACGGTCCCACGTATTCGGGTCATGCCACGTGCTGCGCCGCGGGCCTGGCCAACATCGCGCTGCTGGAGCGGGATGCGCTGCTGCAGAGGAGTGCCGAGAACGAGGACGCGTTGCTCGACGCGCTGGCGCCGCTGGCCGCTCACCCGGCGGTGGCCGAGGTGCGCGGTGGCGTTGGCATGCTGGCCGCGGTCGAGCTGACCGAGGATGTGCGGAGCGCCGATCCGGGCGCCGTAGCGCGGGTGGCCGCCGTCGCCCGTAAGGCCGGTGTCCTCGTGCGCCCGCTGGGCACCGCCGTGGCGACCTCGCCGCCGCTCACCGTAGGGCCTGAGCACTTCGCGATGATCGCTGATGCGGTCGAGCAGGGGCTGGCCGAACTCGCTGCGAGCGCCGCCGCCGTACGATGATGGGCAGCCGCCGCGTGGCGGTGGCGGTGGAAAGCCAATGCGGATTCTGATCATCGAGCACCAGCCTGATGCCCGTTCGCCCCAGACGCTGCTGGCGGACTGGGCGCGCGAGCGCGGGCACGAGATCGTGGTCGCCAGGGTCCCCGAGCTCCGCGGCTGGCCCGACCCACGCGATTACGACGCCGTGGCCAGCCTCGGCTCCGACGCGTCCGTGCACGCGTCACCGCCGGAGTGGGTGGCCGACGAGCTCGAGTTCCTGCGCCGCGCCCACGAACACGACGTTCCCGCGCTCGGCATCTGCTTCGGCGGCCAGTCGCTCGCTGCCGCCCTCGGCGGTGTGGTCGAGCGCGCACCGGAGGTCGAGGTGGGCTGGTTCGAGCTGACCACCGGCGCGCCCGAGCTGATCACGCCCGGACCGTGGTTCTGGTGGCACGTCGACCAGTTCACATTGCCCCCCGGAGCCGCGCTGCTGGCGGGCAGCGAGACCCAGACCGCCGCCTTCGTCGTCGGGCGCAGCGTTGGCCTTCAATACCACCCTGAGGTCGACGCCGAGCTGGTCAACTTCTGGATCGACGGCGGTCGTGCCAAGCTGGTCAGCCACGGCGTCGACACCGAGCGCCTGGACCGCGAGATCGCCGAGTTCTCCCCCGAGGCCCGCGACCGGGCGTTCGAGCAGTTCGACCGGATCGCCGCCCACTGGTGGGGCAACGGCGACTAGCTCGTCCGGCCTAGCGCCGGCGCAGCGTGGTCACCGTGCCCCCGCCTCGCCCTCGGACGGGAACCGGTTCGTGTTAGCCGAGTCTCATCGATTCAGGCAAGCCGGCACCTGAAGCGCCCGCCAGGCCCCATCCTCGGATGATTCGATCGGCGCCAACCGCTGGGCCAGCGCGGTCATGGCCGTGACCGGGTTGGCCCCGGTCCTCATCTCATGCTGGGCGGACCTGAGCGCGTGCAACTTCTGCTCGAACGCCTTCAGCGACGTCTGGTAGACGTCGGCCACGTCGTCCTTGGGAGGTTTGAGCAGCCGCAGCTTGGCCAGCTCCGGCGAGAACACCGCGATCCCGCGATTCAGGAATTGCATCCCGCCGACCGGCGAGGTGGGGGTCGCGATCCGGTCGCTCTGGCGCGTCGCCTGGGCGCAGATGACCGTCGCCTGCGCGCGCAGCTGGCGGTCGGACAGCCGGTCCGAGCCGCCACATCCGGCCAGCATCACCGCGGCCAGGATCACACCCAAGACTGCGCGTCTCATCGCAAAGCTACGCCGAACAAGGCTTCCAGCTCGGTCACGGTCTCCTCGGTGCTGATGTGGTGAATCGTTGCCATCCCGAGCTGGACTGCCGGCTTCAGATTGAACGGAAGGTCGTCGACGAACACACACGCCGCCGGTTCGACGCCGATCGCCTCCGCGCCAAGGGTATAGATCTCCGGCGACGGCTTGCGGATGCCGACCTCGCCCGAGATGACGACGCCGTCGAACAGCTCCGCCAGCTGGGCGCGATCGTAGCGGCGCGTGCCCCAGGAGTTCGAGATCAGGCCGGTCCGGATTCCCGCCTCGCGGGCGCGCATCACGGCGGTCTGCATCGCGTCATCGGGTCGCGAGCCGGCGAACAGCCGGTCGATCAATCCCTCCGCCGGGACGCCGAGAATCCCGGCAAAGCGCGGCTCGAACTCTTCTTCGGCGATCCGTCCGGTTTCCAGTCCAATGAGCAGATCCCTGGCCCCGCGATCCTCGCGAAACAACCGGCGCACCGCGCTCGGCTCGATGTCCGCCTGCTCGCAGAAGGCCTGGAACGATTCGAACAGGTTCGTGGTCAGCACGCCGCCGTAATCGACCAGCAGGCCCCGATAGCGGCCGTTGGATGCGGAGTCGGTCATCGGGCCTGCCGCGGCGCTCAGAAGCCCTCGCGCGTCACCAGCTGAGCCCGGCGGGCCAGCTCGAGCACGCCCTCGCCGAACGTCTTCAGATAGGGGTCGTCCGTCGAGCCGGAGACCGCGCGCTTGTAGTTGCCCTCCATGAACACCACCGCTTTCCAGAGCGCCAGCGTCACGTACCAGCTGAGAGCCTGCATCGAGCGTCCTGAGCGTTGCTCGTAGCGGTCGATCAGGCCCTGCCGGCTCGGGAAGCCCTCCCGCGCGGTGACCGACTGGAGGTTGAAGCGGCCGATCTGATCACCGGGCTGGGTCCAGTGGATCATCGTGTAGCCGAGGTCAGCAAGGGGGTCGCCGATCGTCGCCATCTCCCAGTCGAAGATCGCGATCAGGCGAGCCGGGGCGCGGCTGGCGAACATCGTGTTGCCGAGCCGGTAATCGCCGTGAACGACCGTGGCCGGGGGTGACTCGGGCATGTTGTCGGCGAGCCAGGCACCGACGTCCTCGACCTCGGGTACCTCCCGCGTGCGATTGATCTCCCACAGGCCGGTGAAGCGGCGAAGCTGGCGCTCCAGGTAGCCGGTCGGCTTTCCGAACCCCTCGAGGCCGAGCGTGGTCCAGTCCACGGCATGCAACTCGACGATCGAGTCGATCAACTCATCGGCGATCCGCCTCCGCTCCGCAGGGGTATCGAGCGCGTTGGGAATCGAGCCGGTGATCACGTCGCCACGTACCTGCTCCATCACGTAGAACGGCGCACCGATGACCGCGGTATCAGCGCAGACGGCGAGTACACGCGGCGTCCGCACCGGCGTCGGCTCGAGTGCCGTCAGCAGCCGAGCCTCGCGCAGCACGTCGTGCGCGCTCGGTGGCAGTGGGCCGCGCGGCGGTCGGCGCAGCACGACACCGGTCGACAGCGTGAAGGTGATACACGAATGACCTTCGCCCACCGGCGCCGCGTCGAGCTCCGCGGGCGCGGGCAGCCCGTTGGCGGCCAGGAACTCACGCAGGGGCTCGAGCACGAGCAGCGGCTCGCGGGAGTTGGCTTGTCCCTCCGCGTGGGTGCGGACGACGTCGTCGGGTGCCAGGGCAACGCTCATCAGGCCGGGAGGGTACCGGCCCAAGCGGGTCCGGGGCATGGTCCCGCCGCCGCCCCGGGGCATGATCCCGGCACGACACGGCACCGCGCCGTCATCGTCTCGTAAGAAATTACAGTTCTATTCCGAGTGTCTTACCATTCACTTTCCAGTGCCACGCTTGCATTGATGTATCCCAGGCCGAGTGCTCGAATGGACTGAAGCTCTCCGCGAGGGAGAACACGAGCCAAAGGAGACGCATGCGCCGGCTGACGCTGACCATCGCCGCTGCCTGCCTAGTCAGTGGATTACTCGCCACTGGAGCAACCGCAGATCAGTCACACTTCGTAGTGGGGCACGTATATGTCAATGACAACACGACGGGGCAGAACACAATCGCCGGCTTTGCCCGGCACGCCGACGGGACCCTGACGCCGCTGCCGGGTTCGCCGTTCGACGCCGGTGGCGTGGGGACGGGAGCGAGCATCGGCTCCCAGGGGGCGCTGCAAACCGCCCGGCACGGGCGTTACCTCGTCGCCGTCGACGCCGGCAGTGACCAGATCTCGGTCCTCCGGGCCGATCCCGACGGATCGCTGCATCTACGCGATCTCGTCGGATCGGGCGGCAACGAACCGGTGAGCGTCACGGTCCACCGCCGACTGGTGTACGTGGCCAACGCCGGGGACGGTGGCGCCGACTACACCGGGTTCCGCTTCGGACGCCATGGCCAGTTGCGGCCGCTGTCCGGTTCGACGGTCGCCCTCCCCGACGGCTCGTCGCCGGGTGATGTGCTGTTCAACGGCGATGGCACCAAGCTCGCGGGTACGCGCGTGGGAACCTCGCTGATCGACAGCTTCAGGGTTCTGCGCGACGGCCGTCTGGTGGCCGCGCCGCAGTCGCCGTTCGCCGCGCAGGGGCCCGGACCGTTCGGGAGCGAATTCCGTCCCACTGACCCGGACCAGCTATTCGTGTCCAATGCCCACGGTGGCGCTGGAAACGGAACCGTGTCGGCCTATGACGTCTCCCGCGATGGGACACTGAACTCGATCGGCTCGTCGCCGTTCGCCGATTTCCAGACCGCGCCGTGCTGGGTCGAGATCTCCAGCGACGGCCGATTCCTGTTCACCGTCAACACGGCCACGCCGAGCATCTCGAGCTATGCGATCGGTCGCGACGGCTCGCTACATCTGCTCGGGAGCACGCCGTTCAAGACCCCGAACGCCACCGGGCTGTCGCCGTTCGACGCGCGGCTCAGCCCGGATGGGCGGACGCTGTACGTCGTCGACAGCGGCACCGCACACCTCAGCGCCTTCCGCGTCAGCGGCGGGCAGCTGACCGAGCTCGGGTCCTCCCCGACGTCGCTGCCACCGGGCGCCACCGCGTTCGGAATCGTCGTGAACCAGCTCACGCCACCGAGTCCTGAACAACCCGTGAACTAGCCGGTACCGAGCCCGCCCCGAACGTGATCACTGCGACAATCGCCCGCATGGACGATCACGTTCGGGGCTCGGTGCTCGTCGTCGACGACGAGCCGACAATCGCCGAGGTGGTCTCGCGCTACCTCCAGCGCGCCGGATACCGCACGCGCATCGCCCGAGACGGCCGCGCCGCGCTCGAGGCCGCGGCGAGCCAGCGCCCCGATCTCGTCGTCCTCGATCTGATGCTCCCCGGGGTCGACGGGCTCGAGGTAATGCGCCGGCTGCGCGACGGTCGCGAGGCCGAGCGAGATCGGATCGCCGTGATCCTGCTGACCGCCAAGGGCGAGGAGTCCGACCGGGTGATCGGACTGCGCCTGGGCGCCGACGACTACGTGGTCAAACCCTTCTCGCCCGCTGAGCTCGTCGCGCGGGTCGATGCGGTCCTGCGGCGTGTGGACACGTCGGCGGCTCGGGAGGCTCCGATCGAGCTCTGTGACATGTCCATCGATCCCGGTGCTCGTCGCGTGGTCGTCCGGGGTCACGAGGCGCAGCTGACCCAGCGCGAGTTCGACGTCCTCCTGTTCCTCGCGCGGCACCCGGGTCAGGTGTTCTCGCGCAACCAGCTGATGGACGCGGTCTGGCAGTACTCCTTCTACAGCGACACCTCGACCGTCACTGTCCACGTCCGCCGCTTGCGGGCCAAGATCGAGCTCGATCCGGCGCGCCCGCGACACATCGAGACGGTCTGGGGCGTCGGCTACCGCTTCCAGCCATGAGCGCCAGGGCGATTCCCGGGGCCGCGGTCGCCGGCATCCGCCGCCGGATCGGCAGCCTGTCGCGGCAGCTTGCCCTGACCGTCGCCATCGGGGTGGCTCCGGTGCTGTTGGCACTGGTGGTGATCGGGCTGCTGATGTTGCTGTCGGGGCACGACATCGCGCTGGTTGCGGCGATCGTGATCGCCGCCGGGGCTCTGGCGGCACTCGCCGCCAAGCTCCTGGCCGGTGGCATCCTCCGCGACGTCCAGGCCATCCGCGACGGCCTGGGTGCCGTTGGTGCAGGCCAGCGCGACGTGCAGATACAGACCGCCGGGCGCGATGAACTGGCCGAGCTGGCTCAGGCGGCCAACGCGATGATCGCCCGGCTCCGCGATGAGGAGGCCGCCCGCGAGCGCTCGGACGAGGCTCGGCGCCACCTCGTGGCGGCCGTCTCCCACGATCTGCGCACACCGATCACCTCGCTGCGCCTGCTCGCCGAGGCGGTCGACGACGAGGTCGTCGATGGTGAGCTGCGGCGCGGCTACCTCGAGCGGATGCGCACGCACATCGACATCCTCAGCTCGCTGATCGATGACCTGTTCGAGCTGTCACGGCTGGAGGCCGGCGACATCCGATGGTCCCTGGAGCGCGTGCCATTGCGGGAGCTGGTCGGCGAGACGGTGGAGGCGATGCGCGTCCAGGCCGAGCGCAAGGGCGTGGCCGTGCTCAGCGAGGTATCGGACGGGCTCAGCACAGCGCGTGCAAACCCGGAGAAGCTGCAGCGGGTGCTGTTCAACCTGATCCAGAACGCCATTCGCCACACACCCGCCGACGGCAGCGTGGTCGTGCGCGCCGAACCCGTCGACGGGCGTATCGAGATCGAGGTGGCCGACGATGGCGACGGGATCGCCGACGAGGAGCGCGATCGGGTGTTCACGGCCTTCTTCCGCGGCGGCGCCGACGCGGCTCGCTCAGGCGCTGGGGCCGGGCTCGGCCTCGCCGTATCGCGGGCGATAGTCGAGGCCCATGGCGGCCAGATCTGGCTGCCCGACAGCGCGGTCGGGACCCGGGTTCGCTTCAGCCTGCCCACGGCCGCATAGTCAGCGCTCTTACTACCCTCATCTTCAGGGCATGCCTGAGCTACCTGAAGTTGAGATCACTACGCGTTTGATCGGCAACGCGGTCGCCGGCGCGCGCGTCGAGTCGGCTCTGGCCCCCGGGATCAATGCCTTGAAGTCGTTCGACCCGCCGCTCGAGGCGATCGTCGGGAGCACGCTCACCGGGGTCGAGCGCCGCGGGAAGCTGTTCGCCATCGGGGCCGACAACGGACTGACGCTGCTCGTGCACCTGATGTCGGCTGGCCGTCTGCAGCTGTTCGACACGCGCGCCTCGCTGCGCGACCGCACGTCGCGTCTGCTCATCCGTCTCGAGGACGGGCGTGAGCTGCGGCTGCGCGAGTTCGGCACCAAACAGCGGGCCTGGGTAAAGGTCCTGCGCACCGAGGACCTCGAGCAGGAGGAGGTGCTGGCCGAGCTGGGAGTAGACGCGTGGCCCGACCCGCCGCCGCTCCACGAGCTGCTCGACGAGCCCCGGCCGCTCTACGCGCTGCTGCGCGACCAGCACGTGATCGCCGGGATCGGGCGTTCCTGGGTCGACGAGATCCTGCATCGGGCGATGCTGTCGCCGTTCAAGCGCGGCTCGGATCTCGACGTCGATGAGGCGGTGCGCCTCGGCGACGCGATCGTCGAGTGCCTCGGCGGGGCCATCGCACACTACGAGGAGACGCTCGGGCTGCCGATACCCGACAAGCTGCCGATGCCCCTCACCGTCCATCGGCGCAACGGCGAGCCGTGCCCGCGCTGCGGCGATCGGCTCGAGGCGGTGTTCTATGAGGACTACGTGATGTGCTATTGCCCGACATGTCAGACCGAGGGCAAACTGCTCAAGGATCGGCGCCTGTCGCGCCTGCTCAAGTAGAGTCAGGATCGATGCTCGAGCCAGGCGATCCTGCCCCCGATTTCACGCTCCCCGACCAGGACGGGAACCCACGTGACGCTGTCTGATCTACGCGGCAAGAGCGTGGTTCTCTACTTTTACCCGAAGGCTGATACCCCGGGCTGTACGACTCAGGCGTGCGGCGTCCGCGATCATCGCGGCGACTACGCGCAGGCGGACGCGGTGGTGTTGGGTGTCTCGCCGGACCCGGTTCGACGCCTGGCCCGATTCGACGGCAAGTACGACCTCGGCTTCCCGCTGCTGGCCGACGAGGACCACTCGGTCGCCGAGGCCTACGGGGTGTGGGTGCAGAAGTCGATGTACGGCCGCAAGTACATGGGCATGGAGCGCTCGACGTTTGTGATCGGCCCCGACGGCGTCATCACGGATATCTTCCGCAAGGTCAAGCCCGCCCAGCACGACGATTTGGTCCTGGGCGCGCTGGCCAGCGCGTAGACCTAGTTCCAAGCGGAGAGCGTGGTGCTGGGCGCGCTGCAAGGCGCGCGCGACGTGGTGACGGATCTATCTGGGCAGCCGCGCCCGTGGCTTTCGTTCAAACCAGCCGAACACAAGGACAACGGGTAGTGCGATCGCCGCCACGAACAGCATCACGAGGATCGCGGGCCCGAACGCGATGCCGACCACAAACAGCGTCGGAATCAGCAGGATGAAGAAGAACGCGAAGACGATGATCTTGACCGTCAGCCGCATGGCGAATCACCTCCTTCGGGTGACAAACACCCACAGTACGCTCGCCTTGGGAAGACGCATCCGCTTAACTGCGTAGTTTGCTTGCCAGCGACTACTGGTCCCGAGTACGGGTGCTGGGCGTCCTGCACGGCTCTGAGCGCTACTGCAGGCCCTCGCGCGCTTCGCGCACGAGCGTCACGGCCTCGGGGAACACCCGGGCCATCACCGAACGGAGCTGCTCGGCCTGCTGATCGATTGTGCCCTGGATGTTGGCGCGGTTCATCGCCGCCACGGTGAGATCGACCGCGAGCTTGATCGCGTTGTCGGCCCAGGCCAGCTTCTGAGCGCCCTGCATCTGCTCGGCGAACTCGCCCAGACGGCGCTGGAGCTCGTCAGGGTCGCCGAATAGTCCGCCGAAGCCACTTCCTTCCATAACCCCTATGGTAGCCACCAGCGGACCTCGGTCACGTTCGCCTTCGAGCGAGCACCGCGATTGTCCCGCCCCGCCGGGCGATCCCCGCGATGGTCTCGGCCACCACCGCCACCGGCGCCAGCGGTATCGCGGCCAGCGTGATCGCCAGATCGGGTGAGCGCAGGGGTGCGTTGCGCTTGAGCACGTTGTAGAGGTACGAGGGGTGGTCGGTCACGCGATTGACCACGGACTGCCACATCCCGAACGAGTTGTGCTCGAGCAGCAGGTGATGGGTCGCGCTGACCACGAAGCCGTGCGGCTCGAGGAGAGCGGCCAGGCCAGCCGGGGTGAAGTGCACGCGGTGCCGCGGCACGTCGAGGTGGTACCACCGCTCGGCCCCGACCCGTGCCTGGACGCTGGCCAGGTTGGGTACTCCGACCAGCAGCCAGCCTCCCGGCCTGAGCCAGCCGGCGATTCGCTGCACCGCACCGCCGGGGTCGTCGAGATGCTCGAGCACGTGCCAGAGAGAGACGAGATCAGTCGAGCCCGGCTCGATCTCCGCCGCTTCGATCGTGGCTCGGATCACCGGCGCACCGATCGCGGCGGCCGCCTGGACGCCCCGCAGCGATGGCTCGACGCCCAGCGCGTCGTAGCCTGCGCGCTGGGCGGCGAGGGCGAAGCGCCCGCGGCCGGAGCCGACATCGAGCAGGCGAGCGGGCGGGGGCACCGCTCGCGCCAGCAGCGTCAGGCGCTGGCGGTCGAACGCTCGCAGCAGCGGCAGCGCAAGGCGGTAGAGCCGCGGCTGACGGGCAGAGTAGGCGCCGCTGTCGTGCAGGTCGACCTGACTGTGGCCCACCGTCACGGCCGACCGGCAGATATCGCAGCGGCGCAGCAGGAACTCGGGCGGCCCGTGGCCGGGTTCGGCGGAGGGGACGGTGCGCCAGTCGCGCAGGATCCCTCCGCACGCCGGGCAGGTGGCTGCGGTTTGCACGCGGCGGACCGTACACTCGCCGAGGTGTTTGGGTCGACGCCGAATGCGAACGTCCGCCGGGGGGTCGAGATGGCCATCCGCGTCGCTGCGCCCGCGCTCGACCTGATGCTGCTCGTCGGGGACGGGGTGTCGCGCGTTCTGCACCCCGGAGACCGTGGCTACAGCCTTGCCCGGGTTCCCCACGACGGCGACTCGGCCCCACGTGGTCTGCACCTCGAGCCCGCGGACAAGCAGCGCTCATCTAGCATGTCAGCGCGATGACCGAGGCCAAGGACACACTCGCCTACGAGGCACGCGTCCTCCCGCGCCAGTCGATCATCGCCGGCGCGGCCGGGGTGTTGCTGCTGCTGTCGGCGATTCTCCAGTTCACCGGGCCGCATACGTCGATCAACGAGCTGACGCTCGGCCTGATCTACGCGAACAAGCGGCACGTGACCGACATCATCGCCGCGCTGCTCAACGGATTGGCGCTTCTCTGCGTGGCCGCCACGTTGGTGTTCCTGTTCAACGCCACCAATGCCCGCAACCCCGGCGTGCAGACGTACATGCGGCTGCTGGCGGTGATCGGCGCGGTGCTGGCAGCCGTCAGCTCGGTGACCAACACCGTCGTGATCGCGATCAAGGCCCATCAGTTCGTCACCCAGGGAGACCAGACCTACGTACAGGCGAACCATCTGACCACCTCGACGATCCTCACCGTGCTCCAGTACGGCAACCTGCTCGGGGCGCTGCTGGTCGCGATGTCGCTGGTCCTGATCGGGCTGGGCGCGATGCGGGTCGGCCTGCTGACCAGGTTCATGGGTTATCTGGGCATCTTCTCGGGGATCCTGCTGATCTTCCCGCTCGTCCAGGTGCCGGTCGTCGAGGCGTACTGGCTGCTGGCGCTGGCCTATCTGTTCTCGGGTCGCTGGCCCACCGGAGTTCCGCCGGCCTGGCGCAGCGGGCAGGCGGAGAAATGGCCCTCGGCGGCCGAAATGCGCGAGGAACGGATCCGCGCGCGCGGCGGTACTCCGCCCCGGGCCAAACCGGCCAAACCGGCCCCCACGCCCGCCCCCGAGGCCGTCACGGCGGGATCGGCCGCCCGCACCCGCGCCACAACGCCGAAGCGCAAGCGCAAGCGCCGCAAGTAATTCCCTGGCCGCCACCCGGCAGGGCAACCCGGCGCGAGCCGCAAACGGCACGATTCGGACATTCGTCCGCCCAACTATCGGTGATCACCGCGCATGCCGATGGGTTCGCGCAGACCCAGTTGCGACCACCGTTAGCTCGCCACCAAGTCGCCCGGTTCCGGCGTCACCTCTGTCGGATTGTCCGAGTGCTGTGGTGAGGAACGCCCCGGCCGAGACTGTCCTGGCCCCCGTTCCACGCCGGGGGCCAGGACTGCGGGGCCTCCTGCGGTAGCCGGTAATCGCTCTGGGCCGACCGCTCAGCGTCCTCCTGATGCCGTTCATCGATCCGCTGTTGTGCTGCCGCCGTGAGCGGGGCAGCTTTGAGGGCACCCGTGCACTGTCCGGTAATCAGCGTGCGGTCAGCACACCAGTCAACCCAGAGGAGGGAAGATGGAAGCAAGTACCCTCCCTGGTGCTCGGGAAGCCGACGTCGCCCCGGCACCCGATCCGACGGGAGGTCGGTCGGCCGGGTGGACGCCCGCCGACCCGGGCCCGCTCGGACTGGCCGGGTTCGCCGGCACCACGTTCATGCTCAGCATGGTCAACGCCGGCCTGGTCGGCGCCGGCACCCTAGTCGGCGGTGGCCTATTGCCGCTCGTTGCCAGCGTTGCGTTCGCCTATGGTGGAGTGGCTCAGCTACTGGCCGGAATGTGGGAGTTCCGGACGGGGAACACATTTGGCGCCGTGGCGTTCTCGTCCTTCGGCGCATTCTGGATCTCGTTCTTCCTGATTGTCCAGTTCGGTGTGCCGGGGGTGGTTGCGGCGAAGGCGACTGGCGAGCTCTTCAGCGGTTTGGGCCTTTACCTGTGGATGTGGGCGATCTTCACCACCTACATGTTCTTCGCCTCGCTGCGGACCACGGGCGCGGTTGCGCTTGTCTTCCTTCTGCTGGCGGCGACATTCATCGTCCTTGGCATCGGAAACTCCGCGCTGGCCGGGACGACCAGTGTCACCAACAACACGATCAAGATCGGCGGCTGGCTTGGCCTGGCGACGGCAGTCGCGGCCTGGTATGCCTCGTTCGCGGCGGTGATCAACTCGACCTTCGGCCGCACGGTCGCACCGGTGTTCCCGCTGCGGCGGTAGCCGTGCAGGGAAAGCCGCTAACCAGCGGCGACTCGGGTAGAACTAGGAACATGCAAATCGCCGTAACATCGCGGCGGCTCGGGCGCCGGCTATTCCGCCGGCGCCGCGAGGCTTCCCGGGTGCGAGACGCGAGCCCGTTCGAAGGAGAGGCTTCAATGGCAGACACGGCAACGACACCGGCCGGCGGCAGGGTCGCTCGAGGCGAAACTCGAGGCGATGCTCGACATCGAGAAGTTCGATCCGCCCGAGCAGTTCCGCGCACACGCCCTGCTGAACGATCCCGCGATCTACGAAGAGGCCGAGAAGGACTGGAAGGGGTGGTGGCTGCGCCAGGCCAAGGAGCTCCACGGGTTCAAGGAACCGACGGAGATCGTGGACGAGTCAAACCCTCCGTTCTACAAGTGGTTCGAGGACGGCAAGCTCAACGCCTCGTATAACTGCCTCGATCGTCATGTCGAGGCCGGGATCGGGGATCGGGTCGCGTTCCACTGGCGCGGCGAGGAAGGCGAGCAACGCGACCTCACCTACGCCGACCTGCACCGCGACGTCCAGCGATTCGCCAACGCGCTGAAGGACCTCGGAATCACCAAGGGCGACGTCGTGGGGATCTACCTCCCGATGATCCCCGAGGTCGTCGTGGCCATGCTGGCCTGTGCCCGCATCGGAGCGCCCCACAACGTCGTGTTCGGTGGGTTCTCGGCTGAATCGGTCAAGGAGCGGATGGAGTTCTCCGAGGCCAAGGCGCTGGTCACCGTCGACGGCGCCCGCCGCAAGGGCAAGACGGCGCCGATCAAGCAGCAGGTCGACGCCGTGATGGAGGGTCTCGACACCCTCGAACACATCATCGTCGTCAGGCACACCGACGCCGAGTGCGAGATGAAGGAGGGGCGCGACGTCTGGTTCCAGGAGGTGATGGAGAAGGCCGATCCGGAATGTCCCGCTGAGGAGCTCGACGCGGAGCACCCGCTCTACGTCCTCTACACCAGCGGCTCGACGGCCAAGCCGAAGGGCGTTCTCCACACGACGGGCGGCTACCTCACCGGAGTCAGGGCCACCCACCGCTACATCTTCGACATCAAGCCCGAGGAGGACGTGTACTGGTGCGGGGCCGATGTGGGCTGGGTCACCGGCCACTCCTACATCGTCTACGGCCCGATGTGCAACGGGACGACCAGCGTGATGTGGGAGGGAGCGCCCGACTATCCGCACAAGGGCATCTGGTGGGAGATCGCCGAGCACTACGGGGTGACGATCTTCTACACGGCGCCCACGGCGATCCGCGCCTGCATCAAGTGGGGCGCCGAACACGTCGCCAAATTCAACCTCGACAAGCTGCGGCTGCTGGGCACGGTCGGCGAGCCGATCAACCCCAAGGCCTGGCTGTGGTACTACACCGTCGTCGGCGGCGAGCGCTGCCCGATCGTCGACACGTGGTGGCAGACCGAGACCGGGGCGATCATGATCTCGCCGCTACCGGGGATCACCGCCACGAAGCCGGGCTCGGCCACGCAGCCGTTCCCGGGGGTGGCCGCGGAGGTGGTCGACGAGCGCGAGGGCAAGCCCGTCGACGGGCAGGGCCTGCTCGTCCTCACCCGGCCGTGGCCGGCCATGCTCCGCACGCTGTACAAGGAGGAGGACCGCTTCGTCGAGACCTACTTCTCCAGGTTCGGTCGCGAGACCTACCTGGTCGGGGACGCCGCGCGCAAGGACAGCGACGGTTACTTCTGGATCATCGGGCGGATCGACGATGTGGTCAACGTGTCGGGCCACCGACTCTCGACCGCCGAGGTCGAGTCCTCGATCGTCTCCTACCAGATGGTGGCCGAGGCGGCGGTGATCGGGCAGAGCGACGAGGACACCGGCCAGGCGATCTGCGCCTTCGTCACCCTCCAGGGCGAGACCGAGGGAAGCGACGCAGCTGGTCGAGGACATCCGTGGCCACGTGGCCGACCGGATCGGCAAGTTCGCCCGACCCAAGCGGATCATCTGGGCCGACGATCTGCCCAAGACCCGCAGCGGCAAGATCATGCGCCGGCTGTTGCGCGATATCGCCGAGGGCCGCGCGCTCGGCGACGTGACCACGCTGCGTGACCCCGACGTCATGGCGCAGCTCGAGGGCAAGATCAACGAGGAACAGGCCGCGGAGGAGTAGGGCCGATAACGGGCCGCCTCGAGCCGCCCGCTCGGCATCCGCCTCGCTAGCCGGGCGGCGCTCGCGTCGTCCGGCTGGGGGCGGCCCCGTGTTACAGGCGCCAGCGACGGCCCAGCTCGGCCACGTGGCGGCGGGCGATCGGGATCGTCTGGCCGTCGGCGAACGCGAGGTCGGCCGTCCCGCCCAGCTGCGGGCGCAGCTCGATCGCCCTGTGCAGGTTGGCCACGTACTGACGGTGCACCCGCACGAACCCGAAGGGCTCCCAGCGGCGCTCGATGTCGGCCAGCGTGGCCCGCAGGAGGTAGCGACCGTCAGCCGAGACGATGCGAACGATAGTCGCCGTGCGACTGGACGTAGAGGATCGAGCTGCGGGCCAGCAGCCGCGTCGCACCACCGCGGAAGTTGGCCACCGCCACGACCTCACCATCAGCCGTCGAGGGCTGATGGCCACGGGCCTGGCCATCGCCGGGCTCTGCTCTCGACCGCCACCGAGATCCGCTCCAGCGTCTCCTCGATCCGTGCGCGGCTGACCGGCTTGCGCAGGTAGTCGAGCGCGTGCAGCTCGAAGGCGTCGACGGCGGCGTTCTCATAGGCACTGACGAACACCAGCTGCGGTGGCTGGGCGAAGCGCCGCAGGACCCGCGCCAGCTCGAGGCCGTCGAGGTCGGGCATCCGCACATCGAGGAAGATCGCGTCGTACGCCTGCGCGGAGGCCATGACCAGGGCGTCGTGGCCGTCGCCGGCGCACTCGACCTCGTCGACGATCGGCGAGCTGCGCAGTAGCCTCGCGAGGTCGTCGAGCTGCGTGCGCTCGTCGTCGACGGCCAGGATCGTCAGCCGGTCTGCAGTCAAGCCGACCTCGCCAGCTCGGGCTGGGCGGGCGCGCCGCGCAGGTTGGGGACGGTCATCACCGCCGTCGTACCCGTCCCCACCTGGGACTCAACCCGCAACGCGTAACGATCGCCGAACGTCGCGCGCAGGCGGGCGTCGACGTTGGATAGTCCGATCCCGCCGCCGGCTCCCGCCAGCAGCGCCGGCACCCGCTCGGGATCGATCCCGCTGCCATCGTCGGTCACCCGCAGCTCGACGTCGGTGCCGACGGCCCGCGCGCTGATCTCGACCCGGCCCGTCCCGGCGCGCCGCTCGACGCCATGGCGCACGGCGTTCTCAACCAGCGGCTGGACCGACATCGCCGGCACGACGACGTCCCGGGTCTCCGTCGGTATATCGATCTGGACATGGAGGCTGTCGCGGAAGCGCGCCTGCTCGAGCCGAAGGTAACGCTCGACGTGGTCGAGCTCCTCTCCCAGCGTCACGTACGAGCGACCGTCGCGGAACAGGTAGCGGGTGAATTCGGCGAAGTCGATCAGCAGCTCGCGCGCTTCCTCGGGCCGTGAGTGGATGTTGCCGGCCACCGCGGCCAACGCGTTGTAGATGAAGTGCGGGGAGATCTGAGCTCGCAGGGCGCGCAGCTCGGCATGCGCCAGACGCTCCTCCTGCTCGGCCAGGACCGACAGCGCGACCTGGGCCGAGACCAGGCTGGCCGCTTCGGCGACCACACGCAGCTCGGCCTGCCCGGGCCGTCCGGTCGCCTTGTAGAAGGCGATCAGCGTGCCGACTCGACGGCCCTGCACGGTCAACGGCGCGAGCACGGCCGAGCGCAGCGGGCAGGCCGGATCGGAGGAGATCAGGCGCGGGACGACGTGCAGATGATCGTCGGGGGTGCGGGCCAGCAGCCGCGAGAGCAGATCGCCGGGCCGCACCTGTTCCCGTCCCTCGCCCTCGATGGCCAGCACCGCCCGGGTGTCTGCGAGCGCGATCGCCGCGGCGCCGGTCAGGGCCCGGAGATGGGGAACCGCCAGCGCCGCCGAACGGGGCGTCAGGCCGCGACGGAGATGGGGAAGCGTCGAGGTTGCAGCGTGCAGAGCCGACTGCATGCCGGCCGCCTTCGGCGTTCGCGACGCCTTCGGCGCGTGAAAGACCCTCCAGGCCACCAACGCTGCCGCGGCGATCCCGGTCCCGACCAGGACATCCATCAGGACGGTCATGATCTGTCGCCTAGAGCTTACCGGCGGGCCCCGCGACCGTCATCCGCGCCGTTAGGGCCGATGGAGATCAGTGGCCATTTTGGCCGCCAATCCCCATCACCCCCGCTCACGTCACGAGTCTGACGCCGGCGCGCTAGGGCTGCGTTAAGGCGATCAAGCGGCGTCACGTTGTGGTTAGATGCCCTGCGTGCGAAGGGGGAAACACATGATTCAAAGGGAGGTAAGGGTTTCCATGACTCGTAGGCAGCGTGTCCTGCTGTCCGCGATGGTCTGCGTCGTCCTCGGTGCGCTGGCACCAGCCGCCTTGGGCAAGACGCACTTCCGTCCGCGGGTAGGCGGGGCACTCGGTCTAATCCCACCGTCAACAAGCAGGGCGTATTTGGCGCCGACGACGTTGCGTCTGGCGCCCTGACTCCGGTCACCTATCACGGCGGCCAGGTGATGGCGGGCGGGATTACCGTCCATACGATTTTCTGGGCCCCATCGGGCTTCTCGTTCCAGGGGTCACCCGGAGCCGGAATCCCCACCTATAAAGGGATGGTGTCAGGAGCTGTACATCCGATCTTGCCTACGACAGCACCGGAACGAGCGGCGAGGCTTGCAACGGGGCTCGTGCAAGGCGTTCATGGTGTTGCCGCAGTTCGCGCAGGGCTCGAGGGACGGAACTCCGTCCCAGTCGGGCGAGTACATCATGAGTTACAAGTCCGCGAGCGATTCGATCAACGACACCTACGCGTACTCCGCGACGGGTCAGTGCTCGTCACCGAACAACGCGACGGGAGCATGTCTGACCGACGCGCAGGTGCAGGCTGAGGTCGATCGCGTGATCCAGTCCACGGGCGGTTCGCGCGGGCTCCACAACCTCTGGTATGTGTTCCTGCCCCCCAACGTGGACGAGTGCATCCTGCCCGGCGTGTGCGGCACCAACGCCTTCGGCGGCTACCACTCGGTGTCCGACGTCGGCCAAGGCACCACGTTCGACGCTGTGACGATCGACCGGATCATCGAGGCCGGAGCGATCGCCCTGGGCGCCGACCCGAGGGCAATCAAGACGCCGAGGTCACGACGAGCATCGCCAGCCACGAAACGGTCGAGGCGATGACCGTCCCGACCGGCGTCGGTTACCAAGACCCGGACGGGTTCGAGATGGCGGACAAGTGCGAGTTCGGTCCCCAGCGCGGCACCCTCTCGGGTTCGCCGGGCCAGACAACTCGCCGTACAACCAGGTCATCAACGGCCACAAGTTCCTCATCCAGGAGATGTGGTCAAACGATGACAATGGTTGCGTTCAGGCGACGTCCAAGACGTCGAACCCGCTGCCATTGCCGCAGGTCTTTCTGAAGCAGTTCAGCCCGTCGGTGAGCGGCAACATTGGGCATGCCACCTCAGGTGTCGGCGTGCGCGTGTCGGTTCTGCGCATGGGCGCCAACGGCAATCCGGTCGAGGTGGCGTCGGGCACCGGCACCACCAGCGCCAGCGGTCACTGGTCGCTGAGCCTGCAGCATCCCGTCGGCGACGACCGTGATGAAATCGACGTCGACTACTCCGGCGCCGGAGCTCCGTCGCCCAACCAGCAGGTGATCCTCACCGGCAATGGCGGCAACCCGTTCACCGAGTCGGGCTGGACAGGATGGACGGCGATGGACAACGGGACCGCTGTGACGAACAGCGGTGGTCCGCAGGTGCAGATCGCGCCGTGCTTCCAGACCGGTGTGCTGCAAGCAACGATCAACGGCTCGATGATCACCCCGCCCCACGGCGATGAGGGCCTCGTCGACTTCTGCAGCACGCAGACCGATGTCGCCAGCATCCCGCTGAGCAGCCCGGTCACGGCCGCCAAGGCCCTGACGGTGAGCTCGAACGACAATCGCGCGTTCAAGGACCCGAACCTGACGGCCGTCCCGAACGTGGTCGGCGGTCTGGTCAAGCTGACCGTCCCGGTCGGCGAGCCTGACTCCGTGTCGACATTCCAGAGCCCGCTGATCTTCACGCCGGGCGGTTTCCCGACCTGCTCCGCAGATCTGGAAGGCCGCAGCGTGTCGTGCAGCGGCCTGGTGCCGTCGCACTCGTACACGGTCACCGATGGCGGCAGTCATCGTGCGGCCGCGGCCGACGACACGGGAGCCATCTCGGTGTCGCTGACGGTCCATCGCGGTGACACGGTGTCGCTGTCGAACGGCAGCCGAACGCTCACCACCCTGCATGTGGCGAACCTGCGGGCCAACATCATGGGCGAGCAGACGGTGTTGTCGGGCGGCAGCTGCCAGCCGGACAACTAACTATGCCGCGCCGCTGAGCACGGCACAGACCAGCGGTTCGGCAGGAGCGCCGTCGGATCTCGTAGGCGGGCCTGCGCTCACCGACGTGATCTGCTCGTCGTCCGGCCATGCGGCCGGCCTGCCGTCGTCCCCGATCATCCAGACGGATGAGCGCAGTGGCGGCAGCACCCAGACCGAGGTGCCCGACATCGAGAACACCTCGCCGCTGGATGCCGAGACGCTGTACGGCACGTTCACCGCGCTGGCACAGTCCGGCCTGCCCGGACCGAACAACTCGGTGACCCCGACCGACAGCACTTCCAAGATCGCGTTGACGATCAGGAAGGCGTCGGGCGGAGACGTCGTGTTCCACGCCAAGAACGTGGATACCGCCAACGGCGTGAACGTCAAGGGGCTGAGGCCGGGCACCTACAAGGCGACCTGGGTGATGTCCGACGCCAACGGCGACACGCGCACGGTGACGACGCGGTTCATCGAGCAGCGTGGGCTGAACAAGAGCAAATCGCTCAAGGCCAAGGTGACGTGCAAGCTGGTCGCGCACCACAAGATCAAGTGCTCGATCACCTTCAAGTCGAACACGACGAAGGGCAAGCTGCGGGTTGCCCTGGCTCGCGGCGGCAAGGTGGCAGCGCTTGGCCACGGTTCGGTCAGCCACGGCAGGGCGCAGCTCACGCTGCGTGAGACCCGGCGCGTGACCCGCGGTAGGTGGGGAATGACGCTCGTGTTGACGCGGGCCCACGGGGCCGCGGCAACCATGAAGCTCGCGCTCCGCGTCAAGTAGGAACCGTCACGTAGGCAACACAACACGCCCCCGGTCCGCCACGCGGGCCGGGGGCGTTGTCGTATGGGGGCGCTACTTCACCGCCTTACCCGCGGCGGTCTCACCAAACCACTTGCCGCCGAACATCGGGAAGCCCACGTAATCGGTCTGGCCGGGCCCGGTATCGCCCGAATAGGCGTACAGCGGGTGGCCGAAGTAGGTGACCTGGTGCTTGCCGCCCGGAAGCTTGATCGTCCCCAGCTTCGACTGCTGGATCCCTTTGCCGGCGACCGGCTTGCCCGTGGTCGTCACCGGGGGCCAGGTCGAGGCGCAGAACTTGATCTTCACGCACATGTCGTTGCTGCCCTTGTCCCTGGTAAACGTGTACAGCGTGCGGCCCTTGGAGTTGACCAGGAGCTTGCCCAGCTGCGTCTTTCTGAGATTGATCTTCGATCCGCTGCTGGCTGCGGACGCAACGCCCGCCGCGGCCAGCACCAGAACCCCCGCCATCAGGATGATGCGCTTCATGAAATTACCTCCGGTAGCTGCGGTGTCTACCTGCAGACGCCGGGCGGCGCCGAGAGCTTCCCAGTCCGGCTAGGCGAGCGACGGACAGCTTCACGGCCACCTTCGTCCCCTGCGGCCGTACCGCGCCGGCCGACGGGCTCTGGTGCGACACCTTGAGATGGGCGCCGTGCGCAACGTGGCGCGGCCGATGGACTCGCCCCAACCGGCAGTGGGCCCGCTCCAGCGCGCCCTTGGCCTGCCTCAGCGTGTCGCCCTTGAGCTTCGGCACGCGGCATCTCAGCCGTTGGGTGTGGAATGTGCGGTCCAGTCCGGTGGACGATCCGTTGCGGTTGCTGGCCAGTACGCGGTAGTGGTACGTCGTGTCGGGCTTGAGGTTCTTGACGCCGTCGACCACCGAGATCGTGCTGGTCGCGGCCGAGAGGGTCACCGACGGTGTCGCATGACCGTACGCGGTCGTCGGCCCGTACTGGAAGTGGTAGGCGGTCGGCGCGCCGCGAGGATTGACTCTGCCGGTCAGGGTGGCGGTGTTCGACCTCACGCTTAGCGGCCCGTCGGTGGTCGAGACGGGACCCGGCAGGTAGGCGATCGCCGCCGTGCTCATGTCGGGATTCGCCCACCCCGTGAGCCGGCCGAGGGCGTCGTAGGAGAAGGTGGTCGTCATCGACCCCTCCACCGTGCTGGCCAGCAGCCCGGCGCCGCTGTAGGAGAAGGTCTCCGTGCTGGAAGGGCCCTGGGCCTGCGACAGGCGGCCCGAGGTGTCGTAGGTGAACGACGCCACCGGCGAGTTGCCCGGCCCGGTGACCGCGCTCAGCTTGTGCGGGGCCGCATAGGCCATCGTGGCCTCGGTGCTGGCCCCGTTCTGGACCAGGGTCACATCGCCGGTCGAGTTGTGCGTGTAGGTGAGCGTTCGTACGAGCGGATCCGCGTTGCTCCAGGTCAGGACGTTCCCGCTGGCGTCGTAGCTGAAGGTCTGAGTGGGATCGGTCTGCGTGATTACCAGGACCAGCTTGGTGAGTCGGCCCGAGGCGTTGTAGGTCAGGGTGCCGGTATCCCCGCCGCTGTCGCTGAACGAGGTGAGCCGACCGGCGGTGCTGTAGCCGAAGTTCTGGCGGCCCGAGGCGTCCGCGATGGCGGAGATCCGTCCGGCCGCGTTGTAGGACACCGAGGTGTTGCCTGAGACGGCGGCGATCTGCGTCAAACTCCCCTCCGAGCTGTACTTCAGCGTCGATCGAGTGCCGCCAACGGTGATCGACCCGACGACGCCGGTCGGATGGACGAGGTCGAAGATGCCCGAGACCGGGGTGTGGAAGTGTGTCAGCCGCCCGTGCGAGTCGACGTCGATTCGGTCACCGGTGCTGTCGTCCACGGGTACAGCCACGTCGGCTGAGCCGGCGCGCACATCGACGAGAGCCGTTCCGACCGTCACCGTGCAGTCGTCGGCAAACCCCTCTGCCCCGACCGGGAAGCTGAACTCGCTCAGGTACGGGAAGGCGGAGCCAGGGCAGCCCTGGAGTCCCTCCTCAGCAGCCGATGCGCTCGCCGTCCAGATGCAACAGGCGGACAGCACAACCGCCGCCCGAGCGGCGTATCTCCGCGCCGGTCCCATCCCCATGGACGGAGCTTAACCGGTGGGACTCAGGTTTGCGCGCCGGCCCGCGCGTGCGTGCGCATCTCCGAGAGGATCCGCTCGAGCCGCGGCTCGGTCACCGTGTCGACGTGCTTCATCGCCTCGGCCACCGCCGGATGGACGGTGGCGATCTGAGCGTGCATCTCGTGGGCGACCGCGCGGTAGCTGGGATGCCCCTCGCGTCCAGACCGCAGCTCGATCAGCTGCATGGCCTCCCGCGCGTTGAGGTCGAGGATGTAGCGGATCCGGTAGCCCAGGCACAGCGCGTATGGCGCCGCGGTTGGCATCCCGGCATCGACGAGACGGTCGTACTCGCGGTGCGAGACATCGAGCGCACGACGATAGTCCTCGCCACAGCCTGCGAGGTCGACCTGCTCGGGTACGCCCGCACCGAGGTCGGGCGTCAGCGTCTGCCACTGTACGGTCAGCATCCGGTGTCGTTGCAGGTCGCGGAAGGCGCCGTAGTCGGAGACGATCTCAAACCGGTAGCGCACCGACTCAAAGCCGCGGCCGGGGCGGTAGCGCCGGTTGGCGCGCTCGCCCACCAGATCGGCGAGCAGCTCGGCCCGATGTTCCTCGGACAGCGTGGCGAGCACGTCGCGAATCACATCCTCTGAGGCGGTGCTGGCCTCGAACATCAGCGCCGTGAGCAGGTCATCCTCCTCGCCATGGACGGCCAGCAGCCTGACCGACGGTCCGTTGACCGCCGCCTCCGCGCAATCCAGCCCCAGGCGCCGGGCCCAGCGCTCGCCGGCGGCCGCGCGTGACTCGAGATATGAGATCCAGGCGCCGCCCCGGTCCGGGCGCTCCACCCGGGCCACGAAGCTCGGGATCACCGCCCTGACCTCCTCAAGGATCATCTGGCCGTATTTGCGCGCCTCGGGCAGGGGGTGGGCCAGCAGGTGCAGCACGAGCTGCTCATAGGTCTGGCCGCTGGCGAAGATCCCCATGTGCGACAGCGAGCTGGCGGGGAGCAGGCCCCGCAGCAGATCCAGCGCCTTGGCCTTGATCGCACGGGCGTGGGCGGCCGCGGCCTCGTCGGCCGCGCGCGGGAACTCGTCGGCCGCCCACGCGATCACCCGGGGAAGCGCGCCCGAGTAGATCGAGAACAGCTCGTCCATCGCCTTGGCGTAGGGCGGCCCGAGCGCGGCGTCGCGGTAATAGCGGTACCCACCCGGGGGGTCGGGCATCGGCGCGTCGTAGGCGATATAACGAGTCGACTGCTCCAGATAGGCACCGAGGCGCGGGCGCTGGAGGATCTTGGTCAGGACGTTCGACACCCACTCGCAGGCGAGGTGAGCGCCACCGAGCTGCGCCACCGAGTCGTCGCCGTAGCCGACGAAGATCCGCTCATACAGGGCGGCGGCGCGCTCCCCCTCGCCTCCGTCCCAGCCGACGCCGGCGGCCGGGACATCGTCCGCGAACTCCTCGAGAAACAGCCGCCGCAGCGTCCCGGGGTAGCGCGAGTAGCGGGCAAAGAGCGCGCCCTTGACCGTCTCGGGCAGGTTCACCAGCGCGAACACCGGGCGGTCGAGGTTGGTGAAGTGGGCGCTCAGACGCTCGCGTTCGCTGTCGGTGAAGCTCTCGACCGGATAGTGCACGGACGGCTGATCGTAGCGGTGCGCGCGGAGGGCTCGGGGGGTGCTGCAACCGGCCGCAGACGACTGGCTAGCCCGCGTTGGCCGGGTTGCCGGTCGCCTGAGAACCCTCACCGGCGGCGCCGGGATTCTTGTCACCTGGAAACGGACGCGTAAACGTCACCCTCGCGCCCGCCAGTGCGCCGAGTGTGACGAGGACGGCGTCAGGCGCCGTGTTCGTAAATCTCGCGCTCCGCGACCGGTCCAGCGTGACGTTGACGGCCCTCAGAACAGCCCGGGCAAGGCGTGGCCCGCGTGTGCGGCCAGGTCGAATAGGGGCGAGGGGAAGATGCCGAAGAAGATGCTGGCGGCGGCGAACAGACCGGCCACGAACGCGACCTCGGGTTGCCCGAGTGCGTCCCGCACCGGCGAGGAGGACGGCGCTGAGGCCTCGGGAGGCTCGATCTCGTCGGCCTCGGGCGAGCCGCCGGCGATCGGGGCCAGCGAGGCGCCACCGGGCGCCGGAGCGCCGCGCGGCGTCATCCACATCGCCGCCACCACGCGCAGGTAGTAGCCGAGCGAGATCATCGAGCCGATCACCAGCACGATGGCCAGCCATGTGTAGTCGCCGTCGACTAGGGCGTGGATGAGCTGGAACTTGCCGATGAAGCCGACGGTGCCAGGGATCCCGGCCAGGGCCAGCATGGCGATGGTCAGCGGCACGGCGAGCCACGGTCTTGCCGCGCCGAGTCCCGCCAGACCGGCGATGTCATCGCCCTTGCCGGCGCGCTCCTGCGCGACGATCACCGCGAACGCGGCCATGTTCATGGCCAGGTAGACGCACAGGTAGAGCACGGTGGCCTCGACGCCCAGCTGGGTGCCGACGATCACGCCGCCGAGCATGTAGCCGGCCTGGGCCACGCCCGAGTACCCGAGCATCCGCTTCATCGAGGACTGGCCGAGGGCCCCGACGTTGCCGACGATGATCGTGATCGCCGCCAGCGCGGCCAGCATCGGGGCCCAGCTGTCCTGCGCGCCGATCACCGCGACGTCGAAGAAGCGGATGAATGCGCCCAGCGCGGCGGCCTTGGTGGCGGTGGCCATGAATCCGGTGATCGGGGTGGGGGCGCCCTCATAGACGTCCGGCGTCCACTGGTGGAACGGGGCGATCGAGGCCTTGAAGGCGAACCCGACGATCACCAGTCCGATCCCGGTCAGCAGCAGCACGTCGGAGCTGAGGCTGCCCGACGAGACCTGGGCGATGCGGGCGTAGTCGGTCGAGCCGCTGGCGCCATAGACCAGGGCCAGCCCGTACACGAGTGTGGCCGAGCCGACCGAACCGATGATCAGGTACTTGAGCCCCGATTCCAGCGAGCCCTCGCGTCGCATATTGCTCGCGCACAGCACGTACAGCGGGATCGACAGGAGCTCGATGCCCACGAACAGGGTGACCAGGTTCTGGGCGGACACAAACACCCCCATGCCCATCACGCTGAACAGCAACAGCGAGTGATACTCGCCATGGCCGGCCTCGTGGGCCGCCGTCTCGCGCCACGACAGCAGCACGGCGGCGAAGGCCGAGATCGCGAACAGCAGGTCGAGGATCAGGGCCAGGTCATCGACCCGCAGAGCGGCCGAGATGATCGATCGGTGATGGTGGAACTGGGAGATCTCGAGGCCGATCGCCACGGCCAGGGTCACGAGCGTGAGCACTGGGACGACCTGATGGCGGACGACCGCGGGGCGCAGCAGCCCGACGAGCAGGACCACGAGCGCTCCGACGGCCAGCGCCGTCAGCGGCGACAGCGACGCCCAATCGATGTGCGGTCCCTTGATGTGGGCCAGCGCGATCATCGCGAGGCCACCTGGACGACCGGCGTCAGATTGATCGCGGGGTCGGTGTTGACCGTCGGCTGCGAGCGCTTGAGGAAGAACTGCGGGTAGAAGGCCAGGACGAGGATCACCACGACCAGCGGGACGACGGCCAGGGCGTCGTGCCATCCGATCTCACGCGAGGTGACGCGCGGCCCCACCCGGTTGTGCATGGCGCCGATGAACATTCGCAACGCGTAGACGGCGGCGCCGACCACGCCCAGGAAGGCGATGACGGCGATGACCAGCTTGGCCCGGAAGGTGCCGAGCAGGATGAGGAACTCGCCGACGAAGTTAGACGAGCCGGGCATGGCCAGCGTGGCCAGCGCGACGATCAGGAACAGTGAGGCCAGGACCGGCGCGCGGAAGGCGATCCCGCCCATGTCGCGCAGGTTCTCCGAGCCGCCGGCGCGCGCAGCCAGGAAGGCCACGATGAAGAACATCGGCGCGGTCACGATCGCGTGGTTGACCATCTGCAGCAGCGCTCCCTGGGCTCCCTGGGGGCGCAGCGAGAAGATTCCCAGCGTGATGAAGCTGAGCTGGGCGATGCTCGAGTAGGCCACGACCAGCCGCGCGTCGGTGGTCGTGAAGGCCAGCGAGGTGCCCCACAGGATCGAGACCAGCGCGATCAGCAGCATCAGCGTCTGGAAGTGCGCCGAGGCATAGGGGAACAGCGGCAGGACGATGCGCAGGAAGCCGTACGCGGCGACCTTGGACAGGACCCCGAGAACACGGCCACGACCGGGATCGGCATCGCCTTGTACCCGTCGGCCAGCCAGCCGTGGAACGGGACCACCGGCATCTTGACCAGGAACGCGATCGCGAAGCACAGGAAGATCCAGTCCTGCGAGGTGCGCGAGAGCGGCAGGTGCTGGAGCGAGGAGAGCACGAACGTGAGGTTCGTGCCGTGCTGGCTCGATGCCAGCACGCCGGTGGCGATCGCGCCGGCGAGCATGAAGAACGAGCCGACCAGCGTGTAGACGACGAGCTTGGTCGTCGCGCGCACGCGCTCGCCCGTGCCCCACATCCCGATCAGGAAGTAGAACGGGATCAGCATCAGGTCGAAGAAGACGACGAACAGCGCCAGGTCCTGGGCGCAGAACGCGCCGAGCACGGCGCTCTCGGCCGAGGCCGAAGTGGAAGTAGAAGGCCTGCGGGCGATCCCAATCGCGGAACGAGGCCCAGATCAGCGACAGCGCTGAACAGCACGTGGTGAGCAGGACCAGGGCGATGTTCAGCCCGTCGAGGCCGAGCTTGTAGTGGATGCCGAGCGCCGAGATCCAGACCTTGTCGGTGACGAACTGCAGCCCCGCCTGGCCGTGCTTGAAGCGCGCGATGAACGAGATCGCGATGCCCAGCGTGACCAGGCTTCCGATCGCGGCGACCCGCCCGACCAGCGCGCGCGGGAAGCGAGGCCGCGAGCAAGCGAGACGCCAGCGGGAGCCAGATGAGGATCGAGAGCGTCATCGACGAGCTCGAGATCAGGAAGTAGAGGGCGACGCCGGCGAGGCCGACGACCATCAGCGCGGCGTAGTAGCGCAGGAAGCCGGTCTGCGCAGCGCCGCACCGCGGCCGAGCCGGCGCGGACGACGCCGACCGTCCCGCCGGTGACGCCGCCGCTGATGACGATCCGCTCGAGCACCGAGTCGGCGAAGCCGCCGCCACGAGCAGCGCCGGCCGCACGACGAGCACGTCGATCAGCTCGTCGAAGTACCACTTGTTCCACAGCAGCGTGTACACGGCGCCGAAGCGCTCGCGCAGCTTGCGTCGGGGTGCCGGGGCTGACGATCCAGATGCCGGTAGGCGATCGAGATGCCGGCGATGCGCGATCGCCGCGCCGATCAGCAGCCCGAACCACTCCGCGCCCGTGTGGACGTCGATGTGCGGCGTAGCTCGAGTCGGCGAACGTCGGGCTCCAGGAAGTGCTGGACGCTGTCGTCGACGCCGGGGATCTGGAGCACGCCGGCGACGACCGCCAGCACGGCGAGGATCGCCATGGCGATCTTCATCGGGCATCTCGCGCTCGGCGATGTAGTGGCCCGGGGCCGGGGAAGCCAACGTCGGTGTCCTCCTCCTCGCCGGTCTCGGGTTGCGCGGGACCTCGGCGTGGTGCGAGGTGGCCGTGCTCGAGCTCGCGCGCCTCGTCGACACGGCTCGCCGAAGAACGCGCGGAAGATCATCCGGAACGTGTAGATCCCGGTCAGCAGAGCGCCGATGTAGCCGGCGATGCCGAGGATCGAGAAAGCCGCCGCCGCGATGGTCGACGAAGCCGAGGATGTCGTCCTTCGAGAGCCAACCCGAGAACGGCGGCATGCCCGACAGGGCCAGGCCGCCGACGAGGAAGCAGACGAACGTGAACGGCAGCGCCTTGCGGAAGCCGCCCATCTTGGTCAGCGACTGCTCGCCGGCCATCGCGCCGATCACCGAGCCGGCGGACATGAACAGCAGCGCCTTGAAGAACGCGTGCGTCATCAGGTGGAACAGGCCGGCCGAGTAGGCGCCGGCCGAGACGCCCATGATCATGTAGCCGATCTGGGACATCGTCGAGTAGGCGATCACGCGCTTGAGGTCGGTCTGGACGAGCGCGATCGTGGCGGCGATCAGCAGCGTCAGGCAGCCGCCGATCGCGCCCACGTCGGCCGGCGGTCGGCGCCTGCTCGAAGAGCGGGTGCATGCGCGCGATCAGGTACACGCCGGCGGTCACCATCGTCGCCGCGTGGATCAGCGCGGAGACCGGCGTCGGGCCCTCCATCGCGTCGGGGAGCCAGGTGTGGAGCGGGACCTGGGCCGACTTGGCGAACGCGCCGACGAGCAGCAGCAGGCACGCCGGCCACGAGGTCGGGCTGTTGTGGCTGAACACGTGCGGGACTGCGCTGGAAGGTCTTGCAGGAAGTCGAGCGTGCCGGTGTGCTTGAAGAGGAAGAACGTGCCGAGCACCAGCCCGACGTCGCCGACGACGTTGATCACGAACGCCTTGATGCCGGCGCGCGTGGCGGTCGTGCGCCGGTACCAGAACGAGATCAGCAGGTACGACGCCGCGCCGACGAACGCCCAGCCGACGATCAGCAGGACGAAGTTGCCCGCCAGGACCAGCAGCAGCATCGAGAAGACGAAGAAGTTCAGGTAGGCGAAGAAGCGCGTGTAGCCGCGGTCGGAGGTCATGTAGGAGACCGAGTAGAGGTGGATCAGCGTCGAGACGCCGGAGACGACCAGGATCATGAAGACCGACAGCGGGTCGACGAGGATCGAGAGCTGGGCGTCGACGCCGACGGTGACGGCGTAGTCCCACAGCGACGAGGTGAGCTGCCGGTGCGTCCTCGGGCTGGCCGCAGCAGCGAGACGAGCGTCGCGACCGCGAAGACGAACGCGAGCGCGATCGCGAGCGTGCCGATCCAGCCGGCGCTCCGCGCCCGGGCAGGCGCTGGACAGCGAGGCCGATCACGGTCGTGCCGACCAGCGGGCACAGCAGGACCAGCCAGCCGCAGGTCGTCGGCTCATGCGCTCATCCCTGCAGCTCGCTCAGCTCGTCGACGTCGATCGGCAGCCGGCGGCGGTAGATCGCGACGATCAGGCCCGAGGCCGACCGTGACCTCGGCACGCCGCGACGACCATCACGATCAGCGCGAAGACCTGGCCGTCCTCGCCGCCCCACATGCGCGAGAAGGCGATCAGCGCCAGGTTGGCGGCGTTGAGCATCAGCTCGAGGCAGAGCAGGATGACGAGCGGGTTGCGGCGCGTGAGCACGCCGCCGGCGCCGATGCAGAAGATCAGCGCGGAGACCGTCGAGGTACCAGCCGATGGCCATTACCAGCCGCCCTACCGCCGGCCTCGCCCGCGCGTTGGCTCGCCGGGCTCGTACCTCGGCGCTCGACCGACGCGCGTCCCGGCCGCCTCGGCCATCGTCCCGGTGTAGCGCCGGGCGCGGGACGCCCGGCGGCGGCTCGAGCGCGCTCGCTCGGGCGCCTCGAGGCCGCGCCGCCGGCGCGCGAGCACGACCGCGCCGATCGCGGCCACGAGCAGCAGCAGCGAGGCGACCTCGAACGGGAACAGGAACTTGGTCAGGAACAGCGTCCCGATCTCGCTTGGGGGTGCCGAAGCCCGAGGACGTAGGGCGCGCCCTTGCCGGAGATGCCCTTCAGCGCCGAGCCGAGCATCGCGATGCACAGCTCGATGGCGAGCGGCGAGCGCGAACAGCGGGCCGAGGATCCGCAGCGCCGTGCCGGCCGGCGCAGCTCCTCGCCGCTCGCCGACGTAGGCGACGACGAACACGTAGAGCACCATCACCGCGCCGGCGTAGACGACGACCTGGGCGGCGGCGACGAACTCGGCGCGCAGCAGCAGGAACAGCGCGGCCAGCGAGACCAGGTGGCACGACGAGCGCGAGCACGCTGTAGAACGGGTTGCGCAGCGTGACCACGCCGATCGCCCCGGCGAGCGCGCCGATCGCGGCGATGAAGAACAGGACCTGCGGTCACTCGCCCTCGGCGCGCAGCGGCGTGCGCTCGATCGGCTCGGCCAGGAGCATCTCCTTGGTGAAGATCAGATCCGAGCGGTTGTAGTCGGACATCTCGTAGTCGTGGCCCATCGTGATCGCGTCGAACGGGCAGGCGACCTCGCAGTAGCCGCAGAAGATGCAGCGGCTGAGGTTGATCTCGTACACCGCGGCGTAGCGCTCGCCGGCCGAGACGCGGTTCTCGGGCGTGTTCTCGGCGGCGACGACGCGGATGCAGTCGGCCGGGCAGGCGGCGGCGCACAGCGAGCAGCCGACGCACTTCTCGAGCCCGGTGTCCTCGAAGCGGTGGAGCTTGTGGCGGCCGCGGAAGCGCGGGTAGACCGGCGTCTTCTCCTCGGGGTACTGGATCGTGACCGGGCCCTCGACGATCCGCGCGAACGTCGTCTTCAGCCCGCGCAGCGTCTCGCCGAAGGCGCGGTAGGCGCCGGCCGACCGGTCCGCGGCGCCGGGCCGCGGACGACCTCGATCGACGTCTGGCGCCGGGGTCGTACGGTCGGGTGCTCACGAGACCACCACGATCGCGGTGACGAGCAGGTTGAGCGTCGCCAGCGGCAGCAGGACCTTCCAGCCGAAGGACATCAGCTGGTCATAGCGCAGGCGCGGCAGCGTGGCGCGGATCCAGATGAAGAAGGTGATGAAGAGGAACATCTTGCCGAGCACGACGAACGGGTCGACCCAGCCCGGGCGGGTGGATCCCGAACGGCAGCAGCCAGCCGCCGAAGAACACCGTCACGGCGATGCCGGAGACGACGAACATGTTCATGTACTCGGCGAACAGGTAGGCGACGAACGGCGTGCCGCCGTACTCGGTGAAGTAGCCGCCGACCAGCTCGGCGTCGGCCTCGACGAGGTCGAACGGCGCGCGGTTGGTCTCGGCGAACGACGGCGACCATGAAGATCAGGAAGCCGACGAACTGGGGGATGAAGTACCACATGCCCTGCCTGGGCGTGGACGATCCCGGTGAGCGACAGCGTCTGCGCGGTGATGACCACGCCGACGAGCGACAGTCCCTGCGAGACCTCGTAGGAGATCAGCTGCGCGGCCCCGCGCATCGCTCCCAGGAACGAGTACTTCGAGCCCGACGCCCAGCCGCCGAGCATGATCCCGTAGAAGGAGATCGCCGGCGAGCGCGAACACGTACAGCGGTCCGATCGAGACGTCGATCCCGTAGAGCCCGACGGGCGTGCCGAAGATGTTCTGGACGTCGCCGAACGGCACCAGCGCCAGCGCCGCCGATCGCGGTCAGTGATCGCGATCGCCGGCGCGATCCGGTACAGGTAGCCGACCGAGGTCGTGGGCCGGAACGGCTCCTTGACGGCGAACTTGACGATCTCGGCCATCGGCTGAGCGAGCCCGAACGGGCCGACCCGGTTGGGGCCGTAGCGGGCCTGGAAGCGGCCCGAGCAGCTTGCGCTCGTACACGGTCAGCATCGGCAGGATGGCGAACGCGACGGCGAAGATGACGAGCGCCTTGACGATCTGGATCCACCACGGCTCGAAGTAGAACGCGATCGGCGAAGCGATCGTCATGGCTTGGCGATCTCGATCGTCGGCGCGGTGAGGGCGTTGGCGGAGTCGCGTCTGCGATGCCGTCGGCCAGGAACGCGCGTGCCCTCGGGCGACGCCGGTGCCGCGACTGCGGCGCGCGCGCGCAGCGCGGCGTTGCCGTTCTGGACGACCATGACGTCGTCGCCATCGGCGATGCCCGAGCCGCTCGGCGTCCACGGGCGAGAGCTCGACGCTGCTGGTGGGCGACGACGAAATGCAGCGCCGGCGAGACCTCGACCTCGGGCGCGGCCCAGATCGAGCGGTAGGTGCCGAGCCGCAAGCGCGCCGTTCTGCGGAGCGGCGCCGTTCGGCGCGCGGCGGCGGCGGCGTCGGGCGTGCGGCGCCGCCGTCGCGGCAGTTCCGCTGCCTGCTCGCGCGCCGGCCAGCGCACGCCGCGGCCGGCGATCTCGTCGAGCGTGAGCCCTGCGTAGAACGGGACCGCGGCGGACAGCTGCTCGAACGCCATCGCCACTGGTCAGGACCCCGGTGTCGAGGCCGCAGCGCTTGGCGAGCTCGGCCAGCACCGACCACCCGGCGCGGATCTGCGCCGGGGTGGGCGATCGCCATGCGCAGCCGCTGAAGGCGGCCGTCGGGGTGGACGACGGTGCCCTCCTTCTCGGCGTAGGACTCGGCCGGGAAGACCACGTTGGCGTGCTCGCGGATGCCCGTCGGTGAGGAAGCGGCGTGGGCGACGACCAGGCGCCGCGCGAGTGCAGCGCGCGCTCCCACAGCGCCGCGGTCGGGCTGGTCGCGAACCGGGTCGGTGCCGAGCAGGTGAAGCGCGGTGACGCTCGCCGGCGGCGGCGGCCTGCGCGATCTCGGCCGCGCTGCGTCCGGTGGCGCCGCCGAGGTCGGCGTAGCCGGGCCCGGCGTCGGGGGCGGCGCCGGCCTCGCGCAGGCCGCGGCCGTTGGCGCCCGCGGGGACCTCGAGCAGACCGGCGCCGTCGCGGTCGGCCAGTCCGAGGCGCGTCGGCGAGCTCGAGCAGCGCGCGGCGATCGCGTCGGCGCCGATCCGCTCGCCCCAGACGATCACGATGTCCTCGCCGCCGTCGCGGAGCAGCTCGGCGAGCTCGCGCGACATCCTCGCCGCCAGCTGCGCAGTTCGCTGGCGAGCGCACGTCGAGCGCAGCGAGCAGGCGGCGTCCTCGCCGGGCGCGTAGCGGATCACGGGTCTGCGCGTTGGCGTCGAGCGCGCTCGGGCGGGCGGTGGCGACGGCGAGCCGCACGCCGCGGCGGCGAACGCCCTTGCGGATGCGCAGGTCGAGGATCGGGGCGTCGTCGAGCGGCTCGCAGCCGAGCACGAGGACGGCGTGGGCGAACTCGAGGTCGGGCACCGTGGCCTGCAGGGCGGGGCGGGCCAGCGCGCGGGCGAGCCCGACCGGGAGACGCCGCCGGCGCGCGAGTCGATGTCGTGCGAGCTCGAGCGCCTCGCGCGAGCAGCCGCTGCAGCAGGAAGCCCTCCTCGTTGGTGGCCTGGCCGCCGACGAGCGTGCCGACGCGCGCCCCGGTGCCTGCGCCAGGCCGCCGGCGGCCTCGAGCGCGCGCTCCCACGAGACCGTGCGCAGCTCGCCGCCGTCGCGGACGAGCGGCGCGGTGATGCGCTCATCGACGTGGATGGCCTGGTAGGCGAAGCGGCCCTTGTCGCACAGCCAGCCGTCGTCGACCTCGTCGTGCTCGCGGGCCAGGACGCGCGCGACGTTCTCGTCGCGCACGGTGAAGGTGACGTTGCACTGCGACGGGCACAGCGTGCAGATCCCGCCGGCGTTCTCGATGTCCCATGGCCGCGCGCGGAAGCGGTAGGGCTGCGAGGTCAGCGCGCCGACCGGGCACAGCTCGATGATGTTGCCGCTGAACGGGGCAACGTACGGGTGGCCGTCGAAGGTGGTGACGAACGTGTGGGCGCCGCGCTCGGAGAAGATCAGCTGGTAGTCCTCGGCGACCTCCTGTGAGAAGCGGACGCAGCGGTAGCAGAGGATGCAGCGCTCGCGGTCGATCGCGATCAGCGGCGAGAGCGCCAGCGGCTTCTCGAAGTGGCGCTTGGGCTCGATGAAGCGCGAGCGGCCGCCGCCCCAGCCGAAGGTGATGTCCTGCAGCGGGCACTCGCCGCCCTTGTCGCAGACCGGGCAGTCGAGCGGGTGGTTGACCAGCAGGAACTCGACGACCGCGTTCTGGGCGTGGCGCACGCGCTCGGTCTGCGTGTGGACGACCATGCCGTCCTTGACCGGCGTCGAGCACGAGGTCTGGAGCTTGGGGATGCCCTCGATCTCGACCAGGCACATGCGGCACGCGCCGACCGGATGTCCGAGCTTCGGCTCGTAGCAGAAGTAGGGGATCTCGACGTCGCCGAACTTGGCGGCGTCGACGAGCATCGAGCCCTCGACGGCCTTGATCTCGCGGCCGTCGACGGTCAGCTGGATGATCTTCTCTTCAGGTCGGGGCATGCGGTTGTGTCAGTGCACGGGCATCGGGCCGGCGTACTCATCGGCGACCCCGAGCGGGATCACGTCCTCCACGGCTCCGGCGTCGGCCCGCTCGCGCGCGGCCTCGATCTCAGCCTCGAGCTCATCGCGGAACTTCTCCACCATCGAGCCGATCGGCATCGCCATCGCGTCCCCCAGCACGCACAGGCAGTGGCCGATGATCTGCTCCTGAACGGAGGCCATGATGTCGAGGTCCATCGGGGTGGCCTCGCCCGACTGGATCCGCTCGAGCATCTTCACCGTCCAGTTCGTGCCCTCGCGGCAGGGCACGCACTTTCCGCAGGACTCGTGGGCGTAGAACTTGGCCAGCTTCAACGCCACCTCGAGCACGGTGTGGGAGTCGTCGACGACGATGACCGCGCCCGAGCCGAGCATCGAGCCCGCCTTGGCCATCGAGTCGAAGTCGTAGGGGACGTCGAGATCGTCCTTGGTCAGAACGGGCGAACTCGAGCCGCCCGGAAACCAGAACTTAACCTCGCGGCCCTCGAACGGGCCGCCGGCCAGTCCGTAGATCAGCTCGCGTGAGGACATGCCGAGCTCGATCTCGTAGTTGCCCGGGCGCTGCACGTCGCCGGACACCGATACGAGCTTGGTGCCGGTGGAGTTCGTCGGTGCCGAGCTTGGCGTAGTCCTGACCCCCGAGCCGGATGATCGACGGCACGGTGGCCAGCGTCTCGACGTTGTTGATCAACGTCGGTCCGTTGTAGAGGCCCTCGATGGCCGGGAAGGGCGGCTTCAGCCGCGGGTTGCCGCGCTTGCCCTCGAGCGAGTCGAGCAGCCCGGTCTCCTCGCCGCAGATGTAGGCGCCGGCCCCGCGGTGGAGCACGAGCTTGAGCGAGTGTTCGGAGCCGAGGATGTCCTGGCCGAGCAGACCAGCGTCCTGAGCTTCGGCGATCGCGGCCTCGAGGATGTCGGCCTGTAGCGCGTACTCGCCGCGGATGTAGATGAAGGCACGGCTGATCTCGGCCGCCCACGTGGCGATGATGATCCCCTCGATCAGCATGTGCGGGCTCTTCTGCATGATCTCGCGGTCCTTGAACGTGCCCGGCTCGGACTCGTCGGCGTTGCAGACCAGGTATTTCTCCATGTCGCCGTGGGGCAGGAACGATGCCTTGCGGCCCATCGGGAAACCGGCGCCGCCGCGGCCGCGGATTGCCGAGTCCATGAGGTTCTGCAAGACGTCCTCGCGGCTCATGCCGAGCGCCTTGCGCAGCGCCTCGTAGCCGCCCCGGCGCCGATAGACCTCGAGCGTGTTCAACCCGGGTTCGTCGATGCGGTCGAACAGCAGCACCGTCATTTCTCATCCCCCTGGTCGGCGGCGCCGCTGGCCTGAGGGTCGACACAGCGGCGATAGCGCAGCTGCTTGTGCTCGAGTACGGGGCGGCCTGCCTCGAGATCCTCGACGATCTGCCGCGCATCGTCGGTGTTCAGCGGGCCCACGTACTCGCCATTGACCGACGCCATGGGGGCGATGTCGCACGCGCCCAGACACTCGAACGAGCGGACGTTGACGCTGTCGGTGGCCGCCTCCTGCATCGCCGCGAAGAAGTCGTCGGCGCCGCGCAGGGAACACGAGATGTTGGTGCACACGTACACGTCGTTGGGCGGCTTGGGCACGGTCGAGAACATGTCGTAGAAGGTCGCCACCGAGCTCAGGTAGGCCGGCGTCACGCGCATCACCGCAGCGACCTGGTCGATCGCCTCGGGCGAGCACCAGCCGTAGAGGCGTTGTGCCGCGTGCAGCGCAGGAATGGCCGCCGAGTGGCGGTCCGGGTACTTGGCCATGGCCCTGACGATCGTCTCGCGCAGGTCGTCGGGGACTGGCGTGGTGGCGGGGTCGGGGACTTCGGCCGGCGGCTTGCTCAGGTCAGCCGCCTCGTCCCAGCCCGGGACCCGCGAGCCGTGCCCGAACCGCGGGGGGCGGGAGGTGGCGCTCATCGGTCGATGCCTCCGAGAATCGGGTCCAGGCACGCCAGGGTCGCGATCAGGTCGGCGATGTAGCCGTCCCTGACCATGTGCGAGAGGGCCTGGAGGTTGACGAAGCTCGGGTCGCGCATGTGCACGCGGGCCGGCTTGGCCGAGCCATCGGCGCGGACGAAGCAGCCGTACTCGCCCCGCGGTCCCTCGATCGGGTAGTAACACTCGCCCGGCGGTACGCGGAAGCCCTCGGTGACCAGCTTGAAGTGGTGGATCAGCGCCTCCATGCTCGTGGCCAGCTCGTGGCGCGGGGGCAGCGCGATCTTGCGGTCGGTGGTGATGTAGGGCCCCTCGGGCAGGCCGTCGAGCGCCTGCTCGATGATCTTGACCGACTCGTAGAACTCAGCCTGGCGCACGCGATAGCGGTCGTAGTTATCGCCCACCGTGCCCACGGGGATCTTGAAGGCGAAGTGGTCATAGCTCGAGTAGGGCGCGGCCTTGCGCAGGTCCCAGGGGTGACCGGTGGCGCGCAGCAGCGGTCCGGTGACGCCGAGCTTGAGCATCGTGTCCTGGTCGACGATGCCGGTCCCGCGGAGACGCTCGAGGACGATCTCGTTCTTCTCGAGCAGGTCGGCGTACTGGTCGGCCCGGCCCGGCATCTCCTTGACGAAGGCTCTTAGCTTCTCGGCGAACCCGACCGGGATGTCCTCGAATACGCCGCCGACCTGGAAGTAGCGCGTGTGCATCCGCTGTCCGGAGGACATCTCGAACAGGTCGAGCACCTTCTCACGCTCGCGGAAGCAGTACCAGAACATCGAGATCGCGCCGAGATCCAGCGCGCTCGTCCCCAGCCAGACGAGGTGGGACATGATCCGGTTGAGCTCGAGGTGGATGACCCGCAGGTACTGCGCCCGCGGCGGCACCTCGACGTCGAGCAGGGTCTCGACCGCCCCACAGAAGGCCATCGCGTTGAAGTAGTACGCGAGGTAGTCCATCCGCTCGATCACCGGGATGACCTTCCAGTAGGACTTTGCCTCCGCCGTCTTCTCGATCCCGGTATGGACGTAGCCGATGATCGGCCGGATGTCGCGCACGACCTCGCCCTCGAGCGTGGCCAGCAGGCGCAGGACACCGTGCGTGGCCGGGTGGTGCGGGCCGATGTTCAGTGTCAAGAGCTCGTGGGTCTCGCCGTCGCCCGTCGGCTCGCTGGCCAGCGTGATCGACTCTTCGCGGCGGCGATAGTCCTCGGTGGTGCTCACATCCACTTCCCGTAGTTCTCTTGCTCGTTGTAGGTGAACAGCACCGGTTCGCCGCCCGTCGGGAAGTCACGCCGCTGCGGATGGCCCTCGTAATCCTCCGGCATGAGGATCCGGCGCAGGTCAGAGTGGCCCTCGAACACGACGCCGAACATGTCGTAGACCTCGCGCTCGGGGAAGTCGGCGCCCGGGTACAGCTGAATCACCGAGGGAACGTTGGGCGCCGTCGGTGGGCACGCGGGCCTTGACCGTGATCCGGTCGACCCGCTGCATGTCGAGCAGCTCGTAGAGCACGCCGAGCCGGGGTTCGTCGGGGTAGTAGTCGACGCCGTGAAGGCTGGCGAGGAAGTTGTAGCCCTTGCTGTGCAGGTGCTCTAGCACCACGCGCACGCGGCTGGGGTTGACGATCAGTGTGGCCCGACCCCGCTGGAAGTGGGTGTCGAGGATCGACTCGCTGTCGGTGTCGCGCAGCTCCTGGGCGGTGAGCTCCAGGCCGGTCGCGTCAGGCACCTGCGGTATCCCCGGGCTTGAAGATTTGGATGGCGGCCCCCTCCGTGGACGTCTCACCCTCGACCAGCTCCTCGGTGCCGACGGCGTCATAGCGCAGGCGCCAGCCCTCGCGGTCGGTGCCCTGGATCTTCTCCCGCAGGCGAAGGATGCCGTGCATCAGCGCCTCGGGACGGGGCGGGCAGCCGGGGACGTGAACGTCAATGGGCATGAACTTGTCCGAGGCGACGAGCGCATAGTTGTTGAACACGCCGGTCGAGGAGCAGCATGCGCCCATCGAGATCGCCCACTTGGGCTCGAGCATCTGGTCGTAGAGGCGGCGGATGATCGGCGCCATCTTGATCGACACCCGCCCGGAGAGGATGATCAGGTCAGCCTGACGCGGCGACGCGCGCAGCGCCTCGAACCCGAATCGGGCCAGGTCGACGCGGGCGCCGACGATCGACATCATCTCGATGGCGCAGCAGGCCAGCCCGAATGTCAGCGGGTAGATGGAGTTGCCCTGAGCCCAGGCGACCGCCCTGTCCATCGTCGTCGTCAGCACACGCCCCTCGACGTAGGCCTTGAGCTGCTCATCGTCAAGGTCGCCTCGCAGCATGTCCTGGGCGCGGAGCTGGCGGACACGGAAGTCGGACGGGGAGGTGTGGGCGCTGACGGGCTCGCGCTTTATTTCCATGCCAAGGCTCCCCGGCGCCACACGTACACGAAGGCGATCATGAGAAGCGCGACGAAGACGATCGTCTCGCTCAACGCGAAGGTGCCGAAGGACCGCAGCTGCACGGCGATCGGGTAGAGGAAGATCACCTCGATGTCGAACAGGATGAACAGCATCGCGATCAGGTAGAAGCTGATCCCGAAGCGGAAATTGCGCTGGATCTCCGATGGCAAGCCGCACTCATAGGGGGCCTGCTTGGAGCGGTTGGGGCGCCGCTGACCGAGGAAGAGGTTGAGTACCGAGAACGTTGCTCCGACCAGACCGCCGAGGATGAGGAAGACGAGAGCTGGGAGATACGTATGGAGCATTTATCCAGTCTTATAGCACCGCGACCGGGTAGTTTGTAACAACGTGTTACTTAGTGCGAAATGCGGCTATCTCTCGGCCGAAAACGCGGGCGAAGGCAACTTACCCGTCAGCGCCCCGAGCTACCAATCCTTTTCAGCGGTTTTTAGGGTGAAGGACGTCCACCTCGTTGTCGGCATCGCCTCGATCGTCCTGAATGCGGCAGCCGGACTATGGGGGGCATGGCGCTGGTGGCGGGTGGAGTCGAGCGCCGGTTTCTGGCCGCTGCTGCGCGCGGGTCAGGTTGCGGTCGTGGTTGAGGTCGCGCTCGGGGGCGTACTGGTGCTGATCGGGCACAAGCCGCCCAGCTTGCATCTGATCTACGGCCTGCTGCCCCTGCTCGTCTCGTTCATCGCCGAGCAGCTCCGTCTGGCCTCGGCCCAGATGGTCCTCGATTCCCGCGGCTACGAGTCGACGGCGGAGGTGGCGAAGCTGCCCGACGAGGAGCAGAAGGCGCTCGTGACGGCAATCGTCCAGCGCGAGATGGGCGTGATGGCGATCGCCGCGCTGGTCGTCGTCGTTCTGCTCGTGCGGGCGGCGGGGACGGCCGGCTAGTACGGCCGAACGCAAGCATGTTTGAGGTCAGGGGCGTTCATGGCGAGGACGCAGTGAGGGAGCGTGCTCTTAAGGCACGTGACCGAACGAGGACGACGCCACCGGCGGCGAGACGTCGACTGGACCGGACGAAATTGCGTGGGGTCGTACTAGGTTCGCTTCTCTGGCGGCCCATCCGAGCGAGGGACGCTGCGGCTCAGTCCTCCGCCAGGGGGACGGCGTGGTAGCGCCCCGCGTACCAGAGCAGCGGATCGCCGCCGCCGAGGCCGAGGTCGATGACCTCGCCGATGGCGATCGTGTGGTCGCCGCCGGCGATCAGCTCCCGCAGCTCGCACGCCGCCCAGGCCACGGCGCCCGAGATGACCGGCAGCCCGTGCTCGAAACAATGCTCGACCACGTCGAGCTTCTCCGCCTCGGGCAGCTTGGAGGCGAACACGCCGGCCAGGTGCTCCTGGCCCGAGCTGAGGATGCTGACGGCAAACCGCCCCGTATCGCGGACGATCGGCAGCGTGCGCGCCTGGTTGGCAAAGCACACCAGCGCCAGCAGGGGGTCGAGCGAGAGCGAGCAGATCGCGTTGGCGGTCATGCCGCCGGCGCCCGACGGGCCGGCGCTGGTGATCACCGCCACGCCGGTGGCGAACCGGCCGAACACCTCACGGAACAGCTCGGGATCTGGATCGGCCCCCATGCCCGCGTGGTTATACCGCCTGGGTGCCGGTTGCGAACGGAGGATCCAGGCTGCGCGCGCAGCGACGGGAGGGTCCGGGCCCGATCCGGCCGGCGTGGCCGCGCCGCACGGGGAGGATCCGGCCGGCGTGGCCCGCGACGCACGGGGAGGATCCGGCCGACCCGCGCCGAACCTTGTCGTGTCCCCGGCGCCGGCTACGAGACGTCGCTCATAAACGTTAATCGCGATCGTCCTCCCACGGCGGCAACCAGAGGGGGCCGGCGCCGGGGCCGGTCTGCCTTGCAGCACGCGGTGTCAGCTTCCGACGCTCAGAGTGCCGTACGCCCCGAGCGCTTGATCGGATAGCAGCGTCGAGGCCATCGAGTAGTCCCCGGGCGCCAGATCGACCGCCAGTTCGGCCGCGTGGCCGGGCGGGATCGGTTGGGTCGACGCGATCGCCTGGCCGTTCTGCGAGATGGACAGGTTGTGGGTCAACGATCCGTTGTTTCGGACGACGATCAGCAGGTAGCCGGTCGTAGCGTGGACGTCCTCGGGGTTCAGGCGGTATTCAGTGAGCGAGACATCGACCTTCCTGCTGGCGCTGGCCGTTTGCGTGTGCGAGCAGCCGGCGAGCAGCCCAGCGAACACGACCGCGAGTGCGACCAGCGATGTGCGAAGCCCTGACATCCGATCCCGATTATGATCTCGGCCTCGCATGAACCGGCCGCTCAGGGTCCTCCTCATCTCGAGTGCAACGACCGCGGTCGCAGTATTCGCTGCGGCGTGCGGGACGATGAAGATCAGCGTCCCCGAGTCGCAGCAACAGCTGCACCGCGGAGCCGTCCTGTTCTCACAGCGCTGCTCTGGCTGCCACACCCTGTCCTACGCGGCGACGCAAGGCTCGGCGTCGAACCCCCGCAGTGCGGAGATCACCAACGGGCCGAACTTCAACGTGCACTGCGAGCGCCCCGTCGATCGCGTCCTCTACGCAATCGAGAACGGTGGGTTCTCGGGGGCGATCATGCCCCAGAACGTGGTGGTCGGCAAGGATGCGCGCGACGTGGCGATGTTCGTTGCCACCTACGCCGGACGGCAGGCGTCCAATGCTCCGGGCGTCACGCCATGCATCAACCAACCCGTGGGGACGTTGACTCCGCCGGCGCCGACAGCTTCGAATCCCACGGCGAGCAGCACCTCGGGGAAGAAAACGAAGTCAACCTCGTAGCCAGGGCGCGCTCGTGCTCGACCTCAGGCTGATCCGTCGCGACCCGGACGCCGTGCGTGCGGCGTTGGCCCGTCGCGGCACGGATGCCGCGGAGGCCGTCGACCGCGTGCTCGAGCTCGACCGGAGCTGGCGCGCGCTGACCGCGGAGGCGGAGGAGCTGCGGGCCGAGCAGAACCGCGCCAGCCGCGGGCGCCAGGGGCCGCCGACCCCCGAGGAGCGCAAACAGCTGGCCGCACTGGCCGCCCGAGGGCGTGAGCTGAGCGATCAGGAGGCCGCGGTTCGCTCCGAGCTCGACACGGCGCTGGCGGGACTGCCGAATCTCCCCGCCGCCGACGCCCCCGACGAGGACACCGTCCTTCGTGAGGTCGGCCAGGCCGGCGCCACCGGCCTCGACCATCTGGAGCTGGCCGGACCACGGATCGACATGGAGCGGGCGGCGCGCATGTCGGGTTCGCGGTTCGCGTATCTGCTGGGCGATCTCGTGATGCTCGAGCTGGCGCTGGTGCGCTTCGCGCTCGAACGCGTGCGGGCCGAGGGCTTCGAACCGGTGATCCCGCCGGTTCTCGTGCGCGCGCAGGCGTTGTACGGCACCGGCTTCCTTCCCGACACCGAGCAACAGATCTACCGGTTGGGCGACGATGACCTATACCTGGTCGGGACCTCGGAGGTCGCGCTGGCTTCTCTGCACCGCGACGAGATCCTCGGCGCCGACGTGCTGCCGCGCCGCTACGCCGGGTTCTCGACCTGCTTCCGGCGCGAGGCGGGAGCCGCGGGCAAGGACACCCGCGGCATCTTCCGTGTGCATCAGTTCGACAAGGTCGAGATGTTCAGTTTCGTGGAGCCTGAGCAGAGCGCGGCCGAGCACGAGCGACTGCTGGCGATCGAGGAGTCAATCCTCCAGGAGCTCGAGATCCCCTACCGCGTGGTGGCAATCGCGGTCGATGATCTCGGCGCCTCGGCGGCCAAGAAATACGACTGCGAGGCGTGGCTGCCGGGTCAGGAGCGTTATCGCGAGCTGACCTCGTGCTCCAACACGACCGACTTCCAGGCGCGGCGGCTCGACATCCGATACCGCGTCGGCGAGGGCCGTCCGGCGCATGTGCACACGCTCAACGGAACCGCGGTGGCGGTCGGGCGGACGATCATCGCGCTGCTGGAGAACGGGCAGCGCGACGACCGGACGGTGGCGCTCCCAGCGCGCACTCGTGCCCTACGGCGCCCCCGAGGTTCTGCCGGCAGCCGAGTAGCTGGTACGACCTCACTAGTTGCTGGACCAGCGAGCCGGGGCTGGCCTGCCGGAGCCGCGGAGGCTAGTTCTGGACCAGGCGGAGCCCGGGGGGTGGCGCCGCGTCGAGGACGATCAGGGCGGCGGCGGGTGGACCGCACGCGCCGATGCGAACTCGCATCCGGACACCGAAGGTGTTCCAGGGCCGGACGAAGGTCTGGCTCGGCTCCTCGCTGGACATCGCGTCGGCGACGGCGGCGGCGAAGGAACTCATTCCGGCCGCCTCGGCGTCGGCGGGGACGAGGAGCTGGGACACCGGCTGGTCGATCGCCTCCTCCTCGTTGACCCCGAGGATCCGCTCGGCGTTGACCGACACGGCTTGGACGAGGAGTTGCGAGTCGACGACCAGGAATGAGTCATCGGGGTTCGGTGCAACGTCGGCGCGGGTCTCGAGCAGGAGACCGAGGCCACATGAACCGCAGACCCGACCGTGGGGCGGCGGCGGACCGTCGGAGATTGACGGGGCCGCACAGTGGCCGCAGAACCAGGCGTACTCGACCGCCGGCTCCGTCGTCGACTGCACCAGCCTCAGAGCTGGCCTTTGGCTTGGCTCCATCATCCTTTTACCTAGCTACCGCCTCGGTTCGTTGGAGACACGCAAATGGAATCATGTTGGGCCGGGGTAGATCTGTCGCATATTTGGCGGGCCGTTTGTGCGTATTGGATAACCGGAAAAGCAAGACTGTCCACGAGCGCTGGACGCATGTACTGGACATCTGGGCAATCGCCCGTCCAATCGGGGCAAAAGGCCCGTCGTCACGGTTTGTACAAAGCGGAGAGGGGGGGATTCGAACCCCCGAACGAGGTTGACCCCCGTTACGCGATTTCCAGTCGCGCCCGTTCAACCACTCCGGCACCTCTCCGGTGGGTCGGGGAAGCGTAGCGTGGGGGCCGAGTTCGGGCGGTTCGCGGGGTGGCGCCGGCGGTGTCTGGCGCCCGCTGGTGGCCGCGGTCGTGAACCTCACACTCGGCTCGCCGTGAGGGTCGAGTATGACGTTCACGGCCGACCACGCCGTCTTCGTCACTCTCGCGGAGATTGGCGGGGCGAGTGTGACCTTTTCATCCGAACTTGGCGAGGGCGATCGTGGCACTGCTCCTCGAACTTGGGAATTTATTAGTTTTTGGTACATCGTGGTTTTTGACGGCACGGACGCGTGGCCCCCACGACTGCGATCGGCACCGATGGGCGGCAACGTGAGTTTCGTGGCCATCGCCGGCGGCCAGCCGAAGCGAGACCGCCCCGCGACGCCGCGGGCCGCCGAACCGCGACCGCGCCGCAAACCTCCCCAACCCGAGCGATTTACCGCAAAACGGACTTAGCGACCAACCTTGACCTTCACCCGCCCGGTGGCGCTGCCACCGGGATCTCGCACGGTCAGCGTGACGGTGAACGTCCCGGCCTTGGCGAACTTGTGCTTGACGCGGCGCCCCTTCCCCGTCTTGTCGTCGCCGAACTTCCAGGCGTACGTCGTCTTGCCACTGACCTTGCTGGCGCTGGCGTCGAACACGACCGACTTGTGGGCGCGGGGGTGCTTGGTCTTGACCGAGAAGTTCGCCTTCGGGCCGGGCGTGGTGACGCCGCCGGGCTGCTTGGGGTTGGCCGCCGGCGCCCGCTCGTTGCCGGCGGAGTAGAAGGGCTGGCTGGCGCCCGGGATGAGGAGCGCCGGCGCGAGGTGCGTGCAGGCGCCGCCTGAGGACGACAGGTTGGAGACGTTGGCGATCTCGACGCCCCGGTCATCGCCCCAGACCAGCTTCGTGCCGTCGGGCGAGAAGCTGGGGCTGAAGTTGGACGGATTGCTGCTCTGGCCAGCGTTCAGCGTGAGCTTGCACCGCAGAGTGAAGCCGTTGTTCTCGGCATCGGCGAGGTTCGAGGCCGTGTACAGCCAGATGGCGGCGTGATGGGTCCGCGGGGGGACCCAGTTCGCCTGGTCGTCCTCGAACAGCGCGGAGACCCTCCCGTTACGCGAGATCACGCCCTGAAACCCGGTTCCGGTGGCGCCCGATTCGTACCATCCCGGGCCGCCGCGGGCCGACTGCGTGCTGGTCACGCCCCACATGGACTGGGTTCCAAACGTGCTGCCGTAGTGGGAGACCGTGAAGTGCGTGTTGTCGATCCAGTTGGGATCGCTGTAGTCCTCCACGCCAAGGCCGTGGTTCTGGTTCGGCCACGAGAGCCCGGTGGCGCTCGAAGGCGTCCACAGCGCGGTCATATCTCCGCTGCAGAGCAGGGTGCCGTAGGCGATCTTGGCGGCGTCGGGGGAAACCCGCACCGAGGTCGGCGCCACCGTGGGGCAGCTGGGCGTCGGATAGGTGCCGGGGGTCGGGATCGATCCGCCAATCACGTTGCCGTTGGCGGAAAAGCGGTACAGCGCCGACGCGGGGATGCCGCCGGATGACGACGCCGGCCCGCCGGCGGCGACGACCGTGCCGTTGTCGGCCTCGGACGGCCACGCCCAGTCGTACGAATGCAGAGTGAACTGTCGCGGGCCGCTGCCGTCCGCATGGGCGATCCAGACCTCGCCGGACTTCATGTAGACGATCGAATCCGCGCTCGCTGCGGCGGTAGCCGCGAGTGATAGGGCAACCGTGCCCAGGACGGCCAACAACTTGGTCATACCCCAGCCTCCTTGAATTTCAGATGTGTCGACCGCGCGCGTCCCTGGCGCGCGTGACGAAGCCCGCGGGGATCTGGCTTCGGCACCGACTCGCGGCAGTGTGCGCGAGGGCGTCTGACCTGGCAACCCTTGTCTTTGTCCGGCTTAACCCTCGGGCTTCTGCTTCACTGCCGCGTCAATGTTGTTCGAGCGCGACACGGAGGTTGCGTGGCTGGAAGGCCATGTCGACGGGCTGGCCAGGGGTTGCGGCGGGGCTGCCCTTGCCCTCGAGGGTCCGGCCGGCGTCGGGAAGACCACGCTGCTGAAGGCGGCTCAGGAGCGTGCGCGCGGTCGTCGCGTGCGCGTGGTCGCCTCGGCCGGCGCAGCGTGTGACTCAGCGCCGGGCGAGCTCGGCGCGCGGCTGGTCCGCGAGGCAGCAACAACCGGTCCGACGCTCGTGACCGTGGACGACGTCCACCGCGCCGATGCCACGTCGCTGAGGGAACTCGTGGCGCTGGCCACCGAGGTGGCGGGACGGGACATCGTGCTCCTCACCGCCGGCTTCTCGCGCATCGACGGTGCGGTGGCCGCTCTGAAGGCACAGTGCGAACTCGTCGAGCTCGAACCGCTGAGCCCGGCCACGACCGCGATGCTGACGCGCCGGAGGACGTCGGGCGCCACCGATGCGTACTGCGCCGCGACCCACACGCTGACGCACGGCATGCCCCGTTTCGTCGTCGATCTCACGGGCGCCGCCGCCGACGCTGGTCTGCTCGGAAGCGATCGGGAGATCGGCGAGCTGGCGCGCCTGGCGGCGGGCGCCATCGCGCGGGGGTTGCGGCTCGAGCTTGGTCGCCTCGGCGAGGCTCCGGCGCGGTTGGCGCAGGCCATCGCCATCCTCGGGGATCGTGCCGGTCTGGGTCTTGCCGCCCGGGTGGCGGAGCTGACTGAGCGCGAGGCGGCTGACGCGGCCGATCTCCTGCACGCCGCCGGGCTCGTGGACCCAGATGGTGGCCTGCGCCTGCGCCCCGACCCGGTTGCGGCGGCGATCGTCCGGGATCTGCCCCGTGGGACCGATGACCGCCTGCACCGCCGCGCCGGACGTGAGTTGGCTCGCGCAAACGACATCGAGGGTGCCGTCGACCACCTAGTGCAGATCGATCCCGCGGGAGATCCCGACGCCGCGCGAACTCTGCACGCCGCCGCCGCAGCCGCCGGCGATCCCGGCCGTGCCTCCGAGCTCCTGGAGCGGGCACTGTCCGAGCCGCCGGCCGCATCGCTGCGGCCCGCGGTTCTTCGCGACCTCGGTCTGACGGAGCTCGCCCTCGGCCGGACGGCGGCCCGGGAGCACCTGGCCGAGGCTCTTGGGCTGGCGCCGGAGGACGTGCGCACGGCGCTCGCGCTGGCCCGGTGCCACCTCAACGCCGGCGATGCCGGCGCGGCGATGGACGTGCTGACCAGGGCGCTCGACGGCGCAATCGAGGATCCCGACCTGCGCTGGCGGCTCGAGGCCGAGCTCGGAGCGATCGGGCTCGTTCATCCCGCGCGCTGGCTGGCGGCCGACCGGCGCCTGGAGGGGCTTCCCGACTCGACCACCCGCGCGGGGCCGGGAGCACGTCAGCTCGCGGCCGTGCGGGCATTTGCCGCCTTTCGGCGCAGCGCCCCGGTCGCCCTCGTGCGCCGGCGCGCGATGGCCGCTCTGGTCGACCGGGAGCCCGACGGCGAGCTGCTGGCGACGCTCGCACCGTTGACGATGCTGATCACCGTGCTCGCCGGATGCGACGAGCTGGCCGTGGCGCAACGTGTATGCGATGCCGGGCAGTGCTCGGCGGCCCGCCGCGGAGACCGAGTGGCGGCGACCGTGATGGCGTGGTATCGGGCGCGGTGCGCGTATTCCGCGGGAGACCTTCATCGGGCTCTGGCGGGCGCGGTCACGTTCCGTCACCCCGTGCACGCCGCGTGGGTGCTGCCCATTGCTCGGGCTCAGGAGGCCATCACCTACCTGGCCCTCGGCCGGCCGGAGGCGGCTGCCAATGCCCTGTCGGACATCGACGGCGAAGCTCTGTCGGGGCAACTGGCCTACGAGTGCATCCTCCGCGCGCGGGGGGCGCTGCGACTCGTTGCCGGCGACCACGCGTCCGCCGCCAGCGCATTCGGCGCCGGCGGAGACCTCGTGGCGAGCTACGGCATCCGCAACCCGGCCGGGTATCACCACGGCGGTGGCGCCGCGCTGGCGCTGGCCAGGTTGGGAGCGCTCGATCGGGCTCGAGAGATTGCCGGCGCCGAGCACGAACAGGCGCAGGCGTTCGGCGCGGCCGGAACCGAGGGGCGGGCGCTATGGGTGCTGGCGCGACTCGACCGCGATCCCGCCCGGCTCCAGGTCGCCGCGGACATGCTCGGCCGTGCCGGAGCGCTCGGCGTCCGGGCCAGGGCCCTGGCCGACCTGGGCGATGTGCTGCTCGAGCAGGGGTGTGCTCAGCCCGCTCGCCAGGCGTACCACGAGGCGCTCGACCTCGCCGATCGTGGCGGCGCCGTGCCGCTCGCCACGCGGTCGCGCGAGGGCCTGCGCCGCGTCGGCGCTCGTCCACGGCGGGCGCGCGTCCGAGGGATCCACGCCCTGACCCCGGCCGAGCGCAGGACAGCGGATCTGGCGGCGCGCGGACTGACCAACGCCGCCGCGGCGGCTGCATTGTTCGTGTCGGTCAAGACCGTTGAAGGTCATCTCCGGGCGGTCTACCGGAAGCTCGGGATTGCCGCCCGGGGCGAGCTGGCGGCAGCGCTGGCCGACCCCGACGCCCGCACCATCAGATCTGCCACTCACCCCGCGCGCAACAGTGCGACCTCGTCGCCCGTCTTCGTCGTCCCCGTCACCGTCACATCGTTGCTGCCGATCATGAAGTCGATGTGGATCGACGCTGTCGTTCATGCGCCGCCGTCGCTCGTCGTCTTCGATGGAGAACTCGAGGCCCTGGCCGAGGGCGATGTGGCTGGCGGCGTTCTCGTCGAGCAGCGTGTCGTAGAAGACGGTGCCGAGCTGGCCGATGCGGCTGGCGCCGGTCGACGAGCGCGACCTCGCCCAGGCGCGAGGCGCCGTCGTCGCGCTCGGCGAGCGCGCGCAGCGTGTCGGCGCTCTGCTCGGCGTCGATCTCGACCGCGCGGCCGCCCTCGAAGCGGACGCTCGAGGCCGCGTGACACGGTGCCGCCGACGAGCTCGAGCGGCTTGGTCGACGCGCACGATGCCCTCGACGCGCTCGGGGTCGGGCGTGGTGAAGACCTCCTCGGTCGGGAGGTTCGGCATGTGCTCGATGCCGTCGACGGTGCTCGAAGCGCGCGCGCCAGCCAGCGCGCTGCTCGGCAGCAGGCCGACGCGTCAGGTCGGTGCCGGGGCCCTCGAAGCGGAGCGCGTCGAAGCCGCGCTGCGTCGAGCCGCGCGGCGACGGCGCACAGCTGGTCGAGCCGCTCGCGCCAGGCGGCGACCGGGTCGTCCTCGTCGAGCCGGCAGACGTGGGCGATCTGCTCCCACAGCCGTGTCGAGAGCGGCCTCGCGTTCGAGGTCCGGGAGCACGAGCGCGGCCCAGCCGGGGGTCGGGCAGCGGCGCGACCGTCCAGTTCGTCGTGCGGTCGTTGAGCGACCTTGCCACCCTCGCGGACATCCGGAAGCCGATCGCGGCCGACGCAGCGCGGGGTCGAGGCCCTCGAGCGCGTGGGGCGCCGCCGGACCGGAGAGGCAATCCGCGCGCAGCGTTGCTCGCCGAGCGCCAGCATCCGGTCACCGAGCCAAGAGGGCACGAAGTCGAGCGTCGTCGGGCTCGGCGTAGAGCGCGCGGGCGCGCTTGAGATAGGGTCGAAGACCGCCAGGTCGACGTACTTGGCCCCCTGCCGGTAGGCGACCTCGGCCACCGCGCGGGCGAGCGTCTCCTTGCCCGGCTCGGAGCCGAGCGCGACGATCTGGCCCGGCTGGACGTTGGCGCCGAAGCGGACGATCAGCTCGGCCAGGGAGCGGATGCGATCTGTTGTTCATAGCGGTATCAAGATTCCCGGATTGAGGATCCCGGCGGGATCGAGCTGCCCCTTGACGGCCCGCAGGGCTTCGACGCCGAGCGAACCGATCTCCTTCTCGTACCACGTCAGGTGATCGCGGCCGACGCCGTGATGGTGGCTGATCGCGGCGCCGCTGGCGATGATCGCCTCACTGGCCGCGGCCTTGGCGCGCCGCCACTGCTGCACCGGGTCATCCAGCTGCGCGCAGCCCACGGTGAAGTACAGAGAGGCACCCGAGGCGTATACGTGCGAGATGTGGCACAGGATCACCGGCGCGGTGCCCTGCTCGGTCAGCGACTCGCGCAGCGCTCCCGACACGGCGGCGTAGACGTCCATCAGCTGCGACCAGAAGGTGGCCGTCTCGAGCGTCTCAACCAAAGCCCCGGCGTCGAGCAGCGCGTCGCGTAGGTAGGGACCTCGATAGCGATCCCGGGCCCAACCCTCGCCGGCGTCGGGGTCGGGCCGGCCGCCGCAATCGCGCAACACCGAGGCCGTGGCGCTGCGCGTCCGAGACACCCCTCGGTCGTCCCCTCGTAGCCGACAATGGCCAGACAATCGCCGCCACCGCCGCTGCCGAGCTCGCCCGGCCGGGCCAGGTTCAGTGCCGTCTCGGCCTCATCGGACAGTCGCAGCACGGTCGGGCGGGGCCCGTCCTGCGCCAGCCTGCGCAGAGCGCGCGCGCCGATGGCGAAAGACGCAAAGCGCCATCCCTCGTACACCCGGGCCGCGGGCGACGGCCGCACCGTCACGCCGAGGCTCGTGATCACGCCGAGGGCGCCCTCCGAACCGAGGATCAGTTGGCGCAGGTCGGGGCCGTCGGCCGACTTGGGGGCGCGGCCCAGCGAGAGCGTCCCGGCCGGTGTGGCCACGCGCAGCCGGACCACCAGCTCATCGAAGCGGCCATACCCGGCCGAGGTCTGACCGCTCGAGCGGGCGGCGGCGAACCCGCCCAGCGTGGCGTACTCGAATGACTGGGGGAAGTGGCCGATCGTGAACCCGCGCTCGCCCAGCAGTGCCTCGGCCTGCGGACCGCGCAACCCGGGCTCCAGCTCGGCGATCCGAGACTCCTCGTCGAGGGCCAGAAGAGCGTCGAGTCTGCGCACGTCCAGCGCCACCACGCCGGCAAAGCCCTGGCTGTCGGGCTCCAAGCCGCCCACCACCGAGGTGCCGCCCCCGAAGGGCACGACCGCGATCCGCCGCTCCGAGCAGATGCGCAGCACCTCCAGCACCTCGTCGTGGGAGCCCGGGTAGACCACGAGGTCGGGGGCGTCGCCGGTGTCGCGGGCGCGGATTCGCAAGAGATCGAGCGTCGACTTGCCGCGCATGTGGCCGACTCTCGCCGCCGGCTCGGCGCTGGCGCGACCGCCGACGACCGCCGCCACCGCTTCGAGGTCAGCCGAGGAGAGCCGGGGCGGTCCTGGCGAAGGCGCGGCCGGGGCCGGGCGCGGACCCGAGACCCCGAGGGCGTCCCGGAGCAGGGCCAGGATCGCCTCGGGCAGCACGGGAACCTGGCCGGCGTCGCCCCAGCCCGACCACGACTGATCCGGATATGGATCTGGCGGTCTGGCGAGAGGCACCCCGCAGACGCTAACCGCTTCGCCAGTGCGGCACGCCGAGCGTGATCATGCGGAGCTGCTTTTCTGCCGTGCGGGCGATCTCGGCCTCGGCCTCGGGCGCCGCCACCGGTGCGTCGACCATGGCGCCGACGGTGGCGATCATCGTGTTGACGAACAGGCCCGAGAGCACGTGGAGGTCGTCGACGGTCCAATCGCGCAGCGGGGGCAGCCGGGCCAGGTCGGTGGCCAGCTCGCTGGTGAACAGCCGGATCTCATTGCGAATCGCGTGGCGCAGAACGACGTTGCCCGTCGAGCCGACGCGGGTGACGAAGAGAAAGTGCTCGCGATGCTCGCGCACGTGCTCGACGAGAATCTCGACCGAGCGCTCGATGACGTGCCGCGGGGAGGGGTTCTCGCGCGCGTCGCGGAGCATCGCGCGCAGGGTCTGAAACGACTCCTCGATCAGGGCCAGGCCGAGCTCGTCCATGCTGTCGAAGTGGCGGTAGAAGGCGGTGGGCACAACGCCCGCGGCCTTCGCCACACCGCGCAGGCTGAGCGCGTCGAAGCTCTCGCCGGCCTCGATCTGGAGCAGGGCGGCGTCCAGCAGTGCCTGGCGCGTATGGCGCCGGCGCTCGGCCTGGGTGCGCCGGCGGGTGCGTGGTGCACGCTTCGCCGAAGGTCTATGTGCACGCCTGTTCACGGACATCGTGTGTACCTGCTCACACTCCCACAGTTTAGGGGTTGACAGGACGGGAAGACGAATAGCATCATTTGTGAACGACTGTCCACTAACTGCAGCACATTGAGCGACCATGCCCAGCCTGACCACCCCGCGCCGTTTGCTGCGTTCGAACCTCGTTGACCTGCTGGTCGGCCCCCATGGGATCGACCGCTACCTCGAGTTGCTCCGGCCGGAGATCACCGTTCGCGACGCCCGGGCCAGGGTGCTCGACGTCCGCCGCCAGACCCCCCGCAGCGTGACCCTCGTCCTTCGCCCAACGCGGTGTGGAGCGGCTTTGAGGCCGGTCAGTTCATCAGGGTTGGCGTGGAGATCGATGGGGTCCGGCGGACCCGAACGTACTCCCCGCCGGCTCGGGGCACGATCGCGACGGCCTGCTCGAGCTGACCATCACCGAGCATCCCGACGGGCTGGTCTCGCCGTTCCTCCGCGCCACGATCACCCCCGGGACGATCCTCCACCTCGGCGCCGCCCAGGGCGAGTTCCGCTGCCCACCGACCGTCCCGAGCGGCTCGTGCTGATCAGCGGAGGCAGCGGGATCACCCCCTGCATCGCGATGCTGCGCACGCTGTGCGACGAGGGCCACGACGGGGACGTGCGGTTCATCCACTACGCGCCCAGGCCTGCCAGTAGCGGGAAGGCGACGTAGTCCTTGAGCACCTGCCGGCGACCCTTGCGCCGTTCCACATCCTGTCGGGGAATCTGGTCGCAGCAGGATCGAGGACCACGTGTTTCCCGACATCCCGGCTCATCGCTACGCCGAGATCGCCGTCGAGGTCCGCGAGATCTGCCAGCGCTATGGCTTGCCCTACAACAGCGGACCGCTGCACAGGCAGTTTGGCTCAGTGGTCAGGAAGATCTTCCGGCTGGCTCTTCCGGACACCGATCCGTCCGCTGAGACGGCAAGAACCGCCGTCACGCCGCTGTCGGCCCAGGGCCCCGAGCCGCGGCTTTCCGCTGCGGCCTGATTGGGCCATCCGGTTGCACCGCGCGCGCCGGGCGATCATGCTTCGCTGACAAGGACGCACGCGTGAACCGGAGGACACCATGACCGAGACGATCCGCACGAGCCTGATGATGGACGACTTCCCGCTGTCGCTGACCGCGGTGGTCGAGCGCGCTGAGCGCTTCAGCAGCGGACGCGAGGTCGTCGCGCGACGGCCGGACGGCTCAATCCTTCGCAGCACCGTAGGCGCCTGCGCCGAGCGGTCGCGGCGGCTGGCCTCCTCGCTGGCCAGGCTCGGCATCGGCGACGGCGATCGGGTGGCCACGTTGCTGTGGAACCAGCCCGAGCACCTCGAGCTCTATTTCGCGGTGCCGCTCATGGGAGCGGTCATACACACGCTCAATCCCCGGCTGCACCCCGATGAGCTTGGCTTCATCGTCTCAGACGCCGACGATCGGGCGATCGTCGTCGACGAATCGCTGTTGGCGGTGCTCGAGTCGGTTCGCGCGGCGCACGAGTTCGAGCATGTGATCGTCGTCTCGCACTCAGGTGAGGTACCTGACGGCATGCTGGGCTACGAGTCGCTGATCGAGGACGGCGACTACATCGACTGGCCGCAGCTCGAGGAGCAACGAGCGGCGGCCATGTGTTACACGTCGGGCACCACGGGGCGGCCGAAGGGCGTGTTGTACTCGCACCGCTCGCTCGTCCTGCATTCGCTGATGGCGGCGTTGCCCGACCAGATCGGCGTGGCAAGCCGGGACACCGTACTTCCGGTGGTGCCGATGTTCCACGCCAACGCCTGGGGGCTGCCCTACACGGCGGCCTTCGCGGGCGCCGCCATGGTCCTGCCCGGTCCGAAGCTCGACCCGGTGAGCGTGCTCGATCTGCTGGCCGACGAGCGCGTCACGATGACCGCCGGCGTGCCCACGGTCTGGATGGCGGTGCTCCAGGCGCTCGACGCCGAGCCCGACCGGTGGGACCTGAGCGCGCTGGAGCGCCTGATCGTCGGTGGCTCGGCCGTCCCCCGCAGCATGCTCGAGGGCTTCGATCGCCACGGGCTGACGATCATCCAGGCCTGGGGGATGACCGAGACCTCTCCGCTGGGAAGCGTCTGCCGGCTGCCGGTCGATCTCGACGAGGCGCCCGCGCAGGAGCGGTACGACTTCCGCTGTCGCCAGGGGATCGCCGCGCCGTTCGTCGAGATTCGCGCTCGCGGCGACGACGGTGAGCTGATTCCGTGGGACGACGCCGCGATGGGCGAGCTCGAGGTGCGCGGTCCGTGGGTAGCCGCCGCATACCATCGGGGTCAGGGCGCCGAGAAGTTCACCGAGGACGGCTGGTTCCAGACCGGCGACGTGGTCAAGATCAACTCGCGCGGGTGCATTCGCATCTGCGACCGCTCCAAGGACCTGGTCAAGTCGGGCGGGGAGTGGATCTCCTCGGTCGACCTCGAGAACCTGCTCATGGCCCACCCGGCGGTGGCCGAGGCGGCGGTGATCGCCGTGCCCGATGATCGCTGGGGCGAGCGCCCGCTGGCCGCGGTGGTCGTACGCGAGGGCCAGCAGGCGACGCCCGATGAGCTGCGCGAGCACCTGTCGTCGGAGTTCGCCAAGTGGCAGATCCCTGAGCGCTTCGAGTTCATCGAGGAGATTCCCCGTACGGCGACGGGCAAGTTCAAGAAGACCGACCTGCGCGAGCAGTTCGCGAAGACGCCCGTCTAGGTACGAGACCTCACGGCCGTCCTAGTCCGGCACGTTCTCGCGCAGCTCGGACAGCCATACGGCCGCGGAGCTGTCACTGGGCGCCCGCCAGTCCCCGCGGGGCGACAGCGATCCGCCCGAGCCGACCTTCGGTGCGTTGGGGATGGCGGAGCGCTTGAACTGGCTGGTCTGGAAGAAGCGGTGGAGGAACACGCCGAGCCAGTGCTTGATCTCGGCCAGCGAATACTCGTTGCGCCGATCCGCGGGGATCAGGTCGGGCCAGCTGCCAGCGCTGGCGTCGCCCCAGGCGTGATGGGCGAGGAAGGCCACCTTGCTCGGGCGGTAGCCGAAGCGCAGCGTGTAGTAGAGGAAGAAATCCTGGAGCTCGTAGGGACCGACGGTGCTCTCGCTGTCCTGGCCGGGAACGTCGGTGTCCTCGTGCGGCACCAGCTCGGGTGAGATCTTCGTGTCGAGCACCGATTCGAGCACGTCACCGGCCTCGGCGAACTGGCGGGTGTCGATCGCCCAGCGGATGAGGAACTGGATCAGGCTCTTGGGCACCGAGGCGTTGACGTTGTAGTGGGACATCTGATCGCCGACGCCGTAGGTGCTCCAGCCGAGGGCGAGCTCGGACAGGTCGCCGGTGCCGATGACGAGCCCCCGGTGGTAGTTGGCCAGGCGGAACAGATGTGAGGTGCGCTCGCCCGCCTGGACGTTCTCGTAAGTCACGTCGTACTGGGGCTCGCCCTCGGCGGCGGGGTGGTCGAGGTCACGCAGCATCTGGTCGGCCGATGGACGGATGTCGATCTCGGTCGCGCTCACGCCGAGCGCATCCATCAGGCGCCGGGCGTTGCCGAGCGTGCGACTGCTGGTGGCGAACCCCGGCATCGTGTAGCCGAGCACGTTGGCGCGCGGCAGCCCGAGCCGGTCCATCGCCCGCGCGGCGACGATCAGCGCGTGGGTGGAGTCCAGCCCGCCGGAAACGCCGATAACCGCCTTTTCGATTCCGGTGGCCCGCATTCGCGTCTCCAGGCCGCGCACCTGGATGTTGTAGACCTCCTCGCAGCGCTCGTTGCGGCTGGCCGGATCGGACGGCACATAGGGAAAGCGGCCGACGTGGCGGCGCAGCCGGGTCTCGCCCGTGGGGAGACCGAGCTCGAACTGGACACGGCGCATCGTTCTCAGCCGACGGCGATGGTCGTGGATGGAGTCGCCGTAGCTGCTCGTGGTGGAGCGGTCGGCGACGATCCGGTCGAGGTCCACGTCGGCGAAGATCAGCTCCTCGTCGGCCGCGAAACGCTCGGCCTCGACCAGCCGATCGCCGTTCTCGTGGATCATCGCCTGGCCATCCCAGGCCAGATCGGTCGTCGACTCGCCGAGTCCGGCGGCGGTGTAGATGTACACCGAGATCGTCCGCGCCGAGTGCGCGCCGCACAGCTGGTGGCGGTAGTCAGACTTGCCGACGGTGATGTTGCTGGCCGAGAGGTTGGCCAGAACTGTCGCTCCGGCGAGCGCGCCATAGGTACTCGGCGGAATCGGCACCCACAAGTCCTCGCACACCTCCACGTGGAGCTGGAAGCTCGGCACGTCGCGCGCCGCGAAGACGAGATCGGCTCCGCAGGGGACGGTCTGCCCCGCCAGCTCGACGTGATCGACGGCCAGATCCCGGGCGGCGCGGAACTGGCGCTTCTCGTAGTACTCGCGGTACTCGGGGAGGTAGCTCTTCGGAACGGCGCCCAGCACCGTGCCGCGATGAACAACGGCGGCCATGTTGAACAGCCCGTGGTCGACCTCGACCGGCAACCCGACGACGATCACGGGCGCGAGCTCGCGGCTGGCCCTCACCACTCTGGCCAGCCCCTGCCGGACGGCATCCAGCAGTGCCGTCTGGTGAAACAGGTCCTCGATCGAGTACGCCGACAGACCGAGCTCGGGGAATACAACGAGGGCCGCACCGCCGGCCGCGGCCGCGCCGGCCAGGGCAACGGTGTGCTCGGCATTGAAGGCCGGGTCGGCCACCCGCACGTGGGGAACAGCCGCGGCCACGCGCACCAAACCGTGCCGGTACAACGATGCGAACGGAGCGCTGGTGTCCGGGTCGACGCTCATATCCCCCAGTATGCAGCGACGATCCGCAAGCCGGCCGGGGCGCAAGGGCGATTTCAGGCCCGAGACCCCGCGGCGGCGGCGAGGAGCCCACGCGATCCGTATCGTCTCGTTGCACCCGATGGCAGAGGTGAACGACACGTACCCCGCGCGCACGCTGCACCCCGTGCTCGAGCTTCTGCGCCGGCGGGCGGCCGACCCTGATGAGCGCGCGGAGAGCGAGACGCTTGCCCTGGCGATCGAGGGCGGCGGGATGCGCGGCGTTGTCTCGGCCGGCATGACCGCGGCGATCGAGCGCCTCGGCCTGACGAGGTGCTTCGACCTCGTCGTGGGTACCTCGGCCGGGGCGCTGAACGGAGCGGCGATGCTGGGCGGGGTCGCCGACGCATGCTGCAACGCCTACCACGGCGTGTTCACCAGCCGGCGGTTCATCAATCCCTACCGGCTGCTTATCCGGCGCGCGGCGGTTGATGTCTCCTACACCCTCGATCATGCCGACGAGCATCTCGACGCCGAGCGCCACGAACGTACGGCCACAAGCCGGATTGCACTGCACTGTGTGGCGGTGGATGTCGAGACGGCCACCCCGGTGGTGCTGTCCAACCTGCGCTCGGTCCAGGAGCTGCGCGGGGCCCTGCTGGCCTCGAGCCGGATGCCGTGGGTGGGTGGCGAGCCAGTACCGTTCCGCGGCCGCCGGTTCCTCGACGGTGGCCTGGTCGAGTCCATTCCCTACCGCACGGCGATCGACCTCGGCGCGACCCATGTTCTGGTCCTGCAGACGCGGCCGGCCGGCGTCGGCGTCGAGCCCACCGCGCCGCTGGCCGACCGGGTCATCACGCGACGCCTGCGCGAGCTCAATCCGCAGCTGCTTCGCCTCTACCAGCGCCGGCCGGCCGACTACGAGCGCGCCGTGGGGGAGATCATCGCCGCCACCGATGCTCCGGCCCCGTCGTCTCCGTTCGTTTATGGCATCCGGCTGCCGACGGGGACCGAGGTCGTCTCGCGGCTCGAGCGCCACGCCGAGCCGCTCAGGCGCGCCGGTGCGGCCGCCCGCCAGGCCGCCGAGCGGGTCTTGGGAAGCGCCGTCGGCCACGGTGGCTAGACGGGCCCTGCGGCGAGCCTGGCTCGTGGGCGCCGCCGCCGTCGCGATCGCCGCCGCGAGCGCCTCGACGGGCGAGACACGCGCGAGCGCCCGCGTCCTGCCCACGATCCTCGAGGACGACGCTCTGTCGCTGTTCAACCCGCAGCAGCTGCCGAGCTTCACCGCGACACTGCGCTGGCTCGGGGTCGACGTGCTGCGCGTCTCGGCCGAGTGGAGGCTCGAGGCGCCGGATCCCGACTCGACCGTCGCGCCGGCGGGGTTCCGCTTCGGCGATCCGGCTGCCTACACCTCGCCGGGGATGCATCTGCTCGACCGGGCGGTCAGGGCGGCGACCGCGGCCGGCGTGCAGGTGATGATCGACCCGGCCTTCTCCGCGCCCCGCTGGGCGACCTCAGCGGACGGCCACCCCCTGCCGTTCACGACCGGGTGGTACCGCACGAACATCAACGTACGCCAGCTGGCGATCTGGGAGGCGATGCTGGCTCGTCGCTACAGCGGTCACTTCGTTCCGCCCGGCGGCGCGAAGCCGCTGCCGCGCGTGCGCCTGTTCACGCTCTGGAACGAGCCCAACGGGCCGTCGTTTCTCCAACCCCAGTGGCGCGGCGCCGTCGCCGCCAGCACCGACTGGTATCGGCGCGCGGTCGAGGAGGCATACCCGGCGATCAAGCGAGCCCAGCCGGGGGCGACCGTGCTGATCGGCAACACCAGCGATGTCGGCGCCAGTCCGGAGGCGCACGGAGGCGTACCGCCGCTCGACTTCATCCGCCGTCTGGCCTGTGTCAATGCCCAACTCGAGCCGGTGAGCGACGGGACGTGCGCCCGCTTTCACACCGTCGCGGCCGACGGATACGCCCATCATCCCTATGAGCGCGACGCGCCGCCGTGGGCGCGCTCGACGCCCGCCGAGGCGGGCTGGGCGCAGGTGGGCGATCTGCCCGCGCTCCAGGCCCTGCTCGACCGCCTGGTCGCCATGCATCGCCTCGCCCCCGGGGCAAGGAAGCTGTGGCTGACCGAGCAAGGGTACGAGTCGAACGCTCAGCTGACCGATCGACCGTGGACCGAGCGCCAGCAGGCCACGTTCAACGCGATCTCGGAGTACCTCGCGTGGCGCGATGTCCACGTGATGTCCTTCTCGCAGTTCCTGCTTCGCGACACCCGGACGAAAGAGACGCTTGCCCTGCGGGCGCGAACAGGCGACCGGAGCGCACAGTTGGGCGGGACGTGGACGACTGGACTCGAGCGCCAGGACGGGATGGCCAAGCCGGCCCTGTGGATGTTTCGCTCCCCGGTCGTGGCCCGGATCATCAGGCGCGACTACACGCGCTCGGTGGCGCCGCCCCTGTCGCTGTCGCCGTTCCCGGCCCCCGCGGATCTGATAGAGGTGTGGGGGCGAGCGCGCCCGGTCACCGCGCCAACGCTCGTGCAAGTGCAGGCCAGCGGCCCCGGTCCGCCGGCCTTCGGGCTCGTTCGTGATGCGACTACTGACAGGAACGGAATCTTCGACGTGCGGCTGGCGTTGCCCGCGCCGGCGGCCAGCGCCGTGCGCTTCGCGTGGCTGGCTCCGGGCCGAGGGTGGCAGGTGTCGCCGAGCACGACCCCGCTGGTCTTCCCCGTCTCGTGATCGCCGGGCGTTTCTGGGGCGTGAGCGCAAAGCCAGCTATAAGAGGTTGTGTGACTGAACTAGCCCGGCACAACGGCGACGTGTCGTTCTGGTACGCCAACACGTCGATGCCAAGGCCGCGCGCGCCGCTCCCGGGCGGACGGAGCGTCGAGGTGTGCGTCGTCGGCGCGGGCTTCACCGGCCTGTGGACCGCCTACTACCTGAAGCGCGCGGTGCCGGAGATGGACATCGTGGTGCTGGAACGCGAGTTTGCGGGGTTCGGCGCCTCGGGTCGCAATGGCGGCTGGCTGTCGTCGGACTTCGCCGCGCCAAGAGCAGCGATGGCTCGCTCCCACGGCCGCGACGGCGTGCTCGCGTTGCAACGGGCGATGCGCGCGACCATCGACGAGGTCATCTCGGTGTGTGAGCACGAGCAGATCAACGCCGACATCGTCAAGCACGGGATGATCCGCGCGGCGCGCAACCCGGCGCAGGTGGTGCGCCAACGGCAGGAGCTCGCCGAGGCGCGGAGCTGGGGAATGGGGCCGGAAGAGCTCGTCGAGCTCGACGCGTCGAGTCTGGCCCGTCGAATCCGCATCGCGGGAGGGCTCGCCGGCACGTGGACCCCGCACGCCGCCCGCGTGCAACCGGCCAAGCTCGTCCAGGGGCTCGCCGCCGCCGTGGAGCGCCTCGGCGTGCCGATCTACGAGGGGACCACCGTGCGGGAGATCACGCCGGGAGCCGCCGACACCGACAGGGGCGCGGTGCGCGCCCGCTTCGTGCTCAGCTGTCTGGAGGGCTTTACCGCCGGCGTGCGCGGCCAGCACCGGACGCTGCTCCCGCTCAACTCGGCCATGATCGTCACCGAGCCACTGGCCGGCTCGACGTGGGAGGCGATCGGATGGGAGGGAGCCGAGCTGCTCGGTGACATGGCCCACGCGTACATGTACTCCCAGCGCACCGCCGACGGGCGCATCGCGCTCGGCGGGCGCGGGGTGCCGTATCGCTTCGGCTCGCGGACCGATTACTGCGGCCAGACGCAGGAGCGCACGGTCCGTCAGCTGATCGCCGTGCTCCACTCGATGTTCCCCGCTGTGGCGGGCACGCCGATCGACCACGCGTGGTGCGGGGTGTTGGGCGTTCCGCGTGATTGGTCACCGATGGTGCGGCTCGACCGTGTGACCGGGCTGGGCATGGCCGGCGGCTACGTGGGCAGCGGGGTCTCGACGACCAATCTGGCCGCGCGCACGCTGCGCGATCTCGTGCTCGGCCACGACACCGAGCTGACGCGGCTGCCCTGGGTCGGTCACACGGCCCGGCGCTGGGAGCCCGAGCCCCTGCGCTGGCTCGGGGCCCAGCTCGTGTATTCCCTGTACCGCGCCGCCGACCGTCGCGAGGCGGCCGCCGGCAGCGCGCGCACCGATTCCCTGGCCCGCCTAGCCAGCGTCGTCGCGGGCCGTAGAAATCGGCTTTGAGCCGGCCACTACCGACCCGACGTCGATCGCCACACGGAGCTGCTCGGCGAGGCGGTTGCGGCTCTGGTGCGCGAAGGCTGAGCGCGCGAGCTGGCGCGATCCCTAGGCGGACTCGCGCGAGGCGGCCTGCTCGAGCGCCTCGCGGGCCGCGATGCGGCCCGCCTCGCGCGCGGCGTCGAGCTGGTGAAACTCGAGCAGCCCGACCCCCTCGGCACGCGGCTTGATGACCAGATCAGCGTGGCGGCGCGCGGCTTCCGAAGTGTTGCTCGCGCCGAGCAGCAGTACGCGCATCAGCGTCTCCCCTAGCGTGGGCACCCGGGGCGGGCGTGCGGCCTGGTCGTGTGGCCCGCCGGAGTTCTCGGGGCGCTCGAACGTGGCCTTGACGTCGACGGCGATAATCGGCCCCTCGGCCAGATCGGCCATGGCCTTGACGGGAAGGTTATCGACCAGCGAGCCGTCGACGAGGAGATCGCGGCCGCGGACCTGCGGGGGTCCGATGATGGGCAGGGCCATGCTCAGGCCGACCGCCTCCCACAGCTCGCCGTACCGGGCCAGCTCGAAGCTTCCGCTACGTAGCTCGGTGTACCCGGAGATGAAGCTGCGCGGCAGCTCCTCGACGCGCAGGGCGCCGAAGCTTCGCTGAAGCATCGCCCGGACTCGCTCCCCCCGGATCAGCGCGTGACGGGGCACCGTGTAGTCGCCCAGCGGCCGGCGCTGGACCCACTCCTCGAAGCAGCGCGCGTCGATCTCATCGGCGTCGAGACCCATCGCGAACAGGCCGCCGATCAGGGCGCCCATGCTCACGCCGGCGACGCGGTCGATCGTGACGCCCGCGGCCGCCAGCTCTTCGAGGACGCCGATGTGCGAAAAAGCTCGCGCCCCGCCCCCGGAGAGAACGATGCCCAGCGAGCGGCCGCTCAGCCGCCGGGCCGCCCGGGCCAGATCCTCATCGAGGGTCAATGAGCGGACAACGTGGCACTCGATCGGGTCAAGCGCCGGCGCCCACCCCTCGAGCCCGCCCGATCCCGGGGAAACGTCGCGAACGACGAGGTCACAGCCGCGGAGCTCCGGTCGGCCGCTGAGCCCTTCGGGGACCGGCCCACCCGCGGTCACGGCCAGGATCCGGTCGGCCTGCTGGAGGCAGAACTCCGTCCACGGCTCACCATCGAGCACCGAGTTGGCCTGGAGCAGGACGAGGTCGTGCGTGGCCTCGGTGCGGTCGAGCAGCGGCCCGTATACGGTCGCCGACTCGGCCGCCCTCTCCGGCGCCTGTACTTCGCGTCCATTCAGGAGCGCCACAGAGAGGTACCGCGCGAGAGCGCTGGCAAGCCCGGCCGCGAGCTCGTCGGGCGCCGACCCCCCATCAAGAGAGATGACGGCAACCGTCGTGGGGCGCGGGCGGCGCGTGTCGACGGGCGCCCGGGTCTCGCGAAGCTGCTCTCCGAGCGCCCTGGTCAGCGCCAGCGAGAGCGCCGGCGAGGTGTGCAGCAATTTCTCGAAGTCAGATCTTTCAACGGCGAGCACGTCGCTCGCCCGCACCGCCCGCACCGCCGCCGATCTCTCCGAGGCGGTCAGCACGGCGAGCTCGCCGAAGCCATCGCCGCGACCGAGCTGGCGGATCACGGCTCCGCTGCGCTCGTCGAGCACCTCGAGGCGGCCCGCGCGCACCACGTACATGGCGTCGCCGGGATCGCCCTCGTGGAAGAGGAAGCTGCCCGCCGGGACGCGGACGGTCCGCGCCTGCGCCGCCACCGCCTCGCGCAGCGGCGCTTCCAGCCCGGCGAAGATCGGAGCGCGGGCGAGGAACTCAGCGGCGGACTCGGCCCGCGGCGCGCTCGGATGGGTCAGATCGACCGCGACGGCGCGGCGCGCTCTCGGCGCCGGGGCCGCCACGGCCTCCCCGAGCCCATCCTCGCCCAACACCACGCGCGCGGCGACCCCGACGGGCGGCGCCAGCTCACTACGCAGGCGGCTGATCAGCAGGCACCCGAGGCCGCCGACCATCAGGCTGATCGAGCCGAAGGTCCAGGCGTGCTTGAGCACGGATTCGGCCTGCAGCGGCGAGGGCATGCCGATGATGGCGACAACGATGGCCACGCCGAGCGCTGCGCCGACCTGTCGGGCCACCGAATTGAGCCCGGTCGCGGTGCCGAAGCTGTCTCCCGGCGCCGAGGCGACGGCGACGGCGCTGAGGTTGGGGAACACGGTCCCGGCCCCGATCCCCAACATCACCGAGCCCGGCAACCAGACGCTGAGGAACTCCGGGTGCAGACCGGCCCGCTTGACGTACCACAGCACCGCGGCACCCCAGAACAGGCCTCCGACGACCAGGACCGGTCGTGGACCGATCCGGGCGACCAGCCGGCTGGTCGGCCCCGCGACGGCGGCGGCGACGAACGGGCCCGGCGTCAGGGCGAGCCCGGCCTGGAGCACCGAGTAGCGCCAGACGCCGGTCAGGAACAGGACGTTGGTCAGTGTGTAGCCGTAGAACCCGGCGGCCACGACGATCGTCGCTGTGTTGGCCGCCGTGAACGTACGGATTCGCAGCAGCGACAGGTCGATGATCGGCGAGCGGTGGTGGGCGCAACGGCGGATGAAGATCGCCCCGAGCACGACCGCGACAGCGAACGCGGCCACGATCCGCGGGCTTCCCCATCCCCACTCCTGGCCTTTGACGACAGCGAGGACGAGCGAGGCGATGGCGAGCGCGAACAACAGCGCGCCGAGGACATCCGGCATGCGCCGACGGCCGGGCGTGCGGCTCTCGACCAGGCGCCGCCGCGCCAGCAGGACGGCGGCCACGCCGATCGGCAGGTTGACCAGGAACACGAGCCGCCAATCCGAGGCGGCCACCAGCAGGCCGCCGAGCGAAGGTCCAAGGCCCGCTGCGGCGGCAGCCACCGCCGACAGCAGCGCGACGCCATGGGAGCGGCGATCGGGGGGGAAGGCGTTCAGTACCAGCGCCAGCGAGGCGGGGACCAGGAATGCGGCGCCCAGCGCCTGCACCACGCGGAAGGCGACCAGCAGGCCGACCGAGGGCGCGATCGCGCAGAGCACCGAGGCGGCGGTGAACAGCTCGAGTCCGAAGATGAACATTCGCCGCCGGCCCAGCAGGTCGGCGATGCGCCCCGCCGCGACAAGAAAGGCGGCGAACACGATGTTGTAGGCGTTGAGGATCCACGACAGCGACGAGATCGAGGTACCCGGAAACGACTTGGCGATATTGGGGAAGGCGATGTTGACGATCGTCGCGTCGACGAAGGCGACGGCCGCGCCGAGGGAGGCGATCACCAGGACGGTGACCGGCGCCGGGCCCCGCCGGCGCGGTGCCGGGGCGTGATTGGCGCTCGGCAGCTCGGTGGCCGGGGGTTCCGGCTCCGCCACGAGCCCCGGCGTCTGCGTGCTGGTCATCCCGCTGCCCCCCACTGAGCTGTGATTTCGGGATGGGCGGAAAGCGCCTCGCGAGCGGCCTGACGGCCAAGCTCGATCATCCGGTCAAACGCCTTCCATTCCAACAGCCCGACGCCGTCCACACGCGGGGTGATCACCGCGTCGGCGTGCATGCGGGCGGCGGCCACCGTATCGATGCTGCCCACGGTCACGGTGCGCACGATCGTTTCCGACAGGCGCGGGATATCGGAGTCGCTGCCGGTCAACAGGCGCCGAACCGGGTTGCGCAGCCTCGCCGTCGCTCGGCGCTGGCTGCGCGTCGAGGTGCTCATCTGGCCGGTCACGTCGACGGCGATCACGGGTCCCTCACCCGTGCGTGCCATCGTGGCCACGGGGAGGTTGTCGAGGACCCCGCCATCGACCAGCAGGCGCCCGTCGATGGCGCGTGGAGGGAACACCCCCGGAACGGCCACGCTGGGGTAGATGGCGTCGACCAGCCTGCCCAGCCGATGCTCCACCGCCTCGCGCCCGATCAGGTCGCAGCTGAGGCAGAAGAACCGGTGCGGCAACTCCTCGATCCGCAGCTCCCCGAACTCCTCAGCGAGCAGCTTGCGGGTCTTGGCGCCGCGGATCAGGGAGTAGGCCGGGATCACGAAGTCGCGGCTTGGGTTCTGGGCCACGAAGGTCCGGTGCAGACGTTCGCGGAGGTGCTCGGTGGGGAACTCCGCCGCCGCTGCTGCCGCAATGATCGACCCGAGGCTGACGCCGGCAAAGCGATCGATCAGCAGACCGGCCTCCCGTAGCTCCTGGAGCACGCCGAAGTGCGCGAGTGCTCGGGCTCCGCCGCCCGAGAACACCACTCCGAGCGCGCGGCCGGAGAGGCGTCGCGCGGTGGCCTGAAGCGCCGCCTCGCGTCGCGCCGGGTCGGCGATGACCTGTACCTCCCGTGGCTGCGTTGCCTGCAGCATGACCTCGCCCGCCGCGGTCCCGAACACGAGCAGCTCGCAGCCACGAAGGGCGTTCGAGTGTCGATGCCATTCGGGATGAAGTCCTCCGGTGCTCACCGCGAGGACCAGATCGGCCTCGCGCAGGCACAGCGCGGTCCAGTCGTCTGCGGGCGAGCTCGAGCCGGTGAGCACGACGTAGCCGCCATCCTGCTCGGCCTGGTCGATCGTGGCCAGCTCACCGGCGCTCAGTCGCACGACCGACCCGCCCCGGGCGAGGCCATCGGCCAGCTGGCTGGCCACCTCCGCCACCGGGGCCGCGGCCTCGAGTCCGATTACGGCGATCGTTCGCGGCGGAGTCGCGGACACCAGTGGCGTGCGGCTGGCCGCGAGCTGCGAGCCCATCTCGCGCGTCAGCTCCAGGGCAAAGCTGGGGGCCTGGCGAATCAGCTCGGCGAACGTGCCGCGACTCAGTTCGAGCAGACCGGCATCGCGCGTGGCGCGTACCGACGCCGAGCGAGTCTCCTCGCGCAACAGCGCGAGCTCTCCGATCACGTCGCCCCGGCGCAGCACCCGGATCACAGTCTCGGGCGGACCCTCGTCCAGCACCTCGAGGCGGCCCGTGCGGACCAGGAACAGGCTGTCGGCCTCGTCGCCTTCTCGCATCAGCCACTCGCCGGCCCTGACCTGGACCCCATCGGCCTGCGCGGCGAGGCGCTCAAGCATCTCGTCCGACAATCCAGCCAGAATCGGAACGCTGCGCAGTAACTCAGCGGTAGGCACTTTGAATCAGACTGACGCGCCCACCGGCGCGGGTGCGATCGGCAACGCGTCAACAAACTCGGTGAACTTCCCCGGATCGGAATGCACCGAGATCTGACCCTCGTGCTTCAGGACGATGTCACGCGATATGGCCAGGCCGAGGCCGGTTCCCTTGCCGGCCGCCTTGGTGGTGAAGAACGGCTCGAAGATCCGCTCGTAGTCCTCGCGAGGGATGCCGGTGCCGGTGTCCCGTATGTGGATCTCGACAAGGTCATCGATCATCTCCTGGCTAGCCTCGGCGAAATTGATCACGAAGTCGAGCGGATTCTTGACCTCGTGGGCGATGCCGGCCATCAGCGTCCCCAGTAGGGCCAGCTGCTGCTGGCGGACCATCTGGTTCTCGAGCTCGGGCCGCTGAGCTCGTCGGCGGTCCCTCATGTCGATGTGCATCGCCCGCATACCGATCGTGTTGCCAGACTCGTCAACCACGGGACCCGCCTGCATCAGAACGGGTATCGAACCCCCGTCCGCCGTCACCAACTCGCGCTCCTGCGGGATGAAGTCACCCTCCAGGGCATGTTCAAAGTCGCCGTCGGCGAGCTTGGCCGAGGAGTCCGCGGAGGCGAAATCGGCCAGGCCGTCCCAAGTGGCCACGGTGGCGCTCATCGCGGCGGCTCGCCGATCACGGCCTTGCTGATCGTCGAGCGAAGCTCGTCGACATCGAGCGGCTTGACCTGGAAGTCGAACGCTCCCCGCATCATCGCCATGCGGATCGTCTGCATGTCCCCATACGCGCTGAGCACGATCGTCTTGAGCGGCAGCTTCATCTCGTCGATCACCGCCAGCAGGGCCAGTCCGTCCATGACCGGCGTGTTCAGATCGGTGACGACCACGTCCAGATTCGGGTCGGCCTCGATCGCCTCCATGGCCTGCTGGCCGTCGGCGGCGAACTGCAGCTCGAACTCGCCGGCGCGTATGTCCTTGCGGAACCGCATCTGAAACAGACGCGCGTGCCGACCAGCTCCGGCGCAGCTCGGTCTCCTCTTGAGGCGATGTCGACCGCGGCCAAGCCGGTGTGTCCGAACCCGCGATCACATCCGTCTGCGTCGGCGACATTTCACGGCCTCAGTGCCAGACCACCGGCTGGTCCTGACTGTTTGAGCATAAATGGATCCCACTTGACCGATCAACTGCCCTGACCTACCGCCGATGCCATCTGGCACGGCGCCGAGCCCACACGAAAAGCCTCCGTGCACACGCAGAAAGCGCCAACTCGATGTGTTGCCGAGAGCCACTGTCGGAGTGATCAGACCCCCCTTTTGTGCGCCGGGACGACTCTGGACTTGGCTCCCTTCGCCGGGACCGTACACCTGCCCCCCGAACCCGTCAAGCGCTCTTGGAGCGTGCAACCATACGTCCGTGGGGACCGAGACGGTGCTGGATGTGCCCGTCTTCTCGGGGGGCGGAGCAGGGCACCCACGACGAGCTGCTGGCCCGCCAGGGGCTGTACTACTACCTGTGCAGCCAGCAGCTTGAGATGCAGGAGTCGCACGGAGGGTCTTCTGGGCTTGACGCGTTCGTCACCCTGGAAGATGACGCCGTGCGTTTCCCAGCTTTCAGACAAAGGAGAAGGCGATGCCCACCTGTTCGCATCTCGATCAGATCGTCGTAGCGCGGCCCGACACGGTCGCGGGCTGCGAGGACTGCCTGAAGATCGGTGGTCAGTGGGTGCATCTGCGGCTCTGCCGCACCTGCGGCCACGTCGGCTGCTGCGATTCGTCGCCGAACCGCCACGCCACGGCCCATGTCCACTCCAGCGGCCACCCGATCGTGACGTCGCTCGAGCTGGGCGAGGACTGGTCCTACTGCTACGTCGATGACGTCGCCTTCCGGGTGGCCGAGGACTCATGAGCGAGCGTCTGGGGCTGGGCATCGAGGAGCCACCGGATCACCACGGCGCGTTTCCCCGCCTGGACGATGAGCAGCGCGCACGCCTGCGTGAATTGGGCACGGTCGAGACGATCGCGCCGGGGGACGTGCTCTTTCGCGAGGGCGATCCGACCTACGACTTCTTCGTCATCGAGTCGGGAGCGATCGCGATCGTGCGGGGCTACGGCGACGAGAACCGGGTGATCGCCGTTCATGGACAGCACCGCTTCCTCGGCGAGCTCAACCTGCTCACCGGGGCGAGCGGTACCTGAGCGCGGTCGTCCGCGACCCGGGCCAGGTGATCCGCGTGCCGCTGAGCAATCTGTTCAAGCTGCTGCGCGAGGATGAGGACTTCGCCAAGATCGTGCTGCGGGCATTCCTGTCTCGACGCTCGATCCTGATCGAGATTGGCGGTGGTGTGCGGCTGGTCGGATCGCGCTACTCGCGCGACACGCTGCGCCTGCGGGAGTTCCTGGCCCGCAATCGCGTCCCCTACGAGTTCGAGGATCTCGAGGTCGACGAGGAAGCCGAGACGATGCTGCGCAACCTCGGGATCGAGGCCGCGGAGACGCCGGTGCTGATCGGGGGCCAGCATGTGCTGCGTAACCCGTCAAACTCGGCCGCCGGCAGCATGCTGGGGATCGGGGCGAGGGGTGCTCCGCCGGCGATGTGCGACCTGGTCATCGTCGGCGGCGGACCGGCCGGTCTGGCCGCCGCCGTCTACGGCGCGTCGGAGGGCCTCGACACTCAGGCCATTGATGCCGTGGCGTTCGGCGGGCAGGCGAGCACGTCCTCGCGGATCGAGAACTACCTCGGGTTCCCGGCCGGCGTGTCCGGGCTGGAGCTGGCCGAGCGCGCGACCTGCAGGCCAAGAAGTTCGGTGCTCGTCTGGTTGTCCCGGCGCAAGCCGCCGGCCTCAAACGCGAGAACGGCCATTTCACCATCACCCTGGCCGGTGGCGGTGAGGTCCGCGGCCGGACGGTGATCGTGGCCACAGGCGCTCAGTACCGGCGACTCGACATCCCCGATCTCGAGCGCTACGAGGGCAACGGGGTGTACTACGCCGCCACGCGGGCCGAGGCCCAGCTGTGCGAGCACGATCCCGTGCTGATCGTCGGGGGCGGCAACTCAGCCGGTCAGGCCGCGCTGTGCCTGTCGGAGTACGGCTCGAGCTGCAAGCTGCTCATCCGTGGCGAGGAGCTAGCCAGGTCGATGTCGCGCTACCTGATCGATGAGCTCGAGCGACACCCCAAGGTCGAGCTCATGACCTGCTGCGAGGTGGTCGAGCTCCACGGCGAGACGCCCTGGAATCGGTGACGATTGCCAACCGCGATACGGCGGAGCGCTCCGAACTTCCCGCCAAGGCGCTGTTCGTGTTCATCGGTGCCTCTCCGCACACGCATTGGCTGCAGGGGAAGGTGGCGATGGACGAACATGGCTTCCTGCTCACCGGACGCGACGTGCAGGGCGATGATCTGGGGGCCTACGGGCCGACCGACCGCTGTTCCTGGAGACCAGCCAGCCCGGGGTGTTCGGCGTCGGCGACGTCCACTCAGGGTCGATCAAGCGCGTGGCCTCGGCAGTGGGCGAGGGCTCGATGGCCGTCAAGCTGATCCATCAGCGGCTTGCCACTCCGGCGTGAGCGACGTGTCCGCGAGGGGCGCGCACGCGGCCCCCGGCTCGTCGGCCTGGTGCAGCGTGCTCCGTAGGTGCGCGAACGCGATGGTGCCGAGGATGGCCGGGACTCCGACCTGGAAGGCGCGATAGGCGAGCACCGCGGCGGTGGCCTGCGAGAGCGAACTGCCGTACAGCACCATCGCGCCGATCATCCCGCCGTCGGTGCCGCCGATGCCGGCCGGCAGTGGGATCAGCCCGCCCAGCTGGCCGATCACATAGGCGAAGATGAGCGGGCCCAGCGGCGGTGCGCCGCCGAACGCGGCGTAGGCGACGATCAACGCCGTGATGTCAAAGGCGAGGTAGCCGATCGCGCCCAGGATCGCCGGCCACCGTCGCGCTGTCAGCAGACGGCCCGTGTCCTGGATACCCTCGCCCAGCAACCATGCGCCGGTGCGGAGCTTGGACACGATGCGTCCGCTCGGCTTGTCGCGGTCGATTCGCCCCAGCAGGAACGGAAGCGCGACGATGACCGCCATCGTGATCCAGGCCAGGGAGGTGAAGATCGCCGTGACCACGGTGGGGTCCTCGCCGGCGAACACTCCCGCCAGGAGCAGCGGACCGAGGACGGCCGCACAGACGAAGTTCGGCAGGCTGGTGAGGACGAAGAAGTTGACGCTGCGGCGCCCGATGTGCTCGGTCGACATTCCGCTCTCGTGCAGTGCCCAGGCTCCGAGGGCCAGACCTCCCGCGCCTCCGGTCGGCAGCAGCACGTTGGTGGCCTGCTCGGCCATCGATAGGCGGTAGCTGAACCGCCAGCCCATGCGCGGACAGAACACATTGCGGAAGGCGACAACGTTCGACAGGCACGAGCACAGCTTGCACAGGCCGATCAGGGCCAGCAGCAGCGGATCGGCGCGGGCGAACCGCGCCCGCAACGAACCTAGTCCGGGCAGCGTGGCGACAAGCGCGGCGACCAGCGCGAGCAGGATCGCCAGTGCCACCAGGCGCCGCACGAGATGGCGCGAATCGAGCTCATCGGGCATGCTCGTCGCCGTGGCGTCGAGGGTGGACGTTTCGGTCCGCTGATTCACCGCCGTGTCACCTTAGGTGCAATTTCCGTCGACACCCTGATTCTTGGGTTGACAGGCCCCCCCATCGCACATACCCTGCCGCGCGGGAAACGGGGGCCCATCGCATTGAAACAGGAGGGAACCTTGACAGAGCTGGGAGTCACGCGACGGCGGGTGCTCGGATACGGCCTCGGCGCGGCCGGCGTCGTCGTCCTGCCCGAGGTCGCGCAGGCGCTGTGGCCCGGCCGGGGATCATCGTCCGCGCTGGCCGCCACCGATCAGCAACACGAGCTGCGCCAGCCGCAGGTGTTGAAGAGCCACAACGGGCGGCTGAAGTTGAAGCTCGTCTGTGTTCCCGGCGTGGTGCACATGGGAGCGCCCAAGCCGGTCCGGACCTACACCTACAACGGCATCGTTCCCGGATACACATGGGAGCTCAAGGGCGGCGATGAGCTGCTGGTCGATCTGCGTAACCACCTGCCCGAGATTCCCCACCAGCCGCCAATGGAGATGGATCGGCCCCACGAGTGGACGACGACCAACCTCCACACCCACGGCCTTCACGTGTCGCCGAGCGGCAACGCCGACAACATCTTCCTGAAGATCCCGCCGGGTGACCGGCAGCGCTACCGGATCCCGATTCCCGAGGATCATCCCGCCGGCATCTACTGGTATCACCCGCACCATCACGGCGCCGTGACCCAGCAGGTCCGCGCCGGAATGGCCGGCTTGATCATCGTGCGCGGCGACCTCGACCGAGTCCATGAGGTGCGCCGGGCGAAGGAGAAGGTGATGGTGCTCCAGTCGATCGAGCTGGGGGAGGACTACGAGCTCCTCGATCCGATCCCCAACCCGACCAAGGAGCAGGCCTTCTTCCCGCGCAAGAACGTGCTCTACACGGTGAACGGCAAGCTCAAGCCGAAGATCACGATGTACCCGGGCGAGGTCCAGCGCTGGCGACTGCTCAACGCCGCCGAGGGCAAGTACATGTCGCTCAAGCTGGACGAGCACGAGTTGCACGTTCTGGCCTGGGATGGGCTCACGCTGGCCGAACCGGAGCGGGAGAACCTGGTGATGATGTCGTCCGGCAACCGGGTGGAGATCCTGGTCAAGGCCGGCAAGCCCGGCACCTACGAGCTGATGCTCACGCCCGGCTCGAGTCAGAAGCCCAACATCCCCGGGATGCCGGAGTCGATCTCGCAGCCGAGTCCGATCTGTTCTGCAATCTGGCCGCCAACATGCCCGTCCGGGGACTTGCAGACCAGCCGCCGGAGCTTCAGCCGCGCTCGATCGCCACCCTGCACGTCCGGGGCAGCGGCCCGGAGATGCACCTGCCGAGCTCGCTACCCGCATTTGACCCGCCGATGCGACCAATCGTCCGCGCAGCGGCACTTCCGCTTCACGGTCGCGCGCGACGCGATGAACGAGTTCCTGTCCTTCGGCATCGACGGCAAGCAGTTCGATGCCGACGAGGAGCCGTATCGCGTAAAGCTGGGCACGGCGGAGGAGTGGACGCTGACCAACGACTGTGACAACAAGCTGATGGATCACGCGCACGTCTACCACATCCACGTGAATCCGTTCAAGATCACCAAGATCAACGGTCGGAAGCTCGACAGGCCCCTGTGGCGGGACACGTTCGTGCTCACCAAGCGCTCGGGTGACTCAGTCACGTTCGTGTCCAATTTCGACGATTTCACCGGTAGGTTCGTCGAGCACTGTCACGTCATCGCGCACGAAGATCTCGGAATGATGAGCTCGATCGAGGTGGTCCGATGACCGAGCTGACTCGAAGGGACCTGCTGCGGTCGGGAGCGATCGGAGCGCTTGGCCTGTGGCTGCCGTTCGCCGCCGATGCCCGCTCCGGCCACCTGGCACGCGCGGCTGGCCAATGGCCGCGTCAGCAGCCGGGCGCTTCGGGAGCTGCGGCGAGCGTTGCGCGGGATCCTGCTGCTGCCGGGCGATACCGGCTACGTGGTGTCGAGCCAGGCCGCCAACGCGCGTTTCGACGACATCAGGCCGCTGGCCATCGCCAAGTGTGTGGACGAGGCCGACGTCGTCACCTGTGTCAACTGGTCACGTGCGCATGGGATACACCCGGTCGCGCGTGGCGGCGGTCACAGCTATGCCGGCTTCTCGTCGACCGAGGGCCTGATCATCGATGTCAACAACCTCAACCAGGTGATCCTCAACCAGCACACCGGGATGGCTGTCATGGGTGGGGCGGCGAAGAACCAGAACGTCCTCAACGCCACCGTGTTCGGTGACTGGGTCCTCCCGGGCGGGACGTGCCTGGGGGTGGGCGTCGGGGGCCTGGTGCTGGGCGGCGGCATCGGCTACAACACCCACTGGGCCGGACTGACCTGCGACCACCTCGTGGCCTCACGAATCGTCACCGCCGATGGCCGGGTGCGCGAGATCGATGACCGCCAGCACTACCGATCTCTTCTGGGCCTGCCGCGGAGGCGCGGGGGGCAGCTTCGGGATCAACACGCAGTTTAAGTTCCAGCTGCGCCAGATTCCGCGGCCAGACGTCGCCTTGTACCGGTTCGACTGGCGCGGGGCCGATGCCGCGTCTGCCGTCCTCGGCACCTTCGACAAGATCCTCGAGAACGCGCCGGCGGCCCTCAACGCCGTGGCCATGGCGCAGGCCTCCGAGGTGGGCGCCGGCGGACCCCGGGAGGCGATCGACGTGTTGTCGCGCGGGCAGTACATCGGGCCGCTGATCGAGCTGCGGGATCTGGTGCAGCCCCCATCGATGCTGCCGGCAGGCCGGCCGAAGAGACGCTCACGACCTTCACGTACTGGGACATGCAGGCATGTTCGCCAGCCCCGAGCCGGAGCCCCACTCCTGGGGCGACATCTCCCGTTACTCCCGAACCCACTTCCGGACACACGTGATGGCCAAGGTGGGCGACCTGCTGGCCGAATGTCCCGTCCGGACCAAGGACGCGAACGGCTCGATGTGGTCGCTCGGCTGGGTCGGCGGGCCGGTGGTCGGCTCGATTGGCCGTCGCCACACCGCCTACGTCCACCGCGACATGCTGACCTTGCTCCGCGCCGACGACGGTCTGGAAGAACGACGCGCCCAAGCATATGGTGGACGGCCTGCAATCGCCTGGACCGACGAGATGATCGCACCTGATCAAGCCCCACACGCCGAACGAGAGCTACCAGAACTTCCCCAACCGCAGCATCAAGGACTGGCAGCAGCAGTACTACGCCGAGAACTTCGCCCGGCTGGTACGGGTCAAGGCGCGGTATGACCGGCATGACCTGTTCCGGGACGAGCAGAGCATCCCAGTGAGGCGGTAGCCCGGGGCCCGATTTTCGCTGTGGCGTTCAGCTCGGCGGCGGGCGCTGCGCGCCCGCTGTTCAACGTTGTGGCGATTGGAGAGCCCCCAGCGAAGGCTCACCCTCGCAGGTGGACTGGACGCGACAGCCGACCCGAGGAGGCGCCGAAAACGTCAGTCTCGCCTGCCCTCTAACCCTCGAGCCTGACGAACACGGCGGCCCACGCCGTGAACGTCAAACTCGCCCGCGCCGCGTGGAGACAGTGACGAAAACAGGGGCTCGGGGGCTCGGTGCCCCGACGCACCGCTAACGCAGCGGGCGCCTACTTGAACGTCGCCGAAGTCCCCAGCGCCTGGTTATGGGCGTTCAGACCCGCGACTCTGTAGTTCGCGTACCCCCCGGCACGACGATTGAGGTCTCGAAGCCGTTGCGCTCGGCGGCGGCAACCGGCTGCATCGGCCCGCTCCCATGGTTGGCGAACACCTTCCATGCCGCGACCTGGGTGGCGCCGTTCCAGCTGGCGTAGACGACCGTCTTGCCGCCCACCTTGCGGACCGCGCCCACCGGCGGGTACAGCGGCTTGCCGACCCACGGCTGGAGCGTGGCCCGGTAGCTCTGGTCCGGATGGGGCAGCACCGCGTCGAGCAGCAGCTGTCCGGAGTGGCTGTACTCGGAGAAGTAGGGCTGCGAACCCCAGCCGACCATCATGTTGCCGTTGGGCAGGGGCTGGGCATTGCCCATGTACTCGGCGTCGAAATTGCCGCGGCCGTACTGCGCGACCATGCTGGCCTGATGGGTCTGCGGATTCAGCTTGAGCACCAGGCCGCGCGATGGCCCGGTCGGCGAGACGTACGTGCCGCCGCCGGTGATCTGGCAGCAGTGGTCGTCGAACATCGTGACGACGTTGCCCGGATGCATGCCGACGTCGTGCTGCCACTGGAAGCCGGCACCCTGGTTGAACGTGTAGCTCGAGTGGCGGCCTCCGAGCGTCCACTCGATCGCGCCGGTCTTGGCGTTGACGAGGTACGACGCCCAGGTGTTGCGCATCGAGGCGAGGAACGTGCCGTTGCCCAGCACCTGGATCGAGTTGACGTGGTAGGCGTCCCACGGGAAGCCGTTGGTGGGCAGGGAGGCCTCGGAGTCGCTGGGGTTGACGTGCTTGAGCGCATCCCAGGTGAACAGCAGCTTGCCCGTGTTGAGGTTGTACTCCTGAACCGCCGAGTCGATCACTACCCCGTTGTACGCGCCGCCGTACTTCGACAGGTTCATCGGGACGTTCTTGTTCGCCGTGACCCAGGCGTGGTTGCCATCGACGACCAGCTCGTGCAGGGTGAGGATCCACCCGTCCTTGCCCTTCAGCGTGGCGACCGTGCGGTAGTGCTTGTCGACGATCACGTCCTCGCCGCTCAGCGTCTGGCCTGCACTGGTGATGTTGCCCTGCCACCAGGCGATGGCCGGCTGGCCGTGGTAGGTCTGCCGGCTCAGGTTGGCGGCGACCATGTCCTCGGGAACCGGGTGGAACCAGACCGGCTGGGCCCGGTTGTCGAGGATCAGCGGTCCGCTCTGGCCGGTCATCGGGGGCTGGGTCAGGTCGTAGAAGCTGGTCATGAAGATGTAGCCGGGCGCCAGCCGGTTGAGCGCGACGTTCCCTGTCCGCACGATCGGCGGGTGGAGGCTCGGCTGGGTGACGAACGCGTCCGTGTTGTCCTTCACGTAGGCGCCGATCGGGGCGCCGTGGTTACCGGCGGTCGCGATCTCGATGCCCAGGAAGGCCGCGATCACAAAGCTGAGGGCGATGATCGCTGGCACCCGTCGGACCGGCTTGCCCTTCACGGCCATCTTCGGGACCGCGATCAGCGTCACCACCAGGGCGACAGCGGTGAACCCGGCGGCGATGATGTAGCCGATCCGGAAGCCGTCGGTCAGCGCCTGGGGCACGCCGTGGCCGTTGCCGATCTGCTGTGTCGTGTACTGGGTGGCCAGCGTGATCAGCAGCGCCAGACCCAGACCACCACCGACCTGGCGCGAGGTGTTGACCAGACCCGAGGCGAGTCCGGCCTGCCCCTGCTTGGCGCCCTGGGTGGCGGCGATCGTGGAGGGCACGATGGAGAAGCCGATCCCGGCTGCGGTGAGGATGCCCGGCACGACCACGTACACGATCGGGCTGCCGCTGGCGGCGATCCGCGTGAACAGCAGCAGGCCGATCGTCATCATGATCAGGCCGCTGCCGAGCACGGCGCGCACGCCGAAGCGGCTCACGAGCCCGCCGGCGCTTCGGGCCACGAACATGATCGTTAGGGCCATGGGCAGGAAACAGAGCCCGGCGTCCAGCGGCGAGAGACCGAGGACCTGCTGGAGGTACAGGGAGCTCAGAAACCACATCGGGAACAGCGCTGCGCTGAACAGCACGACGATCCCGTTGGCCGTCTTCAGCGGCTTGGTAAGTTCCTTGAAGGGGATGAGCGGCGCGCGTGCGAAGCGGTCCTCGATGACGCCGAACCCGGCCAGCAGGACCAGACCAACGAGGATCGGGATGATCGCCTCGGGCGAGCTCCAGCCGTTCGTGCCCGCCTTGACCACGCCGTAGACGAGGATCATCTGGCCGATCGTCAGCGTCAGTGCGCCGGCGATGTCGAACGGTGGGGCGTCGCGCCCGCGGCGGCGGTCGACGACCACGGCATAGCCCACGATGGCGGTGACAACTGCGATCGGCGGGTTGATGAGCAGCACCCAGCGCCAGCTGATGGCCTGGGTGATGATCCCGCCGAACAGCGTGCCGGCAGCGCCACCTAGGCCGTTCATGGCTGCCCAGATCCCGATCGCGCGATGCAGCTTGGGGCCGGGCGGGAATGAAGATGTGACGATGGCCAGGGATGAAGCCGCCATCAGCGCGCCGGCCAGGCCCTGGAACGCGCGCGCGCCGACCAGCATCCCCTGGCTGGGCGCGATGCCGCCGAGTAGCGAGGCGAGGCCAAACAGGAGGAGCGAGAGGACGAACGTACGGCGCTGGCCCCAGTGGTCGGCCGCGCGGCCGCCGAGCATGAGGAAGCCCGCGAAGGTGATCGCGTAGGCGTCGACCACCCACTGCAGGTTGGGGGCGTTGAAGCCGAGGCTCGACTGGATCGACGGCAGCGCGACGTTGACGATGCTGAGGTCGAGGATGACCATGAACTGCGCCACGCAGCAGACGACCAGCAGCCACGGGGAGTGCGGGCCCCCGTTGGCCCCCGGAGAGTCGGGGGCGGGGCCCGCCGGGCGGTCGCCCTGGGCGTCCTGGGCGCCGTTGCCAGGCGCCACCACTCCCGTCGTGCCCGTTGCGGGATCGCCGACGGCCGCGGCTTTCTCGACGATTTCGCCGTTTTCGCGAGCGGTGGTGGTTTCGCGGTTAGCTTCCATTCCCTGAAGGTCCCCTGTACGCTGCATGTGCAGTCTGGTAGTCGCCGGTGCAGCTGGTAAGGCCGGTCTGGTGCAAGAAGTGGTACCAGGTGGCTCCGTCGGCGGCGCTAACCTTAGCTGCTCGCGGTCGTCGCAGTGGGTGAGGGCAGAGAGGATTTGAGGCGTTCACTCACTGCTCCGGCGTTCGCGGACTTTTGTAATCTCGCGACCAAGCCCCGTCCAGCTACAAAGGAGTAGGGCCCGATGAGAAAAGCGATGCTGGCGAGTCTGGCGGCCGCACTGGCCGTAGCAGGCTGCGGTGGCGGCGGAAGTAGCAGTACCACGTCCAACGCGGCCAACACGACCACCGTGAAGGACTCGACCGCCAAGACGGTCAAGAAGAAGGTTCATCACAAGAAGAAGCAGGTCCACCACAAGAAGAAGCACCACAAGAAGACTTCGACCACCAGCACGACGGCTGTGGCGTCGGTGACGACTCAGACCGCAGCGCCCGTGACGACGCAGGCGGCGCCCGTAACCCAGGCGCCCCCGTCCTCCTCGGGCGGCGGCTCGCCGGCTCCCTCGTCCTCCGGCGGAGCCCGCGCCCACCGGCGGCGGTGGCGGCTCCGGTGGCGGTTCCGGCGGCGGCGGAGGTGGCTCCGGCGGTGGCGGAGGTGGCTCCGGCGGTGGCGGAGGTGGCTCCGGCGGCGGTGGCGGTGGTGGCGGCACCATCGGCAACCAGGGCTACTAGGAACTGCTGAGACCCGCGCGCGGGCCGCACGCCCGCGCGCGGGGCCTCGACCGCAGGCCCGTGCGCGGGCCCTCGAGCCTCCTCCAGGTATTACCCGATGGCCTGCAGGAAGCCGAGCACGCGCTGGGTCAGCAGTCCCGCCGCCTGCTCGTCGTAGTCAGGAAGGCTGGCGTCGGCGAACAGATGCCGATCGCCTGGGTACAGGAATAGCTCCGCGCCGTCGATCATCTCCGCGAGCTCGCGGGCCAGGTCGAGCTCGACCCACTCGTCGGCGTCCATCGTGTGGATCTGGAGTGGGACGCCCGGGGGCCACGGCCCGCCGAATTCCGAGGTCGGAAGGCACGCGTGGAACAACAGGGCTCCCTGAGCGCCGGCCGCGTCTGGGCCAGCATCTGGGCGGGCAGTGCGCCCAGTGAGAAGCCGGCGTACACGATCCGGGTGGGAAGCGATTCCGCCGCGATGCGCCCTCGCTCGAGGATGGCCTCGATCCCGAGGATGTTATCGGCGTGGTTGACGCCGTCTGAGAGCTCGGCGAAGGTCTTGCCGTCGTACAGGTCTGGTGTATGGACGACGTTTCCAGCGGCTCGAAGCTCGTCGGCGAAGCCCACGCACCCCGGCATGAGGCCCTGTGCGTGATGAAACAGCAGAACCTCGGTCACGCCTGGAATCTATCCCGGCGCTGAGGCCGACGAACCCGGCCCGCGCCGACCTGCAGCGGACGGCGCGGGGGGCGATCCGCTCTCCAGTGTCCTGAGTCAGAAATTGGATGCCAGTCGAGCGGTCTCTGACGGCGCCGCGCTGCGTCCTCGTCGCCTCGCGCAGCGCTGCTGCGCGTCGGCTCCTGCGTCCTAGCGCGTCATCCGTCAGTGACCACTCTTCGTGGCACCGAATTTCCGACTCAGGACACTACGACGCCGACTGGACGGGGTCCTCGCTCGTCTCGGCCAGGTAGTTCTGCACGGCGAGCATCGACCCTTCGATGATCCGCTTGCCGAACTCCTTGCTGTCGTTCAAATGCGGGAACGGCGTGTCGGGGACCGGGACCTCGAGGAACTCACACAGCGGCTCCCAGCCCTCCGCCACCGACCAGACGAGCAGACGATCGGCGGGGACGGTCTGCTTGATCTCCTCGTGATAGCGGTCCATGGCGCTGGTCATGTACTCGGCCGTGGTCTCCTCACCCTGGATGAGTCCGCTCTGGCGCCAGAACTCGCGCATCATGTCAAGGTAGCCGTCCCATTTGGGGTCGATCGTGGCCCGCGCATCGGATAGGTGACGGATGAGGACGTTGTCGTAGAACAGACCCCAGATCGTGTCGCGCATGCTCTTGGCCCACGCGTGGCCGTCGCGGACGCTGAGCAGGACCTTGGCGTCCGGGTAGACCTCGATGAGCTCCTTGGTGAAGAACGAACCGGGCCAGTCGACGGTGGCCTCAAAGCCGTCGAAGATCTGCTCCCAGTCCGCGTTGCCCTCGAGGGCGTCACGCCAGCGGGGCGCGAGGTCGAGGTCCATGAGGACGTTGACCATGTGGTAGCACGGCTGCAGGCCGAGCATCTCCAGCGCCACCTTCTGCGAAAGCGTGCCTGTGCGCGGCAGTCCGGCTCCAATCAGCTTCATGTATTCGCTCCTTGTTGGTTCTCTAGGTCAGGGTCGAGCCGGCGGCCTGGGCATGCGGCATCAGGCCTGCTCCGTTGCTGGCGGCAGGCTCATCGGTTTCCGCCAGCAGATCGAGCAATGCATCGACCGCGGCCGGTACTGCCACGGCATCGCTCATCCGTAGGTCGGGTCGGCACGGCGCCTCATATGGATCGTCGACCCCGGTTAAGCCCCTCAGCTCCCCCGCATGGGCTCGGGCGTACAGCCCCTTTGGATCGCGGGCCACACATACCTCGATCGGCGTGTCGACGTGGACCTCGAAGAAGCGAAGTCCACACTGCGCGTGGCGCTGGCGCACGGTCTGCCGCGCCGCGGCAAAAGGCGATACGACCGCCACGATGGCGATTGCCCCGGCGTCGGCGAACAGGCGCGCCAGCTCGCCCACACGGCTCACGTTGCGTTCGCGATCGATGGCCTCAAATCCGAGGTCGCCGCAGATGCCATGGCGAAGATTGTCGCCGTCGAGCAGGTAGGCAAGGCGGCCGCAGGCGACCAGGCGCTCCTCGAGTGCTGCCCCGATGGTCGACTTGCCTGAGGCGGGCAGCCCGGTCAGCCAGATCGTCGCGCCGGACGTGTCGAGGGCTCGCCAGCGTCGTTCGCGGGAGAGTCGACCGTCCTGCCATGTCACGTTGGGGCTTGAGTCCATCAATTCGCCGTGCTTGCAGGAGCTTTCAACCGACGTGTTGCGCCCGTCAGCAGGCTCAACACGGTGGACCAGGATGAGTTGCGCTCGCCCGACTGGCGCCAACGAGAGCCCCACCAACGGTCCAAGTTTCCGGCATTGTGCCCTATCTCGGGGACACACGACGGCATGCCGCGCCCATGCAAGCCCGATTCCACAGCCGTTGCAATGAGAGTTTCCTTAGAGGCTGTTTAGCTATTCCTGCGCAACGGGCACCGTTCGCGCCCTCGCTCGCCGCGGCCACGAGCGGTACGTGGCCGTGGCAACCACGGCCGCCATGACGAGCACATAGCTCGAGTGGGGGATCGTCACGGAGTGGTTCGAAAACGGCCAGAACAGCGCGACGCCACTCTCCGGCTCGGCCAGGTCACGCCAGAAATGGAGCGCGAGGCCAATAGCGATCCCCAGCATGACGTCCCGGCGCCGGCGCCACAGCAGAGCCGCCAGCAGGACGATGGCGATCGTCAGCAGCGAATGGGTGTAGGGCCGCGGTGTGCCGGCGGTCAGCCAGTCGCTGCCCAGACGCTGCGGAATGTGATCGACGTCGATCGCCACCGAGGCGATCAGAGCCGGAATCAGGAAGCGCTCGCATGCCCGACCGCCGATCGCCCACAGAACCAGGAGCGTGGTGAGCAGGTGCGCGGTCTCATCCAGAGGCCCGCCGGGAAACGTCGAGCCTCCGGCCATCTCCGCGCCCCAGTCGGCGGCGACCAGAACGAGTGCCGCGATCGCCACCGCGCCCGGTCCGGGCCGTCTCACCACGGCCAACCAGCCCGTGGTGCGCGCTCGCCAATTCCGGCTCATCAGCCCAGTATGGCTCCCAAGTGATTATTTTCCCCGGACTTGAAGCGCCACCTGTTGAGTGTTGCCAACCCGGCCGGCTTGATCTACGGCACGATCGCCGTGGGCGCACTGCTGGCGGCCGAAAGCACCGAGGGCCAGACCTACGGCGCCACGGTGGCCGGGGTCTGCGTTGCGCTGGTGCTGTATTGGCTGGCCTACACCTACGCCGAATTCGTGGAGCACGCTTGAAGCAGCCTCAATCGTTCAGCTTGGCGGGCTTCTTCATCGCGTTGGCCGGCGAGATAACGGTCGTGCTTGGCGCCGGCGTGCCACTCATCGTGGTGCTGATCTGCTGGGCCATCGGCGTGCCGCTGGCCAACGGCATCAAGGCCGCCGTATGGGCCTCGGCGGCAATGATCCTGGTCTACGAGCTAGTCGCCGGTGTTCGGAGCGGGTTGTCGGGGTCCGAGCTGGTGGTCCAGGCGACGCTGGGCGCGGTGCTCGGGGTGCTGCTGATCGTGCTGAGGATCCTCCTGCACTAGCCCCGAGGCCGCACCCCGGCCCGAGCCGCACCCGGGCGCGAGCCGCACCCCGGCGCCCGCGATCACCGCCACCACGGCCGGCGCCTGATCTCGGCCAGATGCGTGGCCGGGCCGACAAGCTCGGCGAGGTGCTCGGCGAGGTGGTGCAGGTGCTCACACAGCCAGATCGCATGCCACGTCTGGGGGTGCGCGGCGACCTCGTCGAACGTCGGTGCCCGCAGGACCGGCACCGGGCTACCGCGTGGTCTTCCCACCTCTTCGGCGAGTTGCTCATAGAAGGCGGTGAGGATCTCGGCGCGAGGCCCGATCGCCTGTTGCGCCGCGGCGATCTCCTCGCTGTCGTGATTGGGTAGACCCGCGAGCGCGTGCGCCGTCAGCCTCAGCCGCAGCGCGCCACCGACCAGCCGCCACAGCTCGACCTTGGGCAGCCGCTTTGACCCCTGTTCGGCGAGGAATCCGCGCAGGGCGGCGTCGAGGCGCAGGCCGGCCGTGATTGCGGGGACGGCGCCGTCGGGTGGCCCATCGACCACCACGCACAGGCACTCGACAGCGCGAGCTAGGTAGCGCACGCCCGAGCGGTAGGCGTCGGCGAGATCGTCGCCGACGACCGAAGAAGCGCCGCGGGGCCAGAAGAAGGTGCCGACGAGGAGGCTCACCGCGCACCCGAGGGCGACGTCGACGATCCGTAGTTCTCCGACCTCCCACCCTGTGGGGATCAGCAGGTTGAACAGCACCACCACGGTGACCGTGAACGCGGCTTGGCCGACGGCGAACGGAGCCGTGCCGGGCGCGTAGGCGGAGATCAGCACGGCGATCGGGAGCACGATCCAGAGCACGGCCGACGTATCGCCGATGACCAGCACGAGGGCGGCACCGATGACGAATCCGGCCACCGTTCCGGCCAGGGCGCGGAGCGCCGTGGCTCCGGTCGCGCCCGCATTGCTGCGCAGCACGGACAGCGTGCCGAGCACGACCCAGAAACCGTGCTGAACGTTGAGCAGGTCGGCTACCGCGACCGCGGCGGCGATCGACAGGGCGCCGCGGAGGCTGTTGACGAACCACACCGAGCGCAGACTGGCGTGGCGCCAGGCGACGCCAGCGTACTTGGCGGCACCGGCCAGTCGCCGCTCGTCGCCCGGGCCACCGGTGGCCATCCCGAACCATCGAGTGCGGGCCTCTGCGACCCAGTCCGCCGTGGCCATCCGCGAGGCGACCATGACCTCGGCTCCCAGGGCCAGGACGCTCACGGCGATCTGATGTACGTGAAAGGAGATCTGGGCCTGTTCCTGCATGTCCGGGGTCCCGGGCTTGAGGTCGTGGAGCCGCGCGGTGCTCTGCCGGCGAACCTCCTCCAGGGCCTCCAGGTCGGGGCGGCCGCGATGACCGACGAGCAACTGGCCGCACTCGCGCAGGCATCGGGCGGCGACCCCGAGTAGCTCGCGATCGGCAGGCACCGCGGCGTTCAGGTCGCGTCGCTCGTGGACGGTGTCGATGATCAACGAGGTACACCACTCGAGCAGTTCGACCGCGTTGGCCAGCGCCTGATCGGGACCGGTCAGACCCGTCGGGCGGTACGGCGTCGAGTTGAAGCGCGCTCAACAGTTCGCGCTTGGTGTCGATGGCGGCCTCGAGCTGCTCCTCGGTGGCCCCGTCGGCGAGCACGGAGTCGATCACATCCGCCAGTCCGTCGGCGAGCTTCGACGCCGCGCCGCGGAGCGTGTTGCCGCCGGGCGGCGTGTAGATGATCAGCACCGCTGCGGTCCCGACCACCGAGGCGATCCACCAGCCCGCGAGCCGATCGGGAACCATCGACATGGTGCCCGGTGACGCCGCCGGCAAGACGTAGGCAAGCAGCGCGCCGGTGACTCCGGCGGCGGCGGTGGCCCCGAACACGCCGGCGAAGAACACGGCGAAGGCCACCGGGACCGTCACGAGCGCCGCGATCACGACGGACCCGTTGACGGCCGTTCCGATAACGATCAGCGGCGTGGCGATCAGCGCCAGCATCGTGTGGGCGATCAGCTTCTCTCGCCGTGTACCGGGGAAGCTGACGAAGACGAGCGTGGCGAGCGAGCCGAACGCTCCGAACAGGGCCGTCTGGAGATTGCCGATGACCAGGTCGCAGAAGGCGAACACGCTCGGCGCGACGAGCGTCGCCCGTAGCGCGCGCTGGGCCGCCACCGGCGACCAGGTCGGCAGCCAACCGTGCGAGTCGAGCCAGTTGACCCAACGTTGTTTCCGCACCGCCCCAGAAAGTGCGCCGACGCGGCTGGACACGAGCGCGAGTTTACCCTCGCGTCACTGGGGAACCGCGGGCACCAGCGCGTCGAGGAACGGCTCGCGGGCGAGTGCGTAGAGCAGGCAATCGCGCTCGGCGATCACGCTCGCCGTGCGGGGAACATCCTGGAGCAGTGCGATCTCGCCGAACCCGCTCCCCGGCCCCAGGGTGCCGGCGCGCACGTCGTCGACGAGAACACGGAGCGTGCCGTTGGCGACTATGTAGAAGTTGTCGCCAACGTCGCCCTGGCGGATCACGGTCGTTCCCGCCGTGGCCTCCACCCGTGTGAGCTCCCCGGCCAGAGCCTCGAGCATGGCGCCGGGCAGCCCCGCGAACAGCTCGTTGTTGCGCAGCAACATCACCTGCGCTCTGGCCACGCCACGGCGGTCCACGGCCAGCAGCCGGGGCAGCGCAACCAGCGCCGCCAGCACGATCAAGACGGCGATGCCGCCGAGGGCGGCCCCGCCGCCGCCCACGTGCACCAGCACCGGGACGAGCAGCGAGCCGACCGCCAGCCCCGCCATCGCGAGCCCTTCGAGCACTCCAAACACACGGGCGAGCACGTGGGCCGCCGTCACTCGGGTGAGCAGCGTCCGGCCGGCCACGTCGAGCACCCCACGCGCCGCTCCGCCGCAGATCAGGAGCGCGAACGCGGAGAACGTGGTCGTCCATGCGGCCAGAAGCCCGAAGGCTGCCGCCCACAGCAGCGCGGCGGCGATCAGAGGTCGCGCCAGCGAGCGGGCGCCGATCAGCCCGAGGGCGGCCAGTCCGCCCAACACGCCGCCGGCGCCGAACGCCGCGGTCAGATAGCCGGCGCCCGACGCACCGAGCCCGAGTTCGGACACCGCGAGGTAGACGGCGAGCACGTCAAGGGCACCCGTGGCCACGAAATCGGACACCAGGACGAGCAGCAGCGAGCGGGTGTCGGGCTCGGATCGGAGCACGGCCAATCCGGCGAGCAGGCTCGACTCGTCGGATTCCTCGGAGTGGTCTGCGGCTGGCTCACGCCCAGGTTGCACTCCGCTGACGAGCACGGCTCCGGTGGCGACGATGAGGGCGAACGCGGCGAACACGGTCCCGGGCCCGTTGACGCTGATCAGGATGCCCGCGAGCGCCGGGCCGAGGAGCACGCTCGTGCTCTCGATCCAGCTCGAAAGCGCGGTGGCCGCGGTCAGCTCGTCGGGGTGCTCGGCCACGGCGGCAACGAACGCGGCCTGCGCCGGCCGTGTGATCGTCACCGCCGATGCCGCCACCGCGGCCAGCGCGTACGCCACCGGTGCCGGTCCGTCGGCCAGCAGCACGACCGCGGTGCCCGCCATCGCTGCTGCCTGCAGGACATAGCCGAGGCGCAGGGCAAACCCCGCGCCTCGGCGATCGGCGATGGCCGAGGCGGGCGGGGCCACGATCGCCGCCGGCACCAGCTGGATCACCGCGATCAGGGCAGCGGTCGTCGTCCCGCCGCGGGCGAAGGCATACACCAGCATGGCCACCCACACGCCGTATTCGGCGGTGGCGAAGCCGGCAAATGCCAGCTCGGCGCGCCTCAACCCACGGTTCGCGAGGACGCGCGAAAGCACGGCCGCCCGCTGCCCCATAAGCCACCATCCTATATGTCACCGACGTACGCCCGCCGCGGAGCGACAGGCGGAAAGGGTCAGCTCGCCTTCTCGTCGTGCCCGCCGAACTCCTTACGCATCGCCGACAGCGTGCGGTTGGCGAACTCGTCGAGCTTGCGGGAGCTGAAGCGGGAGTACAGCGCGGCGGTGAGAACCGGCGTGGGGATCCCCTCCTCAATCGCGGCCGTCGACGTCCAGCGACCCTCGCCCGAGTCCGATACCCGACCCGAGAACGCATCGAGATTGGGCGACTGGAGGAGGGCCTCGGCGGTGAGGTCGAGCAGCCAGGACCCGATCACGCTGCCCCGCCGCCATACCTCGGCCACCGCGGTGGTGTCGATGTCGTACTGGTAGTACTCGGGGTGCTCGAGCGGGGCCGTCTCCGCGTCCATCTCCTGCTGGCGCTTGCCGATGTCGGCGTTGCGAATGACGTTCAGGCCCTCGGCATAGGCGGCCATGATTCCGTATTCGATGCCGTTGTGAACCATCTTCACGAAGTGCCCGGCACCGTTGGGCCCGCAGTGGAGGAACCCCTGTTCGGCGTGGCTGGGATCGCCGTCGCGACCCGGCGTGCGCGGCGCGCTGGCGACGCCCGGGGCGATCGACTGGAACAGCGGGGAGAGCCGCTCCACCACGTCGGTCTCGCCGCCGATCATCAGGCAGAAGCCGCGCTCGAATCCCCACACGCCGCCGCTGGTGCCGCAGTCGACGTGATGGATTCCCCGCGGCCGGAGCGCCTCGGCATGGCGGATGTCGTCGCGGTAGTGGGTGTTGCCCCCGTCGATGATGACATCGCCTTCCTCGAGCACGTCGGCCACGGCCTGGATCGTCTTGTCGGTGATGTCGCCAGCCGGGACCATCACCCACACCGCGCGGGGCTTGGACAGCTTGGCGGCGAAGTCCTGTAGCGAGTCGGCTCCGACCGCGCCGTCGGCGGCCAGCGCCTGGACGGCCTCGGGGTTGACGTCGTAGCCGACGCAGCTGTGACCGTCGCGCATCAAGCGGCGAACGATCCCCGCGCCCATCCGCCCCAGTCCGACCATTCCCAGTTGCATCGGCTTGTCAGTCGCCATCACCGCTCCTGTCGCGAGTCGTGAGTGTCTTGAGCGCCCCTCGGCGCGCGCCCGCGCGTCTGGACGTGGCGCCTATTCTTGCCGCAATCGAGCTTGTGCGCCACGCGGGGGAGAAAATGCGTCGGCGAGGCGCTCGACCAGGGAGGACAGCCGTGGCCGCCGTCCGGCCAGTCTGCGCTGCCGGGGCGCGCCGTTTTCGCTGGCCACCTCGATCAGCGCCTTCGGCTGCGAGCCCGGTGTCGCGACCCACAGTAGGGTGGGTTGCTATCACGCTTGTAGCTCCGGAAGCCCGAGCCCTGACAGGATCGGGCCGATCGACACCGACCCGAAAGTGCCAATGGTCAAGCGTGACATCCAATCGTGGTTGATGGACATGGATGGCGTCCTCGTGCACGAGGAGCATCTGATCCCGGGTGCGGATCGGTTCTCGAGGATCAGCGCCCAGGCGGCTCGGCGTTCGTCCTCGGCGAGGCCGGGCTGACGACCGCACTGTATGACTGCGGATACACGCTCACCGAGCGCGCGCCCGATTACGTGGTGCTCGGCGAGACGCGCACCTACAGCTTCGAGCCGATCACGCGCGCCATTCGTCTGATTAGCGCGGGCTCGCGGTCCATCGCCACCAACCCCGATCCCACCGGCCCGACCGTCGATGGAGCCGTGCCGGCGACAGGCTCGGTGGCGGCCCTGATCAGCCGGGCCACGGGGGTCGAGCCGTACTTCGTCGGCAAACCGAACCCGTTGATGATGCGCTCGGCCCTGAACGCGATCAACGCCCACTCGGAGACCACGGCCATGGTTGGTGACCGGATGGACACCGACATTGTGGCCGGCCTCGAGGCGGGCGTGGAGACGATCCTCGTGCTCAGCGGTGTGACGACTCTGGCCGATGCCGAGCGCCACCCGTACCGCGCGTCGCGGATCGTCGAATCGATCGCAGATCTGGTCGACGAACTCGAGTGACGGCAGACCCGACGCCGGCTCCCCGCGACTGCGGGGAGCCAGTGGCCAGGACGTTTGTCAGGAAGCGATCAGCGATCCGTAGACCGTGCAGACCTTCTGCTTCGACAGCGTCGTGCTGTCGTCGAACGCGTAGTTGACGGTCACGGTCTTGCCCTTCGAGGTCTCGAACAGGAGGGTTCCAGTGGCGTCGAAGTCGCCGCTGCTGGTGGCCACGGCCATGCCCTTGGTTCCCTTGTTGAACGAGCTGTTCTTGATGATGTGGAGCCGCCCGAGGCCGTCGAAGATGCGGCCGAACAGATCCGCCGCAGGAGCGGTGGAGAACGCGTAGATGATCGGACTGCCCTGCTTGCTGCAGCGCGCGTTCATCTGGAAGTCGTCGATGTTGACGATCCCCTGGGTCTTACCGCCGGGCTTGCCGATGAACGAGAAGGTCTTGGTCACGGGTCCCGCGCCGGCGGTCGACGCGCGCGTGATCTTCGCCGTCCCTGCGCCCGGGGGAAGCTTCACGCTTCCTTGGTCAGCGCTGGATGTGCCGGCCGCGACCGCGGCGCCCGCGAGGATGGAAACGGACAGCACGCCAAGGCCGCGCTTCCCCACAATACTCTGCATTACAGGTCCTTTCTGTGGCTCCGCCACCTAGTTGCCCCGAGCGGCCGATAGTAGAGAAGGCGGGCGAACGCGGCGTTTCGCAGCGCTGGCTCATTCGTACCGGGGGGGTGGCTACTCGTACTGGAGCGCCTGGAGCACGTTCAGTCGCGCCGCGCGCCGGGCCGGGAACACGGCCGCGATGAGGCCTGCGACGATCGCCGCGACCACGAACACGATGAGCGTCCCCCACGGCACGGTGAAGGCGGCAAAGTTGATCGCCGCGCCGATCATCAGTGCCAGGATCACGCCCAGTGGGATGCCAAACGTTGCCCCGAGCAGCGCGGTGATGACGCTCTCGTGACGGATCATCCGGCGGACCTGGCGCCGGCTCATCCCCACTGCGCGCAGCATGCCGAGCTCTCGCGTTCGCTCGAACACCGTCAGCACCAGGGTGTTCACGATCCCGAACAGGCTGATGATGATTGACAGCGACAGCAGGACGTAGAGCAGGTTCAGCAGGGTGTTCAGGCCCTGTTCCTGATTGGTCCTGAACTGCGACTTGGTCTGCAGCTTGGCGTCGGGGAACCCGTTCAACGCCGCGCTCAGCCGCTGGGTGTTCGCCGGCGTGGCGCCGCCGACCACGTCGAGGAACGAGAACAGGTTCTGCGGATTGGAGTACACGCGGTCGAACAGCGCCGTGGAGATGGTCACGTCGCCATACGGGTTGCCGCCCTTGGGGGGCGAGGTGATGCCCTTCAGGACCAGGTGAAGCGTGGTCCCGGTCGGGGTCTCGACCGTTAGCGGCGAGCCGATATGAAGGTGCTGCGCCTTGGCGTAGGCGTCCGCCACGAAGGCACCGTTGGTGCCCAGCTGCGCCGGCGTGGCGGGACTTCCTTCCTTCCAGTCGATTGAGATCACCCTGCTCACGTTGGGCTGGACTCCGGTCACGTTGATATGCGAGCCGAACGCCTTGCCGTCGCCGGCCCGGACCGAGGAGACCACGGTCACGCCGGGCACCCTGGCCAGCGGAGCCGCCGAGGACGTGCCGATCGGCGAGAAGTTGTTCGTCGCCGTGAGTGCGTAGTCGGCCACGAAAAGCTGGTTGACAGCGCCCTCGAAGCGCGTGCGCAGCCCGGCCGCGAGCACGGCGACCAGCGTGACCAGCGCCAGCCCGATCATCAGCGCCGAGGCCGTGCTGGCCGTCCGCGCCGGGTTGCGCGAGGAGTTGCCCCGCGCCAGCGTGCCGGCCCCGCCGCCGATCCTCGTCGCCGGCCAGCCGAGCACCCGAACCAGCGGCGGCACCAGCCGCGGCGCGAGCATCGCCACACCCAGGAACAGCGCCACCGCGCCGAGTCCTATGGCCAGCAACCGCACGCCGGTCGACAGGCTGCTGACCAGCAGTCCGATCAACATCACCACGACCGCGCCGACGATCGTGCCGATCGCCGGATAGGCTCCGAAGCGCTCCAGCCGCGAGGGCGGAAGAACGCTCCCCTCGCGCACGGCGGCGATCGGCGGCACCCGGGTGGATCGCAGCGCCGGGCGCAGCGCGGCCAGCACCGTGATCACGATGCCGACGAGCAGCGAGACGACGATCGTCCGCGTCTTGAAGACCGGGCTCGTCGACGGCAGATCGATGCCGAACGACACGAACAGGGCGTTGAGCCCGCGGGCCAGCCCGAAGCCGACGAACAGCCCCACGATCGAGGCCAGGACGCCGATCACGAACGCCTCCAGCAGGACCGAGGCGCGAACCTGCCGGCGCGTGGCGCCAAGCGTGCGCAGCGTGGCCAGCTCGCGAGTGCGCTGCGCGACGGTGATCGACAGGGTGTTGGCGATCACGAAGCTGCCGACGAACAGAGCCACCCCGCCGAACGCAAGCAGGAAGTCCTGGAAGATGTTGAGAAAGCCGCTGGTGTCCTTGGTCGCCTGTTGCGCCTGGGCCTGTCCGGTGCGCACCTGTGCGCTGGACGGCAGCAGCGGCTTGATGGCCTGGACGAGCTGGCTCGAGGACACCCCCTGTTTGGCCGCGATGCTGATCTGATCGACCTGCCGCGGCTTGTTGAAGATCCGCTGGGCGGTGGGGAGGGTGAAGATGGCCATCGTCGCTCCCCCGAGCGAGGACAGGCCGGCGAACTTCACGGTTCCGACAATCCTGAACCGCTGCACCGGGCCGCGCGCTATCACCCCGATCGGTTGGCCGACGGTGAAGTTCTGCTTGCTCGCCGTGGCCTGGTCGATGTCGACCTGGTCGGGTCCGCTCGGCCAGTGGCCGGAGGTCAAGGACAGCGGGCTGAAGCGCTGGCCCGACGGCGTGTAGCTGAAGGCCAGGCTCGGGGCGCCGCCCCGCGATATCACCTTGCCGTTGTGGCCGATCAGCTGGGCCTGGTCGGCGATGGAGCCGGAGGCCTGGGCGACCTGAGGCAGCGCCTGGACGCGGGTCAGCAGCGAATCCGACAGCGAGGGCACGGTGGCTCCGTTGCCGCTCGTGTTGTTGGAGATCGCACTCTTGCCGGTGATCACCGCGTCGGAGTTCTTGTACGCCTGCGTGAATACGGTCGAGAAGGCGGCCTTGATCGTGTCGGTGAGGATGTATGTGCCGCTGACCATCGCCACGCCGAGGACGATGGCAATTGCCGTAAGTGCCGCTCTGAGCTTGCGGCCGAGCAGGCCCTTGATCGCAACTCGGGTCACGCGGACAGCTCGCTCATCACCTCGAGAACGTCGCCGGCGCTGGCCTCGGTCAGTTCCTTGACGATCAGACCGTCGGCGAGGAACAGGACCCGGTCGGCGATCGATGCCGCGCGCGGCTCGTGGGTCACCATGACGATCGTCTGACCGTAGTTGTCCACCGAGTTGCGCAGCAGATCGAGTATCTGGCCCCCGGTCTTCGAGTCGAGGTTGCCCGTCGGCTCGTCGGCGAACAGGATCGTCGGGCGGGTCACCAGCGCCCGGGAGATGGCCACGCGCTGCTGCTCGCCACCCGACATCTCGGCCGGACGGTGCTTGCGGCGGTCGGCCAGTCCGGTGATGCTGAACAACTCATCGACCCACTGCCGGTCCGGGTCCTTGCCGGCGATCGTCAACGGCAGCAGGACGTTCTCCTCGGCGCTCAGCATCGGCAGCAGGTTGAAGAACTGGAATACGAAGCCAACGTGATCGCGGCGCAGCAGCGTCAGCTTGGCATCGTCGAGATCGGTGATCTCGGTGTCGGCGATGACCACCGAGCCGCTGGTCGGACGATCGAGCCCGGCCATCGTGTGCATCAGCGTCGACTTGCCGGAGCCCGAGGGTCCCATCACCGCCACGAGGTGGCCCTTCTCGACCTCGAGTGACACTCCGCGCAGAGCGTCGACCGCGGTGGCGCCTTCACCGTAGCGCCTGGTCACGTCCCGGGCGCGGGCGATGCTGGTTGTGGTGACGGACATCGGCTCCTCCTTTGCTGGCGGCTCCCCGGACGATGGTAGCCCCGGACCCTCAAGCGCGCCTATGAGGAATGTCATCATCCGAGCAGACAGGCGTAGGTCAACTCCGGGCCGGCACGCCCGCGCTCGCGTGGTCCAGCAGCTCACGGAGCCCGGTTTCGGTACCTCCGGTGAGCACGTCGACGTCGGGGGCCTGGTCGCGATCGCCGGTCACCCCGAAGTACAGCCGGCCGTCGTAGGAGAAGATCGCCACCACGATGCGGATCGTGCCGACGATCGGCACGTACGGGTAGGACGCGAGCAGCCTGCGCCCGAGGGCGTGGACCGCGCGCTGGGGGCCGGGCACGTTGGTCGTCGCGGTGTCCATGTTGAAGCGCAGCGAGCGGGTCATGACCCGGCTGCCCAGGCCCAGCAGCATCGGTGGGGCAAAGCCAGACAGCTGGGCTACTAGTGTGTCGCCGGGTCAGCGAGCTCTGGGCGATCACGCCGAACTTGCCGCTCGACCCCAGCTTGCGAGCCAGCAGCGTCACCGTGGCGTTGCTGTCGAGCGCGGCCGGGGACAGCGCTCCGGTCACCGCGACCCCGTTGGACGCGGCGTGGGCCGTGCCGATGTGGACGGCCGACTGCACGTTGATCGGGATCTGAGCCGATGCCCCAGGTGAGAGGATGTCCCCGTACTGCGGGCTGAGGTTGGGGTTCTCGATCTGGCTGATCTGCCCGGTTGAGACCTCGTAGACACCGCTCGACGCAGGGGTGAACGTGAGGCTGTAATGGCCGCTCGAGTCAGTCTTGCCGCTCTTGATCGCCTGCGGAATGCCGGCGACGAGCTGGTCCACGGTGACCGTCCGAACTCCGACTCCGGGCTACCCGAGCTCGGCGTTTTGCACCGACCCGGTGAGCGTGACCGACTGGCCCGGCTTGACCACATGCGTCGCCGGCGAGGTCGTCGGGCTGATCGCCGGCGAGGCGTCGGGAATGAACGGCTTCCCCACCGCGTCGTTGCCCGTGTTGAACTGAAGGTAGGTCGCGATCTGCGCCTGAACGGTCGGCGAGGTGATGAAACGCATGAACGCCGCCGCGGCGGGCAGGTTGACCGACTGGTCCGGGGCCTGCGGGTTGACGATGTAGGCGTGGAAGTAGTTGATCAGGAGATCGCTCCCACCCGGCGCCTGCGCGCTGTTCTCGCGGGTGACGATCTCGAGATGGGGGATGCTGAGGAACGTGCCAATGTGGCGCCCGGATCCTCGCCCGACTGGAGGTAGTCATATGTGCCGCGGTCCGTGAACACGTAGCACGAGTTGGCCCCGCTCGGGAACCCGGTGCAGCTGTCGCCGTCGACGACGTTCGGCCCCTGGGACAGGCCGGTGGTCACGTACCAGTTCGGCAGCGCCGAGCCGCTGGGCAACACGCCGCCCGGACACGCCTGTCCGTTCGCGGTCACGAAATCGTTGCGGAAGATCGCGTGGCCGAACTGGTTCCGGAACGAGAACCCGCTGGCCACGAACTGGTTCTCGAGCGAGGCGGCGTGCACGATCAGCATGCTGGCCCCGTCGGAGCGGCACGGTCGCCTGACGGGCGCAGGGTTCGAGCGATATAACTGCCGCTCGCCCGAATGTCACCCGACGAGCACGCGATCGAGGACCTGGTCAAGATCGGCGCGGCGGCTGCCGCGCTCGGCGTGAGTGTCGACACTCTTCGCCGTTGGGAGAAGGCGGGCAAGGTCACCTTCGAGCGCCGCGACAACCGGCGCTACATAGCTTCCTCCGATCTGGCCAACCTGCTCAGGGAACGCGGCGCGGCGGGGCTGACCAGTGCCCGCAACCGTCTTTCGGGCATCGTCGTCGCGGTCAAGCGAGACGACGTGATGGCTCAGATCGACCTCGCCTGTGGCCCGTACCGGATCGTGTCGTTGATGTCGCGCGAGGCGGCGGACGAGCTCGGGCTCAAGCCGGGGGCGCAGGCCACCGCGGTGGTCAAGGCGACGACGGTGATCATCGAGACTCGCTGACGCGGGCTCGGCGATTGCCATCCGCCCGCACGCCGGGTATCTTGCCCGTGCGATGCCCGCTACGGCGAGCAATGGGGTACTGGGCGATTCACGCGTGCTGCGGCCGCTCTCCGACGAGGATCTGGCCATCCTCGCACTGGAGAACGAGACCACCGCCGGGCACACGTGCAAGGTCATCTTGCTGGACGGTCCGATCGAGCTGGCGAGCCTGCGTAGGCACATCGCGTCGCGTGTCGACCGCGCTCCCGAGTTCTCGATGCGTCTATGCGACATCGACGGCACGCTGTCGTGGGTGCGGGGCGCGGAGGTGAACGTCAGCGAGCACGTGTCGGTACTCGACTTGCCCGAACCGGCTGACGAGGCCTCACTCCGAGCCGCCGTGGCCTGCGTCTTCGCGCAGCGGCTCGATCGCTCGCGACCCCTCTGGCACATCGAGCTGGTCCCGGCATTGGCCCACGGAGGCAGCGCGCTGATCTGGCGCATCCACCATGCCCTGGCCGACGGGTCGACGGCGATGCGGATGGCCAACGTCGCGCTGTGGGAAGGGGCGGGCGATGGTTCGCCGGACTTGCCGCGCACGCGCGAGCTGCCGGGACAGGCTGTGCCGTCGCACCATGCCGATCCGACCCCGCGTCAGCGGCTCGAGACCCTGCGTGCGGCGGTGCGCGAGACGCCGCAACCCTGGCTGCGCTCGCCGTTTGGAGGTGAGATCGGGGCGGAGCGCTCGGTCGGATTCGCGACCGTCGAGTTCGGGGCCCTGCGCCATGCGGCGAAGGTCATCGACGGCGCCACTGTCAACGACGCCGTGCTGACCGTCGTCGCCGGCGCGCTGCGGCGCTGGCTCGAGGCGCGCCATGGCCATCTAGGGCAGGTACGGATCAAGGTCCCGGTGAGCCTCCATCACCTTCAGCTGTCAGACGAGGACGAGCAGCCCGACATCGGCAATCGTGACTCGTTCTTCTGCGTCGACGTGCCGCTGGCGCCCGGCGATCCCGCCGCGCGGCTGAGCGCGGTCGCGCGGGCGACCCGGGCTCGCAAGAACGGGCACGACGCCGAGCACCTGGACGCGATGATGCACCGGCTCGGCCGCACTCCGCGCCTGCAGCAGTTCGCGCAGCGAGTGCTGACGCATCCGCGCTCGTTCGCCCTGAACGTGTCCAATGTCCCCGGCCCCCGGCGACCCGTACGTGTCCTGGGCGTGCCGGTCGGCGCGCTGTATTCGCTGGCCGAGATTCGCGAGGACCACGCGCTGCGCGTCGCCGTCGTATCGATGGCCGACACGCTGAACTTCGGTCTTACCGCGGATCCGAGCCTGCTCGGTGACATCGCCGAACTGGCAGGCGAAATACCACCCGTGGCCGACGCGCTGATCGACTGCGCGGCCGCCCGCTGAGTGCCAATCGCTTGAAATTGCCCCGGTTGGGGCAGATCCTGTGGAGTTGTGATCGGGTCTGAGGACAGCGCTCAGTCGCGTCGGCACCGGGTCGTCGTCGTCGGTGGTGGCTTCGGTGGTGTGCGTGCGATTCAGCACCTGCGCCGGGCTCCGGTGGATATCACCCTGATCGACCGCCGAAACTTCCACCTGTTTCAGCCTCTGACCTATCAGATCGCCACCGGGGCGCTGTCGGCCGGGCAGGTTGCTTATCCACTGCGGACGATCTTCAAGTCGGCGCCCAACGTTCGGGTGATGCTGGCCGAGGTGTCCGGCTTCGATCTCGCCGCGCGCAAGGTTCTCCTCAGCGACGTGCCCGACGTGAGCCCGCCGCCGTCGGTGGCCTACGACACGTTGATCGTGGCCGCGGGCTCGAGCTACTCGTACTTCGGCCACGACGACTGGCGGCAATATGCGGCCGAGGTGAAGTCACTGGAGAGCGCGGTCATCGCCCGCTCGCGGATTCTGCGCGCGTTCGAGCGCGCGGAGATGAGCACCGATCCCGCGACCCGCGACGCCGAGCTCACCTTCGTCGTTGTCGGGGCCGGGCCGACGGGAGTCGAGGTGGCCGGCCAGATAGCAGAGCTCGCTCGCGACACGCTGCACGGCGACTTTCGCTCGATCGACTCGCGGACGGCCCGGGTTCTCCTTGTCGACACCGGCGATCGCGTACTGGCGACGTTCCCGCCGTCGCTCTCGCGCAAGGCGAGGAATTCGCTCGAGCGACTTGGGGTGACGGTGATGCTCGATCAAACCGTCGTCGACATCGACGCGAGCACGGTCACGATCGAGCACGTTGCGGGCGGGCGGGAGCAGATCCCGACGAGGACCGTGATCTGGGCTGCCGGCGTCACGGCCTCCGAGCTCGCCGGCCGGCTCGGCGAGCTGTCCGGCGGCGAGCGCGATCGTTCGGGGCGGTTGACCGTGATGCCCGATCTGACCCTCCAGGATCACCCCGAGCTCATCGTGATCGGCGACATGGTCCGCGTCCGTAACGACGCCGGGGCGCCGGTCGAGTTCCCGGGCGTGGCGCCCGTCGCGATCCAGCAGGGCATCTACGCAGCCAAGCTCATCCGCAATCGCTTGAGCGGGCATCCGACCCGGCCGTTCCGCTATCGCGACAAGGGCAACCTGGCCACGATCGGCCGCGGCCGAGCCGTCGCCGATCTCCACCTGCTGAGGATCAGCGGCCTGCCCGCATGGCTCGTGTGGTTGCTGGTGCACCTCTGGTACCTGATGGGCTTCCAGAACCGCCTGCTGGTGATGATCCAGTGGTCCTCGAGTTTCTTCACTCACGGGCGAAGCTCACGCCTGATCGACAACCCGTGGTGGCAGACGTCCGACGCCGGCGAGAAGCCCGAGCGGGGCGCCGGGGACACGGCCACCGCCGGGCGCGAGACGTCCTGACACCGCTCGATAGCTCTAGACGCCGCCCAGTCCCATCCGGTCTGGTTGGGCGATGATCGCACGCTCCTCGGGGTCGGGAAACTCGTGTTCGACGGCCTCGTCGAGGAGGCGCCGCTCGAGTTCGACGCGTGGTCGGTCGGTCTCGGCCACGACCGCCACCAGACGGTCGTAGAGCGCATGCAGCCTCCGCACGACCTGTGGCGCGCCGGCGCCATAGCGGCGGATCTCGGTCAGGCCGAGCTCGACGTAGGCCGACCATCGCGGGGCGGGCACGCGAGCGCGCGGCTGGCCGTCGTCGTCGACGACGAGCGCCGGCCCCGGTTGGCGCTTGGCGAGCTCAACCAGGAGCGCCTCGATCCTGTCGAGGGCCTGCACGGCGGTGGTGGGGTCGTTGATGGCCGGCGACAGCGCGCGGATGGCGATGTCGACGAGCATTCTTACGGCGAAGGCCGGGTCCTGATCGACCGTTCGCTGCCTGGCCATGACGAACACGCGCCGCGTCAGCTCGGGCTCGGGATCGGACCGGGCGCCGCTGATGCGTAGCACGTGGCTCCCGGGGACGATGTATTCGCCGACCAGCGGCACGACCTCGACGAAACCGCCCGATCGCTCGGCCACACGCAGCAGTGCGGCCCGGTCGATGGCAGCGATCACGGCCGGCGGGCCGTCGTAGGCGACCTCCGTGCTCCGGCCCCCGTCCGGTTCCGGGGCGTGCGGGGTCGTCTGAGCGTGACGCGGGTGGACCTCCTCGATGACCGCGTACCCGCGCCGCATGAGGCTGCGGAGAATGCCGCCGATCTGGGTGGTCTCAAACGCGCGCTGCACGAGCGCGACGAACGCTCCAAGCGTGACGAAGGCCAGCACCAGCCCGAACAGCACGGTGGCGGCGGGGACGAAGTCGTGGCCGAATCTATCGGTCTGGCGTCCGATCGCGGCGAGCCCGAACAGCGCATAGGTGGCCGTCGCGGTGGGCAGCGCGAGGCCCGCGATGATGACCGGATCGCGGCGCAACCTCGCAGCGAGCCGCGGTGAATAGGACGAGGTCTGGATTTGCGCCGCGACGAACACGGCCGAGAAGACGATCCCGGTGAAGGTGATCATGCCTCCAGCCAGCGCCCCGAAGATCGACTGCACAGCCGAGTTCGTGATCGGCAGACTTCGCTGATCGCCCAGGTGGGTGTCCAGGATCGGCAGGCAGACGGCCAACGCCACCGCGGTCAGGTTGGCGGCCAGCACGGGAACCCACATCGCCGAGCTCAACCAGATGCGAGCGCGGAAGAGACGACCGGCTGCCTCGACATGATGGTGCCGGTCGGCGTTCCCGGAGTGGCTCATGGAATGGCCGGCTCGTCCGCGGCAAGGATTGGCTCGGCCGGTAAGTGCTCGGCCGAGCGCTTGCGGGCGGCGACCCGGCGCATGTACATCCCATGGAGCGGACCGGCGAAGGTCGACAGCGCACCGGCTCCGACCAGGGCGGCGGCGGCGGCGGGCCGCATGAGACCCTTGCTCACGGCAATTGTGGTGATGGCGACGACGAGGGGCAGCTGGACAGCCGAGAACAGCGCCAGAGCCATGCGGTCCTCCTTGAGCGGCAGTGCCTTGCGATAGAGAAGCATGGCGGGCGTGCCGCGCACGACCAGGAACAGCACGAAGAAGAGGAACAGTTTCAGGACGCCGGACACGCTGGCGAACAGCGCATCGACGTCGAGCTTCATGCCGCTGACGATGAAGAAGAACGGAATGAAGACGCCGAAGGCCACCGCGGTGAGCTTCGAGTCGAACGCCGGCATCTCGCGCTTCTGCAACACCTGGCGAGTGATCAGCCCCGCCGCGAAGCCGCCGAGCAGCAGGTCGAGCCCGAGGTCGTTGGCCAGCAGCGCCAGCGCGAACACGAGCACGACGATCCACCGGACCGCCAGCTGCGAGCTCTTCTCGATCGTCCGTTCGAACAGCGGCAGCGTGTGTCGCGCCGAGCGGACGCCGACCACCGCCACGGCCACCGTCAGTGCGATGAAGGCCACGAGTATCAGCGCGTTGTGGACCGCGTCCTGCGTCGACAGCACGAGCGTGAGCAGCAGGATCGGGCCAAACTCCCCGACAGCACCGGCGGCAAGCAGGTAGGTGCCGAACTCGGTGCTCAGCTCGCCGGTGTCGGAGAGCGCCGGAAGCAGCGTGCCGATCGCCGTTGTCGCCAGCGCGGACCCCGTGTAGATCAGCGAGAGGACCACGCCGAAAGCGGCCAGGATTCCGCCCAGCGAATAGGCGATCGCCAGCGACATTGCCCAGCCCAGCAGTCCTAGCCTCAGGGGTCGACCTCGGATGCGCTCGATGTCGATCTCGTAGCCGGCGAAGAAGAACAGCATGCCGAGACCGAGGTCGGCGAAGAAGGTCGTGAAGCCGTTGACGTGGGCGATGTTGAGCACCTGCGGGCCGATCACGACACCCAGCACCAGCTCGAGCACGACCAGGGGGATGAACAGGTTGCGAGCGCCGGCGATCGCCACGATGGTTCCCGCCAGCGCCGAGATGACGACGATGGCCAAGAACGACCCCGTGTCGACCCGAAAGACCTTCACCGTGCCGACGGCAAACGTCAGAAGCGCACCAGTAATCAAAGTCAACCCTCTTTAGTGGATTATCCACCGCCCTTCGAGAGGGAGTATTCATCCCCTGCGTAGGGCGGGCCGGCCGCCCCACGAACGCGGGCGTCGGCCGTCCTTGAGAGGCCTGTGATGTCAGGGCCCAAGCCGAAACGGCGGGTATGCGTCGGTGACCAGGATCAGCGCGTATCCCACCACCCGGTTGTGCCAGCGGATCACGCCCTCGATGTAGTCGAAGATGCCGCGCGGATAGCGACCGGTAAACAGGATCGCGAACCAGGCTGCGATCGCCGCGAAGAAGGCTCCGATATAGAGAAAGAACAGGACCACGTAATGTGGGATGGCCAGCAACCACTTGACGAGCGGGAGCCATCGGTTGAGCCCGTCGCGAGCATCGGGGTATCCGAACTCGAGGTGCACCGACTGCTCCTCGTCGGTCGACGGATAGCGGTCGTCCATCAACGCCACGTACACGCCGACCCGGTTTGCGAACCGCAGCAGCTGCAGGTTCCACTCAAACCACCACCGTGGGTATTTCTGGCGGAACACGATCATCAGCAGGGGTGGGATGAACAGGAGGCCGGTGCCGCCAACCGCGACCTCGACAGTGCCGCTCGTGCTCGTGCCCCAGCGCGCGCTGTAGCCGCCGATCGTCCCGAGCACGATCGCGATCGGGATCACGGCGAAGATGCGAAACGCCGTCGTCACGCGGTCGAGCTCGCGGTCCGGACGGTCCACCGCGAACCGGACGGGGTACTCATCGTTCATGGCCCTTCCTCCTAGGTGGCGCTCACGAGAGAGCGTGGGGATCTACCTCCAGCCCGTAGCGGGCGCGAAGGTCTCGCGCGCCGCGAATGGGCGGGCGCTTTTCGCAGTGCAGCGAACGTGCCGCGCCGAGCCATCAGGACTTTTCCGCAGTTATGTCCAGGTTTTCAGCCGATGTTGGATCCTTCTCGACCGTTGCGGCTTCTCGACGGCCGTGGGGGAACGGCCTAACGCGCGTTGCTGACGCAGGCCGCGTCGGTGGGAGCTCCGATCAGGTGGAGCTCGAGCGCATGGCGAACCAGCTCGCAGCGTTTCGACAGCCCCAGCTTGCGATGGATCTGCGTGCGATGTGACTCCACGGTGCGACGTGAGAGACAAAGCGCATCGGCGATTTCGGCGCTCGTGAAACCCAATGCGATCAAGCGCAGCACCTCGGCCTCACGCGGACTGAGACCATCGTTATCGACCGCTCGGCTAAGCGCATCAAGGCGAGCTGCGACACGAGGACTGACAAACCGTTCACCGCGTGCCGCGCAACGAACGGCCAGTGGAAGCTCGGTATCGGCGTTGTCCTTGAGCACATATCCGATCGCGCCGAGCTCGATCGCCGCACGAGCGAATGCCGGACTGTCCTCCATCGTCACCACGACGATCTGGGTATCGGGCACCTGGGCGCGCAGGCGTCGAATCAACTCGATGCTCGAGCCGTTCGGGGAGCGTAGATCGAGCAGCAGCACCTGCGGGATGTGGCCGGTTACGAGACGTACGGTCGTGAACACATCCCCGGCCTCGGCGACCACGTCCACGTCGCGCTCGCGCTCCAGCAAGAGCCGCAGGGTTCGCCGTACCACATGGTGGTCATCGGCCAGCACGACCCTGATCGGCTGGGTTGCGGCAAGAGGGCGGGGTTGCGCGTCTACGGGCATGACCACACCCTAGCCCCGCGCCCGTCGCAGATCCTCCTGAGAAAGTGGACGATCGCGTGCGGGACCTGCGCCGCCCCGTGTCGGAAAACTACGCAGCCGTGCTTCGCACCTGCCGACTGGTCGAAGCGTTCGCCGGGTGCGCGCCGGTTGAAAGCCTCCGGGCGCCCGCATAGCGCGACGGTCGGAAGCGCAGGCTGCTACTCGACCAGCGGTGGCTCGAGCAGCGACGCGTTGATGTGTTCGGACAGGGCGGTGGCTGCGGCCCGCTGTGCAGCCAGTCGCTGTTGGTCGTCATCGGCGCTTAGTAACGCGGCTCCATAGGCGGTCGACGCGGCTTGCCAGAGTCCATGTAGACGGTCGGATTCGAGCCGCGCTTGGCGTCGCATCGTCTCGACCGTGGAGGCGATGACCTCCGCCGAGACATCGGCGTCGTAGGTCTTCTCGGCGTCCGTCTCGCGGACGAACGTGAACGTGTGCTGCGGGGTGAGGACGGGCTTGTGTAGGACACGAACGACACTAGTCGAGGCATCGTCGAGGACAGTGGTTGAGACGCTGAAGCGGGGGTACGGCTCGATCCTCGCGAGCCAGTCCATACCGCGATCGTCGGCTGCGCGTTGGTGACGATCGTCGATCGTAAGACCGACGTATTCGGCCACGTGCACCCACCCCCAGTGTGTGCCAGCGATCAGGATTCCGAGCACGGCGAGGACGGCGTCGACCGCGCCACCGCCGTTCAGCAGAAGCTCCCAGCCGCCGTATAGCGCCAGCGCCACACCGGCAATTAGGGTGACTCCGGTTAGGAGCGATCCCGCCGCGACGAGGCGGTCATGCTTCTGAGTAGAGACGGTCGGCGCCCGATAGTTCTCGGCATCTGGAAGATTGAAGCGATCCTCGTCCAACAGACGTCTGTCAGCGCGTACCCCGAGAAATGCAACCATGTCCGGGGTGGGGTTACCCATCGCTTGGTCCTGTCGCGGCGTCTCAGGGCCGATTACCCTGGGACTTCGGTGGTAGCGACTGCTGGGGCGACGCAGCACGCGTGCGGCCGACGCCGTTGCCGCCGCTCGTCGCGGCGTCCGCGGCCAGGGCGCCGGTGAGCATGCCCTGTTGGACTTGGTCCATCAACGAGCCGACTGACGCGGGCGAGTGGGGTAGCAGTAGCGTGGTCATATTGCCGTGCTCGCCGACCGATCGGATCGTGTCCATGTACTGCGTCAGCGCGACCAGCCCCATCGCCTCCTTCGGGTCAATCCCCTGTTCGTCGGCGAGAATGGCCAGCGAGTCCTTGAGTCCCCGGGCGATCGCTTCTCGCTCCGCCGCAACCCCCTCGCCGTGGAGGCGCATCGACTCGGACTCCGCCTCGGCCTTCTTGATCCGCAGCGTCTTGTCGCCCTCGCCCTGGGCGGTCGCAGCCTCCTGGTTTCGGCGCGCAGCATTGATGTTGTTCATCGCGTCCTTGACCCGCTGATCGGGCTCGATGTTTGTGATCAGCGCCTTGATGATCTCGTAGCCATAGTCCGCCATCTGCGTCTGAAGCGTGTCCTGGATGTGCTTGGCGATCGTGTCCGCGTCGGCGTATGCCTCATCGAGGTCCATCGTCGGGATGTGCGAGCGGACCACGTCGAAGGCGTAGGACTTCATCTGCACCTCCGGGTCATCGAGCTTGTAGAAGGCATCCTTGACCTTCTCCTGGTCGCCGTCCACCATGTACTGGATCGCAAGCTTGACAACGACAAACACGTTGTCCTGGGTCTTGGTCTCGATATCCGCGTTGAGTTGCTCGACCTGCAAGCTCATCCGACCGGCCACCTTCTCGACGAACGGTGACTTTCGCTGAAGTCCGGGGCCGGCGACTCGAACGAACTTGCCGAACCGCTCGACGATCGCACGCTCCTGCTGCTCCACGGTGAAGAAGAAAAGAGGCACAGCGAGGTCCTTTCAAATGGGCGCGACCGGCCCGCAGTCGCCCATGAGAACGAGGGAGACAGAATCAACGCGAGAGGCGGAGCCGGCAAGCCGAACCAACGGTCGTCGGCGCCGTTTATTGGTAGCACTGAGCTTAGAGCACTCGTCATCTCGGCCCGAAACGCCACCCACGCGCACGGTTGCATCTACTCGCGACGACCAGGCTCAACCCCGCCGCGCCTCAAGCCCCATTTGCAGTCTTCGCGCCGAGGTGTAAAGACGATCAGTCAGCGTTGTCCGGTGCCGGGTCGACTAGTTCGAGTGCGCCGAATCCGGCCAGCGGCCCGTCCATCAGAAAGATCTCTAGCGTGAGGTCGGGTTCCACGTGCGCTTGGCTGAGGAACGCGAGCACCTTGCGGCCGGTGAGCGCTTCGATCATTTCGGTGTAGCGCTGTTTCATCATCCGCTGGAAGTCGCGGCGCATGTCGAGCACTCGCTCGGGCTCGCCGCCTTCCATCATCGTGCGCTCGATCGCGGTGAATCCGTCTGAGAGCACACAGACGATCAGATTGTCAAGCACGTAGGTCTTGGCTTTGATCGGCCCGCGCCCATAGTGCTCACGCATGAAAGCGACGATCCGGTTGGTGATCTCGGCGAGCAGTCGCCCGCCGGCGAGTGGCTGCAGCGCTCGGTTGTCAGACTCGGCTTCGCTCATCGCCGACCTCGTGTCGCTCTGCTGACTGTGCTGCTCATTGGTGCGAGTAGTCCGTCGTCTGAGCCTGCGCGCCTGAAGCGGACGGGCAGCTCAGCGTCAACGCGTTCTGGGAGCCTACTTCAATGGGGATCGTCCTGATGCTTCTTGTATTCCAATTGGATAGAGGAGTAGGGTCGGGTGGGTTGAGGTTTGGCTGCGCTGCCCGCGGTGTCGCAGCCAGGCATCGGCGCAGGCCAAGGCAGCGCGCTCGCAGGCGGCCGATGGCGGCATGTGGGGGGGTTGGAGCAATAACGTCTGGGAGTCGATCGATCATCTCGCCGATTTCGTCGACAGGAGCGGCCACGCCGCGGTGATGCTGCGGCGGCGGGAGTGGTTCGAGCGCATCGGCATCCATATGGCGCTCTGGTGGGTTCCGGCCGGGCATCTCCCTTCGTTCGCCGAGGCTGAGGCGCGGCTTGCGCATTTGCAAGAGCACGGCCCGACGCCCGATGCATTTGCGTTCAAGATCAGATTCCTCGCCGCTGCCAAGATCGTCGTTGACGATGAGCTCGGCGCGGAATGCAGAGGCGTTGCGCGGAGATGATCGGGAAAGCACCACCGCGCGACGGCTCGTTAACGGAAGGGCGGGACCAGCTACTTCTTGGCTTGCTCGAAGTACGGGTTGGTGCCGGAGGCGTGGTCGGTGACGTCGACGACCTGGTCGATTTCGGAGACGGCCTGGGTGATCGCCACTTCGATGCCCTGGCTGAGGGTGACTGTGGCCATGCCGCAGCCCTGGCATCCCCCGCCTAGGCGTAGGTAGGCGGTGGCGCCTTCGATACCCGCGAGCTCGGCATGTCCGCCGTGGCTGGCGATGCTCGGGTTGACATCGCGGTCGAGCACGGCCGTGACGCGACGGGCGACGTCGGTGTCCAGGCCGGCCCCGGGCGTTGTAGGCGGACCCGGAGGGCGGGCGGCGGGACCGGCTCCCGGGCTCATCGGGAGGGTCGGAAGGGCGAGGGGCGGGGGAGGCGGCTTGTTCGGGTTGATGACCACGAAGCCGCTGTGCAGCGGGTCCTCGTTCCAGTCGACGGTGGCGCCGCGCAGCTTCGCGGCGCTGTCGTTGGCGATCACGATGGCGAGATCCCCTTCGTGTTGCATGGAGTCGCTGCCGCGGACCTTGGCCAGCGGCTCGAGCGACAGCGCGCAGACGTACTCGCCGTCGGCCGCGCCGGTGACCCGCACGGACAGCACGCGATCGCTCGGGTCGGGCGCGGCGGCGCGGAAGCCGCGTACACGCTCGAGGGCCGCTGCCGTGATGGCGAGGAGCGGTGGGGTCTGGTCGGCCACCGATCTACGATAGCGCGGTGGAGCGCCTTCTCCTGATCCTACCGTCGGCCACCTACCGGGCGCCGGACTTCCTGGCGGCGGCGCGGGAGCTCGGCGTCGCGGTTACGGTAGCGTCCGAGCGCCGGGCGGCGATGTCGGCGGCGATGGGCGAACGTGCGCTCACCCTGCGGCTGTCGGACCCGGCAGTGGCGGCCGCGCAGATCGCCGAGCGGGCACTGCAAACCCCGTTCGCCGCGGTCGTGGGCGTCGATGACCAGGGCGTGATGGCCGCTGCGCTGGGCGCCGAGCGCCTCGGGCTTCCGCACAATCCGCCGGGAGCCGTCGCCCGCACGCGTGATAAGGCGGCGATGCGCCGGGCGCTCGCGGAGGCCGGCGTCCCGCAGCCGCGCTTCGCCCTGCTGCCATTTGGAGCCGACGTCGCGGCCGTGGTGAGCGAGGTGGGCCTTCCCTGCGTCGTCAAGCCGCTGGGGCTGTCGGGCAGCCGCGGGGTGATCCGGGCGGATGACGCCGAACAGGCGCGGTTGACGGCCGAGCGCGTCCGGGGCATTGTGGCCGCCGCTCAGAGACCGCCCGAGGCGCCGCTGCTGCTGGAGAGCTACCTACCCGGCGCGGAGGTGGCGGTCGAGGGGCTGTTGCGCGGGGGCCGTCTGGAGGTGCTGGCGGTCTTCGATAAGCCCGACCCGCTCGAGGGGCCGTACTTCGAGGAGACGCTGTACGTGACGCCGTCGCGGCTGCCGACCGCGGTCCTGGCCGAGGTCGAGGCGGTTGCTGCGCGGGCGGCGCGTGCGCTGGGGCTGGGGGAGGGACCGATCCACGTCGAGCTGCGCGTGGACGGCGAGCGGGTGAGTGTCCTGGAGCTAGCGGCCCGGTCGATCGGCGGCTTGTGCTCGCGCGCGTTGCGCTTCGGCGCCGGCGTCAGCCTGGAGCAGGTGATCCTGCGCCACGCGCTGGGCCTCGGGCTCGAGGACCTGGCGCGGGAGTCGACGGCGTCCGGGGTGATGATGATCCCGATCCCCGGGGCTGGCGTGCTGCGCGCGGTCGAGGGACAGCAGGAGGCCCGGAGGGTGGAGGGGATCGGTGGGCTGGAGATCACGATCGCCCGCGGCCGCCCCGTGGTGCCGCTGCCTGAGGGCGACCGCTACCTGGGCTTCATGTTCGCGCGCGCGGCGAGCGCTGAGGCGGTCGAGCGCTCGCTGCGCGCCGCGCACGGCCTGCTGCGGATCCGGATCGAGCCGCACGCGACCGAGCCGGTCGGCGCGCGCTAGCGTGGGTCAGCCGTGCGCGTCCTTTTGATCTCGACCTACGAGCTGGGCCACCAGCCGTTGCATGTCGCCTCACCGGCGGCCGCGCTGCGCCGCGCCGGGCACGAGGTCCGCTGCCTGGATCTCAGCGTGCAGCCGTGGGACCCCGGCGCCCTGCAGTGGACACAGGCGGTCGGCTTCTCGGTGCCAATGCACACCGCCATGCGCCTCGCGCTAAGCGCCGGGCGCCGAGTGCGCCGCGAGCACCCCGGGCTGCCGATCTGCTTCTACGGGCTCTACGCCACCGTCAGCCGAGAGCTGGTAGAGCGTGAGCTCGCCGCGCGCGCGATCGCCGGCGAGTACGAGCCGGCGCTCACGGCCTGGGTGGACGAGCTGGCGGCCCCGCGGGCGTCCGCCCAGGCCGCCGAACGGCCAATCATCCACCTGCAGCGCGGCAGCTTCGACCCGCCGGCGCGCGAGCTGCTGCCCGGACTCGAGCGCTACGCCCGCCTGGCGGTGGGCGGGGAGGAGCGGCTGGTTGGCTACGTGGAGGCCAGTCATGGGTGCGTGCATCGCTGCCGGCATTGCCCTGTCCCCGCCGTCTACGATGGGCGCATCCGCGTCGTGCAGGCGCAGACCGTTCTGCACGACGTCGAGCGCCTGGCCGGGATGGGAGCGCGCCACATCACGTTCGGCGACCCCGACTTCCTCAACGGCTGGCGGCACTCTCTGGCGATCGTGCGCACGCTCCACGAGCGGCTCCCGGAGCTGACCTTTGACTGCACAACGAAGGTCGAGCACGTGCTCGAGCACGCCGGGGTGTGGGAGCAGATGGCCGCCTCCGGCTGCCTGTTTGTTGTCTGCGCGCTGGAGAGCGTCAACGACGAGATCCTCGCCCGCCTCGACAAGGGCCACACCACCGCCCAGGCGGTGCAAGCCCTCTACCTGCTGCGCGAGCACGGAATCGAGACCCGGCCCTCATTTATGCCCTTCACCCCGTGGACGACCCCGCGTGACGTGCTGGAGATCGTCGAGTTCGTCGCCGCGCACGACCTGGTGGCCAACGTAGACCCCGTGCAGTACACGATCCGTCTACTCGTGCCGGAGGGCTCGCTGCTGCTCGAGCGCAAGGACCTGCGCGAGCACCTCGGCCCCTACGAAGCCGAACGCCTCAGCTATCCGTGGCGCTCAGCGGACCCTGCAGCCGACCAGCTGCAGGCCCGCCTCAGCGCGCTGGTCCAGCAGAGCGCAGCCGCGCAAGAGCCGACGGGCCTGACGTTCGCGCGCATCCGCGCGGCGGTGCGCGAGGCCAACGGCGAGGCAGACGTCCCCGAGCCGAAGGCAATCCCCATGGGATCGACCGAGGGGAGGCCACGGCTCACCGAGCCGTGGTTCTGCTGAGCGGAGCCCACCGAGGACCAGTTCGGTCCTCTCACAGCGTGATCACCTGGTCCGGCGGGTCCCCCGCCAGCGCCGCGTACAGATCAGGGAGGCAACCGACCCGCACGCCCATGACCGTTCCCTTCGGCCGCGCCGCGCCGATCTCCCCCTCGGCCAGGCCGCGCTCCAGCGCGCACTGGTCCACTGTGGAGCATCAGCAGCATTCCGCGCTCGCCGGCCACCCGCCCAAGGCGCTCGCCCACGGGATCGCGGAGCCACAAGACCATCAGGTCCACGAGCGCACTTAGCTGCTCGTCGCCGACGGCGCGGGCGTCTTAAAAGGCGACCGTCAGGCGTGATCGCAGGACGCGGTCAGCCGGCCGCTCGCAGCAGCGCGAGAATTCGCGGGTGGCGATCGATCTCCAGCTCGTCGACGATGTCTACCTCGTCGAGGCCAACGATCCGCGCCAGTCGCCGCAGACTCGCCGCCGAGAAGCCCCAGTAGACAAACTCGTCGCGCGCGTACACGTCGCCCGGCTCGTGAACCTCGATCGCGGGTGCGTCGGCGGGCAGCTGCGAGCCGTAGGTCTCGAGCAGGATCTCGCCACCCGGCGCCAGCACATCCGCGAGCGTCCGCAGCAATCCGATTGGGTCGGTCACCCGGTGCAAGATGCCAAAACACAACACCACGTCGAAGCGCTCACCGAGCTGAAGCACGTCGAGCGCGTCCATGCGCCGGTACTCGACCCGGGATCCAATCAGCCCGGCGATCGCGTGGAACCCGGCGCCGCCCTGAAGCGTCACCCCGAAGCGAGATCGCACCCAGTCGACGTACTGCTCATTGTCGACCGCGACAACGCGCCGCGCACCGCGGGTCTCCGCGAGGAAGCTGTAGAAGCCGTCAAACGCGCCCACGTCAAGCACGCTACGGCCGGCAAAACGGTTCGCGCCGAGCACCGCCAGGCGGTAGCGGTGGTCGCGGGCAATGCCCGGCGTGTAGATCCCCGGGGCAAGCGCGAACGTGTGAAACCAAAGCGGAACCGAATCACGGACGCGCTCGGCGTCCAAAACCGTCGCCCCGATCGCCTGCACGTCGGCGACAAGACGCTCGGCACCAAACGTCTCGGGGATCGCCTCAATCGCCTCCGTATAGCCCGCCAACGGATCAAACTCCAATCTCGCGTTCACACGACGTTCACATCTTGACAGCCTGGCCGCCCGACGCCGCGAGAGCGCCGCGCGATACGCGCAACCTCGGCTTCAGCATCTAGCGGTGCACCCTCAGCACGCCATTGGCACGACCGCACAGCGCGTGGGTCGAGCGGCGCTACGCGGCGGCTCAGCGGCGACCAACCCCCAATCGCTAGGTGTCTGGTGACGGCAGCGCGGCTTGGGACGCTCGAGGCGCCCACAGTGTCTCGCTGGAGGGCGACAATCCGTCGATGACGCCCGCTGACGCCCAGCAACAGTTGCTGCTAGAGCGCCTCCGTGAGGCTGGCGATCAGCCGGTCGCGTTCGCCGAGCTGCACGCCACCGGGGTCGCTTTCCCTGCCGCCGTCATCTCAGAACTCGAGCTAAACGGATACGCGATCGAGCGCGTCTATGACCGGCGCAGGCTGCTCGGCGTTCGCCTGCTCCAGCCAGAACCCCCGGACACATCCGCCGCGCCCCGGCGGCGCCGGCCGCACCGGTAGCCAGGCGCAGTACAACTCGCGACCACGGCGGATGACCGAGGGTGTGAAGTCTGGTGCCTGCTCAGGCTGCTCGACGCGGCGGAGGCGCGCGGGTTCACAGCCATCGTTCGCGCAGTGCAGTCGAGCGAATGATCGCTCCTGCCGCTCCGCGTCCGTGGACTGGGTCGCCTCGGCTGCACGCCGAGCGGACGATCCTCGCCAAGCTCTCCTGCGCGCTCGCACGGGCGCGGGCCTTGCCGCTCACAGCGCAAGCAGTACGCTCACGGACCCCATGGCAAGTTCCGGCGAGCCGTTGAGCGGGGGCTTGCCTACGCTCTGCGGCTCCTGGGCCACCACCAACATCGGCGCCAGATCGGATGCACGCCCGCGGTCGCTTTCCGCAGTGCTCGAGAACGAATGCGCCAACCCCACCCATGATCGTGTTGCCGCGTTTCGCCAAATCCGTGCTAGTCGTGCGATCGCGCAGGACCTGGTAGTCGTGCGGTTGCTGACGTACGCGTGGCGTGGGTCGCTTCGAACGTGTGGGTTCGGCTTTGGTGAGGGTGCGATCGGCTCGCCGGGGTGTTCAGGCGTCGTCGGGCATCGATTGCCGGCGAAAAGCCGGCGCTGTTAGCCGTCGCCGGGGTCGACAAGTTCAAGCGCGCCGAAGCCGGCCAGCGGCCCGTCCATGAGGAACATCTCGATCGTGAGCTCGGGCTCGACGTGGGCTTGGCTGAGGAACGCCAGCACCTTGCGTCCGGTGAGCTCTTCGATCATCTCGCTGTAGCGGACCTTCATCATCCGTTGGAAGTCGCGGCGCATGTCCAGCACGCGTTCCGGTTCGCCGCCGCCCATCATCGTGCGCTCAATCGCGGTGAAGCCACTGTCGGTGAGCACGCAGACGATCAGGTTGTCGAGCACGTAGGTCTTGGCCTTGATCGGTCCGCGTCCGTAGTGCTCGCGCACCAGCGAGACGATCCGGTTGGTGATCTCAGCGAGCAGCTTGCCGCCTGCGAGCGGGTAGAGCCCAGGATCGGCGCGTGCGGTGTTGATTGACCCGGGTTCGCTCACTGCCGGCCCTCCGGTGCTTCGCCTATCTGCTCTGCTGCTCACTGGTGCTGCCGATGTTCGCTTCACGGGCTCGCCGCCTACATCCCGCACCTGGGTATAGCAAGCAATGCCGATTCCGCGATCTGCAAGGCCCTGGCAGATGACCTCAACGGCATGAACCTTGCGATCCAGGGTCAGATCAGCGAGCTGACGATCAGCGATTACGACGGGACGTCGGTTCACGACCTCGCGCGCGCAATCCTCGGCGAGTGACGCGTGGGCGGCGACCTGCCACAAGGGGACAAACGTCAACGAGGCGACTGGCTGAGCTAGGCTGGCGTCGTTCGATCTTTCCCAACGAGGGCATTAGATTAGTTACTTGCCGAGGAAAAACTCGTGGGCGGCCGCGCGAGAGGTGAGCGCGTGATGCGAAACCCCAGTCACATCAGTTGGTCTCGATCGAGGTTGATTGACTCCGCACGCCCAAGAGGCACTTTTTCCTCGGGAAGTAGTTAGCGAGATGTCGTTGCAGGGCGAGCCAGTCGATGTGCCCGTCGCTGATGGCGGGGTGTTGCGTGCGGAGCTGTTTGCGCCCGACACCACAGGGCCGCTTCCGGGGGTCTTGGTGCTGCACGAGTCATTCGGCCTCAACGACGACATCCGCCGCATCGCGCGGCGGTTCGTAGGCGCCGGGTATGTCGCCATGACCCCGAGCCTCTACTCGCACGGCTGGCGGATCGTCTGCCTCAGCCGGGTGATGGTCGACTTGGTGCGCGGGAGCATCGCGCGTGAGATTGCAGACATCCTCGCGGCGCGTGAGACGCTCGCGAGGCGAGACGAGGTCGACGCCGAGCGGATCGCGGTGGCCGGCTTCTGCCAGGGAGGGGGCTTCGCCCTGATCGCCGGCAGGCAGCCCGGGTTTAGGGCTGCCGCGGTCAACTACGGGGAGGTGCCCAAGGATCGCTCGCGCCTGGATCGCGTGTGTCCCGTTGTTGCCAGCTACGGCGCCAAGGACCGCGTCTGGGGACGCCCAACCGCCGAACGCCTAGACCGGCACCTCGCTGCCCTGGGAGTGCCCCACGACGTAAAGACCTACGACGGCGTGGGCCACTCCTTCTTCTCCCGGGTCGATGGCTGGCAGGGCTGGCTTGCGCGGATCCCCACACCGCTGGCGGCAGGCTACGACGAGGCCGCGGCAAGCGACGGCTGGCGACGAATGCTCGCCTTCTTCGACGAGCACGTGCGCTCAGTCAGCAAACCGGCGCCTCAAGCCAAGCGCGCATGATCTCGCTGACAAGCCGTCTCCCGTCGATCTGATCGCGCCGTTGCTAATGAGACCTCGCCCGGCCGGGAGGATGAAAACGGCGCGGGGCACGCCTGCCGGGTTGACGGACGTGCCCTTCGCGCTGGTTTACGTGGTCGAGTCGACATGCCGGCCCCGCCGACCCGCCGGGTCGGCGTAGCTGGCGACCGTGAGGGTCGGGCTACTTGGCGGCCCGGTACTTCGTGCCGTTCTGGACCACCAGCGGCCGGGCGGCTCCCTGGATGAGACCGCGGAGCACGTCGTGCTCCAAGCGAACGAACTGGTCGGCCATCTCAAAGCCGGAGACCGTGATCTTCTTCGCGCCCGTGGTCGTCGCTGTTTCCTCGCGGCCCGTTTCCGTGAGCCTCCAACAGCCTCACGGCGTTGCCATACTCCAGCAAGGACTGCGCTGGTCGCAAAATGGCATGCTGGGCGCCAGGCAGAACGTTTCCAGGCCGTGTGGGCTGTTCGCAGCCGCACCAGCAGTGTTGGACTCGCCCTTCGACATTGCGTTGCGATTTTGCTCAGCGGCTGATGTGCCGGTCCCCGGCGCCTTCGCGCCTAAGCTGTGCCTAGCCGGGTGATTGTTCGCGTTGTCAGTGAGAAGGGCTCTCTTGACAGCGATGTTCCGCCTCGCATGATCATCCGCATCTTGAGGCCTTTTCTGTCAGCTCCCCCCGCCAATCTCAACGCACTCGCCAGATGCGACGTGAAGTTCCTCCACCGGAAGCGCGTATGCGTCAAGCACATCGGCTGCTCAAGTGCGGCTTGCTCCTATCTAACAGCAGCCGACATTGCGAAGCAAAGACGCTGTTCAGGTCGCGCGGAGCAGTCTCGCTAAAGTTCGCTCAAACAGGTCGCATCGAGTTCGCAAGTGCTCGAAGCTGTGAGCGAGTCAGCGTGTACCGGAGAACAGTATGGCTCGACGTATAGTACCAGTAGCCCCCGTGCTTCCAGACGATTGACACGCTCTCGTCCGTGGGGATAAACCATGCGACGCGGCTGCTTCTCACATGCTCACGCGCTACTCGGTAACCCTGTAACCGCGACAAACGTGTCAGGTCTCGAAAGAAGGAGCCACGAATGCGACCCACAAACGCCTCAAGAGTGTCGTACTCAGCGGACCGGGGTCGCTTGCTAAAGAAGACGCTATAGAACCGCCCCGTCGCGACCGAAATTCTTGCTCCGGCGAAGAAGCGCGGAAGCCTGGTGGGCATCAGGGGCCTTGGATGGATATGCGCACGACGTAATAGGGCGTCTGCCTTTGCAAGCGTCGCTTGCGAGGTCGGCGCCGCAGTCAACGCAATCGAAGCGTGGGCGGACGACACGTGGCCAAACGGATCCCGGTCCACGCACCCTGAGGCTATTGGTGCTCCTTCACCAGCCTTTTCATCCATGACACAAACTGAATCGAGAGGCCCGTCCGATGTAATTCGGAGGGCGACGCCATTGTAGGACGAGGTTACAGGCTGGCCTGAGAACTCTTGGAGGTTGCCAGCCGTGACGGTACTGTTGATCGTTGCGAACGGGGCTTGAGGATCACCGAACGCCGGGGCTGCACCGATCAGACTGGCGAGGATAGCCGCCGCGAGCCCGATGACCAAAACATGAAGACGGCTTGTGCGTACGGGTGATCCTCGCACGCGCCGATCGTCATTCACCGGCCTCATGCCGTTACTCGACATGTGGGATTGGACTCCTCAACGGGCCCGGCATCATCGGGGATCCCGGAGTGCGAACGCGAGCGCGCGCTCATCGTGGTTGGTCATGTCAGGTGGCCCCGGGTCCTTTACCCTCAGATCCTTGGATCAATCCTAGCCTTCTGATCCACCGAGAGCAACAGTCAGCGGGGCTTATAGCCCGCCAACTGGTGTCGTCAAGGCTCGATGGTCGGCCCATGTCGACCCGGTCAGCCCGCCACGCAGCCTTGGTGCCGCGATACGAGCGCTGCGACAAGAGCGTGGTCTGTCGCAGGAGCAGCTTGCCCTCGCCGCACGCATGGACCGTTCCTACATAGGCGGGATTGAGAGAGCTGAACGAAACCCAAGCCTTGCCAACACCTTCAGGATCGCCGCCGACGCCCTCGGACCCGTTCCGTCGAAGATCCATGAGCGAGCGGAGAAGGGCCTCTGACGCTACCTAAGGCTCGTGGACGAATTCCGCGTGCCCGGGGTGTTCTTCCCCTCCTCCCTGGCCGCCATGAAATTCTGTGGAGGCGCGTATTGCGTCGACCTCGATACAGCAAACGACCGTTAGCTGACCGCCGAGGTTCATCCCCGTTCGCAAACGGCCTCCGGACTGGCGGCCCGCTTGAGCAATCCGCGATGAGGACGAGAGAGAACGGTACGGGCGGAGGTTCTCGAAGGTCCGCATCGCGCAGCATCTCCTCGCACGCGCATGCGACGATCCGTCCGTGGCCCCCGCCACCGCGAAGGTAAGGACGTCTCGCCGCAAGCAGCGTCTGGCTCGGTTCAACCGGCTGCACCAGCAGCTGGATCCACATCCGCATCGCCTCCTCGAGTGTCCGCCTCACTGGCGTGATCGCAAGCCCGGCAAGAAGCACATGGCTGTTCCAACACGCCCCGGGCGTCTACTTGTTCACGGAGAGCGGAAACGACCGCTACATCGGCCGGGCGAAGTAAATCAACAACCGCTTCGGCCAACATGTCGCTCCAGGCAGTCGGCATAACCAGGCGGGATTCGCATTCAACATCGCGAAGCGGGCCGCTCAGGAAGCGGGCTTCGTGGTCGCCGATGTGAACCGAGAGGAGCTTGACGCCGACCACGAGTTCAACGAGCGATTCTTCACGCCAGCCAAGGTCCGTGTACGGGCTATTGGAGTTCCGCTTTGTCCTCTTCGACCGCGAGATGCCGGATGTCGACGCGCTCTCGACCATCTTCGAGGTCTACGCGTCAATGCTCCTCGGCACCGAGGGCGAGTTCAACCTGTTCGCAACACACTGATCATTCGCACCGAGCGGGCCACTTGAACAGTGCGGTGCTCCTTTTCGCGCGAAGCAAAAGCGCCGCTTCGCCGGAGAGCGTGAGTGAAATCGCCTAATCGGGGATCGGCTGATGCTTCCGATCCTCGGCCCGCTCCCGGTTGAGCATGTTCGGGTAGATGAACCAGTAGCACCAGCCGTTGATCTCGAGGTAGCGGTTGGTCATTACGTAGTCGGGCCGATACGGCGCCCGATATCTGGCCCGGTAGCCCTCGGCCTTGATCAGCCGGACGAACGCGTCGAACAAGTTGCTGTCCACTTCGCGCCAGCCCTTGATCACGTACTCGTGCGGGTCCGGCGTCTTGCCGGTGTCGCCCACCTCGACCATCTTGACCGCCCGCCACGGGACGGAGGCGATGAACTCCTCGGCCTCGCGCATGGTCATGTGCGCGCTAGTCCTCGGCGTGATCTTCGCGTCCGATCGCACCGTCTCGCAGAACCAGTCGAGCGCGGCCTTGAGTGCCTCAAGCGCTTTCGGGTCGGCGGCGAAGAGCGCGAGCGGTATACTCGGCCTGCGCGTGATGGCGTCCTCCGGGATCGACACGCCGGGAATCTCATTCAGCCGGCGGAGAAATTCGCGGCGCATCTGACGTCATCGAACGGCGGCCTTGCGTCAGGTACTGGAACTAGATCTCGACCTCCCCGTTGGTTCGGAGCGCGAACGGGAAAATAATTCTGGCCGGCATGGTCGAGGACCGGGATGAAGATCCCTCGACCATGCCCGTGCCCCAAGAGAATCGCGGGAGCTGAACTCGTGCCCATTCGATGAGCTCACGCGCGACCCCTGCCTCGGCCGGACCGTGCTTCGCCTCGAGCTCGCGAGCAACGATGCCTCGTCCCACCGGCGCTTCTCGCGCGGTCCCTTGCGCGTCTCCGCCGCCGCGGTCTGACCGATGACTCGCGGGACGAGCGTACGCAGGCCGTCGGGCCCGACGTATTGCTTGACCTCGATCGCGATCACCTCCGCCGCCATCTGCTCATTCAGGAACTCGACGACGCGGCGAAGCTCGCGCGGGATCTCGTCCGCGACGAAGACCAGCCTGATGCGCCCCGCCTTTAGATTGGCCGCCGCTTGGTCCCAGTAAGCCTCGGCGTCGGCGTCGGGTCCGAGGACGGCGGCGAGCTCGGCGTCCGCATCGCCGCCTTCGCGCTCGAGCCGGGACTCGAATGCGGCGCGCAGCGTCTCGATCGGCCAGTAGACGACCGCGTTTGCCGCGTAGTCGATCAACTGCCCGACTACCTCACGCCGGATGCGGGTGTCGGAGCTTCGCTTCACCTCGACGAGCGTCGGCACCGCATCCTGGTCGAGGAACAGGTGGTCAACTGACCAGCGCCCGGTCCTTCCTCGTATCGGGCACGGCCGACTCGCGATCGATCAAGACCCAACGTCGCGCCCCAACACCGGCGAGCTGATCGCCGGCGAGTAGGTCGGGGAACTTCGCGAGCAGTTCCTGCAGCACGTCCTCGCTGTCGTAGGGAGCCTCCGTCATCGGCACGAGATCGTCCCCGCCGCGCAGGAGGAAGATGTCGCCGCTCACGCAGACGAGTCTATGACCGGCGACGGGCGCCATGGTCCGTCACGGTCGTCGGCGAGTTCGCGTGCTGCGCTGCTCCCTTCGCTGATAGGGGTGGTCCTGCTCGGTCCGGAATGAAGACGGGCGCATCTCGGCTTATCACGCGCGCAGTCTGCACTAGACCATCAGCTGCGTTTGCGTCTCTTGCGGAGCGCTTCCTGAGCGCCATTCCAGATGCGGGGATCAACGACCCGCCACTCCTGTGCCCACTTGTACTCGGGGCGTTTGATTACGCGTGCCAGCATCGTCGGATGCCAGCCAAGCTCGCTTGCAGCTGCTCGCACCGTAGCCCCGCCGCGCACAAGCTCGAACGCTCTCCGTACCTCTGCGGCAGCCTCAGGATCGACCTCAACACCGCCTGACCGACTCCGGCGATACCCATACGGCAGCTTGCCGCCTTGACCACGAGAACGAGGATCCCGCTGCGCCTTCGCCTGCCTCCCAGCTGCCATCCGTGCAACGATCACGCGACGGTCATACGCCGCAACTGCATGGCCGATCCCGTCGAGCAGCATCGCCGCAGGATCGCTAGTCCCGTTTCCGTTGGACCCGTCGGCGTAAAGCACCTTGATCCCGGCGTGCGCGAAGGTTCTGAGGGCATCATGGGCGGCGAATTCGTCCCTCGCCAAGCGAGTCCGTTCCTCCACGAGAAGCACCCCGGCACCATGTTCGAGGCAAGCCGCAAGCGCCTTTGGAAGACCAATCCGCTCCGCCATCGGCAACGTTCCCGAGACATCCTCGAACACGTCGGTCATGATCGCGAGCCCGTTTGACGTTGCGTAGCGCTCGCACGCTTTGCGCTGGCGTTCTGGACCTGAGGCCCGTTCCTGCTCCGCCGATGAGACACGACGGTAGATAACGCAGCGAGTCGGATCGATGTCCGGGAGCGGGCTCACGCTATTAGGGCGAATCGCTAACAACGACGCCATATTCTATCATTTTCGTACATCAAACGTAAGCGTTCAGTGTACAAGTTCTCGCCTAGACGAAAGGCACGGATCCAGAACGGCAGATCTTGCACCGAGCGGCATCGCTTCGCCCTCGGCCGCCGAAACGAACCCCACGTGCGTCGTGCTCAGCAGAACAACAGGCCGACTGGATACCGATTGCTGTCCAGTTCTAGTGCTGCGAGATGACCACCGATGATCCGCTGGCCTGGTGACCCGGCCACCAGCTACCGCGCCGATGAATGAGGCAGGTCCCTTCCCTAGGCCTCGGCCGAGTCCGAACCCAGGGATGCACCCGATCAAGGCGTGGCGGTGGATGTGCCGTGCGGCCTTCGCCGTTGACATGCCGGGAGATGCACCCCTGAATGAGTACCGTCGCGATGAGGAGAAGAACGCTGTCAGCCGGTGGGTCCAGGTGTTGATGAAGAAGACCGTGCGGCAGTAGTCAAATCTGTCCACGCGGAACAGCCAGCGCCCGAGGTGCTCCTGGCAGACGTATCCGATTGCGTAGTAATCGGGGTCGCGCGGAATGGCACGGAAGTTGCCGGTTGCGGTGGCGTCGGGGTGCCCGGCTAACGAAATAACGTCGGCCTCCGTCGAGCGATCGAGATGAAGGAAGCCAACTTGCCCACCGAGGGTCACTCGCCCACTGCCACCGTGCGCAGCGGCGAGCGCGGCGGTCGGGTACGTCAACAGCAACATCGCGCATAGAACTGCCGGGAGCACGCAGGAGGATGAGGCTCCGTGACAACCAGAAATCCGCTTACCCGACGCGCAGAACGACATTGCCTCTTGTTCCCTCATGATCTCCGGGTCGTTGTACCGGCGGATCTGGAACCGAGCCATCATTCGCTGGCTGGCCTCCTACGTCGCCAACCCCATTTCCCTTCCCACATTCTTCTCTGCAGGACGGCCGCCGAACAGCGTGAAGCCTCCCGACTCTCCTCCGTAGTTGCCCGTAGGACGATTGTGTGGGCGTCGGCTGAATGGTGGGCCGCCTGCGCCGGTGGAAAACTAGGCCACTTGGGCGCGGCCTCGGACGACGAGCGCGACCGGTCCAGTCGCGCCGAGCATCTGGGACGGGGAGATCCCGCCGTCCGACGTTCGCGCTTAGCGCGGCGCCGCCCGGCGTCGCCTACGGCCTTCCCAGTCAGCCCGGCCCTACCCGCCTCCGACGGGTTTCCCGGCTATTCCTCAGTGGGCGCTACGGATGATCGTGCCGCGATTCGGGTCTAGGTTCCCAGTCAGGCCATAACGACTTCAGGAGGCCCCGCCATGGGCGCGAAAACCGACCAGATCTTCGGCCGCGCGAAGCAGGCCCTCGGCGCCATTACAGGGAACAAGAAGATGAAGCGTGAAGGGCAGCGCCAAGAGGACACAGGCAAGCTCAAGGGCAAGTTCGACTCAACCGTTGACAAGACACAGGACGCACTTGAGGACGTAAAGAAAACGGTCGACCGTAGATGAACGACCGACCGCACTCGCGGAGATGACGCTACCGCGCCGATGCCGTCCAAGCGCGAACGCCTGGTTCTGGTGCCCGCCCACACTCTGACCCGGGCCGCGCACCCCCGAGCCAAGACACGGCGAAAGACCGTCTCGTTGATCCTCTGCTTTTGGGAGAGAATCTTCTTGACGACCTTCCGTCTTCGTTTGATAGTCGCAGTCACGATGCCCGCCCGCAACAGTAGTTTCCCACCTGTTTCGATGAGGGTGGTCCACCGAAGCGCCCCGCTGGTCCACGAGGGTCGCGCCTGGTTCCTGCGCAGTCTGAAGGGTCAGTGAGCGTCCGCTCTCGGGAGCGGTTCCAGCACGAACACTTCGACGGCCAGGTCGGGGTCGATGTGGTTATCGCTCATGAAGCCGATCACCTTGCGACCCATGAGCTGCTCGATCTCGCGGCTGACGTCCTGCTTCATGACCATTTGCCAGCGGTGGCGGAGATCGAGCACCGCCTCGCCCTGACCGGCGTCAGCGAGCGTCTGCTCGCCGCGCGTGAGCGTGTCCTGCAGCACCACGAAGACGCCATTGGCCCCGAGCGTGGTCTTTGCCTTCGTGGGGCCACGACCGGTTGTCCGGGCGAGCGCGTGAACCACAGTGTTCGAGATCTTGACGGCGAGTTGCCCGTCTACTTTGTGTCGTCATCGTGGTCCTCCGCCTTTCAAAAGCCGACAAATGCTGTCCTGCGGGCTGGCGTGCCGCGCTCGGCCGTGGCCGTGGCCGCTGACGTTACCGCCCGATCTTGAGCCGGACCTCGGCTGCAACTACCGCATCACGACCGTAGATCGCCGCATTCCGGCGCCAACTGTGCTCGGCAGCTTCAGATCGGCAGTCCTCTCACGACGCCTCTCGGGCCGGAGCGCTGCGTCACCATTTCCGCCCCTCTTCATCGAACGAGCAGTCAATGAGTTGGATGCTCGGTTCGCCCAATCCCGGCAGCGCGGGCCACGGCCAGCCCGATGTCGCCGCCGGTCACACTCCGAGACTCGCGCGCCACCAGGCCCGTGCCGCTGCCAAAAGAGAGTAGGGTGCCTACAAGACGGTCGCTGACCACCGACCTGCCGTCGTCCAGACTCGCCGACGATCGGCCTCCGCCTAACGGGCCCCCATCACATCGCGAGGACCAAGGCCCGTCTCCAGCCAGAGGGATTCATGCCCACGGGACCCTGTGCCCGAGGGGACTGACGCCCAAAGAGGAGTGACCGGCATGAGTGCAGCAGCGACTCCGATTGGCGCTACCGCGCCGCCAGTGTCCTACCCACAGCCTGAAACTGGACACCAGGATTCGACGGAGCTCGACCCGGGCCAATACGCCAAGCGCGAAGCCAAGCATCGCGCGGCCGTGGCAAACACGTTGCAATGGGCTGACGAGTCCGCCGAGCGCGGAAACCACCTCGACGCCCTCGCATGGCTAGACACGATCGAAGCGATCGGGGACAAGCTTCCCAAGGCCTACGAGATCAGGCGCGCTTCATGGTCTGCTCAACCAGTCGTAACCGGGCGCTGATCACCATGCCTGGGATGGGACTGGCGCTGTCACAGTCAGCGATGAAATCCAACGCGGCGGGCACCGATCCGAAGGTCGCTCTCGACAGGGTGGTGGAGTCCGCGCGTCGGCTGACCGGAGCGCGGTACGCGGCACTGTTGGTGCTCAATGACGCTAGGGACGGGCTTGCCCGGTTCATCACGGCGGGGATCGACGATGACTTGCATGCCAGGATCGGCAAGCTGCCGTGCGGGCGCGGCGTGCTCGGCGATCTGATCCTCGATCCAGTCCCGCTGCGCATCGCCAACCTTGCCGAGCACCAGGACTTCTACGGATTTCCAGTCGGGCATCCGCCGATGCGCTCGTTTCTCGGTGTCCCGATCCTCGTTGACCACGTGTCGTGCGGGAGCGTGTACCTGACCGAGAAAGCAGGCGGAGCACCGTTCACCGACCAAGACCAAGAATATGTCGCGACGCTCGCCAGACTCGCGGGCCTCGCGATCGATCATGCCCGGCGGTAAATCGGCAACGGCACTGTCTGAACCGGCCCAGGAAAGCGTCGGAATGATCGAGATCCAGCACTCTGGCCAATCCCTCTGTTGGGTGATGCAGCCACCCCAACCGAGAGTGTTGCTAATCGATCAGTGACGGCACTCTCCGCTTACTGCGTCGGTGGCTGGACGTGGGCGCTTCCGCCTCCAGTTTGAGGCAAGGGTCGTCGTGGCTCGCGAACACCGCTTGACCCTCCAGGCTCGCCTCCGGGTCCGCGCCGGTGTACGCCGAGCCTACGAAGAATGCTTGCGACGTGGTTACGGGCTGTACGCGGGCTGATGTCGAGCTCCGCCGCGATCGCATCGTTTTCCAGGCCACGGGCCAGGAGTCGCAAGACTTCGAGCTCGCGCGGTGAGAGATCCGCTTCAAGCTTGTCCGATGACTTCCGTTGCCGCGAGGTGCGCCGCATCCGCCCGGGCACAACCTCTGCGGCAGGGGGCGAGAGCCAGGCCACCCCCTGGGCAGCCGCCCTGACCGCAGATGCCACCTCTTCGATCGGGGTGTCCTTGGCCAGGAACCCGCACGCCCCCGCGAGCACTGCCTCCTCGACGTCTTCGTCACCGGAGGGTGCGGTCAGTAGGACCACCCGGGTCGACGGACGATCGGACAGGATCTCCCGCGTAGCTTCCGGGCCCGGCAGGTCGGGCATCTGCAGGCCCATCAGCACCACGTCCGGCCGCAGCTCGTGCGCCAATCGCACCCCGGCACGACCGCCCGATGCCTGCGCCGCGACCTCGATGCCCCGTTCCGCAGCCAGCAGCGACGACAGGCCGATCCGGAATAGGTCGTGGTCGTCCACCACGAGCACCCTGATCTCTGACATGTTGCCCTCTCGCCCAGTCATTCCCGAGCCATGGATGGCGCTGGCCAACTCTAGCGGCGACGTCGCCCGCGAGCCAGCCGGTCGCCCTCGCAAGCGACAATCCCAATCGGCGTTGAGCCAGCGCTATCGATAAGGGCTATTGCAGCGGCGCCTCGCGCTGGTCCTGGACGTCCTGAAGTTGATCGCGCACAAGACTGCTGTCGATCAAGGCACCAGCGTGCCGTAGCCGAACGATCCGCGCTCATAAGGAAAACATGACCGACTCACACGGCCCGGTGGCCTAGTCGCCAGGGCGGTAGGCGCGTGCTGGGCAGGATCAGCGCTTGGCGTAGTCGCCGAAACCCTGCCAATCGATCACGACGCACGTCTCGTCGCCGACGATCCAAGCGTCATGGCCGGGCGCCATGGTGGCGAAGTCACCGGGGCCGTACTCCATCTCTTCGCCATCGTCCATCACCACCTTCATCCGGCCCGACACGACGTAGCCGGTGTGCGCGGCCTGACAGCTCTCGGTCCCAGCGATCGGCTTGACGTGCTTGGACCATTGCCACCCCGGTTCGAAGGTGCCTCGACCGACGACTCCATCGTCGGTGTTGATGACCTCCACCTGACCCATGCCGTCTTCGAACGGCCTCGTCTCGTCTGGGGTATCAAAGCTCTTGCGAGTCAAGCTCGGCATCGCAGCCTCCTTTGGGAGCGAAATGCGCAGCGTATCTCAGGAGACCGCTCCGACCGGGATTACTTCACCGCCGCACGCTAGAGCGCAGAACACCAGGAACGCCGCTGGCTTGGGCTACAAGACAGCAGAGCGGCGAACTGCCCCCGAGCTGGCCTCGCCCAAGACTGCTGAATGTCGATCTGAGCAGCAGCTGAGCCTGTCCGGATCGTCGTGGAACTTCGGCGGCGGCGCTGATGGCTTGATGGCCAGAGGTGGCGCGTTCGGCGACCTCCTGACGAGCCTCAGATCGGGTTCTGACGTTGGGTTGATGCGCCCGAGCGCCGCCCTAACCCTTCAGCTGGTTGTAGAGCTCCCAGGCGCTGCGCTCGATCCAGTTGTGGGCGAGCTTCCCGGCGGGTGTGACGGCCAGGATGGCGTTGCCTGTCAACGCGATCGGTTTACCATCCGCGGGCAACCCGAACATGCCGTTGTTGCGGCCGGTGACGCGGAAGCGCGAGGACACGCGCGAGCCGTCGGGGTTGGCAAAGGTTTCGATGGGTTCCCACTTCAAGTCGGCGATCTTCGACTGGAAGCCGGCAACCCAGGCTTTGAAGTTTTCACGCCCGGCGACGTCCACACCGGCGGAGGTGATGACGAAGTCCTCGGTCACGAAGCGATCCACCGCCGAGGGATTGCGCGCGGCCCAGACCTCCTCCATGAAGGATTCGACAACGGCGATGGCGGCTTCCGGCGTCACGTCGGTGACGGGGCCGTCGGCCTGGTAGGGGCCGTTGTCGGTGGGTGTGATCTTCACATTGGTCATGGGTGCTCCTGTCGCGCCTGCTGCGGCGAGGGTCGGAGGCACGCCCGCTCGTGGGGGGGTGCGGGCGCGCTCCTGGTGGTGGTTGCGCTAGTGCCCGGGGGGTGGCCCGGGGGGTCCGAGGATCTCGAAGCCGTTTGTCTTCGCGATCGGGATCAGGCGCTGCATGTCGGGGTGGCCTTCGGCTGGCGGCGGCAGCACGCGTTCGGGGGCCGGCTCGCCGACCGCGCGTTGGAATCCCTCGAACTGCATCGGCGCGAAGCCGACCAGCGCCCTCGCGCCACCGGCCTCGGCGTAGAAGGTGTGCGGCACCCCCTTGGGGCCGAACCCGAACGAGCCGGCCGTCAGCGACAGTTTTGTGTCGGCGACCCAGAAGGTGAGCTCGCCCTCGAGGACGTAGAACCACTCGTCCTCCTCGGGGTGGACGTGCCACGGCGAGCCGACGCCCGCCGGCACGAGAACCTCGACCAGACCGTATGCGCCGTCGGTGTCGTCGCGGCCGATCTTGATCGTTTGCAGCATCCCGAGCAGCCAGAACGCCTCGCCCTCGTTGTCGGCCAGCGCGTATCCGGTCTCTGCTCGTCCTGGGGAGATGGTGGTCATCTCTCACTCCCTTTCCCCGGTGGGTGATATGATCTGCAATCGTCCATGAGAGAACAGTTGCAAAACGGACTATCACAGGGAGAACGGCCCTTGTCAAGCCCCTCACCCGAGCGGCTACGCGCCTGGCGCCTGTACTTCGAGAGCGCGCTCGCGTTGATCGACGTGCTCGACGCCGAGCTCCAACACCAGGCCGGCCTCCCGATGCGCTGGTACGACGTCCTCGTCCACCTCGAAGAATCGCCCGAAGGCGTCCCGATGAGCGAGCTCGCCGGGCGGATCCTGCACAGCAAGAGCGGCTTCACGCGCCTCGTCGACCGGATGGAGGACGGCCGGACTCGTCCGCCGCGTGCGCCCCGATCATGACCGGCGCTCGATCCTCATCGTCCTCACCGACCAGGGCACCGAAGCGATGCTGCGCGCCCGCCGCTACCACCGGGACGGAATCGAACGACACTTCTCCCGGCACCTCACCGACACCGAGATCAAAACCCTCACCCACGCCCTCGAGAAAGTCAGCACACACGCCCGCCCACTCCGCCCCGGCCGCATCCGCGGCTAACCCACGCCCAGCTCGACGAGACGGCGATCGCAATCGCGCACCGAAGACGACACTCTCGACCACGGCTCGCCAGACAGTTCCTCTGGGCTATTAGCGAAAGCGCATCGCGCCGTGCTTGTGCTCAAGCTGGTCGCTCTCGAGACTGCTGGAAATCGATCGATCCAGCACTGGCCGCGCCTGAGCTCCTCGTCCGGCACCAAACGGGGACTCTGCTCCCTCGCGCCGTGGACTAATCGTGCGGCGCCGAGGGAAGCGCGCTCTGCTGCGTCGGTAGATACCCGCAGCGAGTATGAGGGCGTCAACCGATGGAACGCCCACAGAGCTCTATGGACAATCGATTCTCCACTTGACGACACATGGACTCGGAGGTTCGCATGAGCATCTCAGCGGAAAAGTCTCTGCGCCCAGAAAGCTTCGTCGGATCGCACGTTGCTCGAGCGAGAACGCAGGACGATGCCACCGGTCAACGGCCCCTCAGCGGCGGCGCGTTGCTTGCGGAGATCTCCAACTCGATCGTCGGCATGCGGCGCCGGCACTACGGTCGTGGCCCGATGAATGCCAAGACCTATGTGAATGACGACATCATTGTCGTCGTGATGCGCGAGAACGGCTTCACCCCGCTTGAGCGGACCATCATCGATAGCGGCAGGCCGGAGCTCGTGATCGCTATGCGCGAAGACTTCCTGAATGCGATGGCCGGCGCTTCACGCAGACGATCGAGGAGCTCACGGGCCGCAAAGTGCTCGCATTTCTCTCCCAAGTAAGCCTTGAGCCCGACCTCAGCATCAAGAGCTTCCTGATCGACGAACCACTCGAAGGCTTCGGCGGACTCGAAGGCGACGGCACTCGAATTTGGCCCGCAAGGCCGTAGAGAACGCTCCGAACCGCTGAGATCCGCTCCGCCTCGGGCGCCGCCGAACGGTCATACGTTGAACCTACAGTGCACCTTCGCAACCGTCGGTCAATCAATGCGTTGGTACGCGCCGACGCGCTGTGCGCATTCGACGTGGAAGAGGGTCGCCGCGCCTTCGCGCAGTTCGGGCTCCCGAAGGAGCGATGTCCGTCTGGTGCTCGCCGCCTCGACGGCAATCGCGGGTTCGTATACCCCGATCCGGTCGCCGCAGAACGTACATATCGAGAACACAGGCCTCGTCATCCCACACCGAAGCATCCGCTCGCGGGCTTCGCGCCACCTCAGTATTGGCCCACACAACCCGCGCACGAAAGCCCTCGGCGTCCTGCCAAATCGCCCCTCCCAGGGCCAGACCCCTCAGACGCTTGCCGGAGGCACTGAGAGCCGCTCGCAGGCTGCGGCCGGCCGTAAACCTAGGTTTATGGTGGCGCCGGGATCGAAACTTCTGCGGTCCGGACTGACCAGCCCCACGTCAAGTTCCCCTCCCCGTGGACGCCACCATGTTGTCCGTCTCGAGCTGGTCGCCCTCGAGACCGCCGCAACTCGGTCGATCATTCCAGGAGCCAGCCTCGCCGTTTGGAGAGTGTCGAGTTCAGGCGAAAGTCGGTAGCGAGCGGTCCAATCGCTACACCAGCCGAATACCCCCAAGGCTGGCTAAACGGAATAGGGTGGCCAGAACCACAACATGGAGGCCTAGCGTGAGCTTGGTAATCCGGTTCTCGCCCCCGTCTTTGACCGCAGAGCAATACGACGAAGCTGTCCGTCGCCTCACGGAGGCGGGGGTGTTTCCAGCAGACGGGCTCGACTATGAGCTGTGCTTTGGCTCGGACGGCAACCTCAAGGTCAGCCAGGTCTGGGATTCGCGGGAGCAGCTCGACGTGTTTGGAGAGCGCCTGCGCCCGATTCTCGCCGAGCTGGGGAACAACCCAGGCGAGCCAGAAGTGCTTGAGGTTCACAACATCATCAAGCGATAGGGCCCGCTCCCGCTTCGCCCGAATTGAGAGTAGTCTCGGCGGCACGGTTGGCGAATCACAGGAGGGGCGATAAATGAGCTCGAGCGAGCCTATTGGCACGATTCGGGCCCTGTGGCGATTCCCCGTCAAGTCGATGCTGGGCGAGGAGCTGGACGCGGTCGAGCTGAGTGAGGGCGGGGTCATTGGTGACCGCGGTTACGCGGTTCGCGACAGGGAGACGGGCAAGGTTGCGAGTGCGAAGCACCCGAAGTTGTGGCCCAATCTGTTCGCATGCCGGGCGGCCTTCGTCGAACCGCCGCGCGCAGGTGACGAGCTTGCACCGGCGCGGATCGAACTCGGCGACGGCACGTCGGTGATGAGCGACGCAGCTGATGTCGACGCCGTTCTGTCGCGGTTCTTCGGCCGTGACGTGGAACTGGCCCGCGCCGCGCAGAATGGCTACACGATCGATCAGTACCACCCTGATGAGGAGAACTACGATCCTGAGGGGCACCGCGACGAAGTCGTCGAAGTGGGACTCGGTGCGGCGTTCTTCAACGAGCGAGGGCTCCCGTCCGCTGTCCCCGAAGGCTCGTTCTTCGACCTGTTCCCGTTCAGCGTGCTCACGACCTCAACCCTTGACCAGCTGGGCGAACTCGAACCGCAAAGCCGTTTCGATGCTCGGCGGTTCCGGATGAACGTGATCGTCGACACCTCTGAGCGCGGCTTCGTCGAGAACGAGTGGGTGGGCCACACGCTCGCGATCGGCGACGACAACGTTAGGCTCGGGGTAGCCTTGCCCGATCCTCGTTGCGTCATGCCGAGCCTTGCGCAGGAGGATCTTCCGAGGGATCCCCGGATCCTAAAAGCCCTCGCCCGGCACAACCGGATCGACGTCGCGGGCGCGCGCTACCCGTGCGCCGGTGTCTATGCCGTCGCTGAAGCCACAGGCACAATCCATAAGGGCGATCACATCAGCTTGGTCTGACCCCGCGACCTTAGCCGACTGTGACGCCTAGCTCCCGACCACATCGTTGGTGGGGCCGCCCCGCTTTGCGTGCGACAACTGTTGCAATGCGCGAATAGGGGAACTCTCCGGCGGGTTCATCAAACGGCTGCATCGGGCTACCAGCAGCGGTGGATCAAGCGCCGCGAGTCCGCCCCGCCCGAGACTGCTCTCACTGTTTTCGATCTTTGCGGGTGTCTCGAAGGATGCTTGCTGGCTTGCGCTTGCGGCGCTGAGCTGATCGTTCAGGCCCCGTATACAGGAACCAGCATTGCCCGCGCGATCGTGTGTGCCAGGGTCTGAAACGAAGCCAGCGCCGGAGTCGCCCCATGGGGGACCCCGGCCTCAGCTGCGTCAGCTACATCTAGAGCGGAGACGACCAGGAAGTACCGATGAGGCGGATCGCCTTGTGGTGGCGCCGCACCTAGGTAGCGGTGCAGGCTAGCGTCATTGGCCAAATGGGTTGATCCATCTGGCAACGTCTCGTCAGATTCGCCAACTCCTGCTGGCAGCGACGTGACGGAGCCGGGAACGTTGACGACCGCCCAGTGCCAGAACCCGCTGGGCGTAGGTGCGTCCGGGTCGTACATCGTGACCATGAAGCTCTGGGTCTGCTCCGGGAATCCCGACCATGCAAGGTCAGGCGAGGTGTCCTCGCCACCGGCGCCGAAGATCCCGCTGCGTTGAGCAACGGGCATAGTCTCGCCATCGGCGACAAGAGTGCTCTGGAGCTGAAAAGTCGGGACGGCCGGAAGCTCTTCGTACGGATCGCGTTTCATCGCCAACCTCCTTTACGGTAGGTCCGGGTGCCGAGTCGCGACCTCGGTACCTTGCCCACCAGGCATCCTCTCACGCTTCCGTCGAGACGTCGACTACAAGCAAGCGCCACAGCCGAAGAGCGACACTCTGACCTGTCTCTCACCGGAGGTTTCATGGTCGTCCGATGGGTCTTGCTGTCGAGCAGCTATGCGGTCAACTCGGTCCAGACAATGGATCCATCGAGGGGAGCCCCGCCGTCCACATCGGCACGCGAGTCAGGATCAGGGGCTCGGACTTCGATCGCTTAGTGGAGGAGGGCTCGGCCTCCAAAACCGAGCCCACTCCGAGCATCTGGGATGGCCAGATCCCGATGCCCGAGCTGCCGTAATCAAGGCTCCCCGAACTAGCGTTATCTGAACGAACTCAGACCAACTCGGGGGATCAGGAAGCCCATTACTTGCAGCGTGTCCACGTCCAACCTGATGGCTGTTGTGCGTCCCTTCGTCTCGACGTATATACGGTGAGTTCCCGTCTGCGAGTACATCCGCGAACTCAGGGCCTGTTGACGGACATCGAGGATGGTGATCGTGGCGACGTGCTGCGTGGTGATGAGGGGTGGCGAACGTCCGAATGATCGAAGCTGGACGCGCGAACGTTGAAACGTTGAAAGGGGGGTAGCTTCGCTTCGCGGTGGCTGTCAAGAGCGCCGCTTCGCGGCTCGCTGCGCTCGGCCCTGCCGGGCCGCTCGTTGACAGCTTCCGCTTCGCTTCGCTGATGGGCTGGGGAAGGGTTGCGCTTGCGCGCAACCGGTCGCGGTCAGCTGTGGGTGGCGGTCCAGAGCTCGGCGGGGCGCCCGTTGGTGAGGACGCGGCGGCTGGTGATCTTGCCGTCGTGGGCGAGCGCGGCGAGCGCTTGGTCGAGCTGTGCGGTGGTGGGGTTGCGGTGCAGCAGGTCGCGGAGCTGGGTGCGGGTCAGCCCGTCGGGGAGTGCGTGTTTGAGTGCGGCGTGGATCTGGTGGGCGAGCGGGTCGCCGGCGGCGCGCTCCAGCGCCCAGGTGGCTGAGCGGGCGGCGTAGTCCCATAGCGCGAGCGCCGCTTGGAGGTGCTGGGGCTGGATATGGCGCTGGCCGTCGAGCAGTGCGTAGAGGAGCGCGAGCCGGATCGTGTGCGCCTCGGCGCGGGCGGTGAGATGGCCGGCGAGCCCGTCGGCGGACCGGGTGAGCTGCGGGTAGGTGTGCCACCACAGCTCGCGCGCGGCGGGGTCGAGCTTGACCTGGCCGGCGGCTTGTGCGTGCTTGATGGTGGCGGCGAGGTAGCGGGCCAGGCCTGTGCCTTTGAGCGGCTCGGGGTCGCCGCCTTCGGGCAGCAGCCGCACACGCCTGACGACCGCGAATACGAATCTGTTGAGGAACCCGTTGGCGAGCTCGACGGTCGTGGTGTGGCGGCGCAGTTCGGTGGCGGTGATGTGGCCGATGATCGAGATGTGCGCGCTGGTGGCGCGGGCAGGGGCGGTGCGGGTCAGGAGCGCCAGCGGCCGACCATCCCACGCTGACCTGAGTACCGGCGAGAGCGTGTTGATCTCACGCTGGGTCTGTTTGAGCACGCTGACGAACTCCGGTTCTGCGACCAAAAGGCGCTTGTCCGTAACGCCGGCGTCGGGGCCGTTGGGGTCACGGACCGTCCACACGAGCCCCTCGCCGCTGGACAGACCGGTCCTCAGCCGGGACGGGAACGCCGGGTCTGCTTCGGCGAGGAGCCTTGTGACGTGATCGAACGAGCTGCCCTTCCGGGCGCGACTCGAGTCACCGATCAACAGCAGGAACTGGTTGGGATGGTGCAGGGTCGCCTCGACCCGGAAGTGAGCGCCACGACCGATCAGCGCGCCACAGCAGACCAGCAGCTGGGTGAGGATGGCAACAGGATCGGCCTCCGTGTTGGGTGCGATCTTGGCGACGAGTTGTCCGGCCAGCCCGTGAAACGCCTCTTCGCTGGGCGACGCCGGCCAGCCCGCCGGCGTCGGCAGCGTGATGGCTGCGGGCCGGCCGGTCGCCGGATCTGACGGGGGGCTGTCGGGATCGAACAGCGAGATCACCTCGCCGGTCACTCGGCAGCGATCTCGGTGACCGCGGCGCGCGCGGCTGACTCGTCGCAGATCGACTTGTTAGTCGAGTAGGCGGCGATCAGCGATTGGGTGGCGAGGTTGTTCACCTGCCGGGGCAGCCCGCGGGAGGCCTCGTGGATCAACGCCACCGCGTCATCGGAGAACAGCGTGTCGGAGCGGCCGGCGAGCTTGACGTGATGGGCGATGTACTCACCGGTCTCTTTGCGGTCCATCCCGTCGATCGTGCAGCGCAGCGCGATCCGCTGATCCAACGCGGCGAACACACCCTGGCGGAGCTTGCGGCGCAGCGTCGGCTGGCCCAGCAGCAGGCACGCGAAGGTCGCGCGGGAGTCCATCTCGGCGTTGGTCAGCATCCGCAGCTCCTCGAGCTGCTCGACCGACAATAAATGCGCCTCGTCGAGGATCAGCACCACGGTCTTGCCGCGCTCAGCGGTCTCGGCGGCGAGCAGGTCGGTCGCCTGCGGGATCAGCGTCGCCCGATAGAACCGCGGCGTGGCGCCGAGCGCGGAGACGATCTGGGTGTAGATCCCGCGCGCGCCGATCGCCGGGTTGGGCAGGTAGATGATCGTGTGACGGCTTGCGTCGAGCATCGCGGTCGCCGCTCGGGCGGCGACGGTCTTGCCGGCGCCGACCTCGCCGCACACCACGCCGAGCGCCCGCTCGCTGATGATCCAATCGATGCGGGCGACGGCCTCTTGGTGAGCGGCCGAGGCGAACAGCATCGATGGCGCCAGCTCCTTGGTGAACGGGGTGCGCGACAGCCCCCAGTGCGCCCTGAGACGATTGATGCTCATCCGATGCTCTCCTTCGTGTCCTGGTCGTCGACGTTGTCGTGTTTGCTGCCCGGGCTGGGCAGGTGGCGGTAGTCGATCCGCTTCTGGAGCTCCCGCTCGCGGCGCTGGCGGATCAGGCCGAGGTAGTCGATCCCCGTCGGCTTGGCCGGCTTGGCCGGCGGCTGCGCGCGTGGGTGCACGTGCCGTTTGATCTGACGCGGCACCGCCAGCCCTTGGTGATGTCCGTCGAGGCGAACCTCGACCTCGGCCAGCTCGAGCGGGTCGAAGATCAGATCCACCCGCCGGCCCGCGAGCCCCGGGTCGACCTCGTAGGTGTTGCCGTGCATCCCGACTGTGCCGGTCCGCGACACCGTGCGTCGTTCTGACCATCGGAACGCTTCGCGCAGCGCCCGCTCGCTCGGCAGTGCCGGCGGTCCCAGGGCGAGGAACCGCTCGAGCGGTGTCTGCTCGGTCTCCGAGTGCACTCGCCGGTGGTAGACCTGTTCAACCCACGCCTGGAAGATCTGGTTGAGCTCATCCAGGCTCATGGCCGGGCGGTCCTCGAGCTCGACCAGCCATTGCTGGCGCACGGTCCGGAACGCCCGCTCGATCTTGCCCCGTCCCTCCGGCCGCCCGGGCCGGCTATGGATCAGCCGGATCCCCAGGATCGCGCAGGCTCGCAACAGCTGGCCGGACACGAACGGTGAGCCGTTGTCGACGTAGACGGCCTTCGGCACCCCTCGCGAGGCGATCCCCGCCCGCAACGCCCGCGACGCGTTCAGCACATCCTCCCTGGCCGCCCACCGATACCCGCACAGCAAGCGGCTGTGATCGTCAAGGAAACAGAACAAGAACGTGCGGCGGCCGTCGACCATGGGGCCGTGCAGCGCGTCCCCGGTCCACAGCTCGTTGCGGAACTCCGCCTCGAACCGCCCCAGCGCACGCCCGATCTGCCCGCCGTTCCACGGCAACCCCGCCGCCGCCAAGTGACGGTTGATCGTGCGCGCCGACGGCGAGCCGCCCTCCGCCTCCAGGATGATCCTGTGGATCTGCGCCGCTGTGCGCGCCGGCTGCTCGCGGCGTAGCGCGCACGCCAGCTCCAAAAGCCGCGCCGGCGTCTGGTTCGGCATCCGCCGCGGCGCCGGGACCAGCGCCTCGAACCCGCCCTCCCAGTACGCCCGGATCCAGCGATCCAGCGTGTTGCGCGACACCCGCACCCACCGCCCATCCGGGCCCAGGTGCTCGCGCGCCGCCAGAGCGCGGACCAGCGCACCACGCTCCCGCGCCGACAGCGACACATCCGCCGCCTCGCCGACGATCCGCCACCGGAACACCCCGATCTCCTGCGCCCTGTCCACCATCACCTCCTGACCGTCGCTGACACCAACCAGCCGGCCAGGATCACGGTCAATCAGGCACAGGCCAAGGCGAACCCGTGTTGATCAAAAGCAGCCCGCCCGCGGTCAGCGCCGACACCCACGACCACGGCGCCCGACGCGCCAACACCAACGACGCCACCCTCGTGCACACGCCGATCGCCTCAAGCGCGTCGGCCACCAGCGACCCCTGACCGGCCGGCGGATCCAGCGAGGCGTCCAGCGCCCGCGCCCACCGCAAAAAGTGCGAGACGATCAGCTCCGCGCGCGAACCGAACCGCCGCCGCCAATCGCGCACCGTCTCCCCAGGCACCCCCAGCCGCTCCCCGGCCCGCCGATACCCCTCCCGCCCAGCCGACAACAGCGCCTCGCCGATCACCTCCGCCAGATACTGGCGGCGCGCCAGGCACACGTCCGGCAACAGCACGTGCGTCGTGGCACAGCCCCGATCACGGCAGCGACCACGACGCGGCCGCAGCCAACGAACCCCAGCGTGCGTGCGGACCTGACGCAACCGCGCGCAGCCCCAACCACCCAACACGCCACCACCACAGCACGGGCACAACAAGCGGCCAGCAGCGAGATCCGCCTCGACCGCAGCACGATCGTCTGACACGATGAGCACGACGTCCTCCAACGGCGTCACGAGGCCCCCTCGCTTCACCGCGTCAAGGTTTCGGCGAGGGGGCCTCAATCAACAGGATCACCACCATCCTGTCGCCCCCGGCCTCAGACCGCCGCCCCGCATCACCACCGTCGGTGACGCCGAACCCACTCCCCGTCACCACCCAACGTGACGCTCAACAGCGTCGCTCGCCGATCTGTTCTGGCAGAGCGTGCTCGCGCTCGGCGACTGCCTGCCGAACGACGAGGGCTTCTGACCGGACCCCGTTTCTCGGTCCACCACGAGTGAGAGTTGGTGGTGGATATGGGTCGCGAGAGGAAGGTAGCGACCAGGGCGGTCGGATGGGAGAAGAAGGGCGCTGGAGTCGGGACCCGCTCCGGGATGCGCGGCCGTCGTCGCGGAGCCGAGCGGCGGAGCCGCGAGGCGTAGCGGCGATGGCCGCGGCGCGCTCGCCGCGGCACCCCCGGCCGGTCACGCTGGTTGGCGCCCGGGCAGCTCAGGCGGCCGTCGGCAGCTCGCTCGTCGCGGCCCACTCGGCGGCGAACACGGCCGGCGCCTTCATCCCGAGCGCGGAGTGCGGCCGGCGCCAGTTGTAGTCCTCGCGCCAGTCGCCGATCACCACGCGCGCTTCGGCCAGGCACGAGAACTCCTCGACGTCAAGCAGCTCGTCACGCACGCGGGAGTGGAACGATTCCACGAACGGGTTCTGCCACGGCGAGCCGGGCTCGATGAACGCGGTCCCGGTCCCGCTCAGCATGCACCAGTCCTGGAGCGCGTGCGCGGTCATCTCCGGGCCGTTGTCGCACCGCAGCAGCTCCGGGGCGCCGTGCTCGGCGACGAGCCGCTCCAGCACCGCGACGACGGTGTCGGCGTCGATGCTGCGCTCGACCAGCATCACCAGCGCCTCGCGCGTGAACTCATCGACGATGTTCAGCAGCTTCAACGCCCGCCCGTCGGCGGTCTGGTCGAACTGGAAGTCGAACGCCCACACATGGTTCGGTCGCTCCGCGCGCAGCCGCTCGGCCGGGACTGTCGACTCGCCCAGCCGCTGGCGCTTGCGCCGCCGCTGCGGCACCCGCAGCCCCTCCTCGCGCCAGATCCGCTGCACCCGCTTGCGGTTCACCTCCCACCCCAGCTCACGCAGATGGTGATGCGCGCGACGATACCCCCACCGCGGCCGCTTGACCGAGAACTTCCGAAGCTCGGCGCGCAACACCGCATCATCGGCGGCCGTCTTGGGCTCGTGACGCTGCGTCGAGCGATGCTGCCCGACCACTCGGCATGCCCAGCGCTCGCTGACGCCGAGACGGTCGCGGAGCATCGCGACCGCCCGGCGCCGGCGGGCTGGGCCTACCAGTTTCCCTTCGCGATCTCCTTCAGCGCCACGACCTCGAGCTCCTTGTCGGCCACGATCCGCTTCAGCGTCACATTCTCACGCTCGAGCTCCTTCAGACGCTTGGCGTCATCGGCCTTCATCCCGCCGTACTGGTTGCGCCAGCGGTGATAGGTCTGCTCGCTGATCCCCAGCTCCTTCGCCGCCTCCGGGATCGTCCTCCCCTCGCCCAGCAACCGCTCGGCCTCCCGCAGCTTGCGGATGATCTGCTCCGGCGTGTGCCCGCGTCGCTTCACGTGATCGTTCCTTCCTCGCCCATGATCTCAAGGGCGCGAGAAACTCTCACACGCGGCGGACGGATCTCAGGGGGTCAGGCCACTTCTACACCTCGCGCGCGCATTACACGCTCGGCGAGAAGAAGGCCTCGAGCACCACCGCCCTCGCCCTCCGCATCCGCGATATCGGCGGTCTCAGACCGCGCACCGCGACGCGAACACCCACAAAAGAACCGCCTGTTCCAGGCGTGTCTGCGGTCGCGGCCGACCGGCTCGCGTTCGAGTACCTGGATCGGGAGATCGTCCCGACCCGACGACCGGCCCTGCCACCCACCGTGGCACCGCGGTGCGCGCCTTGACCTCCTGCTCTGCAACACGGCCGACAGGGTCCCTGTCGTGGCGGAGATCAAGCGAACGACGGACCCGGATCACGCGCACCCGGACGTCACTCCGTCAACGGACAAGGACCCGTTCTCCGCGCTCATCCAAGCGCTCGCATGCACGGCGCAACTCGCAACGCCAGCCCAGTACGCGCGGCTCGCACGATGGGGCCGCGCGGAACAGCGCGGCGCCTGGGACTACTCGTCGCCGGCCGACCTCGCCGACCTCGCCGTCCCGCTGTTCGACGTTTACGTCGTACTTTCACAACCGCCCATCTGGGACGCACTTACGAGAACTCGGCGTTGAGGCCGCGCGACTTGCCGCACTCCTCCTCGCAGAGCCCAAAGTCGCTCGACACGTGCGCCGCATCGGCTGCCTTCTCACTCGGCTCGAGCAGAACCGGCTCATCACGGATGTCGAATGAGCATGCGAGCGAACGACCCCCGGCACCGAGCACATCGAAGCGACATTCGCGAACTGCTTCCGCCCGTTCGCGATCACACTCCCCTCTCCAGCCGCAGTTTCGCACCTGCCAGGATCGCTGAACGCACGAGGCTGGACCATCTGCTGGCGCTGGCACGACGATCGTGCCCTTGAGTTTCGCGCCGCCCACAGGATGACCAACGAACGCTGGCAGGTCGTTCAACCCAGTGGGGAGATCACCGGCCGGCCAGTACCCCCGAATACATAGTCATCAGCCCGGAGAAAAGCGCCGCGGACGCAGAGGCGGCCTACACCGCGGCATGGCGGGCATACAACACGGCGATCGCGGAGTCCGGGATGGCGTTCGACACTGCGATGCCCGAGAGCTTCTCGCTCGACGACGCACGCTGCGGATTCAGACTGAATGGCGGCGCATGGACCCGGGGCTCCCGGCCGCCTCGCCGAGAAGCGGCGGGTCGGTAAGCGGCGCCGCGAGGCGGTCCCCGCGTCAGCCAGCCGCACCCTGGTATTGCCAGTATTGCGATTGCGTGGCCGCCCTCGGCGACATCCCTGCTCCTGGCGCGGAGTGGCCAGGCACAGGACGCAGGAGGTCGGCGCGGCGCGTTGCCGTGGCGCGGCAGAAGAAGGACTCATCGTCGGTAGCGGCCGAGTCCCGCTAGTCGCCAAGACTCGCGTCACACGCCCGCGCTCAGCGCGAAGCGCAACGCGAGCGCCCTCGTATCCGCGCACACGAGGGCGGCCGCGAGCAGAGGCGCGATGCTCGAGACATCGCGAGAGCAGACGTCCTGTTCGCTGCCGGCTGTCGGGACTGGGCGTCACTCAGGCCGGTGCTTCATTGGATCGCCGTCTCAATCTCTGACGTCAAGAACCAACGCCAGACTCCCATTGCGACGGCAGGAGCGGCAGCCGACGCGACCCGCGGTCGGTGCTGGTCCTCGTCAAGGAACAGTTGCGGCGACTCCCCGCCCTCTGTGTCGTGTCTCGTCGCGAGGGGGCAGCCCTTCCTGGGCATCGCAACAGACTAATGCCGCGGCCTTGCCGGAGCGACCCCGACCGATCGCCGGTCTGCCCCCGCCCCCGCGCCCCCACCTCAGACCGGCGATCCCGGCGGTCTCGCCCCTCTGCGGCTTCAAGTGCGCTTCGAAGAACGCGAGGATGCGCAGGCGTGCATCGCGCGCAGATTCCTCGTGGTAGCCCGATCCTGGCGAGAGGATTCCGAAGACCGGCTCCAAGACGGAGAACGGGAGCGGCGTCTTGTCACCGGCTCCTTCGTGGTTGTTGAGAAAGGACTGCCCGGCCTGCGGGTACTCCTTGACATCGTGCTCGACCCCGACGGCCGTCAATGCCTGGTCGAGGCGATCGGCGGCCCCCCTCAGTGCACGGTCCTTGCGGCCGTAGCTTCCGACGATCGGGCAAGCCCCTTTCAGGAAGGTGGTCGTGTAGGCGTCCTTCGGAGCGGTGCCGTAGTTGACGCTCGAGACCGTGAACCCGCGATCGGCTGCGAGCAGCAGAGCGAACCCGCCTCCCATGCAGTAGCCGATCACGCCGATCCTGCCAGTGCAGTCCTTCCGGGCTTCCAGCCAGGCGCGTGCCGCCTCGATCTCGTCGAACGACCTTCCCCGTCCGGCGCGCACGTCGCGCATGACCGAGATCATGCAGGCCACCGGACCTCTGCCGTGGAAGAGGTCCGGCGCTACGGCGAGGTACCCTTCGCCCGCGAGCCAGTCAGCCTGGTTGCGTAAATCCTGGCTCATCCCCGATGCGTCGTGGATGACGACAACACCCGGCCAAGGGCCCTCGCCCCCAGGCGTCGCCAGGTAGGACGGCAGCTCACCCCGAGTGGGGATCATCACCTCGGCCATCACGTCTCCTCGGATGCGGCTGGTCCTCCCGGACGGTCCGCATCGGTGACGCCGCTCGATACAACGCTTGCCGCGAGCCGTTTGCCCCAGTCTTGGGCTCGGGCCTCCTCGCCCGCTTCGAGGTGATTCTTCAAATTGACGAAGAAGCTCTCGGGCTTGGCGACCACCTCGAACCCGTGCTTCCGAAGCTTTCGGCTGATCGCCTTTGACGCCCTGCCTCTCAGAACCGCCGGACCATTGAAGCGGGTGTCGAAGCCAGCAACCTTTGTGTGGCCGTGCCGTGGCCGAGCGACGTGAGCCAGTCACGCACGCCCGGGCCGTCGGCGTCGCGATCGAGCACCAGATCGTTGCTGGGCTTTCGCGTAGTGGACGCCGCCCACTTGCGGGTGCGGGTGCGACTCTCATGCCGTGAAAATGGGTGGGCCCGCCCACCAGGAGCAGATCGGCGTCACCCAACCGCTCGCGGCCCGCCTCAGCCAGTGGAACCACGACAACTTCGAACATCGGTTCGAGGCCCTTGCCAACGGCATCAGCGATCGCGTGCGTGTTACCGAACATCGACTCGTACACGATCACCGCCCGCATGGTCCACCTCCTGGATTCCATTGTGCGCTCATGCTAATTCCACTCACCGTGACAACCACGTCACGTCGTCGCGGTGGGCGTTTCGACGTGGGACGTGACCTGTCGAAGGATCAGTCGCCGAATCAGGGCGCTGAACGGACCGATCAGCTTCCAGTAGGCGGCGAACCGGCGCCTAGTGGCGGCGTCGGTCGTCGCGGTACGTGTCTCGGTCGTGATCAGCGTTCGGTGGGTCCCGTATGGCTTGGCCCGGATGCTGAAGGCGACCTTGGCGTAACCGGGATCGCTAAAGGCGGCGAAGTCGTCGCGTCCGATCGCGAGTGGCTGTTCGGCACCGACCTTCCAGGGTTTACCGACGAAACCAAAGGCGATCTCGTCAGCGCGCTCACCGAGCAACTGAAAGCCGACCCGCGGCATGTCACCAAGGCTGAACGGAGGGGGAGCGGGTGCCGCCTGCCCGCTGTTGATCGCCCTCAGGCGCCCGGGGAGGCTGCGGAGCACGAGCAGCGAACGCACCACCGGGATGCTTGCGAAGTCTGCATTTCTGATCGCCTCCCAAGTCGTCTTCACGTCCCCGTTCACGATGCAGGCGTGAACCTCCGCCACGTCGTACTCGCCGAGGTAGCTATCGAGTAACAGCGGTTCGTCGGCCGACGTCACCAACGACTCTTGTCTCATCGACGTCATCGCGTGTCCGAACGGCGACTAACGCGCTGGGCACCGCGGCGCCCAACTCCGATGCGATGCCCGCAGCCCACGCTCGAATCTCGTCCCAGTCGCGCCGGTCGCGGTACTCAGGCGGTGTGTTCTTGACCATCGCATGCTCCATCGGCCCGCGGGGATCGACAGGTAAGCGCCCGCCGAACACGACGTGTTCCCGCGCACCAAGGCGCACGACATGCTCGATTATCTTCGGCGGCTCCAGCCAGGACGGGTCGATCTCGCCTTTCGGCTCTCCGACCGGTCCCGAGCTGAACACCCACAACGATCGCTGCGAAAGCTCCATGTCGTGCTTGCGAAGAAAATGCTTGGCATCGGCGCGCCAACGCTTGATGTACACGGCGCTCCCGAGCACAACCGCGTCGTAGGGCTCAACGCTGCTGACCTTCCCGGCCTCGCTGCAGTCCACGCTCAGGCCGGACTGCCGTAGCGTCTCGGTGATCGCTTCTGCAATCTCCGCGGTCGAGCCGCGCTTTGAAGCGTAGGCAACCAGAACGTTCATCACGCTGCAAGGCTCGCGCGCCGTGACCCCAGCGTCATCGGTGCTATCCCGAGGTCAACCAGAACAAACTACGCACCAACAGCTTCCCGCCGGAGCGGGCAGACTGGCGCCGTGTCCGACAAGATTGCGGAACCGCAGGAGTGCTCGCCTCGCTCGTCGAGAAAAGCGCGTGCGACGGACAGAGCCCCGAGTGTTCTACGTGGCGCTCGACAAACCGCCGCTTAATGGCGGAGCTAGACTTCCCGCGCCAGAGCGCGACATACCGCCTCGGCGCATCGCAGCGCTTCATGAATGCCGTAATCGGTTCGCTGACGCGCTTTGGGTTGGCGGGCCGGCACACATACATTCTCACGGTCCGCGGCCGCAAGACCGGCCGCGCCTATTCAACCCCCGTTAGGCTGATCGAAGGCGGTGAGCGCTGGCTTGTCGCGCCGTATGGCGAGGTCGGCAGGGTGCGCAACGCCCGCGCTGCCGGCAAGGTCGAGATCAGACGTGCCGGACGTTCCGAGACGCTGCGCATCGAGGAGATCGCCTCCGACAGTCAGTACCTGTCCTGCAGCAGTACCTCAAGCGCGTGCCGGCCGTCCGTCGCTTCTTCGACGTCACACCAGGCTCGCCGCTCGACGATTTCGTGAGCGAAGCTTCGCGCCACCCGGTCTTCCGGTTGACGGACGACCAGCCGGGCGGAACGGCCGGCGACGGGTCGCGCTCGCGTGGGCTCGAGCGCGACCCGCCACCCGCGTAGACCTCGGAGACGCCTGCATCCCGTGTCTTAGCGGCCGCCCTCGGCGGTCGCCCAGCTCGTGCTTGCTCTGGACGAGGACCAGCAGTCCGACGCTGGGACGGGCGAACAAAGCGACGCACATAACTCGACGACGCAGGTACGTCGAGAGGCACGGCTTGCCCCTCGAGACTCCTCCGTCAGCAGCGAGCAGAAGCCTCAGACCTCTCGTCTCACGACGCTCAAGACGACCCCGTCTCAAGGGCCTGAACGGGCCGCTCCCGCCTCGACAGAAACGCGGAGCGGCAATCTCAAGCTGACCGTCCGGCGCCACCGCAACTGAGCAAATGGGGCACGGAAGGTCCCAGAACCCTGATGTCGCAGTGCTTGATAGAAGCTGTCCAGTCAGGCCGGCAGGCCGCGGGCTAGTCGCCTGCCGTTCTCGAGGGGCGCAAGCCACGGCTGAGCCGAGCCGCACCAAACCTCAAGGGTGGGCGATAGCCACGAGGGGTCGTTGAGCGTTCCTGCCTTGATGACCGCGAGCTCCGGCTGCTCGGCCAACAGCGTGACGACGGGCGAACCGCACTTCGAGCAGAACTGGCGCTGACGTTCCTCGCCGGAATCGGCCCCCACGGTCACATACGTGGCGAGCGTGTCGCCCCCGACATGGAGCGTTGCGCGCGGGACGACGACGAAGATCGAGAAGGCCGAGCCTGTCTGGCGCTGGCAGTCCTTGCAGTGGCAGATGACCGTCACCAGGGGCTCGCCGTCGCAACGGTAGGTCAGGCGTCCGCACAGGCAACGCCCGTCGAGTAGGCCGGACATCACGCTGCACAGGCTATCGACGCTTCCCCGGGAAGATTGACACCGCTCCTGCTTCGTCGCGGCCATGGAGAAGCACTCGCCGACACTGATGACGCTCCCCGCTCGGACGAGCACCGGCATTCTCGTCGCGACTGGCAGGCTGGTGTATCTGCCCGGCGCTGCAGCAGTCGGCGCGAGTCGCGAACCGGACCTCGCGCGACCCGGCGTCAAGCGAGGGCATCGCGCCGCGAGACCAACCAGCAGTGCCGGCCGAGGCGGCCGCGTGTTTGTTCAGACTGACCGTTGGCCCGTCAGTCAGCGGCCGCATCCGGGCGGCCCGACGGCCGCTTCAAGGGCGCCCACGTGGACGCTCGTGGGCGGGGTGAGGTTGGTGACGATGACGCGATGGAGCCCGATCGGGTTTGGACGGTCCGGCGAGCGTGTCGCGAATACGTCGGTGAGCGGGACCTCCTCGTCGTCCATCGGATGAGTCTGTAGGACGGTTCGGTCGTCCGCGTGCAGCCACGTCACCACGATCAGCTCCGTACCGCGTAGCACCCGATGAAGCGCTGGCGCAAAGTCCGGGTATTTCTAGGATTGCTTCGGGTGCGCCTTCGAAAGCCTGGCAGGGGGCGGCGAGAGGACCGTGAAGGATGGATCGCACGACGCCGATGGGTGTGATCACGATAGGCGTATGAGGTTCTGCGCAAGGCATATCTCTAAACCGGATCAGCCGAGCACCAGCGTCACGAGCTGCTCGGCCTCGTGCGGGTTGAACGCTGCGCCGGTCATGAGTTGCCGTGGAGGATTGCGCCCAGGAGCGCTGGTCACGAGTTCCGATGTGTTTCGCTGCGCACCGCCCCTTTTCGAACCGACCGCCGGCGATCAGGTCGAAGATCGCCTCGCGGCGTTCGGCTGAGTAACGATGGTGAGACTCGCGCACGCCCGGATACCGTTCGGCACCCTCGATGAGCGCGCGGATGCAGCGCGAGAACGTCGAGTCGATAACCACCGGTGCCATAGCGGAGGACCAACGCTATGGCATCCTGCCCCGGCAGGTCGCCGGGACCGGAACCCATCTGTTCGTGGAAGGACTCGAACGCTTCGGCGATTAGCCTCGAAGCCGACACATAGACGCAGGCGTCACCCCATGGACTTGCGCCTTTCGACGGAATGCTTAGTCGGTGCTAGAGCTTCCGCGAATCCGATCGCGCGCCGCGCGCCGAGCGGCGCGATCCCCTGGTCGCCACAGGAGTCGTCCACCTGGGGTCGCCCAGATCGTGAAAGCGGTCGTCCGCCGAGCGAGGCCTCGAGCTCCTGCTCCCACGCGAACTCAGCAGCGCGGCGTCGCGTTCGCTGACTGCTCGGCGCAGGCAGTCGCGGTGCCGGGCGAATGGGAAGGTTCGCAGCCGGCCTGGAGGCCGAGTCCGAGCAAGCGGACGGCCGTAGTGACGGCTACCCTCGCTTGGTCCGGCGGAGCGACGCGCCGGCTCAACGCCCGGTCGCACGCGATGGAACTGCCCGCTGCCGTCGACTTCTGAAACGCCGGGCGGATCGAGCTGTCTCAGACTCGCGATGAGATGGCTGGTGGTAGCTCGACTGAGCAGTCTGGGCCGCCGAGGGATTGCAGCTGCACTTCGCGCATTGCGCAAGCGGGACGCGGCGCTGTCGGACGGTTCTTCCCGCCCGTAGTTGTCTAGACGGGCCGCAGGTTCAGCGAACAGGATGGCCGGCCGCTTTGAAGAGGAGACGCCTGCTTCTGAGCGGCGGAGTTCCTGCGCCCGGGTGCTTGGAGTGGTTGTGCGGGTGTGTCGATCAGCTCGAAGCATCGAGCGACAGCGCCTCGGACGCTTTGGGTGTCGAGTCGGAGGTCAATGAGTCCGTCGAACCCCCAGAAGACGCGCTGTGCCAACAGGTAGATGGCCATCAACGTGCCTGCTTGATGTTGTCCCAGGAATGCGGCTGCGACGACGGCCGTGATCGGTCCGAGCTTCGCGAAACCGCCGGACCCTTGGAGGTTCAGGGCACGCAGCCAGCCGAGCCGGACCTCGGCTGCCATCACCCGCTCGGCCACGACGCGAAATCGTCCGGTTGCGTCGGGCTGCATTCGGGACGCGAGCTGTTGCGAGATTGTGGAGGTCATCGCCTCGAGTTCTTCCTGACGCTGCTGCCCGGCCGCTGCGGCGGGCTTCTGAACGCGTTTGGCAATCAGCCATGTTGCTGCAAGCGTGGGCAGCACCACGACGATCGTCCAGGGTTCCAGGATCGCGAGCGTGACCAGCGCGCTGATGAACTCAACGACCTGCATCGCGCCGCGATCGAGGATCGAGAGCGTGATCAGCTCGAGCGTCTCCGCATCGGAGATGAAGCGCGAGGGCAGCCCTGCACTCTGCTCAGTGCCGGCGCGACCGCGCAACGCTCCGGCGAACATCTGCATGCGCAGGTTGCGGTACAGACGGCTCGCGTTTCGCGCATACATGCCGTCAGAGGCGACATACGCGCTCGCCTCGAGCAAGACCGCCGACGCGACGACACCGGCAAGCAGCGCCGCCTCGGACTGGGCGTTATGTTCCACAAGCGCATTGATCAGCGCCCCTAGCACCAGCGGCGGGACCAGACCAATCAGCACTCCGCTGACCGTCAGGCCCACCATCGCCGCAACCCCGCGGCGCATCGGGCGAAGCAGCCCGACGACCCGCCTCCAGGGGATCGGAGCAGGATCAGCACTCGTCCGGCTGAGACGCTCCTCTGAATCACTCATCAGGCTTGATGCGCCGCCGCGTACATATGCAGCTGCGGATGACCCGCCGCCTCGCGCGGCCAACATGCGCCGCACCACGATCCCCCAGCGGAATGCAGCCTGCGCCGGCATCGTCCAATAGCCGGCGCGGCTGCAGATTCCAGACAACGGGAACTAACGATCCCGCCGATCCTTCTTGCTGTCCTTCTTGACGTCCTTGCTGTTGTCCTTCTTGGCCATTGATTCTCACCTCCTTTCGAGGCGACTCGCTCGGGGTTCAACCCACCGAACAGAAACCTTGAGTACATGTCGCCTAGCGTGAACCCTCCAAGCAAGGCCCAGGTAAGACCGACTTCAGAAGCGCCTTACCGCGCGGAACCCAGACGCAAAGCCCCACGCACGAGGCCCCGCCGCACCCCGAAGTAGAGCGCCCCAATTGACGCCGCCGCGGACATCTCAACGCCAACCGTGCCACGGTACGCGCTCCCGGCAGCCGGCGAACTCGCCGTACGGCAACGCCCGCACTGCCGGCAACAGAGGCATGAGCTCACCGGGCAGCGGACATTGCCCAGACAGCCACGCTGTAATCACTTCTCAGGAGTCCTCCGGGCGGCCGCTAGTCAGTTCGCGTGTGAATTCGACGCTCTCACGCGATGAGCGCTCGCTCCTGGGTTGATCGAGCGGCAGCGCTGACAGCCCGCGTGACACCCAGGGCAGCTCATCTTCTGCGCGCGGCCGACTTGCAGGTGCGTAGTCGCTAGCTCGGCGAGGAGTGGCGCCGATCGGGTCTTCCAGGGCCGCAAACCCGCGCTCAGTCGAACCCGTCAGGGCGAGCACAGATGATCGCGGTCGGAACTCGATGAATCGCCGGGAGGTTTGGAAATGGCCGCAGACCACGATCTCCGTGTGCCGGCCGTGCTCCGGGCACGGGTGTGAGATCGTCGAGCTGACCGACGCGATCTGGCGCAAAGCGGCTCGATCCCGAGTACCCCGCGCTCTGCCGTGGCCTCATCGCAAAGCTCGCGCGTAAGCGCCCGTCGCCGATCGAGCGCGGCGAAGCACGGGTGTGGGCCGGCGACGCGATCTACGCGATCGCCCAGCACAACTTCCTGTTCGACCCGCGCCAGACGCCGCACCTCCCTGCCGGCCTCGTCGGCGTTCCGAGAGCTCGATGGCGGCGAAGGCCAAGCGGATCCGCGACGCTGTCCGGCTGCACGCGCCGATGGATCCGGAGTTCTGCCGCCGCGAGCTGCTGGCCGAGCAGCCGCTCGCGTGGCTCGTCGAGGTCGACGGTCTAATCATCGAAGCGCGCATGCTGAAGCCGGGGCTTCAGGCAGAAGCACGGCGACACGGCCTGATCCCAAATCTTTTGCTCGACCAGGCCGCGTAGGCTGCCCGCCGCCTGACGACCGCGGCCGGGCAGTTGCACCTCCGTTCAGACCAGCAGTCTCGCTTTGGCCGGATCGACGCGAGGACGCCGCTGGGAGTAGCCCGAAGCAGCAGAGCCGCGTCCTGACTGCGGCGACCGCGCCGTACCGCCTTTCGGTATTTCCAGCCCGCCTCAATGCGGGATTGCGGCAGCGTGGATGCTACGGGGTGGTCTTAGAGCGCTTGTAGCTGGTGTTGGTGCTGTGGTACACGTAGTTGACGACCGCGTCGAGTTGCTGCGGGGTGAGCGCCGTCGCGTAGTTCGGCGGCATCACGTTGGCGCGGTAGCCGGGGACGATCTCCTTGTTGGGATCGACGATCGACTCGCGCGTGGCAGAGGGAGGGTCGGAGGTCAGTTCCTTGTCGAGGTTCGGCCCGGTCGTCCCGCTCGTGCCCGCGGCGGCCATTGTGTGGCACGACCCGCAGGCCTCAGCGCCGCCGGGCGTGCCCGAGACGAAGATCTGCTGGCCTAGTGCATCGCCCTTGAGCTGGGTGGCCGGCGCGGCCGCCGGCGCGGTGACCGTGACCGTCGTGTTGCTCCTGTGCGTGCTGACCACCAGCGCGATCGTGGATAGCACAAGAGCTGCCAGGATGCCCAGGCCGCCGAGCTGGATGATGAACTTCCCAGACGCGCGCGCGATTTGCTCGTCGAAGATCTCCTGGTCGGTCTTGCGCTTGGTCTCGGGCTGATCCGGCTCGCGGACATCATCGTCACTCATGCTCGCGTTGCCTCCTTCACTCATCCACGGCGTTATCACCTACGTCGGCACGACCTGACGCGTCCGGGGTACCCTAGCGGCAACTCGCCCGTCGCTGTGGACATTGCGAACCGGACCCACGGCAGACCGGGGTTTGCTCGCGCCGTCAGGGCCGCCAGCAAACGCGAGCCGTCAAGACGGCTGTGCTCATTGGCGTTGGATGTGTGCCTCTCTTAGGGAGGATCGGGCGCAACCCGCGCCCCCGAGCGCTTAGCTGCTTCACGCTGAACGCAGGTTCGTACTGCGTGTTGGGCGCAGGGTGGTGGATTGATCGACGACGAGCGGTCTCCGATCCGACCGAGCCGAGCGCGGTCAGGCCGGCGCCCAGCCCGTTCCCTGTGGTGCCCGCGCACATTTTGGGGTCTCGTATCGCGCTGGCTGGGAGCGCGATCCGCCACGTACTAACGCGCACAACCCTCCGTACTCGGTACCGATGTGGGGCGCTGGCTCCGGCCGTAGAGTCGGAGGCGATCAAGGAGGCGTTTCGTGCCACAGAGAACGGATCGGCACGCGCAGCGTCGTGTGCATCCGGTGGTCGTGCGCGATCGCCGTGGCAGCGGGATGCGCCGGATCCTCGGTGCCGTCTCGGCGGACGCGCGGATGCTTCGCGCTATATCGGGCGACGTTGTCCACGCCGCCGACCCGCGCCATGTCGCGCGCAGACCGCCGGCCGTCGACCCTTTCGAGTTGCGTGACCCCGAGTACATCGCGCGTACGCTCCCCGCGCTGCGCGTCATGGCCGACGTGTGGTTCCGCGCCGATGTGCGCGGGCTGGAGAACATCCCGCCGTGCGGGCCGGTGCTGCTCGTCGGCAACCACTCGGGCGGCACGCTCATCGCCGACACGTTCATCTTCGCGCAGGCGTTCTACGACCACTTCGGCCCCGAGCGGGCGTTCTTCCAGCTCGCGCACGACCTTGTGTTCAAGGTGCCTGGCATCCGGGCCATGCTCACGCCGTACGGGACGGTGCCGGCCTCGCCTGAGAACATGCGGCGCGCGCTGGCGCGCGGCGCCGCGCTGCTCGTCTATCCGGGCGGCGACCACGAGACCTACCGGGCCAGTTGGCACTCCGCCGAGATCGACTTCGACCACCGGACCGGCTTCGTCCGGCTCGCGTTGAAGCACGGCGTGCCAATCGTCCCGGTCGTTTCGATCGGTGGCCAGGAGACGGCGCTGTTCCTCGGTCAGGGCGAGCACATCGCGCGACTGCTCCACCTCCACCGGCTGCTGCGGATCGACGTCGCGCCGGTCCAGATCGCGCCGCCTGGGGCGTCACGGTGCTCGACCTCCCGGGACGCCTTCCGCTGCCCGCGAAGATCTCGATCGAGGTGCTCCCGCCGATCGACCTGCGCGAGGAGCTCGGCAGCGCCTGCGGCGATCCCGACGAGGGCTACGAGCTCGTCACGGGCCGGATGCAGGACGCGCTGTGCGAGCTCGACGAGGCTCGCGCGCTGCCGCTGATCGGCTGAGCGGGCGCTCATCGCAGCCCGGCCGCCAGAGTGTCGAGCCGATCGGTCAAACCGGAGGTCATCTGCGTCCGCAATGAAGTGCTGGGTTCACGCAAACGGTTGATGTGGACGCTTGCCGGTGCCCGCGGCCGCCGGGCACGGGATCGGGTGGTTTGCCCGGAAGAGATCGTGCCGGTCGTAGCGGGCCTTTGTCCGTTGGAGCCGGTCGAAGGTGTCAGGCGGATAGCACGTGCGGGTGTCGATCGGTACGTCGATGAAGTTGGCGTACTTGACGCCTGAGTCACACGGCTCAAGTGCGTTGGAGACCAGGTCCAAATGCGCGTTGATCGCCGGCGCCATGCCGGCGTCCATGACCATGCCCACGCCGAGGGTCAGGAATGCTTGGTCGAGGCTGGCCAGGGCGCCCGCATCCGGCGGTGACGCGGTCAGCGCGCCTCCGAGCAGGCGCAGCTCGAGCGACAGAAGCGGCGACCCGGAGTCAGGACCGGCTACCTCGACGATGCTGTCGATCGCCGCCGGTGGGAGCTTGTCCAGCAACTGGCCGCTCATAGCGAAGGGCACGGGGTCCTCAGGATCCATGTGTAGGTGTCCCAGCGCCGCGGGCGGAACGGCCGCAAAGGTATCGAGCTCTGCTGACAGGTCGCGCAGAGGCCGCAGGAGTTCGCGTCCGGATTCCTCGGCGCCCAGGTAGGCGGCCTCGACGACCACGAGCTGACGCCCGCGAACGGGCTCCGGGATGTCGGGCAGCGGCGGGACCTGAAGGATTCGCGCCCACGTGCTCATTTCATTGGGCAGAGCGGAGAACCCACTCGCCCCAGGCGTGCAGAACGTCCGCCGTGCGCTCCCACGGCCAAGCCAACATGCCAGCGTAGAGCTCGGGCACGGGGTAGAGCTCGAACTCAACCGCTGTCACCACCCCGAAGTTCCCGCCGCCCCCCCGCAGCGCCCAGAAGAGGTCGGGCTCGTTCTCGCGGTCGGCGCGCAACAGCTGTCCGTCTGCTGTGACGACTTCGGCCGCGACCATGCTGTTGCAGGCCAGGCCGTGCTTGCGCGCAAGCCAGCCATGTCCGCCACCCAACATGTAGCCGACGACGCCGACCTCAGCCGAGGACCCGGATAGACCGGAGGCTGCGGCGAGGCAAGGGCGCTGACGTCCTGCCACTTAGCACCAGCAGCGACGCGGGCGCGGCGATTCTCGGCGTCGACCTCGGCCCCCGTCAGGCGTGCCGTCTTCAGCAGGAGCGTGTCCTCGCCCACCCCAGCCAGCGGGCCCGCGCTGTGTCCCTCGGCCTGCACAGCGACACGCAAGCCCTTCTCGCGGGCATAACGCAGGACTGCAGCCACCTCGTCCGCGTTGCCCGGCCGTGCCACCAGCGCAGGCTGCTGGTCAATCGCCAAGTTCCACGCTGCCCGCGCGGAATCCCACTGCTCCTCGCCTCGCTCGACGAGCTCTGCTCCGTTCTCCACGCGGCCCACTTGGTCTGCGTTCGTCCCGGCCGCTCAACACGCGGCCGCCGACCACCGACAGTAACGAAATCTCGCCCGACTGCACTGGCGCGACCCTCGGGAGGCAGTGAGACTCAGCCCGTAAACCGCAGCCAGGCCCAGCCTGATGAAGCCGCCGCCCCGGAAACCACTCCCCCGCAGCTTCGTACCCAGGCGGCCATCTGCCGCGCTAGATGCAAGGATGAAGGTCGGGGCTTCTTACCGTGGCAGACGCGTGCACCCAGCGGTGCTCGCGGCAGTGAGCGCGGTCGCGATCACGGATAGATCTGCTCGCGTGTTTGTTCGTCGGTGACGATGATCGCTCCGGCTGGGCATGCCTGGGCGGCTTCGAGGATCGCCTCGTTGCTGCCTTTGCCGGTGACGATTGCGATGTCTTCGATCGTGAAGACTTCGGGTGCTGCGAGCGCGCAGTCGCCGTGGGCGGCGCAGGCGAACTCGTCGATGTGTGGAATCAGTTTCATGCTGCGTTCCTCTCATGGTTGTTGGTACTGGCGGCGTCGTGAATCAGTTGGCGAAGCTCTGGGAGCGCGCGTGGTCGTCCGACGAGCAGCGCCGCGACCGGCCGATCGTTGTGTGTGAAGAGTGCGGTGAAGTCTCTGGCAGCGGGCTGCCCGTCGATCTCGAGGCGATCGGCGCCGTGGGTGTCGCCGACGAACTGGATGCGCACGCCGTGCTGGTCGCTCCAGAAGCTGGGCGGAGGGGCAGCCGGGGTCTGCAGGCCGAGCATCGCCCGCGCGGCGCTGGCGCCTTGGCGCGCTGCTGCCTCCCAGTGCTCGGTGCGGATATAGGCGCCGCGGCGAGGTTCGAATTGGGCGCTGGCATCGCCCGCCGCGAAAATGCTGGGAAACGGGGTGCGTCCCGCGCTGTCGACGCGTACGCCTCCTTGATCGAGCCCGCTGTCGCGCAGCCAGGAGGTCGCCGGTTCGGTTCCGATCCCGACGACGATCAGGTCGCAGTCGATCCGGCGCCCGTGCTGGAGCTCGACGGCGTGCACGGCCCGAGCGCCGTGGAAGCGCGCGATCCGCGCGGAGAGCACGAGCTCGATCCCCTCCTGGCGGTGAAAGTCAGCGAACCACTCGCCGAGTTGCGCTCCGAGGATCGCCTCCAGGGGGGTCGCCGCCGCCTCGATGATCGTCACGGTCGCGCCGAGCCGCTTTGCCGTTCCGGCGATCTCTTGACCGATGAAGCCGGCGCCGATCACGATCAACCTTGGTCTTGTGCAGAGCGCCCCGCGCAGCGTGCGGGCGTCGTCGCGGGTGCGCAGTTCATATACGTTTTCGTAGCGCTCGGTGCCCGCCAGGCGACGTGGCGCGCTGCCCGTGGCGATCAGCAGTTGTTCGAACGGGACCCTGCCTCCGCCTGCCAATTGGACCTCGCGCTGCGGGGCGTCGAGTCCGGTCACGCGCTGGCCGAGCAGCAGCTCGACGTCGTGCTCGGCATACCACGGCTGCGGCCGGAACTCGAGCGCACGCTCGTCGACCTC
>CAVTTU010000030.1:0-195788 GCA_963737535.1 uncultured Solirubrobacterales bacterium
CGGAGCGGCTCCGACCTCAGTTCCCAGCGAGGCCTAGTCCTACCGCCACCACGGCGCTGTCGAGGATCTGGCGGGCGAGGATGACTTCGATCACGGTCATGAGTCGGCCGCCCGTAGCCCATCGCCCCGGCCGATCACCAGCACCGAGCGCAAGGGTTCGCTAGGCCCGGGAATGTGCTTGCGGTTGCTTTGGGGAGTAGGCGGTGGCCGTCGACGACGGCGGCCGGCGAGGTCGATCAGCTTGCGGTTGGCGATGCGTGAGTGCTCGCGCAGCATGTCGAACGCACTGCTCGCTGCTCCATCCAGTCTCCTGCTCATCAGGATGCCCTTGGCACGCTCGGTCACCGCGCGCCGCCCGAACGCGCCCTCGAGGTTCTGGTACTCGGCGAAGCGCTGGAGCGTGATGTCGATCGAGCTCTGGAACCCTTCGCCGGGTCCTCGCCGCCGCTGATGTACGCGTCGTCCCCCCGCCTGGCCGCCTGGTTGACGAAGGCCGGGTCCTGCACGTCGAGCACCGCGATCACGGGGCAGCTCGCCTCGTGCACGGGCTGCTCCGATCATCCCGAGCGCGTGGTCGGAGCTCTCGCCGACCGACAAGCGCGACGTCAGGTCGCTCCCGGGCGGTCACGGCCCCGACATCCTCGACGTCGATCTCCCGCGCGATCACCTCGTGACCGAGTCCGACCACAACCGGGCGACATCGCAAGACGATCTTTGCGCTCGTTCGCGATCAGCACACGCAGATGCTCGGTCTCCCGGTAGCTCATAGCTGCTCCAGAGCGTCGATCGTGACTCGGCACGCCGCCTCCTGCGAGTGCCGCCGCCGGCCTTTGCGTTCGGGTGCACGGTGATGTGGTTGGCTACCGCACTTCGACCCCTCGGCGAGCGACGCTCTCGCCTCCAACTCTCGGCCGCCATCTCATGTCGACGTCGCGGAGCGTCCGCGCCGACTGCCGTGGTCAGGAGCCGAGCATGCCCATCTCCACGCCTCGCAGCCCGACCAAGGCGGCCGGCTTCCGCGGTCTGCTGATCGACGAGGAATGGGTGGACGCGTAGCGTACGGAAAGACCTTGCGTCGGACCACTCCGGAAGAACCGGGGATTACACAAATGAGTGCCGACGTCGTCGCAGGTCCCGCTCGTAGGCTTGCCTCACGGCAGGCGTGATCGGCGTGTCCACTTGGCGATGCTCGCCACGAAACGGTGTGCCGAGGCTCTCGACGCACTTCTGAGGAGAGATCCATCATGGCAACGATCCTCGCCCCAAGTTCAGCCCCGGTCAGGGCCGGCCTCAACGGTGGGGTCGGCCAGCCTGACCCCGAGTTCGGCGCCGATCAGCGCGCACCAACTCCTCAGGGCTGGGGCAACGCGGGGCCGCTGTCGTTGTTGGCGTTCGCCGTCGTGACGCTGATGCTGAGCTTGATCAACGCGAAGGCGATCACCGCGGACGTGACGCCGGTGGTGTTCGGCGTCGGCCTGATCTTCGGTGGCACCACCCAGCTGATCGGAGGGCTGATCCAGCTCCGAACGCAACACGTTCCAGGGCGTGTTGTTCTCTTGCTTCGGCGCCTTCTGGATGGCGCTTGCCGCGATCCTCCAGTGGTGTCTTCAAAGAGGTACCGGCGGCACAGACAGGGCATGCGCTGGGCCTGCTGCTTTACGCCTTCACCCCGATGGTCGCCGTGTTGTGGCTGGCGTCGTTTCGCACCAGCGCGCGTCGTCGTCGTGGCGCTGGGCACGGTCCTGGTGACGTTCGTGCTGCTCGGCGCCGGCAACTACGGAGGTCACAGCACCCTGATCCACCTCGGTGGCTACACCGGGATTCTGGCTGCGGCGCTGGCGTTCTATCTGGCGTTGGCGGAGCTGTGCGAGTTCTCCTACGGCCGGGCGGCGCTCCCCGTCTGGCCTCTGGCCCAAGGGCTGACACAGCCCTGACCGCCCCCGAGCGCACCGGCCATCGCCGGTGCGCTAGGCGGCGACGTGCTCCACAGCCTCGAAGAAGCTTCCCGCCAGTCGTCGAGAACTCGATCGCGCCGTCCTCGATCGCGCCGAACCTAGGGCTCATAATGTCGAGCGCGTAGCTCTGGTACAGCCCGCCACGGGGCCTTCGACCCTTGTCTCTGGAACTGATCGATTGAGCGCACGGAGCACGTAGCCGGAGGTGAAATCCATGAACGGCTGCTCGCCGACCGACGGGTCACGGACGGGTACGACGCGGCGGTAGCCGTGCGCGGCCATGTGCCAGCAGCGCGGCACACGAACTCGCGCCACCAGGTCGGCCTTCAGGGTCCACGAGGCGTTCGTGTAGCCGACGGTGAACGCGAAGTTGGGCACGCCCGAGAGCATCATGCCCTTGTAGGACAGCGTCTTCGACAGGTCGACCGCCCGGCCGTCGACGTCGAGCTGCGATCCCGCCGAACGGCGAGAGGTTCAGCCCCGTCGCGGTGACGATCGATGTCGGCGTCGAGCTCGGCGCCCGAGGCAGCCGGATGCCGGATCGGTGAACGTGTCGATGCGGTCGGTGACGACCGCGGCACGGCCGTCGCGGATAGCGGTGAACAGGTCGCCGTCGGGCACGAAGCACATCCGCTGGTCCCACGGCTTGTAGCGCGGCGCGAAGTGGGTGTCGACGTCGTACCCGTCGGGCAGCAGCCGTCGACCGCTGCCTTGCGCATGCATCGCACTTCACCATCTCCGGCCGGCGGCGGCTCAGGCTGAAGATCGCGATCGCCTGATCAGGACGTTCTTCCACCGGACGAGCGGGTAGTGCGAGCCGTCGGCGGCAGCCGCCAGCCCGTAGCCGATCGGCGATCGGGTCGCTGGCGGGCAGGATGATGACGTAGGTCGGCGAGCGCTGCAGCATCGTCACGTGCGCGGCGCCTTCGGCCAGCGCCGGCACCAGCGTCACCGCGGTCGCGCCGCTGCCGATGACGACGACCCGCTTGCCGCGCGTAGTCGAGGTCCTCCGGCCAGTGCTGCGGGTGCACGATCGGCCCGGCGAACTCCTCCGCCCCGGGAACTCCGGCGCGTAGCCCTCGTCGTAGTCGTAGTAGCCGGGGCACGACGAACAGGAACGCGGCAGCGTGAACGTCACGCCCGTCGCGCATCGGGCGCATGCGCACCGCGTCGACCGTCCACCGCGCGTCGTCGCTGTCGACCACTCGGCGCCGGTCGACCCGCCGAAGGAACCGGACATGCGCGTCGATGCCGTACTCGCGGTGTCGCGCGATGTAGCTCAGGATCGCCGGGCCGTCGGCGATCGACTTCGCCTCGGTCCACGGCCGGAACGGTAGCCGAGGGTGTACATGTCCGAGTCCGAGCGGATGCCCGGGATAGCGGAAGAGGTCCCAGGTCCCGCCGACGGCGCCCGCGCCTCCAGGATCGCGTACGACGTGTCCGGGCACTCCCGTGGCAGGTGGCAGGCGGCGCCGATGCCGGACAGCCCGGCGCCGATGATCAGGACATCGACGTGCTGCACCGCCATGTGAACTCTCCGGTCGTTGATCTATGCCTTGCAAGCACGTGCATCATCATCATCGGTCACGAAACCGGCCGCCCCGCCACGCAGGTGATCTCGCTGGTGCGTCATCAGAGAGGATAAGCGCCAATGTCCGCCCCCAACCTCACCGTTGCGGTTACCGGTCCGACCGGCACATTCGGCTTCGGCCTGATGCCGTTGCTGCAGGCCGACGAGCGGATCGCCAGGATCGTCGGGATCGCCCGCCGGCCGTTCGACGCGAACGAGCACGGCTGGACGAAGATGACCTACCGCCAGGGCGACGTCCGCGATCGCGCCGCGCTGGAGGAGGCATCCAGGGCGCCGAGGTCGTCGTCCATCTAGCTTTCATGATCACCGGGGCCGCGTCGCGAGAGACGATCCGCAAGATCAACGTCGAGGGCACCCTCAACGCATTCCGGGCGGCGGCCGCGGCGGGCGCCCTGCGATTCGTGTACGCCTCGTCGATCGCCGCCTATGGGTTCCATCGCGATAACCCGGTTGGGATGACCGAAGACTGGCCGGCACGGCCGGCCGCGCACCTGTTCTACGCCCAGGAGAAGGCAGAGATCGAGCGGCTGCTCGAAGAGAGCCGTCGGGCACGCCGGGCTGGGGGTCTACCTCCTGCGGCCACCGATCGCCCTCGGACCACATGCCGTCGGGGCCAAGGACGTCGTCCCCAAAAAACTCGCGCCGATTCTCCGCCGGCTCCGTGGCCTGATGGGACGAGTGCCGCTCCCGGTGGTCGCGCTGCCGGTGCCGATCCAGTTTATCCACGAAGAGGACGTCGGGCAGGCGTTCCTGCTCTGCATCGTCGGTGCGGGGGCACCTGGCGTCTACAACATCACCGGCGACGGCGTGCTGAGCGGCCCGCAGCTTCTACGCGGGCTCGGTCTCACGCCGATCCCAGCCCCGGCGCGGCTCGTACGCGCTGCCGCGCGCAGCGTTGCGGCCGTGCCCTACGCTCCGCCGTTCACCGAATGGGCGGAACGTTCACCCACCCGGCGATCATGGACTCGAGCAAAGCCAGGCAGGAACTCGGCTGGCGCCCGCGATACGGCGGCCTCGAGGCGCGTCAGGCCGAACGGGATCCCGAGCACGATCGGGAGCCGGGTCCCAGAAGCTTGCTTCAGCCCCGAGATGCGGTCGAGGCCGTTCGCGATCCATTGGCCCTCGGATAGAACGAAGACTGTGTCATGGCCGCCGACACTGGACACGGGCACGATCGGGACGCCTGAGCGAATCGCCTGGCGTACGAAGCCCTTGCGGCCGCCGAGGACAGCCTGATCGCGGTTGCGCCAGTTGCGCATCGCGTCGACGTCTCCCCCCGGCCAGATCACCACATCGCACCCGGCGCCGAGTGCTGCGGTGACGCCGGGGCGGTAGGCTGGAATCACGCCGACCTGGCGGAAGTAGTCGCCGAGTCCCGGCGCGGCCATCAGGACATCGTGCGCGATCGGATGAAGCACGCGCTCGGTCCCGAATCGCAGCCACCATCCGAAGACGAACGTCCAGGCGTCCATCGTCAGCGACCCTCCTGAATGATTTCCGATGAGCAGCGAAGTCTCCCCCGGCAGTCGGTCCCAACCGGACATCTCGAGCCGGAAGTAGTACTTATTGAGGGCATCCCAGACAGGCTTCTGAGCGCGCATCAGTTTTTGGTTGGGGCCGTCGAGGGCGTGTTCGGTGGCGGCGGAGACGCGCTTAGCGATGAGGTTTTGGATTGGACTCTGCGATTGTGGCTTGGCGCTCGTGGGCTTGGCCACTGCAGCCCGCTCGGGGGCCGGCCGGCCGTTGTCCTTGGCGTCGACCGACCTACGAGACACAAATGGCGGGACTCGCGGAACCACGGGGCGGGGGACAAAGCGCACTAGTGGACCGACGCGCGAACGGCTCTTGGCAGCCGCGCGAGAGTCGTTCGCGAAACTCGGCTTCGCCTCGACCCGAGTCGCTGACATCGTTGCGCTGGCGGGTACGAGCCACGGAACGTTCTATACGTACTTCGACAACAAGCGCGACGCCCTGTTGGCGCTGACCCAGCAGGCCGCGAGCGCGATCTACGGTGCCGCGGGCGAGCCGCTCGCCGGCGCAAAGCGACAATCTCCGCGCGACGCGATCCGCTCCCGGCTGACCATTTTCTTTCGCACCTACAGCGAGTGGTGGGACGTTGTTCGGACCTGGGTTTACGCAAGCGCGATCCATCCCGAGGTCGACGAGCTGCGCGCGTATCCGGGAATCGATCGTCGAGCAGCTCTGCCGCCTACTTGCACGCGACCGCGAGCTCAGACACGTCAATGGAGACTCGACCTGGAAATCACGGCGATCGCGCTGACCGCGATGGTCGAGGAATTCGCGGATCGCTGGTTCGCGCTTGGCCGCACACTGGGGACGACCGAGATCGATCAGTTGACGGCACTGTGCGCCGGAGCTCTCTACTCAAGCGAAGCGGCGGGCACCCGGGGCAGCTAATTCCAACGCAACTTGGAGAGTCGTGATGGGACATCTGGGCGGCAGCGCCAGCGCCGAGATCGACGCGCCGCTCGAAGGAGTTTGGGCGGTCGTCCAGGACCTGCTGGCTGCGCCGGAGTGGCAGGGCGGCCTTGACAAAATCACCGCGCTGGAGCGCGACCCGGACGGTCGCCCGTCGCTGGTCGAGACCGAGAATGACATCAAGGTCAGGCGTGTAAAGTCGCGCGTCCGGATCCGCTACGAGGGGCCGACGCGTCTTTCGTGGACGCAGGAGAAAGGCGACATGAAGTCGGTCGAGGGTGTCTGGGAGCTCGATGATCTCGGCAGCGGCCGCACGCGCGCGAGCTACAGGCTCAACGCCGATCCCGGCCGGATGCTGGGACTGGTCATTCGAGGGCCGGTGGAGGCGGCGACGCGAGCGATCCTCGTCAACGGACGCCCCGACGAGCTCAGGCGGCGTGTCGAGGGCGGCTGACCTAAGGGCCCCCGCGACGCCTAACGCGCCGCCGATGTCGCGTGCGCCAGCGCGGCTAGCTCGTGCAGAGAGGTGACGACGCCGTCTTTGAGTACATCGAGGTCGGGCACGGTGCCGCGATCGGCGCATACGCCGAACGTCATCCCGCCGGCGTACGAGACGACGGGGATCCCGAGCGCGTGCTCGGACGCGAGCGGGACGATCGGCACGACGTCGACCATCGTTGAGCCGAACGCGTACAGGCGACGCGGCGAGGCGGGGACGTTGGTGATCGTGACGTTGAACAGTCGCTTCGCAAACAGCATGCGCGCAAGGCCGGCGTGGAGCACCGGCGGTGCAAGTTCGGTCAGCCCGGTCAGCGCGCTGGCCGCGAGCGCCTGCCCTCCGGCCTTGCGCTCCTGCGCCGCAGCGCGTCGGCCTCGGCCGCCGGCAGGTCGACGAACAGCGAGGAGACCTTGTTGCCGAGCTCGCCGTCGTCTCCCACGATGCGGACGTTCACAGGCACCATTGCACGAAGGCCCTGGTGCGGCGGCTCCTCGCCGCGAGCGAGCAGCATCTCGCGCAGCGCGCCGGTCGCCGCACACAACACGACATCGTTGATCTTGCCGCCAAGTGCCGAACGGACCTTCTGCAACTCCTCGTGCTCGACGTGAACGGCCGCAATCCGTCGTGTCCCGCCGATCGGCACGTTCAGGCTCGAGCGCGGCGCCGCAATCAGCTCGTCACGGACGAGCAAATCGATCACCGCGCGCGAGCGCTCCAAACCCTCCCGCGGATGCATCAACGCGTGCGCGCCGGCGCGGGCTCCGCGTCGAGCAGCAGGTCGACGGCGTCGACCGAGCCGGCGCCGTCGACCAGGCAATGGTGGGTCTTACACACCAACGCCCAGCGGCCGTCGGCAAGACCGTCGAGCAGCACCATCTCCCAAAGCGGACGGCTGCGGTCCAGGCGGTGCGAGTAGAAGTCCGAGATCCAGTCCAGGAACTCGCGCTCACCACCTGGCGACGGGAGCGTCGCGTGACGGACGTGTGCTTCGATCTCAAAGCGCTCATCGCGCTCCCACGAGGGCCAGGAAAGCCCGCCGGTGCGAGGCGCGCTGAGCTTCTGCCGGTAGCGCGGCAACAGGTCCAGGCGCTGTTCGAGGTGCTCGCGCACCGTCCCGATCCCCGGCGTCCTACCGCCGGGAAGCGGCTCGAACAAAAGCGCTCCGCCGATGTGCATCACGGCGCTGTCATCGGCCTGCTCGAGCTCCAGGAACGTGGCGTCGAGCGCCGTCTGCTGGTCGTTCGCGGGCATCGCGGTCCTCGGGTCGCCTTGGGTCATATTTCCCGCCGCACCGCTGCCTGGATCATCTTTGCCGGCCGCGGTCGCGTTCGATTTGGATTCCGAGTCCGCCGATCGTTGACGCTAGGCCCTGGTAGTTTCCGATCAGCAGGCATAATTCGATCGCCTGGCGGTTGCCAAGCGTCGCCTGGACGGCGCTCCAGGTCGTGTCCGAGAGCATGCGCTGGGCGAGGAGCTCGTCGCTGGCGGCCAGCAGCGTAAGCTGACGGCCCGTAAAGACGTCCGCGGAGTCCGGCTGGCCACGCCCGCGACCTGGTCCGGCGTTAGCCCGACGCGTAGCGCGATCGGTACGTGCTGGTGCCACTCGTACGCTGAGCGACACTCCCACGCGACCCGGAGGATCACCAGCTCGGTGTCGCACCTCGGCAGCTGACCGAACGGCATCAGTTGCGCCGAGTAGCGCAGCCAGGCGCGGAACAGGCGCGGGTGTTGGCCGAGGGTCGTGAATATGCTTGGGGGGCCGGTGCCGGTGACTCGCCCCGCGATCTCGGCCACGATCCTCGCAAGCGGGCGTAGCTGGTGCACGCGGGCCGGAGCGATGCGGGGCTCGCCGCGCTCCACGGGCGCGAGCAACGCTTGCAACCCAGCAACCTCCACGCCTCGAGCGCGCTTCCGGCTCACGTTTCGATCATGCCCGGTAAAGCGCAGCTGCGACTGTGATGCCCGCGCCCGCGGACACGAACAGTGCCGTGCTCGCCGGCGCGAGTCGCACCGACTCGAGCGCCACCGCCGGGGCGGCTGTGTGCGTGCCGGCGAGGCCATCTGGAGGCAACGCGACCCGTTCGGCGGGCACCCCGAGGCGCGTGGCCAATCCGTCGGCGAACCCGGGGACCGATGCTGTCGCGACGAGGAGGTCGACCTCGCCGAGGTCGAGCGCCTCCGCGCCCGCCAGTTCGCGGACCGTCGACTCTGCGCACTCGAGCGCCCGGGCGGCGTAGGACTCGGCGATCTCGACGGTGAGGATGTTCCGGCCGTGACCGGCGAGCCCACGCCGGGGGTCATCCTGCCAGTCCACGTAGCTCTGAAACAGCTCGGCGAACTCGGGGAACGTGGCGAACTGGAAAGCCGTGAAGCCGGCGCGGGAGTCGTCCGCGCTCAACAGGACCGCCCCGCCGACCCCGGAAAGGTGAATCCTTCAGAGACGCCGGGTTCCGGGTCCATGTCGCTCGCGACCACCATCCCGAGCTCGGCCGTCCCCGATGCAAGCATGCCGTCGAATCAGGTGAATGCCCGTCAGCAGGCCACAGGCCCCGTTGTAGACGTCGAACGAAAACGTTCCTCGACCCGCCCCGGGCGGGTGGCCCAGGTTCGCGCCGATGTCCTCCTGGATCAAAGACGCGAACGCCGGCTCGCTGAGGATCCTGTCGTGGAAAACGCCCGCGTTGATCAGCAGGCCCAGCTCCTCGGCGGTCCGGTCCGCGCGCTCCAGGCACGAGCGGGCGGCGGCGTCGGCGAGCTCCAGCGCGCCCGGGGTCATCGATCGTCGGTGCGCGCCCGCGGTCGCGGTCGCGCTCGCCTCAATGATCGTGCCCATAGCGCCCCACCAGCTGATCGACCTTGAAGATCACGATTCCCACCTCGAGGCCCGAAGCAATAGACGAGCAGCATGACTCTGTCTTCCTTCGCGAAGCGACCCTCCCTCAGGTACTTCCATAAGGCGACGAAATGCGTCGTCGACGAGGTGTTGCCGAACTCGTCGACGGTCACGACCACGTGCTTCGGCGCGGCACCCAGGCTCTCGGAGAACTCCTTCACGCCCTTCTTGATTGCCCGCGCCGACGTCTGATGCGGGATGAAATAGTCGATCTCGTCGAACTCGAGCCCGGCCTGATCGAGCGCCTCACGCAGCATCGGCACCGTGTCCTCGATCCCGACCTCCTGGAGCGCCCTGGCATCGCTGTACATAGACTCCCCGCGCCCGATCTTCGCCGGGAACGCCAGGCACAGGCGGCTATGCTCGGCCAACGTCGTGAAACCAGCCACCTCGATGCCGGGAGCGCCCTCGGGCGCCCGCTCGAGGATCGCCGCAGCGCCGGCGTCGCCGAGCGTCAGCGAGGCAAGCTGATCGTCCATCATCGTGCGGATCTCAAGCGCGGCATTGCGACCCAGCGGTGAGATGTACTCGCCGCTGACGACCATCCCGCGCCGGATCCGGCCCTGCCGGATCAGGTCGTTGAGAATGAATACGCCGGTCATCATCCCCGCGCAGGCGTTCGAGAGGTCGAAGCTCATCGCGCGCCGGGCGCCGAGCGCTTCCTTGAGCGACACGCTCACCGGCGGATCGAGTTGCATCCGAAGGCCGCCGACATAGCGGCTGATGCTCGACACGATCAGCACGTCGAGCTTCTCCGCAGCACAATCCGCGTACGCCAGGGCGTCGCGCGCCGCGCCGAGCGCGAGCGTGTAGGAGTCCTCGCCCTCGCCAGCGATACGGCGCTCGCGGACGCCCGTCAGCCGCTCGAGATCAATGCCGGTTCGGTGCTTTGTGCTCGCCATCAGCTCATCGCTACTCAGCCGCCGCTCGGGAACCGAGGCGCCGATGCCGACGAAACGGCTCGTGTAAGGACCACCGCTGGCTGAGCCGTCGGCGCCGCCCTCGAACGCCATCCAATGCTCGCCACCGTTTACGGTCCTGTCGCTCTTCTCACTCATAAGCCCATTCTCGCTAACCACTCGAACCGCGAAGGTGTTAGTCACTCTACGCGGATCACCGCTCTCGCCCGGGCGTAGGCCAACTCGTGGCCGCTCTACCGGCCTGCGGCGCTGTCGCGGATTCGGGCACGCGTCCACGGATCAGGTCCGCCGTGCGCTCGGCGATCATGATGGTCGGGGCGTTGGTGTTGCCGCCGGGGATGATCGGCATGACCGACGCGTCCACCACGCGCAGGTTATTGAGTCCGTGGACGCGAAGGCTGGAGTCGACCACCGCATCATCACCCGCGTCGCTCATCCGGCACGTGCCGACGGGGTGATAAATCAGCATGAGGCGCCGGCGCAGGTCGGCTTCGAGACCGGTGCGGCCGCGGTGGTCGGGTCCGGGCTTGAGCTCTGAGAGGATGATCTCGCGCATGGGGGCCTGAGTCGCGATCTCTCGCGCAAGCTGCATGCCGTCGACAAGCGAACGCAGATCGTCGGGCTCGGACAAGCTGTTCGTGATGATGCGCGGCTGCTCGGTGGGATCCGCCGATCGCAGCCAGACCTGGCCGCGAGCCTGCGGTGATACGAGCACGGGTGCGATGACCACACAGTGGCCCTCGTATGTCTCCCGCCGCGAAGCACGCGCGCGGGAGCTCGATCATCGTGCCGATGCCGAAGTCGCGACCGATCGCAAAGCCCTCCTCGACCCGACACGCAGCACGCGGTTGCGCGCCAGCTCGAACTCAGGGGCGTAGGCCACGGGCGGGATCATGATCTCGACGCGCGGCGCACGGCCTCTGCGCTCGCGGACCGCGCGCGCCGCGCGGAAGATCGCCCGCGCCTGCATCTCGTACATCTCCGGGTGCACGAGTCCCAGCCGGACTCCGCGGGTGCCGAGCATCGGGTTGGCCTCCTCGATCGCGCGCAAGCGCTCGAGCGTGTGCTCGAGCTCGCCCAGCTCGGGGGCGTCCCTCAGCCGCGCCTCCGTGCTGCGCTCGACGAGCTCGAAGCGGTCGGGCATGAACTCGTGCAGCGGCGGGCCGAGCAGCCGGATCGTGACCGGCAGGCCCTCCATGGCACCGAACATGACCTCGAAGTCGTCTTGTTGCAGCGGGAGCAGCTGATCCAGCATGGCGCGGCGCCCGGCCTCGTCGCTGGCCATGATCATGTGCTGCATCTTCGGCGCGTCCTCGGGGTGGCGGCGTTGGCGCGCACGCCGAGCGTGCGCAGCTCGTCGCACCAGCCGAGCACGGTGTCGAAGCGGGGATCGGCGTCCGGCATGACGAGCGGGACGTCATCGAGTGTGTGGCGCCGGTCGTGCCGTCGATCGCGATCAGGTCGCCCTCGCGTAGAACGCGGCCATCGACGTGCACCTCGCGAGCCTCGAGGGTCGATTCCCAGGTCGGCGGCGCCGGTGACGCGGGGCGGCCCATCCCGCGTGCCACGAGCGCGCCTGCGAGACCTTGCCGCCCTCGGAGGTGAGGATGCCGTTGGCGGCGTGAGAGCCCGCGACGTCGTCGGCTTCGGTGAACGGGCGCACCAGTATGACATCGCGGCCGTTCTCGGCGGCCGTCACCGCCTCCGGCGTGTCGTCTCCGGAGCGAAAGGTCGCAGGTTCAAATCCTGCCGGGCGCGCTGGCGATTCAGGCCGATCGTCGGACCGCGCCGAGTCGACTAGCTCGAGCGCACTGCCGTCCTCAGAACGCCTGCTGGAACGCGCCATTGATCAGCTGCTGATCGTCGAAGATCGAGAACACCTCAGATAACGCAGCGGTCAGTGGGATGTTGTTGATCAGGTTGGCGAAGACCAGCGTACGTCCGCTCTTTGCTCGGATGTAGCCGACGAGGTTTGACGCCCCGGCGATCCCGAGGGTCGGGCTCCCGAAGGCAACGCGATTGCCGGGCTTGGCGTCGATCCTCCCGACCGATGGCGTGCCCTTGCCGAGGGTGGCGAGCGTCCCGTTGACGCCGACCACCGGCAGCGCGGCGCGGAACGCGCGCCCATAGGGCTGGCGCAGGACCCGGCGCAGGAATGTCGTCATCGCCACTGGGTTGATGCGATCGCGGTCATCGGAACCGGCGCCGTCGAAGGCGAACGTAAGGTTTCGTGGCGACCCCAGGCTGGCGGCGTTTCGCTCGATGTAGCCCAGGCCGGCCGGGCAGCTGCGCTGGCCATGCTTGACCGCGACCAGGCACGCGAACAGGTCGGCGCCCCGGTTGGCGCTGACCTTGAGGACCACCTTTACGACTTGCGAGAGCGGGGCAGACACCCGCAGCGCCACCCGGTGGCTCAACGGGTAGCGGCGGCTGCGCGGCAGCAGGTTGCGCGGGTCGGGCCCGACCGACCGAGCGGCAACACTCACGCCGGCGCGGCGGAGCGCCTCGATGAAAGCGGTGCGGGCGAAGGCAGCCGGGTTGGGGACAAAGAACACCTGCAGCACCCGGCCGCCGCCGGCCGGCACGGTGCCGCTCACGGTCACCTCGTGTGGGGCCGTTTGCGTAGCCTGCCACGAGGGCGCTGATCCCCGGGCAGCCGTCTTGACGACGGAGCGCACGTGGAACGCCGCGGTATGTGGGCGGTAGGAGATCCGGGCCGCCCGTCCCTTGCGGGTCGGCGTGGCGGTGATGTCGATGAAGTTCTCGTTGATCCCGATCGGCGACATCACGCCGTCGGGCCAGCCGGAATACTTGTTGAAAAGCCGGTCGTCGATGACCACGTTGCCGCTCACCCCGCGGATCCCGGCCGCGCGCACCTGACGCGCGAGCTGCTCGACACCGGCCAGCGGATTGGAATGCGGCACCAACGTCGGGCCGGGTCCGCCGTTCGCGTCACTGTGATCGAGCTGGGGGGCGCTGTTATACGCCTGAATCCCGTGCGGGCGGTCGCGCAGGCCGAAGCTGAAGTCGCCCGATGCCACGAGCACCAGATTGCCGCGTAGCACGCCGCGGCGAACGCTTCCGGTGCGGAACACGGGCGTCTTGAATCGGTGACCGGGGCCGTAGTCATGCAGCACGGCCGCCGCCGTGTAGAGCTTGAGGGTCGAGCCGGGCGTGAACAGCTTGTCGGGGTTCTGTGAAACCAGCGCTCGACCCGTCTTCGCGTCGGCCGCGAAGAGGCCCCACGTGGAGTGCTTGTAGCGAGCCTTGCTCTCGACACGCGTGATCGTGCGGAGAACGTTCGGCGGGACCGGCCTGCCGGTCGGCGTCAGCGGATCAATTGCACTGGCCGTGGACGCCGCAAGCGCGAACCCAGCGCCTGCCACCGCCACCGCCGTGAACACCAGGCGTGCTGGAGCACAGCGGGTGATGGCGCGTTTAGACATTGGCTCTCCCCGGTCATGCGTTGCTCGTGTGATGACGCTCGTCATGACGGGTTAGACGACCGCATGAGCAACTAGCGCCATCGCGATTCTACTCGTCACCCCGCCGCGCCCCCTGGACCCGTTCGCGTAGGGTTGGCTCCGCCACGCCCTCCTCGCGATGACGATCGTTCTAGGCCTCCTCGCCGCGCTTCTCTGGGGACTTCCCGACGTGCCGCTGGCCGTCGCCGTGCGACGCGTCGGCGAGCTTCCGGTATTGGTCGGATCCCTCGCGATTGGCACAGTCGCGAGCCTTCCCATCGTGGCGGCGACCGGTGCGCCACATCTGACCTCCCGCGGCATCGGCCTCGCGATCGCCGCCGCGGCGGTCACAGTGGCGGCGTACCTCACGGCTTTCACCGCGTTCCAGACCTGTCCGGTCTCCGTTGTCACCCCGATCCTCTCCTGCGAGGGAGCCGCAGCCGCCGTCATCGCGGTCATCTTCGGCGAGCGACTGAGCCTCGCGCTCGCGGTGTCACTCGCCTTTGCGGTCATCGGGGTCGTCCTCGTCGGCATGGCCGGCGGGGACCAGGGGCGCGCTCACATGCGCGGCGTGGCTTTCGTCTCGCTCGCGGCTCTGATCTGGGGTGTCGTACTCGCGCTCGGTGCCCCCGTCTCCCGCGAGCTCGGCGTCTGGTGGGGATTCCTGTTCGTCCGGATGTTGACGCTGCTGTTCGCGCTGGCACTTGCCCTCGGCACCCGTCGGGGTGCGGCTGTGGGAGTGGCGTTACGCCGCGAGCCGTGGCGGATCGCCGCCTGGGGACTCGCCGACGCCGGCGCAACGCTCTCCTTCTATCTCGCCGTCCACCTCGGGCCCGTCGCCGTCGCCAGCGTCCTCGCCGCGCAATTCGCGCTGTTCGGAGCCCTCTCCGGGGTCGTCCTCCTCGGCGAGCGGCTCCGCGCGCGCCAGTGGCTTGGCATCGCCATCGTCCTCGTTGCGGTCAGCGCCATAGCCGCCGTCACCAGTTGAGCCAAGCTGAGCTAGCTAGACGCCGAGCCACCGAGCGGGGTTGTGCACCAGGATCGTGTCGAGCTGGTCCTGTGTCATCCCCGCGGCTTGGAGCGTCGGGATCACCTGTTCGAACAGGAACGTCATGCTCCAGTGCGGAGCGGCGCCGGCTGCCTCCAGCTGCTCGATCGTCTCGGGCGGGAACCAGTCGAGGCCGTTGGCGATGGGGATGTCGAAGTCCTGGGAGAGGAAGATCCGCTCGGCGTAGCCCCGCTTCAGCAGCTCGGCCATCGTCGCGTTGCGGCGATCGGTGGGCAAGTAGAGGTCGAGTCCGTAGCGGTCCATCCCGATGTACACGCCTCGATCGAGCAGCCCCTCGATGTAGTCGAGGTCGTCGCTGTCACCGGTGTGGGCGATCTGGATCTTTTCCGGCGCCACGCCCTCCTCAAGCAGGATCTCGATCTGGCGCTGGCCGGTCGCCGATGCGGGGCGCGAATGAGCCATGATCGGCCGGCCGGTCTGCACGCTGGCCCGTGCCGCGGCCCGGTGAATCTTCTCGACCCGCTCGTTGACCCCGGGCTCGTCGGCCGCGCACTTGATGAACGCCGCCTTGATGTCGGTGCCCTGGATTCCCCGTTCGATGTCATGGACGAACAGACCCGCGATGAAGTCCGCGTCGCGATTGAGCAGAAACGGTGGCAACTGGTCGTAGGTGTAGATCCCCGTGCAGGCCACGATCTGGAGGCGGGTGTCGCCGGCCAGCCGCTCGAGAGCCGAGATGTCGCGCCCGAGCAGCATGGCCGTCGGATCGACCACCGTCCTCACGCCGTGACCGATGACGGCTTCCGCCGACTCGAGCGCGAGCCGGTACTCGTGGTCGCGGTCGCGGACGTGGGGCCACTGGGTCGAGACGGCCTCGTCGCTGGAGAAGAAATGCTCGTGAATCAGGGTCAGACCGAGCTCACCAGCATCAATCCGCCCGCCGACCGTTTCCACCGTCGCCATCGTCGCTCCTCTCTTTGCCCGGCCGGATTCTGACTGGCGCGGAGGCCAGGGGTCGCGCCCCTTGGTGCGGTCGCGCCGAAATGTTGACTACGTCTGAGGTCGTCTGGGTAGCAGATAAGAAGCCTCCGCCCCTTCCCGGTCCCGGCGGGAGGCTTTCTTTTCGAAGCTCTGCCTGGGTACGCTGTCGCGGATGCACCGCCAGCATCGCTTCGTGCCGTTCGCTCGCCGGCTGCCCCGGATTGCCGCGGTTGGCCTCGTTGTTGCTCTCGCCGCGGCCTCGGCGGCCGCCAAGGCCGGTGATCGTACCCACCCGGACCGGAGCTTCGGTGGTGGGCGCGGGTGGGTGACCACGTTGCTCCCCGGTCGCGTGTCGCTTGGCTTCGCGGTCGCCGTCGTCGCCGGCGGCAAGATCGTGGTCGCCGGCCAGGCGGTCGCGCCCAAGGCCAATGGGCAGGTCCTCGTCGTGCGGTATCAGCGGGGCGGGCGCCTGGACCGCGGCTTCGGGTCGCGGGGGATCTTCACCACCTCACTTCCGGTCGCCAATGGGCCGTTCGTCGCCAGGGCAGTCGTGCAGCAGCGATCGACGGGCAAGCTGCTCGTCGCCGGCGGCTACGGCGAGGGCTCGATCCTCCTGCTGCGCCTGACGCGCAACGGACGGCTCGACCGCAGCTTTGGAGCCAACCACAGTGGCCGGGCCGTGGTGTCGGTGGGCGGGTTCGCCCAGTCGATCGCCCTCCAGCGGGACGGCAAGATCCTCGTCGGGGCGTCAAACGCCAACAGCAATGGCCGGCCGATGGTCGTTGCGCGGTTCACCCGCAACGGGATTCTGGACCGCGGCTACGGTCGCAAAGGGATCGCGCAGGCGATGTTCTGGAATCCCAGATTGGCCGCCAGTGCCGGCGCCTACGGCCTCGTCGCAACGCCCGACGGCGGGGTGATCGGCACCGGCCACCTCGATTACATCGGGGGCGATGGACACGGAACCGCAGGCGTGTTCAAGCTGAATTCGAGGGGCCGGCTCGCGAAGGGCTTCGAACCGGTGGCCACGTCCAGGTCGCCTTCAAGGCCATTCCCGGCGAACGCAGGCAGTGGTTTCCGTGTGCCACCACGGTCAACGCGCGCGGCGCGGTATCGGTGACGGGCGACGGCACACTCGGCGGCGGCAACCTGCTCCTGACCGCCCGGTTGACCCGCCGTGGCAGGCTGGACCGATCATTCGGCAAGGCGCACGACGGCCGCGCGGTCACCCCGGGTGCAGGAAGCTCGAACATCACGACTTGCGGAGCGTCCTCCACCGCCGCCGGGGTGCTGACGGTCGGCGTGGGCGCACGGCTCATCCAGCTGCGCGCGAACGGAACGCCCAACACGAACTTCGCCCGCGGCGGCCTGATCAAGATCGCCAAGCCACGCGACGTGGCGATCAATGCGCTCGCTGACATGGGGCGTAGCGTGGTCCCAGCGGGCTCGGCGGGCAAGGCGCTGTACGTGGCCCGGTACGTGCCCTAGTGCCCTAGCTACGGTTTGATCGAGTGGGGTCCGCGGTCGCCGATGCCGTAGAACTGACCCCCTCGCGCGCCGACCCAGAGCATCCCGTGCCATACAGCCGGCGTCGACTCGATGCATCCATCGAGGTGCACGGTCCAGAGTAGCTTCGGCCGCGCCCGGGGGTTGGAGATGTCGTAGTCGTGCAGTCCGCCCTCGCAGTCGCCAAGGACCATCTGGTCGTCGATGGTGACCGGGGAGCCGATAGTGGGCGGAGGCAGGTGGAGATGCCAGAACGTCCTGCCGGTTCGCTGATCGACGGCAATCACCTCGCCGTCGGTGCCGGCGTCATAGACCACCCCTTTGTAGAGCGCCGGCGTGGAGAGCGAGCCACCGTCGGGCGCGAAATTACCGATCGGGACGCTCCACACGACGGGATGTCTGCGGTTGTGCGGGTTGAGCTTCATCAGGCCCCCGAGCTGGTGATCACGAGGCAGCGACTCGGGCCGCGGCACGTTCTCCTCGACATGTCTGGACACGTACAGGTAGCCGTGGGGGTCGATGACGATGGTCGCGTCGGTGTCGTCACCGTCCCAGAAGCGGAACACCCGGCGGTACCGGTGCCCGCCGCGGAGGATGTTCGAGATGTCCCAGCCCTGGACCAGCCCACCGCCGTTGGAGAAATACACCACGCCCTTGAAGAAGGCCACGGAGTCCTCGATCGAGATGTCCTCGTCGTGGACCTCCTCGCCCAGCTTGGCGTCCCAGCCGGGAACCAGCATGACGATCTTCGGGTTGACCTCGACCAGGCCCTTGGCGTTGTAGTGGCGGTGCAGCCGGATCACGTAGAACCACGAGTTCTCGCCGCCCTCGAGCAGGTAGTCGCCGATCTGCAGCGGGGCGGCATCCCAGTCGTCGTTCCAGATCAGGTGCGGGACGCTGTGGGCGTCCACCGACCACAGGACGGTGGGTCTGGCACGGTCCATGGCGATGACCCGGAGTTGGTTGTCGCGTGACCCGCCGTAGTACAGCGGGTAGCCGTCGGAGTCCGACGTGGCCGAGCCCTTCGCCAGGTCGCCGGTGTGAAGGTCGGGCCGCAGTGGCCGGCCGGTCACGCCATTCCAGAAGTGGTAGTCGTCGTCATAGGCGCCCTCGCGGATCTCGATGTTCCCGTTCCGGTGCACGATCACGTTCGGCTGGCCGGTCCACCCCGTGCCGCACCACGTCTCGGTTCCGAACAGGTCGCTCGATCGGGAGCACAGTCCGCCCGAGGCCGGGTAGCGCCAGCGGACCACCGGGTGCCGCGGAAGGGGACCGGAGCCGTAATAGTCGCGTGTCGCGTTGCCGCGGAAGGTGGTCAGACCGGCAAATCTCGTATTGATGGGCCCGGGCGCTGTCGGAGCGCGGTGCTTGGGTCGCGGCGGCGCCTGATGGCTGTGCGACCGCTGGGCCGGCACCGATTCGGCAGCTCCGGCCTGGTCGGGACGGGCCTTCCCGGACGACCCGAGTCGGATGGCGAGCACGACGCCGGCGGCGAGCGCGATCAGCGCTGCCAGCACCGCGAGAGTCCTGCCACGGTGACTCGACATGACCGGAGACTATGGCGAGCCGCGCGGACGTGGAGCCATGACTGTCGGCGGGTTGACGCGCGCCCGGGTGCCCTGAGAGGGTCGCAAGGCACAACCTTGGTCGACCAACGAGGAGGGCGTCGTGAGTGTGCTCATGACCATGCGTGCGGGGCGATACGGCAAGGTTCCGCGTGATGGAGGTCTCGGGGGCGCAGGGCGAACCGGAGATCGTGTTCTCGGAGGCCATCGCCACGGCCGATCAGTTCTAGTGGTTAGGCTTGCCGGGTGCCACCTGCTCGCAGCGGGCGCCTGCAGGCCATACCTCGACGCTTTCGGGCCTTTCTCCGCCGCCGATGGCGGATGATCGGCGTGCTCGCGGTGGCGGTCGTCGTCGTGGCCGCCAGCGTCCTGCTCTACATCGATCAGCGGCATTCGGTTCACCGGAAGTACGTGGCCGGAGACAAGAGCGCGGCGAACAAGATCGTGCTGGCCGTCACCGTGAAGCAGGTCGATCCCGCCAACGACGACCTCGTGCTCAGCGTGCTCCCGACGCCGGAGGGCAACCTGGTGCGACCCGCGGACGACACGCCGACCAAGAGCTTCGTCGTCAAGCTGGGCACCTCGGACCCTCCCGTCCTCACCTTCCCGGCCAGGAAACCGATCGCGGTGCAGACCGTTCACGCCAGCCTGGAGAACAGCGGCACGTTCACGGATTATCCGTTCGACAGCTACGAGGGGGCGATCGGCTTCGTCGCCCTCGCGGGAGACCAGCCGCTGCCGTTGCTCGTCCAGCTACGAGATATCGATCCGTACTTCGTCACCAAAGCGCCGGCCAGCGTCACCGAAGGGCACGTCGTGGCCTTCCAGATTCGCATCAGCCGCACCCGCGGCACGCTGATCCTGGTCTGGTTCGTAATGTTTGCGATGTGGGCGCTGTCGCTGTCGGTCCTCGGCGGCGCGTGGACCCTGGTCAGCCTTCGAAAGGGGACGGTGTGGCCGGCGTTCGGCTGGATGGCGGCGACGATGTTCGCGCTGGTCGCCGTGCGTAACGCCGTCCCCGGATCGCCTCCGATCGGCTCGCTGATGGACTACGCCGCGTTTTTCTGGGCCGAGGGGATCATCGCCGCCTCGTTGACGGTCGCCGTCGCCTTCGGAATCCGTGTGGAGCGGGCGAATGTTGAGACCAGAGCCTGACGGCCGGATAGCCCGGACGAGACCGGCTTGACGGCCGCCGGCTTCACGTTGGCGACGCCGTTGAGCTCATCCCCGCCGCCGCAACCTGTCCTCGGTCGTAATAGTCGGTGAGGATCAGGTTGGGGATTCGCCCGCGCTGCTCGATGCACTCCTGGGCGCGCTTCAGGATGAACGCCTTCTGGACGAGCGGGATGTTCGGGCTGGGGCGCGGCGGAAAGACGTCGGCCCAGTTGTTCATCATCAGCAGCGGGTTGTATGACGCTCCGCGGCTGAGCTGGTCGCCGCGGCTGACCTTGCAGGTGAACTGATTGGGCTTCTTGGCGCCCAGCAAGGTGTCCTGAATCCAGTTGAACCCGGGCACGTTCCAGGCGTAGTGGCCGCTGACCGGCTTCTGCGCGAACACGATGATGTTGTGGTGCGAGCGGATCAGGTTGCCCAGGGTCGGCAGCGGCTGTCCGTACTGAAGCGTGGCGAGTCGGTCGAACAGGCCGGCCTCCTCGAAGGCCTTTTGGAGGTCGCGTTCAGCGACATAGTCCTCGTCGAAGAGGACGATCACCTGATCGGGGTTGAGGTCGAGGAAGCGCCTGATCACATTCAGGTACTCGACCATGTTCGTCGCCCCGAGCTCGCAGAGCGTGTGGCACAGCCAGATCTCCCGCTTGCCGCGCGGTGAGCCGCCATTGAGAGACTTGCTGAACCGCTGGAGCGCCGCGCGGGCGAACGGCGCCAGCTTGGCGGACACCCGATTGAGACGGATCCCCTCGCCGGCAATATCGGTATACACGCGACCGCTGGGCGTCTTCACGCCGTAGTGCGTGGAGATCTTGAACACTCGCATGCCATCGTCGAGCTGCTGCGCGATGTCCCGATCCTGGTTGGGAATCAGCCAGCCCGGCGAGTCGGCGGCGGACATCGAGTTGTGCGTCCCGACGAACACGACCTCGTCGAGGCGGCGATCGCAGAGCTGTGGGTATCCGTTGCAGGCGCGGATGGAGCTCGCCGTCACCTTCGAGGTCGCCCCAGTGAAGGCAAGGGCGAACAGGACCGCGGCGACGCAGACCGCTGCCGCTGCGCCGGCGGCGGCCACGCGGCGCGGCCGCCGCTGGCGCTGTCGCTTGGCGCGCGGCGTCACTGGGGCCGTGGCCGTCAACAGCTCTCCGGCCCCCGCATAGAGCAGCAGGATGCCGCCCACAAGCACGACTACTCGCAGGGCCAGGCTGGGGTCAAGCAGCACGACCAACCCCGCCGTGCCGACGGCGGCACCTCGGATGCCGCGCCCTCGTTTCGACAGGGGACGCCGGGCGACCCCTCGCAGCCATGCCAGGCCGGCAGCCGGGGAGTAGGCCGTCTGCAGCGGCGAGGCGGCCAGAGCGATGATCAACCCCACCCCGCTGACGACCAGCGCCCAGGTCATGAGGTCACCCAGGAACGCCCCCCACAACTCGCCCACCGCAGCGCGCACGTCGGCGCCGTTCAATTCGGGGGGAGCTTGCACGTGGGCGACGGCGTAGCGCTTGAGCAGCTCGAGTGCGAGTGCGAACAGCGCGGCGGCCACCCCGACGGCGAGCGCGCCCCGTGCGATCGCCGCCCTTCGCCCCGGAGCGATCGCCAGCCCCAGCCCGAACAGCACCAGCGCGGCCGCGGGCAGGATGAGTCCGAGCACCCGGATGGTGTCGGCGATGCGCAGCGTCTGCGTGGCGAAGCTTCGCTTCTTGAAGGTGAGCAGGATGGCCTCGGTGCGGCCGGGCAGGTCCTTGGCCAGCTGGGGCGCCAGGTTGCGCAGGACGGACGTGACCACCAGCCCGGCATCGGTCATGTCGAACACGGCATTCCCGCCGCCCCGCTGGAACAGCAGCCGATGGCCGTGCAAGGCGGCAAGACGGATGATGGCTCCGAACGGCTTCGAGGTCACCAGCAGCCTGACCGCCGATTGGACCAGCGGTCGTCCGGCGATGAGATCGGGATACGCGGGCTCGAGCACCTGGACCGTGATCTCGCGTGCGATCACACGCTGCACGGCCGGCTCGTGCGAGGCGGTCACGGCCCGATTGGCAAACGCCGACGGGTTGACCAGCTCGTCGCGCGCGTACAGGGTCGCGCCACCGGCCACCGCCGCCACGGCGGCCAGCACGAGGAGGACGACGCTCACACCCGAGCGCAGCGCAGGCGTCGCCCGCCGGCTCTGTCCTGTGCCGATGCGTCGGCGGACACGCTGTCCCCCGTCGACGGCTCGGCTTCCCGCTGACTGTCCGCGACGACGTCCGAGTTCATCGAGGTCCAAGTTCGCTTCTAGGAGCTGTCGCTCCCTCTACCGCACCACGCTGAAGGTTAGCGCGTGCGGCTTGGAGCGATTCCGGGCCGCATCCGTCGCTGTGACCGTGGCGGTGTAGGTGCCCTTGGCGAGGTGCTTGTGGTCGTAGCGCCCCGAGAACGCGATCCGGTTGGAGCCCTTGAGCGTGTGGGTTCGGACCAGCGTGAGCACCAGGGCGGTCCGCGTGCAGTTGCGCTTCTGTCCGTGCCGGGCTGGTTTGCACGGATTCTTGCGGCCTGCGCGGTGCCCCTTCACCTTGTGGGTGATCGCGATCCGCGTCGTGGCCGGCTCGCTGAGGGTGAAGGTGAACGTGGTGCCGCGCGGCGGCCGCTTGTGGTGGCGGCGTTCACGGCTGTTGGCTTGCCGCCGACCGCGAAGCGTTTGTGGGTGACCCGGAATTGGCTGATTATCGGTGGCACCTTGTCGACCGCCGACGCTGTGCACGGCGCGCTCAGCGAATGGAGGAAGACATGATCGAAGTCCGACCCGTAACCGCCGGTCACTAGGTCGTCGGAGTTCGAGGTGAAGGCGACGCACGCCCCGTTGCCGCTCAACGAGCCGCCCCCGGCGTCGCCGCCCCCGGCGCCGAATCGCCCGGGGGTGGAACGGCCGTTTCGGGTCGAGGCCAACGTGGTCGTTCCATGAACCAGGTCGCGCACGAACATGTTGAAGAAGCCCCGTTCGGCTTCGGGCAGATTCGTGGCGCCAGAGCCGAACAGCAGGCGAGTGCCGTCCGCGCTGATCGACGTACCAAACGCGCCGTCGTTCGCCGCGCCGCCGGCGCCGCGACTGGCCAGCGTCGTCGTGTGCCGGGCAAGGTCGCGAACGAACACCTGGTCGCGATTGGCCGTCATCCCGAACCCGAATCCGGGATTGCTCTCCGTCCAGGCGACCCGTCCGCCGTTCCGGTCGATCGACACGTCCTCGACAGCGTCATGGGCCGGCATGCCGTCCTGTGGCACCGATACCCATGTCGTGGTCGGGTGCGCGGGGTTGGTCAGGTCGCGGACGTAGAGCGAGACCTGCGTGCGCCCCGCCGAGATTCGAGGCTTTGCTGATGAAAGCCACGCGCTTGCCGTCGCCGTCGAGGTCGGAGAGGACCGCAGAGCTGTTGCCGACCGCGCCGGCGTTCGTGCGGTCGATCAGCGTTTGATCGCCGTTGGCCAGGTTGACCTCATAGACGTGTGTCTCGCCGTCGGGCGGCGCTCCGGGGAGGTCGCGACTGTCGCTGGCGAACACGACCCTGGTGCCGTCGGCCGAGATCTGGGGCGCGAAGGCGCCATCGTTGGGGGTGCCGCCACCGTCGGTGCGGTCGACCAGCGTAGTGCGCCGGTGAGGAGATTGCGCACGAACACGTCATCGGTGCCGTTGGCGTCGCCGAGCGCCAGGTTCGGCGCGTCGCTCTCGAAGGCCACTCGGTCGCCGGCGGCGTCGACGCTCGCGGAGAAGGAATCGCCACGGCCCGCGGCGCCGCTCCGCGTGGCGCTGATGAGCCGCGTCTGTCCGGTGGACACGTTGCGCACGACGATCTGCGCGAAGGGACCTTCGGGCCCTATGGGGCTGCCAAACGCCGTCGCGTCAGAACTGAAGGCGACGATGTGCCCGTCATCGCTGGTCGCGTGGAGCGAATTGACGAATGAGAATCCAGCCTGGTCGATCCGCGGTGGGCGTCCAAACGGCTGTGAGATATTCGTGTCTCGGCCGGTCTTGCGGATGTAGGCCTGGTCGATCAACCCATTTGATCCGGGGAGATTCGACCCTGACGAGGTGAACGCCGTGACCGATCCATTGTCGGTCGCCGCACTCCCGAACGCACCCCCCAGTGCGTTGCCGCCGGTCATCAGATGGATTGAGACGTTGAAGTTGTTATTTCCGATGTCCCAGCCGTAGAGGTCGAAATCGTCATTGGTGTCGGCGGGATCGAGCGGATCGCGGCTGTTCCAGTAGACGCGCGTGGGCACGCTCGCCGCGCTGGCCTGGGGCGCGAAGAGCGGCACCTCGTTGTCCTCGTCGTCGGAACCCCCGGTACGCGCGTGGTCTGCCTGGGTGGCGGGGTTGGCACAGGCCGTCGCCGTACACGTGGCGAAGAACACCGGGCCGTTGTCGAGCCATGCCAGGTACAGCCCGCCGGCCGCGCTCCCGGACATGGCGACGTCCGACGCCGAGTCGGCGCCCGAGGTCTGCCCACCGCCCGAGAAGCTGACCAGAACGGTGTGCTCGGTCCCCCCCACCGTGTGGAAGTACGCGTCGTCCTGGGCATCGGTATCGCCCGCCGTAAGTGGCGCGTCGGTGGCGAACGCGACGGCGTCGCCGGCGAAGTCGATGTCGGGCTCATCGCGGACGCCGCCACCTTCGGTCCCGCCGGGGTCGGTCACGCTCACCATGTGGGTGACGTTGGTGTCGAGCGAGCGCTCGTAGGCGTCGGTGGTCGTCGTCTTGCCGGTGGCATTGTCGGCATGTACCGCAGATTCCGCGGTGAACACGACGTGCCGGCCATCGCCGGAAATGGCGCCGAATTCGACTCCCGCGGCTGGAGCGCCGGCCGGACCGGTGGAGCGGCTGGCCAGCGCCAGCGCGCCGGTGGTCAGGTTCTTGACCACAAACTGGGGATTGTCCTCGCTCGCTCCGGGGGCCAGCGCCGGCGAGGTGGTCAGGAACCCGACATGGTTGCCGTCCGCGCTGATCGACGCAGTGTCGTTCTGCGATCCGGGCGTGGGCTGATGGCCGGCCGCCGACTTGTCGACCTGGACCAGCTTCCCAGTCGTGAGGTCGAGTCGGTAGACGTTCTCCGCCGTGTCCTCGTCCCCGGCGAGCAGGGCATCGGACTGCGAGATGAACACCACGAAGCGGCCATCGGGTGTGACGTTGTGCGTAGTCGTCTCCGAGGAGGAGATGCCGTCGAAGGGGAGCGCTCCGAACCCGCTCGGCCGATCGAGCAGCACGGTGCTGCCCACGGGTATGGCATGCGCAGCGGGCGCCGTAGCGGCGAATCCGAGCAAGCCAAGCAGGACCCAGCGACGCACCTCGAGTTCATCTTCGTCCGTGAGCGCATCGATTTCAAGGGCCGAGGCCGATTCGCCTATAGTGGGCGGCGGGAGTGAGGCCCATGAGACCGGAGCGACTTTTCGCTGGGGTGATCGCCGTTGTGATCACGGTGGTGCTCGCCGTTGCCGCGTCGGCGGCCGCTCAGACGATCACGGTCACGACGACGCTCGACACCGTCGCCAATGACGGGCACTGCTCGTTGCGCGAGGCCCTGGACTCGGCCGCCACCGACACACCGTCGGGCGGCGCCGCGGGCGAATGCAGGGCGGGCGCGGGTGCCGACACGATCGTGCTCGGCGCTGGCCGGTTCGTCCTTTCCCGCACCGGGGCAGGCGAGGATGCGAACGCCACCGGCGACCTCGACGTGATCGGCGGCACTGTCACCGTCCGCGGCGCCGGGCCGGCGGCGACCAAAGTCGACGCCAGCCATCTCGACCGAGTGTTCGACGTGCTCACCGGGGCGGCGCTGACGCTCCAGAAGCTGACGATCACCGGCGGCAGGCTGCCCGTCGCGTCCCCCGGGGGACCGGGACTGAACGGCGCAGACGGAACCGGGCAGGACAGCGTCGCCGGCGACGGCCTGCCAGGGGCGGGCGGTGGCGGCGTTCGCAGCGCCGGCGCGCTGACCATCGCCAACGTCGTGATCACGGATAACCGTGCCGGCGACGGTGGGCTGGGTGGGAACAGCTTGACCGGCGGCAGCGGTGGGTTGGCGGCGAACGGCAATGGAGAGACGGGCGGCACCACGCGTGGCGGCGCCGGTGGGGACGGCGGCGATGGCGGCGGCGTGCTGAGTACGGCGGGCGTCACCATCATCAGCGACAGCACGTTCACCGACGACGTGGCGGGCAACGGCGGCATCGCCGGCAGCGCCACCGCAGGTGGAACTGGTGGCGCGAGCCAGGGCAACGGCACCGGCGGCAACGGCGGCGCGTGCTTCGCGGGTCACGGTGGGACGGGTGGCAGTGGCGGGGCGATCGACTCCGAAAGCGGCACGCTCGCTATCGCCCGGTCCGACATCGAGCACAACACCGCGGGGAGCGGCGGCGCCGGCGGGCCGTGTGGTCATGGTGGCACCGGTGGCGCAGGCGCGGGCTCTGGCAACGGTGGGCCGGGCGGGTTCGCGTTCGGGGGCAGTGGCGGTCCCGGCGGCGATGGCGGCGGCGTGAGCGCCCACGCAACCGCGCTGACGTTGACAGCCAGCACGATCGCCTCCAACCGGAGCGGTGACGGCGCCAACGGGTCCGGGACCGCCACGGGCGGCAACGGCGGCAACGGCGGGGCTACGGGCAGCGGAGGGGGCGGCAACTTCATGGCCGCCGGCGGGGGCGGCGAAGGCGGCGGAGGCGGCGGCGTTCTGATCCGCTCGACCAATGCCGGAAGCGCCAACGGTGTGCTCAGAGACGACGCCCTGATCGACAACCAAGCCGGGAAGGGCGGGAATGGCGGCGACGGCAGCAGCGGCGGTACCGGTGGACGCGGTGACGCTGGCAACGGGAGCGTCGGGACCAGCGGCGACAGCGATGGCGGTGGCGGCGGCGAAGCCGGCGAGGGCGCAGGCGTTCTGTTTGATGCGGAGTTCTCGGCCTCAGATCTCACCGTTACCGGTAATCGCACGAGTGCGGGCGGCAATGGCGGAGCGGGCGGCAACGGTCCAAGCCGGAGCACCGGCGGTGGCGGTGGCGGCGGTGGTTTTGGCGGTGGCGTCTTGGCCGAGGAGGGCTCGCTCTCACACGTCACGATGGTCGGGAACGCCATCTCCCGCGGAGGCACGGGTGGCGCGGCCGGAAGCGGTGTTAACGGAGCTACTCCGGGATTCTCCGAGGGCCTCGGGTTGGGAGCCGACCTGGCGGCATCCGGCTCAGAGCAACCATTGGTCAGCGTCAGCGCCTCGATCATCAGTGGGTGTGAGGGAGCCCTCGCCAACGGTGGCGGCGATATCGCGGTAGCGGCCGCCGAGCGCTGCCCGGGGATACTGACCAACCCAAGGCTCGGCCCGTTGGCGGCCAACGGTGGTCCGACGAAGACGATCGCTCTGCTGGCCGGGAGCCCGGCGATCGACCGAATCGCCGTCCCGTGCGGGACGACCCCGGATCAGCGTGGCGTGGCCCGGCCGCAGGGGCGCGGGTGCGACGCCGGGGCGTACGAGTTCGCCCCTCCAGGCACGATCACCGGCGCCGCCTCGCACGTCAGCGCCACCCGCGCGACCGTGGCCGGCGTGATCGTTTCCAATGCCCGGGCCACGACGTGGCACGTCGAGTACGGGCGCACGAAGCGTTACGGGAAGCGCACGCCCAGCCATACAATCGCCGGCGGCCTGGCACCGGTGGTGGTGAGCGCCACGCTGACCGGTCTGCCGCGGCACACCGCTCTGCACTACCGGATTGTGGCCGCGAACGGCGACGGGACCTCACGGGGCGCGGACCACACGCTGACCACGTCCGGGTTTGGCGGCGTGACCGTGGTCAAGCTGAAGCTGACGGCCAGTGCCAGCGGTGTCGTCCCCGTGACCGTTGCCTGCCCGGCCGGAACCGCCAGTCCGTGCAGGGGGACGCTGTCGATGTCGACGACGGTCAAGGCCAAGCATGGCAGGGCGAAGGCGGTCGCCCTGGCGCACGCGAGCTTCAAGATCAGCGCGGGTTCACGCAAGGCCGTTCATCTCAAGCTCGGCTCGAAGGGCCGAAGCCTGCTCCATGCCGCGGGCGGCAAGGGCCTCGCGGTAACCCTGACCGCGGTGGCCCGGGACGCGCACGGCACCCACGCACGGTCGAGCTTCTCGGCAACGCTGAACCGTTAGCGATAGCGTCGCGAGCGTGCCCTCGCTCGCCCGCCGGTGCGCTCTGGTCGCGGCGGTCGCCGTGGTCGCGGCGGCGTGCGGAGGTCGGGGGCACATCGGCGGACCGGGTCCGCCCGACGCGATCGAGGGATATGCCAGCGCGGTGAGCGTGTTGCCAGGGCAGTCGTTCCGGTTGTACGTGTCCACGACGGCGCCTGAATTCCGGGTCATCGCGTTCAGGGTCGGCTGGTACGGCGGCCGCGAGGCGCGCCGGGTGTGGGCGTCCCGGGCCCTACCCGGTCGCGTCCAGCCGCCCGCCACCCGAAGCGGGGCGACGCGGATGGTCGTGGCGCGGTGGCATCCGAGTCTCACGATCGGGACGAGCGGCTGGGAGCCGGGCGCGTATCTGCTCCGACTCGACGCCTCGCGGGGGGCGCGGCGCTACGTCCCGATCACCGTGCGCTCGCCGAGGACCGCTGGACGGGTCGTGCTGATCGAGGGCGCGACCACCTGGCAGGCATACAACCGGTGGGGCGGCTACGACCTCTACAGCGGACCTCGTGGGTTCGACGATCGCTCGTTTGCGGTCAGCTTCGACCGACCGTATGACGCCGTCGGGAGCGGGGCGACGTGGTTCCTGTCCTTCGATCAGCCGCCGATCGTCCTGGCCGAGCGAACCGGTCTGCCCCTGGCCTACGAGACCGACGTGGACCTCGACGAGCATCCTGGCCTGCTGGCCAGGGCTCGCGCCGTCATCTCATTGGGCCACGACGAGTACTACTCAGCCGCGATGCGCACAGCGTTGCTGCGTGCCCGCCGAGCGGGCACCAACATCGCCTTCCTCGGCGCCAACGCGATGTACCGGCACATCAGGTTCGCGTCCTCCCGGTTGGGTCCCGATCGCACGGAGATCGCCTACAAGGTTGCCCGGCTCGATCCCGACTACGGCCACGATGACGCCGCGACCACGCAGAACTGGCGCGACCCACCGGATCCCCGGCCCGAGAGCGTGATCACCGGCGTGTTCTACGAATGCAACCCGGTGAGCGCGCCGTACGTGGTGCATGACCCCGGGAGCTGGATCTTCGCCGGCACGGGCGTGCACCGGGGCAGCGCGTTTCCGGGCCTGGTCGGTCCCGAATACGATCGCGTGAACAAGTCGGTTCCGTTCCCGCGGCCGCTCGAGATTCTCGCCCACTCACCGGTACGCTGCGGCGGCCACGCGAGCTACGCCGACTCGGCCTATTACTCGGTGCCCAGCGGGGCGGGGGTGTTCGCGAGCGGGACGATGCGCTGGGTTTGCGCGATGCGAGGATCGCGCTGCGGACACGGCGTCAACCCGGCGGCGACACGCTTTGTCGATCGCGCTACGGATAACCTCCTGCGGGCGTTCGCCGCCGGCCCCGCCGGGCGCAGGCACCCCGCGATCGACAACGTGGACAAGGTCAAGCCGGCGCCCGGAGCTCGTTTCAGCAGCGCGACCGAGTGACGCGGCGGCGTGCCGATCGAGGCGCCGGCTAGCGCAGCGTCACGCTGTGGAAGAACATCCCCAATGGGCGATGATCGTCCGAGAGACCGAGCCGGCTCGGCGAGCGAGGATTGCAGATCCGCCACGACAGCACCAGATCCTCGCCGGACCGGGCCGCCCCCAGGCTGAGTCGAGAGGTGTGCGTGGACGAATCGTCGTAATCCACCGCTCCGAGCCGCCGGCCGTTGGCGTCGACCTCGACTCGCATCGGCTCGGCGCCTGGTGGGACGAACGGCTCGGCCACCCACTCGACCACGGTCGGCGCCTGCGTTGCTCGGAGCAGCACGCGCGCTACCGGGCCGTAGGTCCAGCGTCCACGCGGATCGGGACCGGCCCAGCCTCCCGCCAGCATCTCGTCCTCGCGTGAATCGGCGCCGAATTCGAGCGGCTCGCCCAGCGCGCAATGCCGCGCAGGCCGGATGGACAGGCGCGCCAGGTAGGCGCCGATCCGCCTGGTGTCCTCGACCGTGCCAAGCCTGGCCGGTGACCGCGGAGCTGGCGTCCGCAGCACGAGCTCGAGCCGCGAGCGCCCATGGATCAGCCCGGCCGGGACGACGACGCCCTCGGCGTCGACGCGCGGACGGTCTTCGTCGAAGATGAGTTCGCCGAGCTGCTGTCCGGCCAGCACGATCCTCATCTCGGCCCGTTCGCGAGCCGCCGCCAGATGCCCGCCTGCCCACACGTTCAGGAGCAGCGACGAGTCCGGGGGGCGCGGGAGCGCCAGGGCGAGGCGGGCCTCGCGTCCGGCGATCCACGCTCCCCACCCTTCGGCCAGCCAGAGCCCGTACAGACAGTGTTCGCGGGCAACCTCCTGATCGCCGAACTCGAGCGGCGAACCCCAGGGCGCCGCCGATGGCGAACATTCGCCGGTGCCGACCGGCGTCGTGGCATCGGCGTAGGGCCGGCCCGGACCCGGCCGTCCGCCGGGCCGCAGGTCACGCAGGTCGGCGAGTCGGGTGATACCGAGTCGCTCGGCCGCGAGGCGGAGCTGCACCGGCGGCGTGGCGCGCGCACCCACGGCCAGCCGCTGCCGCATGAACTGGCCGTGGAAGTACACGGCCTCGTCGATCGCGCTCCGGCACGTCGGGCGCTTCGCGTAGGCCGCGAGCTCGCGACACTGAAGCGGCGCCACCATTCGCAGTGCCCTCAGGAGATGACCGGGAATCTCGACATCGGCGACCTGCTGCAGGTAACGCAGCCCCGCCCGAAGCGCCGGAGCCACCCGGCGCCGGCGGGCTTGCTCGGCGAGCCGGTCGTAGTCGACCTCTCCGCACAGGCCGCGGGCGATCAGCGTCGCATCGAGCGCCCAGCGGTAGGTTGGCGTGGGCGCCCACCCGAGCCCGTGCAGGATCACGAGCAGCAGCTCGTCGGCGGGGCACAGCGTCCGGGTCGAGACTCCCCTGAGGGAGACGGATTGCGCTGCCGTCCAGAACTCAGTGTCGGCGTCGTCGTGTCGCGAGAGCCGCAGGGCATGCCAGTGGAGATCGAGCTGCCCTCCGGCGGCGTTCTCGAAGTTGGCGCTGTGCCGGACCCGCGGCGCCCAGTAATCGGTCACGAACCAGACGGGGACGTTCTCGACGGGGCGCATGCCGCAACCGACGAGGACCCGGCACGCGTCGTTCACGGAGCGGGTGGGCACGAGGACGTCGATGTCCGTCATCTCGCGGATCCCGGCGTCGTGGCGCCCCTCAGCCATCAGGGCGGCTCCCTTGAGCATCAGGGTCGGCATGCCTGCCTGCTCTAGCTCGGCGACGACCGGCATCACCTGGGCGAGCATCAGCTGGTTGCGGGCCCAGGCATGGCGATGCACGCCCTTGAACAACTCCATGAGCGGATCCTCGATGCCCAGCCGGCGCAGGTTGGCGCGCAGCTGCGGCAGCACCGCCTGAACGCCGCTGTCCATGTCCGCGATGCTCAGGGCGGGCCGGACGCGCCGCCAGGCGGCGAGCCCGCGTTCGTCGCACATCAGCGCGGCGCGCAACAGGTCCGACTGGAGCGCCGTCGGCCAGCTGTCGCGGTATGCGGGCTCGGAGCCCCAGGCCGGAGCAGAAGCTGTGATCACATCGCGTTCGCGCTGGACGGTTTCGGTCGCCATCGGTTCAGCCGCCGTCGGCTCGGCGCCGGTCGAGCGCTGCCTTCAGCACGCGCGGAAACTCGTGCATCGAGTCCCAATTCGTGGCCGAGTTGTTGTTGCCGTGCACCCGTCGCCACACCACCTGCTCTGTGACCGTCGCTTCGCCCAGCCCGAGCTCGCGCGCGCGCAGCATCCAGTCCAGGCACTCGGCGACCCGGAAACCGGTGGCGAACGGCCCGACGCGTTCGAACGCCGTGCGCCGCACCAGCATTCCATTCGGGACGTGGGCCGGCTGCGCCTCGTCGAGCGCGACGGGCTGCCCCTCGACGCAGCGCGCGAACCTGCGCATGTGTCCGTACACGATGTCGACCTCGGGACGGCCCCGCAGCATCCCGATGCGTGATTCGATGCTATTCGGGGTGAGGAGATCATCGGAGTCGAGCGGGACGATGAACTCACCGCGGACGACGCTCATGGCGTGCGTTCTGGTCGCGCCGATGCCTGCATGGGCCCGCCGGACGACGCGGACCGGTGGCCCGATGGCCTCGGCGATCGCGGCGCTGGCGTCATCGGAGCCGTCATCCACGACGACCACGTCGGCCACCTCGTATGTCTGTCCGAGCACGCTTTCCAGCGCGTCCGCGAGGAACTGCTCGCGGTTATAGACGGGCACGGCGACCCCGACACGTCCCGAGTTCTCAGTCATCGCCGATCGCGGACCGTCGCCGTCGCACCGATTCGCGCAACACCCGGAGCGTGGCCTGGCGATTGGCGCAGCGTATCCGAGGAGGTGTTGGCGTCGTGCACCCGATAGCGCAGGCACAGGTGGTCGATCTGGCCGGCGCTGACTCCGGCCTCGGTGGCGCGCGCCTGCCAGTCGGCGTCCTCACCGAGCTGGAGATCCTCGTTGAATGGCCCCACGAGGTCGAGCATCGCGCGGCGCCCCAGGGTCGTGCCGAGGTGACCCTGGAACGGCCCGTCATCCCAGATCGGGTTGTAATGCGGTGGCCGGGGCTGGCCGGGGGTGACGAAGGCTTCGGTCAGTCCGAGCACGATGCCGTGCTCGGGGTGCTGCTCGAGGTGGGCGACCTGGCGCTCGATCCGGCGAGGCGGCATGAGGTCGTCCGCGTCGAAGATCGCCCAGTATTCGCCTCGCGCGGCCCGCAGTCCCGCGTTGCGCGCCGCCGCCGGCCCGCGGTGGGGCTGGCACAGCACGGTGACTCCGTGCTGTTCGGCGATCTCGACCGTGCGGTCGGTGGAGGCGTCATCGACGACGATCACCTCGATGGGCGTATAGGTCTGAGCCAGGGCGCTGGCGATCGCCTCGCCGATGAACGCCTCCTCATCGAAGGCCGCCATCACCACCGAGACCAGACCGCGAGTCACGGCGTGACCTCCTCAAGGATCCGGTCGACCGCCGGTGCCAGCGCGGCCACCTCATCCCCCACCTCAAGGGCAAAGCACGGTACGCGGCGCGCAAGGTCGGCCAGCGACCGCAGGACGCCGACATCATCGAACGGAGTCTGGAGCACCGTGCTGGGGCCCAGGGCCAGCAGCGCCTCCGCCCCGCCCAACGGCCGCACACCCGTCGCGCCGCCACGAATCCGCGGTACCACCACTCCGCGAACCGCCAGCGAGTCGCGGACGGTCTCGGGCATCAGCGCCGCGACGTCGAGGACGGCTTTCTCGGACGCCTCGCGCGGCGGCGGATGACGGACTTGGGCGGCCAGGCTCGGGAAGCGCCGGAGGTGACCCTCGTCAAGCTTGGCGGTGTCGTAGAGAGCATGGGCGAGGATGTCGGTGGCCGTTGATCTCAGCAGCACGTAATCGTCGGCCAGGTAGCCGAGACCGTGCACCAGCGACGCCAGCGCCACGGTCGTCTTGCCCGATCCGCTGGCTCCAGCCAGCAGCAGTCCGCCGCGCTCATCCCCCACCGCGCCGGAATGCACGAGGTGCTCGTCCTCCCCGCTGAGCGCCCAGAACAGGGCGGTGCGCAATGGCGCGGCGCGTTCCCACCATGGAACGTCCTGGGCGGAACGCACGCGATACTGGATAGCGCGAGCGCCGACGTCGACGAGCGTCACCGCGCCCGATCCGGTCTCGTGTACGGCGACGACGCCTCCGGGGTCCGATCCGCGGACAAGGCCCGCCGGCCCGATGTCGGCTGATTGCCCAGGGAACCTTGTCGTCGCCGGCGGCCCACAGGTCGATGCGGGCGTCCAGCGCGCCTCCCCGGACATCGATGCGTCGTGCGAACGGCCCGATCAGCGCGTCGGCCAACGCCCCGCCGGCAAAGCGCAGGCCGACCCGCCGGTCGCCGAAGCGGAGCGTGTGCTCGACCAGTCCCCCGCGCGCGCCGGCCATCCGGAACTCCTCGGTTCCGTCGGCGTAGAACGACTCCAGTCGTCCCTCAAGCAGTCTTGGCATGCGGCCAGCCGGCGGCCTCGTCGACCTCGTGGAGCGGGTCGACGAGCATGAACTCCTGCATGTCGGTGTATGTGTGCAACTCAGGATCGGAGAATGGGATCTGACCGGCGGGAAGACGCGGCTGATCCGCGCCCGGCGCCGGCGGGCCCTGGACAAGCAGGCCCTGATCCAGCAGCTCGTCGATCAGTCGGTCCACGCCGGCCCGGATGTGCTCCGGGTCGCCCTGGTAGCGCTGCTGCGACGCCGCGATCACGCCGTCGCGATCGGCGCCGGCAGCCACGAGCGCCCAGAGCTCGGCCCCGACACCGTCCATGCTGTAGTACGTCCCGGTTCCGAGGTGGATGAGGATCGCCTCACCATCGATTGTCTCGTGGACCACCTCAGCCGCGTTGACCTGAATCGACATCCCCATGGTGGTCGGCGAGTCTATCTGTCGACGGCGCGGCGCCGTTGGAGCGATTCGCGCAACAGCTTCAGCATCGCTCCGTGCACCGCGGGTCGATCGGCCGACGAGTTCTCGCCGTGAATGCGGTAGCGCAGTGCGAGCTGGTCGATCTGGCCCGCCCCCACCCCGGCATCCTTGGCCCTGGCCAGCCACTCCACGTCGTACGACATCCAGATGGCCTCGTCGTAGAGGCCGACCACCTCGAGCACATCGCGCCGGGCCATCATCGTGCCGGCACAGGCCGGGAATGGACCGTCGTCCCAGTCGGGCTTGTAGTGGGGTGGCCGGGGCTGGCCGGGGGTGACGAAGGCTTCGGTCAGTCCGAGCACGATGCCGTGCTCGGGGTGCCGCTCGAGGTGGGCGACCTCGTGCTCGACCCGCCGAGGCGGCATGAGGTCGTCGGCGTCGAAGATCGTCCAGTACTCCCCCTGGGCCGCCTTCAGCCCAGTGTTACGGGCGGCGGCGGGACCATCGTGGGGTTGCCGGAGCACGGTGACCGCGTGTTGCTCGGCGATGTCGGCGGTGCGGTCGATGGAGCCGTCGTCGACGACGATCACCTCGATGGGCGTGTAGGTCTGGGCGAGCACGGTGGCGATCGCCTCGCCGATGAACGCCTCCTCATCGAAGGCCGCCATCACCACCGAGACCAGACCGCGCACTGTCACGATCGATCCAATACTTCCTCCACACCGTGCGCGATCTCGCCGGCGTCGTCTCCAACGTCGATGGCAAAGCATGCAACGTGGCGCGCCAGCGCGGCCAGCGCCGCGAATGCGGCCCCGTCGTCGAAGGGCATCTGCAGCACCGTCGTCGGTGCCAGCGCCAGCAGCGCCTCGGCCCCTCCCAGCGGCCGCACGCGCGTGGCGCCGCCACGAATCCGTGGCACTACGATCGCACGCACAGGCAGCGACTCGCATCCGCGGCCCGTCATGTGGACCACGGTCTTCTCGTCCGTCTCGGCTGTCGTGCGAACGCTGGCCGTGCTGTACACGGAATGGACCCGCGCCGGGCTGGTGGCGGTGTCGAGCACGACGTGGTCATCGCCGAGATAGCCGATCCCGTTCTCGGTGGCGGCCAGCGCGACTGTCGTCTTGCCGGACCCGGCGGCCCCGGCCAGCAGGACGGCGCCGCGTTCATCGCCGACTGCCCCCGCGTGCAGTAGATGGCGGCCCTCGCCGCCGAGCGCCCAGTAGAAGGCGATCCGCATCGGGGCGGCGCGTTCCCACGACGCAACGCCGCCGGCGGAACGCACGCGATACTGGATGGCGCGCGCGCCGACGTCGACGAGCGTCACCACGCCCGAGCCGGTTTCATGCACGGCCACCAGCCCGGTGGGGTCCGATCCCTCGACCAGCCCGCCGGGGCCGATATCGCCGTGGCGCCAGGGAAACGTCGCGGTCTCGGCTTCGCAGACGGCGATCGTCGCGTCGGGCCGGCCGTGGTGCTCGACCACGCGTTCTGACAGGGCGGGCAGCAGCGCGTGCGCGAGCGTGCTGCCTGCGAGGCGCAGCGCGACCCGGCGCTCGGCCACGACCAGGTCGCGTGACACCGCTCCGTGCCGGGCCGTGGCGCGCTCCTGCTCGGCCGCCGCGAGCGCGAAGAAGGACGAGAGCCGCCGGTCAGCCAGCTTCGGCATGCACCACTTCGTCTGAGCGTCGACGCGCCACCGCGTGCGTGAGCCGCAGCTTGGACTGTGGATGCAGGGGCGCCCAGTCTTCGAGCGGCTCAGCCTTCAGGCCGTACCTCGCCGCCAGGGAGACCAGCGTCTCGGTGCGGTAGTAGAAGTCCTCGCGGAGCACGGTGTGCTCGACTCCGGTCGTGTGGTCGAAGGTGAAGTCGAAGAAGGCGCCAGGTGCCATCACCCGTCCAACGTTGGCCAGGCACTGCTCGATCACCTCGATCGGGGAATGCGAGAACACGCTGTGGGCGTGGACGACGTCGAACCCGTCGTCGGCCAGGAAGCCGAACGTCAGATCATCGACCAGTGTCAGACGCGGGAGCTTGGCCTGCAGGCCGAAATCGGCGACCGTCTGGAGCGCGGCGATGAGGATCGGAGGCGAGATATCGATGCCGTGGTAGTTGCCGCTTTCGAGATAGTCGATGAACAGGTGTCCGGCCCGGAGGTTGCCGCAGCCGATCTCGAGCATCCGCATGTCGGGCTCCAGTCCGTGGCTGACGAGATATTCGAATTGCAGCCGACCCGTCGTCAGCCATGAATCCCGGCTCGGGCTGCCGACGGCACGGTCCGCGCCGTGGGCGGCATCCGACCTCATGATCGCTCGGTAATACGCGATGTGATCCTCGCTTCGCAGGCGCAAGCGGAGATCTCGCGCGCGGCGCCTGATATGGGGAAGGACCCGATCGGGGTAGCGAAGCGCGTACCGGAGCTGGAACAGCAGCCGCGAACGGTCATGCGAGGACGGCACGACGCAAGCGTATAGCCGGCCGCGGGATCGGACGCCTCGGCGCGAGGATCAATCCACGAAGACGAAGACCTCGTCGGTCTTCGTCAGCTCGAGCACCCGCTGGACCTGGCGTGGGCCGCGACGCAGCGCGAGCTCGTGTTGATTGGCGGCCGCCCGCTCCCGAACCTGGAGCAGAGCGCGCAGCCCGGTGCTGTCCATGAAGGCGAGGCAGCTGAGGTCGATGACCAGGCGGCGGGCGTCGCCGAGGGACAGCTGTTCGAGCTCGCGGTCGAACACGGGAGCTGAGGTCAGGTCGAGCTCGCCCCGCAGCGAGAGCACGATGGAGTCGCCCTCGCGGCGGCTGTCGATGACCAGCTCACCCGGCATCGGGTCCTGGGTGCCGGCCACGTCGGTCACGGCTGGCGCCCAAAGAATGCGGCCGTGTCGGGCCGGTGCAAACAATTCAGAAGCTGGATCAAGAACGTGCCCAAACGGAAGATATCTGGAATCGCGGAAGATATCTGAGATCGTCCCAGGGCCGGTCTCAGGGACACAGGTCAATCTAGCAGCGCTGCGCGATCGAGCAGGCAGCGCTCAGACAAGCGCGATCTCGGCCCAGACGCGGTGCCCGTTGGGGTGGGCCGCTCCCCAGGTGCGCGCAAGCTGCTCGACGATCCGCAGACCGAAGCCCCCGCGCATTGGATCGTCGTTGTCGGTCCGAATATGGGCCGTTTGCCCGGCCACGCACGGATCGTCGACCGAGATCACCAGGCACTCCCCCTCGAGCGTCAGGTCGACCTCGATCGTCTGGCTGCAGAGGCAGCCTGAGTGCAGTACGGCGTTGGTGACGAGCTCGCTGGCCACCAGCCTGGCGTTCTCCCGGATCGCCGCAATCCCGTCGAGCTGGTCGACCGCATCGCGGACCACACACGGGGCATCGCTGTCACAGGGCACCCTCAGGTGCAACGGCTCTGGGGAGTTTTCATCGGCCACCTTGATATGGGCATACCCGTTCGGGCGGGTGTCTAGTACGGCCGAACGCAAGTATGTCCGACGTCGACTGGGCCGGACGTAATTGCGTGAGGTCGTACTAACCAAACAGCCGCGGATCTGCGGTGGCGATTCCGTGGACGCCCAGGCGGCGCAAATCGTGAATGTCCGTGCGGTCATTGACGGTCCAGGCGTAGAGGAGCGCGTCGCGGCTGACGACCTCCTCGAGCAGCGTTCCGTCGATCAGGCGATGCTGGGCCATCAGCGCATCCCAGCGCCGGGAGGCCAGCCCGCTCAGCGCCTGGGATCGCCAGTCTCGCCATCGTCGGCTCAGCCGGGCGATCCGACCGCCCACCGAGATGCCCACCCGGGCATGGGGATCGAGGGCCCGGACACGGTCGACCACCGCCGGTACCTGGCAGGAAATGAGGGTGCGCCGCAGCAGACCGCTGCCGCGCAGCCGGTCGAGCAGAACCGGCTCACAGCCCAGGTGCTTGAGATCGACGTTGAGCTCGACATCGCGGAACCGTGGTATGGCCAGGTGGGACAGGGCCTGATCGAGCCGCACGTTGCCGGGCCGGCGGGCGTCGACGATCGTGTGGGCCAGAACCAATTCCCCGCGCCAGGCCCGGAGGTCGAACTCGACCATGTCGACTCCGACCTCGACCGCGGCGTCGAAGGAGGCCAGCGTATTGGCGGGAGCGAGGGCGCTCGCCCCCCCGTGCCCGATCCGCTGGCACACTTCTGCCTGCACACATTTGGACGATCGCATCTCTTGCGGCGGAATGTAGAGCGATAACGGCTGAGGAGCGGTTACGTCCTGATTACGCGGCGGAGATCTGTGGCAGTTGAAGGAGGAGATGGCATGACGGACACGACCAGCGCCAACCTGATCGCCTCGACCGTGGCCACGCTGCCCGGATCCGCCGCCGAGCGGTTCGCGGACCGCGTGGCGGCGCGCCACAAGGTCGGGGGCGAATGGCGCGAGCTCACGTACGGCGACGCCGGCAAGGCGATCGACGAGATCGCACTTGGCCTGATCGAGCTGGGAATCGAGGTCGGCGATCGTGTGTGCCTGCTGGCCAACACACGCGTCGAGTGGACGCTGGCCAGCTTCGCGATCTCCGCGGCCGGCGCCGTGGCCGTCCCTGTCTACCCGACCAACTCGCCCCACGAGTGTGAGTGGGTGGCCGGGAACTCGGGCGCCAAGGCAATCATCTGCGAGGACCGGAGCCAGCGCAGCAAGATCGACGAGGTGCGGGGCGGCCTGCCCGACCTGGCCCACGTGATCGGGATCGAGTCGGGCGGTGGCGAACTGACCCTCGACGATCTGTGCGAGCGCGGACGGGAGCGCGATGCTCAGGAGCTCCGTCGGCGCCAGTCTCATGTCGAGCGCGACGACGCCTACACGATCGTCTACACGTCGGGGACGACCGGCCCACCCAAGGGCGTCGTGCTCACGCATCGCAACGCGATGACCGTATGCGAGATCGTCGAGGAGCTCGAGTTCGTCCAGCCGGGCGATACGAGCTACCTCTACCTCCCGCTCGCCCATGTGTTTGCCCTGGTGACGATGATCGCGACCTGGGACCAGGGCACGACCCTGGTCTTCTTCGGTGGCGAGACCAAGCAGATCCTCCCGGAGATCATCGAGACCAAGCCGACCTACATCCCCTCGGTCCCGAGGATCTTCGAGAAGCTCTACGCGGCGGCGATGACCTTGCAGGAGCAGGCCAGCGAGGAGGATCGGGCGCGCTTCAAGCAGGCGATCAAGCTCGGCGTCGAAGTGCGCCGGCGCCAGCAGCGCGGCGAGCCCATCCCCGATGAGATGCAGGCCCAGTTCGATCAGGCGGATAAGGCGATCTTCGAGCGGGTCCGCGGGTTGTTCGGTGGCCAGGTCCGGCAGGCCGTCAGCGGGGCGGCGCCGATCGCTCCCGAGATTCTGGAGTTCTTCTATGCGGCCGGCGTGCCCGTGCTCGAGGGTTGGGGCATGACCGAGACCACCGCCGTGGGCACCGTCGGCACTCTCGACGAGTTCAAGTTCGGGACTGTCGGCAAGGCCCTGCCGGGCGTCGAGCTCGCGCATCGCCGAGGGCGACGGCGAGATCCTCATGCGGGGGCCGAACGTGTTCCGCGAGTACTGGAAGAACCCCGAGGCGACGGCCGAGACCCTGGTGGACGGGTGGCTGCACACCGGCGATCTCGGCGAGATCGACGACGAGGGCTACCTGAAGATCACCGGCCGCAAGAAGGACATCATCATCACCGCCGGCGGCAAGAACCTCACGCCCGCCAACATCGAGAACGACCTCAAGCAGTCGCGGTTCATCTCGCAGGCGGTGATGTACGGCGATCGCAAGCCCTACCCGGTGGCGCTGATCACGCTGGATCCCGAGGAAATCGCCCCATGGGCCAAGGAGCGCGGACTGCCCGAGGACCTGCCCTCGCTGGCCGAGAACGACCAGGTGCTCGAAATGGTGCAAAAGGAGCTGGATCGCGCCAATGCCAACTACGCCCAGGTCGAGCAGATCAAGAGGTTCAAGATCCTCGACCACGACCTTTCGATCGAGACCGGCGAGCTCACGCCGACCCTGAAGGTCAAGCGCAACGTGATCAGCGACCACTACGGCGATCTGTTCGAGGCGATGTACTCGTCGGGGCGCTGAGTGCGGCGTGGGGCGCGGTCTGCGGGGGCGCTCCGCGGGGGGCGGGGCGCGGTCGCTGGTCGTGAACGTCACTCTCGCCCGCTCGCGGAGCGCCAATGTGACGGAGACGGCGTGGTGGGCCGTCTTCGTCAGTTTCGAGCGATCCCGTCCGGCGAGACTTACGTTTACGGCTACTAGATGGGCGCCGGATTCGGGTCCGGGGGCAGCGGTTTGGGCGACGGCCCCGGTGTGGGTGGCTGCGTGCGGCGCGAGACCCTCGAGCGGCTGGGCGACGAGGGCGTCGCAACCGCGAAGACGTCGACGCACGCGAGATCGAGGAGCGCTTCCGTGTGCCGGTCGATCGGGCCGTCCTGTCGGCCTGACTACCCGGACAACCCGGATCGCAGCAGCTTGGCATTGGCCGGCGCGTAGCCATGCCAGTCGTTGTTGAAGTACGCATAGACATCCTGCCGGGCGCGCCAGGCGGCGATCCGACTCGCCCACTCGCCCAGCTCGGCACGCGAGTAGTTGCCGCCCCGGCCGCGCGCCCCGTAGTGAAAGCGGACGAATCGCCACGGCGCCGTGGCCTCGTGCGACTGAAAGGGCCGGCCAGGGTGGTCGCCGATCGTCAGGGCCAGCCCGTGCGTGCGCATTGCGTCGAGCACGGGCGCCGCGAACCAGCTCGGATGCCGGAACTCGATCGTGTGCAGACCCGGCGGAAGCGCGGCCAGCCAGCCGTGCAGACGGGCATCGTCGCGGTGAAAGTTCTCGGGTAGCTGCCACAGCACGGGCCCAAGGCGCCCGGACTGGACGAGCGGTTCGAGCGGGGCGTAGAACCGCTTCACGCCCTCGTCGATACCCACCAGCCGCTTCACATGGGTCAGGTAACGGCTGGCCTTGACGGCGAACAGGAACTCCGGCGGCGTCTGCGCCACCCAACCCTCGACGGCCTCGCGCCGGGCCAGCCGGTAGAAGGTCGAGTTGACCTCGACGGTGTCGAACCGCGCGGCGTAGAGCTCGAGCCAGCATCGCTTGGGCGCACGCTGCGGGTACAGGCGCCCGCGCCAGTCGTCGTACATCCATCCTGAGCACCCTATGCGTACCTGCTTCATGGCTCGGGTAGGACCTGAAGTGTCGGATGCCTAGCGCGACAGCCAAACCAGCGGACTATCCCCCACCCCCGATCCCAGCCAGGCCAACGGCGGCCAGCCTGCGCAGCGCCGTTCAGGAATGCCGGGCCTGCGATCTGTGGGAAGGCGCCACGCAGGCGGTCATCGGCGAAGGCGCGGCCCATGCCTCGCTGATGCTGGTGGGCGAGCAGCCCGGGGATAAAGAGGACGTCCAGGGTCACCCGTTCGTCGGTCCGGCAGGTGGAGTTCTCGACCGGGGCATGCGACAGGCGGGAATTGATACCGATGACGTGTACATCACCAACGTGGTCAAGCACTTTCGCTACAAGGCGCGAGGCAAGCGCAGAATCCATCAGAAACCCGACCGCTGTAGTCGGGCCACATCTCAGTCACGTTCGGTACCTACCCGCGCTAAGCCGCATCATCTCCGGGTAGACAGGACCACCATGGCGCTGGCCATCCTCGACATCGACGGGACACTCGTCGACACCAACTATCACCACACGATCGCGTGGTTTCGCGCGTTCCACGAGCACGGCATCGTGCTCCCGATGTGGCGCGTCCATCGCCATATCGGCATGGGCGGCGATCAGATGGTGGCGGCGCTCACCGATGAGCGCATCGAGCGCGAGCACGGAGACGAGATTCGCGATGCCGAGAAGCGGCAGTACACGAAGCTGATCGGCGAGGTGCAGCCGATGAACGGCTCGCGCGAGTTGATCGAGCAGGTGCGTGGCCGGGGCCACAGAGTCGTGCTGGCCAGCTCGGCCAAGCAGGACGAGGTTGACCACTACCTCGACCTGCTCGACGCCCGTGAGCTTGCCGACGGCTGGACCACCTCGGCCGACGTGGAGGCGACCAAGCCCGCGCCGGATCTCGTGCAGGCCGCGCTTGCCCGCGTCGACGCCGTGCCCGGGGACGCGATGATGGTCGGCGATACGCCGTGGGACATCCACGCCGCTGCGCAGATCGACGTGCCGACGATCGCCGTGCGCACGGGCGGCTTCGGAGCCGACGAGCCAGCCCCTGGGCGGTCTACGTCTGCGCCAGCCTGGCCACGAGGTGTTCGAGCGTCGCGTGCTCGCCGGTCCACCCGACAACCAGCCACGTGCCGTCATCGCGCCGGCGGATACAGCCCTGCTTCTGCAGGGCGCTCAGGGCCAGACTGACGGTCGGTCGGCTGGCGCCGATTAGCTTCGCCAGGGCTCGGTGCGAGAGCGGATGTGGAACGACGGTGCCCTCAATCGTCACCCGGCCTGTACGAGTTGCCAGGTGCCACATGATCGCCATCAGGCGTTGCTCGACATGCGGGAGTTGGCAGATCGCTCCGTGGGCGGCGAGCCGGTGCTGCTGCTCGCGCAGCCGCCGCTGGATCGCGATCATCAGTCCGGGCCACACCGCGGCTGCCTTGATGAACTTGTGGTCGAGCACCGCGAGCTTGACGTCATCCACCGCTGACACGCTCAGCTGGCTGTCGGGAGCAGTGCTTGGCGGCGAGAACGGCAACAGGACATCGCCGCGGATGGCGAACTCGATCATCGCCCGACCGCCGACTGCGACTTCCTGTATCAGCGCCCCATCGACGATCAGCAGGGCGAATGCCGTGTCCGTCAGCCGCTGCTGGGAGACGTCCACGGTGCCCGCGGAGAGCTCCAGCACCGGGGTCAACACGGCACGGCATGCGCGCTCGCGATCGGCTGACGGCACTGTCTCCGCCAGTTCGAAATCCTCTCGCAGCAGGGCGATCCGGGGCGATGACGTGGGCCCCGCTCGAACCGCTGTCCTCACACGGGGCGCGCCGTCATCGCCGGCTCCGCCACCGCCAAGCCAGCTTTCAAGATCAGCGGGCCGGTCGAGCTCATCAGAGCGAACCATTGCGGCAGATTCGGCACGCTGTGGCGCGCCCGCGTCGTGCTTGAGAAGACCCCTCGTCTGAGGTCGGTCTCCCTCCGTCAGGGACCAATCGCCGTTTTCGTAGGACTCATGCACCGTTGGCAGCACTCCGTTGGGAGGACAATCCAAACGGCCCACATGGTCACCGCGGGCCCGATCGGACTGTGAGTCTAGTACGACCGTACTAGCGATCGCGCCCGGGCAACTCGCGGGCAGCGGCTGGCCCGCTACCGGCCGGGAAGTCGGCGAGCAGCTCCGCGGCGAGGTCCGCGACCTTGCGCTCGGTGCTCCGCGCAGCACGGCGCAGCTTGTCGAATGCCTCGACCGCGCCGATGCGGTCGCGACCCATGATCACTCCTACCGCGCGCTCGATCGTGACTCGGTGGTTCAGTGCATGCTGCAGCTGAACGGCGAGCTCCTCGCGCTCGCGCGCCTGCAATGCCGCCTGCAGAAAGCCTTCGATCAGCTGGGCGTAGCCCTCGAGTGCGGCGATCTCGCTCTCGCTCCACTCGCCCGGCTGATCGCGGTAGACGTTGAGCGACCCTATCGCGACTCGATCGACATGAAGCGGAAGCCCCAATACGGCGTGCACGCCACTGTCCGGCAGGTCACGCGGGAGTTCGGGCCAGCGCCCATCGGATCCAAGATCCGCCGTGTGCACGACGCGGTCGAAGGTGAGTGCGTCGACGCACGGCCCGTGCCCAGCTTCTTCCTGATAGACCTCGAGCAGCCGGCCGAGCTCATCGGTGGCTGCCACCGCACACAGCAGTGAGGTGTCGTCGACCATCATGATTCCGCACCCCGACGCAGCGAACAGCTGTCGCGAGGCCGCGAGCACGTCGTTCAGGCTGTCCATCAATCCGGTGCTGGCGGATCGCTCCCGCAGAGCCGCCAGGCTGCGGGACAGCGCGTCGCCGTCGATGAACCTGCCGACAGTCACGTGCGCATCTTTTCACCGGTCGGCCCACCGATGAGTCCCGAAGTGCGCCCGGCTGAGCCTAGTGTCGTGATGGATGGATTCGGTGACACCGAGACTGGGTGCTGGCGAGCGGCGGTCGAGGACGCAGGGCCCGACGTGTAGCAGAGCTACGCGAGGGGGCACCGCCGGCGCAGCCGGTGGTCAGGACGAAGGCAGACACCGTCAGCCGCCGCTTGAATGGCAGCGAATTTCCGATCGCGACACTAGATTCTTCCCAGGAGCAACAGGATGAGCAGGATCAGCGCGACCAGGCCGACGATGCCACCGAGCACCGCAACCTTGAGCAGTACGAGAACGACCGCTACGACGATTAGCAATCCGACGATACCTCTGACCATGAGCTACCTCTCCTTTTGTGTATCTATGTAGGTGTTAGCCACCTCGTGTAACCGGCTACTACCCGGACGACGGACCGCGCACGCCCGTCCGGTTCGCACGGCCACGTGAGGCCCATCACCTCGGGGTGTCAAGTCGACCTCGGGTCCGGATCAACCCGGCGGATCCCGGAACGACCCGGGACGTGAAAAGCGTCCGGCGCGCCGTGGACGACGCGCCGGACGCATGGGTTGGCTCCGAAGGAGCCGCGTGCGCTCAGGTCTTGCGCTCGAGGTCGGCCACCTCTTCGGCCTTCTCGTTGGCGCGCTCCTCATGGCGAGCCAACTCTTCCTTGGCCTCGCCCTTGCGCTCCTCCTTGCGACCCTCCTGACGCAGCGACGCGTCATCGGTGATGTCGCCAACTGCCTTCTTCACACGGCCGGTGACCTTATCCGTGATGCCCATCATCGGCTCCTGTCTCTTGCTTGCACAAGGGGCCTACCCGACGAACGGTCCTGCAAACGGAGTGTCAGTCAGGTGACCGCGACCCGGCCGGAGGTTCGACGATGGCGACTGACTAGGCCTAGTGCTTCCTTCGGGCCCGCGTTCTGGCCGCCTTGCGAGCCGCGTCGCTTCTCTGCTCGGCAGTGCGCTTACGGGTTCGGGCTGCCTTCTGCCCCGCTTGGCGACGCTGAGAGTGCTCCAGGCGCTGCTCGAGCTCGGAAGTCGCGTTGCGGAGGTCGGCAACCGCTTGTTCCAACGAACTTGACGGTCTCCCGCGCTGCACGTCGGCCGCGGAGTGTGACAGCTCGCGAGCCACCTTCTTGCGCAACCCTCCGGTTCTGAGCGCCTCAAAGAGATCCTTGTCCTTCTTGGCCATCCCGTCCTCCCTCTTACGTTGACTCCAGTGGCCGTACCCGGAGACCTACCCGCACTCGACCTGCCCGACACGACTGGAGCCAACGGGGTTAGTGCCCAGCGGTCGATGCCACGGCGACCGCGGCCTGGCCGAACGAGATCCCGCCGTCGTTGGGTGGCAACACGGTCGGTACGAGCACCTCGAGCCCGCCGCGCACAAGGGCGCCGGCGGCCGACTCGAGCAGCAGCCGGTTCTGGAACACGCCGCCGCTGAGGACGACGCGGTCCAGTCCTCGGTCGGCGGCCAGTCGGGCGCAGGCGTCGACGGTCACGGCCGTCGACCGCGGCGTGGAATCCCGCCGCGACCTCGCTTACGTCGACTCCCGCGGCGACATCGTCTGCGATCGCGCGTACCGCGGCCCGTGGATCGACGATCAGCTCGGCGGCCAGCTCGATTTCGTAATGGCGCGGCGCCACCGCCCGGGCCGCCACCGCCTCGAGCTCGACGGCGGCCTGGCCCTCGTAGTTGACCCGGGCCCGCAGGCCGCAGATCGCAGCGACGGCGTCGAACAGGCGCCCCACGCTCGTCGTCATCGGGGAGAACTCCGGCGCCACCGCGAGCTTCGACATCGAGCGCCACGCCTCCAGCTCGACATCGGCAGCCAGGCCGACGGGCAGCGGCGGGGGCTCGCCGAGGGCCTCGACGCAGCCAGGCGAAGGCCATCCGCCAGGGCTCGCGGATGGCCGCAGCACCGCCGGGCATTCGCACCGGACGCAGGTGACCGGCCCGCTCGAACGACGCCAGGTCCCCGACCAACAGCTCGCCTCCCCACACGGTCCCGTCGAGGCCATAGCCGGTGCCGTCGAAGATCGCGGCCACGGCCGGCCCGCGCCCGCCGTGCTCGGCCAGGCAGGCGGCCAGGTGGGCATGGTGGTGCTGGACGCCGATGAGCTCGAGGTCGTCGCGCTCGAGCGCGTAGGTGGTCGAGAGATAGCCGGGATGGAGGTCGTGGGCGACCAGCTCCGGTGCGACCGCGAACATCTGCTCGAAGTGGGCGATCCCCTCGCGGAAGGCCTGGTGGGTGGCGAAATGCTCGAGATCGCCGATGTGATGGCTCACCCACGCCCGCGATCCCTTGGCCAGGCAGAACGTGTTCTTCTGCTCGGCACCGCAGGCCAGGAGCGGCCGGGCGGCCGGCACCGGCAGCTCGTGATGCTCCGGGACGTAGCCGCGCGAGCGGCGCAGGAACAGGGGCCGGCGCGCCTCGCCGACGGACAGTGCGCGCATCACCGAGTCGTCGGTGCGGGTCTCGATCGGCCGGTCGTGCGTCGAGCAGCAGATCGGCGATCGGCGCCAGACGCTCGAGCGCGTCGGCATCGTCGAAGGCGATCGGCTCGTCGGAGAGGTTGCCGCTGGTCATCACGAGCGCGGTGCCGGCGTCGCGCAGCAACAGGTGATGCAGCGGCGTGTAGGGCAGCATCACGCCCGAGCTCGGGGGCACCGGGCGCGACGGACTCGGCCACCCGGCGCCTCCGGCCGCCGCGGGGCGAGCACGATCGGCCGGCGCGGCTCGCAAGCAGCAGGCTCTCCTCGCCGGCCCCCAGCATCGACGAGCGAGCGGGCGGCGGCCACATCGACGGCCATGAGAGCGAACGGCTTGTCCTCGCGGTGCTTGCGCGCCCGCAGCGTCGCAACGGCCTCCTCGTCGTCGGCGCGGCAGGCCAGGTGGTAGCCGCCGATTCCCTTGACCGCGACGATCCGCCCAGCCACCAGCGCCTGCGCGGCCGCGCGGACGGCATCGACGGCGCCGGCGGTGTCGACCGCGCCGCCGCCCGGCGGATCGACCAGCCGCACCGCAGGCCCGCAGACCGGACAGGCGTTGGGCTGGGCGTGGAAGCGCCGGTCGCCGGGGTCGTCGTACTCGGCCTGGCAGTGCGCGCACATCGTGAAGCCGGCCATCGTCGTGAACGGCCGGTCGTACGGGATCGCCCTGGACGATCGTGAAGCGCGGGCCGCAGTTCGTGCAGTTGATGAACGGGTAGCGGTGGCGCCGGTCGGCCGGGTCGAACAGCTCGGCCAGGCAGTCGTCGCAGGTGGCGGTGTCGGGCGTGATGGGCGCATCGGCTACCTCGCCGCGGGGGCTGGCGCGGATCGAGAATCCGGACTCGCCCGTGGGGGCGCCCGGCGTCACGCGAGACGCTCTCCACCACGGCGAGCGGCGGCGCCTCGCGGGACAGGCGGGCCAGGAACTCGTCGACGGCGCGTTCCTCGCCCTCGACCTCGAGCAGCACGCCCGAGGCGTCGTTGAGCACGAAGCCGGCGAGGCGGCACTCGTGGGCCAGCCGGTAGACGTAGGGCCGAAACCCGACCCCCTGGACGGTTCCGTGGACACGGACTCGAGCCCGGATCCGCCGCGTGGCGGTGGCGCTCACCCGACCAGCTCCCGGAGCACGTGGTAGGCGCTGGCCTGGGCCTCCTGGATGCGCGGGATGTGCTGCGAGCGCGTGATCACGATGTGGTCGGCCAGCTTCTCGGTGGCCACGCGGCCGCCGTCGTAGCCGACCAGGGCCATCGTGGTCATGCCGCGCCGTCTGGCCTCCCCCAGGGCGTGGATCACATTGCCCGAGTTGCCCGAGGTCGAGATGGCCAGCAGCGCGTCTCCCCGTCCGCCGTAGGCGATCACCTGGCGCGAGAAGATGGCCTCGACGCCGATGTCATTGAGGATCGCGGTCAGGATCGCCGGATCGTCGGTGAGATCGATCGCCCGTCGGGGGATGAACCTCGACCCGGGTGAGCGGAAGTCGGCCACCACGTCCATCGCATCCGTGGCCGAGCCGCCGTTCCCCAATGCCAGCAGCGTGGCGCCGCGCTCGAAGCCGGCGCGCAGCTCAGCCGCCGCCCGTCCCAGGATCTCCGCGTTCTCGGTCAGGGTCTGGGTCCGCAGCTCGGCGACCTCCTCGGCCTTCATCAGCACCGAGGCGCGGACATCGTCCAGCACCTCCTCGAGGTTGTCCTCCTTCTCGGCCAGAAACGGGTACAGAAAGCTCGAGGCACCGGCGTCGTGGCCCCGGCGCCCCTCGCGCCCGCTGAGGAGTCCACGGTGCTCGAAGAAGACGTGAACGAGCTCCCACAGCACGTGGTACAGCGTCTCCACCAGCTCCTGGCGATGTAGGGATCCTTGGCGAGCGGCTCGAACTCCCACTCGGCTCCGACCGCGGCGAAGGCGATCGTCAGCGCACCGGCCTCGCGGACGGCCGACACGGCGCCGGCGGCCTCTCCCCCGCCCTCCCCGAAGGCGATCACGATGTCATCGGCCCGCGTCGAGCAGCCCGATGTCCTCGGCGGCGACGGCGAACGCCGGCAGCGCCCGCTTGCCCACGATCACCGGGTGGACGAACTCGACGGCCACGTGGCGGGCATCCGAGCGGCTCTCGGGTGAGGTTCCGAGGGCAATCAGGCGGCCGCCGCGGGCGAACCGCTCTGCCATGTGGTGGCACAGCCGGGCGATCGCCTCCGCCCGCCCGGCGAAGAAATCGGCGCCTACGACCGTGCGGGCATCGAGCAGCGCCTGCACGGTCTGACCCGTACCGGCTCCCGCGGACGCCTGCGTCACACGACCGCCTCCGTACGCTGGCGGACTCCCATCAGCCACTCGCGCCAGGCGGGCACGCCCTCGCCGGTGCGAGCGCTGACCAGCAGGCGCTGGACGCCGGGATTCACCTGGTCGAGGTAGTAGAGGAACTTGTCGAGGTCGAAGTCGAGGTGCGGCAGCAGGTCGATCTTGTTGACCACGACGAGCTCACAGGTGCGGAACATGAGCGGGTACTTGAGCGGCTTGTCCTCTCCTTCGGTCACCGAGCAGACCATCGCCCGCGCGTCCTCGCCGACCCGGAACTCGGCCGGACAGACGAGGTTGCCGACGTTCTCGATGATCAGCAGGTCGATCTCCGGCAGCGGCAGCGACGGCAGCGCCGAGCGCACCATGTTGGCGTCGAGATGACATTCGCCGCCGAATCCGGAGCCGGTGTTGAGCTGGGTCACCGGGACGTGCAGGGTGGCCAGGCGGTCGGCGTCGAACGAGCCCTGGACGTCGCCCTCGAGCACACCGGCGCGCAGGTCCCCGAGCGGCTCGGCCAGGGCCCGCTCGAGCAGCGTGGTCTTGCCCGCGCCGGGCGCACTCATCAGGTTGATCACGGTCACGTGGTGGCGATCGAAGTCGTCGCGGTTGGCCCGGGCGATCGTGTTGTTGGCGTCGAGCGCGTCCTCGACGACCTTCACCTTGGTCCTGTGCATGCGGGCTCCTCTATCTCGATGTACTCGACCTCGAGCTCATTCCCGGCCACCACGGCGACCTCGCCCGATTCGCAGCGCGGACAGCGGAACGCCGGGATCGTCGGGCTCCCATTCGTGTTCGCAGTCCGCGCAGCGCAGCCGGGCCGCGATCTCGGTGACCTCGAGGCGCGCGTGCTCGCAGGGCGTGTCGCGGGCGACGATCTCGAAGTAGAACTGAAGCGATTCGGGCACGACCTGGCGCAGGCTCCCGGTGCGCACGCTGACCAGCGTCACCGGGCGGTCGTCGGCGTGCTTGCAGGCGGTGTTGAGGACCGCGGTCGCGATCGACAGCTCATGCACGGCTGATTTCCGCCACGGTCTCGAGAACGACGTCGGCCGCGCCGCTCGAGCGCGGCGCTGACGGGCTCGCTGGAGGCCGAATCCGACGTCCTCGACCACCTCGGGCTCGCACGCCACGACGAACACCCGCCCGGGCCAGCCGCCGACGTACTTCACGAACCGCAGCACGGTCTGGGGGTCCATCCCGTGCGGGTCGAGCATCTGCCCATCCTCGATCTCGGCATCCACGTCGGCGGCGTCGGCCTCCATCACGTACAGGGTGCCCGGGCGCTCGCCCTGGCGGCTGACGTCGATCAGGATCAGGGCGTCGTAGCCGCGCATCACCTCGTAGGCGAGGTCGAGGCCGCCGGAACCGAAGTCCATCACGTGGACGCCGGCCGGCAGCTCGCGCTCGCCGAGCAGCTTGGCCACCTCCCCCCCGAAGCCGTCGTCGCGCAACCAGGCGTTGCCGATGCCGGCGACGAGGATCTGCTTGGTCCGCTCTGCCGTGTCTGTCATCGAATCTGAACCTCGTTGGCGAAGAAGAACAAATAGCGGCCCGTTTCGCGCATCAGCGCCTGACCCGGGTCGTCATCCACGGTCACGGCCAGGTGTACGCGGTCGTCGTAGTCGACGTAGATCCGCTCGAGCGTGGCCGTCCGCCCGTCGAGCATGCGGTCGAACACGTCGCGGTCGGTGCCCGGCCGCAGCACGACGGTCGCCCCCTTCTCGAACGTGACGCCATCGACCGTCGCGCGCTCCTCGCCGGGGTTGTCGTCGGCGCTCGGGTGGCGAGCCGTGCCGAGCCCGTGATCGCTCGCTGCGACCGGCTTCATCCCGCCGTGCAGGCTGAGGATCTCGTCGGGTGTGGTCGCGAGCGCGCGCTCGAGCATCTCCCCCACGGCAGCGTCCTGGCGTCGCGGCCGCCTCGCGCTCAGCATCGCTCAGCGCGTGTACGTGCAGGACGAGGGCCTCCTCGATCTCGGTGTTGTCGAACAGGTTCCCGCGGGACTGGGGGGCGATCTGCGGGTGATCGGGGAGAATGATCGCCGCGCCAAGGACCACGTCGTCGCTCGGTGTCGCCAGCACCGGCCAGATGTTGACGCTGCGGTGGTCGGTCTCCAGCGGCGAGATGAAGCGGCCCGCGGACAGCGTGATGACGATGTGCGTCGAGATCAGCGCGTGGAGGAGCGCCTCACCGCGCGTCAGCCCCGGCGGCAAATCGACCGAGTTGTGCACGCACGAGCGCACGAGCATCCCGTCGCCCTCGGCCAGAGGTTCGGATCTCAACGTGAACCTGCCGCCGGGAAACTGCACCGTCTTGCGCTCCCCGGCGGGCACGGGACCGAGCTCAACGCGGTGCTCCTCGGCCACGTGGCGCTCGCCGCTCGGGGTCAGGTAGCGAAGGGTCGCCGTCAGCGTGGCGCCGTCCGGTGCCTCGGCGCCGCACTCGAGACGGGCGTGGTCGAACGCACCCGCGCACTCGGCCGCGTAGACGGGCGGGTAGACGATTCCGAACGGCGTCGGCGTGGCGTTCTTGGCCGAGCGCGGCGTGTACGGGATACAGCGCGTAGCCCTCGTACAGGAGCGATGACGACGAGCTCGTCAAGCATCCGGCGCCGGCTCCTCCGCCGACAGGAGCTCGGCGATGCAGGCGTCGAAGCTCGGCAGGCCGCGGCTGGCCCGCCGCCCGGCCAGAGCGCTCAGCGTGCTCTCGCTGAGACGGATCCAGCCGAGGCCCGGGTAGTGCTCGGCGATCATTGCTCGCCAGGCGCTGACCGGCATCTCGAACCTCGCGCTCGCGCTCCACGGCACCGGCACCACCTGGAGCGCACCGCCCTTGCCGCGGTAGAACACCGTGCCGTTGAAGTGGAAGGTGAGCGGCACGAGGCCGTCGGTCAGCGAGTGGAAGTACTTGACCGAGGCCACCTCGAGGTCATACGTGCACGGGACCTCGAGCGCGAACACCGTCGAGCCCGAGAAGGCCGGCACGACGGTCGACACTCGCGCCCAGGCCAGACCCTGCGTGGACGGAGCCCATGATCGCCGGCGGACCGAACAGCTCGGCCAGCCGCTCCCGCGTGTCCGGGTCATAGCCGCGCCGTGCCGGGTCGATCATCACCTGTGCGGTCAGGGCGATCGACTGGATCTCATGCCCGGTCGGATCGCACCGCGGTGGCGCTGAAGATCATCGTCGGCGTCGCCGCATAGGCGAGGTGGCGAGCACCGGTGATTTCGAAGACCGGTTCGGGGACCGGCGCGGCGGTTCGCTCGGACTCGGTCGACAAGCTCACGACGGAGCTCCAGCCCGCACCGTCGTGCGCGCGCGCAGCTGGGCGAAGAACGACGGCACGGCCTCGTTCAGTGCGTCGCCGCCGGAGATGCCCTCCCAGCGGGACTTGATCAGCCCGACGAGCGCGTAGCACTGGTCGATGGGGGCGATCACGTGCTCGTGAGGCTCTGAGAGCCGGTTGACGATCAGCGCCTCGGCATCGGGGTCGAGCTCAGCCAGAGCCGGGTTGCGCTTCGACCAGCTCCTCCCAGGCGGCGAGGTCAAGCTCGGACTCCGTCGCTCCCGCCGGGCTGGGGTAGAACGCCACCACGCCGTCGGTGACGCTGGTGCGCATGAAGAAGGCCAGCCCGATGGGAATCTGAAAGCGGCCCCACATGTCCTCGCTGCATTCGAACTCGTCGAGCCACACGCGTGCGCATCCCGGTCGGCCGGTATTCGGCGTCGCCCGAGCGAAGCGCCCAGCACGGCTCGCAGGCGCAGACGATCCGCCGCTCCTGGAGGTGGAGCAGGTGCCGGTGGTCCTCGGGGATCGGGGCGTGGCACAGGTCGCAGCGTTCGCGGTGTGGCCGTGGCCGGCGCGTCCGACCGCGGCCGAGCCCCCGTGCGGGCCAGGTTGCGCATCCTGGCCACCGTCTCCGCGCGTTTGCGCGCGGCCACGATTGCCTCCAGGCGCTCGCTCACACGGCCACCCTGACCCCGCCCGACTCCAGCAGCGGCACCGGTGTGAGTTGGAGCGGCTCGCCGCCGGCCGCCCGTCCGGCGCGCGGGAGATCGAATTCGACCCCGCACGACGCGCAGCGAAGCATGCTGTCCGTGCAGCTCGCCGCCGTGCAGCGGCTCACCACAGGCGGCGCACGAGTCCAGGTAGGCGAGCAGCGATCCGTTGACCCTGGCCAGCAGAAGCTCGGCCCCGTCGACGCTCAAGCGCCTGCAGCGTCCCGGGTTCAGGCGCGCCGGGCATGTCGAGCGGGATCCAGCGTGCCGGGGGTGGCTCGACCGACGTCGGCGGCGGACCCGAATGCACCATCGGCAGCTCGAGGCCGCCGCCCGCCGCCAGCGGCGAAGCCACCGGTTCGCTCACGCCCTCGACCTCGAGTCCGGCGAGATCGGGAGCGTGCTCCTCGAGGGCCTGCTTGATGGCCAGCTCGAGCGTGGCCCGAGATGCGGCGCAGCCGTTGCAGCTTCCCTGCAGGGCGAGTCTGGCCACCCCATCCTCGATGCCCAGCAACTCGACGTTGCCGCCGTGCGACTCCATGTACGGGCGCACGGTGTCGAGCGCCTCGGTGACCCGCTCCTGCAGCGGGACCGGGTACAGGTCATGGATCAGCAGCAGGCTGGCCACCGGCCCGTCCTGGGCGAGCTGGTCGAGGATCGACGCGCCGGCCTCGCGCGAGGCCTCGATCGCCTCCACGATCCGGCGCAGGCCATCGCCGTACATCGCGATGACGGTCGCCATCAGCTCCTGGGCCAGCTCCCGCGCCCTGGCGTCCTCGAGCCCGTCGAGCTCCTCGGTCAGCTGCTGGACCCGGTCCAGCAGCTCGCCGGGTTGCGCTTCGGAGGCCATGGCCTCAGGTTAACTCAGCCCGGTTGGGGTGTGGATCACCTTCCGGACCCGGCCCTTGCCCGTGTACATGTGGACTCCGCACGGCAGGCACGGGTCAAAGCTGCGGACGGCGCGCATGATGTCGATGCCCTTGAAGTTGTCGGGTCCGTTCTCCTCGAAGATCGGGGTGTTCTGGACCGCATCCTCGTACGGGCCCGGAGTGCCGTACACATCGCGCGGGCTGGCGTTCCACGGCGTGGGCGGGTAGGGCTGGTAGTTGGCGATCTTGCCGTCGCGAATCACCATGTGGTGCGAGAGCACCCCGCGCGCGGCCTCGTGGAATCCGCAGCTGACCGCCTGCTCGGGCACCTTGAATTCCTTCCAGCTCTTGGTCCGGCCGGCGCGGACCTCCTTCAGCGCCCGCTCGAGGCAGTGCAGCCCGACCAGCGCCGCATACGCCTGGTGATAGGAACGCGCGCGATCGCGCTCGACCGCGTTGGACTTCTCGGGCACCTTCCACTCGAGTTCCATCTCGGGCATCGCGGCGGATTTCGGCAGCACCATCTGAATCGAGTTCCCCGTGGCCTTGAGGTAGCCGAAGTCGACCAGCCCGGCCTTGGCCGTGCACCACTGGCGGGCGAAGGGGCCACCGCCGGTGTCGCAGCACACGTGCGTGTCCGTGCGCTTGTCGTAGATGCGCGGCGAGACGACCCAGCTGTACTTGTCGGCGAAGTCGCGCTTCTGCGGCTTGGGCAGGGTCTGCTTGTTCCACGGATGGTTCTTGTCGACCGGGTTGCCGAGCGGGTCCTGCGTGACGAACGTCGGCTCGTTCTCCCATGCGATCGAAGTACGAGCTGCCGAGCAGGATCCGGATCATCAGGTTGATCTCGACCAGGTCTGTCGAGATCAGCTCGCCGTTGATCGCCACCCCCGGCGTGATGTAGCGCTTGCGTCCCCAGTCGGTCATCGTCCGGTAGTCGTAGTCGACGTAGTCGGGATCGTCGAAGCAGCCCCAGTTGACCAGGTTGGTGTCGCGGTAGCCGACCATGTCGTAGCCCGGCAGCTCCTGGAGGAAGAAGTCGTACAGGTCGTCGTGCATCGGCACGGTCCGCTTGACGTAGTCCATGTAGCGCATCAGGCGCACGTAGTAGTCGGTCAGCGTCTGATGGGTGATGTCGGCGCTGCAGCCGCCCGGCATGATCGTCGACGGATGGGTGTGGCGGCCGCCGAACAGGCAGTACATCTCGCGCGTGTAGCGAGCCACCTGGAGCGTCTCCAGATAGAAGCTGCCGGTGAACGGGTTCAGCGCCCGCATGATGTCGGCGATCGTCGTCGTAGCCGTGGATGTCCTTGTGCGGCGCCGACGGTGTTCTCGGCCTTGGCGAGCAGGCTCGGGTTGGTGTCCTTGACCATCTGCTCGCAGAAGTCGACGTTCGCCATGCAGTCGTTGAAGATCGCGTGGTCGAACATGTAGTCGGCCGACTCGGCCAGGTTGAACGCCAGGTCGCCCAGCGGCGGCGGCTTGACCGAGTAGGCCATGTTCTGGTTCAGGCACGAGCACGTGCAGTGGTTATCACCGCAGATGCCGCAGATCCGGCTGGTGATGAAGTGCGCATCGCGCGGGTCGATCCCCTTCATGAAGATGTCGAAGCCGCGGAAGATCATCGACGTGCTGTAGCACTTGAGCACCTGCTGGTTGGAGAAGTCGATCTCGGTGTGGATGCCGAGGCTGCCGACGATCCGGGTGATCGGATCCCACGACATCTCCTTGACGACGACCTTGCGTTCGGTGGGGGTCTCTGTGGCCATTCAGGTCTCCTGGTCGAAGACGTGTTGCGATCGGGTCCGGGCTAGCCGGCTACCAGCGCTTCTGGTAGCCGGTCGTGAGCGCCGGACCGCGGCGTCGCCACTCCGGCTCGATGTCGAAGTTCTTGTCGATGTTGCGCTTGCGGAAGTAGCGGAACACCGGGCCGTAGGTGAACCTCTGGAAGCGTCGCGCCGGCGCTGCCCCACGGGTCGGGATCCATGAACGGCATGTACTTGTCCGGGAAGCCCGGCATCGTGCAGGCCATGCAGATGCCGCCGACGTTCGGGCAGCCGCCGATGCCGTTGACCCACCCGCGCACCGGGACGTTGCACTTGACCACCGGCCCCTTGCAGCCGAGCTTGACCAGGCAGCGGTGGTCGGAGCCGTACTCGGTGGCGAAGTTGCCCTGCTCGGTGAAGCCGGCGCGGTTGCAGCCCTCGCGGACGGTGCGGCTCGAACAGCCACTTCGGCCGCAGCTGCTCGTCGAGCTCGGGCACCGGCGCCATTCCCGCGAGGTGGAAGACGAGGTACATCAGCGTCTCGGTCATGTTGTCCGGCTGCGCCGGGCAACCGGGGATGTTGATGATCGGCAGCCCGGCCTTCGAGCGCCACTTCCAGCCCAGGTAGTCGGCCACGCCCATCGCGCCGGTCGGGTTGTTCTTCATCGCCGGGATCCCGCCGTAGGTGGCGCAGGTCCCGACGGCGACCACGGCGGCGGCCTTGGGCGCCAGCCGGTCGATCCACTCGTTGAGCGTGATCGGCTGGCCGTTGGACGGGTTGACGCCGAAGCCGGTCCAGTGACCCTCGCCGTTGATCTGCTCGTTGCCGATCGAGCCCTCGATCACCAGCACGAACGGGTCGAGCTTGCCCTGCTCGGCGTCGTACCAGGCCTGGATGTACTCGTCCCCGACCTCGAAGGCGATCACCTGGTTGTGGACCACGACGCGCGGCATCCCGGGGATGACGCCCTGGATGATGTCCTCGAGGCTCGGATTGGTCGCCGAGGTCATGGCGACCGAGTCGCCCTCGCACGAGAGGCCGATCGTCATCCACAGCACATGCGCCGTGATCTGCTCGGTCTCGCTGCTGCCGTGGTGCGAACTCGATTCCCGTCGCCATCGATGCTCCTCTCCTCGAGGACCTCGCTCAACAGATCCGCGGCAGTGGATCTCCCACCAGCTGATCCATCACCCGCCGTCCGCCAAAGCTCGTCTCCACCAGCACCATCCCCGGCGGCTCGCGCCGCACCTCGCCGATCGCCGCCGCCTGCTCGCATCCGGGAACCGCCCTCAGCGCATCGAGCGCCTCATCGGCCCCGTCCGGGGTCACGAACGCCACCATCCGGCCCTCGTTGGCCACGTACATCGGATCGATCCCCAGCAGCTCAGCAGCTGCCGCCACGACCGGCGAGACGGGCACGTTCGGCCTCCCGCACGACGATGGCCACGCCCGCGGCGCGGGCAAGCTCGTTCAGCACCGAGGCGACGCCGCCCCGCGTCGCGTCGCGCATGCAGTGCAGCTGTGGGCCGACGGCGTCGAGCAGGCGTCGACGGCCGGCCACAAGCGAGCACGTGTCCGATTCGATCTCGGCGTCGAGGTCGAACTGGTTGCGCGCCAGCATGATCGCCGTGCCGTGCTCGCCGATCGGACCCGACACGAGGATCCTGGTCCCCGGCTGCACTGCCTGTGGCGGCCACCGCCGCGCGCGCGTCGACCAGCCCCGAGCCCCGTCGTGCACAGATACATCTGATCGGCGGCACCGCGCTCGACGACCTTCGTGTCGCCGGCCACGATCGCTACCCCGGCTGTGGACCGCGGCCTGCGCGATCGCCTCCACCTCGGCGCGCAGCACGTCGCTGTCGAGCCCCTCCTCGAGGATCATCGACACCGTCATCGCCAGCGGGCGGGCCCCCGACACGGCCAGGTCGTTGACCGTCCCGTTGACAGCCAGCTCGCCGATCGAGCCGCCCGGGAAACCGCAGCGGCTTGACGACGAAGCTGTCGGTCGTCATCGCCACCGATGTCCCGTCTGCGCTGACCGCCCCGGCATCCGCCATGGCGGCCAGCGGCGCCTCCCGCCACCGGCGAATGCGGGCACGAACAGCCCCTCGATCAGCGTCTGGCTGGCCTTCCCGCCTGCCCCGTGGGCTAGCGTGATCTGGCGCTCGCGGAAGCGGGCGCGCTTAGCGCGTGCGGTCTCGATGATCTCCAGCATCCGCTGCTCGCGCCCGGTGGCCACCGAGTCGCTCACACCACCTCGCGATCACGGGCGAAGCGGCCGTAGTTGTAGTAGGCCGCACACGCCCCTTCGGGCGAGACCATGCACGTGCCGATCGCGTGCTCGGGCGTGCAGGCGGTGCCGAACACCTTGCACTCCCAGGGCTTGATCACGCCCTTCAGGACCTCGCCACACTGGCACGCCTTCGGGTCGGCGACCCGGACGCCGGGCACCTCGAAGCGCTGCTCGGCGTCGAACTCCGCATAGGCCGCGGACAGCCGCAGGGCACTCTGCGAGATGAAGCCAAGCCCGCGCCACTCGAAGTGCGGCCGCAGCTCGAACACCTCGGCCATCACCTCGAGCGCACGGAGGTTGCCCTCTCTCGGAACCACTCGCGTGTACTGGTTCTCCACCTCGCAGCGGCCTTCGCGCCAGCTGGCGAAGGATCATCAGGATCGACTGGAGCACGTCGAGCGGCTCGAAGCCGGAGATCACCACCGGCCGTCCGTAGTCGGCCGGGATGAACTCGAACGGCCGTGCCCCGACCACCGTGCACACGTGGCCCGGGCCGATGAACCCGTCGAGCCGGAGATCGGGCGACTCCAGCAGGGCTCGCAGCGGCGGGACGATCGTCACGTGGTTGCAGACGCAGGAGAAGTTCGTCATCCCCTCGGCCTTGGCCCGCTTCAGCGTCAGCGCCGTCGACGGCGCAGTCGTCTCGAACCCGATGGCGAAGAACACGACCTCGCGATCGGGGTTCTCGCGGGCGATTCGCAGCGCGTCGAGCGGTGAGTAGACCATCCGCATGTCGGCGCCCTGGGCCTTGGCATCCAGCAGCGTGTACTCCGAGCCCGGGACCCGCAGCATGTCCCCGAAGCAGGTGAAGATCACGCCCTCGTGGCTGGCCACCGCGATGCCGTCGTCGACCCGGCCCATCGGAATCACGCACACCGGGCAACCGGGTCCGTGAACGAGCTCGACGTTCGAGGGCAGCAGGTCGTCGATCCCGTACTTGTAGATCGAATGCGTGTGGCCGCCGCACACCTCCATCACCTTGTAGTGACGCCCGGGCTCGAGCTCGCGCCAGGATCTCGCCGGCCAGAACCTGGCCAAGCTCGGCATCGCGGAACTCGTCGACGAACTTCATGCGTCAACCGCCCCCAGGTGGCCGATGGCCACCCCGGCGTGGACGAGCACTCGGTCTCCGATCGTGCACGGGCTCGACCAGGTCGGTGGCGACCCGGTGGCGCTCGCCGGCGTCGTCAGTGCACAGCGCCAGCTCCGTCTCGCGCTCCAGCACCGTCATCACCATGCCCTCGTCGCCGCACGTGATGCAGTGCTCCTCATCCGTGCGGCAGCGACCGCCGATCACTCGATCACGCTCGCCTTCAGCTCGTCGAGCTCCTGCTCGTACTCTGCGCCCATCTGCTCGAAACAGGCGCAGCGTGGCGTGCGCCTCCTCCTCGTCGACCTTCGAGAGCGCGAAGCCGACGTGGATCAGAACCCAGTCGCCGGGCTGGACGCCGCCGTCCTCGTCGGCCAGCAGGCCAACGTTGACGTTGCGCCGCACACCGACGACGTCCACCTTGGCGATCTGGTTGCCGTGGTCGACGACCTCGAGCACCTGCCCAGGTATCGCCAAGCACATGAGCCGCCTGTCTCCTCTCTGGCGCGCGGCATCGTTAGCCGGTCGGCCGGCGCGCTCCCGCATGACCGAGATCGCAACCAGCCGTTTGGCGGTATATCACTGTGGCCGCGGCCCTTTTTCAATGGTGTAACGCAGCTGACGGTAATCCGGATTACCAGCTTAATGCAAGGCCGCGGGCCCGATGAGACACGCGGGCCGGCGAGCGTAGACTGCTCTGCGGCCGAGAGACGAGGAGAGCCGTTCCGGATGACGTGGACGGGGAAGGCGAGCTGAAGCGGGGCGATACCCATCGCGCGCAGCCCCGGTGGCCGGATCGGGCCCGGGCACGCGAAGGACCCCGCTCGTATCAGTACCTGCTCGATCTCGACGTCGACCTGGCCGACGAGCTCGACGTCCGGATGCGGCTGGTCGCGCGGCCCGCGGTCACCGCGATGACGTTCGACGTCGACGCGGGCGAGCTCAAGCTTGCCGAGTGGCTGAGGCGGCCTGGCACGGGCCCCGGCGTGCTCGTCCTCGACGGGGTCCTCGCCGTCAACGTCGAGGGTCGGCGACCGGATCGCGGCCGAGCTGATCGGGGCGGGCGATCTGCTCCAGCGCGACCGGCGAGCGACGAGGAGCTGCTCGAGCTGCGACGTCGGGTGGCGGGCGCTGGTGCCGTCGCGCTTCGCGGTGCTCGATGCCGAGTTCGCGCCAGCGCGTCCAGCCCTGGCCGCAGATCACCCAGGCGCTGCTGCGCCGCGCCGAGCGCCGCGCGCGGAACCTCAACGTCCAGCGGGCGATCGCGTCGCAGCCCCGTCTCGAGGTGCGGCTCGCGCTGCTGCTGTGGCATCTGGCCTCGCGGTGGGGCAAGGTCGAGCCGGGCGGCATCCGCCTCGGCGCTGCCGCTCACGCACCAGCTGCTCGGCCGGCTCGTCGGCGCCGAGCGCCCGTCGGTGTCCCACGCGCTCTCACGGCTCGCGCACGCCGGCCTGGTCACCGGCCATGGCGATGAATGGCACCTCCACGGCACGCTCGAGAGCCAGCTCGCGACGATGATCGAGCCCGATGGCGGTCGCGTCGGCGCAGCTCGTGTCGGCGGCGGCCGCCCGCAAGGTCGCTGATGCGCGGCGTCGAGTTCGCGCCCGGCAACAGCCAGCGTCGAGCGTCAGCTCGTCCACGTGCTGTGGCTGACGAGCGGGCTCGGCTGCGACGGCGACTCGGTGGCGATGACGGCGGCCACCAGCCCGAGCCTCGAGGACCTGCTCCGCGGCGTGATGCCCGGGAATGCCGCGGCTGGCGATCTACAACCCGATGCTCGCGTTCGAGAGCGGCGAGGAGTTCATGCGCGCGTTCGGGCGATGCGGCGGCGGGCCGGCTCGATCCGTTCGTGCTCGTGCTCGAGGGCTCGGTCCCGAACGAGCCGATCAACGGCGAGGGCCATTGGGCGGCCTTCGGCGACCGATCCCGAGAGCGGCCAGCCGATCCCGACATGCACGTGGATCGACCGGCTGGCGCCGCAAGGCCGCCGCCGTGCTGGCGCTCGGCACGTGCGCCGCGTACGGCGGGATCCCGGCGATGCGCGGCAACCCCACCGGCGCGATGGGGCTGCGCGACTACCTCGGCCACGGCTGGACATCCCGCCGCGGGGTCCCGATCGTCAACCTCCCCGGTTGCCCGGTCCAGCCCGACAGCATCACCGAGACGCTGCTCCATCTCGCGCTCCACATCGCCGGCGTCGAGCCGAGGCTCGGATCTCGACGACCAGGGCCGCCCGAGTGGCTGTTCAGAGCGCACGGTGCAGGAGGGCTGCGGCCGCGCCGGGTTTGCCGAGCAGGGCGAGTTCGCCGCAGACGCCCGCCGACACGCGCGGCTGTCTGGTCAAGCTCGGCTGCAAGGGGCCGGTCGTCAAGTGCAACGTCCCGATCCGCGGCTGGGTCGGCGGCATCGGCGGCTGCCCGAACGTCGGCGGCATCTGCATCGCCTGCACGATGCCCGGCTTTCCCGACAAGTTCATGCCGTTCATGGAGCCCAGCGGGCTCGGCCTGGTTGCCGCCGCGGGCGCCCGGTTCACCTACGGCCCGGTGATGCGCCGCCTGCGCCAGCGGGCGATCAACCGGCATTTCGATGTCGAGCCGGAGTGGCGCCGACCCTCGGAGCAGCTCGCCACCGGCTACCGGCCGCGCTGGTGAGCGATGCCTACTCGCGTGATCTTCCGGTGCGAGTTCTGCTCCGCCGGCCCTGACCCGACTGCGCAGTTGCTGCTCGAGCGCCAGCTGCGCGAGCTGGCCTTCGGCGAGTACGTCGAGGTCTCGCCGCGAGGCTGGCTGGTCTGGCACGGAGGCGGCCCACTCGGCCCGCGCCGCTACGCGTGCCCTGAGCACAGCGGCGAGCTGACGGCATACCTCCGCGAGCACTACGGATCGATCGCTCCCAATCCGTGGAAGCGGCCGCCCTACCCGTCCAGCGCGCGCACGGCCGACACCGAACGGGCGATCCGCCACGGAGCGCTGTCGCCGATGCCGAAATGGGGGCTGTGGTGAGCGCCGACACGCTGGCGATCAACGTCTACACCCCCTCGGGCTACAAGCCGTTTGGCGAGCTGACCCGCGAGGACGTCAGCGAGCGCGCGCGCGAGCTGGCCGGGGCGGCCGGCTGGGGCCCGACGGCACGCGTGGCGTCGGTAGCGCGGGCCTGGTCTGAGCTGGCCAGAGTGATGTCGCAGGCCGGCGCGGGCACCGTGGCCGAGCTCGACCCGGCGGTGATCGAGGACTACGCGCGGCGGACCTGGGTGGCGCCGAAGCTGTTGGGCTAGCCCCATTTTCCGCGTGATGACGGGGTAGGCGGGGTCGTCGTTCGCGGCTTGGTTGGGCGCGTCGGCCGGTGTTTGCTGGCATCGTGGGCGCGATGCTGGTCGGTGGCGCGGTTTCACAAGCCTGGGGTGTAGGGCCAAACGGTGGGTGGTGTCTGCTGCTCGGTTCGTGGGCGAGAGCTTCACGGACTGGGCGATTAGTCCGTCCGGCTGGCCCGTTAGTGTAGGGCCAACATGTATGTCAAGCGTCACACTGTGCGTCGGGGCACGAAGTGCTACGTGTATCTCCGCTTGGTGCAGGCGTATCGCGACGAGCGCGGGCAGGTGCGTCACCGGGTGCTGCAGACGCTGGGGCGCGAGGACGAGCTCAAGGCGTCGGGCCAACTGGAGCAGCTGATGGGCTCGTTCGCTCGCCTGGATCCGCCGCTGGCGGGCGTGCGCCGCGATGTCGGGCCGCTGCTGTTGGCCTGGCATTTCATCCGGGAGCTGGATCTGATCGGCACCGTCGACCGGGCGTTGCCGCAGCGCGGGCGTCAGCAGCTATCGGTCGGGGAGGCGGTCGCGGCGCTGATCTGCAGCCGCTTGTGCTCCCCCTCGCCGCTGTATGACATCGCCGGGTGGGCGTCCGGAGTGGCGTTGCAGGAGCTGCTCGGGATCCCGCCGGCGTTGTTGAACGACGACCGGCTGGGGCGGGCGCTGGAGATCCTCGCGGTGTACTCAGAGACGTTGCGTGGCACGTTGGCCGCCCGCGCGATCGAGACGTTCGGGATCGACGCCGGCCGGTTGCATGTCGATCTGACCGCCCTGCGCGTCTGTGGCGCGTATGAGAACTCGGCGTTGGTTCAGAACGGGTGGGCGCAAGGCCAGGGTGTCGATCGCCAGGTCCGCGCGTTGCAGGCCGCGACCGCGGACGGCGTCTCGTTGTACGTACGCCCCGAGCCGGGAAACGCGGCCGAGGTGTCACTGATCGCGCAGAGCCTCGAGCGACTCAGAGCGCTGTCGGGGCCGGGCGGGTTGCTGATCCTCGACTCCGCCTGCGGGCACCCCAAGACGCTGTGCGAGATCGCGCGCTCAGGCCTTGAGTTCATCGTGCCGTTGCGTGCTCAGACCGGGTTCCGGGAGCGGTTCTTGACCGACGTCCGCCCTGACGGTCTCAGAGCGCTGCGCTACGTCTCAGCACACGAGCGCAAGCTCCCGGCCCAGCAGCGCACGAAGTATCGCGGCGCGCTCGAAGAGTGGGAGGTGACCGACCCCGAGACCGGCGAGCCACGTCGTTTCCGAGTCGCGTATATCCACTCCTCAGAGGAGCACCGCGAGACGGCCGCCGCGCGTGAGCGCGCGCTCACGAAGGCCGAGGAGCAACTGCAGCGCGTCAAGAACGGGCTTGGTGGTCGCTACTACAAGACCCGCAAGCAGGTCGAGACGCGCATCGTCAGGATCATCGCCCCGAACATCGAGGGGCTGATCACGACACGCACCGGCACCCGCAACGGCAAACCGACACTCACCTGGACGCGCGACCAGGACGCGATCGACACGGCCGCACGCACCGACGGGATCTACGCGCTCGCGACCAACCTGCCCCACAAGCGCCTGACCGCCGGGCAGATCCTGCGCGACTACAAAGGCCAGCAAATCGTCGAGCGCCGCCACCGCGACTACAAGCAGACCCTCAAAGTCCGGCCGATCTTCCTCCACAACGACGACCGCATCTACGCGCTCACCAGCATCATCGGGATCGCGCTGCTGATCTTCGGACTGATCGAAACCGAGACACGCAAAGCGCTCGGCGAGACCGACCTGCTCCCCGGCCTGCTGCCCGAGAACCGCCCAGCGAAACCCACCGGACGGAACGTGCTCAGCGTCTTCCAAGGACTCGGCCTCACCTACACACACGCCGGCATCCAACTCGACCGCCTCACCCACACCCAACGCCGCGTCCTCGACCTACTCGCAATCACCCCACCCTGGCCCGAGCAACAGCCAGCCACCCTTGCCCTTACGTAGCGCGGAAAATGGGGCTAGCGCTAGCGGGGTCCAGCGCGACGACTCCAACGTTGTTGGAGATAATCTCGAACAACGTTGGAATCATTTGTGCGGGGCCGGATCGCCGGAGGTTCGCCGCGATTCGGCCAGCTGCCTACTCTTGGCGTCCACAGCCCGCTGCAGCTGCTGTTTGTTCATCCGCGAACGCCCCTCGATGCCCATCTGCCGGGCCTCGTTGTAGAGCTGCTCGCGGTTCCGGCCCTTCGGGCGAGCCGTGCCCGACCGCTTCCCGCCACGCCGGGACGAGGACATGTCCTGGATCGAGCTCCGGGATCGCTCGTGTGACTCGCCGGAGCGAGCGCGCTCCTTGTTCACGGTCCGTGCCGCGATCTCCTCGGCGCGGTCCTCGCCCGTGCCGCGGTCGAGCTGGCTGTGCTTTATGTGCTCGTATTGGCGGGCACGCTTTGTGCCCTGCTTAACACCGCGTGGGGGCACCTGGGCACCTCCTGAACTGAGTCATGCTTGGCCTCGACCAGGCTCTACCCCGGGGCCCCGCCCTCAAACTTGTCGAGTTGGAAGCGGCGCAGCAGTGGAATGCCGAACCACAGGCCGCTCACGAACGCGGCCGCGCAGATGCCGACGATGACGGCTGTGGCGGCCCCGAACAGAACGTGCGAGATCAGCACCATGATCCCCGTCAACCCGACGGTCAGGAAGACCATCGCGATGATCGTGAGCTTGGTGCCGAGCTCCACGAGATATTCCTTCTGGCCCCGCCGGAACAGCAGCCGGTGGTGGATCGAGGGCGCGATCAGCAGGGCGGCCGCGATGGCGATGCACAGCAGGGTCACGAAGTAGACGTAGCGATCCGAACGACGAGACCTTGTCGAACCCGGTGTTGAACGGAACGATCAGCAGGAACGCGAACAGCACCTGGATGCCGACCGCAGCCACGCGCAGCTCGTTGAGCAGCTCGACCGTGTTGCGGTCGAGCCGCTGGCCGGCGACTTGTCACGGTGGAGCTGCTCGGCCGGCGACTCGTCACGTTCGTGACCCGGCTCGAGGCGATCCGCGTTCACCACGGCGTGCTACGCGCGGTCCCCCCTGGTCGGGCCGACTCAGGCGCCCCGCGCGCCGCTGCCAACGTGCTGCCGGTGCTTGCCCTCGGCGATCTCCTCGACCACCTTGCCACAGAACGCCGGCAGGTCATCGGGTTTGCGGCTGGTGACGAGGCCGTTGTCGAGCACGGCACCGCCGTCGCCGCACAGTGCATCGGGATTCGCGACGCCGCCCGGGACAACGAGACCGTCGTAATCGGCGGCGGTCACGTCCGCCACGGCATGGTCGGCCTCGATCGTGTCGCCCTTGTCGAGATGGTTGAACATGTGCACCTTGCCCCGGTCCGGCGAGATCAGATCGGTCTCGGCTCCCGCCTGCTGAACCGCCTTCAGCGGCTCGGTCAGCTCGACTTGCTCGACGCCTTCGGTGAACAGAAAAGCAACGTGATTGCCCTCCAACTCGCTAGCCAAGGCGCTCACCTCCTCTGTCGTTGTTAGCGGCCCTAGTCTTGGGTTACCCGAGCGAGGTGCGGCGAAACTGGGACCGGGACCGTCAGGGCCTCAGCGGCGAGAACTGCACTACGGCCAGCGGCGTGGCCGAGGGGAATGCGCGCGCGGCCACGGCAGCGTATCCGAGCCGGCGTGCGAATGGCCGGGCCGCAGCGAGCAGTGCGCCGGGAGGCGTCGAGGCGCGCGGAATCTGCTCGACCACCCACAGTCGGCGGCGCATGGACGTGACCGCCGCGGCGCTGGGGCTGCCGGCGAACGCATACGGCAGCGGCGGGCGCAGCCGGGTGCGTCCGTAGTACGCGAGCGGCACGGCCAGGCTCGGCGAGCCCGGCGAAACGACCACGTCACCGGGGCGCTGGTGGCGCTGGATGTATGCGACCGCGCCACGCGTGTCGGGGTAGAAGCTGCTGCGCCGATGGTTGGCGACCGTCCCGACGATCGCCACGGCGAGCACCGCCGCGCCGGCCGCCAGTGCAGGCCATCGTGGCAGTTGAGCCACGCCGCCGGCGATGGCCACGATCGCGAATGGGACCGCGACCGTCGTGTACCGCGTAAGAGCAACGCGGGCTCCGAGCGCGCTGAGCACGAGGAGCGCCGCGGGTTCGCCGACCGCAATGACCACGACCAGGCGCCACCGCGCGCTCAGGCGACGGGCTGCGCGAGGAGCAGGCAGACCGAGCCGAGCGCGGCCGCGACGCCGAGAACGGCCAGCGAATCGACCCTGCCCTGAAACGGCGAGCGGGCCAGGGCTGCGAGGCTCGAAAGGGTCAAGTCGGCCCGACCGCCCACGCCGTGGCGCCCGGGGGTTGAATGCCACTGGATCGCGAACAGCGGAACCAGCGCCAGCTGGACGGCCGCGCAGGCGACGATGAACGTGCGCCGCCACCGCAGCGGGAATGCTCGTCGCGTGGCCACCCACACGCAGAGCGGAAGGACGACCAGGGCGGCTGTGTAGTTGATCGCCAGGCCGATCGCCGACAAGATCCCGCTCCCTGTCAGCCACCGCTTGGCATGGCTCCGCGACAGCTCCGCGGTCAGGCCGGCGGCCACCGCCGCGCCCACGGCAAGCGCCGCGAACAGGTACCCCCTGAGCGCGCTGTGCGAACTCGAGCACCAACGGGCTCACCGCGGCGAGAAGGGCGGCCCCGAGCGCGACCGCCGCACGCTCGGTCACGATCGTGGCGAGCCAGTAGACAACCGCGACGAGGAGGACGCCGCACAGAACCGCGGGCAGCCGGGCCACCCACTCGGCCTGGGAACCGGCCAGCGACAGCCATGCGTGTTGAAAGAAGAAGTACGCCGGCGGGGTGATCTCGGTATGCGCAACCGCGTGAAGCACGTGGCCCAGCGGCTGGGTCGAGGCATTGATGCTGAGGACCTCGTCGACGAAGTAGCTCGAGGAGCCCAGTTGCCAGCCGAAATTGGCCGCCGCCAGCGCCAGCACTCCGGCCAGCCCCCACCGTTGGAAGCGACTAAGCGTGGGCATCGGCCTCGACGGGTGCACCGCCGGTGCCGGCCGTGCGTGAGCGGACCAGCCCGATCAGCCAGTCGATCGTGATGGCGGCAAGCAGGAGGATGAATGGATCGAGCGGCGCGCGCTTGAGCGGGTTGCCGACCATCGGAACAGTCAACACCGCAGTGAGCACGGGAATCGACCACAGCCACCATGGGCCCAGCGAGATCGGCCACCGACGCGTCAGCCAGGCCAGCAGGCCCACGATGGCGAGGAGCGTCGCCAGCTGGGCGCTCAGCGAGGTGGGTTCGCGCAGCCCCGACGGGAGAGCGAGCTCGTGGTAGGAGACGCTGGTCGCGAAAGCGTGGCCCGGCCCGACGTCGAACATCCGCAGCGTGTCGTAGGAGGCGGCGATGGCCAGATGGCCGGGGTGGTGTTCGAAGTAGTGGATCGCGTCGCTCCGGAGCGTGTGGTCGAGCTGAGGTTCGTCTACGCCGCCGGGACGGGTGTAGAGCGGCAGGAGCTCGCGCCGCAGGCTGGCCACGTCGGGCGGAATGCGCCACACGGCGAGCAGCGGGCCGTCGCTGCCCGCGTCGGCGTTGTACTGGCCGGCCAGCGTAAATCCATCCTCGGTCGAGATCGCGACGACCGTGTGGAACACGGTCAGGTTGCGGACGGTCCACGGCGCGATTACGACCGCGAAGGCGGCCACCGCCGCCAGTGCCGAGCGCCAGCTCACCCTGCGAGCGGCACCTGCGCCGAACACCACCACGAGCACTGACAGCAGCCATACGTCGGCGACCGCACGGGTGAGCGCCGCCAGCGCGCACAGGGCTCCGGCCAGAATCGGCCACCGGAGTTGCTCGCGGTGACGCGAGCACGCGACCAGGGCGAGGGCGAAGGCGAGTTCGACGGGAATGAACAGGGATTCCGAGACCAGGGTCGCGTTGAAGGCGATCAGCGGCGGGTACACGGCGGCCAACCCGCCGGCCAGCAGACCGACCCGGGTACCCCACACGACCCGTCCGAGATGGGCGAGCAGGATCACGGCGAGGACGCCGAGCAGGGCTCCGAGCAGGCGCCCGGCATCCGGGTGGACGCCCACCACCGCGTACAGGCCTCCAAGCAGGAACGGGTACGCGGGGGGACGGAACGCCGACGGAGTTCCCGGCGTCGCGATCTGGGTGGTCGGGAAGCCATGGCCGGCGGCGATCGAAACCGCGTGGCGCTGATAGTCAACCGGGTCGCCGAACAGGGTGAAGTGGGGTGTGGCCAGGATGAGGGCCAGGCGGGCGGCCAGGGCCACCGCGGCGATGGCCAGCAGCCAGGTCCGCCAGTGGCGGTCGGTCTCGGTCCGCTCGACGGTCGCCGATGGGCCGCTCGGGCGAGGCTCCTCCGATGGGCCGCTCACGGGCGCCAGAGCTCCTCCGATGGGCCGCTCACGGGCGCCAGAGCTCCTCCGATGGGCCGCTCACGGGGCGCCAGAGCTCCTCCTCGGTCCCGGTCACGAGCCGTTGAGCGGCTTCGTCGGGTCTGTACCGGGCGCTTGCGCCAGGCCCCGCAGACAATCCTCGCGCTCCGTCGGCGGCAGATAGCGCAGGTTGTTCTGAAACGGGTACGGGTACGCAGGTATCGGCGAAGCGCAGGTATGAGACCGGTCGTGCGTGTGGATGTCGTCCCGCATCACCTCGGCCAGCAGAGCATCGAACTCGGCGAAGTGGCTGAACACGACGTGGCCTCCGAGGCCCCAGGTGAACCCCGCCGGATCGAGGACCGACGCGGCCAGACCCCGGGCCGTGCGGTGGCCTCCAGGATCAGCCAGTGGCGATGTCCCAGGCGGTCGAGCTCGCGCCCGCAGGCCAGCCCGCACGGGCCGGCGCCGATGATCAGGATCCGGCCCCCGGCCGGGATCGGCACCTCACGTCCCTCGCCGACCGCTCCCGGCATGTGCGGCGGAAGGTTAACGTGGCCGAGCCTCCCTCGCCACCCGCCCGCGCGGCCGTGGAAATCAACCATCTACCATCGTCGCCTCTGTGCCCAGCGAGTCCGTCAGCACGCCGTCGGTCGCCGTGGCCATCCCGGCCTACAACGAAGCGGACGGGATCGCCGGGTTCCTGGAGGAGATCGATCGCGCGCTCGGGCCGCACGTGGGGTCATTGGGGCTGTTCGTCGTCGACGATGCCCCGACCGACGCCCACGGGGGAGGTGCTCGAGTCGGTGCGTTCGCGCTTCCGTGATCGGATGGGCGTCCTCACCGGGGCACCGGCGAGCGCCCGCACGACGGCCCGGGCGCGCGCCTAGACGAAGGCCCGGGCGATCGCCCGCAGGCCCTTCCAGCTCCCCTCGGCGCGGGCCGGGAGCTCGAAGCGCCGTCCCAGCGTGACCCGCTCGAACCCGACCGCCAGCAGCATGCGCTCCAGGGCGGCCTCGCTCAGCAGCCACCACTGGAACTCGCCCATGCCGTCGAACTCGGCCAGCGCCCGGCCGCGGGAGCCCGTGAAGCGCTTGGTCGGGGTGCATACGATCGCGCTGCCCCGGCAAACTCGGTGCAGCCGCTCGAGCGCGGTCACGGGATCCTTGAGGTGCAGCAGCAGATCGCCGCAGAAGATCAGATCGAACTCGCCCAGATCGGTGTCGAGGTCGTACACCGACCGCTCGACCCGGCTCACCTGCGAACCGAGGGCCGCGCGCGCCAGGGCGAAGCGCGCCGCCTTGGTCTCGTCGAGGGTCGGCTCGACCTGCCCTCGCCAGCGCGGGGGCCAGTCGAGGTCGTCGACCGCCCCGACGTCGGTCGCCACCACCTTCCCGGCCCCCCGGCGCTCCATCTCGAAGGCCCAGAAGCCGTCCATCGTCCCCACGTCGAGGCATCGCATGCCGGACAGATCGGCCGGAAGGAGGTAGCGATCGACGGCCGCGCGATGATCGAACATGCCCTCCGTGACCACGCCGCGGCCCAGCTCGAGCGTGTGGTACCAGTGGTAGCGCGAGACCTCGGCGGCGAGCTCCTTTTGGTCTGCGGTCATTTCGAGCTCAGGAGCCTAGACGGCATGCGGGCACCTTCGAGGTGAGCCCTCAGCCACCGGCGGTTGTCGGCGTTTGGTCCGCGCCACCGCGAGGACAGGCACGCCAGAGGCGTCATCCACACCACCCGCCCCCCGGCTCCGGCGATGTTGATGGCCGCCGTCGCCCACATGCGTGCGCGGCCCCGGCGGCGCAGCAGCATCGCGTACGTGGCGGCGAGGAACCGGCTCTCGCGGCGCTCGCCGAAGGCGATGACGGCCGACGCGCCGGAGTCGTGGAGCACATGCGCCGCGGGCTCGTAGCGGATGTGCCAGCCGTGGCGGCGCAGGCGCCATTGCAGGTCGATGTCCTCGGCGTACATCCACTGCTGCTCGTCGAAGCCCCCGACCTCCTCGAACGCGCTGCGGCGGAGGAGCAGGCAGGCGCCGATCGCCCACGGCACCGTGCGAGCCCGATCAGCATCCCAGTAGCCCTCGAGGCACAGTCGATCGCCTAGTTCGGGGATGACACGCTGCAGGCCCAGGTTGAACAGCAGCGTCGAGGGCACCGTGGGAAGCGGGTGGACCGAATGCTGGGTCTGGCCGCTGGGCAGGGTGAGCCTGGGGGCGACCCCGGCCACGCGGAGGTCTGCCCCGGCGCGCAGCAGGGCATCAAGCGCCCCTGGCAGCAGCGCCACATCCGCGTTGGCCGCCAGGAGCCATTCGCCCCGCATGCGCTCGGCCACGAGGTTCACGGCCCCTCCGAAGCCGAGATTTCGCTCGGCTCCCACGACGGTGGCCCACGGCGCGCGGTCTCGCGCGGCCTGGGCTGAGCCGTCGGTGGAGCAGTTGTCGATCACGCACACCTCGGCGTGCCCGGCGTGCGCGTCTGGGGCCAGCGAATCCAGGCACCGCATGAGCAGCTCGCGCGTGTTGTAGGAGACGACGGCCACCGTCACGAGCTGGCGCCGGGGTCGATCCATCCGGCGCCAGTATGGCGAATCGAATTTGTGATCCTGTGCGGATGTCAACGCCGCTCCGAGTCCTTGCCGTCGGCACCGTGTACCCGCCGCACCATCTCGGGGGCTACGAGATCATCTGGCAGGGCTCGATGCGCCAGCTTCGCCAGGCGTCGCAGTGCGTGCGGGTGCTCACGACGGACCATCGCGGGCTCGACGTCCCCGCCGACGCGCCGGAGGATCCAGACGTCAATCGTGAGCTCTGGTGGTATTGGCGCGACCACCAGTGGCGGAGTCTGGGCCCGGCGGCGAGCCTGCGCCTCGAGCGGCACAACGCCGCGGTATTCGACCGGCATGTGAAGGAGTTCCAACCCGACGTGATCACCTGGTGGCCGGTGGGCGGACTGTCGCTGGGCTTGATCGAGCGAGCCCGCCGGGCCCGCATTCCGGCGGTGCTCTTCGTGCTCGATCCGTGGCCGGTCTACGCTCCGCGCCACGACCGGTGGATGCGACTGTGGCGGCGAAGCCGAAGTGGGCACCGGCGGATCGAGCGGCTCACCGGCCTCCCCACCCGCGTTGACTGTGTCGGCGCCGGGCGCTGGGTGTTCTGCTCGGAGGCGATGCGCGCCCAGACCCTGGCCGCGCTGCCGAATCTGACCGACGGGACGGTGATCCAGCCCGGCGTCGAGAGCGAGTATCTGACCGCCGCGACGGAGGCAGAGCCGCCGGCCTGGCGCTGGCAGCTCCTGTACGCCGGGCGGGTGGTGGAGCAGAAGGGCGTGCGCACTGCGGTCGAGAGCCTGGCCCTGCTGCCCACCGCCGCGAGGCTGACGATCGTCGGCGACGGAGATCGGGACTATCGGTACGAGCTCGAGCGGCTCGCCGAACGTCTCGGCGTGCGTGACCGGCTGCGCTTCGAGGCGGCACGCCCCCGCGCCGAGCTGCCGGACGTCTACCGCGCGGCCGACGCGATCGTATTCCCGGTCTGGTGGGAGGAGCCCTGGGGACTGGTACCGCTCGAGGCGATGTCCATGGGACGGCCTGTCGTCGCCACCGGCCGCGGCGGTTCCGGCGAGTATCTGCACGACCGCGTGAACGCGCTGCTGTTCGAGGCAAGGAACGCCAGATCGCTGGCGGCCGCGGTCACCCGGTTGGCTGACGACCCCGAGCTTCGCGATCGTCTGCGCGCCGGCGGACGGCGGACGGCCGTGGAGCACAGCGCGGCCGAATTCAACCGGCGGGCGATGGCCGAGATCGAGGCCGCCGCGTCAGGCTCGCGCGGATCAGGACACTAGAGCACTGGCGTGCGCGCGGCGACGCTCCCGCGAACCAGCGCGACCGCGCCCACGGCGTCGGCGATCGCCTCTGTCAGGACCACCCCGGGCGCACGCCGGATGCCCCACCGCCGCGCCGCCGCAGCGACCTCGAGCAGATAGGGAGCCGTGGTCATGAGCGGTAGCCGCCTGCCGGAGATCAACGCCACGGCGGCACCCGCCACCGCGAGGTCGAAGCGCGCCGAGCGCTGATTGAGAAACAGCCGGCGGTAGAAGAACGCGTCGCGAAGTTCGGGCGTCGCCTGGGCCAAGGCGGGGAACATCGCCCGCCGGGTCCGCTCGGCGATGAACTCAGCCGGGCCTCGGGGGGTCACCTCGTGATAGACGAGCGCCCCCTCGCAGAACGCCGTTCTCGCCCCGGCGCGGTGGGCCCGCCAGCCGAAGATCACATCCTCGCCGAATGGCGCGCCGCCGCGACCCCAGGCAGACCGAGCGCCTTCGAGACCGTCGGGAAAGCCTCGGAGCAGCTCGAACAAGTCGCGGCGAACAAATAGGTTGGCGCTCTCGAACAGCCCGGTCGGTCGGCCCACGGCGAGCGTGCGATCAAACGGGCCGCCCGGCGTGGTCGGCTCGGGCAGGACCATGCCCTGGACGAGGTCGGCGCTCCGCAGCGCCGCGACGCCGGCGTTCAGCCAGCCCTCGGCGGGGCGGCAGTCTGCATCGACGAACGCGAGGATCGCTCCGCGCGCGGTTGCCGCGCCGGCGTTGCGCGCAGCGCCCGGGCCTGCTCCACGCTCGCGCTGCAGCACGCAGGTGACCAGCGGCGAGCGCTCGGCCAGCTCGGCCGTCCCGTCCCGCGAGCCGTTGTCGACGACGATCACCTCCTGAGGCTCGACCGGAGACTGGCGTGCCAGCCCGTCGAGTGCACGTGGCAGTGTCGTCTCGGCATCGCGGGCGGGCACGATCACGCTGACGGTGGGCTCACTCACAGCCGTATGAGGCTATCCTCGACGCGCCGTGAGCTCAGCGCCGACAAGCCTCGCTCGCCGGCTCGAGCGGCGGATGCGGCGACAGCTAGACGCGTTTCTCCGCGCGCCCAGCTGGCGCGTGTGGCTGATGTATCTGCCGGGTCCGGGGCCATTCGCCATGTCATGGCTGCGCAAACGGTGGGTGATGTTCCGCAACCCGGACGCCCACATCGAATTCCAGGGCCCGGTCTACCTGGGACCACGCTTCAGCCTCGACATGCCCCGCGGTGGCACGTTCATCGTGGGGCCGGGTGTTGAGTTCCGGCGAGGTTTCCGAGCCGAACTCGTGGGGCCCGACTCGCGCATCGCGATCGGCGGGGGTTCCGCCTTCACCTACGACGTCGTCATCCAGTGCGGCGGGACGATCGAGATCGGCGCCCACTGCATCTTCGCCCACGCGGCAACGGTGGTGGACGGAAGCCACCGGTTCCGTGATCTGGACCGCCCCATGCTCGGCCAGGGCTATGACCTGCGTCATATCAAGATCGCCGACCACGTCGCGGTCATGGCCAAGGCCACCGTCATCGCCAGTCTCGGGGAGCGATCGTTCGTGGCTGCGGGGGCGGTGGTCACCCGGCCCGTCCCGCCCTTCTGCCTTGCCGCCGGGGTGCCGGCTCGCGTGATCGACTACTTCGGTCCGCCGGGCGGTGAGCCGCCCGATTTCGCCGAGCGCTCGGCCGCGATCCACCCCGCGGGCTGAATCGGCCCCGCATCATCCGTCGCGGCAGCATCCCAGGCGGCGAGAAACGGCGGGGCGATTTGCTGGCACCAGTAGATGTCGGCCAGGTTCCAGACGCACGGGCCCAGCCAGGGCAGGCGCATCGGCACGTACCTGGCCGCGCGGGCTGCTCTTCCCCGCTGCGGCGGCCGCGCGGCCGCGCGGCTGAAACGCTCGCGCAGCGTTGGCCTGAGCTCGGGGTGCTTCTCGCAGAAGCGCCGTTCGGTGACGGCGATCCGCTCGGCGCGGACCTTCCAGAACTCCAGGTCCATGGCCCGCCAGTGGTCGACGATGGCCCTACGGTTGAACAGGACCCTCAGTCCATGCGGCCGAGCCCGGTAGCCCCAGTCGAGATCCTCGTGACCGTAGGGGAGCCGCCGCTCGTCGAAGCCGCCGACGCGCTCGAGGAAGCTCCGCTTGATCGACACATTCGCGCTGTAGACGTGCGCCCAGCTTGCCTCGGTCCCCTGGATGGTGCCGAAATCGAACTGGATCCCTCGGTCAAGCCACTTCATGAACGGGGTGACGCCGAGCTCGCGCGCCCACCGCACCGGCCCGATCACCACCACCTCGGGCGCCGGCGCGCTGCCATGCCAGCGCAGATGCTCGCCGAGGAAACCCCGGACGGGAATCGTGTCGTTGTCGGTGAACAGCACGAGCGAAGATCGGGCTGCACGCCAGCCGGTGTTGCGGTTCGCCGACGCTCCCGGCACCGTGCCGGTGAGCACCCGGGTCGCGTAGGGCCGCTGGCCGACCGCCCGATTCACCGCGTCCGGGTCGGGGTCGGCCGCGTCGGCCACGACGAGAACCTCGAAGCGTCGAGGATCCACGTCCTGCCGCGCGAACCCGTCGAGCACGCGCGCCAGCAGCTCGTGGCTTCCCAGCGTCGATATCACGACGCTCAGCTGCGGGTCGGAGCTCGGCGGATCGTCGGCCACTGTGCGGCGAGGCTAACAACAGCGCGAGCTCAGATATGCTCGCCGCGTGGCCGCCAGGGTCGATCTCCGGCTCGATCCCGAGCGCGAACAGAACGAGCTGACCGAGTATCTCGGTGAGCGCTTCGAGCTCGAGCGGTTGCGGCGCTACGAGGAGCAGCTCGAGGCGGAGTTCGCCGCCTGCGGGGACGAGCAGGAGTTCTACCGAACCTCATTCGCCTATCTGTACGACCTCACGGCGTTCGCGATAACCGGGACCAAGGTGCCCTATCTCGAGGCGCTTGCGCGCGCCGTGGCTCCGGGGGCCCGGCTGCTCGACTACGGCTGCGGGATCGGCTCCGACGGCCTGATGTTGCTCGAGTCCGGCTACCGGGTCGAATTCGCCGACTTCGACAACCCCAGCACCGCATACCTGCGCTGGCGGCTGGCTCGGCGCGGCCTCCATGCGGCGGTTCACGACGTGTCGTCGGAGGTCCCGACCGGGTTCGACGCCGCCTATGCCTTCGACGTGATCGAACATGTGCCGGATCCCTTCGCACTCCTGGTCGAGATGGAGAGCCGGGCGGAGATCGTCGTGGTGAACTTCCTCACCCCGCTGGCCGACGAGCCGCCCATGCACCGCGAGCTGCCGCTCGGCGCACTCCTCGGGCATGTCGCCCGCCACCCGCTGCTCGACTACCGGGTCCTCCACGGACGCTCGCACCTCGTCGTCTACCGGTCCGAGCGAGCCAGCCCGCTCGAACAGGCCGCGGCCCGGCGACAGATGGCGTTCACCCAGCTCCGGCGCCGGTCCCGCTAGAGAGTAGGCCGCGCTCTCACCACCGCGTGCGGGTCGCCGAGCCACGCCCCGGTGAGGTGATAGCGCCCCTCGCGACTGCGGAGCAGGTCCGCGCGCCACCGGGCCCGTGGCCATCCTTGTCCTGGAGGCACGAACAACCGCTGCGGGCGTTCGAGCACCTGAAAGCCGGCGGCCTCGACCAGCCGTGCCAGCGCGGCCACGTTCGGATACCACCACCACGGCCGTCCGCGCCCGTCGAGCCGGACCACGGGTTGGCGGGGGTGGCGCAGCGTCAGGGGCAGATCGATGGCATCGACCACGACCAGGGCTCCGTCGCACACCGCCCGGACCCGTTCCAGTGCCCGCACCGGGTCACGGAGGTGCAGCAGCAGGCTACCGAGATAGATGAAGTCGAAGCGGCCGGCGAGCGACTCGTCGAGCTCGTACACGCTGCAGTCGCGGCGATCGACGGCTGAGCCGAGCGCAGCGCGCGCGATCTCGAATCCGTTGCCGTGGGCCGCGCGGGTGGCCAGCGCCTCGACGGTGGCCTCCGCACTGGATAAGGGCCAGTCCCAGCGCCGTGGGTCCAGCACATCGATGGCCACGACCTCGCGGGCACCGCGGCGCTCCATCTCGAAGGCCCAGAAGCCATTGAACGTGCCCACGTCGAGGCAGCGGGCACCTGACAGCGAAGCGGGGATCGGGATCCGCTCGACGATCGGGCGGTGGTCGAACCAGCCAGGGGTCACGACCCCGGGCGCCAGCTCGAGCGTGTGGTACCACTCGATCGCGGCCACGCCTTGACGCAGATCGGTCATAGGAAACGCGACAGGCTATCCCTCGCGCGCCTGCTCGCCGGCGGCCTGATCATCGCCCAGCCCCGAGCTCTCGGTACAGCGCCAGGTAGCTCTCGGCGCAGCGGTCGAGCGAGAAGTCCTGCGCCCGGGCACGGCAGGCGTCGACCGTCTCGGGGCTGGCGCTCGTCTCCATGGCCTCCAGGAGAGCGCCGGCCAGGTCCGCCGGTTCGAGCTCATCGAACAGCCTGCCCACGGCGGGACGGTCGATGATCTCGGCCATACCGCCGCGGGCATAGCCGACAACGGGCGTTCCGCAGGCCAGCGCCTCGACGAGCACGAGGCCGAACGCCTCCGAGCGCGACGGGAGCGCGGCCACCCAGGCCCGGGCGTAGGCCTGCGCGAGCACATCGCGGCGGTCGAGGTCGGCCCACTCGAGGCCGTCGGCCTCGATCTCGACGCCGGCCCCGCGCGCCGCGGCGAGGCTCCGGGGTCGCGACAGCACCAACCGCGCGTCGGGCCGCTCGCGCCGGACCAGGGCGAAGGCCCGGACGAGCAGGCCGACGTTCTTGCGGGGTTCCTCGACGGCCGCGCTACAGATGATGGTCGGCTCGGGCGCGCGGGCCGGGCCGGGCCGAAACCCTTCGAGATCGACGCCCGGCGGGATCACCCGGGCCTCGAACCCGAGCCAGTAGGAGAACGCCTGCGCCGCGTGGCGGCTGAGGGCCACGGTCGCGTCGACGCCTCGGAGGGCCGAGAGCATCACCTCGCGCCCACGGCGGAATTCGCGTACGCCCGGCCGGTCGGGGATGCCCATGTACGAGAACACGGCCGGGCGATCGGTGGCCCTTCGCCACCGGGCGGCGGCCAGCGCATCGGCCGGGTAGACCGCGTGGGCGACGTCGTAGGAGCCGGCCCGCAGGGCGCCGTAGCTGAGCGGGACGTGCGTGAGGTAGGGCAGGTAATGGCGGCGCAGCAGCCGGCCTTGCGGGGGCCGAGGCAGGCGAAGCACCGGGAGGCCGTCTTCGAGCGTATGGCTCGGCGGCCCGGGATAGCTGGTGATCAGGGAGGGGCGGTGGCCCCGCGCGATCAGCCCATCGGCCAGATCGTGGGTGAACCGCTCGGTACCGCGACGCACCTCCGGCCAGTAGCAAGGGCTGAGCAGCGCGGCGCGCAGCTGGTCGTGGCTCACAGCAGCAGCGCGTGGTGCCGAAGGCTGCCGCGACCCAGCGCCAGCGCCTCGGCGAGATCGATCGCCGCCCATCCCGGAAGTTCGAGCACATCGCGAACAGTGCCCCGCAGATCGCTGCGGCCCGAGCGGTGAGAGACGACCCACGGGATGGCCAGCACGACCCGGAGCGACCCACGGCGGAAGGCCAGCGCCCCGGCCAGCGCCAGCAGCGCGGTGGCGTGGGAGCGCTTCCAGAACACGCCGAGGTAGAGCTCGCGCCGCAGCTCGGGGTGGCGTTTGAACAGGAGGGCAAGATCTCCCCACCGCCACGCGTCGCGGACGGCGTCGAGCGCCATCCCCTCTTCTACGCCGTGGTAGGTCAGCATCCTCCGGTCCCCGAAGTACTCGGCGCCGGCGGCCCGCACCCTCTGGTTGAGATCGGCGTCCTCACCGGTGGCGACATCCTCGACGAAGCCCCCGGCGGCCTCGACGAGCTTCCGCGGATAGGCGATGTTGCAGCACTCGGCCCAGGGGCGCGGGACGTCGGAGAAGCTCTGGCTTCGGGGATGGGTCGAGCGGAGCATGGCCTGTTCGTCGGGATCGGGGGCGACGGCACCCTGGACGACGGCGCCCGGGTTCCGCCGGACGGCGGCGAGGACGTGCTCGAGCCAATCCTCGGGCGGGCGGCAGTCATCGTCGGTGAAGACCAGCGTGTCGGCCCGGGCCAGTTCGATGGCGGCGTTGCGATTGGCCCCGGGCAGTGCCGTCCCCGCGGCCAGGCGGGTCCAGCGCAGGCGCTCGGAGGCGGCAAGCGGGTGCTGGCTGAGCACGCGGTCGGTCTCCTCATCGACCGAGTCATGGCACACGATGACCTCCCACCGCGAGGGCTCGAGCGTTTGCTCGGACAGGGCATTCAGCAGCCAGCGCAAGCGCAGCGGCCGATCGTGCGAGGCGACGACGACTGACAGCTCGGGGGCGCTCACACCGGTGGCACGGCCACGCCGGCCGTTGGGACGGGTATCGCTGCCCGCCGGCGGATCAGGTATCCGATCGCCTCGCGGATCAGACGGCGCTCGAACAGCCAGGTCGCGCCGACCACCAACCCGACGTAGACGATCAGCTCGACGATCGCCGCCGCCACGTTGCGCTGGCCCGTCTCCACGACGCGCATCAGGAGCACGGCCAGGGCGGCCGGCACGGTGGGCAGGATCGCGCGGGCGCCGTGGCGGACGAAGCGGAAGCCCTCGAACAGGTGCGACAGATACCAGGCCCGGAAGCACAGCTGAACGAGTGCCTGCGCGGCGATCCCGATCGCCAGGCCGGTGAGTCCGTACTTGAAGAGCAACGGAATGCCGACGGCCAGGAAGGTGATCGTCGAGGCGACGCTGGCCACGGCGATCGGTCTCGTCTCGCTCCTGGCCCTGAAGTAGTCGTCCCAGTTGAATCCCACATGGGCGATCGCCGCCGCGAGACCGTTGATCTGAAGCAGGATCACCGCAGGGCGCCATTTATCCCCGAGCACGAAGACGACGAGATCGCTGGAAAACAGGGCCAGCCCCACCCCGAACGGCATCGCCCACATCAGGGCCAGGCGGTTGGTCTTGACGAACGACTCGCGCAGCAGGTCGAGCCGGTTCTGCATCGCGCAGATGGCCGGGTACAGCGTGCCGCTGACGAGGTCGTCGACCCGACTCGAGAACGCGATGATCGTCGCCGAGAGCGCGACCGCTCCCACCCCCGCGAGGCCGAGGTGTGCGTTGCTGGCGATCGCCGCGCTGTTGGCGAGAACGATCGAACACAGGGTGGCGATGAAGATCGGGGCCGAGAAGCTCACATATACCTTCAGCGCGCCGCGGTCATAGTGCCAGCGAAGCGGATACGGGGAGGTGACGATCGCCACGAACGCCGCCGACCACGCTCCGGCCACGACCCCGATGGCCAGTGCCCAGTAGCCGAGTCCCGCGATGGCGAGTCCGACCGCGATGACGAACCCGACCACCGGCTCGATCGCCGCCAGCGCTCGCTGGCGGACGAAGTCCATCTGCCGGTAGTACACCCAGAACGGGGCCTGGAACGCGCCGGCCAGCAGCACGGTGATCAGGACCAACCCCGGCGGCACCAGATCCCAGTGGCCGTAGACGATTGCCACCACGGGCAGGGTGGCGGCGATCGGCACCATCGCCGCCACCGTAACCAGCAGCTCGAGCGTGAAGGCTCGCTGGAAGGCCAGCTCCTGGTCGGTCTCGTCCTGCTGGACGTACTTGTCGCTGATACCCACCAGCTTGAGTCGGGCCAGGACGCCCAAGGAGACGACCAGCACCCCCCACACGCCGTAGGCGCTGCGGCTGAGGAGGGCTGCCAGCACGAAGCCGCGGAGCAGTCCAAGCCCGCTGAGGGCGATATCGAAGCCCGTGTTGACCAGCACGCCCCTCGCCGCGTACATGCGGAGAGAGCGTCCCTTCGTATCGACCTGTCTGGTCTTGGCCGGGGCGTCCGCGGCCGGGTTTTCCCGGCCCGCCGCCGGGTCCTGGGTCCTGGGCTGCACCAGGCGCGATCGTACCGGCTGAACCGGGTCAAACCCGCAGCCAACGGACCGGAGACTTGCCCGCCGGTTGCCCGCCGGGGCCACGCTACGCTTGGCGCGTGGCGCCCAACGTCCTGCTGGTCGTGCTCGACGCGGTACGACGCGACACGATCGAGCCCTATGGCCCGCCGCCCGGCACGACCCCGACGATCGGCGGACTCGCCCAGTCGGGTAGCGCCCTGCCCCTTGCCTATGCGACGGCGAGCTGGACACTGCCCTCCCACGCCTCGATGTTCACCGGGCTGCTCCCCAGGCAACTCGGGCTCGGCCAGGCTCCTGCCGGCAGTCCGCAGAGCGTCCGGCCCGCCCTCGAGCGGGTCTCCGACCGCCTGCTGCCCCAGTTCCTGCGCCACGCCGGCTACGCGACTCACGGTCTCAGCACGAACCTGTGGGTCTCGCCGCACAGCGGTTTCGACCTCGGCTTCGATACCTTCGCCTATGCTGGCGAGCCGCGGCAGAAGGCGCGCGGCCTGCTGTTCCGCGATCGGCCGGACGCCCGCCTGACGTGGGCGGTCGACGGTCTTCGGGCGCGGGGGGACGATGGCGCCGGCGAGATGCGCGATCTCCTCGTCCGCTCGATCGAGCAGTGGGCGGGACAGCCCACCTTCTGGTTCGTGAATCTCTGCGAGTGCCACTCCCCGTATCTCCCGCCGCGCCCCTGGAACGATCTCCCCGCCGCCGAACGGATCCGCGCCGCGCTCGATGCCCAGCGCCACCAGAGCTTTCAATCGATCTGCCTCTACGCGGCCGGACGCCATGACATCCCGCCCGAAGCGTTCGAACGGATGCGCTACCTGTACCGCCGCGCGGCCGCGTACATGGACCAATGGCTGGCTGATGTGTTCGAGGCCATGCAGCGGCGCGGCATTCTCGACGACACGCTAATCATCGTCACCTCGGACCATGGAGAGAACTTCGGCGAGGATGGCCTGATCGCCCATGGATTCTCGGTCGACGAGCGGTTGATTCACATCCCGATGGTGATGGCCGGCCCTGGAGCCACCGATGCGGCTGGGCCGTTCAGCCTGGCCGAGCTGCCGGCGCTGATCGCGCTGTCCGCGGGGATCGACGACCACCCGTGGCGCTCCCCGCAGCTGCCGGAGGGCGTGGTGCTCGCGCAGTTCGATCCGATAGGTGCTGCTGGCGATCCCCGGATCCGCGAGTTCGCAAGCCGCTGGCAGCTCGATGCCGCCTCGATCGAGCGTCTGACGGTCGGCTACACGTGCGCGACCGATGGGCGGTGGAAGCTCGTGGTGCGAAATGGCGCCGAGTCGCTCTACGATCTCGCGGATGATCCTGGCGAGACCACGCCTCTAGATGCCGGCGCAAATGGCCACAGGGCCGCACTGCGCGCAGCGCTCGAGCACGCGGCTGTTCGGGAGCCGGCGGCGACTCCGGGGCCCGACGGGCCGCCGACCGCCTCGGCGGAGGAGCTCTCGGCGATCGAGCGCCAGATGAAGCTGCTTGGCTATATGTAGCCTCGGCCCGGGTCAGGCTACGAGGCCCTCGAGGAACGGAACCTCGAGCACCTTCTCGTGCGCGATTGGCCCGTGGCCGAAGTAACCGTCCTCGCCGAACAGCTCGCCGTGATCCGAGGTGACGATCAGCCAGGTGTTGGCCGGAAGCCGCTCGAGCAGTCGCGCGAATACGCCGTCGAGGTACTCGAGCGCCGCCACCTGCCGCTCGTGCAGCGATTTCAGGCGCTGCTGGGTGAAGAACTCGGCCGGGGCGCCGCCCCCGGCCCGGATCTCGTCGAGGTGCCGGAACACACCGTGGACACCCGAGATATGGGGCAGGTCGCTCGAGTCCTGGCCGGGGCGGGCGTAGGGGTAGTGGGTCTCCCCCACGTTCAGCAGCCAGAAGGACGGCCGGGTGGCGTCGAAATGAAGCTGGTCCACGATCGCCGCCATGTCGTTGTGAGTCGCCATCAGCTCATAGGTGTCGAAATCGCGGTTGATCGCGGTGAACTTGTTCAGCACCGGCATCGAGACGCGCGCGTGGGTCTCATAGCCGAGCGAATGCTTCAGGTAGGTGGGCAGGAAGATCGACGGCAGCAGCTTGTTGAACTCCATGTCGGGCACTCCGAGCCGCTCGCGATAGCGCAGAAAGTCCTCCTTGTAGTACTCCGACGCGTAGACCCGGGGCGGACTCGAGTGGGGCAGCAGCCCCATCAGCAGGTTGTAGTGCGACGGGGCGGTCCACGATGCGTAGCTCCAGCGGCGCTCGACCTCCCCCAGGCCGGCCAGCGAGCTGGGCGGGGCGGCCAGCCAGCTGTCGTAGCGCAGGCTGTCGAGGACGACGACGACCAGGTTGCGGGCGGTGGACGGCAGCGCAGACATCCGTGGCCTGGGCACGATACTGGCCGGGCCGTACTTAGAATCGGCGCGTGCCAGCGCCGCTCGTGTCGGTGGTCGTCTCGACCCACAACCGTCCCGAACGGCTCCGGCACCTGCTCCGGAGCCTCGAGGCCCAGACGCTGAGCCGCGATCTGTTCGAGGTCGTCGTCGTCGACGACGGATCGGAGCCGCCGACGCGCGAGGTGCTGGAGGCCGAGCTCGGTCGCGGGGCGCTGGCGCTGAGGACGGTCCGGCACGAGCACGCAATCGGCCCGGGCGGCGGGCGCAACAGCGGATGGCGAGCGGCTCGGGCGCCGCTGATCGCCTTCGTCGACGATGACTGTGCGGCCTCGCCGGAATGGCTGGCCGGCGGCCTGAAGGGCGCGCGTACAGCCCCGAACGCGGTGGTCCAGGGACGCACCGAGCCCGAGTGCTCGCCGCTGCGCGAGAACGGCCTGCTCAATCGCACCGTGCGGATCGAGCGCCTGGGACCCCAGTACGAGACGTGCAACATCTTCTATCCCCGCGAGGCTCTCGAGTCGCTGGGCGGCTTCGACGAGGGCTTCGGGACGCGTCCGGGCGGTGAGGACACCGACCTGGCCTGGCGCGCGATCGAGACGGGGCGCCTGACCGTGCAAGCGCCGGATGCCGTCGTGTTCCACGCCATCGAGCATCTCGGCGTCGGCGGGACGCTGCGCGTGGCCGCGCGCTGGGGGCCGACGATCCGGGTGTTCGCCCGCCACCCGCGGACCCGCACGATGCTCTACCGGGGCTGCTTCTGGAACGTGTGGCACTACCTGATGTGGCGCTCCCTGCTGTCGCTTGTCGGCCCGCGCTGGATCACCCGGCCGGTGCTGACGCTTCACCTCATCGAGCTGCGGCGGCGAGCGCGCTCCGCCGGCGCCGGGAGCTGGGCGATTCCGTTCCTCATCGTGCACGACCTGGTCGAGTGCTGGAGCGTGGCCGGCGGGGCGCTTCGCTATCGCACGCTGGTGCTGTGAGGCGTCCGCGCGCCACCGCGCACTTCAAGAATTTCCCGGCCGTAAGCCCGACGCCCTACTCTCTGAGCATGTTCGGATTTAGGCAGAAGACCACGATGATCGATCCCGACGACGCGCTGGCCGGGCGCGAGCGCGAGATGCCCGTGCCCGAGCGCCACGCCGTGCTGGGCACGCCGATCGTCCCCCTTTCCCCGAGGGGCTCGAGCGGGCCGTGATCTGGGCATGGGCTGCTTCTGGGGCGCCGAGCGCGTGTTCTGGCAGGCGCCCGGCGTCTACACGACCGCCGTCGGCTACGCGGGCGGCTACACGCCGAACCCGACCTACGAGGAGGTCTGCAGCGGGCCGACCGGCCACGCCGAGGCCGTGCTCGTCGTCTTCGACCCGGCGAAGACGAGCTACGAGGAGATCCTGCGGCTGTTCTGGGAGAACCACGACCCGACGCAGGGCATGCGCCAGGGGAACGACGTCGGCACCCAGTACCGCTCGGCGATCTTCACCACCGACGCGCGCCAGCGCGAGGCCGCGGAGCGCTCCCGCGCGACGTACCAGCAGGCGCTCAGCCGCCCGGGCCACGGCGAGATCACGACCGAGATCGCGCGACGCGGGCCAGTTCTTCTACGCCGAGCCGTACCACCAGCAGTACCTGGCGAAGAACCCGAACGGCTACTGCGGGCTCGGCGGAACCGGCGTCTGCTGCCCAATCGGCCTCAGCGTCCCGGTATCGACTGCAGACCAGCGAAGCTGAGGCATAGCCAGTAACGGCGCCTGTCAAAGGGCGCCGTGATCGAACCATCGGCAGAATGGCGGTGTGCAAGCCGCCCCGGTGCAGAGCGAGCTCCGCATCACCATTGTGATGTTCGCCTTAACCGTGACCGCCGGCGCGGTCGATGCGGTTACCTTCCTCGCGCTGGGACACGCCCTCGCCGCACTCGCGACCGGGAACATTCTGTTGCTGGGCTTTGGGGTCGCGAATGCGCCGGGGATATCGATCGACAGTCCTGCCGAGGCGCTGGCTGCTTTCGTGGCCGGGACGGCCGCGGCCCACGCCGTCATAGGCCGGGTGAGTAGAGGAGGGCGGCGCTGGTTCGTGATCTCGCTGGCCGGCGAGGTCGCAGTTCTCGCCGCCGCCGCGATATACGCGGTCATCGTGAGTGGGACGCAGAGCCTGCCGGGGCACGCCACGACCATCGTCGTCCTGCTGCTCGCGGGCGCGATGGGGTGGCGCAGCCGCGGGATCGTCGAGGCGCGAATCCCTGACATGCCGACGATCTCGGCGCAAATCAGTCTGGTCAAGGCACTGACAGATGTGCTGCCGTTCGGCTCGGCTCTCCCCGGTGAGACACCGCTGGTGCGGACCCGTCGGGCTGCGACCGTCTTCGGCGTATTCACCGGTGGGGTGATCGGGGCACTTCTGCTCAGACTCGGGCCCGGGCCCGCCCTGGTGGGTATCGCAGGATTCGAGGCCTGCGTAGCGGTGTTCTACCTCCGCGCTCCCCGGCTCCGGCCGCCGGCGAGCGGATGACAGCTTCCCTCGCTAGATGCGGTTCCGGGGGCGCGCATGCGCGCCCCCGGCGGATCGGCGCATGCGCCGAGCCGGGCCCTGGCCGCATGCGGCCGGGCCTTACATATCTCAGCCGCCGGCTACTGCCGGCAGGATCGTGACCTCGTCGCCATCCTCCACCTGCGTGTCGAGGCCGTCGAGGAAGCGGATGTCCTCGCCGCCGACGTACACGTTGACGAACCGTCGCAGTCCGCCGTCCTCCGCGATCCGGCTGCGCAGCTCGCCGTAGCGCTCGTAGAGCGAGTCGAGCACCTCGCCGACGGTCGAACCCTCGACCTCGGCGGTGGCGTCTCCGTCGGTGGCGGCGCGGAGCTGGGTCGGGATCTTCACTGACACGGGCATCAGGCTGGAGTCTTATCAAGCGGCGACGTTGACGCGGTCGCTCGCCTCCTCGAACGACGTCAGCGTGGGCTCGATCTCCCAGGTCTCGAACGTTCCCCGGGCGCAGTCGAGCGTTTTCAGACCCTCGCCGGTGATGTAGGCGACGACGCGCTCGCCGGGATCGATGTCGCCGCGCTCGGCGAGCTTGGCCAGCACCGCGGTGGTCACGCCGCCGGCCGTCTCGGTGAAGATGCCGGTCGTTCGCGCCAGCAGCTTGATCCCGTCGCGGATCTCATCGTCGGTCACCGAGTCGACCGCGCCGCCGGAACGCCGGGCCAGGTCGAGCGCGTACGGACCGTCGGCCGGGTTGCCGATCGCCAGCGACTTGGCGATCGTGTCGGGCTTGACCGGGCGGCAGAAGTCGTGCCCGGCGGCGAACGCGGTGGCCACGGGCGAGCAGCCCGGGCCTGCGCCCCGTTGAACGTCGGCAGTTCGCCCTCGAGCAGGCCGAGCTCGAGCCATTCCTCGAACCCGCGCGCGATCTTCGTGAACAGCGATCCGGACGCGATCGGGCAGACGACGCGGTCGGGCAGCTCGAACCCGAGCTGCTCGGCGGTCTCGAACGCGAGCGTCTTCGAGCCCTCGGCGTAGTACGGGCGCATGTTGATGTTCACGAACGCCCAGTCGTGCTCGCCCGACAGCTCGGTGCACAGGCGGTTGACGTCGTCGTAGTTGCCGCGGACCGCGACGAGGTTCGTCCCGTAGACGCCGGTGGCGAGGATCTTCTGCTCCTCGAGGTCCGCCGGGATGAACACGTAGGACTCGAGTCCGGCCGCCGCCGCGTGGGCGGCGACCGCGTTGGCCAGGTTGCCGGTCGAGGCGCACGCGATCGTCTGGAAGCCGAGCTCGCGCGCGCGCGCCAGGGCGACCGACACGACCCGATCCTTGAACGAGTGGGTCGGGTTGGCGGCGTCGTTCTTGATCCACACCTCGCGCAGCCCGAGCTCGCTCGGCGAGCCGGTCGGCGCGCAGCAGCGGGCGTCCAGCCGGCGGGCAGCGTGCCCCGCGGCGGGGCCTGACGGGCAGGAAGTCGGCGTAGCGCCACAGCGAGTGCGGCCCGGCCTGGATCCGGCGGCGCAGCTCGGCCGGGATCGGCGTCGGTGCGCGGCGCGTAGGCGACCTCGAGCGGGCCGAAGCACCGCTCGCAGACGTACCGCGCGTCCAGCGGGTAGGTCGTCTTGCATTCCTTGCAGCGAAGAGACTCTGGCGGCATATGTAAAAAACCTCCGCCGGGGTCTGTGGTCGGAGGTCCTGTGAAACCGCCCTTTCCACATCTCCCAGGCTTGTTGTTGGAGCCTGATGGAATTGGCACCTTTCCCTTGCGGGAGGTTGCCGGGGTTTCATAGGGCCAGTCCCTCCACCCCTCTTGATGCGTACAGCTATGTGACGGCAAGTATACCACGACGCATCGGCGCAGGCCAAGTCGCAGTAGGCTTGAGCCGATGCCCAGCGCGCTGAACGACGTGCGCACCTCGACCGGTGTTCGGCCGGTATTGCCTCGCGCCATGGCCGCCACCTCCACTGATCCGCTCGCGCGCCTCGAGGCGACGCTCGCCTGGGCCGACGGCGCTCCAGCCGGCGGATGCTGGTCATCGTCAACCCGTACGCGACGACGGTCTCGGACCGGCTCAAGAACCTCGTCGTCTATGCGCTGCGGGGCAGCTACCAGGTCGACGCGATCGACACCGAGGCCCGCGACCACGCGACCGAGCTGTGCCGCGAGGCGGCGCGCGAGGGCTACGACGTCGTCGTCGCCTTCGGCGGCGACGGCACCGTCAACGAGGCCGCCAACGGGCTCGCCGGCTCGGACACGCCGCTGAGCTGCCTGCCCGGCGGGCGCACCAACGTCTACTGCCGCATGCTCGGGATCCCGACCGACGTCGTCGACGCGACCGAGCACCTGCTCCAGATCGCCGACGACTGGCGGCCGCGCCGGGTCGACCTCGGCGCACGTCAACGACCGCTGCTTCCTGTTCTCGGCCGGCGTCGGGCTCGACGCGAGCGTGGTCGAGCGCGTCGACGCGCATCCGCAGCTGAAGGCGCGGCTCGGCGAGTGGTACTACACCTGGACCGGGATCAAGACGTTCAACCGCCGCTACCTGCTGCATCCGCCGCGGCTCGAGGCGCAGGTCGGCGAGCGAGCGGTCGCCGGGCGTGACGGCGATCATCCAGAACGCGGCGCCGTACACGTACTTCGGCGACCGCCCGGTCGAGATGGCCGAAGGGCGCAACGCTCGACAGCGGCGACCTCGCCGGCGTCGTGCTCAAGCGCGCCAGCCCGGTCGACATCCCGACGGTCATCTGGCGCGCGCTGTCCCGCCGCGCTCGGGTCAGCCGCCACCGCCAGGTGCACGCCGTTCAGCGGCGCCGAGCGGCATGCAGCATTCGCTCGCTGGACGACCGGCCGCTGCCGCTCCAGGTCGACGGCGACTACATCGGCGAGGCGCCGGAGGCGCTGTTCGTGGTCAAGCCGCGCGGGATGCTCGTCGTCGTCCTGACCAGTGCGCGGGTGCCTGCAGGCCGACGATCGTCCAGGTGAGGGTGTGTCGTCGCATCGGGCTGGCATGATCGCGGCCGTCGCCCTGCGTCTGCTGATCATCGTCGCCGCGGTCGCGGTGGCTGCAGCCGTGGCGCTCCTCAGGGCGGCATCGGACGGGCGACGCCGCTGCCCGGAGCGCCCCGCTGCCCGATGTTCCCGGCCGACAATCCGTGGAACCAGCGCGTCGACCGACTGCCCGTGGCCAAGAACTCGGCGCGGCTGATCGCCAGCATCGGACTGGGCAACCCGGTGCACCCCGATTTCGGCGCCGGACTCTACGACGGCGCGCCGATCGGAATTCCCTACGCGGTCGTGTCCAACCGCACCCGGCGCGTCCCGGTCAGCTTCCATTACGCCGCGCGAGTCCGAACCGGGCACCGCTACCCGCTGCCGCCGAACGTCCCGATCGAGGGCGGGCCGCAGCTCGGCGGCGACCGCCACGTGATCGTCGTCAACCGCGACACGTGCACGGACTATGAGCTGTTCGCGGCCTACCCGCACGACGGCGGGCGCCGCTGGAGCGCCGGATCCGGGGCGATCTTCAACCTGCGCTCGGACCATCTGCGCCCGGCCGGCTGGACGTCGGCCGACGCCGCCGGGCTGCCGATCCTGCCCGGCCTGGCGCGCTACGACGAGGTCGGCCGCGGGCGCGATCGACCATGCGCTCCGCTTCACCGCGCCCTGCACCGCGCGCGCTACGTCTACCCCGCCCGCCACGAGGCGTCGACGCTGCCGTGGCTTCGATCCCGCCGATGGGGCTGCGCGTGCGGCTGAAGGCGAGCGTGAACATCTCGCGGCTGCCCTACCAGGCCCGGATCGTCGCCGCAGGCGTTGAAGACCTACGGCCTGATCCTGGCCGACAACGGCTCGCCCTGGTACATCTCGGGCGCGCCCGACCGCCATTGGAACGACGACGCGCTGCACCAGCTCGACCAGCTGACCGGCCGCGACTTCGAGGTCGTCGACACCAGCTCGCTGCCTCACCCGGGTCGCTGAATCCAGCGCCGCCAGGGGGGTGAAACCACCCCGCCAAGTCGCTCTTATAGGTATGGCCCAGAGACGCGACTGCGGCTCACCACCGCGCGACCGTGAGCTGCTCGCATTCACGGCCGAGCACCGCTTCGTGCTCGCCGCCCACGTTCGGCGCTGCTGGGAACGTCGGCCCGGACGGCCAACGCGCGGCTGCCGCGCGCTGCGGCGCGCGGGCTTCCTCGGTCGCCGATCCGCGAGCTTCAGCCGCCGGCCCGGCTGGCTATCAGATCACCGCGACGGGGCTACGCGCGATCGGCAGCGAGCTGCCATCCGCCGCCGCCGGGTCGACCTCGGCACCTACGACCATGACGTCGGTCTGGCCTGGCTGTGGCTGGCCGCGCGTCGCGGGACGTTCGGGCCGATGCGCGAGGTGCCTGTCCGAGCGCGACATGCGCTCGCATGACGATGGGCGTGCCGATCGGCACCGATCGCGCCGATCGGCGTCAGGCGCGGTGCCGGGCGGGCGCGCGGCTGCACTACCCCGACCTGCTGCTGGTCACTCCCGAGGGCCGTCGCATCGCGTTCGAGCTCGAGCTGACCGCGAAGGGCCGCGGCCGGCGGGAGCGGATCCTCGTCCGGGTACGCCGCCGACGCGCGGATCGACGCGGTCGTGTATCTCGTCGACCGGCCCGGCGGTCGGCGAGCGGGATCCGCGCCTCGGCGCGACGGATCGGATTCTCCTCGCGCGTCCACGTCCAGCGTGTCGGTGTGGGCGCAGCCGCGCATCGCGCGCGCGGCGGTCGCAGCGCGTCGAGCGCGCGGGAGCCGGCGCTCGCGAGCGCAGGAGGTCGGCCGGTGAGCCCGCGGACCTCCGACCCGGGCTCCGCGCTACTGGCTGCTGCTCGTCTTCGCGGCGCTGCTCCTCTCGCCGCCGGCGTGGGCGACGATCGCGATCGTGGCGTCGGGATCGGCGGCGTCGGCGCTGCTGCGCTGCGCGCGCTGCCTGCGCTGCGCGGTCTCTCGCGCGGCGAGCGAGCGCGATCGCCGCGAAGCGGCGGCCGCATGGGACCGTGCTGGGCGCTGAGCGCACCGGGAGGCAGGTGGTCCTGAGCGACGGCCAGCTGTCGGCGCACACGCCTGATCGTCGGCGCCAGCGGGGCCGGCAAGTCGACGACGCTGCTGTCGATCCTCACCGAGCAGGTCCGCCGCGGCCGACCGGTCGTGGCGATCGACATGAAGGGCTCGCCGGCGTTCGCGCGCGAGCTCGCCGCCGCGCGCGGCGGCGGCCGGGCGCCCGTTTCGCCTGTGGACCCCGGACGGCCCGGGCCACTGGAACCCGCTGGCCCACGGCAACGCGACCGAGCTCAAGGACAAGCTGATCGCGACCGAGCGGTTCACCGAGCCCCACTACCAGCGCGCCGCCGAGCGCTACGTCCAGACCGCGCTCCAGGTGCTTCACCAGGCCAATCCCGAGCGACGCGGCCACGCTGGACGAGGTCGTCGAGCTGATGGATCCCGCGCGGCTGGCCGGCGCTGAGTCGCGACCTGCCCCCCGACCGGGCCGAGCGCCTGGCGGACTACCTGTCGACGCTGACGCCGCGATCAGCTCAGCGCGGTGCGCGGGCTGGGGACGCGGCTGGCGATCCTCAGCGAGTCGCACTCGGGCGAGTTCCTGTCGCCGCGGGGCCCGTCGGAGTCGATCGATCTTCGTCGCGCGCTCGCCGGCGAGGACGTCGTTCTGTTCAGCCTGAATTCGAGCACCTACGGCAAGCTGGCGGCGCAGATCGGGACGCTGGTGATACAGGATCTGATCGCCGCGGCGGGGTACCGCCTGAACGGGAGCCTTTCGCCCGACGGCAGGCGATCGTCGCCATCGACGAGTTCTCCGCCCTCGGCGCCGACCACGTCGCTCTCACTGGTCGTCCGCGGCCGCGAGGCGGGGATCAGCGTCCTCCTGGCCACCCAGGAGCTGGCCGACCTCGAGCGCGCCGCGCCGGGGCTCCGCGACCAGGTGCTGGGCAGCACCGCGGTCAAGATCGTCCACCGTCAGGACGTGCCCTCCTCGGCGCTCACCGTGGCCCAGATGGCCGGGACGATCAAGACGTGGGAGGAGACTCGGCAGATCGGCGGTCGACTGTTCGGGGGCCATGACACGGGGCGAGGCACGCTCCGGCCCAAGGAGGAGTTCCGCGTTCACCCCGACGAGATCAAGAGCCTCAGGACCGGTGAGGCGGTCCTGATCACCAAGCTGCCCCGGGCGCGGGTGCGGACGGTTCGCGTGACACCGGCCACGCCGGGAGCGTGGCGGACCCGGACGCTCGGCGGACCGCGGAGCTCGGCGGACGTCGGCCGCCTCTCGCCCGCGCGACGCGACTGCGGTGTTCTCTACGCCCCCGGGGTAACGCGGTAGGCGTCGAACACGGCGTCGATGTTGCGCAGGCGGTTGATCGCCTGGTCGAGCGTGCGCGTGTCCCCGACCTCGACGACGAACCGGTTCTTGACCATCGGGTGGTTGACCGTGCAGCGGGCCTCGAGGATGTTGATGCCCGGCCTCGGCGAAGGTACGCGACATGTCCTCGAGCAGCCGGTGGCGATCCCAGCCGTCGACCTCGATCTCGACCCGGAAGGAGGTCTCGGCGTCGCCGTCCCAGGACACCGGCGTGAAGCGCTCGGGGTCCTTCTTGAGCACGGCGACGTTGGGGCAGTCCTCGCGGTGGATGGTGATTCCGCGCCCGAGGGAGATGTAGCCGACGATCGGGTCGCCGGGTACGGGCCGGCAGCACTTGGCCAGCCGCAGCATCACCTCGTCGATGCCCTCGACCTGAGATGCCGTAGCGCGACGACGAGGTCGTCGGACGCGAGCGGCGGCGTCGGGTCTGGAGCAGATCGTCGGTGGCGGTCGGCTCGGACTCGGCCGTCTCGCCCTGCTTGAGGCGCTGCATCACCTTGTTGACGACGACCTTGGGCGAGATCTTGGCGCCGCCGAGGGCGATGTAGAAGTCCTCGCCCTTGCGGAAGCCCATCTCGCGGATCACGTCGGCCAGCAGCGGCGAGCCGACGAGCTTCTGGGCCGGCAGGCCCTGCTTCTTCAGGTGCTCCTGGAGCAGCTCGCGGCCGGCGTGCTCGGTGTCCTTGCGCGACTCGGCCTTGAACCACGCCTTGATCTTGTTGCGCGCGCGCGTGGTCTTGACCAGCGCCAGCCAGTCGCGCGACGGGCCCGCGCTCGCGCTTGGACGTGAGGACCTCGACGATGTCGCCGGAGCGCAGCTGGTAGGAGAGCGGGACGATCTTGCCGTTGACCTTGGCGCCCACGCAGCGGTGCCCGACGTCGGTGTGGATCTCGTAGGCGAAGTCGAGCGGCGTGGCGCCGGCGGCCAGCGACTTGACCTCGCCCTTCGGCGTGAACACGAAGACCTCGTCCTCGAACAGGTCGACCTTGAGGGTCTCCATGAACTCGCGCGGATCGGACAGATCCTGCTGCCAGTCGAGCAGCGAGCGCAGCCACTTGAGCTTGCCCTCGGACCCGTCCAGCGTCGGGGCGGGCGCGCCGGCCGACTTGCTCGCGGCGCTCCTTGTACATCCAGTGCGCGGCGATCCCGAACTCGGCCATGTCGTGCATCTCGCGCGTGCGGATCTGGATCTCCAGCGGCCGCCCCTCGGGCCCGATCACCGTCGTGTGCAGCGACTGGTACATGTTGAACTTGGGCATCGCGATGAAGTCCTTGAAGCGCCCGGGCAGCGGCTTCCACAGGGCGTGGATGACTCCCACCGCGCCGTAGCAGTCCTTCACCGAGTCGACGATCACGCGCATCGCCGTGAGGTCGTAGATCTCGTTGAACTCGCGGCCCTTCTTGGTCATCTTCGAGTAGATCGAGTAGAAGTGCTTGGCCCGGCCCGAGATCTCGGCCTCGATCCCGAGCTCATCGAGCTCCTTGCCCAGATACTCGCCGGCCTGGTTGACGTAGCGCTCGCGCTCGGCGCGCTGCTGGGCCACCAGCCCCTTGATCTCGTTGTACTTGCGGGGGTGGAGCGTCTGGAAGGCCAGGTCCTCCAGCTCCCACTTGATCGCGTGGATGCCGAGCCGGTGGGCGATCGGGGCGTAGATGTCGAGCGTCTCGCGAGCCTTCTCGATCTGCTTCTGCTTGGGCATGCGCCGCGATCGTGCGCATGTTGTGCAGGCGGTCGGCGAGCTTGATGAGGATGACCCGGATGTCCGTGGCCATCGCCACCATCATCTTGCGGTAGTTCTCCGCCTGCGCCTCGTCGCGCGACTGGAAGGTCAGCCCGGTCAGCTTGGTGACGCCATCGACCAGGCCGGCGATCTCGTCGCCGAACGCCTCGCGCACCTCCTCGAGCGACGCGGAGGTGTCCTCGACCGTGTCGTGCAGCAGCGCCGCGCACAGCGTCTCGGTGTCGAGGCGCATGCCGGCGCAGATCTTGGCCACGCCGACGGGATGGATGATGAAGTCCTCGCCCGACTTGCGCCGCTGATCGGCGTGGTGCACGCAGGCGTAGACGAACGCGTCCTCGACCCTCGCGCGGTCGATGGCCAGCGCGGCGTGGCCCGCGTGCTCCTCGACGATCGCGAACAGGTCGCCCAGCAGCCGGCGCTCGGCGGCGGTCAGCTCGGTGCGCTCGATCGCGGTCAGCTGCGTGCGCGTGCTCGACCCGGTCCACCGGTGGGCGCGAGGCGATCAGCGTCGAGCGCCGCCGGCGCCGTGCGCATCGTCGTCGCCGTGGCGACCGTTGCCGGCGCCACGTCGGCTGACGCCTGCTGCCGGCACCGGCCTCGGCGGCCTGCACGTCGCGCTGACGGCGCTGCGATCCTGCGAGCGCTCCGAGTCCTCGCTCAGCCGTTTGGTCGAGGTTTTGCGCTGCTCAGGTATCGTCGTCCGTCCTCGTATCGAGCCATGTATAGCCCTGTAGGCCGGCGAGCGCTCCAGCGCAGTCCGCGTCCGTCCGCGATCGCCAGGGCCGGCAGATCCCGGTCGAGGCTGACGAGCTCGAGCTCCGCGAGCACTCTGATCAGCCGAGCCGCCAGCGTGAGCCGGACGGCCATGCGGACCCTCACCGCGAAGCAGGCGCTCGAGCTCCTCGCCGGCCGCCGTTCGCCGCTGCCGGAGGCCTCGGTAGAGGGCGGCGAGCGAAGTGCGGAGACCGTACTCCAACTCGTGCATCTGCTCCAGCAAAGCGTAGCTCAGCCGCGCCCCAGGCCAAATGGGTGAAACCCGATCCGGCTCGCAGCAACGCCAGCGTCGCCGCGCGCTCGGCGGGGGATCGAGCACCACGAGCTGGGTGAAGTCGTCGAGCAGCGTGGCGCTCGCGCCCGAGCGCGTGGTGGCACGACCAGCGCGAAGCCGCCGGCCGCTCGCGCCAGGCCGTCGATGCGCCGCGGCACGTCGGCGCACACCGCGAGCACGCTTCCGCCCGAGGCGCAGCGCGTCGGCGAGCACGGCGAGCGGGCTCTCGCCGCGGCGGTCGAGCACCGTCCGCGGTCGATGGCGCGTGCCGCGCGAGCGGCGCGTCGCCGGTCGGCTGCGCGGTCGTCGATCGCCCGGCGGCCCAGGTCGAGCGCCGGGCCATCTCTGCGAGCACGGCGGCCAGGTAGTCAGCCGGCTCGCCGAGGACCTCGATCGGCGCCGGAGCGCACGGCTGGGCGTGGCGCAGCACGAGTCGGGGCTCGACCGCCCCGTTCCAGACGTTGCGCTCGAGCCGGAAGGTCGGCGTCGAGCCGGCTCGCCCGGCGGTCGACGCCGAGCCGCCCGTCGCAGCCGAAGGCGACGGCGCGAGCGAGCGCACCGCCCGAGCGCGACCGAGAAGCGCAGGTGGCGGCCCTCCCCCATCGGCCGCAGCTCGCCGAACCGCGCGCCCGGCACCAGCAGCCGGGCCGCGGGTTGCCCATCCCGCACGGCTCGAGCGCTCGAGCTCCTCGGCCAGCGCCGAGCCCGAGCTCGGCAGCCCGAGACGATCGCGTCGACGCGCTCGACGCGGCTCCAGCAGCTCCGGCGTGAGCACCCGCGCGGCATGCTCCTCGAACGCCGCGCGGAGCAGCGTCGATCCGCTCGCGCCGGACGTCAGCCCGGCCGCGGCGCGGTGGCCGCCGTAGCGCTCCAGGTGCTCGGCGCCGGCATGCAGCGCGTCGAGCAGGTCGAAGCCCGGGATGCTCCGGCCCGAGCCGTGGCCGAGCCCCTCGCCGTCGATCGCCGACCAGCAGACGCGGGGCGGTGGTGGCGCTCGACGATTCGCGAGGCGACGATCCCGATCACGCCCGGATGCCAGCCCTCGGCCGCGAGCACGTACGCCGCGCCGTTCGCCGAGCTCGGCCACCTGGGCCTCGGCCTCCCACACGATCCGCTGCTCGACCGCGCGCCGCTCGGCGTTGACCGCGTCGAGCTCCGCGGCGATCTCCTGCGCCCGCTGCGCATCGCTCGGTCAGCAGCAGCTCGAGCCCGGCATCGGCGCGCCGCAGCCGCCCGGCGGCGTTGATGCGCGGAGCCAGCCGGAAGCCGAGCGCGTCGGCGTCGAGCGCGCTCGGGTCGACGCCGCGCGACGCGTCATCAGCGCCCGCAGTCCCGGCCGCGCGGTGCTCGCCAGCGCCGCCAGGCCCTCGCGCACCAGCCGGCGGTTCTCGCCTCGCAGCGGCACCAGGTCGGCGACCGTGGCCAGCGCCACGAGCTCGAGCGTCGTCGCTCGGCGGTGCTGCGCGCCGCAGCGCCTGCGCGAGCTTGTACGCGACCGCGGTGCCGCACAGATCGGGGCATGGGTAGCCGCACGACGGCGGGATGGACGATCGCGCAGTCGGGCAGCGGCCGTCGGCGCGCGGCGCGTGGTGGTCGGTGACGACGACATCGATGCCGGCCGCGCGCGCCGCGGCGACCTCCTCGACCGCGGTGATCCCGCAGTCGACGGTGATGAGCAGATCGGTGCCGCGCGCGGCGAGCCGCGCGACGTGGCGGCCGAGATGCCGTAGCCGTCCTCGATGCCGGCTCGGCAGGAACCAGCCGACGTCGGCGCCGAGCGCCCGCAGCGCGCGCACCATGATCGCGGTGGCGCACACGCCGTCGACGTCGTAGTCGCCATGCACGATGATCCGTGCACGCCGGCCGGACGTGGCGCTCGATCAGCGCCACCGCGGCGCTCGATCCCGGCGAACGCCGCGGGTCGTGGGCCTCGCGCGGATCGAGGAAGGCTCGCGCGGCGGCGGGGTCGCTCAGGCCGCGCCGGACGAGCACCTGCGCGAGCGCGTGGCTGACGCCGAGCTCGCGCTCGAGGGCCAGCGCCGCGCCGAGGTCGTAGGCGGGATCTCGAGCCGGCGCGAGCGGCCTCGGCGGGCGTGCACGGCGGCTCACCGGCTGACGGCACTGGAGCGCCGGGCGGGTCGGTGGCGCGAGAGCTTCTGGCGCAGGGCGGCTGCCTCGGGCACGCGAGCAGGGTATGGCCGCCCCCGACGGACCCGGGCGGCTACGGGCCGAATTCACGGAATCGAGGCAGAGATGTGGGCGCGTGACCCGCCGTGAGGCGTCGCGTGAGCCACGCTGTCGTGAATATCTCCATACGTTGAACTCATGGATGGCCCAGCGAGGCGCGAAGCCGCTCAGGTCGCCCGAGCCGCGCTCGGCGGCCCGCTCGCGCCGCACGCCCTCGAAGTAGACCAGCGCGATGCCGATCAAGGCGCCGGGGATCGCCTCGAGCGCGGTCAGGATGTGCGTGTCGTGGCGACCCGGGATCGTGGAAGCCGTTGATGATGAAGCCGAACAGCGCCGCGCCGATCAACGCGCCGACGAAGGCGCCGACGATCCCGCCCCAGAAGCGGTCGGGCAGCCAGATCGTGAAGTGCCAGAGCGCCAGGCCCATCATCACCCAGGCGAGCATGCCCATCAGCGACGCCTCCCGTGCCGGCGATTGCGCGCTGCGCGACTTCGACGCGCCCTTGCGGCTTTGGTCGCCGGAGCGACGCCCTCGTTCTCGGCGATGTCGGGCGCCGGCGCCGGCGGCGCGTCGTCATCGCCGCTCGGGCGCGGCGTCGCCGGCCTGCGGCGTCGTCCGTCTGCTGCCGCGTCGGCGGGGCTGCTCGGTGCGGCCGGTGCGGCGCGCCGGTCTCGGCGCCGCGGCGCGGGCGCTGTCGCGCGCCGGGGCGCTCGGGGTCGGGCGTGTGCGAGCGCGCTTGGTCAGCGTCGAGGTATGGCGCGACGGGCTCGCGCTCGATCTCGAGAGTCGCGCTTCATCTGCTCGAACTCGGCCGCGCGAGACGGCCTCGGGCTCCGGGGTGGTCAGCCGGCCGCGCGCGGCGCGAGCGCTTGGACCTCGGCTCGACGTCGGCCGCCGGTGCCCGCGTAGGCGGGGACGTAGCCCAGCTCGTCCTCGATCCGGTCGGCGGCGGGCGCGGTACGAGGCTCGCGCTCCTTCCAGTGCGTGAGCACCGGCGAGGCGATGAAGATCGACGAGTACGCGCCGGACGCGACGCCGATGAGCAGCGCGAACGCGAAGTCCTTCGAGCGTCGCCGCCGCCGAAGAGCAGCAGCGCGAGGATCGGCATCAGCGTGCACGACGTCGTGGCCAGCGACCGCGTCAGCACCTCGGACATCGAGCGGTTGACGATCTGCGAGAAGGCGGCGCGCGGCATCCGCGGCATGTTCTCGCGCACGCGGTCGAACACGATGATCGTGTCGTACAGGGAGTAGCCCAAGATGGTCAGCAGCGCGGCGACGGTCGCTGTCGTCACCTCCCGGCCGGTAAGCGCGTACACGCCGCTGGTGATCAGCAGGTCGTGCATCAACGCGATCAGCACGGGACCGCGAACTTCCACTCGAATCGCAGCGCGACATAGGCGGAGATCACGAGCAGCGAGGCGATGATCGCGATGACCGCGCTGTTGGCGACCGTCTTTCCGAACGTCGGGCCGACGGATGTGGTAGTCGAACGCCGTCCCGCCCTTGGCGATGCCGAACTTGGTCTGGAGCGGCCGTCTGGACCTTGACGGCGCGGAGCTCGCTTCGACGAGATCTGGAAGCCGTTCGGTCCCAGCGCCGTGTCCCCGACCACCTTCTGCACCTCGGGGTTGTTCACACCCTGGGAGGCCAGCACGTCGACGCACCTGGTTCTCGCGTGGCCGGCTTGACCAGCCCGACCGTCGATCGCGCGTCCCGGAGGTGAAGTCGATGCCGAGGTTCAGCCCCCTGCCGCCGATCGCCAGCGCGCCGATCAGCAGGATCATCCCGGACATCGAGAAGAAGTACCGCGAGGCGCCCATGAAGTCGAACGTCCACGTGTCGCTTCTTGCCGCCGGCGCCGAGCGCCGATGGCTGCGAGATCATCCGCGAGTCGCCCGATCGTCATCAGGATCGCCTGGGTGGCCATGACGGCGGTGAACAGCGACACGATCGTGCCGATGCCGAGCGTGAACGCGAAGCCCTTGACGTCGGCGGTGGCAGCACGAACAGGATGAACGCGGTCATGATCGTGACCACGTTGGCGTCGATGATCGCGGTCAGACCCTTGCGGTATCCGGTGATGATGCCCTGGCGGATCGATCTGCCGGCGCGTATCTCCTCCTTGACGCGCTCGAAGATGACGATGTTGGCGTCGGCCGCGACGCCGATCGTCAGGATCAGACCGGCGATCCCCGGCAGCGTCAGCGTGATCGGGATCAGCTTGATCAGCGCGTAGAAGTAGATGCGCGTAGACGACCAGGCCGGCGGTCGCGATCACGCCGAGGATGCGGTAGTAGACGAGCAGGAAGATCACGACGATCAGCAGGCCGGCCAGGCCCGCGATCAGTCCCTGGTGCAGCGCCTGCTGCCCCAGCGTGGCCGACACCGTCGACTCGGAGATCAGCTTCAGGTTGATCGGCAGGGCGCCGAGGCGGAGTTCGGTGGCGAGATCCTGAGCCGACTGGATCGTGAAGCCGCCGGTGATGTCCGCGCCCTGATCGCCGAGGATCCCGTCCGGGATACTGCTGAAGTCGATCTGCGGGACGGTGATCAGCTTGTTGTCGAGCGCGACCGCGAAGTGCTGGTTGAGCGGCTGCGAGCCGACGCTGATCAGACTCACCGCGCCGGGCGATCGTCCGCGTGACGTCCTGGAACGGCGGTCCCGCCCTTGCCGGTGAAGCCGAACTTGACGTCCGGGGCGCCGCGACTGATCGGTGCTCTGCTGCGGGTTGGTGATCTCGTTGCCGAACAGCGACGACGTTGTCCTTGAGCACGTAGAACTGTGCCGTCGGGCTCGTCGAACGGCGTCGGGTTCGAGGAGCTGGCATCGGCGGCCTGGAGCACCACGGTCCCGGCGGGACGACCAGCTCCTCGCCCTCCGAGGCGCTCACCCCGGCCGGCAGCCCCGAGAGCAGGTCGGCACGGTTGTCGTCGGGACCGGACAGCAGGCAGTGGACCCCCGGCACCGGCTTCGTGCCGTCCGCCTTGGCCGCCGCGGCACAGGCGGCGCTGCCGGGCGCGCCGAACATGTAGTACTCGGTGCCGAGCGCGGGCGTTGTCGGGACTCACCTGGCCGGCTGCTTGGAGGCCAGCGTGACCGCGTCGTACAGCGACATGCTGCCACGCACCGGGCAGCCCCGGGCCGCTGCTTGCGATGCCCTGGCTGATCGCTCGGCGCTGTCGGGTCCTGGGCCTGCAGCTGGCTGGCGACCGTCTTGCCGTTGGGCGTCAGCGCGTTGGCCTCCCAGTCATAGAACTCCAGCCGCGCCGTCTTGCCGACCTGTTTCTCGGCGCGCGCCGACGTCCTTGACGTCGGGCAGGCCGACGGTGATCTGGTTGCCGCCGGAGGTCTGGATCTCCGGCTCGGTCACGCCCAGCTGCGTCGACGCGCTAGCGCATGATGTCGACGGCCCGCGGAGAGGGCGTCCTGGGTGACCTTGGGCGTCTGGGCGGTCGGCTGACCCTGGTAGACGAGCTCGACGCCGCCCTTGAGGTCGAGGCCGAGGACCGTCGTCTTGGTGGCGATCACGACCGCCGATGCCGCCAGCAGCCCCAGGACGAGGAGCAGGACGAAGCCGTTGCGCCGGCGGTCTGGTCATCAGCGTTGCGGATGCTAGTGGTGGTTGGTGGGTGTGAGCACCAGCAGCAGCCCGCCTTCTTCGTCATCGTACGCCGGAAAGATGTCGGCGACGGCCCTGGCCGGCAAATCGTGCTCGGCGTTGACCTCAACCGTCTTGCCCTGCACGCGGACCTCCCACTCGAGCGCGGTGGCGACGTGATCGGCGCCGTCCTCGAACTGGAGGCCGAGGACCTCGCGTACCGGGCGGCCGATCGCCTGCTCGGTCTTCAATCCCGTGAGCTCGAATGATCCGCGGCCGCAGTCGACGACCCGGCCCTCGCCGTCGCAGGCGAAGAAGGCCGCGTTGGGGGCCGGGTAGTAGTCATCCAGCAGCTCGAACAGGTAGGCGAAGCCGCACTTCTCGCATCCGCGCGCCTCGCGGCGGAAGCCCTGGCGTTCCGGCTCGAGCCCGATCGAGCGGTTGCCGCAGTGCGGGACAGATGAAGTAATGCTCGTGCGACATGGCGTTTGCGTCAGGATAGCCAGGGGGCATTCGGTTCGTTTTGCGTAGGTCGGCGGGACGGCTCACGTCAGCCGACACGCTGGGCGCTTCGCGCGAGCGTGTCGGCTGACCCGAGCCGCCCGCTCTGCCATCTGATACGCCAGCGCGCCACCTGAGGTGGCTCGACGCCATTGTTGTCGTCGTTGTGAAGCGTTATAGAAGAGTCATCGGGCCCGGGGGCTCGAGGCCCGAGATGCTGGTAGGCACGGCGCGTGGCCGCCCGGCCGCGGGGTGTGCGCTCGATCAGGCCACGCTGGAGCAGGTAGGGCTCGTACACGTCCTCGATCGTGTCCTGCTCCTCCCCCACCGCCACGGCGAGCGTGGAAAGCCCGACCGGGCCGCCACCGAACTTCTCGCAGATCGCCCGCAGGATCTCGCGATCGAGCCGGTCGAGGCCCTCGTGGTCGACCTCGAGGAGATCGAGCGCGGCGGCGGCCACGGACGCCGTGACGACGCCGCTGCTCGCGAACCTCGGCATAGTCGCGGACGCGCTTGAGCAGGCGGTTGGCCACCCGCGGTGTCCCGCGGCTGCGCTCGGCGATCGCCACCGCGCCGCCGTCGTCGATCGCGACGCCGAGGAGCCTGGCGGAGCGGCGGACGATCCTGGCCAGGTCCTCGGGCCCGTAGTGCTCCAGCCGGTGCTGGATGCCGAACCGATCGCGCAGCGGCGTGGTCAGCAGCCCGGTGCGCGTGGTGGCGCCGATCAGCGTGAACGGCGGCAGATCGATCGTCACGACCCGCGCGCCGGCGCCCTGCCCGACCGTGATCGGGAGCGCGCTGTCCTCCATGGCCGGATAGAACGTCTCCTCCAGCGCGCGCGGGAGGCGGTGGATCTCGTCGACGAAGAACACCGAGCGCGGCTCCAGCGCGGTGAGGAAGGCGGCCACATCGCCCTTGCGCTCGAGCGCCGGCCCGGCGGTCTGGACGAACGGCACGTCGAGCTCGGCGGCGACGATCTGGGCCAGCGAGGTCTTGCCCAGCCCGGGCGGGCCGGCCAGCAGCACGTGATCAAGCGCCTCCTCGCGCGCCGACGTCGCCGCGATCGAGATCGCCAGCTGGTCCTTGAGCGCCTCCTGGCCGACGAAGTCCTGGAGCCGACGGGGGCGCAGCGAGCGGTCGAGGTCGTCCTCCGGAAGCTGCTCGGGGTCCTGGATGCGAGCCGTGCTCATCTACGCGCGCTCCGCAGTGCGTGGGCGATCAGATCCTCGGCGCGGTCGCCGCTGGCCCCATCGAGCAGCTCATCAGCCTCCTGCGGGCTGTAGCCAAGCCCGAGCAGCCCCTCGCGCGCGAGCACGCGGGGGTCGTCGCCACGCGTGATGGAGATCGCCTGCTCGGGCAGGGTCGCGCCCACCTTCTCGCGCAGCTCGACGATGATTCGCTCGGCGGTCCGCTTGCCGATGCCCGGAACGGCCTGAAATCGCGCCGAATCGCCGGCCGCCAGCGCAGCCAGGAGATCCCGGGGGCTGCCTCCCGACAGAACTGCCAGCGCCACCTTGGGTCCCACCGACTGCACTCCGAGCAGCATGAGGAAAAGCTCGCGCTCCTCCTCGGTGGCGAACCCGTACAGCGCCAGAGCGTCGTCGCGGACGACGAGGTGCGCGTGGAGCATGACCTCCGAGCCGACGGCGGGAACGTGCCGGAGCGTCTCGGCCGAGACCGCGAGCCGATATCCAACGCCGCCGCAGTCGAGGACCACATGGTCGGCGCGCCTGACCGCGACGGTGCCCGAGACGAGCGCGATCATGTTCCCATCACCGCCTCGCGCCAGCGGCGCCCGGTTGACGTCGCAGATCGCCACGGCGAGCGCGTCCGCGGCATGATCGGGGGTCGGTGGCGCCGGCAGGCCGAGCAGCCGCGCCACCATCCGGGAAACCTGGTCCTTGCCGGCGCGTCCGTGGCCGCATACGGCGCTCTTGACCTGCTGCGGGGTGTATGAGCGCGACGGCACCCCGCGCTGCCCGGCGGCCAGCAGCACGACGCCTCGGGCCTGCCCGACCGCGAAGGCCGTGCGGACGTTGGCGCCGAAGTACAGCTCCTCGATGGCCAGCGCGTCGACGGAGTGTGCGTCGAGCAGCTCGGTGACGCGCTGATGGATGTCGGCCAGCCGCCGCTCGAGCGGGGTTCCGGGCTGGGTGGCGATCACGCCCTGGGTCGAGCGAGTGCAAGCGAGAACCTGCACTCTGCACCACGCCAAAGCCCGTATTGGCGGTGCCGGGATCGATTCCGAGGACGACCATCGATCCGAGATTCTGCGCACCGGACCGGACGCCTCCAGAGAAACATCACAAATGCCGATACTCGCTGTGCATGTTGCGACGCGGGCAACAAGATGAGCTGCTGCGCGAGGTGACGTGGCTGCGGGCGCGGGTGGCGGAGCTTGAGGCTGATCGGGCGCGTGGGCTGCGACTGGACAGTGTCACTGGCCTTCTCAGCGCGCGCGCGTTCCGCGGTCGGCTCTCGGAGGAGGTCGAGCGCGCTCGGCGCTACCAGCGCCCGCTCTCGTTGGTCGTGATCTCGATCGACGACTACGGATCGCTGGAGCTGCGCCACGGCTTCAAGGCGGGCGATCACCTGCTGGTCGCGGTCAGCAAGCGGCTGACCGGCTCGACGCGGTCCCACGACCTGGCCGGCCGGATCGGGCAGGCTGAGTTCGGCCTGCTGCTTCCGGACACCAACGCCGACGGCGCGCTGCCCTCGCTCGAGCGGCTGCTCGTCGAGCTCGAGGTCATCGGAGAAGGCGCGATCCGGGCCGCGGGAGCGTCGATGGGCGTAGCGTTGCTAGAGCGCGGGATGAGCGCCGAGGGTCTGCTGGCCAGCGCCCGGATGGCGTGCGGGCACGCCCAGCGCAGCGGTGGCGGTCGCGCCGTGCTGGCCATCGATCCCGAGGCGGCGATCGACGACGAGCCCCAGGGCGCCCAGCGGGATGCGATCGAGGCACTCGCCGTGGCGCTGCTCGAGCGCGATCGCTACACGGGCGAGCACTCCGAGGCGGTGATCGACATGTCCGGTGCGGTGGCACGCAATCTGGGTCTGAATCCGATCGAGATCGAGCGCGTCAAGTCGGCCGCGCTGCTGCACGACATCGGCAAGGTCGCCATCCCCGACGAGATCCTCCACAAGGCGGGACCACTCACCGACCACGAGTGGAAGCTGATGAAGGAGCACCCGGTGATCGGCGAGCGCATTCTTCGCGTGCTGCCGGGGCTCGGGAACGTGGCGCGGATCGTGCGCCACGAGCACGAGCGCTGGGACGGCCGCGGGTATCCGGACGGGCTGGCCGGCGAGGAGATCCCGCTCGGCAGCCGCATCATCATCGCCGCCGACACCTACCACGCGATCACCTCCAACCGGCCCTACCGCGCCGCCCGCTCGCACAGCGAGGCGGTCGATGAGCTGACGCGCTGTGCGGGCACCCAGTTCGATCCGAGCGTGACGGCGGCGCTGATCGGCCACCTGTACGGGGTTCGACAGACCGGACTGGTCGGCGCGTAGACGGGCAGGGCATCGGCCGGTGGCCGGCCCGAAGACCTCTGGGGCCGCCGGTGGCCAGCGCGAAGACCTCTGGGGCCGGCCGGAAAACGTGGCAAACCTCAACACCCGCCCGGCGTTTTGACCAGCACCCCCAAACGCTCATGTGGCCAAAGCTCCGGCGCGTCGGGAGCTTTGCCACGAAATACACCCGCGCGCGTTGCGGCGAGCCGCGGCGTCGGCGCCACCGCACCCGGGCGCCACCGGACCCGAGCGCCAGCGCGCCCACCGGACCCGGGCGCCACCGGACCCGAGCTCGAGCCTACTCGTCCCCGCCGGCGTGCTTGATCCCGAGCACGCTGAGGAAGAAGCTCGAGAGGATCGTCTGCACGCCGAGCATCAGCGCCACCGTGGCCGGGATCGCGATCCGCAACGAGTCCGGGTAGTTGAGGTGGCGGAAGGAGGAGTCGTCCCACCGCACGAACGCGATCACCGAGAGGATTACGGCGGCCAGCAGCAGGACGCCGCCGATGAGCAGGCCGAGTTCGAGTGAGAAGACCTGGCGGGCGCGGCGGACGAGCTGGGTGTCGGGCAGGAAGCCCTCTGAGGCCGCGTATACGCGTGCGAGCACGGCGAACATGACGGCCTGGAACCCGACGACGATCGCCGCGCCCGCGTACAGCAACGTGTGTACGTCGAGGCGCGCGCCGATCACGTTGAGCGGTCCCGGCAGCACGGCCACGGACAGGGCCAGGCCGAGCACGATCAGAATCAGGCCGGGATAGAAGAACAGCCAGCGCGGGCTGAAGAGGAGGAAGAAGCGCAGCGTGCGCCAGCCGTCGCGCCAGGTGCGCAGATGGGGTGGCCGGCTGCGGAGGTCGGGCGACAGGGTGGTCGGGACCTCCTGAACGTTCAGGCCGTAAAGGGCCGCCTTGGCCACCATCTCGACACCCAGCTCCATGCCGGGGCTCTGCAGGTTCAGCGTCCCGAGCGCGTCGCGGCGGAAGGCGCGCAGACCGCAGTAGAAGTCGCCGACCGGCGCCCCGAAGAACAGCCGACCCATCCAGCTGAGCCCCGGGTTTCCGAAGTAGCGGTGCAGCGGGGGCATGGCGCCGGGGGCGATCCCCCCGGCGAAGCGGTTGCCCATGACCAGGTCGGCGCCGGCGTCGAGCTTGACCAGGAACCGGTCGAGGTGGCCGAAGTCATAGCTGCCGTCGGCATCGCCCATCAAGATGTACTTGCCCTTCGCGGCGGCGAATCCGCCCTTCAGCGCGCTGCCGTAGCCGCGCGCCTTGACATGCACGACGCGAGCACCCAGCGACTCAGCGATCTCGACCGAACCGTCGGTGCTGCCGTTGTCGGCGATCAGCACCTCGCCCGGCACGCCGGCGGCCTCGATCGCCGCCTTGGCCTTCTCGACGCAGGGTGCGAGCGATTCCGCTTCGTTCAGACAGGGCATCACGACCGAGACGACATAGCCGCCCTTTGGCTCCTCCGCCTCGGTGCCAGCGTGCTGCGACTCGGAGACCCTGTCGTCGGTGTAGGTGTTCATCGTGAAAGAGAAACGGCGGCCTTCGCGTAACTCCCGGCGAGGGCTGATGCGCCCCGCGCGCGGGCCAGCGACGGCTGAGGTTACCAACCGAACACGACCCATCCGCCGAGCCGCCCACGGGCAGTCCGGCGAGACAGACTGACTGTACTGTGTCCACCTCATGATCGGCTCTGAGCAGGCGGTGGCGCCGCCTCCGACTTCGACCAGGCCGGCCGCGGCCGGCAGCAGCAACCGGCTAGCCAGCCGCGTCCTCGATCACCCGGTGGCGCCGATCGTCGGTGCCTGCTTCGCACTGGCCCTGATCAGCGTCGTCGTGCTCTCATGGGTTCCGAGCTCCGATCCGTGGGCATGGATCGACTGGGGGCAGGAGATCGCCAACTCCAAGATCTCGCTCAGCCTCGGCGGGGGGCCGTCGTGGAAGCCGTTCCCAGTCTTCTTCACGTCGATCTTCGGGCTGTTCGGCGGCGCCGCGCCCCACCTGTGGCTGCTCGTCACGCGCACGGCGTCGCTGCTGGCCTTCGTGGCGGCGTTCCGGCTCGGGCGGCGGTTCGGGGGCGTGGCGGCGGGCGTGATCGCCGTCATCGCCCTGCTGTTCATGCAGGACTGGCTGTTCTACATGGCGCGCGGCGCGTCAGAGCCCGTCGTGGCCGCGCTGACCCTGTGGGCGATCGATCGCCACCTCAGCGGGCATCCGCGGACTGCCTACGTCCTGGCCTTCCTGGCCACCATGAACCGCCCGGAGTTCTCCCCCTTCCTGTTCCTGTACGCGGTCTACCTGTGGCTGAAGGTTCCCGGCAGTCGCGTGCTGGCGGTGAGCCTGCTCGTACTGGTGCCGATCGCCTGGTTCGTCCCGCCGTGGGAGATCAGCGGCAACGCCTTCCAGGCCGGCAGCGCGGCGCTGGGCGGCAAGGGCTCTCCCGGCACGGCCTTCAACGAGCTCAAGAGCAGCGTCGGGCTGATGACGTGGCCCGTGCTGATCCTGGCCGGGGTCGGGTTGGGCTTCGCCTACTGGCGCCGGCAACAGACGCTGATGTGGCTGGGGATCGCCGCCCTCGCCTGGGCCCTGATGGTGGCGGTGATAACCCAGGTCGCCTACGGCCTGCCGCGCTACCTCCTGCCCGGGGCAGTGATCGGCTGCGTGCTGGCCGGCTACGCCGTCGTCCAGATCGCACGGCTGGTGGGCGATCGCTTCGGGGGAAGCGGCGGCGGCCATCGTGGACGGTGGGCGGCCATCGCCGCCGGCGCGCTGGTGCTGGTCGCCACGCTGCCGTGGTCGATCCCGCGTGTGAACTCGCTCATCCAGCAGGGCAAGGACGCCAACCAGGCCGCTCACTACCTGAACCGCATGTTCCTGGCCGCCGACCGGGTCGGCGGAGCGGCGCGCGTGCTGCCGTGCAAGTCGAGCCAGGTTGCGGTCAATCACACCATGGCCAGCGCCCTGGCGTGGAAGCTCCAGGTACCCGAGCACCGCGTTCGGCCGCTCATGCGCGACTACGGGTTCGTGTTCAGCGCGCCCCATACCCAGGCCACGGGTAGCACGCCGCCGATCGTGAATGCCTCGGCGCGAACGATCCGAACCATCGCCGTGGTCCCGCCGTGGAACGTGTTTGAGGTCACGGCCCGAGGCGCCCCGGCGGCGCCCCATTGCGCCCCGGGCGATCAGAGCACGCCCGGCTAGCGACCATCATGGACTTCGAGAGCGCCGGCCTGCTCGACGGCCTCGATGGCGAGGAGCGGGCCGCACGACTGGCGCTGCTCGAGCGGCTGGCCAGCGACGGGGTTGGACTGGAGGAGCTGAAGCGGGCGGCGGCCGAGGACCGGCTCGTGCTGCTGCCCGTGGAGCGCGCACTGCGGGGCCGCTACACGGTGGCGGAAGTTGCCCGTCGGGCCGATGTCTCCGAACAGCTGGTCATCAGCATGGTGCGGGCGTTGGGGCTGGCAGAGCCCACGGCCGACGAGGAGGTGTTCGACGAGGAGGACGTCGAGGCCTTTCGCTCAACCAAGCTGTTCCTGGAGGCCGGCTTGGCGGAGGATGACGTCGTCCAGATCCGGCGCGTTCTCGGCGAGGGAATGTCGAGGCTCGCCGCCACGATCGCGCTTACGTTTGGTGACGCGTTCCTGCAACCGGGCGATGCCGAGGACGAGCTCGCCCTGCGTTTTGCCACGATGGCACAGCATCTCACGCCTGGGCTCACGCCGGTGCTGGCGGCTGCGTTAAAGGCTCACCTGCGCGACAACATCAGCCGCGGCATCCTTCGGCCGGCGGATCGCGAGGTGGGGCAGATCACCGGCTCGGAGGACATCGCGGTGTGCTTCGCCGACCTCGTGGGCTTTACTCGGCTCGGTGTGGAGCTCGAGGGCGAAGAGCTCGGGACCCTGGCCGGCCGACTGGCCGAACTGGCCGGCGAGGTCGCCGTGGCGCCGGTCCGCCTCGTCAAGACGATCGGCGACGCGGCGATGCTGGTCAGCCGGGATGTGGCGCCGCTGGTGCGCGCAGCGCTCGAGCTGGTCGCGGCGACCGAGCGCGCAGACATGCCGGCCCTGCGAGCGGGCATCGCCTTCGGAGAGGCGAGTCTGCGGGCCGGCGACTTCTACGGGAGTTCAGTCAACCTGGCCAGCCGCGTGACCGGGATCGCGCGCCCGGGCAGCGTGCTGTGCACACAGGAAGTGCGCGACGCGACGGCCCACGAATTCGACTGGTCGTTCGCCGGTAGGCACCGACTCAAGGGCGTCGCACACGCGGTCCCGCTCTACCGCGCGCGACCGCCAGAAGCCTCGCCTCAGGTTAGGAAACGGCCAGCAGATCGACCACGAAGACGAGCGGCGCGTTAGGCGGAATCGTCGGCGGACTGCCCGTCTTGCCGTAGCCGAGTCGCGCCGGGATGATGAGCTCGCGCCGACCGCCGACCTTCATTCCGGGAATTCCCCTGACCCAGCCGGCGATCACGTTGCCCGTGGTCAGCGCGGTGGTGAACGGCTGGTTGCGCTTCCACGACGAGTCAAATTCCTTGCCGTTGTTGTAGAGCACGCCGACGTAGTTGACGGTCACGGTGCTGCCCGGAGCCGCCGTCTTGCCGGTTCCGGTGATCACGTTCTTGGTCACCAGCGTCTTCGGCGCCGGACCAGAGGGCGGCGCGACCGTCGGCTTGGTCGAGAGCGCGGCGGGGGTGCTCACCGAGGTCGAGCTGGTGGTCGAGGTCGTCGTGGCGGTGGTCGAGGTCGTCGCCGGCGCCGCGGCCTGGGTGGCGCCGGAGCTGGGCGCCAGCACGACGCCGGGCGCCTTTGAGCTCCCGCACGCGGCGAGCCCTGCGCTCAGCGCCACGATCACCCCTGTCAAGAGCAGCCGTCGAATCATTCGACGCGGGAGAGTAGCGGGACCGCCACGGCGGCGACGCTAGCCGCCATTTCGCGCCGGGGCGCGAGGGCCCCCAGATGATCGATTCCTCATAGGCCGGGCGAGGGCTGGTTAGGGGAGCTGTCGAGGCATCCGATCCTATGCTCCGGGGATATGACGATTCAGCGGATGGACAACGTTCTCATCGTCGTCGACGACCTCGAGGCTGCCAAAGCGTTCTTCGCCGAACTCGGTATGGAGCTGGAAGGCGAGGCGCCGGTCGAGGGGCGTTGGGTGGACCGCGTCGTCGGGCTCAACGACGTCCGTGCCGACATCGCCATGATGCGGACGCCGGACGGCCACAGCCGGCTTGAGCTGACGAAGTTCCACACGCCGCCGGCGGTCAGAGCCGAGCCGGAAAGCGCGCCGGCGAACATGCTGGGCATACGCCGCATCATGTTCGCTGTCGACGACATCGACGACGTCGTTGCCCGCCTGCGCAGCCACGGTGCCGAACTCGTCGGCGAGATCGCGCAGTACGAGGACATCTACCGGCTCTGCTTCCTGCGTGGCCCTGAGGGCATCATCATCGGACTGGCCGAGCAGCTCAGCTGAAACCTCCATGGAGCGCAAAGCCGCCGCCGAGATCCTCGAACGGATCCCCGCCGGCCACATCATCCTCGCCGACAAGGGCTACGCCGGGCAGGCATTCGAGCAGCTCGTCGCAGGCCACGGCGCGCGGTTGATCCGTCCCGATCGCCGCGACGAGCCCGCCCGGCACGGCTCGCTGGACCCGGTGTGCCACAACCAACTCGCCGGCACCTGGGACCGCAGCCTCATCGCCTCCGACCACTAACCCAAACCCCACCCGGGTTCGGAATCGATCATCTAGCCGGCGATCCGCTCCAGCACGGCGGCGTCGACATCGAAGTTGGCGTGGACGGCAGTGACGTCGTCCGATTCCTCCAGGGCGTCGATCAGCTTGATGAGCCTCGCCGCGTCGCCCTCACCCACTGGCACGCGGGATTTCGGACGCTGCGTGACGTCGGCGCTTTCGATCTCGACCCCCGCCTCGCGCAGCGCATCGCGCACCCGCGCCAGGGCAGCCGGCTCGGTGATCACCTCGTACACGTCATCGTCGAGCGAGATGTCCTCCGCCCCGGCGTCGATCGCGGCCATCAGGTCGTCCTCGTCGTACCGGCTGGCGTCGACGACGATCACCCCGGACTTGTCGAAGAGGTAGGAGACCGAGCCCGGTTCGCCCAGGTTTCCTCCGTGCTTCGACAGCAGGTGGCGCACGTCCGCGCCCGTCCGGTTGCGGTTGTCGGTCAGCGCCTCGATCAGCAGGGCAACGCCGCCTGGGCCGTACCCTTCGTAGGCCACATTCTCGATCTGATCGGCGTCGACGCCCTCGCCCGTGCCCTTGGCAATCGCCCGCTCGATGTTGTCCTTGGGCATCGAGGCGTCGCGCGCCTTCTGGATCGCCAGCGCGAGGGCGGGGTTGCCGTCGGGATCGCCGCCGCCCTCGCGCGCGGCCACGGTTATCGCCCGGGCCAGCTTGGTGAACTGCTGGCCACGGCGCGCGTCGACAACGGCCTTCTTGTGCTTGATCGAATGCCATTTCGAATGACCGGACATAGGTGTCAGTCTAGGACGCGAAGCCCGCACGGGGGGGCGTGAATCCGGCGATGATCTAGGCTCCCGACCATGAAACTCCGCACCTTGCTCGTCCTCCCCATCCTTGCCGTCACGCTGGCCGCCTGCGGTTCCAGCTCGAGCTCGAGTTCGAGTTCGACCTCCAGCGCACCCGCGGCTACCTCCTCCTCCACGTCGGCGGCCCCGTCCTCGGGCGGCGCCAGCTCCGGCGGGGCGGTCAACGTGACGATGAAGAACCTGGCCTTTCATCCGCCGGCCATCCACGCCAAGGTCGGACAGACCGTGAAGTGGACCAACGACGACACGCCGGCCCACAACGTGACGTACGTGAGCGGACCGAAGTTCACTTCCTCGGGAACGCTGAACGCCGGAGGAACCTTCTCGGTCAAGCTCACGCAGGCCGGGACGATTCACTACTTCTGCTCCATTCACCCGTTCATGAAGGCCGTCATCGTCGTGACGCAATGAGCGCGACCGCCGATCCGGCAATCTTCAAGGCCTACGACGTACGCGGCCTGTACGGCGAGCAGATCGACGGCGAGGTGGCCACCGCGATCGGGCGGGCCTTCGTGCGGGTGATCGCCGAACTCGAGGGCCGGCCACCGCACGAGCTTCGCCTCGGGCTTGGCCACGACATGCGCCTGACCGCGCCCGAGTTGTCCGCGCGGTATCGCGAGGGCATGTGCAGCGAGGGCGCGACGGTGCTCGACGCCGGGCAGGTGGCCACCGAGATGCTCTATTACCTCGTCGGCTCGCGCGAGTTGGCCGGAGGTCTGATGTGCACGGCGTCGCACAATCCGAAGGCCTACACGGGGGTCAAGCTGATCAAGCGAGGCGCTATCGCCCTGTCGGGCGACGCCGGGATCGGCGACATTCGCGCGAAGATCGAGAACGGGCTGGGTGCCCCGCCCGGTGGGGGCTCGGCGGAGGACGTCGAGATCGCGGAGGAGTTCCACGAGGCGGCGCTCAAGTTCATCGATCCGGCGACGGTCAAGCCGCTGCACGTGGTCGTCGACGGTGGCAACGGCATGGCCGGTCCGATGGTCGGACCGCTGCTCGAGCGTCTGGGTCTCGATCTCGAGGAGGCTTACTGGAAGCCCGATGGCAGCTTCCCCGATCACGAGCCCAATCCACTGCTGGAGAAGAACCGCGAGTTCATCATGCGCGAAGTGGTCGACAAGAACGCCGATCTCGGCATCGCCTGGGACGGGGACGCCGACCGGTGTTTCTTCATCGACGATCACGGGTCGTTCGTCGACGGCGACTTCCTCACCGCGCTGCTGGCCGGATCGATGCTGGCCAAGCACCCGGGTGGGACTGTTCTCTATGACGTTCGGGCCAGCCGCGCCGTCGCCGACACCGTCGAGGGCGCCGGCGGTCGGGCATTGATCAACCGCGTCGGGCACGCGTTCTTCAAAACGCGCATGCGCGAGGAGAACGGCCTCTTCGGTGGCGAGGTGTCCGGCCACTACTACTTCCGCGATTTCTTCTGCGCCGACTCGGGCACGATCCCGGCTCTGCTCGTCCTGGAACTGCTCTCGCAGCGAGGGGCACGCATGTCGGAACTGCTCGAGCCCTACCGCTCGCGCTACTTCATCTCGGGCGAGATCAACTCGGAGGTATCGGACGGACAGGCGAAGATCGAGGAACTGGCCGAGCGCTACAAGGACGGCCGTCAGATGCGCCTCGATGGTCTGTCGGTGGACTACGACGACTGGCATTTCAACGTCCGTCCGTCGAATACCGAGCCCCTGATACGGCTCTGCCTGGAGTCGCTGACATCACGCGAGGACATGGAGCGCCGACGTGACGAGGTGCTCGACGTGATCCGGTCGTGACCACGGGCCAGGAGCCGGCCGAGACCGGCGCCGAGTCACTCGCCCGCGCGGCGCGCGCCGGCATCCATCAGCTTTCGGTGCCGACCCCGTTTCTGGTCGGGCGTGTGAACTGCTACCTGATCGAGGATGACCCGCTGACGCTCGTCGACACCGGGCCGAATTCGGGCAAGTCGCTGGACGAACTCGAGCGCGCGCTGGCGGAGTACGGCCGGACGATCGAAGACCTCGAGCTGATCGTCATCACCCATCAGCACATGGACCATCTCGGGCTGCTGGAGATTCTCGCTCGCCGCTCGGGGGCTCAGGTTGCGGCCTACCACGCGCTGGCCGGCTACCTGGAGAACTTCTCGGCCAGCGCGGCCGCCGACGATGAGTTCTCGCAGACGATCATGCGCCGGCACGGCGTGCCAGACGATCTGGCCACCGTGCTGGGATCGGTTGGCATGGCGTTCCGAGCCTTCGGATCCAGTGGCCACGTGACCCGGCCACTTCACGATGGCGACACGCTCACGCTGCGCGACCGCAGCTTCCGCGTGTTTCATCGACCGGGCCACAGCCCCTCGGACACGATCTTCTGGGATGAGGAGCGGAGGATGCTGCTCGCCGGGGACCACCTGCTCGCGCACATCTCGTCCAATCCACTGCTGTCACGCCCCCTCACCGACGAGCACGCCGCACAGCGTCCGCACGCGTTGATCGACTATATGGATTCGATGCGGGCCACGCGCGAGCTGGAGGCCGAGCTGGTGCTGTGCGGTCACGGCGAGCCGATCGTCGATCACGTTGCGCTGATCGACGAGCGCTTTCGCATGCACCAGCGGCGCGCACGCAAGGTGCGCAGCATGCTGGCTACAGGGCCCCTGAGTGCATACGAGATCGCCGTGGCCATGTGGGGCAACATCGCGGTCACCCAGGCGTACCTGACGATCTCCGAGGTGCTCGGCCATCTCGACCTGCTGGTACGCGATGGGCAGGTTCGCGAGATCGACGACGACGGCGTGGCTCGCTTCGAGGTGGTCCCATAGTGCACGGGATGCACCGTTTAGGCTGAAAAAACTGTGCACCGTCTTTCGGTGCACTCGGGAAGGCGGCCCAGCCGCCGATAGTGCCCAGAATGGCCCGTCACGCGGACCGGCGCCGTGTCCTGCTCAGACCCAGTCGACGCTCGTTGCAGTCTGAGCCGGTTCGACCCAACTATGTCGACCTGCTGGCGCGCGTGCCGGGGGTTGTCTATGTGGCCGACTGCGGGGCCAAGGGGCGCTGGCATTACGTCAGTCCACGGATTCAGGATCTCCTCGGCTTCTCGCCGCATGAGTGGATGGACAACCCCAGTCTGTGGCTGAATCGATTGCACCCCGAGGACCGAGATCGGGTGATTGACGCCGAGGCCGAATCGGCCAACAGCATTTTCGAGGGAAGCGCCAGCGAGTACCGGATGGTCGACCGCGAGGGCCGCGTCGTGTGGATCCGCGATGACGCCGTGCTCGTGACCGATGACTCGGGGCGTGCCCGCTGGCACGGCATGCTCTCCGATATCACCGAGCAGAAGCTGGCCGAGGAGCAACTCGAGCAGCGGGCGGCTCAGCAGGCCGCGGTGGCCAGGCTCGGCGAGCACGCGCTCGAGGGCGGTCGCCCCGCCGACCTGATGCAGGAGGCGGTCAACTTCGCCGCCCAGATCCTCGGCGTCGAGGCGGCCGGAGTGATGGAGCTCTTGCCCGAGGAGGAATGTCTCGTGCTCCGGGCCAGCGTTGGTTGGGGCGTCGACGAGGCCGCTCGCTCGGCGCTCGGTCGCGGCTCGCAGGCCGGCTACGCGATCCTCAGCCGCGGTCCCGTCGTGGTCACCGACTGGGACGCGGAGCAGCGCTTCGAAAAGCCGCCGCTCGCCCATGCGGTCCGTGCCAAGAGCGGCGCCATCGTGACGATCGAGGGACCGGCCGGTCCGTTCGGTGTGCTTGGCGTCCAGTCGCGGAGGGTGCGCCAGTACAACGCCGGCGACCTCGACTTCCTTCAGGCGCTGGCCAACGTGCTGGCCGACGCGCTCGAGCGCCAGGCGACCGAGGACCAGATCCGTCATCGCGCCCTGCACGACGCGCTCACCGGCCTACCCAACCGGACATTGTTCCTCGACCGGCTCGAGCATGCTCTTTCGCGCCTGCCGCGCTACCGCTCCCTGGCGGCCATCCTGTTCCTCGACCTCGACCGGTTCAAGCTCGTCAACGACAGCCTCGGACATCAGGTCGGGGACGAGCTGCTGGCCGCGGCGGCTCCCCGCCTCACGCAGGCGATTCGGGCCAGCGACACGGTGGCGAGGTTCGGCGGTGATGAGTTCGGAATCCTGCTCGAGGACGTCGCCGACGAGCACGACGCGATCGAGATGGCCGAGCGGATCGCCTCTGTGTTCACGAAGCCGTTCGTGCTGGCTGGAAGCGAGCATTTCGTGACGACCAGCATCGGGATTGCCCTGGCGCGGGGCGGGGAGAACGCCGACGAGCTGATCCGCAACGCCGATACCGCGATGTACCGGGCCAAGGAGCGCGGCAGCGCGCGCTACGAGGTATTCGACGAGGCGATGCGCGATCGGGCCATGGTCCGCCTGCGGATTGAGAACGACCTGCGCCGGGCGCTCGAGCGCGACGAGCTCAGAGTCGAATACCAGCCGGTCGTCTCGCTCCGCGACAACACGATCGTCAGCGTTGAGGCACTGGTCCGCTGGGAACATCCGACGCGCGGCGTGATCCTGCCCGACGAGTTCATCTCCATCGCCGAGGAGGATGGTCTGATCGAGCCGATCGGCAAGTGGGTGCTCGAACAGGCGTGCCGCGATGCCGCGCGCTGGTATCAGGCCCGACCCGACGCCGCGCCGATCGGCATGTCGGTCAATCTGTCCGCCGTTCAGTTCGCCAAGGGCGGAGTCGTCGAGCTCATCGGCGAGGTTCTGCGCGTTTCGGATCTGGACCCCTCATGCTTGAGCATTGAGATCACCGAGACGGTGATTCTTCGCGACCCCGAGCTACTCAACCAGCCGCTGCGCGAGCTCAAAGCCATCGGGGTCAAGCTCGTGCTGGACGACTTCGGTACCGGGTACTCGTCGCTGGCCTACCTGACCCGGCTGCCACTCGACGCGCTCAAGGTCGACCGCTCGTTCGTGGACGGGCTCGGCAGCGACCGGCGGGACACCAAGATCACCGAGGCGATCGTGGCGATGTCCAAAGCGCTGTCGCTGGACGTGATCGGCGAGGGCGTCGAGACCGAGCTGCAGGCCAAGGAGCTTCTGCGGCTTGGGTGCCATCTCGCCCAGGGGTTCTACTTCTCCCGCCCGGTGCCGGCGGCGCGCATGACGACCATGCTGGCCAACGGAGCCGAATGGCGCAGCGTGGTTGATCGCCGTCGCCACTGAGCTTGGCCGGCCCCCCGCGCCGTGCCGCGGCGATCGCATCTGGGTCGCCTGTAACTATCACCGAGCCAAACTGCGGGACATGATGAACGCTAAGTCCCTGTTCCAGCGCGTCGGCCAGCTCGATCCCTACTGGGGTCCGGTTGTCGTCGTCGCGGCCGCCCTCCTCCTCGACGTCTCGCTGCCGGAGAAGCTCACGCTCGGGCCCACGTGGCTCCTCCCCAGCGTCGAGGCACTCCTGCTGATCGGACTGATCATTGACTCACCCGACCCGCGCTGGCGTCACTCCCCGGCGCGCCGCGCCCTGGCCATGGGCCTGATCGGGTTGGTGAGCGTCGTCAATCTGGTGTCGCTCATCCTGCTGGTTCACTACCTGCTTCACCATAACCTCAGCAACGGCCGACCGTTGATTTTCGCCGGCATCGTGCTGTGGGTGACCAATGTCCTGTTGTTCGGGCTCTGGTACTGGGAACTCGACCGAGGCGGCCCGCTCGCCCGGAGGCGCTCATCGGCCGGCGCGCCCGATTTTCTGTTTCCGCAGATGAGTCAGACGAACATCGCCCCGTCCGACTGGGCGCCGGGATTGATCGACTACCTGTACGTGTCGTTCACGAACGCAACCGCGTTCAGCCCGACCGACACGATGCCGCTGAGTCGTACAGCGAAGTGTTTGATGAGCGCCCAGGCCATGGTGGCCCTGATCACCATTGGCCTGATCGTGGCTCGCGCCGTCAACATTCTCGGCTGAGCTACGGTTCTCGCGTGGCCACGCCGAGCACCGAGACCGAACCGCCGAGCGCCGCGCCCCACCCGCCGCCGGGAACGCACCCGCGCCCCCGACCGCGTCGCAAGATCGACTGGGAGCTGATCACCTGCGGTTGGGAGGGCCATTACCTGGTCGGCCTGGAGGCTGCCGAGCTGCGTCCCCAGGACGGCCTGATCGCCCGCGAGCAGGACGGCATCCGCTGGCATCGGTGCCTACGCTGCGATAGCTGGGTCGCCCTCGCCCCCCCGTCTGCGCCCACCCAGCCGCATCCGCCCGATCGCGGCCAGATCAAGATTCCAGCGCGCGGTAAGGCACTCCGCGACAAGGTCGTCCTGCGCGTGATCGCAGTCGATCGCGCGATCCACTTCGTGATCCTCCTACTGCTCGGCATCGGGGTGATTGCCTTTGCCGGCAATGAGAGCTCGCTGCGCGACGCCTACTACAAGATCCTCACCGCGCTTCAGGGCGGCGTCGCCGGCGGTCCCGTGCAGACCTCGGGCCACGTCGGCATCCTGCACGAGCTTGACAAGCTGTTCACGCTTCGCTCGGGCACGCTGCGCGCCGTCGGCGCGGGCTTGCTCGGGTACGGCCTGCTCGAGGGGATCGAGGCCGTGGGGCTGTGGTACGCGAAACGCTGGGCCGAGTACCTGACCTTCATCGCCACGACGATCCTGTTGCCGCTCGAGATCTACGAGATCATTCATCGGCAATCGGCGTTGAAGATCATCGGCTTCATCGTCAACCTGGCGGTGGTGATCTACCTGCTTTACGCCAAGCGCCTGTTCGGTCTGCGAGGCGGAGGCGCGGTCGATGAGGCCGTCCGCGCGCGCGACACGAGCTGGGAGGCGATCGAGCGAGCAACGCCGGCCGCGGCCGTGCCGATCACCGGAGCCGCCGACACCCAGGTGACCGTGGAGCAGCCGGTCATGCCCGTCGACGACCCGCTCGAGGCCGACATTCGTCGGATCGGAGAGGAACTCGCCGCAGCGTTCCCATCGACCGCTCGCCATCCGGTCCGTGCGCTCGACGCCCGGGCGATGGAGCTCGCCTCCAGCGACCGCGAACTGCGCACGGCGCTGTTTCGCTTCGTCGACGTTGTGCCCGCCTGCCGATCGCTCGACGATCTCGCCCGCCACCTGACCGGGTTCCTGGGCGAGGTGTCCGACACGCCGCCTCCCATCTCGGCCGCGATACGCATCGCACACACCAAGGCGGGACGAGCCGCACTGGGGGCTGCCGCGGCCGGGGGCGTGCGCCACATGGCCCATCGCTTCATCGTCGGCGAGAGCCCGGCTGCCGCGCTCGGTGTCCTTGGCGGGCTGTGGGACCACGGCGTGGCCAGCTCGGTCGATCTGCTCGGGGAGGCGACGGTCACGGCCGCCGAGGCCGACCGCTACGCGGCTCGTTGCCTCGACGCGCTGGAACAGATCGCGAAGGCAACCGCGCGCTGGCCCGAGCGCGAGATCCTCGAGCGCGACAGCATCGGCGCGATCCCCCGCACCAACGTCTCGGTCAAGGTCTCGGCGCTGACGCCGCTGCTGCGTCCCGAGGCGCCTGAGCTGGGACTGCGTGATGCCGCCGCCCGGCTCCGCCCGCTGCTCGGCCGGGCATCCGAGCTGGGCGCCCACGTGCACATCGACATGGAATCGCTCGATTCGCGCGAAGCCGTGCTCGACCTCGTGCTCGAGCTTCTCGCCGAGGAGGAGTTCCGGCAGGGTCCCTCGGCTGGGCTCGTCGTGCAGGCCTACCTCCGCGACTCGCCCGAACTGCTCGAGCAGGTGCTCGGCTGGGCCTCGGGTCACGAGCGCGCCGATCCACTGCAGGTCCGGCTGGTCAAGGGCGCCTACTGGGACCACGAGCTCGTTCAGGCACGCCAGCACGGCTGGCCCACGCCGGTGTTCGAGGTCAAGGCCGACTGCGACCGAAACTTCGAGACGCTGACCCAACGGCTGGTGGCCGCCCGGCCCACCGTCCGCGTCGCCATCGGCTCGCACAACCTCCGCTCGGTCGCCCATGCCATCGCGGTCAGTCGTCGGGCCGGCGCCGACGATCGCGACCTCGAGATGCAGGTGCTCCGCGGCCTCGGCGACGAGCTCCAGGACGCCCTGGCCGGCCGCGGCTTCCGCGTCCGGACGTATTGCCCGGTCGGCGACCTCGTGGCCGGCATGGCCTATCTCGTCCGCCGGCTGCTCGAGAACACGAGCAACGAGTCGTTCTTACACGAGCGCGCCAGCGGGACCTCGCTCGACGTGCTGCTGGCGGCGCCGTAGGGCTATCGCGGGCGCCCCGAGGCCGGCTTCGACGGGCGCGTGCCCGATCCAACGATCAAAATAATGGAAGATCGCGCACTGGCTTCAGCGGGCGGTGCCCCGCTCGCCCCTCCACCCTCATCCCACGTTCGCGACGCCGCGAGTCGCGACCCGGCGCCGCGCGCTCTGGCACCGCACGCAGCTCAAGCGAGGTGTCAGCGGCACAGCTTCGACGAGCTGCCGCAACTGCTCAACGTCGTGCGGGGGGAGATGAGCCTGATCGGACCTCGGCCGCTGATCGCGGACGAGGACCGACTGGTCGAAGGGCCTGGGCGTGCCAAGCTGTGGAGCGGTGGCCCCGTTCGTCCTACCCCAGTTCGCCAACGAGCCGGTGCTCGAGCTTCGCCGCGGCTCGGTCCGTGCCCAGCTGGCGGACGCTCTCGAGCAGCTCGACGAGACGCTACCGCTTGAGGTGCCGGTGATGATCGGCACCGACTCGCGCGCTGGCTCCGGCGCTGCGATCGATTCGACGGATCCCGGTAACCCTGAGCGGCTCGTCGCCCGGGCCCAGGCCGCGTCGCAGGCCGACGTTGGCGCGGCGCTCGAGGCGGCCGCCAGGGGGGTTCGGATCTGGCGCGAGGTCCCCGCCAGTGACCGGGCTGCCGCTCTGACGCGCGCCGCCGCCTGGATGCGCGAGCGGCGCCTGGAACTGGCCGCGCTCGAGGTCCGCGAGTGCGCGAAGCCCTGGCCCGAGGCCGATGCCGATGTCTGCGAGGCGATCGACTTCCTCGAGTACTACGCGCGCGGGGCCATTGAGCTCGAGAAGGGCCGTCCGGTGATCCAGGTCCCGGGTGAACGCAACGAGCTGCGCTACGTGCCCCGCGGGATCACGGCGGTGATCTCGCCCTGGAACTTTCCCCTGGCCATTCCCTGCGGGATGACGGCGGCGGCGCTGGCCACCGGCAACGCCGCGGTGCTCAAGCCGGCCGAGCAGTCCCCCGGCTGCGCGCTGCGGCTGATCCAGGCGCTGCGAGCCGGCGGCGTCCCTCCGGATGCGATCTCGCTGCTTCCCGGCGAAGGCGACGTGGGAGCCGCGCTGGTCAGCCATCCCAGCGTCCACACGATCGCCTTTACAGGCTCGCTTCAGGTCGGGTTGGAGATCGTGCGGGCGGCCGCGGATACCGGGCCCGATCAGCGGCACATCAAACGCGTGATCGCCGAGTTGGGCGGCAAGAACTGCGTGATCGTCGACGCCGACGCCGACCTGGACGAGGCGGTGCCGGGCATCGTCTCCTCGGCCTTCGTCTACGCCGGACAGAAATGCTCGGCCGCGGCTCGCGGTTCTCGTTCACGATGCCATCCCGGATCAGCTGATCGAGCGGGTGGGTGGTGCGGTACGCGTCCTCGAGGTCGGCCAGGCCAGCGAGCTGGCCACCGAGGTACCGCCGGTGATCGAGCGCTCGGCCCAGGAACGGGTCAACCGTTACGCCGCTCTGGCGCACCAGCAGGGCACGATCGTCGCCACGGCCGAGACCGTGCCGGACCAAGGCTGGTTCTGCCCGCCAACCGTCGCCGCCGACCTTCAGCCCGGCTCACCGGTGCTGGAGGAGGAGATCTTCGGACCGGTGCTGGCCATCGAGCGCGTCCGCGACGTGGAGCAGGCCTGCGAGATCGTCGACGACCTTCCGTTTCGCCCTCACCGGCGGGGTGTTCGCACGTGATCCATCGACGGTTCACTTCATTCGCCAGCACACCCCGGTGGGCAATCTATACGTCAATCGAGGCATAACCGGGGCGATGGTCGGCCGCCAGCCATTCGGCGGAAATCGCCTCTCCGGCACCGGGAGCAAGGCCGGAGGGCCCGATTACCTGCTCCAGTTCGTGGAGCCGCGCGCGGTCACCGAGAACACAATGCGCCACGGACTGGTTGTCTAGACTTTGCCGCAGGGCTTGATTTCCACGCCGCGGAGGTCGATTATCGAGTCGTAGGGTCATGGTGCTGTCGCCGTCAGACGCGTGGAGGGTGGTGTTAGCGATCGCGCTCGCGATCGCCATACTGGTCAGCCTGTGGGCGCGGGCGCCCAAGCGGGCCGTGCCAGGATCTGAGTTGCGCCGGCTGGTGGTCTCGGCGCTGTGCCTGTACGGGGTCGGCGGTCTGGCCTCGATCACGCACCATCCGATGCTTGCCGCCTTCATGTACGCCGCCGGCATCGTCGTCTGCGCGCTGGCCGCCTGGCTGTCTCGCGGGACCGACTCGGAGGATCCCCCCGATGGCGAGGAGCCCGTCGACGAGCAGCCCCCGCCCGAGCCCGACGGCGTGCCCACCTTCGACTGGGCTCTATTCGAGCACGAGTTTCGCGCCTACTCCGAGCGCGAACGCGTCGGCTCCTAGTCCCGCCCGTTCATCCCCAGGAGCAGTTCGTGTAGCCGCGTTTCGCCCGAGATCTCGGGATGAAACGACACGGCGATCACGTTGCCCTGCCTGACCGCGACGGGATGGTCATCGACCGCGGCCAGCACCTCGACCTGGTCGCCGTGCTCGGCGATCCAGGGGGCACGAATGAATACCGCGTGGATCGGGCCGCCGGTCGATGCCGTCGACTCCACGTCGGCCTCAAAAGATCGGAGTTGCCGACCGAAGGCGTTGCGTTCGGCGCGGACGTCGAGCACCCCGAGGTGGTCGCGGTCGAGCATGATCATCCCCGCGCACGTGCCGAGTACCGGCGTTCCGGTTTGCACCAGGGCGCGCAGCGGCTCGCCCAGCCCCTCGCGCTCGATGCCGAGCGTCATCACGGTCGATTCGCCGCCCGGGATGATCAGTGCATCCAGCCCCTCGAGATCGGCGGGCACGCGAACCTCACGCGACGCGGCGCCGAGGCTGCGGATGATCTTGGCGTGCGCTTCGAAGTCGCCCTGCAGGGCAAGGATGCCGACGAGCTGTGCCACGCCGGCTACCAGCCGCGCGGCGAGAGGAGCTGCTCGCTCTCGAGCTTGGAGCTCTCGAGGCTGACCATCGGCTGACCGAGCCCCGTCGAAGCGGCCGCGATGCGTGCCGGGTCCTGGTAGTGGGTCGTCGCCTCGACGATCGCCCGGGCGCGGCGGTCCGGATCCTCGGACTTGAAGATGCCCGAGCCCACGAACACGCCCTCGGCGCCGAGTTGCATCACGAGTGCGGCGTCAGCGGGTGTCGCGATGCCGCCGGCGCAGAACAGCACGACCGGCAGCCGACCGTCGCCGGCCACGCGGCGAACCAGGTGCAGGGGTGCGCCGAGCTCCTTGGCGGCGGTGGCCAGCTCGGCATCGTCAAGCATCGTCAAGCGCCGGATCTCTCCGCCGATTCGCCGGAGGTGCCGCACGGCCTCGACGATGTCGCCCGTGCCCGCCTCACCCTTGGAGCGGATCATCGCGGCCCCTTCGCCGATGCGCCGCAGCGCCTCCCCGAGATTCGTCGCTCCGCACACGAACGGGATCTTGAACGCCCACTTGTCGATGTGATTGGCCTCATCGGCCGGGGTCAGCACCTCGGACTCATCGATGTAATCGACCTCGAGCGCTTCGAGCACCTGAGCCTCGACGAAGTGACCGATCCGCGCCTTGGCCATCACCGGGATCGTCACCGCGTCCTTGATCCCATGGATCATCGCGGGATCGCTCATCCGGGCCACGCCGCCGTCGCGGCGGATGTCGGCGGGGACACGCTCCAGCGCCATGACCGCCGCTGCCCCGGCGTCCTCGGCGATCTTCGCCTGTTCGGGCGTGACCACGTCCATGATCACGCCGCCCTTCAGCATCTCGGCCAGGCCAGCCTTGACGGTGAAGGTCGCTTCGTCGCGCGCGGTTCCGTTGTGCTCGCTCATCGCCGTGGAGTTTAGCCTGGCGGTAGCTTGTGCCGCGATGTACACGGAGTCGATATTCCAGGCGTCAAACGGACGGTTTGTCGCTACGGAGCTCGCGCGCGGACCCTGGGATCCGAACGCACTGCACGGCGGAGCCCCGGCGGCTCTGCTGATGCGGGAGTTCGAGAACCTGCCCGCTGCCGACGGGCTCATCGTCGCCCGCGTGACCTACGAGTTCCTCCGTCCGGTGCCGCTGGGCGAGTTGCTCGTCGAGTCGCGCGTGGTCCGCGGAGGCAAACGCGTACAGCTGCTGGAGGCATCGCTCGCGGCTGCGGACGGCTCCGAGATCATGCGGGCGCGGGCGCTGCAGGTGCGGGCCGCCGATGGCGTCGTGCCTCGCACGGGGACGTCTCCCCCACCCGCGCCACCCGAAAGCGGTCACGAGAACGACTACGTCGCTCCCTACCGGCCGATGTTCGCAGCGGACGCGATCGAGATCCGGTTCGTCGACGGGGCGCTTCTACGGCGAGGCGGCCCGTCGACGGCCTGGTTTCGGCTGCGGCGGCCGCTGCTGGCCGGCGAGCCGTTCACCGCTTCAGCTCCTGGCCGCTGCCGCCGATTTCGGCAACGGAATCAGCAGCGTGCTGCCGTGGGAGGAGTACCTGTTCATCAACCCCGATCTGACCCTGTACATCGAGCGCCCGCCGGTCGGCGAGTGGGTTGCGCTGGAGGCTCAGACGCTGATCGCCAGCGAGCGGAATCGGGACGGCCGAGAGCATCCTCTATGACGAGCGCGGGCGCGTCGGCCGGGCCACGCAGGCGCTGTTCGTGGCGCCCCGCTAGCCGCCCGCTCCGGCCCGCCGTCGTCACGCTCGCGCAGGTAGGACAGCAGCCCACCGGCGAGCAGGATCTCGCGTTCGTGCTCGGAGAGGTCGTGGGTAAGCGCGAGATCGATCGGCGTCGTCGATCGTGGCGGTGATCGTGTGCCTGTTTTATGAAGCAGCGGGCGGTGAGGTGACCGTCCGCGGCGGCCTCAGCCTCGAGCAGCAGCCCGAACAGGTTTGTCCGCCCGCACCCGAAGCACTGCTCGTGGTGGACGAGCGGCATGGGCCGCTATTTCAGACGGAAGGCCTTGATGCGGACGTCGTACTGCTGTGCATCGCGGGCGTAAACGCCATACGCGAGGGCTTGGATCAGCGACAGCAACGCCGTGTGGGAGCGGACGAACGCCGGCGTGTTCGAGGAGTAGTAGAGGCGGATCCGGGCGATCTTGCGCCACCTCTGACAGGGTCGCGTCGGTGATCGCCAGCGTCGGCGCCTTGCGGTGGCGCGCGAGCTTCATCGTGCGCGTGATCAGCGGGTGCGGGCGGCCGGCGGAGAGCCCGATCGACGAGCGTCTGCTCGTCGATCCGGCTGAGGCGCCCGAGTGCCTCCTGACTCGGGCTGGCGACGATCTCGGCGCGCAGGTCGAGCAGCATCAGCAGGTGGCGCAGGTAGCTGGCGAAGAACGCCATCTGGTCGGTGCCCGCGATCAGCACCTTCTCGGCCGACACGATCGCGTCGATCGCCGACTTCGACATCCGAGCGCGACAGTTTGTGGGCGGTGTCCTCGACGTTGACGTGGTCGGCCGCCAGGGCCGCTTCGAACTCGGTGTGGTCGAGCGAGAACAGCGGCGTGGCGGCGCCGACCGACCCGTTCATCCCTGGCGGGCGCCGGCGGTACTCATCGCGCGCGGCCTGCTGCAGCTCCGGGAAGCCCTCGAAGCCGAGAGCCTGGGAGAAGCGGACGACGGTGCTCGACGATGTGCTGGCGCGACGGGCCAGCTCTTCGGCCGTCTGGAAGGCCGCCTCGTCGAGATGGTCGACGATGTACTGGGCGACGTCCTTCTGCGAGCGCGAGAACTCGTCGAAGCGCGCGCGGATGTAAGTGGACAGGGCTTGGTGGCCGTGGGGCTTCTCGGCGGTGGCGGTCGTGATCGGTGCTGGCTTCATGGGCAGCGTCTGATTCGACGCCGCGGGCCACCGTTCCTTCAGAGGCACTTAATCAGTGGTGCGACTCCTGCCCAGCCGCGTCCCGGTGATGCGGCTGCGACGGCCCGATCGACAACCTGGGGTTCGGTGCTAGCCTCGCCGCCCGTGAGCAGGCGATGAGGGCGGCGCGGCGAGCAATCCGCCAACTGGCGCCGTGCTCGGTGCTCTGGCGACGCGGCCTTCCCAGCGAGGTGTCCTTCTGGGACAACGTCGTCCGCACCGACGGCGCGGACTGGCCCGAGGACTACCACCACCGCTTCACGCCCGGCGCCCAGATCAACGAACCCCTGATCATCGAGCGACTACCGCAGCTCAGTTCGCAGCGCGTGTCGATTCTCGACGTGGGCGCCGGCCCCGCGTCGTCACTGGGCAGCGCGCTGGCCGGCCGCGAGCTCGAGCTGGTCGCCGTCGACCCGCTGGCCGACGACTACAACCGGCTGCTCGCCCGCCACGGCGTTGAGCCACCGGTTCGCGTCCTGCAATGCCGCGGGGAGGACATCCACGCCCGATTCGGGGCGGCACGCTTCGACGTCGTCTACGCCCGCAATTCGATCGACCACTGCGCCGACCCCGCGCGCGTGGTGCGCAACATGCTCCTCCTCGCCCGCCCTGGTGGCCTGGTGATCCTTCGCCACTGGCGAAACGAAGGCCTGAAGGCCGAGTACGAGGAGCTCCACCAGTGGAACATCGATCTCGCCGATGGCGACCTGCTGATCTGGAACGCCCGCCACCGACATACGCTCGCTCAGCTGGCCACGGGGATCGCGTTCGACCGCGAGCTGGCCTTCGAGCACGACCAGGTGATGGCGGTGCTACACCCGGGTCAGACCACGGCGCCCGGGCCGCCCGCCGGTAACAGCTAGCGGTTCAGACGCTGCTGGCGCTCCTGATTCTCGCGCCGCTCGGCCAGTACCTGGGCGATGATGTAAATCACCAGGACGTTCACCAACACGCCGATGCCGACGAACGTTATGAGCAACGCGATCGTCTGATTCGTGGCCTGATCGGCAAGGACGAGCATCGGCCTGCAGCGTACCTGAGGAAGAGGACCCGCGCACCACCGAACCGGTGTGACGCGCCGGCGACCCGACGTCGCCACCGGCCATTCCGAGTGGTAGCGTCGCCCCCAACGGCCCGGTAGCTCAGTTGGTCAGAGCAGCGGACTCATAATCCGTCGCGCGCAGGTTCGAGTCCTGCCCGGGCCATCATAAACTCCCAGCAAATAGGAGCCAGTTTTGCTTCGGCCGACTTGCGGTGTGGGTACCTGACGGGTACCAGAATCGCGGATCTGGGGCGCAAACTTGGTGGCGTGCAGACACAAGCTCGGCACCATCTCAAAGCCGTCGATTGGAGACGGACGCTCGTGTGCTGCCTGCCGAACTGCGCGAGCCGCTCGAATCGCTCGCGCGTGTAAACCAGCGCTCCACTTCCGCCGAGATCCGGCTCGCACTACGCGAGCACGTCGGACGCGCGATCAGTGGTGGCGATGAATGAGCCGGCCCTCGAGGCTGACGCGGTCCGTGCCGACGCCGCCGCACGGCTGGCCGAGCTGCGCGCCGTGGCCGAGGTATTGCGCCCGGGCAGGGACATTTACGGTCGAAAGCCAGATCGGGCGTGCGAGAAGGCGCCGGGCCGATAACCGACCTGCCGCCCGAGCAACGGTCCGCGCCGCGGGTACATGGCTTGGCGTTCGATCCGCCGGGCGCAGCTTCCTGGCGCCGGATGGCCTTCGTCTGGTCACGCTCGAACAGGCCATCGACGAGTCGAAGCTCGTCACGGCAATGACCGAATGGGCCATCCGCGATGTCGACAGGCCTCTTCACCGCGCTCGCGCTCGCCGGCGGCCAATGCGACGGCGGCGACTGGATTCGGTTACCACTCGACCCTGACCAGTTCCCTGCCGAGTGCCGCCGCGATGTTGAGCACTGCTGCACTCTCTGCCGCTATCTCGGGATCGACAATGCCGCCGACTGGCTGTGCCGGTCACGATCGTGACCTTCGAATGCTGATGCGCGATCATCGCTCCCCAAGGCTAAATGGAGACGGGTGGCCTTGGGATACCACCCGCCCCACGGTGCTGGGAAGAGCGCCCTCGTGTCAGCATCAACGTCTACGCGGGCAGCAAAGTCAGGCCCAACCTTTGGGGCGAGTCAGCAATCCGACCGACCAGCCCAGGCGACGGTCGAAAGCAAGACTCGCGTCGATCGAAAGACCGTGCCGCAATTCGCTACCCGCGAAGCTTGACTCGATCAGTGCGGCTTCGCATCGGGTGTTTCCCGACAGTTGGTGCTGGCCTGATGGCGGATCGTGTGTTTCCCGCTCATGTTGCTGTGGCGCGGAGGGACCTGCTCGACCGGGTGACGGCCGCCGAGCCTCAAGGTGCCTGGCGAGGCGTACACGGGGGGGTTGGAGGCGGACGGTGCTTCGATGCCGTCCGCCCCCATCGCGCCCTCTGGATCACGCCTATGGACGATCAACGGTCAACCGCCAGCAAACTCAGACCCTACGGATGCGACGAAGAGAACGAGAACGAGAAACTTGAGGCGGGCGGTCGAGGTGCAGACCGCCCGCCTGCGAGGCGGGCGGGTAGGGCGCGGCACCCGCCTCGGTTCCCCCAATCCCTTGGGGGATGCCGTCTTTACCACCCCGGCGCGAGAGTGGGTATGGGCCAAGCGGCCCATCGCGTTCAAGACCCTCGCGCAACCACGATGGTCAAGGGGACGGTCGACCGCAACCAACCAGTCGCGCAGAGACCGCACGGAACTTCAGGAGAATCTAAAGCGCGCGCTTGAAAAGATGGATCAGCACATGAACGAGGACAGCGCGTGCGCACGATGCGGGAAGTCCTTTCGTCCGAGTCGCGCTGGGCATGTGTTCTGCAGCCCGAGTTGCCCGCATCAGGGTGTTGGCTGAACCCCGTTCCGGTCGATCAACAGGCTGTGGTTCGTTCTTCGACGAGACGCGCGTGCCGAGGAGCCGGTGCGGGCTGACGACTGGCACCCGACGCCTCTTCTTCGAGCTCGATCGGGTTGACACGGTGGAGCAGCGCCGGCGCTGGTACTTGGCGCTGGCCGATTCGGTCGCCTCTAGTCCGAAGTTCCCCCGGTGAGGTAGCAGGATCCGCGTATTCCGGGTTTCGGGCTGTTGGGGGTGTTCGGGTCGTGTCTACGGAAGGCCGACGACGGGGGCGTTGGCGGCGAGATCGAGCGCTTGGGCTTGTAGCGCGGTCGGCTGGGTGAGCTTCTCGAAGGTGCTGCTGTGAGCCGTGCAGGCGGGTGGTGTTCCGGGTTTGGGTCGCGAGCTCGGCGAGGAGGGTGCGGTAGCTGTGCGCGGGTTGCTCGGTGCTGGTCCGTTTCGTCTGCGCTTTGTGTTGCGCGGCGGGTGAGCGGACGGCTTTCGCGACGGGGTCGGGGCTGGTCGGGCCGGTGCTCGTCGGTGAACAGCAGCGGTTTCCACGCGGCTTTCAGATGCCAGGTGAGGTAGTAGGCGAGCATGCAGATCAGCACGTGCGCGCGGACGCGGTCCTCGAGGCGGTGATGGATCGGGCGGATCTGCAGGTCGGGGCCTTTCAGTGACCCGAACGCTCTCTCGGCCTGTTCGAGGTTCTTGTAGGCGCGGACGACATCCCCGGCTGGCAAGTCGGTCTCGGTGAGGCTGGTCCGCAGGATGTAGAACCCGTCCAGCGCTGCTTCTGCGGCGATCCCGGCGGTGTCGCGCGTGTAGGTGAAGGTGGTGTCGGTGATCGTCGATCTGGAAGTGCTTATGCATCCGGTAGCGCTTCAGCGCCGGCCCGACCGCCAACCCGATCTGGTCGGCGCCGAGCAGGGTGCCGTGGCTCGACGCGGTGCGCGATCGCGGCGAGGTCAGTCTCGGTCGCGGCGAGCAGCTCTTCGCGTTTGCGGGCGCGCTGCGCGCCGACCAGCGGGTTGCGGCACACGATCAGCCGCTCACCGGGGAACTCGTCGACGTCGGTGATCTCCGCGAGGTTCTGCTCGTCGAACAGCGACGGCTGAAACACGCCGGATGCTGGCGAGTTTCTTGATCGTCGGGGCTTTCAGCGCGGTGATCCAGTCAACCCCGTCGGTCTCGGCGAGCAGCTCGATGTTCGCCTTGGTGACCATCCCGCGATCCGCGACGACCACGATCCGCGAGAGACCGAAGCGGTCCTTGAGCTTCGCGATCTGCGACGGGAGCGTCTTGTCGTCGTGCAGCTCGCCGGTGAACACCTCGACCGCGACCGGTCGGCCGTCGATGTCGCACAACAGCCCGTAGATGATCTGCGGAAGGCCGCGCTTCCCGTCGCGCGAGTACCCCAGCTTCGCCAGCGGACACGTCCGCCCCTCGAAGTAACTCGAGGACACGTCATAGAGCACCATCTCACCATCACGCAGGTGACGGGCGGCGAGGCGGTCCTCGATCCGGTCCTGGCGCTCCAAGAGCCAGTCCATCGCTGCGTAGAGATCATCCTCATCCGCGCCCTCCACGCCCAGCTCCGCAGGCGAGCGTCGACTGCCCTAGCGTGCGGACCGTCCCGAGCTTCGATCCCGGGCAGATCACCCTGCCCGAGGATCATCGCGAGGCACAGATCCCGCTCCCGACACGCGGAGCGATCCAACAACTTGGGCAGCTCAAGCCGGCGGGCCATCGCCAGCGCCGCGTTCACATGACCGGCCGGGAGCGACCGCTCGATCTCAAACGCGTCCTCGACGCTCATCGAGCGTCTCGCCGGCCAGCACCCGCCGGATCGCGTCGATCGCCTCCGGCGGGAGATGCGAGAGGTTCGCGAGCGTCTCCTTCTTGACCTTCCCGTCCTGGCGGTAGGAACGCCGCAGCAACGTCGCCGTGTACTCACGATCCCCAGACCGTCGCGTAGTCGTGCTCACATGCATCGCGCCACTTTGCCGAGCAGGACGCCCCATACCCGGACAATAGCGCACTAGACGACTAAATAGTAGTGGGTACACACGATCAGAACAAAAAAGCCGGAATCCCCACAACTACAGGCATCCCGGCCTCTACAGCGGCTGACTACAGGGGGAACTTCGGGCTAGTCAAGGCCCGCCGTGGCGGCGCCTAGGTAGGCTGCGGACCCCTAAAAGGTCCTCGGTCGTTTCTTATGAGAGCCCGATAGTCGACGCGGTCACTTCCCTGCGCTGTGGCAAAGAACCGGAAGAAGAAGCTTCACCGATCCGTTTCTCGGTAGGAACCCTGGGTGGGCGCCGCAGCGCCAACAGCGGGCCTACGGGAACCGCCACTGCGGCGTTCACCCTTTACGCCGCAACCGCGGTCGAACACCGGCGCAGTATTCGGCACCCGCGGACCTCGATGGTGACCTTGCCTCAATCGGAGCCCGACGACGGCGCATGCCGACATTATGCGGAACAGTACGGATCGCGAGCTGGTAGTTCACCGAGGCCACCGAGCGGCGGCTACCGGGCGAGCTATACAGGCTTGCACCCATACGACAAGCGGGCTCCCGGAGGGACAATGGCGTTCTTCCCCTCATACGAGAGAAGGGAGCGTCACCATGCTCAAAGCACTCGTTCTGGCTGGCTTGATTCTCGCGAAGCTCCCTCTTGCTGCTACAGCCGTTCCGGGAAGGCCGAACCGCAAAGCTCGGCGCGTATTGCTATCCGGATCGGGCATCAGTACTTCCGACTCCGCCAGCCGGACATTCGTCGAGCTTGCGACCGGCGACGTCGCACGTCTCGGGTCCCTTACACTGAAAGCTCAGGGGATGTTTGTGGCTGCGGATTCGCACCTCTCCTTCACCGGCGCGGCTACGCTCGTCGCCGACAATGGGGACGAGCTGACCGGCACCTTCGAGGGTACATCTACGCCGCTCTCAGGTGAAGGGGACGCGACGTTCCTCCTCACGATAACCGGCGGCAGCGGGCGTTTCCAGAATGCGAGCGGGACGATGAACGTGTTAGCGCACAGCGTGCTCACGTCAACCCACGGAACGCTGATGGTGTACACCAACCAGTTCACCGGTCGCGGGACGCTCAGCTATTAGCCGATGAAGTCAGACGCGAAGGGGATTCTCTTATGGGCGGCCCTTCGCGTCTTGGCGGGGTTAGCGCCCATCTGGGCACCCGACGCAGAGGGGGAGAGCCGCGGAGCCTGTCAAGCTCGGTGAGACACTTCGCGCCGGATTTAGTGAGCGACCTCCTCGGTGGCGAGGCTTGTTGATCCAGGCGGCGGTCGGCAGCGGGCGGCGGCGTCGGCGGCGCGCCGGACGAATCGCTCCGGGGGGCGGGCGTAGGCGGCGTCGAGGACGCGCTGGCGCTCGGCGTGGAGCTGCGGCGGCGAGGCCGTGGTGGACAGTGGCCGGCGTCATCAGGCCGATCCCGGAGTGGCGGTGGTTGTGGTTGTAGTAGTCGAAGAAGTCGCGGCAGAAGCTGGCGGGCGTGCTCGATCGATTCGAACCGCGCCGGGAACTCGGCCGGTACTTAAGCGTCTTGAAGTGCGCCTCCGAGTAGGGGTTGTCGGTCGAGGTGTAGGGCCGGCTGTGGCTCTTGGTGATGCCGAGGTCGGCGAGCAGGAACGCGACCGGCTTGGAGCGCATCGAGCTGCCGCGGTCGGCGTGCAACGGTCAGCTGGTCGGGCGTGATCTGCTGCTGCTTCAAGACTTGGGCGATCAGTCGCTCGGCGACCTGGCTCGACTCGCGGTGCTGCACGGTCCATCCGACCGCGTAACGGCTGAACACGTCGAGGATCACGTAGAGGTAGAAGTAGGTCCACTTGGCCGGGCCCTAGCAGCTTGCGTGATGTCCCAGCTGTAGACCTCGTTGGGCCGCTCGGCGAGCAACTCCGGCGCGGCGTAGGGCGGGTGGGCGAGCTGGGCGCGGCGCTCGCGCACGCCGCCGTGCTCGGCGGCGAGGAGCCGGTACATGGTGCGCTCGGAGCGCCAGGTAGCGGCCTTCGTCGAGCAGCGTCGCGTAGACCTGCGCGGGCGAGCGGTCGACGAACCGCTGGCTTGTGCAGCTCGTCGAGCAGCGCGCTCGCGCTCGCTCTCGCGACAGCGCTCGGGCGGGCGTCGGCCGCGGCCGCGGCCGCAGCGGCCAGGCGGCGTGCGGCGGCGGTAGACGGTCGCGTGGGACGGCGCCCAGGGCGCGGCACGCCGGCCGGGTGCCGATGATCGGCGCCAGCTCGTCGACGGTCTCGCCGATCATCGCTCGGTGCTCCCGTCTCGCCCTCGGTACCGAGCATCTGCTCCAAGAGCGCTGAGACGTTTCCCTGGATCTCGATCACCTTGTGGGCCTTGGCCAGCTCGCCCTCGGCGCGCTCCGCGCGTCGCCGCAGCTCGGCGATCTCGCGCGTCGCGCGGGTCAGCCGGCTTGCGCCCGCGCGGGCTGCCCGAGCTCCTCCAAGCGCCCCGTCCGGGCGCTGCTTGCGCCACTGCGTCAGATGCGACGTGTACAGCCCCTCGCGGCGCAGCAGCTCGCCGATCTCCCCGGGCCGCGTGCACGCGTCGGCCTCGCGAGGATCCGAAGCTTGTACGCCGCGGTGAACCGGCGCCGCTTCGCGCGCTCGACCAGCTCAGGGTCCGGGCAACCCCGCCCGGCGCGGCGCGCCGCCGGCCACGATTCCCCGCTCGCCTACGGCTCGCTCGGCGAACCGGGCCGCGGCGCCAGCCCCAGTCGCGTCTCCATCGCTCTCGACTGCGACATCCCAACAATGCTCCGATCTCGCCCTCAAGGCTCATAGATCCTTGATCGTGAGCGTCTCACCGGACGTTGGCAGAGAGGGCCGCTTCGACGAGGTAAGACCGGCGGCTCGCTCAATTGCGAAGATGCGTCGCATGGACGAGTTCCTGACCGTCGCCGAGATCGCAGCGGCGCTGAAAGGTCAACGCGCAGATAATGGATCGACCGTGGCGAGCTCCCGGCGGTGGTGCGGCGCGCGACGGGTTCGCGTCAGGCAATCCGAACTGGACGCGTTTCTTGCCGCCGGCGCAACCCGCCGTCCTTGAGCACGCCGACGACGAAGCGGGTGCTCAAGCTGAGGCGGTCGAACGCAATTCCCGCGATCAGCTCCCGGTGCCCTGACGGAGATCCTGAGGACCGCCGCCGCAGAGGACCCGCACGACATGGCATCCGCGCTCAGGGAGCTGGCAGCGGCTGCCGAAGCCCTGACCGCGTCACCCAGGACGAGCCAGGGGAACTGGCGGGTGGTCGCATGACCGGGCCACTGCTCGACGCTAAAGGAGCTGCCAAGCTCCTGAACGTCCCCCGTCGTGGTGCTGGCCGAAGCCCGAGCGGACCGCGTCCCACACATCCGATTAGGCGAGTACGTCAGATTCTCCGAGGAAGAGCTTTTCGAGTGGTGCCAGGCCTGCCGCCGCGGGCCGCGACCAACTACGGATGACGCGGCGAACGGCTCGGCCTAGGATGGGTCTGGCCACCAAAGCGCCCCCCACCCCCCGGACGCCCGGCCCCGGAGCACCCGTGATCCACAGCCCCCCAGTCCCCCTCACCCCCCAGCCCCCAACACACCCCCCAACCCACCACCAGCTCACCCGCCACTGCCCCAACCGCCGAACGCCAGCCGGAACACCGGGAACTGGCGCGCCAGATCATCTGGCGACTCTCGGTGTCCGAGCGGGTGCTCGATCAGATCGGCTGGGAGATCCATGGCACGGCCGACACGTACGCGCTCGAGCTCGACTCGGAGATCGTCGCGCTGCTGGACTACATCGACACGTCGGCACAGGGGTGCATCGAGGCCAACCGTGGATGGTTGGGCCCGCGCGATCCACGGTCGTTCTACACGCCGGCGGAACATGAGGCCGGCGCCAAGCAGGCCCGTCGGGCGATGGACATCGACCTCGACGCGATCGACGCCGTAAGGCTGGTACGCGAGGCCACGACGGAGGCGAAGTGATGGCTCGCGTAACCGGCACGCTCATCACGTGGAGCGCAAGGACGGCCCCGTCTACTACCTGAAGGCGCGCGACCGGGACGGCCGTCTGATCAAGAAGAGGCTCGGCCCCGTGGGACGGAAGCCGAAGGACGCCGAGGACGCACTGCGCGACTACCTGACCGACCTCGGCCGCGTCCTGAGCGCGGCGATGACTCGGTTACGTTCAGGTACCGCCGACGCGTGGCTGCGGTACGTCGACCACGATCGCGGCGGGCACCGTCACGGTTCGCAACTATCGAAACACCGTTCACCGGTATCTGCTGCACAACTTGGCGACCGGCCGCTGTCTGACATACGAACCCCACCGGCGTCGGCGCCGAGCGGCCCTGCGGCGTCGCCAAAGTAGTGGTTCGCTGAAGATCTCCAGACTGGCAAGCGATCGTCGGCAACGTACGTCGGGCCTCGCGTCCCGGGATCGCTGCGTCGCGTGGCGGGGCAAAGCGAGGTTCCGCGGTCAGTAATCGCTTTTGAAGGCGAAGTAGGAACCGCGAATGGTTCCGGCCAGCTTCGACTTCTGCCTCGCGAACTTGAACCGCGAGGCGAGCTCCGCGGGGACGTCCATCCCTTCGGAGAGCTTGAACCCGACCGCCCGCTTCTTGGGGTCATCGATGGTGTACATCACGTTGATCGACAGACCACTCTCATAGAAGACGTAGGCGATTCGGATGTTCTCGACCTGGAAGGCCGTAGCCTCGAGCGGCCGGGAAGTGATGACGATGTCGCGTTCTTCCTTGAGGATCCGGTGCACCCAGTCGATGGTCGCCTTGGCGTTGCTCGCAGGCTCCACCGTGAAGACGTGGTCGTACTTGTTCTTGAAGTAGCGGGCCTCGTGCGCCCGCAGACCAGCGAGCGCGGCCGCGACCGGCGAGGACTCCACTCCGACTGTCGAGACATCGTTGAAATCCACCGCGTAGGGCATGACGCACTCTCCTGTCATCTTGCTTGGATGTTGTCGGTCTACCAGCCTTGACCCAAACCCAGGCCGCGATGTGACATGGATAGCTGAGCTGGCGACAAGATTCGATCGCGAGCGGCCGAGGCTGTCGTCGGTCGCCTACGTATCTTGGGTTCGCCGAGCGAGCTGACAACGCGGGGCATCTTGGGCCTGCGCCCTCACCAAAGCAGGTCTTGGGCGGGGATAACCGTCACCCCCTGCGATTCGCCCCAAACGTAAGGCTCACCGCGGCGACGTCGCCGCAGGCACCGCACCGACCAACGCCGGACTGACGTTCAGTCTCGTGGCTCCACAACATGGCAGGACCGAGGGCAAGCGCAAGCTACGGGCACCGCTCACCGAATGCTGAGCTCGTCGAGTAGCGCTCCCCACACCGGGTTGTACTGGTAGTCGTGGATGTGACGGGAGACGACATCTACCGCGTTGGGGGTAACGGTAGGGACGAGGATCGCGAGATCGGTCAGCTTCCGGTCGAGACGGCTCCACAGCCTGTCGGCGGCGGCTGGCTGCGTGGCCTGTAGCGAGGCGGCACTCTCGATCTGGCGATCGAACCGCGCGTTGCAGAACTCGCTGGCGTCCGTGCTCTCGGGGAGCAGGCGCAGCGATGCCCGGTAGCCCATCTTGCGAAGGGCCGTCACCGCAAGCCTGGCTCTCCTCGATGGAACCCGAGGGCGACGGGTTGGCGTTCCAGACGACGACGCGCATACCCCGGGGGCCCGACGCGGCGACGAGCCGCTTCGCACCGGCGAGATCGGTTCCCTTCCAGCGTCCGTCGTCGCTGGATGACTGGTGTCGGGGCAATATCGGCGGTATCCCGGAATTGCGGGCGGGAGCAGCCCCACGGCGCCCTGTGGTCGCCGAATGGGCGGATGCTTGCCGTCACGATCCAGAACACAACGAAGAAGCCGGTCAAAGCCAGCGCGATCTACTTGATCAGCGCAAACGGCAACACCGTCCGCCGGCTCACGCCGCGCAAGCTCGATGCCGGCAACCCCGACTGGGCGCCGAACGGGAAACGCATCGTGTTCAACTCCTTCTACGAAGGACAGTCGGAGTCGGAGCTCTATACGATCCGCCCCGACGGCACGGGGATGCACCGGATCCGCAAAGAGAAGAAGAACAATTACGCCTTCGATCCGGTCTGGTCGCCCGACGGTGGGCGGATCGCATTCGTCCACACTTCGAGGAAGACGCTGCCCCACATCTGGTCGATCGGGGCCGACGGCAAGAAGCTGCGCCAAGAGACTCACGGGCGTCTGGTGGATCTCGAGCCCGCCTGGGGCACGCCTCCGGCGTAGTCTTCCTCTCCGCGATCCCGACCTCGTCGATGATGCCGTGGCGACCTACGCGTCTCAGCTGCCCTTCTCGAACTTCCCCGCGCACTGCAGCTTCCAGATCGTGGGTGACGCCACCGGCGCCTCCCTTGTCACCACCGGTTTCTTCACCGACACCAACTCGTTGGGTCAAATCGTGGCTCCCGAGTCTCAGGTCATCGCCGGGCTGCAGCAGGCGGTGAACGAGGGTGTCAATGTCGTGTCGGAGTCCTACGGCTTTGGCGCTCTGCCGGGTGCCAACGACGACCTGCTGGAACCGACGAACGACGCCATGGTGCAGGCGGGCGTTGTCGTGGTCGAGAGCGCGGGCGACAGCGGCTCGTCCGGCACGGTCGAGGCCCCCGCCGATGACCCCAACGTCATCGACGCCGCTGGGACGAACGACCTCAGGCTCCTCGCCCAGGCCGATGGCTACACGAAGGGCTGGGAAGACGACAACATGACGACCTTGTCGTCGGGCGGCACCGCTCCCAATGGCGCCGTGGTGGACCTGGCCGCCCCCGGCTATCTGGCGCTTGCTGCCGTCGGCGCCGGTCAGGTACCGCCATTGCCGACTGAGGCCTTTGGCGGCACCAGCGAGTCGGCCCCGTTCATCTCCGGCGCCGCCGCCGACGTGATCCAGGCCTACCGTGACACCCACGGCGGTGCCACCCCGACGCCAGCCCAGGTGAAGGAGATCCTCACCAGCACGGCAACCGACATCGGGGCTGAGGCAGACCAGCAGGGCGCTGGCCTCCTGAACGTGTACGCGGCCGTTGAGGCGGCCCGCCAGATGCCGGGCACGTCGGCGCCGGGCACGTCGAAGACGCATTCCAACCCTCCCGGATTGGTGGCCAACCCCACCCAGCTCGACGTACAGGGTCCGGGCGGCTCAACGGTCAACAAATCGGTCACGCTGTACAACACCTCTTCCAACGCCGAAAGGGTCACCGGTACTTCCCGGATGCTTGGCAGCGAGACGAGCTTCGGCAAGCCCGTCACCGAGAACGTCAGCGCCCCGTCGCCGAGCGCCCCGATTCCCGCCCAGGGGGCGACCGCGGCGGCACCGATCACCTTCACGGTGCCGAGGGGCACCAGCGTGCTCGATGCCGACATGCGCTGGCCGGATCCGACCAACAGCGATGACAACATCCTGACGTTCATCTTGACCGACCCGGCCGGGAGGTTGGCCCAGATGTCGTACGACTACGGCGCCTCCAACGGGCCCAACGCCAGCCCTGACATCCAGCACAGCACGGTCGAGCATCCGATGGCCGGAACCTGGACGGCCCAGATCGTGTGGGCCAATGGGCGCGGCCACGTGCAGAATGCGCCGGACACCCCGGGGCCCTACACCGGAACCGTGACCTTCCAGGCCAGCGGCCAGAACTTCACGACAAGCCCGGCGTCGGCGCCCGTCACCATCCCGCCTCGCAGCTCGGTGAGCGTGCCCCTCAGGCATCGCCCTCCCGCAGGCTCGCGGCGATGCCCCCGAGTCGGTGCAGTTCACGGGGCCGAACAGACTCGAGAGCTCGGTGCCGATCGCCCGGCGTACCCTCATCCGGTCGGCCGGTGGCTCGTTCAGCGCCAGACTGACCAGCTCGGTATCTCGCGGTGCCGGGCAGATCAAGACGTTCTATGTGGACGTGCCCCAGGGTGAGAACGACCTCGACGTGTCGCTCAACGCCCCGGACCACACCGCCGACGACCCGGTGTACTACTACCTGTTCTCGCCGGCCGACCTCGAGCCCTCTGTTACCGAGTGGGGAACATCGATGTCACAGCCATCGACACCACGCCGACGCCCGACAACCCGACCGGAAACGCCTCGCTGCATCGCCCCCGATCCCCAGCCAGGTCTGTGGGAGATCGACGTGATGCAGGGCGCTACGACCGACGGGACGGAGTTCTCCCAGACCGTCACAGGAGTCGTCGCGTACAACCGGCTCGCACACGTCACCGAGACCGGTGTGCCGACGTCGTCGTCGACGACCATCGGCTCCGGCTCCAGCGTCCCGATCACGGTGACGGTCACGAACACGACGAACCACGTCGGGTTCTTCGAACTGCAACCGTCGGGCAACGACATCAGTGGCGGCAATACCGTCACGCCGGAAGAGCTGGCGGCTGGAGCCACGGGGACGCTGACGGCGACGCTGTCGCCCACGGCGGCTGCGGGCTCCGCGGTGAACGGCACCCTCAGCGTCATCGACTCGACGGACTGGGGAGGCACTGAGCCGGCCGTCGGGTTCCCGGCGTCATTCTCCGACTTCCACGATTTTGCCTACGCCTACACGGTGGGAGCTAGCTCGAGCGGCTAGCACTGGCAACAACGGCGCGGGCGGGCCTCGTCGCAGGCCCGGGCCGTCGCCGTATCGGGTGCCAGCCCCGAATGCTGGCCAGCAGCGAGATGGATATCGACAGTCGGCTCACTGCCGCGTCCGTGCCCGCGGCGGATTCGGCTGGCACCTGGTGTTCTCAGGGCGAGCTCACCTGGGTGCGGACCACACGATACAAAGCGGGATGGAAGCGCCAGCGCAGGTCGGCGCTGGCTTCCCGGAAGCCGGGGCTGCTGACCGCCTCGGTGAACTCCTCGGCGCTGCGCCAATGCGCGATGTTGACGAACTGGAAGTCGGCGTCTGAGCCAACTGCCTGGTGCAGCGAGGTGTCCAGATGTGCGGGATAGCGTTGCAAGTAGTCACGAGTCTTCTCCCAGGCCGCCACAAACTGCTCGGCGTCGGGCACCGGGACCTCGAAGACATTGATCAACACGACGGGTTCGGACACGGCGGTTCCTCTTTCTGGTCGTCTCTCCCGGCATTGCGCGCTGGTTCGCCGGAAGGGAGAAGTATCGCGTGACGTCGAAACCCGGACTCACGGGCGGTTCCCTGCTCGTCGCCGCCAGGCCCAGGTCCGTCTGACTGCCGCTTTGGGCCTATGAGCAGCAGCGCGCCCGGCTCATCCTGACTAGCTCCGGTTCTTGCTCCGGGCCCGTGTCGCCGTTGTCACGGCGTCATGACGACACGGCCGAACGCTTTGCGGCTCTCGACGTACTCGTGTGCCGCATCGGCTCGTCCGAGTGCAAACGAACGATCGATCTCGACGTGGAGCTCGCCGGACGCGACGCGCACCAGCATCCCGCCGATCATCGGATGGATCCGCGCGTACTCGGAGAGCATCGCGCCGCCGAGGTAGACCCCACGCAGCGCGTTGTTGCGCGTCCACAGCGATTGCGCCTCGATCCTCGAACCTGCTCGGGCGGCCACGCCAACCCTGACGAGCGTTCCCCGATATGCGAGAACGCCGACGCTGTCGACGAGGTTCTGGCCGCCGATCGAGTCGAGGACCACGTTCACGCCGCGCGAGTCGGTCAGCTCGTTGGTGCGCTCGATGAAGCTGTCGTTCGCCTAGTTGATCCTGTGGTCGAGCCCGAGCGCCTTCAGTCGCCGGAGCTTGTCGTCGCTGGAGGCAGTCGAGATCACGGTCGCGCCGGCGCGCTTGGCGAGCTGAATTGCGGCCATCCCGACGCCGCCGGCTCCGGCGTGGATCAGCACGGTCTGGCCGTCGGCGAGGCTCCCGGCGGTGAACAGGCACTCGTACGCGGTTCCGAACGCGACCGGCACGCACGCCGCGCGAGCGGCATCGAGCCCTGAGGGGATCGGCCAGGTCATGATCGCGGGAACCGCTCGCCGGGCGGCGTGGGATCCGGCGACGTTCAAGGCGACGACCCGGTCGCCGACGGAACGCCCGTCGACGCCTGCGGCGACCTCGCTCACGGTCCCGGCGCTCAGGTAGCCGACGATGTGCGGCACCGCGCCGAGCTCTCCCGCGGCACGGGCAAGCAGGTCTCCCCCTCGATGCTGATCGCCTCGGCGTCGACCACCACGCAGCCATCCGGACAGGCAGGATCGGGGACGTCCTCGTAGCGCAGGACCTCGGGCCCGCCGTTCTCGTACATCACCGCCGCCTTCAACCGCACCATTATCACGCTCACGGAAAGGTCAACGTCCGGCGTCGCGCCGCGGTGGTGTCGCGGCGACGATCTGTGCGACCTGTCCGGGTTGGGTGAGTCGGCCCGGTGACGGATCGGCGGCGGCTCGCGCCGCGACCCGGGAGAGATCGGGTGAGCGGGCTGTGGTGCAGCCGGCGACGATCGTGTTTCCAGCCTTCTGGCCCAGCATCCACACCCGGGGATAGGCGATGGCCAGGCTGGATGCGGCGGCGTGCACGTCGCGTGCCGATCTGTTGTCGACGACATTGATCAACGTCAGCGGCGCGACTCTTGCGGCGTCGGTGAACGCCTCGACCGTGATGAGGCGTGCGGGTACGCGAGCGCCCAGGAACGCGTCGATCACGATTGCGTCCCAGCTGTTATCGGGCTGTTCGGCGATGTAGGCCCTGCCCTCGGCGTGCCGGACCCGTAATCCGGGCGCACGGCGCAGCCCAAGATGCTCGCGAGCGAGAGCAAGCACGTCCCCGTCCACCTCGCAGACCTCCTGGCGCCCGTCAGGATCCTCCGCCGCGAGCGCCCGCGCGAGCGCACAGGCGCCGCCCCCGACGTGCAGCACGCGCCGCGAACCGGCGGCGTGCAGCACGATTCGCAACCAGCGCATGTAGTCGAACTCGAGATGCGTGACGTCCGCAAGGTCGATGTAGGAGGCGTCCATGCCGCCCTGGCGCAACAGCCGCCCCGATCGACGCCGCGGATCCACCTCGGCGATCAGCTCGCCGCGCCGGGCAACGGTTCGAGTGCGTTGCTGTCGGTGCGGCATGCCGACAGGCTGACATACCTCGGACGGCTCTCTGATTCGCTCCCGCTCAGGCAGCGCGCTTCTGGGTGTCCGGAAGCGCCGGTTCGTCGCTTTCGGGCGGATGAGACACCGCGGCGTCGGATTCCGGGGCCGGTCGCCCCACGGGCGCAGCCCTGGTGAGCAGCAGCGTGACCAGATAGGCGACGACGACGGCGACGATGATCAGCGGTTCCTGGCCGCTGCCCGCGGTCGAGGTCAGCACCGTGGCCAGCACGACCGCCGACAGCGGCAGCCTGAGGACCGCCACCGTGGCCGCGCCCATCCCGACCGCGACGGCCGGGGTGACCCCGAACCCCGGTAGGCGCGATGCCAGCAGCCCGCCAGCGGCTCCGAGAAAGATGGCCGGGAAGGTCGGGCCTCCGCGGAAGCTGCCCAGCGACATCGAGTACGCGATCCCCTTGCACACGAGCAGCAGCACGAGCGCAAACGATGACCACGTACCAGCCTGCGCGACGAGATTCGGCAGCGAGCTCTCCCCCGAGAAGAGGACCCAGTTGATGCTGTGGTTCTCGGCCTGAGAGAAGCCAATCGCCAGCCCGGCAACGCAGAGCCCAACGATGGGCAGCACGATCAGCGGACGCGGGCCGGCGAGCTTGAGCGTGGCCAACCCCCCGCGCATGATCACGTGGGTGACGACGCCAATGACGATGGCCAGCGCGATCGTCCATCCGAACTGACCCACCGTGGGGTGGGAAAACGCCGGCAGGCCCTGAATCGGGCCAAGCGCGATCGCGCTCCGGTTCAGGCCGGTCCACGAGCCCAGCCCGATGGCCAGCAGCGACCCGATTCCCGCGGCGAGGATCCCGGGCACGACCACGAGACGCGCCCTCGCCCCACCGATCCCGGTCACCTCAATCATCAAAACGGCGGCGATCAGGGGTGATACGAACAGGAACGAAACCGCGGCGAACGCGCCGGCAGCCCCGACGATCTGGAGCACCGTAGGAGCAGTGTTCCGGCGTACCAGAGCGACGGTAAGCACCGCCAGCGCCGGACCGAGAGCAAGCAGCGGGGCCTCCGGCCCGAGCACGATCCCGAAGCTGATCGCAACCATGCCGGCGAGCAGGACGCCGGGAAGCTCTACCGGGGTGACCGGCTTGCCGCCGCCCAGACCTTGGGCGGGGATATGGCCTCCGTTACCCGGCAGGCGTGTAATGGCCAGCGCGACGATCACTCCGGCGATCGCGAGGATCGGAAGCGGCCACCAGACCGGCGGGCCATTGTGATACCCGAGCGCGTTGGGGAGATGCGTATACAGCTCCTGGGTGACCTCGTGGATCAGCTCCAGGAAAGCCCACGTCGCGAAGGAGACGACGACGCCGACGACCGACACAATCGCGAGCAGAGCGACGAATGGCTTGCTCGCCATCAGCGCTTGCGCCTGGTCGGCGGTGATCTCCGGGGAGTCGCCCGTACTAGACATGTTGGTTGGCCGAGTCCGGCGGGCCGTTCATCGATCTGAAGTCTGGGTCTGCTCAGCTACCACATGCACCACGGGCGACCGTAGACGCCAGCGGGCGCAGGGCGCATCACCCGGATCGGATGAGAACCCCGCGCGATCCTCTGCGCGCGACCAGCCTAGGTCGCGTCACCGTTCGATTCGACTTCCGTGGCGCCGGCCAGAATGAACTCCTCGAGTTCGAAGCTGTTGTGGGCTTCGGCGACGTGCTGCTGCACCGCCTCGACCAGCTCCTCGTCGCTGGGGGCCGCAAGCACCTTGTCGCAGCCTGCTTCGAGGCACACGAATTGCTTCTTCATCACCGTCACCTTGCTCCCTCAGCCGGCGGTGACGCCGACGACGAAATCGATCGACGGGTCGAGGATCTGCTCGATCAGCGTTTCGTCGGCGGTCACACCCATTTCACGGCATCGGTTGCGGTAATGCCTGACCTTGCCGACCTGGTACTTCTGCAGATCGAGCTCGGGAACCGCCTTCTGATACTCCACCAGGCCGACGATCGTGCCGCGGAATTCGTCGAATACCTCGTGTACCAAGGGCTCCCAGTCCGGGTGCGCGGCGAGCAGCTCGCGCACGACCGTGGTGCCGAACGTGATGTGGCGCCCCTCGTCCGACATGATCCGGCGGTAGCCCTGCTTGAGCGCGGGGAGTGCGTTCCAGGCGGTGCAGGTATCGATGACGATCTCATAGGACGGCATGGTCAGCACGCCCTCGACATGCCCGTTATAGAGAGTCAGGAAGCGCAGGAACGCACGCTCGACCTGCTCGCGATCCTTGGTCTGAACCGCGGCCGTGAGCTCTTGGGCATATCTGGGAATGCCCTCGTGGAGCACCTCCTTGAGCTCGAAGCGACCGCTGGGGTCGACGGTCTTCGCACGCTCCATGAAGTAGGGCGTCACCTCGTCGGGTTCGAGGATTCCCGCGACCTGCTCATGCCATTGGGCAAAGAACTCGGCGTGTTTGCACTCCTCCATAAGGAACGTGCTGAGGTACATCAGCCAGTCGAAGCGGTTGAGTGCCCACGCGGCCTCAACCGTCGGAACGAGGTTTTCGGCCACGGCCTGCTCGCCGGCGAAGAAGCGGACGGTGAGCCCGAGCAGCGCCTCCCGCCGCTGCTGTGAGAGCGTGGACCAATCGGCGGCGTCCTGCGTGTAATCGAAGTCCCGCGGATTCCAGATCGCGTTCATCGCCTTCTCGTACTTCCGGTAGACGTCCCCACGCATCATCTCGCGCGTGAAGTGGAACCTCTTGTGGCTGTCGGCGTCTTGAGGCAGCAGAGGCGTTGCCTGCGTCATCGATCATCCCTCCTGTTGGGCGCGGCCAGACCAGTGGCCATCGCCATTCTCCGTGCTGTGGCCGTCGGCCTCAAGCAATCCACCCGACGGCCGGACCGGGGAGCCGGAACTTCGGTGTAAGCTCCGGCCGATGGAGGGGGGACCAGGTGTTGGCATCACGGGGCATCGCGGCGCCGGCGGCCCCGCCCGGCGGGCCTGGTGGTTCACGGTCGCAATAGCGCTGGCGCTGGTCTCCGTGGCGGTGGCGGCCGCGCCGAGCGCCGCCGCACGCTCCCGGCCGGCACTCCCCCGCCACCACGACGGTCTCGGCATCCGCCCAGGGAAGATCAAGCACGTGTGGCTGATCATCCTCGAGAACAAGTCCTACGACGCCACCTTCACGGGCCTGAACCGGAACACGTATCTGTGGCGCACGCTGCCCTCGCAGGGCGTCTTGCTCAAGAACTACTTCGGAACGGGCCACTTCAGCTTCGATAACTACATCTCGCTCGTCAGCGGTCAGGCCACGCAGGCCGACACGCAGGTGGACTGCCCGTACTACGACCACTTCTCGGGCCATGTCGACCGATCGGGTTCGCTGCGGCACAACCCCAACTACGGCCAGATGACCTCTGCGCAGGGGCCCAACGCCGCGGCCGGCGCGAACGGCTGCGTCTACCCGCCGAGCGTGAAGACGCTGTTCAACCAGCTCGATTCGGCCAACGTGAGCTGGAAGGGCTACGCCCAGGACCTCGGCTATCCCAGCGCGGGAGCACCCAATCCGTCGGCCGGTGTGCGGGTGTGCGGCGCTCCATTTCGCTCGCCCGGACCGACGGGCAGCAAGACACAGCCCAACCCGAGCGTCGCGAACGCGACCAACCAGTACCTGCCCAAGCATTTCCCGTTTCCGTGGTTCGAGTCGATTCTGAAAACGGGCCAATGCAACCACCAGCACATCGCGAGTCTGTTCGGCCGGCGCCATGGCCTATTCCACGACCTGAAGCGGAGGGCGACGACGCCGGCGTTCAGCTGGATCACACCGAACATGTGCAGCGACGGGCACGATGCGGTCTGCCACGGCAACAACCTCTCGGGGGGCTTCACCGGGCCCAACACGCCCAGGAAGCCGCGCAACTACACCGGGGGTCTCTACGCCGCCGACCTGTTCCTCCGGCATATCGTCCCGGCCATCGAACGGTCGCCCGCATACCGCGACGGCGGCCTCATCGACATCACCTTCGACGAGGCCTTCCCGCCGTTCACCTTCACCGCCAACAGCTTCGCCAATTCAAAGCGCGTGGCTCCGGACGCCGCCACATCGATCGCAAACGATTCGGCCGGCGAGACCCTCTTCGGCCGGTCGGTGCACTTCGAGCCGACGGGACCCAATACGCCACTGGCCAAGAACGCTCTCGGGCAGGAGCTGTATCCCGGTCCCGGGGACAACGCCTTCGTCGACCGCCCGAGCATCTGTGTCGCTCAGACAGTGCCGCCACAGCCAAAGCGGACATGCCTCCTCGGAGGTGGCGGCCATGTCCCAGGCCCGCGCACCGACGGCGGCGCGACCGCGCCGATGGGCAGCTCGACGATCTCCGACAACTCAATCGTCATAACCGACGCCGGAAGATCGGTGACCGGCACCGGCATTCCGGCCGGCGCCTTCGTCGGCAAGGTCACCAACACGCCGGTGATGGCGACGGCCCCCAACCAGGACGGAGGCTTCGTTGTCGCCGGTTCGTTTGTCCTCGTCGATTCCTACGGGCGGAGGCTGCTGACCACCGGCGCCGTCAAGGGCATCACGGTTGGCCCGCGCACCCCGGCGACCGATCCCCTGTTCAACGCCACCTCGCCGACGACCGGTGGCGGCGACACGGGCAGCGTCCTGATCAGCCCGTACATCAAGCCTGGATCGGTCAGCAAGCGCTTCTACAACCACTACAGCTGGCTTCGCACGATGGAAGACCTGTTCGGTGTGGCGAGGTTCTCCCGCGGCCTCGACCACGCCGGCCACCTCGGCTACGCCGCCCAGTCTGGCCTCGCCCCGTTTGGACGCGACGTATTCAACAACCCCCTCGGCCGCCGGATCCGGTCGCTTGCCACCCCCGATATCGACCGGATCGTCCAGGCCAGCCCCGCGGAGCCGCAACTCGCGATCCAGGGTGACACGGTCGCGGTCGCGCTCGAGAGCGGGCGCGGGCTGGCCACGGTCGTCGGCCCCGCCGTTGCCAGGTCAGGTCTGAGCCCTGCCCCCACCTCGGTGCAGTGCACGTTCACGGTCAGGCTGTCGGCGCGATCCGGAACGCTCCCGCTCAGCGCGGCAGGCTTCGCGATCGTTGACGAGCAGGGCCAGGTTCATAGACCTTCGGTTTCGGCCGTCAACGGCGCGAGGCTGCCCGCGCAGGTCGCTGCCGGGCGTTCGGTGACGCTGACACTCCGGACGGTTCTCCCCGTCGGCGGCGGCAGGATCAGCTGGACGCCACAGGGACCCCGACCGACGGTGTCGTGGGACTTCGACGTGGAGATCGACTGATCGGCCTCGCCCGCCTGAACGCGCACAGCTGACCCCCAGCCCACCTCGATGCCCAAGAACCGTGATTGGGCCGCCAATCGGCGGCCCAATCAGATGCGTCTGCGCTTGGCGCCCGGACTCAGTGCGAGGGAGTCGCCAGCATCCCGTCGACGTTGCCCGCGCCGTCGGTGTAGAAGCCAACGAGGTCGCCCTTGTTGTTGACGCCGTTCACCAGCGTCGTCCCGATGCCGTGGGGGTCGTTGACGGTGGTAAAGCCATGCGTGCTCGTCCAGGTGAATCCGTAGCTCTTGGCGTTGTCGCCGCTGCCCACGGTATACGCACCCACGACTTCGTCGTTGTTGTTGACGCCGAACGCCTGGGTCATCGAGGCGCCCTTCTTGTTGATGGTGATGAACTTCCCCTTCGAGGTCAGCAGGAAGGCGACCGCATTGCCGTTGACCGTGGCGAAGCCGGCGATGTCACCGTGGTTGTTGATCGCCGCCGCCGTGTTGCTGCTCACGTTCTTGGGAACCCTGATCAGGTGGAAGGTGTGGGTGTTGATGTTGTACGTGTAACCGTGGCTGTTGCCCTGGGAGTCGTTGTAGAACCCCACCGCCTGATTGGAATCGTTGACGCCGAGCAGCTGGTTCACGGGCGGGCGGGAGTTGTTGGAGGTCGGGTAGTTGACGTTGAAGAAGCGGCCGTGCAGCTTGTAGAACCCGAAGTTGTTGTTGTTGCCGCTCTGGGTGTTCTGCTTGGACCAGAACCCGACCAGGACGCCACCGTCGTTCAGCCCGGTGACCTGCGTCTGGACAGAGCCCGGGTAGTTGTTGGCCGCGAAGTAGTTCTGGAAGTACTGCGGGAACACCAGGTAGCCCTGGTTCGGATGGCCCTGCGCTCCGGAGCCGAAGTAGCCGGCGATCACACCGGAGTTGTTGATTCCGAGGAGCTGGTTGAACGTCGGATCGCCGATGTTGTTCAGCGTCTTGAAGTGGTAGTGCTGGGAGCTGGCGAGCGCCGGACTCGTGAGCGCAGCCGCGCCAAACGCGGTCGCCGCCAGAGTCATCGCCAACCGCCGGAATCGCTTGTAGGAAAACACCTGCTTACCTCCGTTTGAATGACGAGCCGGCTGAGCGCGGCTCCGATTGACCGTCGCGGCGGATGTTGGTCGTAAACCGCTGGCCGCACATCGGGCGATCAGACCGTGTTGGGGCCCGGGCTTTAGCTCGTCGACGCGAAGCTTTAGACCCGTCGGCCGACTGTTTAGAGCCGGCGCTGGAGCAGACGCCAGAAACCGCCGTGTCCGCCGGCGCCGGCTACGTCACGAGCCGCCGCACGCCGTGGCATTGATGCCGCCTATGGCCGGTCAGGAGGCCAGATCGGTCGCGTCGCCGGCGTGCACATCCACGATCCCGTCCAGCTCGTTGAGATCAGGCAAACGCGTTCACATGAGCGTCGGTCCACTGTCAAAGGTGTGCGGTGGCGCCCCGGTGATGTCGTGAACGCTCGGCAGCACCTGCGACTCGTCGATCGTGCCATCGACGTAGAAGCTGAAGAAGGCTTCGACGTACTCCGCGGGAGTCGTGGCCAGCATCTCGGCGCGCGCGGCGTCGTTGGGCTGCGGCTCGATCCGCAGATCCCGTTCCAGACGCCCGGCGAGGATCCGCAGCTGGTCGGCCGGGACGAGCGCCTCCGGACCGCTGAGCCGGTAGATGCGGCCGGCGTGCTCGCTCGACACGAGCGCGGCGGCAGCCACCGCGGCGATGTCGTAGGGGTCGATGACCGCGTTTGCGACCTCGGCGAACGGCACGCGCACAACGTCGCCCGCACGGAGCTGAGGGATCCAGCGCAGCGTGTTCGACATGAACGCGTAGGGGCGCAAGATCGTCCAGTCGAGTCCTGATGCACGGACGGCGGCCTCGGATGCCAGCTGGTAGCGCGAGATCGCGTTCTCGAGGTCGGTCGCCGCCGCGCCCCCGCCGGAGAGCAGCACCACCCGCTCAATACCCGCGCGCCGGGTCTCTTCCAGCAAGCCCGCCATGTCGGCGTACCCCGAGAGCAGGAACACCGCGCTGGCTCCGCGCAGCGCCGGCCGGAGGCTCTGCGGTTCGTTCAGGTCGCCGATCGCGCGCTCCACCCCCTCCCCGATCGAGTCGGCGGGTCCGCGCGCCAGGGCCCGGACCGGCTCCCCGACTCTGGTCAGCGCAGCGACGAGCTCCCCGCCGACATTTCCCGTTGCCCCCGTCACCACGATCATCAGTCGCCTCCTTTTATCAGTTCACACCGACTACCCCCTCGTCGATATGTGGAGACGCGGGTTTGTCAGCCGCCAGGGGTCGAGGCCGGCCCGGGAGGGGGATACAACGGTAGGATCAGTGGCGGTCGGGGTTTCTGTGAGAAGTCGAAATCGGCCGTCAGGTCACCGAGCTGGCGGGCATTCTCGCGCACGTCTGGCCGTGGATCGGGCCGCCCGTCGGTTCGTGGATCGAGTCTCTGCCCGCCCAGAAAGTCGTCCTCGATGAATTTGGTGATGGCGTCGAAGCTGAGGGTCTGGTGGTCGATGAACCCGCGTCGCGCATAGGGGCTGATCACCAGCGAGGGGACCCGGAATCCATATCCGTTCTGATCGACGGGCGGCGGCACGACATGGTCGTAGAACCCGCCCCAGTCGTCCCAAGTCAGGAAGATGGCGGTCGAGTCCCAGTCTGGACCGCGCATCACGGAGTTGATCAGGTTCGTGACGTATGCCTGGCCGACCTCGATGTTTGCCGGCGGATGATCCGAGTGCTGTTGGTCGGGAACGACCCACGACACCGCCGGCAGGGTGCCGGTGTGCGCCTCGGCGAGAAATCGCTGAGCGTTCTGGATGTTGCCGAGTTGCCCATCCTCGTGAACATCGGTGAATGACGGCAGCGGATTCCAGATGTCCGGAGTGCCGTGGTGGTGGGGCTGCGCCCCGGTGCAGTTGGCATTGCTGACGCAGTCGGGGTCGGCGCCGGGCGTGATGAAGTAACCCCAGCTCACCCCCTGCTTGTGCATGAGATAAGTGAGGTCAGTCCACGCGTAGTTGTAGCGTGGTCGAGATCACGCGGGCGAGACGCGCGCGCCGCCGCACGAACGCGCGCCGAACCCGCTCCTGGCACCGGGCGATCGCGCGCCGACCACGGAAGGCCACTCCCCCGCCCAGATTTCCCAGCAACGCGCCCGCGGGATGCGCGAACAAACACCTGAACTGGGCCCGCTCCGAGGCGAGCAGCAGACGCCTCATCCTGGCGGCCGCACGATGTCCGATCACGCCGACTCCCGCGATCTGCTCCGTCTGGTAGCCACCGAGCTCGTCGTCGTTGACGCAGCTCGACGGGTCGCCCAGACGCGAGCAGTGTGCCGACCACTCGGAGACCATGTACAGGTGCGACGGCAGGCTCCACGAGAGGTCTGATTGGAACATGTGGTCGTTGAGAACGAAGTTCTGCGGCGTACTTCCAGTAGTTGGGGATCTCGCGCGCGTCGTGGTAGCCCATGACATCGGACCGCGTGCCCGAGGCGCACACCCCGGACAAGCCACCGCAGCCGCGCCCCCCGGGCTGCTCCGACAGCCGCACAAACCCGTCCATCCGGCCACCGTCGAGGTCCGCGCGGGCCGAACCGGCGGTGTGCGGCCCGCCCCCGTTTATCGGCGAGGGGTCATAAAACGGACGGTCGCACCCCCCGCTCGCCGGATCCGGCAGGCAGACCGTGAACTGCCCGTTCTTCGCCGGCAGGCCGTCGGCGCCTGGGTAGGTGCCGAAGTACGAGTCGAACGAGCGGTTCTCCTGCATGATCACCACCACGTGACGGATCTGATGTATGCCCGGCGGGATCGCCTGTCCCCGTTTGGTCGTCGTCGTCGATCCCGTTGTCGCGGTCGCCGCGTTGTGGTGGCCGCCGCCGCAGCCCGCCACCCCGCACGCGAGCGCGCACAGCAGAACGGCCTGCCAGACGTGGATGCGCTGAGCTGGAATCGACATGCGGTGAGAACCTAGTGCCAGGGATGAGTCGAGGCTTAGAGACCTTTGCCTTGGCGGCGATACCCGATCCTGTCGCGGCCAATCCCCCGCACTACGCCGCTTCTCGCCAGCGCGCGCTTGATTGTGGCCATGACGGGGCAGATCATCGCACGCAGGGCCACGGCCCGTGGCGTGCTCGCTAGTACGACCTAGCCGCGGCGTTGCACGATCAGCAGGGTCTCGGGTGACTTGCGCGCCCCATCAAGCCGCGCGCCGGACAGGCCAAGTGTCTGGCTGAAGGTGTTGGTCGGCATCCCTCCGAACATCGTCGAAAGGCCGATGTCGTCGGGCAGGCTGTTGTTGAAGACAACGACGAACTTCATCGTGCCCGGCCCGACGTTGCGGATGTAATGGCCCCGGGGTAACCGCGGTGGGCTTCGCGGACGTCAGCGGGAACCGGTAGAGCTCGCATGTACTGGGGCAGCGTCGGCGTCCCCTTCGATACGTCGATCGTCAGTGGCTTGCTCGGGTCACCGCTGGCCGCCACGGCGACCGCCGCTCCCCCACCCACGGCGGCCACGGCCCCCGCGCCCAGGAGTAGATCACGTCTCCTCACATCAGCCATTCGCGCTCCCTTCGCCCTAGCGAGCCCGGCATGCTAGCTCTCGCTGAGGACGGCGACCCCCCTCCGAGAGGGCGCGCGAACAACTGCCCGGGAGCGATCCGGGGCTGACGATTTCCTCAGACGGCCCGTACGCGCACCCGCGGGCGCGCGTTGTTCACATAGCCCTTGGGGTTCCAGAGCGCCGCCTCGTCCTCCGGCTGCGTGGCCGCCGAGGAGTCCCAGGCGCGCACGAGGATCTCGTGTTCGCCGGGCGCGAGTTCCAGCCTGACGCGCCAGTGCCGCCAGGCCCAGCGCCCCAGATCCTCGAGCAGCTCGGCCTGCAACCAGCGCTTGCCGCCGTCGAGCGATACGTCGACGCGCGCGACGTGCCGGTCCCCGCCGGCAAACGCGTAGCCACGCACCTCAAGCGGCCCCGCCGGAACCGTCGCGCCATCGGCGGGAGACAGCACATCAGAGTTGAGAGCCACGAGTCCGAGGGCCATCCCCTCGTCGGGGCCCGGCGTGCCGTCCTCCGGCAGCAGTCGGTAGAGCACGCGCTGAAAATGACCCGACCACGGAGCTGAACGGAGCTCGAGTCGCTCGAGCCACTTCACCGAGCGGGCTCCGATGTAGCCGGGCACGACCAGCCGCAGCGGCGCCCCGTGGATGGGGGGCAGCGGCTCGCCGTTCATCGACCAGGCCAGCAGGACCTCGGGCCGGTAGGCCTTGTAGAGCGGGATTGACCCGCCAAAGCGCTGCGCCGGGTTCGCCTCCGGGCAGAGATCCGCTCCCTCAAACCCCACGTGGGATGCCTCGGGCAGGGTGCCGGCCAGCCCGAGCACGTCGCCAAGGGCGACTCCCGTCCACACAGCGGTCCCGGTCGCACCCGGGCCCCACGGCGACTCGCCGGGAATCTCCCGGATGGAGCTCAGGCCCGCGCGCCGATTGCCCGCACACTGAAGGGTCGCCGTGACCTCGTACTCCCGGAACGCTTCGCGGAGCGCGGCGAGCGAGAGAGCCACCTCCCGGTGGACCAGCCCGTGGACCCGCAGGCGCCAGGCCGCCGGGTCGATCTCGGGCACCGGCCCATGATCCCGCACGTAAAACGCGTCGGTGGCGGTCAGCGAGTCCTCGCCCAGAGCAGCCAGTCCAGTCTCGGCGTTGAACGGCTCCCGGACGTGGACCACCATGTCGCCGCGCTTTCCGTACCGATCCACGCGAGAAGCCTACGGGGCGGCGACAGGCGACCCCCTCCCGGGTGCACTGCAGCCGGTGGCGCGCGGCGTTTTCACCGTTCCGTCACAACCATTAGAAGATCCTTGAAACAGGGAAGGAGTCGACGCGGTCCGTCGTCTTGGCTGGTAACGACCTGCCCACCCAACGTGGGCGGGATCATTCACCGTGGACTGTCCGCTTCCCCACCGAAAGTCTGTCTCCGCCTGCAGTCATATGGCATCCGTATGGCGGGGTGGTTAACCGAGAGTGGCGTCAGCAAATTCGACCAGTCAGCACCGAAATAAAGGACTGTCACATGACCAAGCAGCACGAGCGCGCGAACGCGCGCGCAGGTAGTCCTGCGCTCCCGGCGCAGGAGCAGGAACTTCAGAAGATGTGGGACCGCGTCGTGGGCCGCAGGGCGTTTCTGCGACAGGCGGGGCTGGCCAGCGCGGTCGCGGTTCCCGCGTCCGCGCTCGCGGCCTCGACCGCGAGCGCGCAGCGGAGACACCGGCCCGGAAGCCAACCAACCAAAGGTGACTTCGCGATCCTCCGCTTCCTCTGCGCAGCCGAGCTCATCGAGAGCGATCTGTGGGAGCAGTACGCGGGGTTCGGCGGCCAGGCGAGCAAGGAGCGACCGCATGACGGCAAGAACGCGTTCTATTCCGCCGCCCTCGAAAACCTCGACGAAGACATGCCGCAGTACATCTCGGACAACACCGACGACGAGGAGAGCCATCAGAAGTTCATCAACGGCTATTTGATGTCAAAAGGGCAAGCACCGGTGGACCTCGATCCGTTTCGCACACTCGCGCCGAGTCCAGCCACTGGGGGCGGCGACCAAGAAACGCCTCACCAATCTGAAGAACCTGAACGTCGACACCAGCTGGTACCTGCGATATCGCGCCGAGACCAATCCCGATTTCGGCGCGATGTTCGGTCAGGCCGTCACGATCAAGCACCAGCCGGTGATCCCGGTGTCCGACACGGAAACGCCGCCGTCGAACACCGCCCCGGTGCCGGTACCGAATGATCCTGCCCATCAGCGCATGCAGGCGATCGCCAACAGCGCCGGGTTTCATTTCGCCATGATCGAGCAGGGCGGCTCGAGCCTCTACACGACGCTTGCCATGAAGGTGACAAGTCTCGAGGTGCTGCGGATCGTGCTCGCCATCGGCGGAGTTGAGACCAACCACTTCTCGCTCTGGCACGACAAGGCGGGCAACGCGACGGCCGACCCGCTGGCCGGCGTGACGGATCCGAAGACGGGGACCACGTTTCCGGACCTGAACAAGTCGGGAAGCGAGGCCACCCAGACCAACCTGATCCTTCCCGAGCCCTGCGAGTTCATCCCCGGCCTACCCAAGTGCTCGGTGGTCCGGCCCACCATCGACTCACTGGCCGGCGCACGGGCGGCCGTCAAGGCCCTCACCGCGGACGGCCTGTTCGAGGGACAGTCCGCGAGCTTCTTCCGTCACATCAGGCAACTCGCGCGAGATGCCGACGCGGCGGTGCGCAGGGTCCACTGAGACAGGCGAGGACATAACCTCCGTGGATCACGGATGGCTGCGGCGGGACGATGGGTCGGGGGCCGCGCACCGGCCCATCGTCAGCTCGCCTTGCCCGGGCGCGTGGCCGGCACTCGGGTCGCGGCGATCCGGCCCGGACGCAGCGGTCGGACGTGCCGGCGAACCTTCTCCAGTGAGCCACTCAGTGCGGCGAGGTCGCCGTCGCTCAGATGGTCGGCAAAGTGGCGCTGAATGCTGAGGTGATGGGCTCTGCGCGCGGCATGGAGCTCGTCGAGCCCCTTGGGAGTGATGAGCACCTTGACCACGCGCCGATCGTTGGCGGGCCGCTCGCGCCTGACCAGACCGGCCTCATCCATGCGGTCCACCACGCGGGTCAGACCGCTCTTGCTGGAGAGGATCCGGCCTGCCAACTCTTTCATCTGAAGTCCGTCCGAGGCCTCCTCGAGGTGAACGAGAACGTCATACCAGCGAAGCGTGAGCCCGCGTTCGGCCTGCATCTCGGCGTCCATGATGTCGGTCAGCGCCCACGCCGTTTCGAGAAACACGCGCCAGCTGGCCAGCTGCTCAGAGGTTGGACTTGACACGAGTTAGTTCGCTCTGCAACTATTCGTAATCGTAATGTTCGCACTGCGACTGATGCAGAGCGTATCAACTCGGAGGGGAAGGACCGGAATGAGCGCTACACAATCGCTGGCCCCGCACGCGGACGCCCCAGCCCCCGTCAACCCCGGCCGGATCATGGAGCTCGGCCTGGCTTTCTGGGGTTCCAAGACGCTGCTGAGCGCAGTCGAACTCGGCGTCTTCACCGAACTTGCGGCAGGGCCTCGCCACGGCGATGAGCTCGCCGCGCGCCTCGGGCTCCACCCGCGGAGCGCCAGTGACTTCCTCGACGCGCTGGTCGCGCTCGGCATGCTCGCCCGCCGCGACGGGGCATACGCCAACACCGCCGAGACCGATCTGTTCCTCGACCGTGGCAAGCCTTCGTACATCGGAGGCATGCTGGAAATGGCCAACACACGGCTGCACCCGTTCTGGGGTTGGCTGACCGACGCACTTCAGACCGGCGAGGCCCAGAACGAGGCCCGCACCGGTGGCGACTTCTTCGCCTCGCTGTACGCCGATCCCCAGCGTTCGCACCAGTTCCTGCACGCGATGACGGGGCTCAGCGCCGGCGCGTCGATCGCGATTGCCGAGCGCTTCCCGTTCGACCGCTACCGGTCGGTACTCGATCTCGGGTGTGCCGAGGGCGGCCTGCTCGTGCAACTCGCGCGCACCCACCCGCACCTGCGCGCCATCGGTCTCGACCTCCCGGCTGTCAGAGATACGTTCGAGCGTTACGTTCGCTCATTCGAGCTCCAGGAGCGCATTGCGTTCGTGGCTGGCGACTTCTTCAACGATCGCCTGCCGGAGGCAGACGTGATCACGCTCGGACACGTCCTTCACGACTGGAACCTCGAGCAGAAGAAACAACTTCTCAGGAGGTGCCTACGAGGCGCTCCCGTCAGGCGGCGCGGTGATCGTGTTCGAGGCGATCGTCGACGACGATCGACGCGAGAATGCGTTCGGACTGCTGATGAGCCTGAACATGCTGATCGAGACGCCCGGCGGTTTCGACTACACCGGCGCCGACTGCCAGCGTTGGATGCGCGAGACTGGCTTTGCCGACACGTACGTCGAGCGCCTGGCGGGTCCCGATTCGATGGTCGTAGGGATCAAGTAGCCAACTGGCGCATCGTCTTCAAACCCGAAAGAAAGGACCCACTCATGGCCTACCTACTCACCCACTTCTGGCCGGCCGGGACGCTGGAGCAGTACCGAACGACGCTGACCGCCGTGCACCCAGCCGACGGTCTCCCGGCCGGGCAGGTGTACCACGCCGCTGGCGAGACGCAGGGCGGGGTTCTGATCGCCGCGGTCTGGAACTCGAAGGAGGACGCCGACCGCTTCGTCAGCGAGACGCTGCTGGCCAGGCTTCCGATCGAGGGCGGACTCGTGGGCCCGCCGGAGGAGCGGGCGGCTGAGATCGCGAACCTGGAAACCGCGTAACCCCTGCGGCCAGGAATCAAGACGGTATGAAGATCTGAGGCGCCGCTCGATATCCAGTTCCGTTCAGCGGGTAGATCGCTCTTGACTTGGGGCTTCGTAGCGTGAAAATCCGAGCAGAGATCAGCCGGCAAGGAGGAACGATGAGCACCGATTACACCCTCGCCTACGGGACGCACACCACCCCCGAGGACGGCCGGTGCGCGATGGAATGGGTCAGCTTCCTTGCCGGCGAGCGGCATGGTGATGATCCGGCCTGTGTCAGTCCGGTGCTGCGCGCCTACTGCACGACGCTCAACGACAGCCTCGACGACGGCCCCCGTCAGCTCCTGCGCCCGTACCTCTCGCGCACGATCGGGACCGTTGACGATGGGCTCGACGAGGAGCGCTCGTGGCTGGCGATGGACTGGCTGATCCGCACCTACGCGCCGACGTGGCTCGCCGTGGCCGATCTGGACGGAGCAGGTCAGCGGCTGGCCGCCCTGCCTCCCGTCATGGACTCCTCGGTGCTGCGGACGGCGCTTGGAGAGCTGCGGGCAGCGAGAGGCAATAGCCGCGTAGCTTGGGCCGCGGCACTCGGTGTGGCACGGCCCGCGGCGTGGGCGCCGTGGGCGGCCGGGCGCGCCGCCGCCCGCGAAGAAGCGTGGAGGTCGGGCGGCGCGGCCGCGTGGGCCGCGGCCAAAGTCGGCGTCGGCGACATCGCTGGAGATCGAGCTCGGGCCGTGGCGCGCGACATTGCCGGCGACGCTGCGGCGACGCTCGCGCGAGGAGCGAGGACGAGCGCCGGTCGTACCGCAGCCCGGGAAACGGCCCGGCTCGCGCTGGCCCCCACTCTGAAAGCCCTGCAGCGCTCGGCGTTCGCGCTCCTCGACCAGATGCTGCCCACCGTGGCGCTGGACGCGCGGGCCGTGGCGGACGATGACCGAGCCCAGCTCGCGGAGCTGGTCATGTCGGCCTGCTGACCGAATCAGAAATGTCCGTTCAGCCCGTTGGCCGAGATCCGGCGAGTGTCGTCCGGGGCCGGACGAAGGATCATGATCTCGGCCGGAGCGCGCTCTAGCAGCCACTGCAGGTCATCGCCGCTCAACCCGACTCGAGGGTTGTCGGCGGCGGAGACGATGACGCGATCGAACTGCTCGCTGTCGAGCAGCCGGCGCAGCGCATCGCGATAGGTCCGGCCGCGGGCGATCCGCGAGTCGACCGAGACGCCGAGCGAGGTCGCCTTCTGCTCGATCGCCTCGAGCACGGTCATCGCTCCGGCACACTGCGCGGGCAGCGGCGAATCGATCGGCATGTTTCTCGACACGCGGGCCAAAAATGCCGGCATGATCGTCGCGTCCTCCGCCTTGGCCAGCCGGACGGCGGCCTCGAACGAACGCCGGGAAATGGCCTCGCCGGTGAATGGCAGCAGGATGCGCCGCACGGCCGGGTGCCCGGCCACCGCCGCCGCCGCCCGGCGGCCGTTGGGTGGCAGCCAGTAGCCGACGGCGACGCCGACCCCAATTCCCACCACCGCGGCGAGCACGACAAATAGGACCGTCATTGAAGACCTCCATTCACTCTTTGGCTGCGGTCGGCGACGATCCGCACGTCAACTCCAGGTAGAAGCTCCATCAGGCGCTGGGGAAGCGGCGTCCGCAGCTTGGCCAGCCCGCGAGCGGGCCGGCTGCGCCCCATCAGGACGTAGGTGGTGCGCCGGCGGGACGCGACTTCGGCGATGGCTTCCGGCACGGCATCGGACTCCTCGACCAAGAGTCTCGTTCCGAGCACCGAGGCCAGCTGGCGCAATGCCATCAGCGAACGCTCCTGTTCCTCGGACATCGACCTCCCCGGTGGGCAAACCCAGAGCAGGTCGATCTCGGCACCGAGTCGCTGAGCCGAGCGCCACGCGCGACGTACCAGACGCTGAGCACCCGGGTACGGCTCGACCAGGGCCAGCAATCGTTCACCGACTGCCGTCGGGGCTTCGGCGGCGATCGTCTCACCCCGTGAGCCGGCGGGCTCAATGGTGGTGAGGCGCTTGTGGCCGACCTCCTGGGCAACCTGGCGCAGGGCGACCTCGCGCAGCGCGGACAGGTTCTCGATGCGGAAGAAGTTGTTGAGCGCGGCGTCGATTCGCTCGGGCCGGTACACCTTCCCGGCGCGGAGCCGGTCCAGGAGAGCCTCCGGCGTTAGGTCGACGAACACGATCTCGTCCGCCCGTCCAAGCACCGCGTCGGGGATCGTCTCGCGCACCCGGATTCCGCTCAGCTCGGCAATCTGATCGTTGAGCGATTCGAGGTGCTGGACGTTGAGCGTGGACAGTACGTCGATCCCAGCGGCCAGCACGTCCTCGACATCGTCGTAGCGTTTGTCGTGCTCGACGCCCGGGGCGTTCGTATGGGCCAGCTCGTCGATCAGGCACAGTTCCGGCGCGCGGGCCAGAACGGCGGGAAGATCCATCTCCTCGAGCTTGGTTCCGCGATAGTCCACTCGCCGCCGCGCGATCAGCGGCAGGCCCTCGGCAATCCGAGCCGTATCGGCCCGCCCGTGGGTTTCCAGGAGCCCGATCACAACGTCGCGACCGGCGTCCTGTTCAGCGTGTCCCTCGAGGAGCATCCGGAACGTCTTCCCCACGCCGGCCGCCATCCCGAGGAGCACGCGCAGGTGACCCGCCTGAGTCATGACCGTTGTGAGATCACGGGTCTCGCCTGCCGGAGCGTCTATCAGTCCACCGCGACGAGCCATCGTTCAATCTCCTGCAGCGCTTCGGTCAGCGCCGCCGGGTGACGGCGGGCGTAGCAGGGACTGCCTCCATCGGTGACGAGCGCGCGCAAGAGCGCCACGCCGCGCGCGTCGATCGGCTCGGAGGAGCGAAGCCTCGAAGTGACCGCCATGATCTTGGCCAGCGCGTCTCGAACCTGCTCGCGACACGGCTCAACCGCGGCCGACCGCCCCCGCTTGACCGGCTGCTCGCTGCGCTCGACGAGGATCTCCAGCGCCCTGGCGAGGCCGCGCCGACGGCGTGGATGGGTCAGCCAAACCGCGCGGGCGGCGTGTCCGGGCGACCGCCACGAGGGGACGCCGGCGGCCAGCTCGCGATCGAGCGTGCCCGCGCGCAGCAGCGCACTGAGACGAACACGCCCGCGCGGGCCGCGGTGCAGATCGACCCGGGCAGGGACACCTTGACCTATCGCGTGGGCTGCTCTCATGCTCCGAGCAGGTTGTGGATGATCAGGTCGATCAGCTTGATCCCGATGAAGGGGGCGATCAGTCCGCCCAGGCCGTAGATCAAGAGGTTGCGGCGCAGCAGCCCACTGGCTCCAATCGGGCGGTACCGCACTCCCTTCAGGGAGAGCGGAATCAGCAACGGGATGATGAGCGCGTTGAAGATGATCGCCGAGATCACCGCGGACCGGGGCGTGCCGAGATTCATGATGTTGAGCACGTGCAACGGCCCTTTCCCACCAGCGGTGGTGGCCCAGGTCGACACGAAGATCGCGGGCAGGATGGCGAAGTACTTGGCCACGTCGTTGGCGATCGAGAACGTGGTCAGCGCGCCGCGGGTGATCAGCAGCTGCTTGCCGACCTCGACGATCTCGATGAGCTTCGTCGGATTGGAGTCCAGGTCGACCATGTTTCCCGCCTCGCGAGCCGCCTGGGTGCCAGTGTTCATCGCCACGCCGACATCGGCCTGCGCCAGCGCCGGCGCGTCGTTGGTCCCGTCGCCGGTCATCGCCACCATCCGGCCGTCCCCTGCTGCTCCTTGATCAGGGCGAGCTTGGCCTCCGGGGTGGCCTCGGCCAGGAAGTCATCAACGCCGGACTCCTCGGCGATCGTGGCCGCGGTGAGCCGGTTATCGCCGGTGATCATGATCGTCCGGATCCCCATCGCCCGCATGTGATCGAAGCGCTCTCGCATGCCCTCCTTGATCGTGTCCTTGAGGTAGATCACGCCCAGGACCTGCGAGTCCCGGGCCACGGCGAGCGGTGTGCCTCCCTCGCGGCCGATCCGGTCGAGCACCGGTTCGAGTTCGGCCGGCGGCCGTCCGCCCTCGGCCTCGACGAACTTGATCACCGCATCGCCGGCACCCTTGCGCAGTTGGCGGCCGTCGAGGTCGACGCCGCTCATCCGGGTCTGGGCGGTGAAGGGCACAAAGCGCGCCTGCAACTCGGCCATATCGTGCTCACGGATCCCGTACTGCTTGGCCAGCACGACGATCGAGCGACCCTCGGGCGTCTCATCGGCGAGCGAGGACAGCTGTGAAACCTCGGCCAGCTCCGCCTCCTCCACCCCTGGCATCGGGATGAACTCCGACGCGAGACGATTGCCGATGGTGATCGTGCCGGTCTTGTCGAGAAGCAGGACGTCCACATCGCCCGAGGCCTCGACCGCGCGCCCGGACAGGGCGAGCACGTTGCGGCGCACCAGCCGGTCCATGCCAGCGATGCCAATGGCCGAGAGAAGCGCGCCGATCGTCGTGGGGATCAGGGCGACCAGAAGCGAGATCAGCGTTGTGGCGGAGATTCCCGTGTTCGCGAACAGACCGAACGGCCGGAGCGTCGCCACCACGATGACGAAGATCAGGGTCAGCCCGGCCAGAAAGATGTTCAGCGCGATCTCGTTGGGCGTTTTGCGACGCTCGGCACCCTCGACCAGCGCGATCATCCGATCGAGGAACGAGTGACCGGGCTCCTGTGTGATCTCGACGACGATCCGGTCGGACAGGACCCGCGTCCCGCCGGTGACTGCCGAGCGATCGCCGCCCGATTCGCGGATGACCGGGGCTGACTCGCCGGTGATCGCCGATTCGTCGACCGACGCGATCCCCTCGACCACGGTGCCGTCACCCGGGATCAGCTCGCCGGCCTGCACCACGACGACGTCTCCCTTGGCCAGGTCGGAGGCCTTCTTCTCGGTCCCGTCGTCGAGCCTGGCCACGGTCTCTTGGCGCATCGACCGCAGCGTGTCAGCCTGCGCCCGTCCGCGACCCTCGGCGAGCGCCTCGGCCATGTTGGCGAACACGACGGTCAGCCACAGCCAGACCGAGATCGTGAACGTGTACCAGCCCGGCTCGGGAACGGCGATCAGCCCATGGATGCCGAAGATCTTGATCAGCCAGGTGAGCGTCGTGATGACGGCGCCGATCTCGACCACGAACATCACCGGGTTGCGGATCTGCACGCGCGGATCGAGCTTGATCACGCTGTCGACCAGCGCGCGCCTGACAATGTCGCGCTGAAACAGGGAGATCGCACGGCGTTCGGAGGGAGTGGTTCCCGGAGCGGTGTCGACGGACATCAATGTCACCTTTACAGCCGGTTGAGGGCGAGGTTGAGTTGCAGAACGTTGACGCCCGGTTCACCCGAGAAGCCCACGCCGCGCCCATGCGTGTACTTGGAAACCAGCTGATCGACCTGTGTCAACGGCAGATGCCGAATCGCGGCGACGCGGTGCGACTGGATATCCGCATTCGCCACCGAGATGTCAGGGTCGACTCCGGAGGCAGAGCTGTCGACTGCGTCAACTGGGACTTGGCTCTTCGTCAGCGCAGGGTCATACGGCTTCTCGAGCGCGAGGTAAGACAGGATGTTCGATGCGATCGCCTGCTCGGTCAGCTTGCTGTTGGGGCCGAGGTTGGAGAACGTCGTCGCCGCGGCGTTGTACGGCGGCACGGTGGCCGACGGTCGTGACTGGAAGTAACGCGGGTCGGGCTTTGTAACTGGGTTGCCGTCCTTGTCGACCTGCGGCTTGCCGTTCTTGTACACCTGGTCGGTGAACGCCTGCCCGATGATCTTCGAGCCGACCAGCTTGCCGTTGAGATATAGCTTCTGGCCGTTGGCATTGCCCGGGAAGGCCACCTGGCTGACGCCGGTGATGACCAGCGGATACAGGATCCCGAGCAGTAGGGTCAGAATCAGGATGGCCAGCGCCGAGTTGATGATGTCTTTCTTCATGTCAGTAGAGGTGTCCGGTGAGGCCCTGCACGATCGGTCCGAGCAGCAGGGCGGGGAAGAAGGTAAGTGCGCCGACGAGCACGATCACACCGATCAGCAACACGACGAAGGTTGCGTTGTCGGTGCGCATCGTGCCCAGACCCGGAGGGCTGATGCGTTTGCCGGCCAGCGAGCCAGCGATGGCGAGGGCGAATAGGATCGGCGCGAAGCGCGCGAACAGCATGGTCAGTCCGCCGAGGATGTCGGCGAACGTAATTCCGTGGGAGCCGAGGTTTCCGGCGTTGGGCTGGATGAAGCCGGTGTAACCCGCGAACGCCGAGCCGTTGTTGTTGGCCTGCGACAGGTAGGCGTAGAAGCTCTCGGAGAACGCCTGGGGGCCTCCGGCAGCCACGCTGGAGATGGAAGCCCGGCCGGCACTGCTGGCGACGGCGAGCGCGGTGGCGAACAGAGCCGAAAGCGGCGTGATCAGGATGCCAAGCGCGACGAGCTTGATCTGCTTTGCCTCGATCTTCTTGCCGAGGTACTCCGGGGTCCGCCCCACCATCAGCCCGCCGATGAACACGGCCAGGATCACGTACATCAACATCGAGTACAGACCGGTACCCACGCCGCCGAAGATGACCTCGCTGGCCGACAGGTTGGCCATCGGGACGGCACCGCCGATGCCGGTGAACGACTCGATCGCACTGTTGACCGCTCCGCACGAGGTCACGGTGGTGACCGTGTCGAACAAGGCCGAGCCGGCGATCCCGAAGCGCTGCTCCTTGCCCTCCATGTTGCCGCCCACCGAGCCATGAATGACTCCCGTGTGGAGGCCGGCCGCGTGCTGCGCCGGTGAACCGTGGGCCTCGGCGATGTAGGCGACGATCACCGCGCCGAGGAACATCACCATCATCGTCGCGTAGATCGCGTAGCCCTGACGGCGTCGACCCGACATGCGCCCGAACGTGAACACGATCGCGGCCGGGATGATCAGCACCAGCAGCATCTCCACCAGGTTGCTGAACCCGGACGGATTCTCGAACGGGTGCGAGGAGTTGACATTGAAGAAGCCGCCGCCGTTCGTGCCCAGCTCCTTGATCACCTCCTGCGAGGCAACCGGACCCTGTGCGATGGACTGAGATCCGCCGGTCAGCGTGTGAGCCATGAGGTAGTGCGAGAAGTTCTGGATCGATCCCTGGAAGACGAGCACGAGGGCGCCGACGATCGAGATCGGAAGCAGCACATAAAGCACCGTGCGCACGATGTCGTGCCAGAAGTTGCCGATGCTCTTCCCGAGCGAGAGACGATGCCGCGGATGAGCGCCACGGCGACGACGATCCCGACCCCGGCCGACAGGAAGTTCTGCACGGCGAGCCCAGCCATCTGGCTGAAGTAGCTCATCGTCGTCTCGCCGCCGTAGTACTGCCAGTTGGTGTTCGTGACGAACGACGACGTCGTGTTGAACGTCACGTTCCACGGGGCCGAGTGGAAATGCAGCGGGTTGAGGCCCGTCCAGTTCCACAGCGTCTGCGTCCGGAGAATGAAATAAAGGAGCAGCCAGCCGGCGAGCGAGAAGAGAATCAAGCACTTGGCATAGGCCTTCCAATCCTGGCCCTGCTGAGGGTCGACGCGGATGGCCCTGTAGAGAAGGCGCTCGGGAACCCGGAGCACCGGATCCAGGAACGTCCGCTCGCCCGTGTAGACGGCCGCCATGTAGCGGCCGAGCGGCAGCGCAAGTAGCGTCAGGATCGCGGCGAAGCCAAAGATGGTGAGCCAGCCGAGAAACGTCATGGCCTACAGCTTCTCCCCGCGGATCAGCGCGTACAGCAGGTACACGATCGCCAGCACCGAGACGACCAGACCGAACGCGTCCGACGCGCTCATCGTCGCGAACACGAGCGTCATATCCGCTCGATTCCGAAGATCAGGGCAAAGAGAGCGGCGAACATGATCACCGCAATGAGAACCGCGACAATGTCCATGGCCCCATCATGGGGCCTGCGACGTGTAGGCCGCGTACAGAAATCGGCCATTCGCGTACAGATCCCATACAGATCAACCGGCCGATGCCACACGCGGCCGCGTTCGCGGCGCCCGGTGTGAACGACCTGTGAAGCGGTAACCGACACCGACCTCGGTCACGATCAGGTTGCGGCGCTGTCCCGGATCGAGCTTGCAGCGCAGATTCGCGATATGGGTCCGGATGCGTGGCACGGGAGCGGCGCGGCGGGGGCCCCAGACCTTGCTTGCCAGCGTTCGATAGCTGACGGTTCCCCGACTTGTTGCCAGCACCCTCAGGAGCGCGAATTCGGTTGCCGTGAGATGCACATCCTCGTCTCCGATCACCACGTGTTGGCCGGTGATATCGATGAACAGCCCGTCGGCCTCGAACTTCAGGCTGCTGGGAGCTGCTCGCAACCTCGCGGCGAGCCGAGCCACGAGCTCGCCGGGACCGAAGGGTTTGGTGACGTAGTCGTCGGCGCCGCTCTCGAATGCATCGATCTTCGCCTGTTGATCGTCGACGGATGACAGCACGAGGATCGGCATGTCGTCGCGCTCGCGCAGTCGACAGCACAGCTCGATGCCATCGATGTCCGGCAGAAGCAGCTCGAGAATCACCGCGTCGGGTCGCCGCCGAACCACGCGATCAAGCGCGGCCTGGCCCGTTGCGGTGCACCTGACCTTGTAGCCGGCATCGCGCAGGATGACCTGGAGGGCTCGTTGCACCTGAGAATTGGCATCGCAGACGAGGATCTGGGCGCCCATGCGCGTGATCATGCGCCCTGCGCCGTGCAGGGCGCGTACAGAATTGGCGCCGTGCCGTACAGATTGTCTACAGACGCCCTACTTGGGGTCGAACCGGTAGCCGATCCCCGGCTCGGTACGGATGTAGTGGCGGCGCGTGCCCCCGGATGGCTCGATCTTGCGCCGCAGGTTGGCCATCTGACCACGGAGGACCGTCACATCATCGGCGTATTCGAGCCCCCAGACCTCGGTCAGCAGGGCGCGGTGCGTCATCAGCCGCCCGCGGTTTCGTACGAACAGGCGAAGTAGCTCGAACTCGGTCGGGGTCAGATGTACGTCCTCACCGTCGCGGCGCACCGAGTGATCGGCCAGATCAACCTCGAGACCGGCAACTTCGACGCTGCTCGTTTCCGGCTCGGGCGCCGTCCGGCGCAGGACGGCCTCGAGTCGGGCAACCAGCTCCTGAGGTCCGAACGGCTTGGTCACGTAGTCGTCCGCGCCAGCGCGAAGTGCCCGCACCTTCTCGTCTTCCTCTCCCACCGCCGAGAGCACGATGATCGGCATCGAGCTCCACTCCCGGATCCGGCGGCACAGCTCGATCCCGTCACCGTCAGGCAGCAGCAGGTCGACTATCGCCGCGTCCACTGGCGAGAGGGCAGCCGCATCCAGACCCTCCTCCATGGTCGCGGCCGTGATCACGTGGTAACCCTCAGCGCGCAGCGTTGCTTTCAGCGCGCGAAGGATCTGCAACTCGTCATCGACGGCCAGGATCCGACGGCCGGCTGCTCCGGCGTTGGCCATCACTGTTTTGGCGCGACGGCCGGTAGCTCGACAACAAAGTTGCTTCCGCGGCCGGGTGTGGACTCGACCCAGATCCGCCCACCGTTGGCCTCGACGAACCCCTTGGCGATCGCCAATCCGAGTCCCGATCCGGGGTGGGAGTCTCCGGTGCCTGCGGGAGAGCGATAGAACGGCTCGAAGATCCGCTCCTGATCGCCAGAGCGGATCCCCGGCCCGCGGTCGATGACGCGGACAATGGCCCGGTCGCCGACCGGGCGCGCGCGGATGATCACCGGTTCTCCATCGGAGTAGCGCGTCGCATTCTCCATCAGGTTCGCCAGCACGCGCTCGATCTGTACGAAGTCTGCGCGCACCGGCTGGATCATCGGATCGATCCGCACGTCGAACCTCGCGTCGCGCGGTTGTGCCGCCAGTGCCGCATCGATCACCTCCTCCACCGAGCATTCCGCCAGTCGGGGGGTGGCGGTGTGCGCCTCGAGCTTCGACAGGTCGAGCAGGTCGTCGATCAGCCGTCCCAGTCGTGCCCCCTCGTCAACCACCAGGCGACCGAGCTCCTCCCGTTCCTCCGATGTCAGGTCGGGTGCCCGGACCGCCGAGCCCGCCGCGACCATCGCGGTCACCGGAGAGCGCAGGTCGTGCGACACGGCGCGGAGCACCGCGGTCTTGACCGCCTCGCTGCGACGCAGGCCCTCGGTTTGCACGGCTTCGGCCACCAGTCGCTCTCGCTCGAGAACCATCCCCACCATCGCGGACAGGGCGGGCACGACCCGGTCGCGCAACCGATCCACGGTGCGTTCCGGCACGTTCGCCGGGACGACGAGCGTTCCGAGCGTTCGCCCCCCACGGACAGCGGGATCGCCAACCGCCGTGCATCTCCGGGGGGCTCCCCAAGCGCGATCGACGCCCAGGGCAGATCGAACACCTGCGCCAGCCTGCGCCCGATCAGCGCCAGCGCATCCTCCACCCCGGTGCGAGCGAGCAACAGCTGCGCCATTTCGGCGGTGAGGTCGGCCTCGGCGCGACGCCGCTCGGCCTCGACCGTGCGCAGACGGGCGCGCTCGCTGATGGTGCTGGTGGCGACCGCCGCGACGAAGAAGGCGGCCAGCGCAACCCAGTTTCGGCTGTCGTTAATCGTGAAGCGACCGACCGGCGGTAGGTGAAAGAAATTGAACGCGGCCGCGCTCAACAGGGAAGTCACAACCCCAAGCCAGAGGCCCCAGAATGCCGACACGATGACGACACCCAACAGGTACACGACGCCCAGCGAGGCAACCGAGGTGACCTGCTTCAGCGGGTACACGATCCCCGTGCAGATGCCGACCAGCGCCACCGCCACCAGCACGCCCAGCGCTGCGGGCGGACGGCTTCCGCGCATCAGAGCTGATCTCGGGTACTCGGCCACCACCGTGAGCGTATTACGCGCCCAGGCTGCTCAGTTCAAGTTTGGCTCCATTCCCATCGCGCTCGGTGCGGGCGGCGATTTGACGCGCTGGCGGGGTCGAGGGCACCTGCCGCGGCGAGCATCGTCTCGTATTCGTGCTGCACGTCCGCCCTGTCGGACGGCTCTGGATCCGACTCCTTGCTCGACTGGAGGATCATCGCGGCTTGGGTGAGCAGCAGGTCCCGCTGCTCACCGCTCGTCGTGTGGTCGGCGATCTTGGTCAGTGCCTCGAGCTGCCGGATCTGCACCGCAGGCATGCCCCGACTGGCCTGACGGATCTTCTCGAAGGCACGCTCGACGAGACCGCCGTAGCTCACGTGTGCCGTAATCACGCGCACGTACCCGTGGGTGTCCCGATGGACGCGGAGCGGGTGCCACTGCGTGGTGATCTTGCACAGGCTCTCGCCCAGCCAGTCGATGCAGGTGAGCGCGGTGAACGTGTCGTTGACGGCCGGCGACAGCGCTCTGATCGCGATCTCGACCAGCTGGTCGACGGCAAACGCCAGATCCTGGGCGAGGGTCCGGTTCGAGCCCGTGATGTGGGCCACTCGCAACGCCCGACTTACGGCCGGAGCGGCCCCGGGTGGCCACACCGTGGCGAGTGGGGGATCGCGGACGACGAAATGTCCCGGTCGGTACAGGAGCCTGATCACCGCGCCCTTCTCAGCGGCGAGTCCGATCAGCGTCTCGTGCTGGATGAACTGCAGATAGCCGCTCGCCGGGGCTGGGACCGTTCCCCCCGAGTCGTTCATCCGCCTCAGGAGCTCGGGAACCGACGGTCCTGCCTCCTCCGATGTCCCGCCCCCTCGTGACTCCGAGTCGATTGCGCGCGAGAGATCCTCGGCGATGCTGGCGATCACCTGGGGAAGCTGGATCGACATCGCGATGTGGTGGATGAAGTAGATCAGGACGCCCATCGAGAGCGTGACCAGACCGACCGCGATCGTGATCGACAGGTGCGGAACGAAGACTGGTCGTCCCGGTGTGGCCGGGCCGATCGAGATCAGCACCAGCGTCGCGTAGACGAACGTCGCGACGAATGTGCCGAGAGTGATCTGCGTGCCCCGATCGCGGATGAAGTTTCGAAGCATCCGCGGCCCGAACTGTGTGGAGGCCAGCGTCAGGGTGACAATCGTGATCGAGAACACCACGCCAACCACTGTGATGACGGCCGCGGCGAGCGTGGTCAGGATTTGACGCGAGGCATCTGCGCTGCCGAATTTCATCCAGGACGGGAGCGAGAGGGCGCCGTGAAAGACCGCCTTATCCAGGAGGTGCGTGCCGAAGTACAGCGCCACCGCGATGATCACCTCGACCGTCGGCACCAACCAGAGGTTGGTGCGAAGCGCCTCCCGCCGCCACTCCGAGCGCAATGAGACGAGAGAGATCACTGGAGCTGAGGGCTGGTCGACGACATGCGCGCACGGATCCTTTTGCCGACCAGACTTCCCGGCTCGCCAGCACAGATCCTAACGCGCAGACAAATGAGGCGGCCGCGGTGGGCGTCTAAAGGGCCGCGATCGCTTCGGCCACGGCCTCCTGCACGCTGAGTCCTGGACGGACCCGCAGGAGCGGACTGCTATCGGCCTCGGTCAGCAGACGGGCGAGGGCGACACCGCGCGCTGCGATCACCCGATCGCTCCGCAGGGCCGCGATCAGCGCGAGTAGGTCGTGCCGCCTGGCCAGCACCTCGGCGTGATTCAACTTCAACGGCGATGTCGGGTCCGCGTGGCGCTCGTCGGCCGCCTCGAGGATGTTGGTGAGGCATCCCGCCACGCAGCGTCGTTCATGCGCGCTGAGCAGCTGTCGCGCTCTTGTCGCTCGAGCCGGGTCGTCAGCGGGATCGAGCCCCGCGGCGATCTCCCGGTCCAAGACGTGTCGTCGGATGCGGACGCGCAGCCGCAGGGTCCGATCGGTCGTGCTCTCAGAACGCCCAGCCACGCATCCGATGGTCGCGAACCCCACGTAGAGACGGCGTGAAGATTGTCCCGCCCGGCGTACAGATTTCATCATTGGTGCCACGGTCGTCGGGCGGGGGCCGAAGCTCACCCGCCCGAAGACGACTCGTGGGTGGGCACAAACTAGACGCCGACCAGGAACTCGTGCGAGTCCGACAGGCTCGGCTCCATCGCGTCAGTCGCGAGGGTGATTTCGTGCGCAAGCGCGCCCGGCGAGCTCGAGTTGTAGAGCGGGCTGTTGTCCGCGTTGGTCAGGATCCGTTCCAGGATCGCCATCCCTTGAGCACGCACCGGTGCCCCGCTCGACAGGCGCTCGATCGTCGTCCTGATCGCGTCTTCCGCGTCGATTACGGCCCGGCGGCGAATGATGACAACCGCGGCGCGCCCGATGCGCGGCCGGTAGGCCTCAGCGACCGTACGGCGCAAGGTTTTCGCGAACGTCTTGCGATTGCTCTCGCTGGTCAGCTGGGCCGCACGCAGCGCATGCTGCTCGCTGGCACCGGGATCGATGCCCTCGGCCAGCTCCCGCGTCAGTTCCCGGCGCCGGAGAGCGGTGCGAACGTGAACCCGGAGTGGGCGGGAGCGCTTGCTGGTATCGGAGAACTCGCCGACGGGGCGAGTGGCATAGGGGTCTGGAATTGTTGGCATTTCACACTCCTAATGAGCGGTGATGCAGTGCCTTCGTGGATAGTTGGGGCCTCTGCACCTTGGTTAATCTGAAGATAGATCCGCCGCGTACCGCCGACCTACAGATTGGGGCCCTGCGCATACAGGTTTCGTATAGATTGTGCGCGCGTACAGGGCCAGCCGGCGGTTCGGCGGCCCGCGCTACTCGGCGGGCACGTCAGCCAGCGCGACGATCTGGAGATCGACTCCGGGCAACGTCGCCATGAGCCGCAGCGGTAGCTTCCGGTGAGCCGATCTCCCGACGGCTCTCCTGCGGCCCGGTTGACCGATGAGAAGGTACGTGCTGCCACGTTCCCGGGCCACCCGGGCAGCAGCCTGGACGATGTCCGTTCCAGCCGAGACGATCAGGTTGCCACCGAGTGTGGAGACCAGCCGGCGGAGCGCGGCGACGTTCTCGTCCTCCGGGACCTCCGCAGCATCGGTCCGGACCCACAGAACGTCGAGCGGGGCGTGCAGTCGCTCCGCTGTGCGGAAGGCGTGGTAGACCGTGGTCCTCGATCGCGGTTCCGGGGTGGCGAGCGCGAGCACCCGCTGGACGGGCGGAGCGGCCGATCCGCCGTGAGCCGAAGCACGCTGGACGTCGCCGTGCCGCCTGCCGGTTGATGTGCTTGTGGCTTGCGGCGCGGCTCGACCGCCTCGGCCACCTTCAGGAGCGAGATCTCACGCAGGGCGGCGAGCTTGTCCGGGCGAAAGAAGGCACCCTCAGCTACGGCGGCTGATGCCTGGGGATAGATCTTGCCCGCTCGCAGACGCTCGAGCAGCAGCGCGGGCGTGATGTCGACGAGCACGACGTCGTCGGCATCATCGAGAACCTGATCCGGCATGGTCTCCCTCACCCGGATGCCAGTCAGGGTTCCGATCTCACCCGCGAGCGTGTGGACATGCTGCACGTTGACCGTGGAATACACATCGATGCCCGCGGCGAGTACCACGTCAACGTCCTCGTGGCGCTTCGTGTGCTCACTGCCCGAAACGTTCGTATGTGCCAGCTCGTCGATCAGACAGAGCTCGGGACGCCGCCGCAGAATTGCCGGCAGATTCATCTCCTCCAGCGATGCACCCCGGTACCGCAGCCGCCGACGCGGGACCGTCTCGAGACCCGAGGCCTCGGAGCTGGTGTCAGCGCGACCGTGGGCTTCGAGATACCCGATCACCACGTCACGGCCACGGGCCTTCTCCTCGTGCCCCTCCTCGAGCATCTTGTAGGTCTTGCCGACTCCGGGAGCCATTCCCAGAAAGACCTTGTGCCGACCGCGCCCAGTCATTGACGGTCAGAATCGCACGAGAGCCGGTGGTATGTTGCCAACGTGAATCGGGACGATGCGCGCCGACTGGCTCAGGCGTTGCGCGAGGAGCTCTGGGCCAGCGCGAGCGACGATCTGCTGGCACGGCTCGCGGACCGCGGCGGACTCAACGTTGGTCTGAATCCTCCCGACGACGTCGAGGATGACGAGCTCGTAAAGGTGGTCTGGCGCGCACTTCGGGCAACGGGATTGGCCAGCGGCGAAGAGCCTCATCCCTGATCGAGGACGGGTTCTGTGCCGGACGCCGGCTTCTAGAACTGGTCGAGGGCGCTGTAGAGCTCCATCAGGCGCTGGCGGGGAACGTCGCCCTTGAAGCGGCTCTGGTCCAGCCGGGCTCGCTCCGCGGCTGCCACCTGGCCCTCGATCCCGAGGTGCTCGATGATCGCGACCACCGCGGTCTGCAGTTCGCGGACCCGGTGCTCGAGCCGAGCGAGGCGCTCATCGTTGGTCACGGCTGACATGATGCGCCCAGTCGCATGCAGGATGCGTACAGATGTGTGGGCCCGGCGTACAGATCGTCTACAGAGGCGATCAAATCAGGTCGAACATGCTTGCGCGCTGCGCGTGGTCAACCCAGCATGCGGTTGCTGAGCGCCTGTGCGAGCGCCAGCACGCACAGGAAGGTGAGGACCGCGACGATGACCACGAATCCAATGAGGTAGATGACAAACGTGGGCGTGTCGGTTCGCAGCGTCCCGAGGCCCGGTGGTGCGATCCTTCGCGGCGCCAGCGATCCGGCCAGCGCGAGTACGGCAAGCATGGGGACGAATCGGCCGAGCGTCATCACGACTCCGCCCGCTACGCCGGCAAACGTGATTCCATGCGCTCCGACATTCCCGGCAACCGGCTGAATGAAGCCCGTGTAGCCGGCCATGGCCGAACCGTTGTTCTGGGCTTGGCTCAGGTACGCGTACGCCGACTCGGCAAGACCCTGGGGCCCGTGCGAGAACAGCGACTGCCTCCCCGACGGCATCGCGACGGCGATCGCCGCCGCCACGAGGGTGAGCAGGGGCACGAACAGCGTCGCGATGGTGGCGAGCTTGACCTCGCGAGCCTGGATCTGCTTGCCAAGGTACTCCGGAGTTCGTCCCACCATCAGACCGGAGACGAATACCGCGAGCACAGCCAGGGAGATCATCCCGTAGAAGCCCGCACCCGGTCCGCCGAAGATCACCTCGCCGGTCATCATGTTCGCCATCGCGACTCCGGCTCCGAGTCCCGTATAGGACTCGACGCCGCTGTTGACCGCGTGGTCTCCGCTGGCGGTTCCTGACTGAACGAAGAGCGCCGAGCCCGCGATTCCAAAGCGCTGCTCCTTACCCTCCATGTTGCCGCCGGTCGAGCCGGACATCTCCGCGTTCAGACCAGCCGCGCGTTGCGCGGGGCTGCTGTGCGCGTCCGCGGCATATATGACGGCGCTCCCGCCGAGGAACATCACCAGCATCACCGCGTACAGCGTCCAGCCCTGACGTCGGCGCCCGACCATGCGGCCGAACGTGGCGGTGAATGCGGCGGGGACGAGCAACATCAACAGCATCTCAACGAGGTTTGAGATGCCGCTGGGGTTCTCGAAAGGGTGGGCCGAGTTGACGTTGAAGAAGCCGCCGCCGTCCCCCGACAGCAGCTTGATTGCCTCCTGCGAGGCAACCGGTCCGATCGCGATCGTCTGGTGGGCTCCGGTCGGGCCGTTCGCCGCAGATAATCGCCCAGAGTCTGCGGCACTCCCGTGGCCACGAGGATGATCGAGGCGCTGCAGGCCAGGGGCAGGACGACGTACAGGAGAGAGCGGACCAGATCCACCCAGAAGATGCCCAACTGGTCGCCGCTTCGCCGCGCCAATCCCCTGATCAGCGCGGCGGGGACGGCCATTCCGGCGGCCATCGATGTGAAGCTGGCGACGGTGATGCCGGCCATCTGGGAGAAATCCGACAGCGTCGTCTCACCGGCGTAGTACTGCCAGCTCGTGTTGGACACGAACGACGATGCGGTGTTGAACGAGAGGTTCCAGGGCCCTGAGTGCGTGAACCCCTGCGGGTTGAAAGGGTGGATCCTCTGGGTTCGCAGGACGACGTAGAGGATCAGCCAGCTCGCCGCGCTGAACAACACCAGTGAGCGCGCGTACTCGGTCCACCTCTGCTCCTGCCTCCGATCCACACCGAACCCGCGATACAGCAAACGCTCAATCGGGCCCAGCACCACGGTGAGGGTGACGCGATCGCCTCGGTAGACCTTGGCCATGTAGCCGCCCAGCAGCGGCGTCGAGGCGGTCAATAGCGCAATTAGGACGACGATCTGGATCCATCCCGTGACCGTCATCGCGTCACCCTTTAGAAGCTCGTACTTCGTTCGCGCCGGGTCACATCAATCACCTACGACGGGGTGACGCTCACATCGCTGGTAGCCCGTACGAGGCCGCAGCGCCCGCACGTCCAGGCCACGTGCTCGGGATCGACCTTCATGACGACAGGGCATCCCCACCGGTGGGGCGGGCATAGCCGCAGCCCGTCGGCCACCCACCAGATCGTGTCGGCCAGCGAATGTTGAGAGACCGAGTTGTCGCCCGGGGAGACCACCTCGGCCACCAGCGCGCGGACCCGGTCGAGTCCGGGGCCGTTCAGTGGGCGGGGCCCCTCGAGCCATTCCGCCAGGCCGAGCAGTGCTTCGCGCCATGGACGCACCGCCTCCTGAGGTGCGGTTGTCGCGATAAGTTGGGCGGACGGCCGGGCGGCGTCCTCGACGATCATCCGTAAGGACACCGCAAGCTCGTGGCGGGTCAGCCGGTCAACGACGGGAAGAGCCATCGAACGGGGACGACGTTGAGAACCATGGCCCCATGATCGGATCCTGGGCGTACAGACCGCATACAGATACGCGCCCTCGACGTACAGGTCGTGTGAAGGGCGGGCGTTTCGCCCTGTGATCTTCGGTCAATCCCGGCTGCTGACCGGGCTGGCCGGTGCAGCGGCCGCGGAGCGTTTGGCGAACGCCGCGCCGATCGGCCCCGCGGTGACACCGTGGACGATCACGCTGAGCAACACCGTGATCACCATCACCTGCGCGGTGAGAGAGCTGGGTCCTCCCTTGAGCTGGATCACGGCCAGTAAGCCGAACACGAGCGACGCTAGCCCACGCGGTCCCATCCAGCCGAGGAAGACCGCCTCTAAGCGGGTCAACGTCGTTCCCCTCAGGGCGATGAGCACAGGGACTATTCGCACCACGGTCAGGGCGAGGACGGCGTAGATGACCACCGACACGCTGATGCCCGCGCCGAACACCTTGTTGACCGTCCGCCCGAACACGAACCACACACACAGGGAGAGGAGCGTGCCGACGTCCTCGGTGAGCTGCAGCGCCTCCGATGGCAGGTTCTGATCACGGACCGCGAACAGGGCGCCGGCCACAAACGCCGACACGAACCCGTTGCCTCCGAACGCGACCGCCAGTGTGTAGGCCATCAGCGGCAGCATGAGCACCCCGAGCCGCAGCGCGGATGGCTCCGTCCAGTCTCGCCTCAGTGACCAGCCCAGGGCGAGCGCGCCGATGTACCCGGTGGCGCCACCGACCGCGACGGCGATCAGGATCGCCGGTAGTGCGTTTTCGAGCGCATTGACCGCCGGCGCGTGCGACGCGGTGGCCCCGGCCAGGCAGAACAGGAACAGCGGAGCGGCCACGCCGTCGTTCAGGCCAGACTCGACGTTCACGATGTCTCGGAGGCGCTCCGGCACCCGCTTGTCCGAACGATCGCCACCGCCGGCGCCAGGTCGACGGGAACCACGATGATCGCCAGCACCGCGAGCAGCCACGCGTCGCGGGGCGAGAACAGCGCGAATCCGGCGAGCCAGGCGATGATGAGGCTGAGCGGAAGCGCGATGGCCAGCAGGCGCATGAGCACGCCGCGCTCGCGGCCGAGCATGCCCCGGGCACCTCGGTGGCGTCGACGAACAGCAGGATCGCCAGCACGACCTCGACTCCCCGCTCGATGATCTTCGTGTCCAGGTCAATGCGGATCGGCGGGTGCGAACCGGCGGTGAGCACCATCCCGACGACCACCACCGCGATCGCCGTGGTGATGCTGAACCTGGCCAGTCGCCGCGCGACCAGCGCCCAGACCAGCACCACCAGCACCAGCGTCACAACGCCGAACACACATGGATCCTCACAGCGTTCGTGATGTAGGCGCGCCCGTTGTCTCTAGAGTGTCGGCCATGCCCGCGGCAGCCAACGGCCTACCGGTCTTCGTCGTCTGGAGCGATTACATATGACCGTTCTGCTACGTCGGCCTCGAGCGGGCGGCGTGGCTTGAGCGCCGGTTCGGCGCGCAGATCGAGTGGAGGCCGTTCGACCTGCATCCCGAGTATCTGCCCGAGGGAATCCCGCGTTCGGAGCTCGAGCGCCGCTACGGCCCCGGAGTCTCGGACCATCGCCGGATGATGTTCGAGGACGCCGGGCTGCCGCACGCCGAGCCGCTGGAGAAGATCCCCAACTCGCGGCGCGCTCTCATGCTGGCGGAGCTCGCCCGCGATCAGGGCGTCTTTGATGCGCTGCACCCGCGCCTGTTCGACGCCTACTGGGCGAGAGGCCGGGACATCGGCGACGAGCGCGTTCTGGTGCAGGAGGGCTCGGCGGTCGGCCTGAAGGAGGGCGAGATCATCGATGTCTTGCAGGACGGACGCTATCTGGGGCGCATCGGAGCCGACACCCGCACGGCGATCGAGCTCGGCGCCGGGGGCGTCCCGGCGTGGGTTATTGATCGCCGCGTGCTCGTTCCCGGCGCACAGCCGCATGAGGTATTCGAGACCGTCCTCGGGCGGCTCGGGCACCCGCCGGTCGGCCGCGAACCCCGCGCTACGTGATCCCGCACCAGCGGGTGATCGCTCGCGCGTAGGCCTTCGCGCTCTGCACGAGCTCGTCGACGCCCACCCATTCGTTGGGCGCGTGGGCGCGGCTGAGATCACCGGGCCCGAAGGCCGGGCTCGGCGTCTGAGCGAAGAGGGTCAAGAGCGCCCCGTCATACGTCGTGTCTATCCCAACCGCCCCGTGCCTGCCGCCCACCTCCTTCGCCGCGCCGAGCGCCACGGCGATGATCTCCTCATCGGGGGCGATCTCGGCGGGCGGGTAGTCGGTCGACCACGACCACGTCGGCGGGTGCTCGCGCAGCCAGTCGTCAACGGCCGCCGCCGACGCCACCGCGTCGAGTATCTCCGCGCGTGGAACCGAGCCGTAGCCTGCTTCGTCGGCGTCGGCGACCAGGTATGTGGCATTGACCTGCACACGAACGCTCTCGGGGACGTTGGCGATGAACGAGCCGCCGGCGATCACCGTTGGCTGCACAACGGGTATGCCCACCAGCGGGTGGCGTTTGGAGGGGCGCTCCCGCCAGTTCTCCTTCAGGCGGCCAAGCGCCGCCAGCAACGGAAGCGCACGCTCGATGGCGTTGACCCCGCCTCCGTCCTGCCATGACGGCTGGTTTATCTCCGCGTGGGCCGAGCGCCCGGGAATCGTGAGTACGCCGTGCAGGAGCCCGCGGGTGGCGATCCACATGCCTAGCTTGGTCGGTTCGGGCACGAGGCCGGCCTCGGCCCGATAGCCGCGCTCGATCGCGGCCACCGTGCCCATGGCACAGGTCTCCTCGTCGGTCACCACCTCGAAGAAGACGTCCCCGGCGAGCCGGACGCCGCAGGCATGCAGCGCTTGCAGGGCGAAGTAGGCGGAGGCGATCCCGCCCTTCATGTCGACCGCGCCACGCCCGTAGATGCGCCCGTCACGAAGTTCGGCCGAGAACGGCTCGCTGTCCCAGCGGCTCCGATCGCCCTCATCGACCACATCGATGTGCCCGTTGATCAGGAGCGAGCGACCACCGCCCGAGCCGCGGAAAGTCGCGACGGTCTGCGGCCGCCCCTTCCAGTGGTGCCACGACGGCATCATCGGGTGTTCTCTGAGCGCCTTCGCATCGGGCTCCCACTGATCGATTTCGCCGCCGAGCGCAGCGAGCCGATCGCCCATCATCTCCTGCAGCGCCTGTTCATCGTTGCTGCGGTGCTCCGAGTCAGGCGAGAGGTCCACCGAGACCGTGTTGTGCCGAACCATCGCCCGGGTGAGCTCGACGACCTCGGTCACGTGCTCGTCGATGTAGCCGTCGAGCGCCGCGATGCGCGCGTCCTGCATCAGGCCAAGATCTCGTCGCCGAACTGGTCTTCGAGCTCGGTCAGGCACTCGTCGACGATCTCAACCATGCGGTCGCACTCGTCGCGCGTGATGACGAGCGGCGGGGCGAAGTGCAGCACGTCCCACACTCGAGTGATCAGCCCCCGTTCCTGTGTCCGGAAGCCGAGGCCTTTGATGAACGGGTGCGAGACCCCCCACGTCTCCCGAGTGTCTTTGCTCTTGACGAGGTCGAGGGCACAGAGGAGCCCGAGGCCGCGCACGTCGCCGACCGTGGGATGCGACGACAAGCCCCGCGCCAGCTCGAGGACATACCGACCCGTATCCGCCGAACGCTCGACCAGCTCCTCGCACTCAATGATCTCGATGTTCTTGTTGGCCGCCGCCGCGGCCACGGCGCTGCCGCCGAACGTCAGCAGGTGGTTGATCGCGTTGCCGTGCTTCTGGAAGGGCTCGAACACCGCGTCACGTACGGCAACAGCTCCGAGCGGCGCATAACCACTCGAGATCCCCTTGGCCATGGTCATGATGTCGGGCACCACGCCAAAGTGCTCGGCCGCGAACAGTGTCCCCGTGCGGCCATAGCCAGTGATCACCTCGTCCATGATGAGCAGGACACCATGCCGATCACAGATCTCGCGCAGCATCTGCCAGTAGCGCGGCGAGGGGACGTGAGTGCCGTTGGCGGCCGAGATCGGCTCGCCAATCACCGCGGCGACGTGCTCGGGCCCCTGGACGAGGATCTCCTGCTCGACGAACCGCGCGCACATGATGTCGCCGTCCTCACCGTCGAGACCGAAGTCGTTTCGATAGCGGTTGGGCGAGGGCACCTTCGACACGCCGGCCATGAACGGACCGAAGTACCTCTCGCTCTGGCTGCTGGTGACGCTCGCGGCACCGAAGGTGGTTCCGTGGTAGGAGCCACGGCGGCAGATCACCTTATAGCGCTTCGGGAACCCGCGCAGCACCTGAACCTGTTTGGCGATTTTCAGCGCCGTCTCGACCGCTTCGGAGCCGCCGGAGACAAAGAAGCACCGGTTCAGATCGCCCGGGGTCAGGGACGCGACCTTTTCGGCCAGCTGGACGGTGGCGGGATTGGTCGAGTTTGAGGCCGCCGTGTAGGCGATCTTGGCTGCCTGATCGGCCATCGCCTGGCCGATCTCGGTCCGCCCGTGACCGACGTTGACCACGAACAGCCCCGCCAGCCCATCCAGGTAGCTGCGCCCCTGGACGTCAGTCAGCGTCGAGCCCGAACCCGAGCCGATCACACGGAGGCCGCGTTCGGTGAACTCGTCCCATTCACTGTCGTCGCTGTGCGGCCACAGATGATCGATCGCCGCCTGCTCGACGTCGGGCCTCGCTCCGCTGCGCATCTCGCTCTGTACGGTCATGACCGCTCTCCAGTCTCCCCCACGCGTGTCTCGCACCTAAATGCGTTTTTGGACTCGATGAGAATCCATTATGCGCCGAACGGGCTCAGCGTGTCAACACGAGCGTTAGCGTGGCTGGGGCGGCGACGCTCCGACGACGGCGAAGCGCGGCGTAGAATTGCCCCAATGCCCGAACGTGACAATGGCTCTCGTTCTGGTTCGGGGCGAACGACGGCGATCACGTTCGAGCCGATCGAGCAGCTTCGAGCACACGAGTACGTCGCCGAGCAGCTCCGCCGCCAGATCCGACTGCACATCATTCCCGCCGGGGGCGTGCTTCCGACCGAGCGCGAGCTGTCGGCGATGTTCGGGGTGGGTCGCGCCACCGTGCAGGCGGCGGTCCGGCTGCTCGAGGCCGACCGCATCGTCGAGACGCGCCGTGGCAGGCACGGCGGCACGTTCGTCACCGGCATCACCGACGACGACATAGCGATGGACTACCTGCTCGTTCGCCTGCGGCGAAGCCGCCATGACATCGTGGAAGCACTTGCCTTCCGCCGCGACGTCGACCGGTTCGCCGCCTCGCTGGCCGCCATTGAGCGCACCGCGGATGAACTCGCCCAGATCGAGCTCGCCAACCAACGGACAATCGCCGCCGACACCGACCTCGAGTTCATGGCCTTTGACACCGAGTTCCACCTCGCCATCGCGCGCGCGGCCCAGAATCGTTACGTCTACGAGGCGGTTGAGCGGATGCGGCTGGTGCTCGGCGATGCTCTCACCGCGCTGCCCGACAGCCCCGCCTGGAGGAAGGTCACGGCGAGAGAGCACCGCAGGATTCTTGACGCGATCGCTCGCCGCGATGGCAACGCCGCGGGCAGGGCCATGGAACGGCACGCGGCGTCAACCGAGAAGAGCATCTCGGACCTGCTGGCGGCGCTGTGAGCGCGCCGCCGCGGCCGTACTAGTGTCGCGAGTCGGAAATTCGGTGCCACCGATAGTTACTCCGGGCCCTTCGAATGGCCCGGATCGGCTCCGCGCTGCGCCAGCTCAGCCTTGACCGCCTGAAGCTCCGCGTAAACCGCATCGAGTCTGCGCAGCACGGGATCATTTCCGTCGGCCTTGCGCAGCGCCTGGGCACGGGAAACAAAGCCGCTGGTGATGGCGGCGGTGACCACCGAGAGAAGCGACAGCCCGCCCAGCATGAGGAAGGCCGCGATCACCTTTCCGACCGTTTGATCGGGGACGATGTCGCCGTATCCGACCGTCGTCACGGTCTGAATCGACCACCACATCCCCATCCAAACGCTGTGGAAGGTCTTGGGATCGACGAGCCGCTCGACGACTCCAAACACGATGACGGCAATTCCCCAGAACGCGCCGATCAGGTAAGCGGCATCGCGTGGGCGCAACCCCTCCGCCCCAGGCGCCGGTCCAGCCAACGCTCGTAGCGGTGAAACGGTGGATGTGGCTCCATGTCCTGTCCAGTACTCGCGCTCACGACGAAACCCTTCCCGCATCGGGCATCGCGGCTCAGGTGACCAGACCCACGATGCCTTTGATGACCAGCAGAGCACCGACCACGGCGAGCCCGCGAACGGCGAAAGTATGCGCGTGCCGACTGATCCAGGCCTTGGTTCGCTCGATCGCCCGCGGCGTCCAGTCAGGGGCGACGACAAAGCTGGCCAGGGGAACTTCGAGAAGCCAGAGCATCACGATGTTGAAGCCGATCACGAGCAGCACCGTTACGGACGTCGAGTACTTCAGCTTGTGGATCTCATCGAGGCCGGCCAGATACGAAGCGCCCGGAAGGGTGAGCAGCGCCCCGACCACGAACGTGGTCCTGGCGGATCCCTTGCTCAGCTCGCGCTGCCATCGCGGCGGGCCCTTGTCCGGCTTGGCTGCCTTGCGGGCCGCTCTGCGTTCCTTCAGGCCCTCATGGCGCCCGGTGGCGAGGACGAAGGACGCGGCCAGCGCGATCGCCCCAAGTCCGATGTCGACCGCCGGACTCACCGTGTTCTGGGTGGTGTTGGTCGTACTCGAGTTCGAGAGCGAGAAGACGACGATCAGCCCAAGCGTGATGCTCGTCAGGTACGCGCCGGCCAGGTAACCCAGCATCAGCCTCGACGGCTTCTCGAGCAGCAGCATCACGGTTGTGGCGGCGACCAGCGTCGGGTTCAACGACGCGGTCAGCGAGAGGAGGATTACCTGGCTCACCGAGGCAGCATCCAGTGCCGTCGCACCGCACGGCCGTCCTGGTGCATCCCTCGTGGTTCGGTCCGTGACGGCGGTCGGCTGGGCCAGGGCAGCGAGATCGTCAGGGCGGTGCCCCGTGCGGGGCTCGAGGTGAGGTGGACAAAGCCGCCCATCGCCGCGATGCGATCGCGGATGTTGGTCAGGCCCGCACCCTGAACGACGCGTTCCGGATCAAATCCGTGGCCGTTGTCCTGCACGCGTACAGCAAGGGTCCCGGCATGATGGCTCAGCGAGAGCTCGGCTCGCGCCGCCCGGCCAGCGTGCTTGGCGACATTCTGGATCGCCTCCGAGCAAGAGAAAAACACGGCCGCTTCGGCCTCCTCAGTTGTCCGCGGTACGTCCCCCGAAACTCTAACCTCAACGGAGGCTCGCTGGGCCCGCGCGCGCAGGGCCTCGACGACACCGAACCTGGCCAGCGATGGCGGATAGACCCCGTTGGCGACCTCGCGGACGGATGCCAGCGCCGCGATGGCGTGATCGCTGAGCGCGGAGAACGTCTCAACGAGGGCAGGAGGCGTGGCGAAATCCTCCTCGGCCAGCTTGATCCTGGCTATCAACGACACCAGCTCGCTCTGGACGCCATCATGCAGGTCCCGCTCCAGGCGCCGGCGTTCTTCCAGGTCACCAAAGCTGGCACGTGCTCTGGATTGCCCCGGCAGCCGGATCAACTGCGCGTCGTCCTGGCCGCGAATTGGGTCTTGCTTCATATGGGTCGGGATTCCCGGTCGGGTGCCTGCGGACTTTTACGGATGCCTGCAGTCGTTCACGGCAACATCATCACTCGCGGCCAATCGCTTGTCAGCAACCCGGGGGGATGTTCACCCGGGTGATTGATGTCGCCTCTGACCACGGATCGGGTGTACTGAATGACTACGCAAACCGCAGGGACGACAAGGGTCCCGCGGCTTCAAGTAATCGAGCCGAAGCTGATGCTCCCCCGGGTGCATCCGCGGATGTTGCGCCGTGCGCGGCTGCTGGAGATGCTCGACGGCGACGGAGAGCCGCCGCTGACCATGGTCGACGCCGCGGTCGGCTACGGCAAGACGACGCTGGTTCGGTCGTGGTGCGCCGAGCGCCCCGAGCACGTCATCTGGATGACCCTCGACGCGGCCGATGACGATCCCGTCCGCCTGTGGACGCATCTGGCCAGCGGCGTCGAGCGCCTTGGCGAAGGTCTCGGAGGCGGCGCGCTGTCTCGCCTCCAAGCTCGGGGTACCGGAGTCGCGCCGGCGGTCGATGAGCTGATGAACGGACTGACGGCGTACGGCCGACCCGTGACGATCGTGCTCGATGACCTCCACGCGATCGGCAGCAATGCCTCAGTCGGCTCCATCGCGCACGCGATCGAGCGCCTGCCCGCCAATGCGCGGCTGCTCGCCTCCACGCGCAGCGATCCGGACATTGGCCTTGCGCGGCTGCGCGCGACACGGTCGCTGATCGAGATCCGCGCCGACGAGCTCGCCTTTACCGTCGAGGAAACGCACGAGCTCATCGCCTCCGAAGGGATCGAGTTGTCGAGCGAGAGCGTCGAGCTTCTTGTCGAGCGGACCGAGGGCTGGCCTGCGGGGCTGTACCTGGCGGCGTTGTGGCTTCGTGAGCTCGAGAATCCGGATGACGGGGTGCGGGCGTTTGCCGGCAGCGCGCGCCACGTCGCCGATTACCTCACCGACGAGGTTCTGTCGACGCTCGCGCCCCGGACGCGGGACTTCCTGTTGCGCACCTCACGTGCTCAGCCGCTTCACGCCCGATCTGTGCGACGGGGTTCTCGGCCGTGACGATTCGGCGGCGGTGCTGGCCGAGCTCGCGCGCTCGAACATGTTCCTCGTCTCTCTCGACGCACGCGGCGACTGGTATCGCTACCACCATCTATTCGGCGAGGTTCTCCGGCTCGAGCTCGAGCACGACGTCGCGAGCGAGCTGCTCGGCCGCGCAGCGGCCTGGTGTCGCGACCACGGCCTCGTCGAGGATGCGATCGAGTACGCCGCTGCTGCGGGAGATGCCGAGGCCGTGGGCGACCTGCTCATTGAGCATCACCTGGAGTTCATCTGGGGCGGCCGTCTGGGCCAGTTTCTCGGCTGGGTGAAGTGGCTGAGCCCTGAAGCGCTCATCCGGCATCCCCTGCTCCCGGCGACTGGGGCCGCGACAGCTGCAATGCTCGCCCGCCCCGAGGTTGAGATTGAGCGGTGGCTGCTGGTGGCCGATCGGGCGCGTCGGCAACGGCCGCAGCTCTGGTCGCCGTATGTCGAGGCGGTCGCCGAGGTCACCCGCTCAGAGGTGATCCAGGGCGGTGACGTGGCGGCAGCGGTTGAGCACGGTCGTCGCGCGGTCGCGGCCGCCCGCGAGGGCGCGGACGTTCTCAGCGTCGGCGTGTTGGCGAGCTTGGCACAGGCATTGTTCTTCGCTGGCGATCTCGAGGAGACCCGCCGGGCCGCGATGGAGGCGGTCGAGCGCGCCGATGCCCCGGACGTCCCCAGTGGCTACGTGGGAAGCCTTGGGCTCCTGGCTCTGCTCGACGCCGAGCGAGGGCGAACTGAGAGCGCCGAGGCGTGGGCTCGGCAGGCCATCGCGTTCGCGGCGCAGCGATTCCAGGCCGATTCCTGGGTCGCATCTCCCGCTCATCTGGGACTTGCGCTTGCCTGCGCCGCGACCGAACGCCTAGACGAAGCGGAGCGGCAAGCGCTGCGCGGAGAAGAGCTGCGCCGCTCACCTCAGCCCACCGTCGGCCACGCCCACGCGCTGCTCGTACTGGCCCAGGTTCGCCTGGCACGGTCGCGGCTGGTGCGCGCCGCCGGCGATCTGGAGCGCGCGCAGAGGATGCTCACGGAGTTTCCCGATCCCGGACGGCTGCCGACGATGGCCGCCGCGATAGAGAAGGCCCTCGCCGAGGCCCGATCGAACGGCGATCGCCGCGAGCCGGTCGAGCAACCGAGCCCGGCCGAGCTGGCCGTTTTGCGCGGACTCGCCGAAGGGCTGTCCCGCCGTGAGATCGGAGAGCAGCTCTACATCTCGTTGAACACGGTCAAGAGCCACACGCGCGCGCTGTATCGCAAGCTGGGCGCGACGTCCCAGGCCGAGGCGGTCGCCCGCGGCGAGGCGCTCCGCCTGGTTTGAGCCCGGTGAATCACCCGGGTGATCCTGGCCGCCCGATGCCCAATTCACTGCTGGACTGCGCCAGGCTGAGTTTCGCATGGCAGCTCACCGCTTCCAGATCGTTGTCGAAGGAGAGCTGGGTGACCGGTATGCCTCGGCGTTTGAAGGCATGGCGGTCCACGCTCACGACGGTCTGACCGAACTGACGGGTTCGATCGTCGATCAGGCGCACATGCAGGGCCTGCTTACCCGGATCGCCGACCTCGGACTGGCCGTGCACAGCCTCACCCCGCTCGACGACCATGCGGTCAGTCGGGCAGAACACAAATCAGCCGGAGTCAGCAGCAGCGATCCGGCGCAACGCAAAGGGACCGTGAATCATGACTTTCCTCTGGATCCTGCTGGGCATCGTGTACATAGCGTGCTGGGTCTTCTTCGGGGTCACGACCTTCCGCAAGGGTCACTTCTGGATGTTCTGGATCGGCTTCTTCATCCCGATCCTGTGGATCGTCGGTGCGTTGATCTCACCCACCGATCGTGCCGCCGCACGTCTGGCGGGAGCGGCTTAGTCCCTGCCACGCGCGAACTGATCTATGAGGAATCCACAACCGAAGGAGGCAAATCCCATGGGCGATGAGGAAGTTAGTGAACTCGGCCCCGTCGATTACATCGTGGTCGAGTTCCCGGCCGATGAGGCGAACTTCAGCGGACAGATGGCGGACGAGTTGCGCGCGCTGACCGAAGGCGGCGTCATCCGTGTGCTTGACCTGCTGTTTCTCAAGAAACACGCTGATGGCTCGGTCGAGGGGTTCGAGGCTCACGATTTCGAGGACACCGAGGTCGACGAGCTGCGCCGGCTGGAGACCGAGCTGGCGATGCTGCTGGCCGAGGAGGACGTCGAATCGATCGGAGCCGCAATGGAACCGGGCAGTGTGGCCGCCGTGCTCGTCTGGGAGAACGCGTGGGCAGCACCGTTTGCCTCCGCCGTTCGCCGCTCCGGCGGCCAGCTTGTCGCCAGCGGCCGCATTCCGATTCAGGCCCTGGCGGCAGCGCTTGAGGCCGAGGACACAACCGAGAAGGAAGGAGGCTGAGATGCTGGGTAGAGGCCGAGCTGGCAGACCAGGGTTGCTCGGCGGTCGGCCGGTTGCCCGCACCGCCGCCGTGGCCGGGACGGCCGCAGTCGTGACACATGGGGTCCGCCGTCGAGGCGGCCGGCGCGACGACCGGCGGGACGATCGGCGGGACCGCCGCGAAGACCGGCGGTAGCCGCGCCGTCACCGCGCGGTCAAGGTCACACTCGTCCCCGCTCCGAGGGCGAGTGTGACCAACACGGCCTGGTGGGCCGTCTTCGTCAGTCTCGAGCGTTCGAGCGAGGCGAGTGTGACGTTCCCAGCGGGATCTCGCGCGCCATGAGCACGCGAGCATCCACGCCGTCGCCCACGGTGTGGGTGCATGACCCCGGCCGGGTGTTAAGCCGGCGTCAAGAATCGGGGTGCCGGAGTAGAGCTTTCGTCAAGATGGCCGACGCGCGGCCCGGGGCGACGTACTCTCGAATGGCTGCCCGGAACCGCGGGCAGCTCGTTCAGAATCGACCCCGGGGAACCGCTTTGGCGCGATCGCACAGACTTCTTCCGCGTCGAGTCTGGATGTGCCTCACGACCCAGCGGCTGGATCGCCGGCTGGCGGCCGGCGAGGACCCATCCGGCGACGCGGCCCTCGAGTCGCGCTCCCGCCAGCTCATCTCGCAGCGGGCGCGCGGGCAGATCGCATGCGGGCTGAATCGTGTGCTGTCCGAGCGGTCCCGGTGGGAGCTCCTGTCGCCCGCGATCCCATGCGACGAGGAGGCGGTACGGCTCGCCGGCCCGGCGCTCGAGCAGCTGGCGCGAGCAATGCGGTCGCGCGAGTCCGTGCGATCAGAGGGCATGGCGCTCGCTCACCTGCTCCTCACCGAGCCGCTCAGCGTGCTCTACCAGCCCAGACATGCCGAGCAGCTGTACGAAGCCGCTCGCGCGGCCCTGTTCGCGCTGGGGCCTGATCGCCTCGTGTCGGCCGACGAGAGGCGGCCGGTGCGTCTTTCCGTTCCATGCGGCCCTGGGCAGGTCGCCGTGCCCGAGGCAGGATCGCCACGATGAGTGATACCGGCTCTCATCGCAAGCGCCGCTTCAGCGAGGCGGCCCACAAGCTCGACCCGGAGCAGCCGGCTGAGCGAGACGGCAATGGCCGCCAGACGAAAGGCCCCGCATCGAAGCGGAGCTACAACATGGCGGCCCACAAGCTCTCCTACCGGAGTCCACCCAGTGCGGATGTGGACGAGCAGGCGTCGGAAACCCCGGGGAGCCGCCTCGACGCGCTGGCCGACTCCAACCGCGACACGATCGCTCACGTGGGCAAGGTCGCCCTGGCCCTGGGAGCGCTGGGCGTCGTCTATGGCGACCTCGGCACCAGCCCGTTGTACACCGAGCAGGTCATCTTTGGCTCCTACCGGGCGACCGCGCATGTCACCCCCGCCACCGCGTACGGCATCGCGTCGCTCATCTTCTGGGCGCTGATGGTCATCGTGTCGATCAAGTACGCGGGCTTCATCATGCGTGCGCACAACCGAGGTGACGGCGGAATCATGGCGCTGACCTCGCTGCTCCAGCGCAACAAGGTGGCCCACGCAACGGTGTTGGTGACCCTGGGGATCTTCGGCGCGGCGCTGTTCTTCGGCGACGGGATCATCACCCCGGCGATCTCGGTGCTCGGAGCCATCCAGGGCGTGAAGGTGGCCACCCCGGCACTGGCGCACCTCGTGGTGCCGCTGTCGGTGGCCATCCTGATCGGGCTGTTCGTGCTGCAACGCTTTGGCTCCGGCACGATCGGGTGGCTGTTCGGCCCGGTGATCCTGATCTGGTTCAGCGTCATCGGCGTGCTCGGCCTGAGCCAGGTGCTCAAGGACCCTGCCGTGGTCCAGGGCCTCTCCCCCAGCTGGGCCGTGCGGTTCATGCTCACCCACGGCGCCAGCGGTTATCTCGTGCTCGGCGGTGTCGTCCTCGCCGTAACTGGAGCCGAGGCACTGTATGCCGATCGCGGCCACTTCGGAGCCGGCCCGATCCGTGCCGGTTGGTTCGGCCTGGCCCTGCCGGCGCTCATGCTCAACTACCTGGGCCAGGCCGTGTTCATCCTCCACCATCCGACACTCGCGAAGGACACCAGCACCTTCAACCCCTTCTACCAGATGGCGCCCACGTGGACCCTCTGGCCGTTGGTTGTGCTCGCCGCCATGGCCACGGTCATCGCCTCCCAGGCCGTCATATCCGGATCGTTCTCGGTGGCCAAGCAGGCCGTGCAGCTCGGCTTTCTCCCTCGGGTCAAGGTCCTGCATACATCGAAGATGGAGGGTCAGATCTACGTACCTGTGGTCAACTGGACGCTGTGCATCGGCGTCGTCGTGCTGGCGCTCATCTTCAAGTCGGCCGACAAGCTGGGTGACATCTACGGGGTGGCGGTGACCGGTACGTTCATCCTCAACACGCTCCTCTTCCTGGCCGTGGCCCGGCTGATCTGGAAGACCTCGAGATGGAAGCTGGCGCCATTGGCTGTGCTGTTTCTGACCGTCGAGGTGGCGTTCTTCAGCTCGAACATCGCCAAGATCGGGCACGGAGCCTGGTTGTCACTGGCCGTGGGGCTGGTCGTGTCGCTGGTGATGATCAACTGGCGGCGCGGCCAGGTGATCGTGACCGAGAACCGCGTCGCGCAGGAGGGCCCACTCAACGACTTCCTCGAAGAGCTCGCGGCCAACAAGCCGCCCCTGGTCCGGGTACCCGGCGTCGCCGTGTTCCTGTGCCGTGACAAGGACACCACGCCGCTGGCCCTTCGGGCCGCCGTCGAGCACACCCACACCCTCCATCAGAAGGTCGTGATCGTGCGCGTCGAAACCGTCGGCATCCCGCAGGTCGCAATCGAGGACCGCTTCTCCGTCGAGGTGCTCGGCCACGGTCTGTGCAAGGTCTTCCACGTGACCAGCCGAATCGGCTACCACGATGAGATCAACGTGTCTGAGGCACTCCAGCTCTGTCGCCGACGGGGACTGCTGGAACGAAACCTCGATCTCGAGCATGCCTCCTACTTTGTCTCCCGCATCACGATCACGCCGACCGACGCGCCGGTGATGAAGCCGTGGCGAAAGAAGCTGTTCATCGCCATGGCCCGCAACGCGTCGAGCTCCGTCGAGCACTTCGGACTTCCCAGTGACCGGACCCTGATCTTGGGTTCGCAGGTCGCGCTCTGAGTCCTCACCGGCGTGGTGAGAGTGCCGACGATGAGTCGCTGCATGTGCCACCTCCGCTAGCGATGCGCGCTCGCGGCGCGGGCGCCCAATCCGTTACACGCGCAGTCTCGATCCGCCGAGCGCTGCTCGCATCGGGGTGAAACCTCGATCTTTTCGCTGGCCCTGGGGTCAGCCCTCGCCGAGAATCTTGGCCTTCTCGGCCGCGAATTCGGCGTCGGTGAGCGCGCCTCGATCGTGAAGGTCGGCCAGTTCGAGAGCTGATCGACCTGACTGTTCGATGCGGCCTCCGCGGCGCGCGAGAACGCACCGGTAACTTTCCGGGCCAATGGGCCAGGAGTTCAAGAACCCGCTGTTCGCGCGTTTCTTTCACCGCTATTGCGGACGCGACCGCGGCCGGGGCGAGCGTGATTTGCGTCGTGAGCTTCTGGCCGGGGCGAGTGGCCGGGTGGTCGAGGTCGGCGCCGGAAACGGGATCAACTTCGAGCACTACCCGGCCACGGTCGCCGAGCTCATCGCGGTCGAGCCCGAACCGTACCTGCGTGGCCAGGCCGAGAAGGCGGCCGTCGACGCCCAGATCGAGGTGCGAGTGGTTCCGGGTGTGGCCGAATCGCTCGGACTGGCCCGCGACTCGGTCGACGTAGTCGTCGTCTGCGGCGTGCTCTGCTCTGTGCCGGATCAGCGCGCGGCTCTGGCCGAGTTTCACCGGGTACTGCGCAACGGCGGAGAGCTTCGCTTCTACGAGCACGTTCGCTCGCGACGTCGTGGCTTTGCCATGTGGCAGCGCTGCGTCGACGCCGTGTGGTCGCAAGCGATGGGCGGCTGCCACACGAATCGCAACACGCTTGCTGAGATCACCAGCGCCGGCTTTCGCCTTGAACGGTGCCGTGGCTTCGGCTTTCCCCCGGGAGCGCGGATGTACCCGGTCAGACCGCGGGTCCTTGGGATCGCCCGCGCCGACTGATCGGCGGCCGAAAGGTAGTGTGCTCACCCTGGATCTCGGGATCACAGGACGGGTGGCGTTGGTCGGCGGTGCCAGTCAAGGCATCGGCCGCGCCGTTGCCGAGGCGCTCGTGGCCGAGGGCGCGCGGGTGGTCATCACCGCGCGCGACGAGGCGCGGACCGGCCAGGTGGCGGCCGAAATGGGTGCCGCAGGCGGCTATGCGTGGGACAGCGCCGACCTCGACGCCGCCCCGGACCTGATCGCGCGGATCACCGAGGAGGTTGGTCCCGTGGACATCCTCGTCACCAACACCGGCGGCCCGCCGGCGAACCCCGATCCGCTCGCGTTCTCCGTCGAGCAGTGGGAGCAAGCCCACCGGACGCTCGTTCTGGCTCCGATCGTGCTGCTGGGCCTCGTCCTTCCAGGCATGCGCGAGCGGCGTTGGGGCAGGGTCGTCGGAATCGGGTCGACCACCGTCCGCGAGCCGCTCCAGGCAATCGTTCTCTCCAACGCCGAGCGTTCGGGCGCGCTGTCGGCGTACAAGACGCTGGCCCGCGAGGTGGCCGGCGATGGGGTCACCATCAACACGCTGCTCACCGGGGGCATCGCCACCGAGCGCGCCGCGTCCCTGGCCGGCTCGATGGAGGCCGCCGAGGCGTACGCAGCCACGACCGTGCCCGCCGGCCGTCTCGGCCGTCCCGAGGAGATGGCGTGGGCGGCCGCCTTCCTCTGCTCCGAGCGGGCGGCCTACATCACCGGCACTGCATTGGCCGTCGACGGCGGAGCGCTACACGTCGTGTGACGGGTGGCCGTCTAATGTCGTGATGGACAAATTCGGTGACACCGAGAGTGGGCGCTGGCGAGCGGCTGTCGAGGACGCAGGACCCGACCTGTAGCAGAGCTACACGAGGGTCCGAGGACGAAGGCAGACGGCGTCAGCGGCGCTCGAATGGCAACGAATTTTCCAATCGCGACACTAGTGCGAGGCGGTGACGGCCGAGGTTCCGACCACGTGGCCTGAGCCGTCGAGCGCCTGGACCCGTACGTCGCTCTGCCTCGAGATCTTGATCGCCGTCTCGAACCCGCTCCAGCGCGCGGTGGTGGCCGTCTTCAACGCGGTCGAGCTCGAACCCGCGAGCACACGCCACTTCTTGACCCCGGTGGCCCCGTTCCAGCTCACATACACGGTTGTCGTCCTACCGCTGTTGGAGGCGGCCACCGCCGGCAGGGTCTGCGGGTCGCCGTTCCAGCGAAAGCGGAAGGTGCGGTAGCTGGCGTTGTTGCCGACGAATCGCGCGTCGAAGATGACCTGGCCCTTGGAGTTGTATTCGGAGAAGTACGGCTTCTCACCCCAGCCGGCGAACGTATCCCCGTTGGAGAGCTGTTGGACGGTGCCCCCGTATGTCGACAACAGCGACGGAGAATGATCGATCTCCTTCACGCGGGTGGCGGTCATGTGCTTGAAGTCCAGCTTGAGCCAGAGTGCCCGCGATTGCTTGTGGACATTGCTCAGGCCCGCCCCGTTGTCGAAGACGCTGAACTCCCCGTCATTCTTGGCTCGGATGCGAGGATCGTGCGCGTAGGCGAACGATGCATCGGCGCCGAACTTGAAGTTCGAGCGCCGGCCGCCCAGCTGCCAGATTATCTTGCCGGAACTGTGATCGATCTTGTAGATCGCTGAGGTCGACCTCGATCCGATGATCAGGTTTCCGTCGTCATCCTGCTCGATCCCGTTCAGATGGAAGAAGTCATACGGGGCTCCCGAGCTGCGGAACCTCGTGTAGGAGTCGGCCAGCCGTACGTGGTCGAGGCTGTCCCACTGGAACAGGACAAGCCCGGTCTTGATGTCGATCTCCTGCACGATCGAGTCGAAGACGACCGCGTGGGTTGACTGGTGGATATGCGAGGCGTCCCAGATCACCGGGTACTCCACCGCGATCAGCGCGGTTCCCTGAGGGGTGAGCTCGAACTCGTGCAGATCGGCACTCAGGCCATTGCCGGCCTTGACCACGGCGATCTGGTGATAGGAGGTGTCGTTGATCACGTCCTCGCCCGAGCCCAGGCCGGCGCCGAAGTAACCCTGCCACCATGTCAGCACGGGCTTCCCGTCCAGCGTCTGCACCTGGAGGTTGCTGGCGATCGTTCCCGACGACAGCGGCTTGAACCAGATCAGCCCACCATTCGAGTCGAGGATCATCGGACCGCTCTGAAGCGGGCCGCGCCATGGCGCGGTGAAGATGTACCCGTGGGCGGTGTGAGATGGCTTCTTGGTCACCTCGACGGCCGCAGGTAAGAGGTCGTGGCGCGAGCGGAAGCGCAGAACGTCTCCACGCGCTCTCTGCGCAAGGGGAAAGCCCAAGTCCGGCAGCCGGCCCGCCGGGGTGGCGACGGTGAAGTGGTACACGCCGCCCGTGCCTCCGACGATGTTCAGGTTGGTCGATACCGTGACGCGCTCGCCGAGCGTGAACGGCTTGTCGGGCATGAAGCTCCCCCCGCGGCCATCGGAGTCCGGCAGGACCCTCCCGGTGTGGTTGCCGCTGCGCGAGCCCGTGACGGTGATCTTGCCGAGCTGGCTGGCCGGGAGGCCCCGGAAGGTGATCTGCGTCCCGGGCGGACCCAGACGGCTCCCGGCCACCGGAAACACGCGCGGCGGGACTTGACGGCGGGCGGACTTGCCGCGCGGGCGGGACTTGCCGCGCGCGATCCGCCGGGCGCTCCGACGATCAGCGCGAGCAGCGCGACGAACAGCGCGGCGGCCATCACCGCCACGCGGGCCCCACGCGAGGAATATGCGCGTCTCACATCAACCATGCGCTTGGCTTCCCCCTCCGGCCAAAGCGGGATGCGCAAGCAACGATACGCGATGCTGGGGTCGGACGCCGCAAGCGGCGGCTCAGACCCGGCGCCCGAGGGCGGCCAATCCCAGCAACGTCCGCGGTTTCCAGCCCAGATCCTTCCTTCCCGGTTACGACCAATCGGCCTGACCGTTTAGGCTGCAACCCGTGTCGGACCCCTACGATCGCCCGCCGGAGCCGTACGACGGCCCGCAGGGTCGCAGCGCCACCACTCAGCAGTGCCCCAACTGTCATGCCCTGGTCTCCGTCGACGCCGCGTTCTGTCCGCGGTGCGGCGAGGATCTCAGGCCCAAGCGCGGCACCCAGGGTGCCTGGCTGGCACTGGCGGCGGTCGTGGTGATCTTGATCGGCGGTGGGATCGCCTATGCGCTGACGCGCAACAGCAACAGCTCGAAGTCAAGCTCCAGCCATTCGGTGACCACGAAGACCAAGACCGTCACCACCACGACGAGCAGCAGCTCCGTCCCGACCAGCACCGTGACCAGCTCCACGACCGTGACGGCGCCGACAAAGACCGTAACCACCACGACGACCTCGGTCTCGACGGCGACCAGCTCGACGACGACCTAGCTTGGTCGCCCCGGCGGTGTGTTCGCGGTGTGCTCGACTCCGAGGCTGCCTTCATCACCCGTTTTGAGTGATGCGGTGGAGCCGCCCGTCCGCCAATGTGGCGTGTTCAAATAGCGGCTGCGTCGCCGCGTCCCGCGGGGAAGCGAGGTGGAGGTGGAACAGGATCAGCGACGCCGGCAGAACAAGCGGCCCAGCGGGCCGGAGACGGTCGGGCAGGCACGCCCGGAAGCAGGACCCGACGAGCTCCTCGAGCAGCCGAGCGCCGCCGAGCTCACCGTGTTGCGGCTCCTGGGCACCGATCTGTCGGCGCGGCAGATCGCCGAGGAGCTGTTTCTGTCGCCGAACACGGTGCGGTCCCACACCCGGGCCATATACCGCAAGCTCGGCGTGAGCTCCCGCGAGCAGGCGGTGGCCCGCGCGACGGCGCTCGGCCTGATCGGCGGAACGCCACCCCCGCTAGTAGGGTGATCGGATCAGCGGCCGGCCCCAACTGATCATCGAAGTGCCACGTGGCAGCGCCGTCGAGAGGCAACTCGCGGCGGAGCCGCCGCCGAGCGTGTCAAGCCGCGACATCGCGGTCGAGGTGCTCGACGCCGACGCCGAGGGCAACCTCGAGCCCCCGGGCGCCGGCGAGGTCGTGCTCTCCGTACCGTCGCCGGCGGCGCTGGCGCGTGAGGCGCCAGCGGTGCGCCGCGTGATCGCCCGGGCCGGCACCGGGACCGAGCCCCTGGTTGTCGTCGTCGAGGTGGCCGAGATCCTCGGCGAGGCGGAGCTGTCGGGCGTCCTCGAGGCGGCCAGGCGCGCCTCACGGCCGGTGATCTTGCGAGTCATCCGCAACGCCTGAGGCGCTCGGCCCGGCGGTTCTACGCTTGGGCGAACTCCATCACGACCTTGATGCCGTCCTCGGCTCGCTCGTGCAGATCACGCGATCGCCGAATCAAACTACCATCGCGGGTGATGCTCAAGGGGCTCTCGTGGCGGTGAGTGGCGGACAGGGAAACGTCGAGCCGATCGCCCGTGCTGGGGATCCAATCGACCCGGGCGTCCGAGTTGGCCATGTTCACCTGCGCACGGCCGACATCGATCGGATTCGAGGGTTCTACGTGGACATCCTCGGCTTCGACGTCGTCGCTGAGGCGCGCGACGTACCGGGGTGGGGCACCACCGGCGATCTTCTCTTCGTCTCGGCCGGGGGCTATCACCACCACATCGGTTTCAACACCTGGAAGTCCGGCGGCGGCCCACCTCAGCCCGACGGCGTGGCCGGCCTTCATCACATCGCCCTCTCGTACCCGACCCGGCGCTCGCTGGCCGACGCGTACCGAAGGCTCAAGCAGGCCGATTGGCCGATTCGCCAGACGGCAGATCACGGCACACACGAGGCGATATACGTCACCGACCCCGACGGCAGGGTTACTTTCCCTAGTTGACGTTCCTAAGAAAAGGGGGCCCTCAGTCCCTGCGCACGCCCAGCAGGGTCGCCAGCAGGCGCATCACGGTGTCGTGCCGGCGCTCGCGCCGGCCCAGGTGGTCCTCGATGCCGGCGACCAGCCCCAGGCCAGCGCCGGTCAGGACGCACGCCGACAGCAGGTCGCGGGAATGGATCCCGTACCAGATGCCAGCGACGACGTCGCACAACCGGAGCAATCTCAAGTCTGACCTTCTCCTTTGTTCGACCTATGGGCAGACGCAGGCGCCCGCGTGAACCGCGGACGCCCGCGTCTGGCCTGCCAACTAGTTGACCCGGAAGACGCTGTACGTGTACAGGTCCTTGGCCTCGTCCGCGACCGCCGTGGACGACTTCACGTCCTCGGGGTCGACCACAAGCGCCTGGGCGATCTGGTGCCGCGCCGCGTGCGCCCCCGCCTGGGCCAGCTTCCTGGACTTGACGGGGTCGCTGATGGCGGCCTTGTCGCGCTTGATGATCTTCGGCTCTCCTCTCGGTTTGGGGGTGACTCATCGGTGAGGGAGCGTGATGGTGATGCCGGCGCAGCAGAGGTAGATCATCGCGATCAGCGCGTTGGCGGAGTGGAATCCGTAGGCGCGGTGTGAGAGCAATCTGACCTTGCTGTTGAGCGCTTCCAAGCGTCCGTTGGACCGATTCGTCGAATGCGCCTGATTCCTCGGATCTGAGCGCTTTGCCGCGGGTGCGGGTGACGCATCCGTTCCATCCGTGGGCCGGCCGGGAGCTGGAGTTTGTCAAGCGCCGGCACAACTGGCGGGCAGATCGCGTGTATGTGCGCGACGATACGGACGGGCTGGTCTCGCTGCCCGCGGAATGGACCGATGCGGTACCCGAGGATCCGTTCGTCGTGGTGGCGCGCGGTCGCGCGCCGTTCCATCTCGAGGGCTTGCTCGCGTTGTCAGAGCTGGTCGCGTCGTTGCCGGCCGTGCGGTAGCTCCGGCGACGGCGCGTCGTTCAGCCGGACGCGCTGGTCGTCAAGCGGATTATGCCGCATCTGTCAGCCGGATTATGCCGCAGCGGCGCCCAGGGGCCGCTCCCGGAAAGCGCGCAATCTGCCCACGACGAGTGGATGAACGCATGATGGTCAGCGGCTCCGACGTCGGTGGCGGATCGCTCGCGAGGTCTTCCGTCCGACAGGGCGCGCATAATCATCTGGACACTGTGCGAGAGGAGCGGCATGGCTCGACGGGCACGTGATGGCAAGGCGGAGGAGTTGGCGGCGTCGCGGACACTGAACCCGCGCCCGGAGGCGGTCGTCGATGAGGCGTTTCGCTCGGCGGAGTTCTTCGATGCGCGGGATCTGGTGCAGGTGAAGTACGAGATGGTGCGCCGGGTCGAGGCCGACGGGGTGTCGGTGAGCGCGGCGGCGGGCGGGTTCGGGTTCTCGCGGCAGTCGTATTACTCGGCGGCGCGGGCGTTGGCCGACGAGGGGCTTGCCGGGTTGGTGCCGGACAAGCCGGGGCCGCGGGGGGCGCACAAGCTGACCGATGAGGTGCTCGAGCATCTCGAGGGGCTGCGGGAGGCCGATCCGGACGTGGGCGCGGCTGCCCTGGCCGCCGCGGTCGGCGAGCGGTTCGGCGTCACGGTTCATCGCCGCTCGGTCGAGCGCGCGCTCGCTCGCCGGGAGGCCGCCAAGCGGGGCCCGAAAAGTGGCTGACAGCGACGCGTCCAGACGGGATGCTGGCGCGCTGAGCGAGGCGTATGAGCGGCTGCGAGAGGCGGTCCTGGCGGGCGGTGCCGGTGGCTGGAGGCTCGGGCACGGGGTGTTGTGCGCCCGCGGGATGACCGCCTGGATGAGCGCGGTCAGCGAACTCGCCCCACCCGTCGGCGGCACGGCGGGCGCCGCCCGGCGTGGGGGTGTCCGCGTCTGCCGGATGCGAGCGGCCGGCCGGCCAGTCGGTGGCGCTACCCCAC
>CAVTTU010000031.1:0-73855 GCA_963737535.1 uncultured Solirubrobacterales bacterium
ATGCCGGCGCAGCAGAGGTAGATCATCGCGATCAGCGCGTCGGCGGAGTGGAATCCGTAGGCGCGGTGTGAGATCAGCCTCACCTTGCTGTTGAGCGCTTCGAGGCGTCCGTTGGATCGACTCGTCGAATGCGCCTGATCCCTCGGATCTGAGCGTTTTGCCGCGGGTGCGGGTGACGCACCCGTTCCATCCGTGGGCCGGCCGGGAGTTGGAGTTCGTCAAGCGCCGGCACAACTGGCGGGCGGATCGCGTGTATGTGCGCGACGATGCGGGTGTGTTGGTCTCGCTGCCCGCGGAATGGACGGATGCGGTGCCGGAGGATCCGTTCGTCGTGGTGGCGAGCGGCCGCGCGCCGTTCCACCTCGAGGGGTTGCTGGCGTTGGCGGAGTTGGTCGCGTCGCTGGTGGCCGCGCGGAGCTCCGCCGAGGACCGCGCTGCTCCCAGCGACTAGCTCGCCGTCAAGCGGATTATGCCGCATGCTGTCAGCGCGATTTTGCCGCCTGTGACCGAACGGACCGCTCCGGACGCGCCGCAGCGCTCGGTGGCGACGTGGGCGCCCGATCGCATGAATGGCGCTGTTGTGCTCTGCCGGCGGAGTCGCTTCCCGCGGCTTTCCGTCCGACCCGTAGCGCATAATCTGCTGGACACTATGCGAGAGGAGCGGCATGGCTCGACGGGCACGTGACGGCAAGGCGCAGGAGTTGGCGGCGTCGAGGACGCTGAACCCGCGCCCGGAGGCGGTCGTCGATGAGGGGTTTCGCTCGGCGGAGTTCTTCGACGCGCGGGATCTGGTGCAGGTGAAGTACGAGATGGTGCGCCGGGTCGAGGCCGATGGGGTCTCGGTGAGCGCGGCGGCGGGCGCGTTCGGGTTCTCGCGGCAGTCGTATTACTCGGCGGCGCGGGCGCTGGCCGACGAGGGGCTTGCGGGGCTGGTGCCCGCCAAGCCGGGGCCGCGGGGCGCGCACAAGCTGACCGATGAGGTGCTCGATCATCTGGAGGGGCTGCGGCAGGCCGACCCGGGGCTGGGTGCGGCGGCGCTGGCCGCCGCGGTCAGCGAGCGGTTCGGGGTCACGGTTCATCGCCGCTCGATCGAGCGCGCGCTCGCCCGCCGGGAGGCCGCCACGCGGGGCCCGAAAAGTGGCTGACAGCGACAAGCCCAGACCCGGAGGGGATGCCGGCGCGCTGAGCGAGGCGTATGAGCGGCTGCGAGAGGCGGTCCTGTCGGGCGGCGCTGGTGGCTGGCGGCTCGGGCACGGGGTGCTGTCCGCCCGCGGGATGACGGCCTGGATGAGCGCGGTCGGCGAGCTCGCCCCGCCCGCAAGCGGCGCCACCGGCGCCGCCGACGTTGCGTCGAGGTTCTCGTCTGCGGGCCGCGAGGCGCCGAGCGCTGAGACGACGGTGTCGCTGCCGGGCGTCGATCAGGTCGTCGCGGTGCTGACACAGATGGTGCTTCCACTCGCGGCCTGAACCTGTCACTACCAATTCACCACTGTCACTCCACCGATTCCCTGTCACTACCGATCACATGCCCCGAAGGAGACGCGATGAACGATCAGAGCAAGGTGACCGCCGATCATCTCCGCCGCGACGCGTACCTGTACGTGCGGCAATCCAGCCTCTACCAGGTCGCCAACAACACCGAGTCATCCCGCCGTCAGTACGACCTGCGCGGCCGGGCGGTCGCGCTCGGCTGGCCCGCCGACAGCGTGATCGTGATCGACGTCGACCAAGGCCAGTCCGGCGCGAGCGCGGCTGACCGCGCAGGGTTCCAGCGGCTCGTCGCCGACGTGTCACTCGGCAAGGCCGGGATCGTGCTCGGCCTGGAATGCTCGAGACTCGCGAGAAACAACGCCGACTGGCACCGGCTGCTTGAGCTGTGCTCGCTGTCGGGCACGCTGATCTGCGACGAGGACGGGCTCTATGACCCAGGATCGATCAACGACCGTCTCCTGCTCGGCCTGAAAGGGCACGATCAGCGAGGCGGAGCTTCACTTCATCCGCGCCCGGCTGCAGGGCGGGCTGCTCGCGAAGGCCGCCCGCGGCGAGCTGCGCGTCAGGCTGCCGGTCGGCCTGGCGTATGACCAGCTCGGGAACGTCACGCTCGACCCGGACGCGAGCGTGCGCGCAGCGATCGAGTACCTGTTCCGCTGCTTTGAGCAGACCGGCTCCGCGCACGCGGTCGTCAAGCAGTTCGCCGCCGAAGGGCTGCGCGTTCCCCGGCCGGCACCTCGGTGGCCCGCACCACGGCGAGCTCTACTGGAAGCCGCTGCGCCACGACCTCGTGCTGTTCACCCTGCACAACCCGCAGGTACGCCGGCGCGTACTTCTACGGACGACGCAAGCAACTCACCGACATCAACGGCCACACCCGCACCGTTCACAAGCCGCGCGACCAGTGGACGGTGCTGATCGAAGACGCGCACCCGGGATACGTCACCTTCGAGCAGTACGAACACAACCAGCAGACGCTCGCCGCGAACGCCGCCGCCCACAGCGAGGAGGAGCGCCGCGCCGGCCCTGCCCGCGAAGGACCGGCGCTGCTGCAAGGGCTCGTGGTCTGCGGCAAGTGCGGCAAGCGGATGACCGTCAGCTACCACAAGCGCTGCAACGGCGAGCCGCAGCCGGACTATCACTGCTCGCGTGAGGGGATCGCGACCGGCACCCCACCGTGCCAGTCGATCTGCGGCGCCGGCATCGACGCCGCGGTCGCCAAGCTCGTGCTCGAACAGCTCACCCCGCTGGCGATCGAGACCGCCCTCGCGGTCTCCACCGAGCTCGCCCAGCGCGCCGCCGATGCCGACCGGATCCGCCAGATGGGCGTCAAGCGCGCCGAGCACGCCGCTGAGGCAGCCCGCCGCCGCTACCTCGCCGTGGACCCGACCAACCGGCTCGTCGCCGACCAGCTCGAAGCCGACTGGAACAACAAGCTGCGCGAGCTCGCCGACGCCCGCGACGAGTACGAGCGCGCCACCCAGGCCGGCAACCGGCCGCTCACCGACGAACAGCAAGCCCAGATCCGCGCGCTCGCGACAGACCTACCCGCACTGTGGGCCAACCCGGCGACCCCGATGCGGGAACGCAAACGGCTGATCCGCCTGCTCGTCACCGACGTCACGCTGAACAAGACAGGCGAGCAGATCGCCGCGCACGTCCGCCTCTCAGGCGGCCAGCAGCACACGCTGCACGTGCCACGGCCGCTGCGGGCGTGGGAGGCGCACACCACGCCACCCACGACGATCACGCTGATCGACCAACTGCTCAACGATCACACCTATGACGAGACGGTCGAGATCCTCAACAACAAGGGCCTGACCGGCGGCTGGGGTCACCCATTCACTGTCGTCTCGCTGACCCAGCTGTGCAAGCACCGCGGCATCGCGTCTCACCACCAGCGGCTCCGAGCCGCAGGCATGCTCACGCTCGACGAGATCGCCGCCCAGCTCGGCGTCACCGCCCAGACGATCAAGATCTGGCAGCGACGCGGAGACATCACCGGCCGGCGGATCGACGGTCGCCGCGCCCACCTCTACCACCCCGGCCAGACCCGACCCGCCGACGCGCCGCCGACGCAGCCAAGCCATCGTCGCCGCCGCCCGTCATCATCACCGCAGCCCCGTCACCGAGGGCATCACCACCACAACCTCACCAGGAGGTGCAGTATGAAAGGCACTCGTTGCTCGAGTCCGAGCTCGATCGCGGCGAGCACGCCCTGCTTGTGCTTGCGGATCGTGCGCGCGAGCTTGACGAACGGTTTCAGCCGCGAGCGAGATGCCCACGCGAGCCACGCGTCGAGGCGCTCGGGCGCCTCGTCGCTTGGGGAGCCTTGTAGATGTAGCGCAGCTCGCCGTAGAGCAGGAACGCGCGGTACATGCGCTTGTTGGTGAGCACGACCTCGGCGAGCTTGAGCAGCTGCCTCGGCGGTCTGCTTGGCGGTGTCCTTGAGCAGGCTGTAGCGGGTGCCCTTGATCCACTTGCCCTCGCCGGTGAGGAGCGGCCGTGGCGGTTGTACTCGTCGCGGCGGACCTGGTCGGCGGCCTTGCCGCCGAGCTGGACCACGTGGAACGGGTCGAACACGACCTGCGCGTGCGGGACGCCGTCCTCGGCGCGGATCGCTTTCTCATAGCCGGCGGACATGTCGATCGAGACCGCCTTGATCGACGCCTTCTGCTCGTCCGTGAGCCCGTCGAAGAACGCCTGCAAGCTGGCGGCGTTGCGGCCCTCGGTCGCCCACACGATCGCCGCCGCTCTCGTGGTCGGCGACGCAGGTCAGGAACTTGTGATCGGCGCCGTAGCTGACCTCGTCCACGCCGATCAACTCGAGCCCGTCCAGACGGCCGGCGGGCGAGCTTCTCGGCCACGACCCGCGCGAGGATCGTTGCCGACCGTCTCCCAGCCGATCCGCATCAGCCGCGTCGACCTGCGTCTGGCTCATCTGCTGCGCCAGCCACGCGGTGAGATCGTCGAAGTCGCGCGTGTACCGCGCGCCCGCCGCGCGCCCACGCCACCTGCTCGTGCAGATCGCCGCAGCCCGGGCAGTACAAGCCGTCTGAGCCGGCACTCGATCACGCACCGCAAGCCGCCCGCGATCCAGATGCCGCCAGCGCTTGACGCGATGATCCTTGATCTTCAGCCCGCGCGCCCCGCAGCCCGAGCAGACCGGCCGCTTGCGACGCAGCACGACCGTCACGATCACCGCCTGCTCGCCGAACTCCACATCCCTGACCCATGCGCCCGGAAGCCCGAGCATCCGGTTGAATGCGGTCGTGACCCGCACGTCGCCCTCCTTCGTAGTCGCTGAACTTCAGAACAGCCAGCAGCCTGCCGCAGCAGGGCGGCGGCGGGTCGCCCAGCACTGTGCGCAACTTGCGAGACGCTTCGACCGTCGGGCAACGTCAACGGCGTAGCGGAGCCGCGCGCCGCGCGTCAAGCGGCAGCCCCGGTCACCAAGCCGCTCTCCGCGCAAACCCGCACGCTTGCAGGAGATTCGGCCGCTTGACCCGGGCTTCGGCCCCGCTATCTGGCAATGATCGCCGGGCAGAGCCCGGCACGCGTCAAATCAACGACCAGACCGCGCCGGACCCCCGAAGTCACCCCCAAATGACGAGGAGTCCCCCATTTGCCTGGACCCGTTCCACATCGTCAAGGCCGCCACCGACGCGCTCGACGAGATCCGGCGCGAGGTGTGGAACGAGGCCCGACGCACCGGTAACAAGCAGCTCGCCAAGGACCTCAAGGGCGCCCGGTTCGCGCTGTGGAAGAACGCTCGCAACCTTACCGACCGCCAGCAGCTCAAGCTCGCGACGATCCAACAAACCAACAAACGCCTATACCGCGCCTACCTGCTCTCCCAGCAGCTGCGGGAGATCTACCGCGCCAACGCACAGGACGCGCTCGCGCTGCTCGAGGCCTGGCTGCAGTGGGCTCGGCGATCCCCGGCTCGAGCAGTTCCGCAAGCTCGCCCGCCGCATCACCGAACAGCGCGACAGGGTCGAGGCCGCGTTCACCAACAACTTGTCGAACGCCCGAGTGGAGCAGGTCAACACACAGATCCGCCTGATCATGCGCCGCGGCTTCGGCTACCACACCGAAGAAGCCGTCATCGCGCTCGCGATGCTGTCACTCGGCGGCCTCTGCCCACCACTACCCGGCCGGTGACACGACCCACGGATCCGTCAGTAGGTTCCGAAATACTCTTGACGGCTCCACCCGTAGTGTGACGTCCGGATGATTGGGCGAGCGGCTGACGTCCGTGGAGTTGCGTGAGCACCGTTTCCGGGTGGCCCAAACTCAGAAGTCCACGCCACTCGAGATCCGTCAGAACCGCCCCGCCCGTACCCCTTGACCTGATCGCCATCCTCTCCGCGAAAGCCCCGAACATGAGGCCGTGAGACGCAAACGCATGCAGGTCCTGCCGATGGGGATCGTCTTGAGGATCCATGCATGCCGGCGGGATGCCGCGTGACCTTCAAAGACCGCCACCGAATCGGATCGGCGGCGGCAACAAACCGTTTGGCGGCGGGACGAAATCTTCAGCGACCGAGCGACCGCCATCGTCAAGCGGGCCGAGATGCCGTTGAGTCGAGGTCGGCTCTAGCCGGACCTGCTCTGATCCCGGGACCGGTTACGCGATCCAAGTAGTCCTCGGTCGCGATCATGCGACCGGCCCATCGGGCATCGTTCGTGACGAACGTCCGACGCCCGCCGTGTACCCTCATGATCCCCGCCGCGCGTTGTCTCGGCCGTCTCGGCGCCGAAGCAACCAGGTGGCGTCCACTCGAGGCAGGATGCCCAGACGAGTTTATTTTGCGGCAGCCCGAGGCACGGTCGCCGGCGAGGCAGCGCCTTCGCCGGTGGCAACACTCACATGGACCGTCTGCGGTTCCTCTCCCCCCGCCCCAGAAATGCTGACGGCCCCGGTACGGGTGTCGATCGGGATTCGGTGGATGGTGGGAGGGTCGGGGTCCCTCGGATCTCCGATTGTCACGACGAGCCCGGCGGGGTTCTCGACGTGTGTGTCGTACACGATCCGGAGGTCTCGGCCATCGGTGGCGGTGGTGAACGTCGGCGCGGGCGCAATGGCTGCGGTCGGGGGTGGAGCTTTGACCGCCGCAGCGTGCGCCAGAGCGGTCTCAAGCAAGACGTCGGGCTGTTGGTACTGAGAGTGGGCTCCAGGGCCGCGGGGACTTGAATCGTCCAACGGATTCGGGTCATCTGCTGACGGCTCGGTGCCACCCCAGTATCCCGGCCAAAGTGCCCAGCCATCGGTGTCGCTTGCGTCAGAAATGACGGACAGCGCGAGCGCGGCCGCTGAGCGCTTACCGTCGGCAAAGTCGAACCAATCGCCGGTCCAGTGGACTCCGGAGGAGAAGTAGGAAGCATGCGAGCCACGGGCGGGATAGACGACCGGCTGATCACCCACCCGTTCGACCTGGTTCCACGGACGCTGGCCGGCGTGCTTGTGCTGGGCATACACCGCTAGGTCAGGAGCCTGGCCGGCGGCGTCGAGGCGAAGCTGAATCATCTCCCAGTCGCCCTCGTGCAAACCGGCCTTGATCAACGGGCCGATCAGGTTGTAATCGTTGTAGAAGTAGAAGAACCAATAGGCGAGCCAGAGACGACCATCGCTTCCCGTAGCGCAATGCCCGTAAACGCGGTTGGCGTACTGGGGCTGGGCGTGCATCGCCGCTGCCTGGGAGACGTAATTGTGCGAGGGGTCAGCGATGCGATCATCCCGTGAGACCGCACCACCCTTGGCGTAGTTCTTGGGGTCCAGGAAGTCCAACGACAGGCGCCCCTGGTCGCCACTGGGGCTGGCAGCGGCGAGCACGGTTCCGTCGGAACGGCGGAGCTCGTTGCCCGGGTTATCGGTCCACTCAGCTGCCGCATCGGCGAAGTACGGCTCCTGAGAGTCGTAGCGCAGCACAGGCACGTGGCGCTGCAGCAGTTCTGCCGGATCCGGGGTGACTCCCATCGGGTCAGGCCGAACTTACCACCGCGGGACTCGTCGTGCAGCTCGTTTGCCACGCTTTGGGTGCCCAAACAGCCCGCACATAGTCGGCGTGCGCTGGAGCTCGCGTGGCGGGGCGGGCGACTGCCGCAGGACGAGGTCTGCGAGCACTTCCTCCAGGTGGGGAGTCTCCTCAGGCGGGGGTGCGCTTGAACATCGGCACGGTCACACCAGCGAGCGGATCGTCGGTGCGCGCGGTATCCAGCGTCAGCGCGCCCGAGACGTCGGGCGCAGCTGCGTTGCGAACCGTGGCTGCGGGGCAAGCCGCAGCGGATCGTCTTCAGAATCGAGGTGTGGTCGAGCGGCGTGGTGTGCGTCAGGCACCCGGAAGACAGTGCCCTCGGCGATCAGCGGGGATACCAGGACGGTCGGTACTGGGGGCCGAAACGGGTGAAGTCGAAGCCGAACTCGCCGACGTTGTCATCGGGCGGCGTTGCCCCCCAAGGTGGCGGGACGTGGTCGTAGCACTCCCCGTGCTCGTCATGGTGATGATCAGAACGGTCTGATCTCACGCCGGTCCATGCCGCAGCGGCGAGACCTGTCCCCTCTAGCCGCTCGAATCGTGCGAGGCGCGTAGTTACATGCCACCGACAAGTCAAGGCCCGGTGCACATCTGTTGGGTAGTAACTTTCCCGTCGGATGGGCTGGCCAGCAGGTGCGTGCGGAGGTATTGGTTACTTCCGGCCGGTTTGATGAGGTTCTGGTGTGTCCGTGACAAGCGGTCCCGACATGGCCCCTCATGCGCTGCGAGCCGAGGGACCCTTGCTGGCCAGCCCGTAAAGTTCGGCGCGGTATCCGCCGATCCAGGAGCACTTGACTCTAGGCACTTTGAGCGGTGTACTGATGTTCGTGAGTCACGGGGGGGTCCGGGAGCCCCGAGCGGTCGAGTTCTCGGGGGAATTTGAACGCAGCCAGCTGGTAGTCGGCGACCACAACACGGTGCATCGGTATGAGGGCACTGTGGTACAGGTGTCACCGCAGGGTTCGACCCCGGAGCCGAGGCCCGCCGAGAGACCGCAGACGCGGTTGCCGCGAGCTGGGGAGCAGCCGATCGGCCGCGACAACGAGCTGCACACCGCGTGGACCGCACTAGCCGGCGATCAGCCGAGCGAGTTCTATGGGCCGCCGGGAATCGGTAAGAGCGTTCTGCTGCGACGCCTAGCCCGGGAATCTGGGCGGACGTGGGCGGACGGCACCGTCCACGCGCGGGTGGCCGGCCAGCCGCTCGAGGACGTCCTGCAATGGCTGTTCGAGGTGTTTTGGACGTCCGATCCGCACTGGGCGCCTGGACCATTGCGCGTCGGGGAGTACCTGCGCGATCTGCGTGCCCTGATCATCCTCGACGACGTCGACTTCAGCAGCGACGAGGTCGCCTCGCTACTCGACCAGTGCAGCCAATCGACGTTCCTGCTCGCTGGGACCCAAGCGCACCTCGATCCTATGGCGCACACCATAGCTCTCCGCGGTCTGCCTTCAGCAGCAGGAGTGGCGGCGTTCGAGCGATGCCTCGGCCGGTCGCTCGACGACGCCGAGCGTGCGCGCGTCACGCACGTTGCGATGCGACTCGAGGGCATGCCGGCGCTCGTCCTCGAGGCTGCACGCATGATCCGCGATGGTTTATGCAGCTTCGAGGACCTTGATGACTCTTCGGCCGCGGAGCTTGCGCGGCGCCGCGTGGTGGCCCTGAGCGGCCCGCAGCTCCGCCTGCTCGCGCTGCTGGCCGAGCTGGCGCCTTCGGCTGTTCCGACGAGGCTGCTGACTGCCGCCAGCGGGGCAGCGAGCAGCGATCTCGAGACGCTTGAGAGTAACGGACTCGTGGAAGCAGGTTCGCCTCGCTATGCGCTCGCGCGGCCGCTCCCGAGCGCGACGCGCGAGGAACTGCCGGCGATGGACGCCGAGCCGATTCTCGTATGGCTGACTCGCACTGCGCGTGCCGGCACGGTCGACGAGGATGCAATGCCTGCCGCCGTCGCCACACTTGAATGGGGCCTCCGGATGGGAATGCTCGACGCCGTTGTGGACGCGGCCCGGGAGCTCGACCCAGCGCTGCTGCGCAGCCGGCAGACCGGGGCCTGGGGCGAGGCGATCGGCTGCGGCGCCGCCGCCGCGCGGGAATCCGGCCGCGCCGCCGACGAGGCTTTCTTCCTGCACCAGCAGGGAACGCGCTGGATGTGCCTCGGCGACACGGACCGCGCTGAGGGCCATCTGCGCCCCGCGCTCGAGCTACGCCAGCGGCTCGGCGATGACCTCGGCATCGCTTGCACTACTCACAACCTCGAGGTGCTGCACGGCGGAGCGGCCGGATGGCATAGCGGCAACGGCGACCGCAAGGGTGCCAACGGCACGCGCGGCTCAGGCCATGCTGCTGGCAGCTCGCCATCGCTCTCGGCCTTGTGGCCGTGGGGCCTCGCGACGCTGGGTGCAATCATCGGTCTGGGGGTCGGAGTCGCGTTGGGGAACAGCGGTGGCGCGCAGACCACGGTCACAACAGCTGGCGAGCCGGCCAAGATCACCAGGACGACCGGCGGGACGGCCACCGCGACCAGCACAGACACGGCGACCAACACCGAGATCACCACGAGGACCGACATCACCACGAGCACGGAGGTCACCACGAACACGGAGGTCACCACGAGCACCGAGATCACAACGTCCACGTCGACTGTGTTCACGACGGTCATCAAATAGCGAACAGCAAGCGAGCGCGAAATGAACGACCAACCCAAGTATCAAGTCTCCTTCTCGGGTCAGTTCAAGGAGAGTCAGGTGGCTGTCGGAGAGCACAACACCCTGGACCAGCGGATCGGGACGGCCGCGAACGAACGGCTTGAGCCCACCGAGCTCGAAGCGCTACGGCGCGATCTCGCCTCACTGCACGAGCAGGTGGCGCGTGGGGCTCCCTCAGGGCAGCGCGATCAGGCTATGGAGCAGGTTGACCAGCTCGTGGCGGGAACTGTCGCCGCCGATGAGCCAGAACCCGGACGGCTCGCGCGGGTGTACCGGTGGTTCGTGCAAAATGTTCCGGATCTTGCCGAATCGGTGGCGACGCTGCTGCTAGGGCCGTTGGTCGGCAAGCTCGTGGGCGGAGGCGCGGGCGCGATGGCGGCGGCGCTCGCGCCGGACGAGCGGCGGCCCTAGCCTGGGTTACCGGAAACGAGACGATGAAGCGCGAAGGGCAGCGTCAATAGGACCAAGGCACAGGGCGCTCGTGTTGGTTTGGGGGCCGCTAGTGACTGTAGCGGAGGTCGCCTGCTCGGTCCCCCGACGATCCGGGCGCTCCAGCATGCGCTCGGCGTGACCGAGGATGGCGAGCTCGGTCCCGAGACGGCGAAGGCCCTGCAGGCGCACCTCCACGTCACCGTCGATGGGGACATCGGCCCGGAGACGACGTCGGCTCCACCGGGCGCTGAACGCCGGAACGTTCTGAGACCACGTCCAACCGCCGGACAGCGGGCCCGTCAGACGCGCGCCCAGGGCGGGCGCGCGCTAGGCGGGCGCGAGCCCCGCGCGCCGCCGCCGGCGCCGGGCGGAGCCCGCCCGCGCTTGGGTCCGCCGCAGCGTGGTGGCCACGACCTCCCCGACCGGAAGCTCCTCGACGAGGGCCTGCATCTCCGCCGAGGGCGAGAGACCGAGCTCGCGCATGAACAGCGTGCAGCACAGCTCGTACTGCCTCACTGCCTCGGCGGCGTTGCCCTCGGCGAGGTGGATCTTGATCACCGCTCGGTGGGTGCTTTCGCGCAACGGCTCCGCGGCCAGACAGGCCAGACCCGCCTCGACGGCGAGACCGTAGGCGCCGACCTCCCCGAGCGCCGTGCACCGCGCCTCGAGCGCGTGCAGCCGGAGCTGGCGGAAGCGTTCGCGTTCCACCACGACCCAGTCGTCGTACCAGTCGGGCAGGAGGTCGCCCGCCGACGCGATCACGCCATCAGCGTCGGGATCCGCCGCGTGCTCGCGGAGGAGACGGCGCGCGTGGGCAACGCCCTGATGCAGATCGACGGCCACGCTCGGCGAGAGCGCGAGGTGGCTGCGCGAGGACTCGATCAGCCGCTCGTCGAGCTGCCGCAGCCGCCACACGGCCGTACGGAGATTGCCGCCGGCGTGATCGTCGTCGCTGTCGATCCACAGGTTTCCGGCCACGAAGGCGCGCTGGAGCGGCCGGTCGTGGACGGCCAGAAACGCCACCACGCGCTGCTCCCCCGGCGAGAGGACGAGCGGCTGCTGATTCCGCCGCAGCCGGAAAGCGCCCAAGAGACCGAGTTGCAGATCTCCGACAGCAGTCTCGCGTGCAGCTTGCCTCTCAGCCATGTCAGCGTCCCCAATCCGACGACCTGTCTGCGGTGACAGAGATGCGTCGAGGGTGGGCGAGGTCACCCTGTGCCGCCCCGGCGTTGGAGGTAGTTATCTCAGAAACAGGGGGGCGGGTCAAGCGTGACGGAGCAGCGGGCAAGGAACTCGCACAGGCTGTGCAGTAATTATCAGCTTTATGCAACCTCGGATGGCAGCGCCGATCTGCGACTCGTGACGGTTTCACTCACGGAGTGGTGACGGAGGAGTGACGCACCCGCGGTACGGTCGCGCGACCGATCACCACTCGGCGCGCGATAGACGGAGCGCCTCGCCAGGAGACACACATGACGGTGACTACGTCGTACCCCGGTGTTTACATCCAAGAACTTCCGAGCGTCACCCACTCGATCGCTCCGGCACCGACGTCGATCGCGGTTTTCGTCGGGTACACACACCCCTTCCTGACCCCTGAGGCCAACTTCCTCAAGGCGATACAGCTCTTCAGCTTCGCCGACTACCAGAACGATTTCGGCGGCCTGTTCTCGAGCCCGTGGCTTCCCGATCACGTGGGTCAGGCCGTCTACCAGTTCTTCCTCAACGGGGGCTCGACCTGCTACGTGGTCGGCCTCCAGGCCGGCGAGTTCCTGAGCGGGGGCGCGCCGGCGGAGCAGGGCGGCAACCCCGTCACTCTGGAGCCGGCCAGCGTCGAGGTGTCCGCTCCCGGCGGAGACATCACCTTCACCGCCCGCCAGCCCGTGGGCGTTCCGGCCACGGCACCCGCCACCGGGACCGTCGGCATCTCGATGCAGGTAGCGATATCGAACGTCCAACCCCCGAGTGCCGAGAACATCGCCGACATCGTCGTCTCGTACGGGAGCCGGGTCGAGACCTATCGACAGGTGCCCCTGGCCAGTCTGACCGAGGCGCTGGCGGGCTCGTCGCTGGTCAGCGTCGAGGTCACCTCCACCCCGACGCAGTACCCGACGACCGGCTCGCCCTTCTCGCTCGGCTACGGCACGACGCCCCCGGACTCGAGCTGGACGCTCGTCAACCCCACCGACTTCGCGCAGGTGTTCGAGGATTTCCAGCCGCTCGACAAGGTCCCCGTTTTCAACCTCCTGGCCACGCCGGGGATCCCGGACTTCAGCGTGACCTCGGCGGCCGCGGCCTACTGTGAACGCAAGCGTGCCTTCCTGATCCTCGACGCGCCCTCTCCGCAGACCTCCGGGTGGGATGCGAACAGTGTCGTGCAGGGCATCAGCGGCGGGACGCTGTCGCTGCCGGCCGACTTCCCCGTCAGCATCAACGCCGCGGTCTATTACCCCTGGGTGCAGACCACCGACCTCGTCACCGGCGCAGCCTCGACCGCACCTCCGAGTGGTTTCGTGGCCGGCACATTCGGACGCGAGGACAGCGCCCGCGGCGTGTGGAAGTCCCCCGCCGGCATCGAGACGACGCTGGCCGGCACCACCGGCGTCGACCCCGCGGGCAACATGACCGACCCCCAACAGGGCGTCCTGAACCGCAACGCGCTCAACTGCCTGCGCGATTTCCCGGGCATCGGCACGGTCGTGTTCGGAGCCCGCACCACGGCCGGGTCGGACGCGGACACGGCTCAGCAGCAGTGGAAGTACATCGCCGTGCGGCGGATGGCCCTGTTCATCGAGCAGTCCCTGTACGCCAGCCTGAACTGGGCCGTGTTCGAGCCCAACGCGACGCCGCTGTGGAACGCGTTGACCCAGGAGGTGTCGGCGTTCATGCTCAGCCTCTTCCGTCAGGGCGCCTTCGCCGGCACCACGCCGCGGGACTCGTTCCTCGTCCAGTGTGACGCCACCACGACCACTCCGACGGACGTGGCCAACGGCGTCGTGAACATCCTCGTCGGCTTCGCGCCGTTGGAGCCGGCCGAGTTCGTCATCGTGCAGATCGCCCAGCTCGCCGGTCAGACCCAAACCTAGAAGAGGGTTACCTCATGCCCAACATCTTTCCCGCCAACATGAACCGTTACGACCCGTACAAGGCGTACCGGTTTCTCGTGTATTTCGGGCAGAGCACGACGCCGGTGGCGGCCGTGAGCAAGGTCGGCGCGATCAAGCGCTCATCCGATGTCATCGAGTACAAGGAGGGCGGTAACGCCGTCATCCTGAAGGGGCTCGGCCGGACCAAGTACGAGCCCATCACCCTCGAGCGGGGCGTGACCCAGGACAAGGACTTCATGACCTGGGCAAACGCCAGCCAGGTCCTCGATCAGGGTCACGCCGCGACGTCGCTGGCCAGCCTGCGGCGGGAGATCGCCATCGTGCTCCTCAACGAGGAGGCGCAACCGGCTCTCCGCTTCGTGATCCACCGCTGCTGGGTGTCGGAGTATCAGGCGCTCCCTGACCTCGATGCGGGTGGCAACGCCGTCGCCATCGAGCACATCAAGCTGGAGAACGAAGGCTGGGAGCAGGATCTCTCGCTGTCTGAGCCCGTGGAGAAGTAGCCGTGCTCCCGGTCAGTGGCGCGGCCCTGATCGTCGGTCAGCCGACGGGCGCGGACGAGTTGTTCGTGCTCGAGACCGACGTGGCGCCGGCTGCCATCATGACCGAGCTGTGCTTCCGCGTGGTGCGGCGGGTGGGCGGCGCCCCCATCGATTGGCTGCGCCTGCCGGCCGTCGACCTCGACGCCGCCGTCCTGGTCCTGCGGCGCGCCTGGATCGGCGAACGGATCAGTTCCGACGTCGCGTGCCCGGGACCCGGATGCGGCGAGCGCATCGATGTCAGCTTCACGGTCGGCGATTACCTCGACCACCACCGGCCCAGGCCGACCCGGCAGGCCGTGGCAGACGCAGCTCCCGGCTGGTTCACGCTCGCCCGCACGGCAGTCCGCTTTCGCATTCCGACGCTCGACGACATCGCTGCGGCCGAGGCGGACGTCGCGCCGGCCCGAGCGCTAACCGAGCGCTGCGTCGAGGCCCCGGAGCTGTCGCGAGCGGTTGCCCGGCGGCTCGATCGCGCGCTGTCGGCGCTGGCTCCCCGGCTGGACGGCGCCCTCGGCGGTGTCTGCCCGCTGTGCGGCCACGCCGTCACGATGCGCTTCGACCCCACCCCGTACACGCTGGCCGAGCTGCGGCACGCGTTCTCCGGCCTGTACGCCGACGTGCACGCGATCGCCTCCGACTACGGCTGGTCCGAGGCGGACATCCTCGCCCTTCCCCGCTCGCGCCGCCGGCGCTACGCGGCGATCGCTCTCGGCGGCCGGATCGCGGCATGAAGGCGGCGGTCGGCTACTTGAACGCCCTGGTCGGCCGGGGCGCCGCGGCTCCGGTCCTCCAGCCGCGACGGCCGCTGTTCGTCGCCGAGGTGTCGCCGGATGCCGGCTGCTCGTCCCCGGACGAGCCACCCGCAGGGTTCGAGATCCCGGCCTCCCGCGCCGAGCCGACGCCTTCCGCGGGAGACGCTGCGCTGCCCCCGCCGCACCGCCCGGCTGGGCCCGCCCCGCCCAGGGCGCTCGCGCCGTCGGCGGCGAGCGGCGCTGACCGGGTCGTGCCACCCAGCCCGGCCGCCCATGCGTCCGAGCCCATGACCTCCGCCCCGCAGCACCTACATCCGAACCGGGCTGAGCCGCCCCGGCGCAGCCCGCTCGGTGAGGGGTCCGCGACGCCGCCGGCGCAACTCCAACCGAGAACCGCGCCGGCGGCCGGGCCGGGGCCGGCGGCCGAGAGCCCGGAGTCGGTCGGCACGGCGGCGATGCCCGCGCCCAGCGTGCCCGCCAGCGCGAGCGCGGCGCGCGGCACGGACCAGCCGTACCGGACGGACGGACCGCACGGGACCGACGGGCCGCATGGGACCGACAGGCCGCACGCGACCAACCGGCCGCCAAGCACGGCGGAGCCCGAGGCGGTACTCGTCCCGCCCCCGCCGCGCATCCTCGACCGGGCGGAAACGGAGCCCGACCCGCCGCGCACGTGGACCGACCCGAGGTGGGGCGAGCCGGCTGCGTTGCCGCCGGCCCGTGGCCTGCCCGCTAACGCCCTCCCGGCAGGGCCATCGGGCGCGGGCGGCGTGCCCCACAGCCGGCACGAATCGCGCCTGCAGCCGTCCGCCCCGCGGAGCGGCGCCGCGCCGCCGCGCGAGCCCCGATCCGCGCGTGGCCTCGCCCCGGACGCCGCGACGGGTCCCGCCCGCCTCTCGATCGGCTCGATCGAGGTCTCTGTGCGGGCGCCGCAGCCGCCCGCCGCACCGCCGGCGCCCCCACCGCGCCCGGCGATCGAGGCGCCGCGCCGGCCGGCCTCGTGGGCGCAGTCCGGGTCCGCCGCCGACCGGCTCCGCGAGGGCAGCCGGCGCTGGTACGGGATCGCGCAGGGCTGATCGGGGGGCGTGGCGATGACGTTCGACCTCTCGGCCATCACCGACTCCCTGATCGGGCTGGTCAAGGACGGATGGGCCACCGCGCCGATCTGGGACGAGATCGGTGGCAACGGCTCCGGACCGACGTTCACCCCCGGTTTCACGGGCCTGGCGCCGGACGCCGTCCGCCAGGCCGCCAGCCCTCAGCTGAGCCTCTACCTCTACCACGTCGAGCCGGACACGGCGCGCGAGAACCTGTTCTGGCAGCCGCAGGTCCTCGATCAGGCCGGGGTGCCCCCGGTCCGTTCGCTGCCCCTCGCGCTCGACCTCTTCTACCTGCTGTTCGCGTACTCGGACACGAGCTACGCCCAGGAGCACGAGGCGATGAGCATCGCGCTCCGGATCTACCACGCCAACCCGATCGTCCGCAGCGCCTCGGGCGTCACGCCCCCCTGGGAGCTGTCGCTGACGATGGAGCACCGCTCCTACGACGAGCTGAGCCGGCTCTGGCAGGCGACCACGGCACCGTTGCGGATGTCGGTCGTGTTCCGCGCCGCGGTCGCGTTCATCGAGCCTGACGCGATGCCGCCCCCGGCTCCGCACCCGACCGCCCTGTCCCTGGCCCTGTCGGCCCCGTCGTTGCTGGCCCCTCCTCCCGGAACCCCCGACGGGTACCCGATTGTGCTCGGGACGACCCGCGAGGACTCCTACGTGGCGCCCGACGGCTCCACGGTGACGTTCACGCGGTCGCCGGCTTCGGTGGCCTCGGGTCACGTGGTGACGGTCGCCGGCACGAACTTCGGTACGACGGGGGTGTCCGACCACGTCTACCTGCTTCCTCCTAGTGGAGCCGAGGTCGACGTCACCGCGTGGGAGGTGAGCTCCGACTCCGCGCCGGCCCGGTTCGTGCTCAGCCTGCCGACGGCCGCCGGTAACCCTCCGACGGGCAGCCCCGACCCGGGCGTCCACCAGCTGCGCGTCGGCAGCGGAGCGCTGGGGTCGCCCGGAGCCACGCGCAGCGACGCCACCCCGCTGAGCGTGGCCGCGTTCGTGGACACGACGGGCGGTCCGGTGCTGAGCGGGGCCGCCACCTACACGGTCAACGGGCGCGGCTTTCTCGTCGGCGAGACCGAGGTGCTCGTCGGCACCACCGCGCTGACCGAGACCGCGGGCACGCCGAGCGCCGGCCAGGTCAGCGTCGCCGCGACGGAGACCTCGTTCGAGTTCGCTCCGCCGGCCGGCGTGGCAGGGACCGTCGCTGCCGGTGCGCGTCCGCGTGCGCGGGATCGAGTCCGATCCGGCCCTGTGGGTGAGGCTGTGATCGCCAAGACCGGCAGCGCGGATCGCCACCCCGGTCCCGCACCGCCTCCCGGGGCCCGCCGAGCCTGCGTGGCTCGAAGAGGTCCGGCTGCGCGCCGCCCGGCGCGTCCTCTGGCTGCGCCACCTGTGGCTCGAGCACCACTACGAGGACGAGCAGGTCCTCGCGATCACCCACAGCGAGGTCGACCGCGCGCTGCAGGCGCCCGACGCGGTCCGCGAGAGCGAGCGCCGGTTCCTGGCCGAGGACGAGCGCGCGGCCGATCTGACCGCGCGGCTGGCGGCGTTGGCCCGGCGCCCACCGGACGCCCGCCTCGAGCACCTGGCCGCCCGCCTCGGCCTGTCGCGCTTCGACTCGGCGCTGCTCGTCCTCACGCTGTCGGCGGCGGTCGATCCGCCGCTGCGACGGGTGTTCGGCTATCTGGCCGACCTGGCCGAAGCCGAGCGATCCGACGCCGGCGCTCGCCGCTGCGCTGTTCGAGCTTGAGGGCGAGGCGCGGCCGGGACCGGACTCCGCGCTCGTGCGCTGGCGCGTGGCCGAGCCCCTGCACGACGGACCGGATGCCTTCGCCGCTACGACCGGCTGGCGGCTCGACGCGCTCGTGCTGCGCGCGCTCGACGGAGGGCCGCGCGCGGGCAGGCGACGCGAGGCCACGGCCGCGACCCAGACCGCGGCGGCCAGGACACTGGCCGACTGGTCGGCGGGGACGATCGGTCGCCTCGTGGCGGCTCTCGGCGAGCCGGTGCTGCACGGCCGCGCGCTGGACGAGATCGTAGCCTTCGCTCGCGCGCTCGGCCACAACGACACGAATCGGCGCTCCGCTCGAGATCGAGCTCGTCGGACGCTCCCGGCGCGGGCCGGACGACGCTGGCCGTCAAGGTGGCCGCGCTGCTCGGCGTCCCGCTCCTCGCGGTGGACGCTGGCCGACGTCCTGCGGAGCGCCGACTTCGCTGGTCAGATCGCGACCGCGAGGCCCGCCGTGCCAGGCTCGAGGGCGCCGTGATCGCCTGGCGCGGGGCGCGCCGAGGCCTCACGCCGGAGCAGTGGGCGGCCATCCCGTCGGCGCCTCTGGCGTTCACGTGCGTGGAGGCACCCGTGCGCGAGGGCGGGATCGCGGCCACGATCCGGCGCTCGGTGCATTGCCGAGCGATCGGCCGCCACGAGCGCATCGAGCTGTGGTCCTCGCTATCCGAGCTGCCGGTGCCGGCGGCCGTGACCGAGTGGGCGCTGCGACCGGGCGAGATCGCCGCCGCCGCGCGGGTGGCGAGCCGCCGGCGAGCAGGAGGTCGCCGAGGTCTGCCGGCGCCTTCTGACCTCCCCCATCCCCGAGCTGGTCAGCCCGCTTCCCCTGCCCTACACGTGGAGCGACCTCGTGCTTGCGCCGCGCACGCTGGCCCACCTCCACGAGTTCGAGGACCAGGCACGCGACCGCGGCGAGGTGCTCGACACCTGGGGCTTCGCCCGCCTCACCTCGCTCGGGCGCGGGGTGACCGCCCTGTTCTCGGGCGCCAGCGGCACCGGAAAGACGATGGCCGCCCAGGTGATCGCCCGCTCGCTCGGCCTGGAGCTGCTCCGGATCGACCTGGCGGGCGTGGTCAACAAGTACATCGGCGAGACCGAGAAGCACCTCCGGCAGCTGTTCGACGTCAGCGAGCGAGCACCCATCCTGCTGCTGTTCGACGAGGCCGACGCATTGTTCGGCAAGCGCAGCCAGGTCAGCGACGCGCACGACCGCTACGCCAACATCGAGATCGATTACCTGCTTCAGCGCATGGAGCGCTTCGACGGGGTGGCCGATCCTGGCCACGAACCGCAAGGGCGACCTGGACACCGCCTTCGTCCGCCGACTGCGCTTCATCGTCGACTTCGCGCCCCCGAGCCCGGACGAGCGCGAGCGCCTGTGGCGGATCGCGCTCGAAGGCGCGCACGACTCCGAAGGCCGCCCCCTCACCGAGGCGCTCGACTGGGCCGGGCTCGGCGCGTGACCTCGACCTGACGGGGGCCGGGATCAAGTCCGCGGCGCTCGCCGCGGCCCACCTGGCCCGCCACGACCAGGCGTTGATCAGCCAGCGCCACGTCCTGGCGGCCGCCGCGCGCGAGCTCGAGAAGCAGGGCGTCGTGCTCCGATCCACTCAGCGAGAAGCTCCATGACCGCCGCCTCCGCACCCCCCGGCCCCGCCCTCTACGACCTCCACGTCGACCGGCTGGCGCTGAGCGTGGCGGGCCTCGACGAGGCCGCGGCCCGCAGCCTGGCACAGCTGGTGGCCGAGGGGCTCGCCGCCTTCGGGCCGCGGTTGCGCGGGCTCGCACGCATCGACGCTCTGGGCGTCGAGGTCGACGCCGCCGACCTCGAGGCACCACCGCCGCAGCTGCTGGCCGAGCGCGTGGTCGAGGCCATCGCCCGCGCGCTGGAATCCCGGAGCGCCGCCGGGGAAGCGAGCCAGGAGACGATCAGATGAGCGGATTCGTCCTCAAGGGGGCCCTGGTGGAGTTCATGCCCACCTTCCTCCCGGTGCCCCTGCCCAACGTCATCGTCTTTCAGTACAACCCGGAGACCATGTCCCACGCATGGTCCCAGCCGCAGCCGGACAGCACGGCGGGGGCCGAGGCGAACAATCCACTCGCGGTCAAGGGCATGCCCGGGGAGACGTTCTCCTTCACGCTCGCCATGGACGCGGCCGACGAGATCGCGGACGGGAGCTCGCCGACAGCGGCGATCGCCGAGGTCAGCGGGATCTACAGCCGCCTCGCCGCCCTGGAAATGCTGCTGTACCCGACCAGTCCGACCGGCGGGCTGATCGGGGCGGTGTCGGCCGCCGTCCGGCTCGCCAGCACGGGGACGAGTTCCGGTCCCACCCGCTCCGTGCCGCAGTCGGTCATGCCGGTGACGCTGTTCATCTGGGGGCCGGGGCGGATCGTGCCCGTCCGCATGACCGGCCTGACGATCACCGAAAGCTCTACGACACGGTGCTCAACCCGACCCATGCCGAGGCGCAGGTCAGCCTCCGGGTCCTCACTCCCGCCGAGCTCAATGCCGCATCCGCCGGCAACGACGTCCTGGGCAACCTGGCCACGGTCGCCTACACGTACACGCTCACCTTGAGGCAGGCGCTTGCGGCGGCCAACCTCGCCAACGCAGCTGAATCGATCATCGGGATGCTGCCCGCACTAGCTAGGCCATGTTCACACCCGACAGCCGCTACGCCGCCCAGCCCACGTATCTCGTCACGCTCGCCGACGGCACGCAGGTCACCGCCGTGACCCCGCCCACACCGGCGCCGGCTCCGATCATCGGCTACCACCCCGCCGCCGGGGGCCAGCGGCTCGACCTCGTCGCCGTGCAGTACCTCAATGCGCCGACCGGCGTTCTGGCGGCTGTGCGATGCCGGCAACGCGATGCTCCCGGCGGCGCTCGCCGCGCGCGACCTGATCGGGATCCCCCAGGGGGCGAAGACATGAGCGTGTCGATTCAGCTCGCGCTCGACGGCACGCCGCTGCCGGACTCTTTCTACACGGCCATCAGCCGGCTCGAGGTCGAGGAGAGCGCCGACGAGCCGGGGGCGCTTCTGCTCCGGGTGCCGACCAACCCGACGTCGGCGGGCGACCTGCAGTTCGTCGGTGACGGGACCTTCGAACCGCTGACCAACGTCACGCTGACGGTGACCGCAGGTGCGCAGGGAGCAACACCCCAGTGCGTGTTCGACGGCTATGCCCTGTCCTGGCGACTGCGGCTCGACCGCACCGGGAGCGCGTCGACGCTCGAGGTGTGGGCCCACGACGCCTCGTGGCTCATGAACCTCGACGACAGCATCGTCGAGTGGTCGGGGCAGACCGACGGCGAGATCGCCAACGCGATCTTTGCCACCTACGGGTTCACGCCCGCCGACGGCAACACCGACAACGACTCCCCGAGCCACACGCCGGATGGCCACACGCTGTTCCAGCGCGGGACCGACCTGCAGTTCCTGCGCGGGCTGGCGCGGCCGCGCCGGCAAGGTGTGCCGGGTCGCCTGCACCGACACCGCCGGGGATCGCACCGGGTACTTCGTCGTCCCCGGCCTCAGCGGCTCCGCCCGCGACGACGATCTCACTCATCGACCCCAACAGCTGGACGGTCGATTCACTCGTGTTCGACTGGGACGTGATGCGTCCGACGGAGGTCGAATGCAAGCCAGGTCGACCTCACCCAGTCCTCCGACACCGGCACCGACATGACTGCCGACGACAGCGGACTGGGCCCGCTCGACGACCGCGACTACCCCACCTACCTCGGGCAGTCCTCCTCGCTGCTGCTGACCGCGCCCGCCGATGTCTCCGACCTCGATCAGCGCACCGCCGCGGTGCTCAAGGACAGCGGCTTCTTCGCGCGGTGCACCGGAGACGCCGATGCCGACCGGCTGGGCACAATCCTGCGCGCCGGCGATCTGGTCACGATCGAGGGCGCGGGCAGCCTGCAGTCCGGCACGTGGCTGGTGTGGAGCGTTCGCCACACGTTCGTGCCCGACACGTGGACGATGAGCTTCACCCTCGTCCGCAACGCCGTCGGGCCGGCCGCGAACGGCAGCGGCCTCGCGGGCGCGCTGGCCGGCGCCTTGGGAGCGTCGTTGTGAGCCCCGGAAATGAGCGCGGCCTCCAGGATCTGCTCGAGCGCGTGCGCACGCGCTACTACGGCAAGTACCGCGGCATCGTCTCCGACGTCGACGCCTCGACCATGCGGATCAAGGCCAAGGTGCCGGCGGTGCTGGGCGAGGCCGACTCCGCCTGGTGCATGCCGTGCGTGCCCTACGCGGGGCCAAACGTGGGCTTTGCGTTCCTGCCCGAGACCGGCAGCGGGGTGTGGATCGAGTTCGAAGGCGGGGATGTGTCGTTCCCCATCTGGGTGGGCGCGTACTGGCGTGAGGGCGAATTCCCCGCCGACGCCGCGGCCGACGTCAAAGTGCTCGTGACCGCGGCCCCGCACGAGATCAAGCTCGACGACGGACAGAGCTCGATCACGATCAGCGACCCGAACGGAAACACGGTCACCCTGGACAGCTCGGGGATCACGCTGAGTAACTCGTCCTGCTCGGTCGTGGTCAGCAGCTCCAGCGTCTCGATCAACGACGGCGCTCTGGAGGTGCAGTCGTGAGCGTCGTGCGCCAGGACTACGCGTTCCCGTTCCGGATCGACCCGACCTCGCAGCAGACGGCTCAGATCGCCTATGCCGCCCATGTCGATCAGATGGTCCAGCAGCTCCTGCTCACCACGCCGGGTGAGCGTGCCGATCTTCCCCAGTTCGGGTGCGGCCTGCGCGCGCTCGTCTTCGCCCCGAACTCCGACGCCCTGGCGGCGACGGTCAAGCTCCGGGTCATGCAGGGCCTCGGCCAATGGCTGGCCGGGATCGTCAACGTCATCGACGTGATCGTCGTCGGCGGCGCCGCCGGCGGCGAGCCCGGCACGATCGAGGTGACGGTCACCTACACCGTGGTCGAGACGCAGGCCACCCAGTCCTCGATGGTGGTGCTCGAGTGAGCATCGGCGCGGCCCAGCTCGACCGGCGCCAGCTCCTCGCGGCCAGTCATACGCTCAACGGCGTCGACTTCGTCGACGTGGCGCCGAGCCAGACCCAGCTCCAGGTGCACTTCATCAACTCGGTCGGCCTCAAGGGGAGCCTCGGCACGACCGGCGGTGACGATCACCGGCGGCGAGGTGATCACGAGCGTGCCCGTGCTGCCTGTGGATGAGAGCACGGCTTGGAGCGCGGACGGCCTCGGGCGCCCCGTGCTCAGCCTGACGGTGGCGGCGCCGGGCGACTTCTCGACCTACCAGCTCACGGTGGCCAGCTCGAAGCTCGATGCGTTCTTCGACCACGCCGACTTCCGCTTTCACACCACCACCGGCCCCGCGCAGGACTGTGCCCGCCCCGCTCCGACCAGTCCTGAGCCACCGTCACCGCGGGTGCCGATCGACTATCTGGCCAAGGACTTCGGAAGCTTCCGTCGGGCCCTATCAGAGTTCTCCGCCCAGCGCTACCGCGCCTGGGTGGAGCGGTCGGAGGCCGACGTCGGCGTGGTGCTCATGGAGCTGCTCGCCGCCATGGCCGACGAGCTCAGCTACTACCAGGATCGGGTGGCCGCGGAGTCGACGCTGGCCACGGCCACCCAGCGCGTGTCCGTGCTCCGCCACGCCCGCCTGGTCGACTACGAGCCGACCCCGGCGACAGTCGCCACCACCGTGCTCCAGCTCGAGGTCAACCCGCCGCCGTCGGGGACGGCCTGGACGATCGACACCCCGCTGCGGTTCCGCGCACTCGGCGCCGACGGGTCGATCGTGGAATTCGAGGTCGAGGCTCCGCAGACCGGCCTGGGCGGCCCAGCGGCGGGAGTCACGCCTCCCTGGGCCACCGTCGACACACGCTGGAACCGCGAGAACCTGCCTCCGTTCATCTTCGATGAGAGCGTGCAGGTCCTGCCGGCGGGATCGACCGAGATCGACGTCGCCGCCTCCGCAGTCGGCCTCTACCCAGGCCAGCAGCTGCTGCTCGATTCCGCCTCGAGCAAGGGCACGTCGGCGCCGCTGCGGGAGCTCGTCACGGTCGCCGACACGGAGGAGACCGAGGATCCACTGCGCGGCGTCAAGCTGACCCGGATCCTCCTGCAGGCGCCGACGACCCTGGCGCACGACCTGTCGGCGACCGCCGTCGCGGGCAACATCGCGCCGGTCGTCCAGGGGGTCCGCCAGAGCGAGCAGTTCACGATCCCCGAGGCCGGCTCACCGCCGTCCGGCCCCGTCGTCGTGCGGCTCGGCGCGGGCTCGACGCCCTCCGACCCGCGGCCCGACTACCGCTACTGCCTCGTCGGCGCACCGCTGGCCTGGCTGGCCAAAGGTGCCGTCGAGGAGTTCAGCCCCGTCGCGGTGCGGCCCGAGATCCAGCTCAGCGAGCTTCCGCCGCCCAGTGATCCCACCGCTGACGCCAGGGCGTGGGCGTTTCAGCGCTGGCTGCTCGACGCCGGCCCTGCCGATCCGGCCTTCACGCTCACCCCGGAGCGGTATTCGCCGGTGCTGAGCTCCGGCGCCACGACCTGGTACGACTACGACGGCGACGACGGCACCACGATCCGCTTCGGTGACGGCACGTTCGGCGCGGTGCCCGTCGGCGGCGCCTCCTTCGAGGTCGTCTACCGCGTCGGCGGCGGGTCGGTCGGCAATGTCCCCGCCGACACGATCGTCAACGCGGCGCCCGGCCAGCCTCAGGGCGGAGTGGTCAAGTCGTGCACGAACCCGTTTGCGGCGACCGGCGGGGCCGAGGCGGAGACGATCGCGCAGGTGCGCACGAGCGCGCCTCAGCGCTTCCGGGCCGGCCTGCGCCCCGCCGTCCGCGCGGGCGACTACGAGGCCGCGGCGGCGTCGCTCGCCGGGGTCCAGCAGGCCGGGACGACGTTCCGCTGGACCGGGAGCTGGCTGACCGTCGAGACGAGCGTCGATCCGACCACCGGCGACGAGCCCACCAGCGCGCAGCTTCAGGCGCTCACCGAGCTGCTCGACCGCCAGCGACTGGCCGGATACGAGAGCTACGTCCGCGCGCCTCGGTACGTGTCGATCGACCTCCGGATCGTCGTGCAGGGGGCGGCGACGGCCTTCGCCAGCGATGTCGCCGACGCGGTGCTCACGCGGCTGCAGCCCGGATCGCTGCCCGACGGCACGGTCGGGTTCTTCGACCGCTCGCGCTGGAGCTTCGGCACCCCGCTCGAGTCGAGCGCGCTGCTGAGCGCGGTCCAGGCCTGCACGGGCGTCGAGGGCGTCTCGGAGCTGCAGTTCCGCCAGCGTGGCCTCGTCCCGAACTGGGTGCCCCTCCGGGAGACGCTCAGCTTCGCCGCCGATCAGATCCTGCGGGTCGAGAACGATCCCAGCCGGCCCGAGGCAGGCTCGCTGCAGGTGACCGTGGTGGGGTCGAAATGAGCACGCCGACACTCGCCTATCGCCGGGAGGACTTCGGGGCCTTCCGCCGCCGGCTGCTCCAACCACGCCCGAGCGAGCAGGCGATCGGCGGCTGGCGCCCGGCCGAGGGCGACCTGGGACTGCAGATCCTCGAGTGGTGGGCCTACCTCGGCGACATCTTGAGCTTCTACAACGAGCGCGCGGCCAACGAGACCTACCTGCGCACGGCGACACGGCCACAGAGCGTCGCCGACCTAGTGGGGCTGCTCGGGTACCGTCCGGGCCCGGGCCTCGCCGCGACCGGACCCGTGGCCGCGGTGCGCCGGCCCGCTCATCCGACCGAGCCGCTCGTGCTCCCGGCCGGGATGCGGCTGTCCAGCGTGGCCACGCCCGGGGTCCCGTCGCAGACCTTCGAGGTCGACACGACCGCGAGCTTCTCCGGTCCGTCGAACCTTCCGGTCCGGCTACCGGCCCACACGACGCTCTCTCCGCGTGCCGACGGCACCGTCGATCTGCTCCTCTCCGGCCGCGTCAGCGGCGTGAAGCTCGGCGACGAGCTGCTGCTGGTCGACCGGAACTTCGCCGGCACGACCGACACCTGGGTGCTGGTGACGGTGGCCGCGTTGGCGCCTGCGGTCGATCCCTCGACCGGAGCCGAGAACACGGTGGTGACGCTGTCCACCTCCGGGGCCGGCTGGCAGTCGATCTTCTGGCTCTATGTGCTCGCACACATGCTGCCGGACGCCACCGGCTACCGGCTGCTGCGTCCGACGGGCACGGCCTCGGTGTGGAATCAGGGCGGCGGCTCGCAGGGAGGGTCGCCGATCAGCGTCTCCTTCGGCACGAACGTCGACCAAGGTGCAGTGCATCTGTCGGCCGTCGTGCGCGCGATCGCCGCCGGCGACCTCGTGCTGCTGCGCCACCCCACGGTCGGAGGCGTGCTCGCGTCCGTGAGCCGGGCTGCGGACGGCCTGGGCACGGTCAGCTATCCGACTCCGGGACATGAGGGTCCAGCGCCCGGCGCGAGCACGTCCGTCACCAGCACGACGCCCGACATCCCGGTCGTCCACACCCAGCTCAGCCTCACCCTGTGGTTGTACAGCGGCTGGATCCTCAATTACATGGCCTGGCTCCAGCAGTTCGGCGCGATCACCGCCCATTTCGGCTTCCGCGACGTGGGCACGATCATCGGCTTCCCGCCCACCTCGATCGGTGGTCTCCCGGCGAAGATCCTCGTTCCGAGCGCCTCCGCGCCACCGGTCGGTGCCGTTGCCCTGCTCCAGGACGCGACCGGCGCCGGCGTGCCCGTGACCGTCACCGCGGCGAGCGCCGCGGGCGACGAGGCCGAGCTCACCGTGGTGGGCGCGGGCACCCCACCGGCGGCGCCGGCGGCTCCGCTCGCGGCTCCCCTGCAGCTCATGCTCGACGTCGTGCCGGTGTCTCGCGGCGTCACGGTCACCGACGAGGTCCTGGGGAGCGGGAACGGGGCTCTGGCCGGCCAGTCGTTCACCCTGGCCAAGGGCCCGCTCACCTACCTCGGCACGACCGAGCAGCCGGTGAGCACGTTGTCGGTGTACGTCGACGGCGTGGCCTGGCGGGAGGTCGACAGCTTCTACGCCCAGCAACCGACCGCCCGGGTCTACGTGATCTCGCGATCCGCGGACGCCAGCGTGACCGGCGTGACCTTCGGCGACGGCGTCAACGGCGCCCGCCTGCCCACCGGCAGCGGGAACGTCGTGGCCACGTACCGCTACGGCTCGGGAGCCGCCGCACCCCCGGCCGGTCGGCTGACCACGATCATGCACCCCCAGCCCAACCTGGCCTCGATCCAGAACCCGGTGGCGGTCTCGGGCGGCGCCGATCCGCAATCTCCCGACGACGTGCGCGGCGACGCGCCCGCCAGCGTGTCGACCTTCGGCCGCGCCATCTCGGCCGCCGACTTCCAGCAGATCGCCGCTCGCGCTCCGGGGGTGGCACGCGCCGCCGCGCAGTGGACGTTCGCGAGCGCCGCCCAGCGGGCGCTCGTGACGGTCTACGTCGGGGACGATGACGCCGCTGTCACCGCCGCGGCGACTGCCCTGGCGTCCGCCGAGGACCCGAACCGCCCCGTCGCGGTGCTGCCAGCGCAGCCGCAGGAGATCGGGGTGTCGTGCTCGCTGCTCGTGGCCGCCGATCGCGAGGTGGCCGCGGTCGTGGCCGCGGCCACGGCGGCGCTCTCCGACCCGGTGGCCGGACTGTTCAGCCCCGCGCGGATGGGCATTGGCGCGCCTCTGTACCGCAGTGCGGCCTCGGCCGCGCTCATGGTGCCGGGCGTGCTCGCCGTGCACGAACTGCTCGTGCTCAGCAGCGAGGACGAGGTCTTCGATCCCGGTCCGGACGGCTTCTTCGTGCTCTCGGTCGACAACCTGACCATCAACGGAGTGCAGGCCGGTGGTTGAGCTCGACGACGGCCTCGAGGCCTACTACACCGCGCGCCTGTGGCAGCTCCTGCCCGCCGTGTACCGAAACGCGGACGCGGTCACGCTCGACGCTCCCGGGCCGCTGAGCGAGCTGCTCGCGCGCATCGGGGCGGAGGTCGCGGTCGTGCGCCGGAGCATCGACCGCCTGTGGGCCGACCAGGCCATCGAGACCTGCGAGGAGTGGGCGATCCCCTACATGGGCGATCTCCTGGCCACCAACCTGGTCAACAACCTCGATTCGCGCTCCCAGCGCCTCGACGTCGCCAAGACGATTCACTACCGCCGGCACAAGGGCACGCTCCAGGTCCTCGAGGAGCTGGCCGGAGATGTCACCGGGTGGACGGCTCACGCGGTGGAGGGCTTCCGACGGCTGGCCCGTGCGCGACACGGGCTCGACCCTGCGCTCGGAGCGACCGAGGGGTTGACCGGGCTTCTGACCGGCACCCCGATGGGCGGGTTCGCCGATCTGCGCTCGAGCCACGGGGCGGCGCTCGCGGACACGCCGTTCGACGAGAGCTTCCACGCCGCCGACGTGCGGCGGGGGCAGGGCGGAGTCGGTCACTTCGGCATCCCGAAGCTGCTGGTGTTCCTGTGGCGGCTGCGCAGCTTTGCGGTGGTGGGCGGGACTCCGGTGGCTGTCGCCGGCGCGCCCAACCAGTACACGTTCGACCCCACGGGGCGCGAGATCCAGCTGTTCCTCCCGGCGCCATCGCCGGTCGACGACTTCTCGGCCGCGTGGACGCCGCGGCGCGAGTGGCAGGTTCCCGGACCCGTGACCGAGTCGCTCGCGGCAGCGCTCAGCGACACCGGCGCGGACCCACCGCCTCCGTTGCGGGCGCCCTACCCCGATGCCCAGGTGGCTCCGAGCTGGAGCGTGGACGGAGCTTCGGTGACGTCGGTGTGGCCGGAGCGCGGCCGGTTCGCTGTCGCGGACGCGACGGGAGGACCGCCGCAGGTCGACTACCAGTACGGCTTCGCCGGCACGATCGGGGCCGGACCGTACAACCGCGCCCTGCTCGGCGACCCGCCAGGGGTCGTCGGGACGGAGACGGTCGTGCGGGGCGGGAGTGGCTTGGATAGCGCGCTCGGAGCGGCCGGGGCCACGGCGACCATCACGGTCGCGGACTCGCTCACCTACCCCGCGCTGGGCGCCGCGCCAGCGGGGATCGTGTCCCTGCTCGTGCGGGCCGGCGCGGTGCAGCGCCCCGTCCTGCGGCCCACCGGTCCGGTCGGAGGCCCGCCATGGGTCTTCACCGGCGGCCCGGGCGCCGAGCTTGTCCTCGACGGCCTCACCGTGTCCGGCTGCGACATCGTGCTGCGCGGCGCGTTTGACGCCATCCGTATCACAGGCTGCACCTTCGATCCCGGCACCGCCGGTCCCGGGTCGCCGCCGCTTCTGTCGGCGGTCGACGGTACGCCGCTGGCACCGACCCGGTTGTTCATCGAGGCCGATCCCGACGCCACCGGGGTTGCGTCAGGGATCGACCAGCTCGCCGTGGACCACTCGATCCTCGGCCCGATCCGCACGCGGCTCGGCGGGATGGTGCAGACGCTGACGATCAGCGACAGCATCGTCCAGGGGCTGCCCGAGAGCTCGGGCACGGTGGTCTACGACCCGGTCATGCTCGCCGAGGGGCTCCTCTCGGGTCAGGCGACCGGTGGCCCCACCGCTCCGGTGTACCCGGTCTCGGCGGCCGTGCTGGCGGCGATCCCCGGGCTCGCGACCGCCCTCGAGGCGTTCCTCTCGGCTACGCCGGCCGTCCAGCAGTCGGGCGTGCCGCTCGCCATCATCAACGCGCTCGACACGCTGATCGTCGGTCCGAGCATCTACAACCCCGGCCTGTTCGACGGGGTGCCGCTGAGCCCGGAGACGCTCGCGCTCGCGGGCGCCTCCACGCTGGACGCTGCCCACCGCGAGGCGCTCAACCGGGGCCTGCTCGAGGACGCTTTCCCGATCGCGCTCGGCCCGGCGGCGATTGCGGTTGCCAACGCGCAGGTGCAGCTCTCACGGGTCACGGTGCTCGGCCGGGTGAGCGCCAGCCGGCTCTCCTCGAGCGACTCGATCCTGCACGATTTCACCACGGTGGACGCGGTCGCCGACGGCTGCGTGCGCTTCACCGCCTACGCCGCCGGGAGCGTCATCCCGCAGCCCTACGAGTCAGCGGCGATCCCGGCCCGGGCGCCGATCTTCACCACCACCGCGCTCGGCAGTCCGGGGTACGCGCAGCTGCTCGAGCCCGCTGACGCGGCCATCGTCGCCGACGGCACGGGCGCCACCCACTCCATCGTCACCGGGGCGGAGAACGGCTCCGAGATGGGGGCGTTCTGCGCCGAGCTGGCCGCAGTCAAGGAGCAGGGGCTGCTCGTCAAGTTCACCGAATTCATGCCTTTGGGGCTCGCGCCCGTGATCGTCCATGTCACATGATCAGCGCCCCGACGGGGCGGGAAGGGGGGCCGGTCATGGCCAGTGACCGTGCACGACTGAGCTACGACCCGAACCGCAAGTGGCGCGGTCTCATCGCTCAGCAGGGACGTGTGACGCTCGAGGCCGACTGGAACGAGGCGGCGGCCATCGACGAGGAGCGCGACCGCCTGCTCACGCTCGACTTCGTGGGGCCGATCGGCACCCCGAACTCGCCCGCGGCCGGTTACGTCGTGACCGGCGTCCCCCAGGCGAACGCCCCCGCCGCATCGGTGCCCGGCGACCTGACGATCGGCGCCGGCGCCCTCTACGTCGGCGGTGAGCGCTTCGACCTCGACGCGCCCGTCACCTACAGCACTCAGGCGGAGTGGCTCGACTCCTCGACCGATCCTCTGTGGGTGACGCCCCCGGGCGTGCCGGTTCCACCCGGGCGCACGGTGGTCGCGTTTGAGCTCGTCTATCTGCTCGCATTCGCGCAAGAGGTCTCCGCCGTCGAGGACCCCGAGCTCGCCGACGTCGCGCTCGGGGGCCCCGACACCATGCAGCGCCGGCGCTTGATCCAGCACTTCGTGCGCCAGACGATCGCCGACGCCACAGACGACTGGTGGAGCCAGCTCACCGCGGCGGCGCCCGCCGGCGCGTTCGCCGGCGTGGCGCTCGACACGACGCTCATGCGCCTGTTCTCGCGCACCCGGTTGCAGGTCACGTTCGCCGGCGGTCCGTCGGGCGTGGGCGGCGTCTCGGCCGGGGCCGGCGCCGCTGCGGCGAGTGGCGCGGCCGGCTACCTCGGGGCTGAGAACCAGCTCATCCGGGTTCAGGTGGCAAGTCTCGACAGCAGCGACACCCCGACGATCGTCTGGGGCTTCGACAACGGTTCGAACCTGTACCGGGTCACCGCCACGTATGACGCGAGCACGAACACCACCGCGCTGACGCTGGCGACGCCGCCCGTCGACCCCTATCACTACCCGGTGGCCGGCCAGGCCGTGGAGCTGTTGCGCGACGCGATGCAGCTCTCGCCCACCGACTACGTCGCCGCCTCGACTGGGTTCGTCACCTCGGTGACCACGGCCTACGACCCGACGACGATGACGCTGGTCATCGAGGGCGGGCCACCCGGCGACTTTCTGCCGCCGACGCCGTCCACCGGGCCCGCCGGCCCCCAGGTCACGTCGCTGACCCCAGCCGTGGGCACAACCTCGGGAGGCACGCCGGTGACGGTGACCGGTTCCGGCTTCACGGGGGCCACCCAGGTCAACTTCGGCCCCAACAACCCGGGCTCGGGTCTGCTCGTGCAGAGTGACACCCAGCTCACGGTGGCCAGTCCGGCCGCGGCCGCGGGTGCCGTCGAGGTCACCGTCGTCACGCCGCTCGGCACATCCCCGGCGGGCCCCCAGTTCACCTACACCCAGCCCTCCGCGCCGACCGTCACCGCCGTCAGCCCGCCCTCGGGCGTCCTCGGCGGCGGCACGCTCGTGACCGTCACCGGCACGGGCTTCACCGGCACCACGACGACAAATTTCGGCGCCAACCCAGGCATCGGCCTCGTCATCGAGGACGACTCGCACCTGAGCGTGTTCAGCCCACCCGGCGCCGCGGGCGCCGTCGACGTCAACGTGGTCACGCCGCTCGGCACATCCCCCACAGGAGTGCAGTTCACCTACGAGCAGTCCCCGCCGCCCCAGGTGACCGGCATCAGACCGGCCAACGGCGGACTGCGCGGGGGCACGGTGGTCACCGTGACCGGCAGCGGCTTCACCGGCGCCACCGCCGTCGACTTCGGCAGCGAGCCGGGCACGGGACTGTCGGTGCTCAGCGACACCGAACTGACGGTGACGAGTCCGGCGGCGCCGAACGGCGCCAGCGGGCCGGTGGACGTAACGGTCATCACGCCCGCGGGCATCTCCCCGGCCATCGCCGCGGACGAGTTCACGTACCAGCTCCAGGTGACGAGCGTGTTCCCCACCAGCGGCCCGCCGTCGGGAGGCACCGTGGTCACCGTCTCGGGCAACGGCTTCACGGGCGCCACCGCGGTCAACTTCGGCGCCTCGGCGGGCACGGGACTCACGGTGCAGAGCGACACGCAGCTCACCGTCACGAGTCCACCCGGCGGCGGGACGGTGGACATCACGGTCATCACCGCGGAGGCCACCTCGACCCCGAACCCGGACGATCGCTTCGGCTATGAGGCGACCCCGCAGCTGTACCTACGCGTGTGGCAGAACACGGCGGCGCCGGCGACGGTGGCCACGGCGCCGGCAGCGATCCTGTCCCGCGTGCCGCGGCCGCTCGAGCCGACCCCGCTGCACGTCGTCCCCGGGCTGAAATCGGGGCTGGCCCACCTCCAGCCGAGCAAGACCGCCACCTACGCGCTCGATGGCACCGGCATCGAAGTGACGCTCACCTCCGACAACGGCAGCTTCCACGTCGGCGACTACTGGAGCTTCGCCGTGCGACCGAGCGCCCCCACCAGCGTCTATCCGGCCCGGTACCTGACCGGCGGCCAACCCCCAGACGGACCGCAGACCTGGATCTGCCCGCTGGCCATCGTGACCTGGGCAGTCGACGGCTCCGCGACAGCGGCGAGCCAGGTGCCGCAGTTCTGGAACCTGGTCACGCTCACCAACGCCGTGCTGACCAACGTCAAGCTGCCAACGCCCGTGGTGACCGGGGTTAGCCCGGCCACCGGGCCTCCGAGCGGCGGCACGCTCGTGACGGTGACGGGCACCGGCTTCACCGGGGCGAGCACGGTCTACTTCGGTCCGGACAGCAATCCTGGGACCGGACTTTCGGTGGAGGACGACACCCAGCTCACGGTTGTCAGCCCCGCCGGCAGCGGCGCCGTGGACCTGCGGGTGGTCACGGCCGGCGGCGTGTCTGTCGTTGGCGCCGAGGATCGCTTCGGCTACGTCGGCGTCACGGGCGTCAGCCCGGCCATCGGCGCGCCGACGGGCGGCGACGTCGTGACCATCACCGGCAGCGGATTCACCGGGGCGACCGGGGTCAACTTTGGCAGCGAGGCGAGCACGGGCGTGAGTGTGGTTAGCGACACCGAGATCACGGTGACCAGCCCGGCCGGCAGCGGTTTGGTCAACATCACCCTCATCACCCCGCTGGGGCCGTCGCCGTCGAGCGCCGCGGCGCAGTTCGCCTGGGCCCAGACGAACGCCGTCAATCCATCCTCCGGGCCGCAGGGCGGAGGCACCGTGGTCACGGTCACCGGCCTCGGGTTCCAGGCCGCTGGGGCCAGTCAGGTCGACTTTGGCCCGGTGGCGGCGAGCGGGTTCTCGGTCCAGAGCGACACGCAGCTGATGGCAACGGCACCGGCGGGCAACGGGGCGGTCCCGGTGACCGTGCTCACCCGCCTCGGCCAGGCGCCCGGCGCGCCCACGTTCACCTACGTGGGCAAGGCGCAATCCAAGGACATCAAGGACATCAGCGACAAGGCCAACCGCGACAAACCGGTGATTCAGGACAAGGCGCCGACCCGCGATAAGACCGCGATCGCGGACAAGGCGATACGAGCGGCCCTGGAGAAGGTCACCGATCAGCCGGTGAAGGTCATCACCGATCGGCCGCTGGGGGCGGCCAAGTCGGCTGAGGCCAAGCCGCCCGAGACCGGGCAGCTCGCGGGCGAGCTGAGCCCCGGGGCAGACGAGCCGAGCCCGGAGGAGGCGGAAGGCCAAGCCTTCATCAAGTCCGAGGAGCGCCCCGAGGTCGGGCGAGAGATCATCGAGGAGGAGTGAGGTGTTCGTCGTCCTGGCCGGTCGTGACGATGGAGCGGCCCGCCGCCTGGTCGAGGGCTGGCCGGGCGAGGCGGGGCTGCTCACCTGCCGGGATCTCTGCCGGCGAGGCTGGTGCCACGCGCCGGGCCGCAGCGGAGGCACGGCCGTGATCGACGGGCGGACGGTGCCGGCCGAGGCAATCGAGGGGGTGCTCGTGCGCCTGCCGTGCGCGTTCGAGTGGGAGCTCGGGGTCATCGCTGCCGCGGACCGCGGCTACGTGGCGAGCGAGATGACCGCGTTCCTGTCCGCCTGGCTGTCGGAGCTGCCCTGCCCGGTGTTCAACCGCCCCTCGCCGATCCACCTGATGGGCCCGAGCTGGTCGGACGAGGGATGGCGGCACGCGGCGGCGCGGTTGGGGATACGGACCGCGAGATCGGGTGTCGAGGGAACGCTGACCGTCACGGTCGTGACCGGGCGCGTGGTCAGCGAGGCTACCGACGACGCGACGCGGGAGGTCGCGGTGGCGCTCGCGCGGGACGCCGACGAGGCGGCGCGGGACGCCACGGTGGCGCTCGCGCGGGAGGCGGGAGTGTCGACGCTCCGGGCGCGTTTCGCATCCGATCCACAGGGGCCTTTGTTCGCCGGGGCCGACTACTGGGTCGACGTCGACGACCCGGCCGTGGTGTCGGCGGTGGTGGCCGGCGTGCGGGGCGGCGCGTCGTGATCGTCCTGTGGGGAGTGACGGGCGACGGCCCGCTCGATGACGTCCATGCGGCCCTGCTCCGGCGCGGCTGTCGAGTGCGGCTGCTCGACCAGCGGCGGCTCACCGAGGCCACCGCCGAGCTGTCCGACGGCGCGCGCGTGACCGCGTGCCTGCACACGGGCGAGGCGACGGTCGATCTCAGCGACTGCACGGCGGTGTACGTGCGGCCGTACGCGAGCACCGAGCTGCCGGCGATCCGCCGCGCCGGTCGCGAGAGCCCGGAGTGGGCGCGGGCCCAGCGTCTCGACGACGTCCTGGCCGAATGGACGGAGCTGACGGACGCGCTCGTCGTCAACCGGCCCTCGGCAATGTCGTTCAACGCCTCCAAACCCCTGCAGGCACGCGAGCTCGAAGGCCACGGCTTCCTCGTGCCCGACACCCTGATCACAACCGATCCCGACGCCGTGGCCGAGTTCCGCGACCGCCACTCGCGCGTCATCTACAAATCGATCAGCAGCGTGCGCAGCATCGTGGGCGAGCTGACCGACGCGAAGATGGCCGAGGTCGAGGCAGTGTGTTGGTGCCCGACCCAGTTCCAGGAATACGTGGGCGGGACCGACGTCCGGGTCCATGTGGTGGGCGAGGAGGTGTTCGCCGCCGAGATCGAGTCCGAGGCGGTGGACTACCGGTACGCGGCCTGGCAGGGGCTGTCGGCGGCGCTTCGTCCCATCTCGCTTCCGGACGACGTGGCGGACCGCTGCATCGCGGCCTCGCGCGCGATGGGGCTCGTGTTCAGCGGCGTGGACCTCAAGCGAACCCCTGACGGCCGCTGGTACTGCTTCGAGATCAACCCGTCGCCGGGATTCACCTACTACCAGCACGCCACCGGCCAGGCCATCGACGAGGCCGCGGCGCGCCTCCTCAGCTCATGGGAAAGCTAGTTTGCACCGGAGCCGACATGCAGTGCTCGATGGGCACGACGCCCGCCTCGTTCAGCGGCAGCGGCGAGAGCGTCGCGGCCGGCACGGCGGCTGGCGTAGTGGACGACATCGCCGACGTGAACATCCCGCCTTTCGGCATGTGTAACTCGCTGTCGAATCCGCAGGTGGCCGCCGCGTCGTCGGGCGGAACGCTCGTCCCGCAGACCTGTCAGCCCGTGATCGCGGGACCCTGGTCCCCGGGGTCGACGGGCGTCACGCTCGATCAGGTCGCCGCGCTCGACGACGGCTCGACCTGCGACTGCGCGTGGGGCGGCACGATCAGCATCACCTCGGCCGGACAGACGGACTGCACGATCCAGTGACTCATGACCGAGACAAATGCCCACAACCTCAGGGCCCGGCCTAGGATGAAATCGGGGGTAACGCCGTGAGCACGTCACAACAGCAGCAACCGTCGCCGCCGGCGAGGAGCGGGTCAGGAACCGTGCCCGTGGGGATCGCCAGCAAGACTGGGTACGGCGTCGCCCTGGCCGGGTTGATCTGCGCGGTGATTGCGTACGCCACGGGTGATCACTCCCAGGCCACGCTGGGCTCGATCATCAGCGCGTCGGTCGGTTTGATCAGCCTGGCCATCACCCAGATCGGTCGTTACGTGCAGGCGAACTCGCAGATCAAGCACGATGCCCTGCTGCAACAGCTCGTGAGCGAGGGCCGGACCGCCGTGACCACGATCCAGCAATACGACCCGCGAGCGCTGGCGGAGATCGAGGACGTTGTCCGCGCGGCAGTCAAGGCGGAGATTGCCCGACTGCCCACCCCCGAGGCCGCGGTGGCCGGCGAGGTGGTCGACGATGTCTCCGAGGAGCTCGCCGGGCACGCCCCGAACCTGGCCCTACCCACGCCGGAGGAGGAGGCAGCGCAGCAGCCGCCGGCACCGGGCCCCCCGGCGGCCGGAGGCGGTGGCTGAGGTGAAGATCAGCGAGGCGGGGCTCCGCTTCATCGCCCTCCACGAGGGATTCAACGAGCACCCCTACCGCACGGTCGCGAGAGCATGGGCGATCGGGTACGGCCACACCTACGGCGTGTCGGCCGAGACCCCAGCGATCACCCAGCCGGCGGCCCGCGACCTGCTCCACCAGGACATCGACGGCAGCTACGGTCCGGCGGTCGACGGGCTCTGAGCTGTCGCTCAGCCAGAACCAGTTCGATGCCGTCTGCAGCCTCGTCTACCAGATCGGGGTCGGGGTGCTCCGTCCATCGAGCCCGTTCGGCTCCCACCTGCGAGCCCGGGACTGGGAGTCCGCCGCAAACGCGATGCTGCTGTACGGCTCGGGCGCCGACGGCGTCACTCCGGAACTGATGGAACGACGTCAGCTCGAGCGCGCGCTGTTTCTTGCCCCCGACGCTTCGGCTCCTGATCCATTGGATGTGCTCACCCACGCCGAGCTGCTGGCGGTCGAGCATCACGATGCTCAGCCCGGCGCCGCGGGTACAGACGCGCTCGCCGTGTTGCGGCAGCTCGTGTGGGTCGCCGCGGTGCGAGGACGCGACGCCGACGGCAGTGCGGTGCCGACGGGGTGGGAGATCGACTTCCGCGCCCAGCGCTATGCGGTTCTGGCGCGACGCTCGGGGTGGAGTCCGTAGTCGCATGGTGGGCGCCCCTGTCGCAATCGACGCCGATCGCCGGCTCGAGGCCGGCGGGACGATGCCCGCCCGGCGGCCGGCCGAGCGAACCCCAGAGCCCCGGAGTTGGACCGGGCTGCGCCCGAGCGCGCGGCCTCACTTGCGGCCGTGCGCTCGCGGCTGCTCGGGCACGTGTTCGTGCCTCGATCATCACACCTCGCGACGAGCCACGCCGGCGACGCGGGCTAGGTATCGCCCTCGGCGGCTGCCGTCTCGGCTCCCTCGATCTCGTACCGGGAGTCCTCGGGCAGTACCCCACCCCACGTGACCCCGAACTCCGCCGAGCGAAGCGCGAACCCGCGAGTGGGCTCGAGCGTCAACACCGAGGTGATCCGGTCCCGGCAATCCCCCTCCAGCCGATCGGCGAGGGCGACGGCGTCACCGACGCGGAGCGAGGGGTAGAAGGACGCCGTATTTGCGAGCCGGATCATCTCCACAGCCTCTTCGCCGGCGAGCGCAGAAGGATCGTCGAGCCGGGCGAGACCGGCATGGACGCGCCGATCCCACTCGTCACGCGATAGCGCGCGGGTGTCCATCAGGTCGTGAACGAGTAACCCGAATAGTCGGCGCGCAGAATGCTCAGGAACTCGTTGGTCGGCGTCGAGTGCGTCCGGATGGTATTGGTGCCCCCGCTCCACACGTCCGGTTGGAACACCGTCCCCTTCTTCACGAACCCCCAGGAGAACGAGTTGAGAATCCGGTCGCTGCCCCCCTTGTTCTTCAGACACACGATGGCCGTCTCGAAGAAGGCCTGATCCCATGACAGCGCAGCCGTCGGCGTGTCGGTCGGGTTGGCCGTGCATCCGGTCACCGATCCGGCGGACCCCTGACCGGCTTGATACCCGTACGACGCCGGAAGGTTCGGCCGCCCAATGTAGTACGGGTGGTCTCCCGTGTACGTCGCGCCACCGGGCGAGTTCTTCCCGCCGTCGACGAACGCGTCGTACGTCGCGGCGAACGGCGGGAACATCGTCTGCTGCTTACCCACCCGTTGCGGCCCGCCTGTCGCCCAGGCCACCTGGATCGCCTCGAGCCCGTCCTGGCAGTCGCCGCAGGAGCTGAAGGTCACCTTCACGTTCATGTTCAGTCCGCTGACGCTGCCGCTCAGCGTCGGGTTACTGAGGGGTGCGGCGACCGCACCCGGGGGCGGCGCGGGCGCCGGCGGCAGGCTGCCGGGCGCCGGGCCTATTTGAAACGCCTGGCTGGGCGCGCTGCGCGTCTGGGTGGCATCCAGACGGCGCATCCGGCACTCGGCGCACTCGCCCGTCGGACCCGGGATACCGCCGCATCGGCAAAGACCGGGGGTCGGCCCGGGACGCACGACCGGCACCTGGCTCGGCCGCATACCGGCGGCCGGTCCCCGCGGCGTGGGGGCCGGGGTTTCGCGCGCTCCACGGTCGCGAGACCCGCGGTCTGCCGATTAATCCTGGTCTCGTGTAGAGACTCGCGTGTGGCCAGCGCCCGGGTCACCAAAGCTAACCATTCCTCCTCGAAATGTCCCGATCCAGACCGGATCAGCGCACCCAGTCATTCTCCCACCGGGCCTATCGGCAGTCAACCATTGTCTGGCAGTTCACTCATGTCAATCTGGAGTCCCTCCACGCGCGATACGGCCCCGAGAACGCCGAGAAGATCGCCAGCGGCAACGCGCTGCGGGTTCTTCGCTCCGCCTGGCGGGCCGCCACCGGCGAGCTGGGCGGCCGCGTCCACAAACTGATCGGCCGGCTGGTCGTCGCCGAACTCTGTTGCTGCGTCTTTACCATGACCGATAACAGTTTCGCTTGGTATGGAGCGGCGGTGTTCGTGGGTGTAGGCGTCGTTATCGGCTTCTCGACTTATGAGCGCACCCATGTTGAGACGAAAGGTTTCCCCGTTTGATGCGCTCGGTGGCAGTACACCTGTGACGGGATTCTTCGTTGCTGAGACACCCGAGGCAATGTACATCGCACACCCGCATCCGGAAGCGACGAAATCATTAGCTCTCGATCACGGCGCCATTGCGCTGGTGCGTCTTCCCAAGACGCCGCTGACGAGTATTACTGTTGGGGCGCTCATCGAGGAACCACCGCGTGTCGGCGGTCAATTCAGCTCGCTCGCGTTGTGTCAAGTACGTAACATTTGCCCTCTTGTTCGCCGGTTTGCTCTTCGCGCGATCCGCGCCGCGGCGGGTCGGTTCCGACAGCGCGCCCGTGAGCGCCGCCGGTTGTCGGTCTGCCACCTCGGCCCGGTTGCGCTGGTCTACCCGCCGACCTCCACCTGCAGTTCGATCACGTCAGCCGGGGGCTGGTCGCGCTCCCAGGGTCGCCGCTGCTCCAGGCGTACGACGGCTCGGCCGGGCCGAACGCCCCGCAGCACCGCCGACTCCGGCGCGCTCTCGCCTGCCCTCGCTGCGGGCGACGGCTCGTCCCGGCGGAGTTCGAGCTTGACGGCTCCTGGGTCGGGGCCCTGTACCGAGCCCGACCATCGGTAGCCCGCCATCGCGAGGCTCGATAGCGGGAGCGTGCGCTCCTCTCCGACCACCAGAGCAACCTCCGATATGGGCCCGGGCCTGCTCAACCAGGACCACCCTGTCAGAAAAGTCTCACTCGAGCCACCGCGAAGCGCCTATGGTTGTCTCACGTTCGCGGAACGACCGCGACGGGGCACCCGTCGCCAGGTGCAAAGCCGGAGACCGTCCAATTCTTAGGAGGCGCAAATGCCCGATGTCCTCGATGCCGCGGGAGTGACGCCGCGCAACATCCGTCGCTACGGGTGGAAGCCGTCGCTCCCGGATCTGCGTGATCACGTCGCGGATGCCTCGGAGCTGAAGGTCCTCGACGAGGTCGACCCGCGCGCGGACCTCCCGGACGTTTTCGATCAGGGTCAGCTCGGCAGCTGCACCGCAAATGCCGTCGCCGCCGCCGTCCAGTACGACGCAAAGCTGAACGGGTCCGATCCAGGCTTTCTGTCGCGCCTGTGGATCTACTACTACGAGCGAAAGATCGAGGGGTCACCCGCCGACCAGGACACAGGCGCCTACGGGCGTGACGGCTTCAAGGTGTGCAAGACAATCGGTGTGCCCTTGGAGGCCGACTGGCCGTACGACATCGCCAAGTTCTCCCAGGAGCCGCCGGCCAGCCTCGCCGAGGAGGCCCGGCAGCACCGCATCTCGAACTACCGGTCGGTGCCGCGAAACCTCGACTCGATCAAGGCGGTGCTCTCCAACCGGCAGACGATCGCGTTCGGGTTCACCGTGTACGAGTCATTCGAGTCCCAGGAGGTCGCGCAGACGGGGATCGTTCCCATGCCGACCCGGGATGAGCGGACGCTGGGCGGCCACGAGGTGCTGCTCGTGGGGTACCTAAAAACCGAGCCCAACTACGGCCTGGTGCGCAACTCGTGGGGTACGGGCTGGGGCATGGCGGGCTACTTCCTGATGCCTTGGGCCTACATCATGGACGCGAACCTCGCCAGCGACTTCCGCACGATCCGCCGGCCGATGGGCCAATAGCCCGGAGCCGGTAGTGGACTAGCCGCAGCCTGGCCTAGGTCACGAACGCGTCCGTCCCGAACACGAATGTCGGTCCTGATCGGCGCGGTCGCCTGCGCGCCGGGGCGCAGCAATCGGTTCTGGACCGTCGCCAACCGTTCGGGCCGCAGAGTGTCGACGCTGAGCGCACGAGTTACACCCGAGAACGACCTCCCAGAAATCCACGGGTGAAGGGAGTCGATGTTCGCCAGTGTAGGAGTGGGCCGACGTATCGGCGACACCGCTCAACCGACGCGGATCGGCGCGATCTCTGCCGCTCGATGCGCAGAGCCGCACCATCCCGACGGCGCCGAGTCCAGGCACGCGCGCGAGCACGAAGGCACGTCTCGACCCCGCGACTCGCAACCCACCTCCACATCGCCCAGAAGCGCAACCCCAGCGTCCGCAACAGTGACAGAGACATCCTTCTCTATGAGCTCCGGCGTCGCCATATGGCTGCCGCTAGCGCTCCTTTTCTGTCAGAGTTGTAGAAAGGCCCCTGCGACGACCTTCGGGTTATGAGGAGCCCTCACTGGTATTGGTTAAGTTCTGCGTTTGCAGGACTTTTGTGACCCTAGCATCAGATTGTCTGAGGATATATTTGCCTCGTTTGTTACGCGGTTTGTTACACGTTTTGTGCGCCCACTGACGCAAGGGGCCGAAACTGGCGGATCGAATCGCAACGGAGCAGGAGGCGACGACCGCGGATTACACACTGAAGTCGCGGACCTGAACCATCAGCGCCGTCAGGCCGCTTTCACTCCCCTTGGAATGAGTTTCTCCGCGCGCGATGAAAGCGGCTTCGCCACGGATGATTGCTAGGCGTTCGCCATCACCCCCCGCGACCCAGCCGCTCCCATCGAGAGCGACGAAAAGCTGCCCGAAGCCAGCTTCGTGTGGACCGATTCGTCCGCCCGGCCGGAAGTGCATCACATAGGCATGGGCATCGCCACCGCCTTCCCCGAGGTGCACTCCCGAGACCCCTTTCACGGCGAACGGCCGTGGCCCAATGTCCTCTGCATCGCTCTCGACGAAGCGGAGGATCTTCATTCGCACATCCTACGTCACGTCTCCGTCCACAGGTGGAGCGAACGTCCTCCACTGCGCCCACGTAGACCCCCACCGGCCAGAGCGTCGCGTTGCTCGAGGAAGGGCTGGCGTCGCCATCGTTGAGATCGCTGGCGATGCGGCTGTTCATAGCTCGAACCCTGCGGTGGCTGGTAAGCCCGGCTGAGCCTTCCGGCTCGTGGAGCCCTCAGGCCTGGACGTGCGTCATCCCGGACAAACCCCTCAAAAGCTGACCGCTGTTCTTCAAGCCTGCCTGGACATGTGCTGTAACACGTTGACCGAACTCCAGGCCCTTAGTAGCGTCGCCCGAGCACGATGATCCGGGGGATCTCGAGACGGGGTTCGGCCATCCGCCGTGGTGCCACACGGGCCGGCGTGATGTTGCTGGCGATCGTGCTCGCGCTGGCCGTGGCACCGGAAGTGGCCTTCGCGACCGACACGGTGATCGGCTTCGACGGCCAATCCAGCGGCACCGTCGTCACCAATCAGTATTCGTCGCTCGGCGTCACCTTCGATCAATCGCCGTCGGGTCCGACCAACTTCATGCCGACGGTCCAGGCCGACGCCGGCGACGCCCACTCGGCGCCCAACGTCCTGAAGATCGCCCACGGTTGCGGGAGCGAGTTCCCGCAGGTGGAGATGTGGGCTGCGTTCGCCGCTCCGCGCAACCACGTGAGCACGTACGTAGGCAATCTGCCCGGAGGACTCGGCGGGACGATCACCATGCAGGGCTTGGATCTGGGTGGCAACCCGATCGCCGCCGCCAAGGACACGATCAGCTTCCCAAGCTCAGGAGGCGTCAGCACGCCGGTGTCGGTCACAGACCCGATGTCGCAGATCAGTTACGTCGAGATCACGAGCAACATTCCTACGTACTGTCCGGTCGCGATCGACGACTTCAGCTTCGACGCCCTGCCGGTCACGATCCCGGCCGACTTTGGACTTTCAGCCAAGTCGAGCACCGTGAACCTCGCGGCCGGTGGTTCGTTTGACCAGGTCCTGACGCTTCACCGCACCTCGACCTCGAGCGGCCCGATCTCGCTCTCGATCTCGGGTCTTCCCGGCAACGTCAGCGCAAGCCTCAATCCCAATCCGGTCACCGGCCTTGACGGGAGCACCGTCTCACTCAAGCTGACGGTGCCGGCCAACTCACCGTCAGAGTTCTCCACCGTAACCGTCACCGGTACTCCGAGCTCCTCCGCTGGCAGCCAACCGCGATCGGTCAAGTTCGCGCTGAATGTCGGAGGTGAGGTTGAGCTGCGGGCCCAGGGCCTCGACATAACCCAGGGCATCATGAACGACAACTACCTGCTCGTCCCGAGCGGCGGCGGGTCAGGCCTTGGGTATCGAGGCATGGGGTTCTCGCCCCCCGACTCCTCAAACGACCCGTTGCCGGGCGACAGCCCGCTGGTGCAGGGCAACCCCACGGTGGTGCGGTTCTATGCCGATGCCCATGGCGCTCCCTTCGGAGGCTTGTCCGGGGTGGGCGCCGAGTTGCACGGCTACCGCAACGGCCACCCGCTACCTGGCAGTCCCATCATGGCCTACTACGGGCCGTCGTCCCTGCGCGACACCGGCGAGGCGGACCCGGCGCCGGTCTTTCTACCCGAGCGCATCAGCGATCAGAACGCGTTCACGTTCAGACTCCCGTCCTCCTGGACCTCGGGACCCGGGCCAATCTCCCTGATCGGGGCGCTGATCCCGCCCTCGATACTGGGCTTCACGAACGCGACCCTCTGTTCCACGTCGGCCTGCAAGGCGAGGGCCAACTTCACGATGACGGACATCACCTTCGTGCATCTGCCGACGATGCGTGTCGCCCCGGTTCAGATCATCCAGCCCAACGAGCCAGTGCTGCCCTCCCCCCAGAGCGTGTATGCGCGGGCACTCCTGACCGAGCCAGGAGGAGCCGGCTACACAGTGGAGCCCTACGTGGCCACGCTCGACCCCACCGACGTCATCAACAACCCCAAGAAATACGACCCGAACGGGGACGAGAACAACGGCTACCTTCAGCTGCTGGAGAACTTTGGGCAGCAGTACACGCAGAACGCGAACCCGCGGCCCGACCTGGTGTCCGGAGTGAACATCGACCAGCGCGGCGTCACACCGTGCTGTCAGAGCACCTACGACTACCCGGCGATCGGATTCGATCTCGTCTACGTCAACCGGCCGCTGTCGTCGGTCGCGCATGAGCTCGGTCACGACCTCGGGCGCAACCATGCGGACGATTCGCAAGCCACCGGGGTGCAGGACGGAAGCGGTAGCACTGGGTGCGGTGGCAACGGAGGACCCTGGCCGCCGGATGGCCTGGGCTACATGCAGGGGATCGGCCTCGACATGAGCACCTATCCGTACCGGATTCTCTATCCCGGGCTTCCGGGGGAGCCCTCGCGCTGGTACGACAGGATGTCGTACTGCGCCGCCATCTACTGCCCGGCGAATGACGCCGGGACACTCAAGCCATGCAGCGAGCCTGACAGCTGGGTCTCACCGTACGGCTGGTTGCACAGCATCTCTGCGCTGTGGCTCTATGGGAAGAAGGTGGGTCGCGCGCGCGACGCGCTGTCAGCGCAGAGCGGCGCAGGCGGAGCGGTGCGAGCATCGAACCTGGTGGTGACGGGCGTGCTCGACTCGGCGGGAGGGCGCATCACGTCCGTCGTGCCGACGGGCGTCACGATGCCTCAGCCGGCCACGAGCAGCCTCAAGCTCGTATCTTTGAACCGCTCCGGCCACACGCTGGCGAGCACCGACCTGTTCCCGCACCTCACTCACGACGATCCCGGACCCTCCTACTTCGACTTCATGGCCACAGTGCCAGCGGCGGGCGTCCACAGCTTGGAGGTCACCGATAACGGCGCAGTCGTGGCCAGACGAGTACGTCCGCCACACTCACCTCGGGTGAGGGTCCTCTCGCCGGCGCGACGCTCGGTCGTGGGAGGGCGTCATTCGATCCGCGTGAGCTGGAGAGCGTCCGAGATCGGCGAGACCGACCTGACCATCACCGTCGAGTACTCCTCCAACGGTGGGCGCCACTGGCGCGCGATCTACCTGGGCCCGAACCGCGGGCATACGCGGCTGCCAAGCTTCTACTTCGCGGCTTCGCGCAACGCCCGGATCCGAGTCACGGCCAGCGACGGGTTCAACCAGACCTCAGCCGTCTCGGCCCACTTCATCGCCCGCGGCAGCCCACCGCAGGTGCTCATCACGAGTCCGAATCGGGGTTTCCGAGTCGCCGGTGACGCGAATCTCCAGCTGGCCGGGGAGGCTTTCGATCAGCGACTGCGACGGCTGGGCGGCCATCAGCTGCACTGGCTCGATGGCTCGTTCTCACTCGGCTACGGCGCGACGCTCAACGCCGAGCCCCTCCCGCCTGGTCGGAACGTGATTCGCCTCGTCGGGCGGGACTCGTCGGCCGCCACGGCATCAGCCAGTCGGACCGTGGTCGTGACGAAGGTGAAGCTCCCGTTCCTGCACCTGCGGATCCCGTCCCAGGTGGGCCCTCACGCCCGGAAGCTGATTCTCACCGCATCCGCTTCACACCCGGCCACGTTGACCATCAACGGCCACCGCTTCGAGCTCACGAAGAAGTCCAGGCACCTCAGGCTGGCCATCAAGCGAGGCCGACACACCGTTCTCCTGGAGCTGGCGGTAAGCGAGCACGGAGTGCGGATCCCGTTCGCGGCCAAGGTGGCGCGCTAGAAAGATTCCCGGCCGGCGATGTCTTCGCGGGGGCGGGATTCGAACCCGCGACCTTCGGGTTATGAGCGGCGTCTGGGGCGTTCTATAGCGTCAAGTCAGTGGTATAGCGGAGGATTTGCGGCATCTACGTTCGCTGAGTTCTGCTCAGTTCGGTACCTCGTTTGGTACCGACCTGCGCAAGCTGATGCCGCGGGTCGAGGGTGGCGCACAGCGGCAGGGATCGTCGCAGTCAAGGGCGGGACGCAAGCCCTGCCAGACGACGTCCGATGCGAGTGACGATCGATCTGCTCGAGGTCGAGCGACGCGACCCTCAATTCACCCGTGGAGGTGCCGTATACATCGCGCGGTAGCCTGCGCATCAATGAGCGCTCAACGCACGGCTCGCATCGTCAGCCAGTCGTGCGTCGCATGCCGGCGGATCCTGGTCGCGGTTGTGCTGGTCTGCGCGCTCATGGGCTGGGCGACCGCGGCGTCCGCTCTCGGCTCTGACACGAAAGCGTTCTGGGGCCCGCTCACCTTCAACGGCAGATCCGCTTTCCCGATCTACCACGACCTCGGTGTCCGGATCTTCGAGATGTCGCTGGACTGGCGTACCACGGCGACGCGGCGGCCGCAGCACCCCCTCAATCCGCGCGATCCCGCCTACCGCTGGCCCGCTGCGATCAACGTCGCCATACGCCAGGCGGCCCAGTACCACATGCGGATTCTGCTGCAGGTCAACAAGACTCCTGGCTGGGCGAATGGCCATCGCGCTGGCAAGTGGGCGCCGAGGCGGCCTGTTGATCTCGCCAATTTCCTCGCTGCCGCCGCCCATCGCTACCCCTCCGTTCACCTGTGGATGATCTGGGGCGAGCCGAGCCGGCGGCCCAACTTCGCTCCCCTGACCCCGGCACCACCCGGGGCGCAAACGCTGAGCCCCAAACAGGCCGCCGCGCCACACCGTTACGCCCAGATGCTCGACGCCGCCTATGGAGCGCTGAAGCAGGTGAACTCGGGAAACCTGGTCATCGGCGGCGATACGTACACGACCGGGGACATCTCGACCCGTGAGTGGATCGAGAACCTCCGCCTACCGAACGGTCGCCCTCCCCGGATGGACCTGTACGGCCACAACCCGTTCTCGTTTCGCGCGCCCGACCTGGCCAATCCACCCTCACCAGACGATGAGGTCGACTTCTCCGACCTCGGCCGGCTGTCACGGCTCGTCAATCGCAACCTCGCGAGCCGTGGTCACCACATCAGACTGTTCTTGTCGGAGTGGACGATCCCGACCTCTCCCGGAGACATCCAATTCAACTTCTGGGTCGACCCCTCGGTGGCAGCTCAGTGGATCGCGGACGCGTTCAAGATCGCTCGCACTCATGCGTTCATCTACGCGCTCGGCTGGGTCAACCTCGCGGACGATTTGCCGGGGCAAGGGACCCGCGGCGGACTTCTGGAGCACAACGGCCAGCCAAAGCCCGGCTATTACGCCTTCAAGGCAGGGTGAAGCCAGCCGGCCGACGGCCCCCTTGCCGGTGCCAGAGTTGGGTGAGGGCGATGCTCAGCAAGGCCGGTCCCAACCCCATAACGATCCAGAACCGAAGGTCGTAGGCACCACTCTGGAAGATCTGGACGGCAAGGGCTGACAGCATCCCCAGCAGCGCCGCCAGCGAGAGTCGGGCGAGTTCGGCCCGCCCCAGGAATTCGAAGATCCGTTTCGCGCGCAGCGCGGCGGCCAGGCACGTTCCTGCCACAGCCAGGAACAGGCTCAGCCCGAGCGGTCCGGTCTCGGCCAGGAGCTGCAGGTAGGTGTTGTGAACGACGTGCGGTGAGTCGATCTGCGTGAGGTAACGCAGCGCGCCAGGCTGGCGGACGTAGTTGGGGGCGAGGAGGCGAAAGTTGTTGAGTCCGACTCCCTCGGGCGCGTTGTCCTTGGTCATTCGCCAAGCCACAAGCCACAGGGTCGAGCGTCCCGCCCCGCCGTCGTTGAAGCTGGTGACCCGACGCAGGGCCGAGGGGGAAAGCGCGAACCATGTGACGGCTGAGGCAGTGATCAGGGCGACGATCACCAGCACCCGTCGGCGTGGCGCGTGCCCCAGCAGCAAGACCGCGGCGATCACCACCGCGATGGCTGCGAGAAGCCCAGCCCGTGACTCCGTGGCCGCGAATGCAACGGCGAGAGCGATGATCGAACAGGCGAGCGCGAGACGGATGATCCAGCGGCGCGCATCGACCAACAACACCGTGGCGAACACCACCGCGGGAATGAGCTGGGCGGCGAGATCGTTGGGATTCCCCTCCAATCCCGCGAAGCGACTGGGTCCGAGGCCCACCGCCGTCGTGCTCGGCGGTGACGCGGGCGGGTGCAGGAGGCCGATGATGGTGGAGAGGACAGCGCCAACCACCAGGCCGAGCATCACGAGCTTGACCTGCTCCGGACTGTCGATTGTTGTCGCCACCACGATGAGTGCCCCAGCCGCGACCAACCACCAGCGGAGCTCCTGCCACGTCATCTCCGCATCATGGGCCCAGAGCGAGGACAGGCAGAGCCAGGCCATCATCAGAGACAGCGCGCCGACCAGCCAGCGCTGGCCGGGCAGGACTTGACGGATCAAGGCCGGACGGGCGACGAGGCTCCCCAACCAGGCCGCCGCGATCACCAGCTGCATCCCCGTGGTCGGCAGACCAAATACGACGAACAGGGCGGCGGTCCAGATCGCAATCGCCACGGGGACGCTCATCATCGCCAGCGTGAGGAAGATGACTCCGCCGAGTACCGCAGCGCCAAAGGCGGGGCGGGCGGCCAGCAGCACTCCGGCACCCGCTGCCGCCACGACGGCACCGCCGAGAACGCGCATTGAGAAGGGTCGGGCTGGAGCCCAGCTGCTCATCGGCCTGGCGCGTCCTTTCGTTCGGGCAACGGGCGCACCGGAAGCGGAGTCACCTCGGCCTGCTTCCGGAACTGCGGGATGACCGCGTCTGCGAGCAGGGCGGCGGCAACTCCCAGGATCAGCCCCGCGAACAGCACCAGGGACAGGGTCCGCCAGGCCGGCGGCCCCGCTGGCGAACCCGGTGCGGTGGCCGTGCGGAGCAGCGAGAAGCTGGGATCGAAGCCCCGAGTCACCGGCACCAGCGCTGCCACCTGGGCCTCCGCCGGTTTGGGTTCGGACTTGACCTGCGCCAGCAGCGCGACGGCCTGCGCTTTCAGGGCCTGCCGGCGCTGCTGCAGAGTCGCGGCGGCGAACGTGTTAGCCAGTCGTTCGGCGACCGACGCATCGGCAGCGCTGGCCTGAATCGCCAGCACATTGGTACCGCCGATCGGCGTGACGCTCACGGCGGCGCGAACCTCGCTCACGCTCCACCGCAGGCCCAGCTCTCGCGCCGCGGTCGCGGCCGCGGAGGGAGAGTCGAGCATCTGCGCCGCCGTCTGGGTCGAACGCGGCGGATCCGAGGGCGTGTCACGTACCACCGGTAGGCCGGTGTAGATGGCGTCGTCGAAGGGCACGGGCGTGATCAGGACCTGGGCCTCGGCCTGGTGCTGATGCGTCTTCAGAAACAGCCACGCGCCTGCCCCTGCGACGGCGGCGATCGCGACCACAGCCACGATCAGCGGATGGCGACGCACCGCTCTGAGGTACGGCTCGAAGCCTCCCTCTCCCAGAGCGGGCGCCTTTGGCGGCTGGGGATCTGGCGTCGACACTCGTGGGCGCGAACACTCTAGACCGGAGATTTCGCGCTGGCAACGGGTCGGCCGCCTACCGGCTAGGGAATACGCTTCTGACCGAGAGCGATGAAGCCTGGGGCAACATCGAGCGTGGCCATCCGTGCCTTCCGCAGCATGCTGTGGTCCTACACGTCGCTTGTGGGGGTTCGTCTGCTCGTGCTCGTATGGACGGCGGTGCTCGCCCACCTGCTCTCACCAAGCGATTTCGGGCTGGTCGCGCTCGCGCTGATCTTCACCACCGTGCTCGATGCGATGCGCGATTTCGGCGTCAACGATGCGCTGGTGGTCGCCACGGAGGATGAGGTCGCTGACCAGGCGAGCACCGCCTTCTGCTTCACCGTTCTGATCGCGACGGGTATCGCCGCTCTGATCGGCGCGCTGAGTCCGCTGGCGGGGGACTTCTTCCATCAGCCACGGCTGGTCGGGATCCTGGCGGTCCTCACCCTCAACCTGCCGCTGCGCGCCGCCGGCGACACCCACTACGCGCTGGCCCAGCGGCGCCTCGACTTCCGCAGGCGCACCTTCGCGGAGGTCGCAGAGGTTGTCGTACGAGGCCTCGTCGGCGTGTCTCTGGCCCTGGCCGGGCTTGGACCGTGGAGCCTCGTGGTCGGCTACCTGAGCGGAACGCTCGTGTGGACCGTCAGCCTGTGGATCCTGGTCAGTTGGCATCCTGCGCTCCGCCTGGTCCGCGCATCGCTCGCGCCCCTCTTGCGCTTCGGCGGCGGCTTGACCGTGGTGGGAATCGTTGGCACGGCGATGAGCTACGTAGACAACCTGTTTGTGGGCAGGACGCTCGGCGCGGCGGCGCTCGGTCTCTACAGCATGGGCTTTCGTCTCCCAGAGATGCTCATCTCTGACGGGCTCACCGCGGTCGCGCTGGTGCTGTTCCCTAGCTTCGCGATGCTCGACGGCCCGGCGGTTCGTCGCGCTGTGGTTATGAGCTTTCGCTACGCCCTCTTGGTCACGTGCCCGGTCGTCGCTGGCCTGGTCGCCCTCGCTCACCCCTTGGTTCTGGCCATCCTCGGACCGAAATGGCAGGACGCTGCCGTCGTAGTCCAGATCCTGGCAGTCGGCTTCATCGCCGGGCCGCTGGCGCGGACGACGGCCAGCGCCTACATGGCAACCCGTCGGGTGGGCGTGATGCTCGCCCTCGCACTGCCTCAGGGCCTACTGCTCGTCGGGTTACTGACGATCTTTACCAGCCGCGGCATCGCCGCAGTGGCCGGCTGCCAGGCTGCCGTCCGGCTTGCCTTCATCCCGATCGGCGCGTACGTAGCCACTCGCGTGCTCGGGGTCGGGCTAAAGGACTTGTGTAGCGCGGCCTGGGCACCCCTGCTCGCCGGGGCCATCGCGATGCTGGTGATGGGTGCAGTCGAGCGTGCCGTGACCGAACCGTGGCCGGCGCTTCTCTGCGGCGGCCTTGTCGGTGGCGCGTTGTATCTGCTGCTCGTTCGTCTGCTCGCTGGAGATGCTGTTTTGAGCCTGTTGGCGCTCGTTCGCAGCGCCTGGACGGCGCGACAGACACCCAACCCTGCCTTGGCTGCGACCACCGGAAAACCGGTTGAGGGCATTTGACCGATGCGCACTCCGCCCACGGTCAGCACGATCATCCCCGTCTACAACAGCGAGGGGTTCGTCCACGAAGCGATAGCGAGCGTGCTCGAGCAGTCCTGGGGCGCGGTGGAGTGCATCGTCGTCGATGACGGCTCGACCGATGGCACGCCCGAGGTCGTGGCTGGGTTCGGGCCACAGATCAGATTGCTGCGTCAGCCGCATAACGGCCATGCGGCCGCTCGGAACGCCGGCGCGGAGGTCGCACGGGGAGACCTGCTCGCGTTCCTGGACGCCGACGACGTTTGGGAACCGACGAAGCTCGAGCGACAACTCGAGCTGGTTCGCCGGCGCCCGGACCTGGGTCTGGTGTACTGCTCCTTTCGCTTAGTCGATGCGCAGGGAGGTCATCTTGCCTACGTACCGTCGGCCGATCCGTCGAGCGTCCTGCGCAATCTGCTGCTGAATGCTCCTCCAGCCGTCGGTCTGGGCTCGACCGGCCTGGTGCCGCGCTCGACCTTCTGGGCCGTGGGGGGCTTCGACCCGCGACTCTCCCGAGGCGTCGACACCGATCTGGGGTGGCGGCTGGCGGCGCAGGTCCCAATCGCCGGCGTTCCGGAGCCACTGGTCAGGTACCGCCAGCACCCGGCCCAGATCCACCGGAACACAGTCGGCTGGGAGCGGGACAACGCCGCCATCCTGGACAAGGCGTTCAGCTCCGGACTGCTGCCGCCGGAAGTTCAGGCCCTGGAGCGTCGGGCCCGGGCCAACCTCGCGCTCACCGTCGCCTACCTCAATCGTCAGGATGGCGACGGCGCCGCGACCAAAGTGGGTGAAGCGTTTCGACTCTCCCCACTCATCACCGCTTCGTGGTTGGCTCGGGCGACTCTCCGACGCCTCGCCGCGGCGTGGCCCTGGTCAATACCTCCCGGTGCCACATCTCGAGCATCATCAGGGTCCAGAGGCGCATCGAGTGGTCGGCGACCCCTCTCTCGTGCTCGCCGATCAGTAGCCGAATCGACTGCGGATCCAGATATTCCCCTGTGGCCGCCGCGGGATCGAGCATGAGCTCGGCGGGCAGGCCGCGCAGCTCCCGACGCAGCCAGCTGCCGAGCGGCACGGCAAACCCCGCCTTGCGCCGGGTGAGCACCTCCTCCGGGAGCACACCGCGGAGCGCCGAACGCAGGAGCGCCTTGCTTCCCGAGCGATCAAGTTTCAGCCCCAATGGGAGAGCGGCCGCGAATTCCATCAGTCGGTGATCCAGGAACGGCGACCGTGTCTCAACCGAGTGGGCCATGGCGGCCACATCCAGCTTGACCAGCAGGTCGCCTGGAAGGTAACTGGCCACATCGACGCCCATCATCCGGTCGATGTCGTGCGCGCCGTCCAGTTCAGCCCAGGCCCCGATCAGCATCCTCTCGGCCGCGCCGACCGCGCCGGGCTCGAGAAATCCAGGAGCCAGCAGCGCATTCCGCGCCCGGGCATCGAACACCAGCACCGAATTCACATACCGATCGCCGTCATCCAGCGAGATGAACTTGGCCAGGCGGCATAGGCGGGTCCGGACGCTGCGGGTCGATTCGCCATCGCCCAGCGGCCGCAGGATCCGCTCGAGCGCGGTCCCCATCGACCGCGGCACACGGGCGGCCAGCTGCGCGCGTGCAGGCGGAACGTAGCGCTCGTAGCCGGCAAAGGCTTCATCCCCGCCATCGCCACCCAGCAGCACCGTGACTTCGCGAGAGACAAGCTCGCAGATCTGAAACACGGCAAGAGCGGAGGAATCTCCGAACGGCTCTCCGAAGTGGCGGGCGAGCTTCGGCATCGTCGCTGCCACCTGCGGATGCAGCCGCAGCTCGTGGTGATCGGTTCGCATCCGCTCCGCCACAAGGCGCGCGAACCGTGACTCATCGTGGGCCGCGTCGTCGAAGCCGACCGAGAAGGTCTTCACCGTCAAGCCGGTTGCGGCCATCGCCGAGACGACGGCGCTCGAGTCCAGACCTCCCGACAGCAGCGCCCCAACCGGCACATCGCCCTGCATCCTCAGCCGGGTTGCGTCGTCGAGCAGTTCGCGTAGCTCCGCCTCGAGCTCAGGACGCGAGGCACCCGTGCGCTTGCACCCGTACCTGAGTGCCCAGTACCGATCGATGCGCTCACTTCCGCCTTCGTCGAGCACAAGTGTGGTCGCCGGCGGAAGCTTGTGCACGCCGCGCACCGCGCAGACCGAAGGCGGCACGTACTGCAGCGCGAGGTAGGCGTCGATCGCCTGTGGCTCGACCTCGCGCTGGATCGTCTCGTCTTCCAGCAGCGCGTACAGCTCGGAGGCGAACATGAACCGCCCCCCTCGCCGCGTCCAGAACAGCGGCTTCTTGCCGAAGCGGTCTCGCGCGCACAGCAACCGCCTCCGGCGGCTGTCCCAGAGGGCAAAGGCAAACATGCCCTGCAGTCGCTGCACCAAGCCAGACCCGTGATCTTCGTAGAGATGTGCGAGCACCTCCGTGTCGACTGCGCTGCGGAACCGATGGCCCCGCCGGATCAATTCGCGTCGTAGCTCCCGATGGTTGTAGATCTCGCCGTTGAAAACCACGACGACATCTCCGGTCTCGTTCGTGATCGGCTGCTCGCCATGGTCGCGATCGATGATCGCCAGCCGCTGAACGCCCAGCCCGACGCCAGGCTCGAGGTGCACACCGCGGCCATCGGGCCCGCGGTGCTGCATCGCTGCACACATCCTGTGGATCAGCCCGGCGTCGACCACCGCAGAGGTGTCGATCACTCCCGCAATCCCGCACACGGCTACAGCACCAGCGCCTCGGTCCAGCCAGCCGCGACCTGCTCCAGCCCGTGATTGGCCTCCACGTAGGCCCGGCAGCGCGCCGCCTGCTCGGCACGGTTGTTCCGACTCATCCACATGCCCCTGGCGATGGACGCGATCCGCTCCCTCGACCCGTGAGCGAACTGACCCAGCCGCTCGCGCTCGATCACTCCGTCGGGATCGTGGGCAAGGGCCAAGGCCGGCACTCCCCGGCTCCACCCCTCGAGGAAGACGTTCGGCATTCCCTCAACCGGCGAGGTGCTGACGACGGCGACAGCCCGGTCGATCAGATCTCTCAGCTCGGCGCGCGGCCGCGGCTCGAGGAGCTTGAGGTTGGGCACCTCCTGCGCGGCCCGCTGGAGCTCGAGGGCGAGCGCGTGACCCTCCGGCGTGGGTTGTCGCACGGCGACCATCCAGAACAGCGCCTCCGGGACCAATCGGGCCAGCTCCACGAGCTCGAGCGGCCACTTGTGGGTGGTCAGAGAGCCGGCCCAGAGGAACGCCTCCGGCTCAGCAGCTGCCTGCGCCGCTGGCTCGACGATGCTCTTGATCACGATCGGCTCCCGGCGGAACCGCCGACGGCAGAGCGCGGCCTGTTCCCCGCTCTGCACCACCACCACGTCGGCAAGTCTGACTCCTAGCGAAAACGACACGGTGATGATTCGGTTCGGTTCCCACTCCTCGAGCTCGAAGTCCCGGACGCTGGCGCTCGAGTACGCGAAACGGCAGCTCAGCGACTTGGCGATGAGGGCGACCAGCAGCGTGTGCGGTCCCGCCGCCCGCTGCACGAACACGCGCGCCCGATGCCTCCGAAGCACGGAGAAGGCGAGGCGATAGAACGCCAGGGTGCGGATCAGGGGGGCACGTGTCCGCGGACGCGGATGCGCGATCACCTCCACGCCATCCACGGCCCGGCGCAACTCCTCCGGGGCGCCGAAGGCGACGATGCCCACGCTGTGCCCGCGCGCCGACAGCGCGCGCGCGAGCATGAGCATCTGTATCTCCGCGCCACCCGTCGGCGCGCCACTGTCGCGCACCAGCAACCCGGTGGCGCTGGGGACGTAAAAGATGACGTCTCTTTCTCTAGCCAACGTCATCGCCCGTGGTCGCTCCGGCTGGGATGCCCACCAGCGTCACGTTGCCCTGGGCGAAGCTCCGATTGACAACGGCGTTGGCTCCGATCCGGGTGGACGATCCGATCTCGATGTCGCCGAACAGCTTTGCGCCCGGACCGATGTAGCAGTTGTCTCCGAGCGTCGGGACGGCAGCCGCCTCGTCAGCCGACGTCCCGATGCTGACGCCGGCGTGGATGCGGCAATTGGCGCCGATCCGCGCCGCCGAATGAACGACGATCGTCCCCGGATGAGCGATTGCCAGACCCGGGCCGAACACGTTCGGCGGGATCGAGAAACCAAGCAGGCGCCCCAATCTCCTGTAGCGCAGCTTGGCAACCGCCAGTAGTACCGGGTTGGCTCCCGTGTTCAGGCGGTACTCGAGGTGGCGCAGGCGTCGCTGAAAGCGCCACACGTCGTCGGTCCACAAGGACATCAGGCCACGAGGACGGCCTAGCGCAAGCCAATCGGCGTGCATGTAGGCGCGCAAATCGTCGCGATCACGGATCACGCGACCTCCTGGCGGCCGACAAGGGACTCGTAGAGTTCCAGCCACTCGCCGCGCACGCTCGCCCACGTGAACCGATCGCACTCTTGGCGAGCCGCCTGAGCCAGCCGTGTCGCGAGCTCGGGTTGATCCAGCAGGGTGATCGCCGCCGCCGCCAGCTGCTCATGGTTGTCCGGCGCGACGAGAAGTCCGGTGCGACCGTCGCGCACGAGCTCGGCGATCCCGGCCACATCGGTCGAGACAACGGGTGCCCCGGAGGCAAAGGCTTCGAGGATGGACATCGGGATGTTGTCGCCATGATTGGAAGCGTTGAGGTAGATGTCCGCGCGGTTGTAAAGCTCGCCGACGCGATCGGGTGCAACCCAGCCCACGAAGTCCACCCCTCGCAGAGAGAGATCGCGCGCGAGCGTCTCCAGCTTTGGGCGCTCGGCTCCATCGGCGGCGACGATCAAGCGGGCGCCCTCCACGCGGGCCTCTACGAGCGCGAACGCGCGGAGGACACAGGCGACGTTGCAATAGGGGAGCAACTGGCGGTTGCTCAAGAAGATGGGGGTTGGCGGCCTTCGCTCGCGGAAGGTAAACCGATCCGCCTCGAGCGTGTTGAGCACGACGCGGGTGTTGATGCCGTGGCGGGCGAACTGGCCGGACAGATACCACGAGGGCACCGCAATCGCGTCGACGAGACGCAGCGTAGGCGGCGCCGTCCGCCGCCAGCGGCGCAGATGCGAATCCGCCTCGCCGCTGTGGTAGTGCAAAACGGTGCCTTTGCGCAGGAGCCGGGCAATCAGGATTGGCGGCGTCGCCGAGATCAGAAACGAACTGTTGGCCCCAGCGAACACATGGACGACATCCTGCGAAGGAGTCCGAGCGATCAATGCCGCGATGTAGAGCGCTGAGGTGAAGAGCGTGCGAACGTATTTGATCGACTGAAGGCGGCGGAGCATGCCGGGGAGACGAGGGTTGGTCGGTTGAAAGCAGACCTTGACGCAGCGCTCCCGGGCGAACCGGTCGCGAAGAATGGCAGCCTGCGTGGCCTGTCCGCCGATGATGTCCAGCGACGGCGCCACGATCATCACCCGCACCGGACGAGATGTCCGCGTTACTGTTTCCGGCGTGCTAGATGGGGCGCGGCTACGAGCGATCACGATGGACGAGCTCGCCGTGCGGGGTCGCCAGGAGCTGTGCAAGCGGCTGGAGCGAACGGCCGGCCGCGCCACGATCCGAAGGCCCAAGGCGGACGCGACCTGGGAACTCGCCACAGACCGGTTCTTCCCGGGCGCCACGAGCGCCGACGCGAACTGTTCGTGCCGGCGCACACCCCTGCCGCATATGCGGCGACGATCGAGTTCGCCGACCAGGTCTGCAGCCGGCGCTTCTCCGTGCTGGGCCACGGGATCATCTCGTTTGGTAACCCGGTCGATTGGCATCTTGATCCAATCTCCGGCGTCCGCGCCCCGCTCGTGCATTGGAGTCAGCTGGATGTCCTTGACCGCAACCAGGTCGGGGACAGCAAGGTCCCGTGGGAATTGAACCGCCAGCAATGGCTGGTCGAGCTGGGGCAAGCCTATCGGCTGACCGGCGAGGACCGCTACCGCACTACGTTCGTCGAGCTGGTCCGCAGTTGGCGTGAGTGCAACCCCCCCGGCGTTGGCATCAACTGGGCCAGCAGCCTGGAGGTCGCGCTGCGGCTGATTGCCTGGATGTGGGCGCTGTATCTGTTCGCGGACGCGCCGCATATGCCGGATGACTTCGTCCCCGAGCTGATGGGTGCGACTGCCGAGCACGCCGCCCACGTCGAGCGCTACCTGTCCTACTACTACGCGCCGAACACCCACCTCACCGGCGAGGCGCTGGGGCTGCTGTATGCGGGGCTGCTGCTGCGCGGCGACCGTCGCGCCGAGCGTTGGCAAGACCGCGGAATGCGCATCCTCACCGAGCAATGCCCACGGCAGATCGCGCCGGATGGTGCCTACTTCGAGCAGTCCACCCAGTACGGCCGCTACACCGCCGAGATCTACCTGCACGCCATGATCCTGGCGCAGCGAAACGGACTCGCCTTCCCCAGCCAGGTGAAAGAGCGCGTCGAGGCCCTTCTCGACCACCTGCTCTGGCTCCGGGCTCCGCGGGGCTCGATGCCGATGATCGGCGACGCCGATGGCGGTTGGTTGCTCCCGCTCGCGCGCCGCGCGCCAGACGATCTCCGGGGGGTGTTTTCCACCGCCGCCGCCTGGTTCGGCAGGTCCGAGTACTGGCAAGCCGCGGGCGGCGTGATCGCGCCCGAGACACTTTGGCTGCTCGGGGTCCCCGCAGTCGAGGCGACGGGAGCCCTCGGCCGGTCCACACCGCCGGAGCCGCCGTCTCGTGTCTTTCCCGACGGCGGGATCGTCGTGATGCGAGATTCGTGGCAAGCAGACGCGCACCAGATGATCTTCGACGTCGGGCCGCTGGCCAAATTCGGGCATGGGCATGCCGATCTGCTGAGCGTCCAATGCGCCGTGTTCGGCGAACCGTGCATCGTTGATCCTGGAACGTACTGCTACGTGGCCGACCCGAGCTTGCGTGACTACTTCCGGAGCACCGCCGCACACAGCACAGTGACCATCGACGGTATCGGTCAGTCGACGCCCGCCCGCCTGTTCAGTTGGACAGCCACGCCAGCCGGACGTCTGGTGGCGTGGCGCTCGGGAAGCGAATTCGATTACGCCGACGCCGAGCACGACGCCTACCGATCCCTAACCGATCCCGTCGTGCACCGCCGTCGGGTGCTGTTCGTCAAATCCCGGTACTGGCTGATCGTCGATGACTTCGATGGGGCGACCTCGCATCGCGTCGATCTCCGCTTCCAGTTCGCCGCGCTCGAGCTCGAGCTCGAGCCGTCCGGCTGGGCCCGCGCGCGGTTAGGAGGGGATGGCGGGCTGTTGCTCCGATCGCTGTCCGCCTCCGAGCCGCTCACCGCGATCCACGTGGGGCGCGAGGACCTCCCGGCGGGCTGGATCTCGCGTGACTATGGGCACCGTGGGCCGGCGCCGGCGCTCGTGCACTCCTGGGAGGCCCGGTTGCCCCTGCGCGTGGCGACTCTGCTGTGGCCGTTCAGCGACGGCTTGGCCGCCTGCCCCGCCACCAGCGCCTTCTTTGATGATCGTGGGGCGCTCCGAGCGGTGAACCTCGACGACATCGGCGAGCGCATCGAGATCGACGATGAGCTCGTCAGGCCGGTGCGCTGACCATGTGCGGAATTGCCGGGATCGTGAGCCTCGACCCCGAGATGAGGATCGACCCGCCGCGCGCGGAGCAAATGCGGGACGTGCTGCGGCATCGCGGGCCCGACGACGCAGGCCTCTGGCACGACGAAGGGGTGGCACTCGCCCATCGCCGGTTGTCGATCGTCGACGTCGCCGGGGGCGCGCAGCCGATGGCAAACGAGGATGAAACGGTGTGGCTGGTCTGCAACGGCGAGATCTACAACCACCCGACGCTGCGCCGCGAGTTGGAGGCGCTGGGCCACCGCTACCGGACGCGCTCGGACTCGGAGACGATCCTGCACCTCTACGAGGAGGAGGGGGACCGATGCGTCGAACGATTGCAGGGCATGTTCGCCTTCGCCCTGTGGGACCGGCGCGCCGGCCGGCTTCTCCTGGCTCGGGACCGTCTCGGGATCAAACCTCTGTATTACGCCCAGACAGAGCATGAGCTGCTGTTTGCCTCGGAGATCAAGGCAATTCTGGCCGGCGGGACGATCACCGCGGCCTTCAACGAGTCCGTGCTCCCGGAGTTCCTCGCCACGCGCTTCGTGTCAGGAGAGGAGACGTTCTTCAGGGGCGTACAGAAGCTGCTGCCGGGGCGACTCCTGACGTGGTCGCGTGCCGCGGGGCTAGACGTTCGGCGCTACTGGCGACTGCCGCCAGGAGAAGGCAACCACGTGACCCGCGCCGGGCTCACCCAGGAGCTCCGCAGCCAGCTGCAGCGCACGGTCGAGAGCCATCTGATGAGCGATGTCCCGCTCGGCTTGTTCCTTTCCGGCGGGCTCGATTCCAGCCTCTTGGCCGGGCTCATGGCCGCGTCAGGGCACCGCCCGCTGCACACGTTCTCGGTCGGAATCGATGAGCCGGACGCGAACGAGCTCGACTACGCACGCCAGGTCGCCGAGCACGTCGGCTCGCATCACCAAGACGTCACCGTCAGTCAGACACGGTTCTTCGAGCAGCTCCCGCGGCTCGTCTGGCATGAGGACGAGCCGATCGCGTTCCCGTCGAGCGTGCCCTGTACTTCGTTTCCGCGCTGGCACGCGGCCAGTCACGGTCGTCCTGACCGGCGAGGGAGCGACGAGCTGCTCCCCGGCTACAGCTGGTACCGCGACGACCGCCTGGAACGCGCGCCTGGGCTCTGTCTACTGGCGCTGTCGTCCGCGGTCCGGCCCGCCGTCGCGTCGGGCGCCGCGATCCGTCGTCTCCGTCGGCAGCTCCCCCGCTACGCGCGCCGATCGTTCCTCGCGCTGGACCCGGACCCGCCTCGATGTTCTTCGACAACTTCGCTCCCGTTCCCGCCGGCCTGCGACGGTTGCTCCTGCGGCGATCGCACTGCCGACGACGGTGCGACCCGTTCGCGCCATGGTGCGCGGCGTACGCAACGGGTCGGCGCGCTCGCTCGACGCTGGCCGATGCCGACCTCGAAGACGTTATCTCGTCGAGCTCCTGATGAAGCAGGACCAGATGAGCATGGCGGCGTCGATCGAGAGCCGTGTGCCGTTCCTCGACCACGAGCTGGTCGAGTACGCGTCGCGAGACCGGCCCGCTGGAAGCTCCGCGGGCTGGCGCACCAAGGCGAGTGCTGCGCGAGCGATGCAGGGCTGGTGCCGCGGGCCGATCCTCCGCCGCGCGCAAGATGGGCTTCCCGGTGCCGTTCGACCGCTGGACGCGCGGGCCGTCCTGGCCGCGTGGCGAGCGAGTGTCCTGCTCGATCGCCGAGCGCGCGAGCGCGCGGCTGTTCGACCCCGGGGCCGTCGACAGCCTGCTCACGATCACGGCCGGCGCAGGCGCGGACGGCGACCGACTCTGGCGCTGCATGAACCTCGAACTCTGGCACCGGACTTCATCGACGGCGAGGCCCCCAAGCCGCGATTCAGGCGCGAGCCGATGCGCATTCTCTGGCTCAAGTCAGGCGGGCTGCTGCCGCTGACCGCCGGCGGAGGCAGGAGCTGCCACGTGGTAGCGAGCATCTCATGCGCCACTCGGCGCCGTGCCACCACCCATGACATCGCGCTTCAAGGAAGCCGGGCCAGCCGACGGCCCGAGGTTGACGAGGTGCGGGCGGTCTCGCACGCACCGCCCAAACGCGAACGACCCGCGCTTCCTGATCAGCCTGCCAAGAGCAGGCTCCGCTTCTAGCCGATGCGGCGATGCACCTGGTCGATCCGCTGCCGATGCTCACAGACCGCTCGCGCGACGGTCAGGCGGCACCTGCCTGTGCTCCTCGCGGCACGAGCGTTCGACCTCGTCGTCTGCGACTTTCTGTTTCCGGCGGTGCCGAACCTGCCGTCCAACGACTCCCGTGCCCGGCGATGCTGTTCGCCCACAACGTCGAGTCCGAGATCTGGCGACGCATGGCCGACAGAAAGCCGCCGCGTTGGCAACGATCCGCGCTCGACACGCGCAGTGGCGCAGCTGCGGCGCTTCGAGCGGCGATGCAGCCGCTTCGACAGCTGACCTCGCGGTCTCGGAAGCCGATCGGCGACGACGCTTGTGGCGCTTACCCGGACGCCCGGCGCCAGCCGGTCCGCGTCGTGCCCACCGGCGTCGACACCGACTACTTCGCGCCCGCAATCGGCAATCGATCCGCATGAGGACGAGCATTGATCTTCACCGGCTCGATGGACTGGCTCCCGAACGAGGACGCCATGCGGTTCTTCTGTCGGGACGATCCTGCCGCTCGATCCGCGTCGAGTTCCGGGCGTCACGGCTGGCGATCGTCGGCCGCAACGCCGACGCCCGCGGTCGCGCGGCTGCGCCGACGCGCCGGCGTGCGGGTGACCGGGACGCGTCGACGATGTCGGCCGTACATGAGGGAGGCGGCCGTCTACGTCGTGCCGCTGCGCATCGGCGGCGGCACGCGGCTGAAGATCTTCGAAGGCGATGTCGATGGGCAAGGCCGTGGTGTCAACGACGTGTCGGCGCCGAGGGGCTGCCGGTGAGTTCCGGGCGAGCACGTCGTCATCGCAGACGAGCCGCACAGGTTCGCCGAGGCGGTCCTCGCCCTCCTGCGCGACCATGGGCGTCGGCTCAGACTGGGCCAGACGGGCCGCGAGTTGGTGCTCGATGAGTACTCGTGGCCCCGGGTCGCCCGCGTCTTCGAGACGCTGTGCTCGGAGTCTGTCGCCGTTCAGCCACCCTCGGTCCAGACCCAGTGAGCGGTCTGTCGATGGAGCGCGTAGGCCAGCCGGCGAAGCTTCATTCCGTACAAGCGCTCCGCGGCACCGCTGTGTTACTCGTGGTCTGGGTGCACATCGAGTGCACCGCACGGATTCGAGGCTCGCTACCTCGACGGGCAGCGCCTGACGCGCTGGATGCACTACCCGACGATCATCAGCGTCGATCTGTTCTTCATCATCAGCGGAGTGATGATCACGGCTACCGCTTGGCCGCTGTTCGGAAAAACCGGCGCGTGGCGAGCGTTCGCGTTCCGTCGCGTGACGCGTATCTACCCGCTCTACCTGATCGTCACCGGGTTGATTCTGATCGTCTTCCTGATCCGGCCCGGGTTGGTGAATTCCCACGATGTACATCGCCCCGAGGTCGTGCCCTCGCTTCTCCTCCTTCCACAGCCGGGCGACCCCTTACTGGCAGTTGGTTGGACGCTCGTGTACGAGCTGTACTTCTACATCATCTTCACCGTCGCGATGCTGTTCGCTCGCCGATGGTTGCCCTGGATCCTCGGCGGCTGGGCGGCGGCGACGATCCTCCTTCACGCCGCGTTCGCGCCGACGCGGAATCCATATCTCTATGTGGCCACGAACCTGACCAATCTCGAGTTCGTGTTCGGCTGCCTGATCGGCTTTCTCGTGGTTCACCGCGTCATCGTCAAGCCGCGGTTGCTGCTGGTGCTGTCCGTCTCGGCGCTGGCCGCTGTGCTCGCGTACCTCATGGCTACCGATCCCGCGACTTTCCCGTCGCAGTGGTTCCAGGTCGGACTCGTCGCCGGGCCGATGGCGATTGCGCTCTATGCCCTGGTGGGTCTCGAATTGCATCGCGGTGTGAGCATCCCGCGGTGGCTGGAGCGGACTGGCGACGGCTCCTACTCGATCTACCTCTGGCACGTCCCGATTTTGGCCGTCATCGGCCTGGTCGTCGACACATCAACACCAGTCCGCTCGTGCCGCACATCGCCGCCCTGCTCTTGGTCTTCGCGATCACCATCGCCGCCGGCATGTGGTTGTACGGCCTGATCGAGCGACGGCTGCTGCGTGCTTTCCGCGCCCGGGTATTCAGCCTTCCGACGGCCGAAAAACGTGGCAACCGAGTGCCCCAGCGGATATAACGTCGAGTGCGCGTGGCGGAAGTGGCCGGGCAGGTCGAGACTCTGGACAATCGAGGGGGATGGTGAAGACGGAGCGAACAGGGTGGACAGGGCGAATGATTCGGGTCGCCCACGCGTCGGTTCGACGGACGCACGTAGTCGTTGCGCTTGTGCTCGCCCTCCCAGCTATGGCATGTGCGTCGGCTCGGCGGCGGCCCGCGCGCAGACACTGCCCGCGGTGCCCGGCCTTCACATCGATCCAGGCAGCCCCGCGGGCAAGGAATACGCGATTCCGCTCACACATGCTCGCAGCGTCGGCGGCGGCCACTCGCTCTTCGGGGTCGGCATCACCCGCCCGCCGACGGCGGGCGGTCCCGGGACCACTGCGGCAGGAGCGGGGACGGCCACAGGCGCCTTCCACACGCCGCGGAAAACCGCACTTCGGCGCACGGGCGGAAGGCGTCGCCCTGCGCCAGGCTCCCGTCCGGCCGTCCTGAATCGCTTCCGGCCCGCGGGCTCCCGTCCGGCCGTCCTGAATCGCTTCCGGCCCGCGGCTCCGTCAGCGATCTCCGCTCGCGGTGATGCCGGGATCGCTTGGATGCTGGCGGCGGCGGCGGCCGTGCTGCTTGCCGGGCTCTTGGGCTGTTCGCTCCTCGGCGCGATCAGGCTGGCCTCGCCGCGGTTCGGACGCGACGCGTGAGTTGGGGCATCGGGGTGGCCCGGGGCGCGGTGGCGGCTTCACCCCAGACAGCGGCCAGGTCCTCGGATAGCCGTCTCGCTCCGCGTTCACGCTTCTCGAGCCCGCCCGAGTCCAGCGCGCCCGCGGATGCTCCACACCTAGGCCGGGGACGTGATTTGGGCTGGATCGTGCTCGTCCTGGCGCTCGTTCTGGCCGCGTCGCCCTTGGCGCATGGCTATTTCGACTTCGCCGTCTGGGCCCCCCTCGAGCTGGGCGCACTGTCCCTCTGTGTTCTCGTCGCTGTCCCTCGGGTCCGAGTGCGCCTCACGCGCGCAGGCGTAATTGCGATCGTGGCGCTGACCGGATTGCTTGCCCTAAGTGCGGCCTCCACGCTGTGGGCCGAAGCCAAGGACGCAGCTTGGACCGACACCAACCGCCTGGCGTTCTACTGCGCTCTGTTCGTGCTGGCGCTACTAACGGTGCGCACGACGCGCGCCGCCCGAAGCGTGATGTTCATCATCGGCGTGAGCGCATTGGCCGTGAGTCTTTGGTTCTGCGCGAACGCGCTCCTCGGCACCGCGGCCCAAGACTTCTTTGGCCGGCGTCTGAACTCGCCGATCGGTTACGTCAACGGGACCGCCGGCCTGCTCGTCATGGGGCTGTGGCCATGGCTGGCCTGGGCGGAGACGACGAGGCATCGCCTTGGGCAGGGCCTCTCCCTGGCCGCCGCTGCAGTCATCGCCAGCACCGTTGCTCTGACGCAGTCTCGTGCTGTGATCCCGGCCGTGCTGGCGGCGATCATCCTCGTGCTGGTGGCTGCCCCCGGACGTGTGACGAGGACCGTCAACCTTGCACTGGTTGCCGGCGCCGTGGCGGCGGCGGCGCCCTGGACGTTGCATCTCTACTCGGCGGGCGGTGTCGAGAAGCGCGCGCTCCCGCCCCTCACGCCCTGCTTCGTGATGCCGCCCTGGCGATGATCCTGGCCGCGCTTGCCACGGCGGCGGTGAGGATCCTCGGCGGAGCCTTGGTCGAGCGGAACCGTCGCCGACAGACCGGACGCGCCGTTCTGGCCTGGCGCCGAGCCGGCTGGCTTGCACTCGTCGGCGTCTGTGCTGTGCTGACCATCGGCGTCATCCTGGCTGCCCCCCGCATTGTCCGCGAGTACAGGGCCTTTACGTCGCTGCGTGTCGACCAGACGGCACAGACTCGGTTTCTTGACGCCAGCGGCTACCGCTACGACCTCTGGCGGATCGCGCTGCGCGAGTTCTCTGAGCACCCCTTCGGCGGCCTTGGCGCAGGCAACTACGACGCGAGGTATTACCTCCTCCGCCGCAATCCGGAGTATGTGATCCAGCCTCACAGCCTGGAGCTGCAGATGGCCGCCGAGCTCGGCATCGGTGGACTTCTGGCACTGCTCGTCTTCATCGGAGCGATTCTCGGGTGCGGCTGCGCCGGGCGCCGGACGTTGGCCGCCGAGGACCGGTTTGTCAGGGTTGCGGCGCTGGGAACGTTCACTGCCTGGCTCGTCGGGACCAGCGTCGATTGGCTCTACGACATACCGGGACTCACAGGGATGGCGATGCTCGCGGCGGCGCTATTGGTGGTGCCCGGCCGCGTCGGCGGCCGGAGTGCAACCCCCGTCCGCTCTCGCCCCCGGCCTGTTGCATGGGTGGGCGTGCTGGTTTCGCTCGGGCTCATCGCGCTACTGGCAGCCAGCGTCGGACGGCAGTACGTCGCCAGTCGCTACGCGGCGTCCGGGACCAGCCAGATCGAACGACATCCCGCTGCGGCTGTTTCGCAGCTCAAGCGCAGCCACGAGCTCGACCCATATTCGCTTTCGACCTTCTACGCAATGGCCGCCGCCTACAGCCGAGAGGACAACTATGACAACGCCCGCGCAGTGCTGCTGGCGGCCGCGGTCCAGGAGCCGCACAACTACGTACCCCCGGCCTTGCTCAGCGATCTGGCCTCCCGGCGGGGGACAGCCGCCTGGCGGCCGCGGAGTACGTGCGCGCGCTGGCGCTGAATCCTCGCGATCGGGGGCTTCGCCGGCTCGCCCGGCTCGCCGCGACCGGAGGTGGTTCATGAGCGTGGGTGACATCGCAACCGCACCCGAGCCGCCGCCGCTTGACGCGGTGCAGCCGAGGCCACTCGAGGCATGGGAGCGACCTCTTGACCAAACCTCGAGCTGGCCCGTGGGTCGGCTGGCTTCCTGGTCGCTGATGTTGCTTCTGGTCGCCGGTCTATATGCGCCGAGTGTCGCCGGCGAGACGCCCGGGATCGATTGGGTGCTGCTGCTCACCGCGGCGCTGCTTGGTGCGATCGGCGCTCGAGCCCTGTTCGAGGCCCTCGGCTTCGCCACCGACGCGCGGGGGCGCCTCGGCCATGCAGTCGCTGCGGTCCCTCCGGCTCTGCTGGCCACCGGCCTGATGATCGCGGCCGGCACGATCGATCACCGCGGGCGGCTACCGCTGATGGGGGTGTTCACGGTCGGATGCTCGACCGTGACCTTGGCGACGGCGGGAATTTTCCGGGGCCTCGAGATGCGGCGCAGGCGGGGATTCCGCCGCGTCTACTTCGCCGGCTCGGCCGATCGTCTGGCTGAGTTCCGCCGCGAGCTCATCCGCCACGACGATCGCGTCCTCGTCGGGGTCACGTCGCCGATCCCGGGTCCTGAATCGTTCGAGTTGCGTTCCCTGGTGACCAGGGCATGCACCGCGGATGCGACCGTGCTCGTCCTCGACGACGAGACGCTCGCGGTCCTCGGTCCTGCCGGCCTCGGCTCCGAGTCCGCGGCCCCCGATGTGAGGATCTGTGGTCTGATCGCCTACTACGAACAGGAATTCAAGAAGGTTCCTCTCGCCGCCACTTCGCAGGCTGTCGCCGTGCCGAACTCCCGTACCGCTTCCCGTCCCACTTACGTGGCCGTGCGCCGCGGCGTCGAGGTCTGCATCGCGGTCGTACTCCTGATCCTCACGGCGCCGTTGACCGCGCTGGCCGCGGCAGCGGTCAAGCTGACCAGCCGAGGGCCCGTCCTTTACCGCCAGCGCCGGGTCGGTAAGGGTGGAGTGCCGTTCACGCTGCTCAAGCTCCGAACGATGACCCATCGCGGCGAGGCCGACACAAACGGTGACGGATCGGCGGCCTGGGCGCCGACCGAGGCGCACCGCCTCACTCCCGCGGGTCGCCAACTGCGCCGGTTTCGTATCGACGAGCTGCCCCAGCTTTGGAACGTGCTGCGCGGAGACCTGGCGCTGATCGGCCCCCGGCCCGAGCAGGTCCGCATCGTCGAGCGACTGGCACGAGAGCTCCCTCAGTACGACGCGCGGCATTGCATCCGGCCCGGGATGACCGGCTGGGCACAGGTGACGCTTGGCTATGGGGCCTCGACGGAAGCAGCGCGAGCAAAGCTGCAGCGAGACCTCTATTACATAAAGCACAGCAGCCTCCGGCTCGATGCTCTGATCGTGTGGCTGACGCTCAAGGCGGTCCTGGCCGGACGCGGATGAGGTTGTCTACGAGTACGTGCTTTGGCGTCCGCGCTGACCGGGATCTGTGCCCGGCGCGTTAGCTCCGACGGTGCGGGCGGGTGAAATCTGGGCGGCCAGCGCCGCGTACGGGATCCCGTTTCGCGCGCAGCCAAATACGAACCCGGCTCCCCAGGCGAGGTGCATCACTGCGAGCACTGTTGCCACGCCAACGATGTCGTTGACTGGCTGTCCCTTGCCGATCCGCACACCCTCGCCGACGAGCACAAGAGCGTAGAGCGCGGCGCCGGCGCGGGCCAAGCGGCGGGGCCGGCTCGGTGCCGTGGCAGCGGCGAGGATGAGCAGGAGCACCGCCGGTGGAAGCAGTTGCGACCGCCGCAGCGCCGACGGATGATGTCGCGCGATCCAGGCACGGCGGTATGCGTAGTGACTGTATTGGCGCGCCAGTGCCCAGAGGCTGTCACGCGGCTGATAGTGCGCCGCCATCTCAGGTAAACAGACGATCGAGCCACCGGCGGACCTGACCCTTACCGCGAGCTCGGTGTCCTCGGCGTCAGCGGCCTCCTCGCTCCAGCCTCCGTGCCCCAGGAGGAGGGAGCGCTTCCAGATGCCGCAGTAGCCGCTGTCAACGGCGATCTCGGTCGAGCTGAGCCGGCGGAAGGTGGCGCCCCCGCGTCCGAGCGGCGATTTCAGCGCCAGCGCGACCCGACGAGACCACACTCCGTCGCCTTGGGCGATCTGGGGACCGCTGGCAGAGGCGATGTCGCCTCGAGTCAGGCGCCGCGCGCCGACTTGGAGGTAGTCCGGGGGAAAGACCGCATGGGCGTCCATCCGGGCGATCAACTCGCCGCGAGCTTCGCGCAGGCCGAGGTTGAGACGTTCCGGCACATTGGTCCCGGGACGGGAGATGATGCGAAACCGGGGATCCTGGGCGACGACACGATCGAGGTGTTCTGAGGTCGAATCGGTGGAGCCTCCTTCGAGCAGCAGAAACTCAACCCGTCCATCGAACCGCTGTGCCCGCATCGACTCAACCGCTGCACGGATGTGCCTGCTCTCGTTGCGAACCGGCACGAGCACGGTCAGGTCAGGGCGTGAGCACGGCGCAGCGGATACGCCCCCACCGTCCTCCGTTTCGACCGGCGGGCGCGGGCTCACCGAGCCGATGGCCGCCTTGATCCGAGCATGGAGTCGCTGAGGTCATAGTCACCACGCTGGGCCTCGGTCACCTCTCCCCGTTCGATCCGCGCAATCAGGGACGGGAGCGCGTCGTGGAAGCGTTGCGACCGAGACGCCGGGTGGATCGACCACATCCCCGGCGCGGACCCGAGAAAATCGACCCGGGTGAGGTCGTGTTCGCGCATCGCTCGCGTCAGCGTCGCCTCCGCGGGTACCGCCCGTGGGTCGCCGCGTAGGATCGCTCCGCGCGCCGTCGCACCGATCAGCATCCGCAACGTGGGAGTTTCTCGACGAAGAGTGATCGCGCCCGTGTCCAACCGAGCGCGATCGATCATGAAGTCGCGCGTGCTGACGCGAGAGAGGCGGTACGCCGGACCCCGCATCGCCGGATTCGCGTACGGAACGGGAGCAGCTTTGCTCGACCGTCCCTCCCACGACCCCGCGTGACCGGCAGCCACGCGGGCGCCGAACGGCCGGCCGCTTGGCGGCCCAGGTAGCGGACTGCAGCTGAATATTTCCTCGTGGGCGTCGAGCAGCTGCTTGGCCTCAGCGATCCAGGTCTGGCTTCCGCCGCCGAACAGCATGTCCGAGTCCATGTGAAAGACGTAACGATGGCGAGCGCTGTGCAGCCCATAGAAGTAGGAGTAGACGACCTTGCCGTAACAGTCCTGACTCGTGATCGGTTGGCCAGAAAAGAAGCGTTGGCTCACTTCTTCGATCGCTTCGGCCGAGTAGTCGACACGGTGGGCCCGTGCATGCGGGTACTCCTCGCAGAGGTCCGCGAGGGTCGTTTCCAGCTCCCGGGCGCTTGCCTGCGCGGGGGGTCCGGTCGCATTCCGGCGTCCGCTCCGCCCGCCGACCCTGGTCTGGTCCGACCCGAGGTCCAGCGTGAAGACCACCTCGTCAACCTGCCTGGCCCACTGGCGGAGTTGGTGGCGCAGGATCTCGCGCGCATGTCGCGCGTCCCCAGGCGCGACGCTGATCTGTAGCGAGACCCCGATACCTTGGTTCCCAGCCCCCATCCACGGCCAGCCTATTGGCGTACCCGCGAGGAGTCAACGCGGGGGCACGGGCGAGAACTCTGGCGCATACATGGGGTTTGCGGGGTGCGGACTCAAGATGGTACGGCTCAGCGGATGGGCGTGGTGGCCGAGTACCCGAAATACACTGCGGTGCTGAGACGGCTGCGTGAGGATGCCCACGCCGACAAGAAAGTACGGCGAGGCATGCAAACGAGTTGCCAACCTGGAGTGGGCGGACCTAGCTCCCCCTGCAGGCCGCTTCTGTGTTGACGCTGGCCGCTGGGGTCAACCGGAACAGCTCCCACCGCCACGGTGACCCGAGGCGTACGAATCCGGGCGGCGACGCGAGCAGCTCGTGAGCACCCGGGTAGCGACGAGTCCATACGGCCGCTGGCGGTTCGCCGCGACCTTGCAGCGCGGTCACGACGTAGTCGTAGTGACCCCGGCTCAGCGCGAGCAACCACGTCGAGCAATCCGAGGGAAGCGTGAACCTGGCGCCTCCCGATCGGCTCGACGGATAGTCGACACGATTCGTCGAGTCGACTCCGTACAGCGGGTACGTCTCGTAGAAACCGGCGAACGCGATCCTCGCATGACTGACGCCTGCAAGCGCCGCGTAGATTGGTTCGACGGGCTCGCCCAGCATCGCGCCGCGATAGCGGTCGTGGAAATAGATGCGCTGCTCGCGCCAGCCCACCCCGACGATCGCCAGCACCAGCAGAACGAAGCCGGTTCCACGCGCGCGGCGAGGCACTGCTCGCGCGCCACAGACCGCTACAGCAGTTGTGCTCGCCACCAGCACAACCGCAACCAGCACGGCCGCCCTTACGTGAAACGGGACCACGACGACCACCGCCAGGAGCAGGGCCGCCACCAAGGCAAGCGGCTTGACTCCGAGCCGCGACAGCGCGAGCACTAGGACGATCACGCCAAGCGCGATCTCCGGGACCGCATAGCGCGTGTTGAACCCGAAATAGCGCGCGTCCGGGCCAGAGGCCGTTGTAGGCGTCAACACGTACGCAACCGCGCCGGCAAGCGCGACGAACGCCAGCGGGCGGACCATCACCGCTGCCCTAGCTAACAAGCCCACGCCAATTCCAGCGGCGGCCAGTCCGAGCACGAGCCACCAGCGCCCACCGAACGCAGACGCGAGCTGCGGAACGAGATGCGCCTTGATGAAGGCGGGATCCGTGATGTAGTTCGCGACGGACGTCGTGCCAGACGGTGGTGGACCGGTGGAGTGGAGGTTCAACAGTCCGTCGAGCTTCAGTCCGAGCCATGGCAGCGGGTTCCCAGTGGCGACTAGGTTGCGGGCGTACCAGAAGCCGGCTCCGACAACGCCCCCCACAATCCACCATCCCGCCGTTGCGCGTCGACGCCCACGGCCGGCTCCGACGATCGCTACCACAGCGAGTGCGAGGACGGGAGCCCAGAGGCTCAACCGGGTTCCCATCGCGAGTCCGGCCGCCAGCGCGGCAAGAATATGCGCGCTTCGGAGCCGCGGCGCGCTGAGGACGAACGCAAAGGCGGCGAGCAGCAACGCGAGCCCGACGATGTCGTTCTTCGCCGAGCCTGCTTGGGAATTCACCATCACATTCACGGACGCAACAAGCGCCGTCGCAGAAATCGTCGCGGGCCCGATTCCCCGAGGACGGCCGATGCACCAGCCAGCCAGCAAAGCCAGCGCGAGCCAGCCTAGGTTCAGCACGGGCGAGAGCAGATCGCGACCGAATAGCACGATGCCGACCGCGTGGATCAGCTCGCTGTTGGCCGGATAGAACGAAACCGGGTCATTCCACACGTACTGGATCCCGGTCACGGATGCGTCTTGCGCGAACCGGGCCGCGAACGGCATGTGGTATGCGAGCGTGTCGTACTCATCCATTCCGTGATGGAGAGCGGCAAGCGTCCCGTCCTTCCATGGAATGAGCGTCAGCACGACCGCTAGCGTGGCGGCCGCGACGGGTAGAACGCCCGGTGACGGGGCGGCAAGGTCCGCGCCAGCCGCGCCAACCGATCCACCGCGCGCCGCGACTCGCCTTCGAAGAACTGCGAGCGTCCCAATTGCGATCCCGACACACGCCGCGGCTAGCCACCACCGCATGAGCAACCCCACTGCTCCGAGCAGCTCAGACACGACTACTAGGGCTGCGATCCCGACTACGGCTTCGGCCAGACGAGCGGGCGCTCCTGACCACGCTGGCACCAAGATGCGTCGAACCAGCCGCGCCGTAGCGACCAGCGATCCCACGGTGACCCCGAACAGCGCGATACCCAGCATGTACTGACCACCGCTCATGGCCGGAACTGCTCGTCCGCGGACGGAAGGCTGCACAGGACTGGCGAGATTCCGGCACGCTAGCCGATGGCAGCTACTGCGGCGACCCGCCGTCGGCGGGCGTCCTCCACGTAGGCGGCATAGTCTTCTTCTCGGCCGGATGTCGCTCCGCGAAGCGGTAGCCGCGACTGATCGACGTGCTGATTCGACAAATGGCATCCGAGGGAGATCTCACTCGTCCTGACGGCTCCCAAAGCCTGCAGCACGCTCGAACTGGCTGCCAAGATCGCGTTCCGAGGTGGGGTGATCGACCTCGTGCGGCTGGTCTATAGGGAGCTCATCCTCGCAGCAGGCCGCATCAGCATCTTGACGGCTCGTCAGTTGAAGAGCTACTGACCGGCAATGGCTTCTGTGGCCTCGACCGGCAGACATGGGGTCTGTACGTGCCACTCGTCTCCGAGCTCGGCGGTCAGGCCGGCCTTCGTCTCGAGCACTGGCTCGAGCGCCGGATCTCTGGTGGGCGGCTCGACGGCCTGCTGTGGACGCACTCCTGGATCGCCGAGCAAGCGCGATGAGCACGGCGCCGCGGGCTCCGCCCTGTCGATCGTGATCCCTGCCTTCAACGAGGAGCAGCGACTGCCGGGGCTGATCGAGGAGCTGGCGAATAGCGCAGAGCCGATGGCAGCATGCTCGGGGTTCACCTTCCTGGAGGGGGAATCGCTGACGACGGAGCACAGACAACACTCCTGGGCTGGTGCGAGAGGCCGCCGCCGTTCATTCCTTCCTACGTCTCGTGAGCGGCGACCGCAAGCGAGGGAAGGGCGCAGCCGTCGCCGCTGGAGTACGCGCCGCTCGCGGCGACTACGTGCTGCTGACGGACCTCGACCTCTCGACGCCGCTGACCGATCTGAGCCGTCTCGCGAGAGCAATCCACGAGGGAGCCGAGATCGCCATCGGCTCGCGCGTGCTCGCCGGCTCGGTGGTCAAGAACGCTCCTGCTTACCGCAAGCACCTTGGCCGCGTCTTCAACCTCACGGTTCGGGCGCTGACGGGGCTCAGCTTCGGCGACACGCAATGTGGCTTCAAGCTGCTGGCGACCGCGGCCGCGCGCGAACTCCTCGCGGTCCAAACCTGTCGCGGTTGGGCCTACGACGTCGAGCTGCTGATGCGCGCACGCCTCGCCGGCTTGAACGTCGTCGAGGTCCCCGTCACCTACGTCCACGACCGCCGCTCGCACATGAAGGTCGCGATCGCCGCGGTGCCGATGTTCTTGGACGTTGTGAGGCTATCGCTGCGTTTGCATCACGCGCCGAAACCGCTCGGCAGATGAGACCTGCCCGGTATCAACGAGCAGCCGCGTCCGGGTCGACGGGCGTTCCGCTGTCCAGACCGCGCTCGTGGACGACCAAGACCCGAAAGGAGCTGTCATCCCGCGGAGTGGCAGGCAGTCTTCCGCCCGTGCGAGGAGGACGGTTTGGTACCCGTGAGTGGTACCCGCTATCGCCTCGCGGCCGGTCTGCCGACGGCTCATCATCGAATATCGTCAGACGGGCTCTTCTTAGTCGCGGGGGCGGGATTCGAACCCGCGACCTTCGGGTTATGAGTCGCTTCAGGGGTGTTGGGTACCTGAGGATTTGCAGGACTTTCGTGAAATTGCACCCGGTTGCGCGAGGTCATATTTGCTTGTTTCGGTACCCGTTTGGTACCCGGTTTCGGGTCTCCTGCTAGGTGCCTGACCGTCGGCGGCGCGAGATACCGTAGGTCGGTGGCCGGCACCGCTGACGCAACGACCTGTTCCCTGGCCGATCACCATCCGATCGGGATCTCCACGGGCGTCTTCGAAGCCTCGCGTGGCGACTGGCCGGCGCTCGTCGACCAGGCGTGCAACGTGTCGACCTTCGCCGTCGAGCTGTCGGCGCTGTCGGGTGACGAGCTACCTGGGCTGATCAGCTATCTACTCGGTAAGCCACGCCTGCCATTCCGGTACGTCAGCGTGCATGCTCCCGTGAAGCACGAAGGCTTGGAGGAGCCGGCGCTCGTGGAGCAGTTGACGGAGCTCCCACTCTGGGTCAGATCGATCGTCGCCCACCCGGATGCCCTGACCGACGTTGGCACCTTCAGATCCCTTGGAACTCGACTGGTGCTGGAGAACATGGACGACAGGAAGAACACCGGTCGCAACGCCGAGGAGCTTGAAACCTTCTTCGAGGAGTTGCCAGATGCCGCCTTCTGCCTCGACATTGCGCACGCTTGGTCGATCGATACGACGATGGCGGTGGCCCACGAGCTGCTCGACCGCTTCCGCTCTCGGCTCCGTCACGTCCACCTCAGCTGGCTCAGCGACGGGCACCACGTTCCAGTCGCGCCAGCGGACGCTCTTTATGGAAGTGCTGGATCGCTGCCGCGACATCCCATGGATCCTTGAGGCGCCTCCACCGACGCG
>CAVTTU010000032.1:0-34758 GCA_963737535.1 uncultured Solirubrobacterales bacterium
TGGATCTTCCCGGAGAGGACTTGTTGGACGAGCTCGATGATGTGCGAGAGGTGCACGTCCCCCCTCTGCCCGGTCACGCCGGCAGAGACCATCAGCTTGAGCCCGGCCCGCTTGTCGGTGCCGTTGCCGTAAGCGCTGAAGTGATCTGCGACGGGTTCGCCCTTGCACGCCGGCCCGAACTTCGCCCCGCCCTGGCCCGGCCGGTCGTTGTGCTTGTTGCACTTGCCGAGATCACTGTGTTTGATCTCACCACCCACGAAGAAGAGGTGCTGGTTCGTTTCGCCGAAGTCGTCTCCGCTCTTCGCCGCGCTCGACTGCGCGTCGGACTTGGCTATGTCCCAGATCTTCTTGACGTACGGGATGATCTGGACTTCGAATGTCGTGTGATAGTGGCCGTGGTGCGTGCCCTTGCCGGTGAACTCGCAGAGGTTGCCAACCTTCTTGCGGAAGTCGAGCATGCCGGTCTGGGCAAGCTTGGCCATCGCGCTCCGCGAGAGGTGGGTGCACTTCGGAATATGGGCGTGGCCCTTGGCGGGAGCCGCGGAAGGCGATAGCGCCAGGGCCATCGCCAGCAACACCATCAGCGCGGCCAGACAAGCGGCCATGCTGTGAGCCGACGCAGAAACACCCAGACGGAGCCCCCTGGCCTCATCGCGACCGACTGTACCACCGCACCGTGGCACTCCAGAAGCGCCGTCGGCGTGATTCGGGGCATTTTTAGCAATCCTTGATGTCTCTGGTGGCCGCGATACCGCGCGACCTGCGTCAAAGCGTTTTGGCAGACTTCCAGCCTGCGAGTCGGTATGGGAATCGGAGAGGAGCAGTTCCAAGGCATTGGTGCGGCCGAGTTCGGGGCCCGGCGGTCCGCGGCCGCCGCAGCCGCGCGCGACCGCGGGTACAGCGGTCTCGTTGTCTGGTCGCGCGGAGGCACGACGGTCGATTACTACGGCGACGTCCTGTACCTCACCAACCACCACTCCACCTTTCCGAACGTCAACGACTCCGCCGGGGCGTGGGCCGCCCGCGGCCATGCCGTCCTCGTGCTTCGCGCCGATGGCCAGGCCGTTCTGCTGACGGACTACTACGACGACCCTGACGATCGCGTTCGTATCAAGGACATCCGCGTGGTCACCGACCTGCCTCGCGCCGCGGCCGACGTGGTGCGCGAGCTGGAGATGGACGGCGGCCCGCTCGGACTCGTGGGCCGTGAGGTACTGACCCACGCGTGGTACCTCGCCTTCGCAGACCGGCTCGGACAATCGGTCAACGCCGTCGCCGCGGACGACGTTCTCGAGCGCCTGCGGGCCATAAAGAGCGAGGCTGAGCTCGACGCCCTGCGCCGATCGGCCGCCGTCGGCGTCGAGTGGATGAACACCACGATGAGCGCGATCCGTGAGGGCAGGACCCAGGGCGATGTAGTCGGCGAGGGCCTCCGGCTGCTGGCCTCGCGCGGCGGCTACCCATACGACATCGCGATCTCCCACGGCGATCGCTCAGGGCATTACTTTGGGAGCTCCGGTGTCCCTCACTGGAACAGCACGCGCCCGATGAAGGTCGGGGACATCGTCCATGTCGACCAGTGGGGCCCCGTCGAGAACTACTACACCGACTTCGCCCGCTCGACCGTGGTTGGGCGCCAGCCCACCGACGCCCAGCGCGAGGTGCTCGATGCGTCGGTCGCGCTCATCAACGACCTCATCGACAACACCGTGCGCCCGGGTGTCCGCTTCAGCCAGGTGTTCCAGGCGGGCACGACCTGGCTGCGCGACAACGGCTTCGCGTCTCCGGGGAACGTCGACGCCGCGGGCCAGGTGTTCGCCACCCAGTTTCCCTGCTTCGGTCACTGCATCGGCCTGACGATCGAGAACCCGTGGATCGTCGCCACCGAGGACACGGTCCTGGAGCCAAACATGGTGGTCGCCCTCGAGACCGTGGTCGGCCGAGCCGGCCTCGGCGCGTCGAACTACGAGCAGAACGTCGTCATCCGCGCGGGAAGACCCGAGGTCCTGACGGCCGCCTGTCAGGACCAGTGGTGGGACTGACGCACCTGCTCGCACGCGACGCGCTCACCGTGTGGTGAGGTAGGTCTTCTCAACTCCCGCGACCAGCGAGTAGTACGTGTCGACCATGTTGCCCACATACAGGGTGCCGGCCTGGGTCAACAGCTGATACGCGTCAAGCCTGTCGTAGCCGTAATCGAGCGACGATCCAGTCGATCAGCTCCCGATAGGCGATTCGCGCCGCGTCCTCCATCGGCCTCGCGCTGCCCACCACCATCAGGCGGTCAGAGGATTCGATCCGCGGCCAGGCGATTGTCTGCCCCTTGACCAGATCGAACGTCAGCGTGGCCCTGGCGCTGATCTCCAATGCGACACCACACAGTTCGCCGTCGCCCTGATTGGCGTGGGCGTCCCCGGTGAAGAAGAGCGCGCCCGGCACGGCGACGGGCAGATACACCGTGTTGCCGGGGGCCGTATCGCGCACATCCATGTTGCCGCCGTGAGCATGCGGAGTCAGCGCCGAGATGGCCTCGAGACGGGGAGCCGTACCGATCGTCCCGAGAAACGGACACCAGGGAATCCGGAGACGATCGCCACAGGTCAACTTGCCATCGGCGATGGTGTAGAAGTACACCCGTTCGGGCAGGGCATCGTGCAGCAACGCAGTGGCCCCGGTGCCCGTCAGGCCGCCAAAGAACGGAACGAAACAGCTGACCGCCCAATCGCGAGTCGCCTCGATGGCGTCGATCCGAACGGCAAGCGTGTCGCCCGGCTCAGCACCCTCCACGTAGATCGGCCCGGTCTGCGGGTTCAGGCGCTCGTCCAGGACCCGGCTGGGCAGATCCTCGGGTCCTTGAATCCGCCCCGTGAACGCGTCCTCGGTGTAAACGACGACGGTCTCGCCCGGAGCAACCGAGACGATGGGTTCGAGATACGGCGAAAAGACGTACGAGTACTCGCCGGGTTGGAAAATCTCCCGTGGTCCGGAGTCGCTGCTCAACGGGTCACCTCCGATTTGGCTGGGGCTAAGAGCGGTGCAACGCGTGGCGTCGCCGGCGCGTCGCCGGCGCGGGCGGCCGGCCACGGTTGAACGCTACCTCCCGGTGCCTTCGCGCCGCCGTCGCACCAACAGGCCGGCTGCGCTTGGACTGTCAGCCATGTCCGAGCGCCGTCTTAGCCGCCTTGGACTGCCGGGCGGGCGAATGGACAGAGGTTGGTTCGCGCGCGCTCGCCTCGGCGGGCGATGGCTGTGGCGGGGTCGTGACCTCGTCTCGGCGGCTCGCCCGCATCCGCTTGACCAGCAGCACCGGCCCAGCAAGAACCGCCACCAGCACGCCACCGACCACGGCCGGCACTGCGACGACCGCGAGGACGACGAGCGTAAGCGCGATGAACGGCAGCGCAAAGGGAGACAGGATCATCGTGATCATCCCGAGCCCGACCAGGAGATCCGAGACCTCCTCGAGCAGCTGAGAACCTGAAGGTCGCGTGGATGGTGAGGACATGGTGGCTGCTCCTTCCTGCGCGGCGACCCCGCGTCAATCCAGTTGTCTCATCGCCGCCGTTCGGCAGCTCTGCCTCTATGACGCGCTAGAGGCGAGCGATGTGACACCACCACCTCTCAGCGGCGAGAGCCGATAGGGCCAAACGACGTCGCGACTGCTCGCCCTGTTGGACGATCTTCCGCGGTTCAGAATCGCCAATCAACGGTCCCTCCCGTCTCTCAACGGTCACCTCCGATTGGGTAGCCAACCCGCCCCTATCACAAGATTTCGCCACCGCGAACCGTTGCTTACGTGATCGGATTCGAAGGCGCGGAGACCGGCCGTTTCCGCATAACCGAGGGGGTTTGTCGTGTTCATCACCGGGGTAACCGCCCGTCGGTCTCAACGTGCCCATGAGCAATACCGGCGCGGCGGAGCCCCGCGTATCGCACTGAGCCTCGCCATCATCTCGTCGCTCTCGGTGGCGGTGGCCTCCACGCTCGGCCCAGCTTCCGCATTGGCACAGCAGCCGTCACATATTCTCGTTGGTCATGCCGGCTCGCCGCCATACGTCACCCACAGCCTCCTTGCGCGGGCGCGCCCAGCCCCAATTCCGGACCTGTCGCATCGACTGGCTCATTTCGACCGAAACCGCACCCACCTGACGAACGTTCCGCCATCAACGTCTTCACCCTCCCATCACCCTGGCGCGCTCTCCTCACTCCCCCCGCGCTTAGCCCGCGCGAGCGCACCCTCCACCACCTCGCTGACGGCCTTCCCCATTTCGGCGCAGGGCTACTTGGCACTTCAGTCCTACGACGGGCAGGTCGGTAGGCTCTATGCCGGCGAGCCGGGTGGCCAGTTCATCGATTCATGCACGGCAACGGTGGTTGGGCCAAACGTCCTTGTCACGGCCGCCCATTGCGTTTGGGACGCAACTTCGCGCCACTTCGACAAGTGGTTCGTGTTCGCCCCCAAGCAATACGGCACCAAGTTCCCAGAGGGATCTTGGCATGGCCGAACGGCGTACATTTATTCCTCGTACGAATCGACGCAATCCGCATCGGTCGATTACGCATTCCTGACGATCAGCCCCGTCAAAGGCAGGCAGATCGGCAACGTTCTCGGCTGGGCCGGGATGCTGGCCAACTCAAATGTTCGCCAGATATTTTCCGAGGGCTATCCCGCGAGTGGCCGTTTCGCCAGCCGGTGCAGCAACGCTGATTTTCCGTCCTGCTACGTGTGGTATTGCCTGGCGCCACTAGGGGCATCTGGTAAAGATCCCGCCACCAACAGATCAGAGCTGGTGATGGGGTGTAACAGCGGTCACGGCGCAAGCGGTGGCCCATGGTTCGAATCGTATGCAAAGAGTCTGTACGTAGCCTCCAATACTTCCGAAGGCCAATTTGCCACCCCCGATGTTGGCTACTACATCAACCAAATCGGACCTTACTATGACAATGCCACGTTGTCGCTTCGCTCCTATGCAATAGGCCACCCCTAGCACGGCGACAGAGCCGGTCAGGCCGAATGAGCGGACTCGTACCGTGCCGCCTGGACCACCGCCGCCAGGGCCTTGGCGGCGGCCCGGGCACGCGAGGGGTGCAACCGCGCATAGCTGAGCACGAGTCGTCTGACCGATCGCGGGGGGTCTGACAGGAAGCTTTCCACGCTCTCCAGCTTCACGCGAGCCAGCTCGGCGGCCCGCTCCAAGGCTTCGCCGTCGAGGTCATCCGGCAGTCGCAGGACCAGATGCATGCCGGCTGAGGCGCCCTCGACCGAGCTGTGGGGGATCTCGTCGGCGAGGCCTGCTCGCAGCGCTGCGCGCCGGCGTCTGTACTCGGGCCGGGCCTTGACCAGATGGCGTTCGAACGCACCCGAGACGACGATACGTGCGAAGGCCAGCTGGTTGAGACTGGGCGAGCCGGCATCCAGTGCCCATTTCATACTCGAGGCCGTCTCGATCAGACCGTCGGGGACAACCAGCCAGCCAAGTCGGAGCCCGGGCGCGAACGTCTTCGACGCGCTCCCCAGGTAGAGAACGCGACCGGGGAAAGCGCCCTGAAGGGCGGCCATCGGCTCGGCGTCGTATCGGAATTCGCGCGTCGTAATCGTCCTCGATCAGATAGCGCCCCGGGCTCGATAGCCAAGCCGCCAGCGTTTCGCGACGCGCTCGAGTCATGACCGAGCCGGTGGGGAACTGGTGCGCCGGCGTTGCCAGCGCCGCTTCGGCGTCGCTCGACAACAGCAGGTCGGTTCGCAGACCATCAAGATCTGCCTCGATTGCCTCCACGCGCAAGCCGGCGCGGCGGGCACAGCGTCTCACCTCGTTGGCGCACGGCTCCTCGATGGCGAGCAACCCGGCCCCGTGTTCGACCAGCGTCTGGCAAGCCACATCCATCGCCTGGACGGTTCCCTGGCAGATGATGATCTGCTCGTGGCTGGCGATGAGTCCGCCCGTGCGCCCGAGGAAGTCGGCGAGCGCCGCTCGAAGCTCGCGCTCTCCGCGCGGATCGCCGTAGTCGAAGGCGCTCAGGGGGGCCGTCTGCACGGTGTCGAGCAGGGCGCGCTTCCAAGCTCCGCGGGGCAGCAACGACAGGTCGGGGCCGAGCATGGTGAAATCGACGCGGAGCTTCGTCCTGCGCGGCGGCCGGGCGGTGGGAACCGGTCGGACGGCGGCAACCCGCGGCACGGAACGAGTCTGCGTGACCAGATAGCCCTGGGCGACGAGATGAGCGTAGGCAGCCGTGACCACGCCCCTGGAGACTCCCAGCTCAGCCGCGAGCGTACGCGATGCTGGGAGACTGCTCCCCTCCTTCAAAGAGCCCCGCAGAATTGCGGACGAGATCTGTGTCGCGAGCTGGTCCGACAGCGGCACCCGCTGGCCGCGATCGAGTGCGACTAACAGTTCGACCGGATGACTTGGGCTCGTCATTTCGCAGCAGATCTATCAAAGCAGCGGGGCGCCACCCTCGGACGTTATGACAGCCGACAGCGAGGTCGCCGGCGACCAGGCAGCCGCTGCTGGACCTCCCGTTCGGCACTCTCTGGCCCTGTCTGTGGGGGCAGGGCGGGACTAATGTCGGACCCGCCAGCGGGCTGCCAGCACGCGGCCGCGACACGTCATCGAGGGAGCTCTGTGACCTTCATTATCGGCGAACCCTGCATCGACAACATGGACCAATCTTGCGTCGAGGTGTGCCCTGTCGAATGCATCATCACGACCGCGCGGATGCTTGTCATTGATCCCGATGACTGCATCGACTGCGGGTCTTGCGTGCGTGCCTGTCCGGTGAGTGCGATCGTTGCCGACACAGAAGTCCCCGGCCCCTGGCATCCCTTCGTGGCCATCAATACCGCGATTCTCGAGGGCGTGGAGACTGTCAACGCGCTCGTGGCCGAATACCTCTCGACCGCGGAGGCTCGCCACGCATGAGCGGATGCTCAGCTCTGGACCGCTGATTCGTATGGCCACTGGCTCTGTCGCGGTCTAGTCCGCTCGTGTTCAATGCACGTCCACGCAATGGATCACGACGAAGAAGACGTGAGTCGCGCGCGCGGCGACCGGTTCAACAGCGCTCCTCCCGCGGGCAGGGTGCGAACACTTCGCGTCGGCGAGCGCGACGTCAGGACGACCTGCCCCCGCGATTGCTATGACGCCTGCGGTGCGATAGCCCGTGTGTCCGACGGCCGCATCGTGCACGTGCGCGGTGACCCGGCGCATCCGGTGAGCCGCGGCCGCCTGTGCCGCAAGTGCACGCTCGCCTACAACGGCGTATTCCTCGATCCGGCGGCGAGGCTGACTGCGCCGCTCATCCGCAGCGGACCAAAGGGTTCCGGTGAGTTCACGCACACCACGTGGGAGGACGCCACCAGCCTGATCGCCGATCGGCTCACGGAGACTGCGCGTGAGCACGGCGGTCATGCCATCACGTACATGCATTACACGGGCACCTTCTCGCTCCTGGCGTACTTCTTTCCGATGCGGCTCATGCGCCGCCTCGGCGCCACGGAGGTGGCCCCGGACACAATCTGCAACGACGCCGGCCACACAGCCTTGACGTATGTCTACGGGACCTCGCTCGACGGCTTCGATCCGCGCACCGCCGAGGACGCCGCGTGCATTCTCGTCTGGGGGGCGAACCCATCGGCCTCGGCGCCACACCAGCATGAGCACTGGCTGGCCGAGGCGCCGGGCCGTGTCATCGTCGTTGACCCGCTGCGCACCGAGACGGCGGCCCAGGCTGACCTGCACCTGCAGCCGTTCCCCGGAAGCGACGCTGCGCTCGCGTTTGGGATCGTGCACGTGCTGGCCCGGGAGGGATTGGTCGATGAGGCGTTCCTGGCCCAGCACGCCCTCGGTTGGCCCGAGCTTCGCCCGATTGCCGAGGCCTGCACCCCCGAGTGGACGCAGGAGCGGACCGGCGTTCCCGCGGCGGAGATCGAACGAGCCGCTCGCCTGTACGGGGCCGGCCCCTCATTGCTCTGGATCGGGCAAGGGCTTCAGCGCCAGCCCACCGGTGGCAACATCGTCCGAAGCGTCGCCATGCTTCCGGCCGTCACGGGCAATCTCGGACGCCGCGGCGGCGGGTTTCTCTACCTGAACGGGCTCGCCAACCGGGGGGTCGACGAAGCTGAGCTCAGCGGAGAGCACGCGTACCCCGAGGCTCCGCCGCCAATCTCGCACATGGACCTGGTAGAGCATCTACAGGACCCGGCACGCTCGCGCGCCCTGGTGTGCTGGAACGTGAATCCTGCCGCGTCCTGCCCCGATCAGGCCCGCCTGCGCAGCGCGCTCGAGCGTGACGACCTGTTCACGGTCGTCGCCGACATCTTCCCGACCGACACGGTCGATCTCGCCGACATCGTTCTGCCGGCAGCCAGCTGGCTGGAGTTCGACGACCTGGTCGTTCCTTACTTCCACCGGGCCCTGTCGGCGCAGGTCAAGGCGGCTGAGCCGCCCGGTGATGCCGTGCCCAACAGCGAGATCTTCCGGCGCGTCGCGGGCGCGATGGGCTGGGACGATCCTGCTCTGCACGAGTCTGACTCAGCGCTGATCGAGCGCGTTCTCGCGGCGTCGGGAACGGGGCTCGATTTCGCCGCTCTGGCCGAGCTGGGCACCGTGTGGACGTCAGCCGATGATGTTCACGTTCAGTTCTCCGAGTTGGAGTTCCCGACGCCAAGCGGACGCGTGGAGCTCGCCTGCGACGCTGCCGCCATCGCCGGGCACGGTCGCCTGCCGCGTCCACATGCCGACCCTCGCCCTGGGGGTGGAAAGCTCCGCGTGCTCTCGCCCGCGTCACCGTGGTCGCTCAACGCGAGCTTCTCAAACGACGCCAAGGTGGCGCGGCAGGCGGGCGATCTCACGCTGTCACTCGGCCCCGACGACGCGGCCAGGCTCGGCCTGGTCGATGGACAGCTCGCCCAAGTTGATAGCGTGGCGGGCAGCCTGCGTGTGCCCGTTCGGATTGACGATAGTTTGCCCGCAGGTGTCGCCGTCATGCCCAAGGGCCGCTGGCCCAAGCACGAGCGCCAGAGTGCCAACGTCAACGCCCTTACCCCCGCTCGCCATAGCGACATGGGCGCCAGTACGAGCGTCCACGGCCTCGAGGTACACGTGGCTCCGCTCCGCCGGCGCCCGGCCGACACCGCTTTGGACCTCTCGTTCTCCGAACCACTGGACCTGTGAGCGGCGGCCTCGCCCGCGTAGGCTGACGCCCTGCCGCGCGGCTGCGGTCATCGAGACTGACGAGACGAGGTGAGCATGGACTTAGAGGCGATACACGGCATGACGCTGCAGGAGATCTATGGGCCACGTCCCGTCGAGTACCTCGGCGTCTGGGAGGTGAACGGCTGGTCGCTGCGCGCATACGGGATCGCGTTCAATCGAGACACGGTGCGGCGCGAGCTGGTCGTGGCCGCACTCGAGATCGCCGGCGACCCCCTGCCCCCGGTGGATGACCCGCGGTCGAGCGGTGCTGGCTTCGTCACCTTGCACGACTCCGAGGATGGGTGCTACGTCCTCGTGGATTGGTGGGTACAGATCGAGATGCACGAGGCGATCTATTACTCGCCGATCGATGACCCGGCCGACCTGACCAGAATGGACACGCCCGTCGTCGCCTGCGTCTATGAGCTCGCGGTCATCGACCACGAGAGACGGCTCTGGCTCGACCAGGTTCGAGCCCGGCCCGAAATCGTCCGCGAGGGCACCGAGCCCGCCGATATTTCCGGCTACCTCGATGCCCCCGAGCTGACCGGAGCGATCTGATGGAGTCGGCCATCCGACAGATGAACTGCGCGATGAACATCGCCGACGCGGACCTCCCGGAGGTGCCGCTCGATCCAGTGATCCAGAAGGTTCTGGACGGCGACCCGAAGATCCGGCATCTCGATCATCGACAAGTCGCCCGACGGGAAGGTCGAGCGCGGGTTGTGGCAGCTCTCGACCGGCACCATTACCGATGAGGAATACGACGAGATGTTCGTGATCATCAAGGGGCGTGCCACCGTGGAGTTCGAGGATGGCCCGACGATCGAGATCGGGCCCGGGGACGTCGGCCTGCTCGAAGACGGTGCCAGGACGATCTGGCGGGTTCATGAGACCATCCGCAAGGCGTACCAGATCACCTACACCCGATCTCCACGCTGGTAGCTCCTGTGCCCACCCGCATCGCCAAGTCGACCTGTCAGCTCGATTGCCCGGACGCGTGCGGGCTGCTCCTGGAGATCGACGAGGAGAGCGGTCGCGTCGTCTCGCTCAAGGGCAATCCGGAGCATCCATTCACGGGCAGCGGCATCTGTGGAAAGGTCAATCGGTCGCTGGACGGGATCTACGGGCCCGAGCGGCTCGCCTATCCATTGATCCGGACCGGCGGCAAGGGCGAGGGCCGCTTCCAGCGTGCGTCTTGGGACGATGCCCTCGATCTCATCGCGGAGCGCTTCCTTTCCGCGATCGATAGGTACGGTCCGGAGTCCGTGCTTCCGCTCTACTTCAGCGGAACTATGGGTCACGTGCAGAGCTGGGTGTTCGGGCCTCGGCTGTTCGCGCATCTCGGCGCGTCGCGCCTGGATCCAAACATGTGTGACGGCGCCGCGCAGGCGGCCAACCAATACCTGCTCGGGGGCTCGGTTGGGTTCGATCCCGAGGACATCGTGGAGGCGAGGGTCGTGATCCTGTGGGGGATCAACACGCTCACCGCGAACATGCATCATTGGCGGTTCATCCGAGAGGCGCAGCGTCGCGGCGCTCACCTGGTTGCCATCGATCCGATTCGCACCGACACGGCGGCGAAATGTGATCAACACATCGCGCCACTGCCTGGCACCGACGGCGCACTCGCGCTCGGGTTGATGCGCACGATCATCGATGAAGGTGCTGTCGATGACGAGTGGGCGGAGCGCCACACCGTCGGATGGGAGCAGCTGCGCGAGCGGCTCCAAGAGTGGCCCGTGTCGCGAGCGGCCGCGATAACCGAGCTCGACGAGATTGTCATTCGCGACCTCGGGCGGCGCATCGCGCACACTCGCCCCACCGCGCTGCGGGTCGGACTCGGACTGCAGCGCACCGGCGGAGGTGGGGCGTCGATCCGGGCGATCATGGCGCTGCCGGCCCTCACCGGCGACTGGCGTCACGTCGGCGGTGGGGCACTCAACCAAACCATCGGCCACTTCCCCTACACCTGGCCCCAGTACGTCGAGCCGAGCTGGATGACCGCGCCGCCCGCTCGCAGGATCAACATCTCCCGCGTCGGTGAGGCGCTCACCGAGTTGGACGACCCCCCGATCACCGCGACGCTGGTGTGGAACTTCAACCCGGTGGCGAGCAATCCGAACCAGAACCGAGTCGTCCGCGGATTCGAGCGCGAAGACTTGTTCGTCGCGGTGATCGAGCAGCGTCTCACCGATACCACCGACTACGCCGACGTCGTCCTTCCGGCCGCCTCGCACTTCGAGCAGCTGGACATTGTCGACGCCTACGGACACAACTACCTGGGCTGGAACCCGCCGGCAGCAGCGCCATACGGAGAGAGCCTTTCCAACGCCGAGATCCTCCGCCGTCTCGGCCGTCGCCTCGGAATCACCGACGAGCGCGTCCTGGGCACTGAACTCGAGCTCATCGAGGAGTTCCTCGACACGCCGGCCTGTCGGGAGCGTGGAATCACAACTGAGCGCCTACGCGAGCACGGATTCGTCCGTGCGTCCGGCTTCGACGTCGGGACGGCACCGTTCGCCGAGGGTGGCTTCCCCACGCCGTCGGGCAAGGTTGAGCTGTGGTCCGAGGCCGCGGAAAAGGACGGCCTGGATCCGCTGGTCGGCTACACGCCTCCACTGGAGGTCACGGATGGCGAACTCGCGAAGCGTTTCCCATTCGTCCTGATCACCCCGGCGACACGGTTCTTCCTCAACTCGACGTTCGCGTCGTTGCGTTGGCACCGCAACAAGGCCGGCGCCATCAGAGTGCTCCTCCACCCCGACGATGCCGTGGCGCGCGGCATCGTGACGGGCGCTCAGGTTCGAGTCTTCAACGATCGAGGCGCGTTCGTCGGGGAGGCGTGGGTGAGCGATGCGACTCGCACAGGAGTGGCGATGGCGCCGAAGCAGTACTGGCGGCGGTTCTCGCCGGGACACGCGACGCCCAACGTGACGACGCCCGAGGTCGATGCGGACATGGCCGGCGCGCCGACCTTCCACGACAACCGCGTCGAGATCGTCGCCGTCGACAGCGGTTGAGATGCGGGCGCTCGCGGGCGTCTGCGCGGCACTGCCGTTCATAATGCTCGGCGCCGGTGCGCCAGTCGCCGCGGCGGCTGGTCCAGCTGCCTGGCGGGTCCAACGCACGCCGAACCCTGCGGGCGCAAGGGACAGCGTGCTCTCAGGCGTGTCGTGCCCGTCGCGGCGGGCCTGTACCGCCGTCGGATACAGCACGAACTCCAGCGGCGTCGGCGTGCCTCTGGCCGAGCGGTGGGACAGAACGCGCTGGTCGATCGAGCGCGTCCCCAGGCCCGGCTGACGCAAAGACCACCCTGCTGTTCGACGTCTCGTGCCCGTCGCGGACCGCCTGCGTCGCGGTTGGCAGCGTGACCAACAGCGCTGGGCGCACCGTGCCCCTGGTGGAGCGGTGGCGCGGCACCCACTGGGAGATTCAGCGAACCCCCAAACTCGGGCCCGGCGCCGGCCGCGTCAGCTACCTCGGCGCCGTGTCGTGCCGATCGCCCACGTCCTGCGTTGCCGTCGGTTCTTCCGGCAACGCCGCCGGCACGGCCGGGGTCATGCTCAGCGAGCGGTGGAACGGAGTCGCCTGGACCGTCCAGCACACCCCCCACCCCGCCGGGATGAGGGTCGGATTCCTCTCGGGCGTGTCCTGCGCGTCATCGACCTCGTGCGTAGCGGTCGGGTTCTTCATCGATCGTGCCGGGGCCGGAAGGGCGCTGGCCGAGCGCTGGAACGGCGCCCGCTGGTCGATCGAGCGGGTTCCCATGCCTCTGGCCGCGACCGTCTTGCAGCTCGTGGGGGTCTCGTGCACCCACCAGGGTCCCTGCATAGCGGCCGGGTTCTTCACCATCGTCACCGGCATCGAGGTGATGCTGGCGGAGCGCTGGAACGGCACTCGCTGGAAGCTCCAGCGTTCGCTTTACCCGTCCGGCGCCACGGGCGTCCAGTTCGCCGGCGTGTCGTGTACCTCGCCGAACTCCTGCACCGCGGTCGGGTTCTTCGGCAACTCCGCCGGTTTCGACGAGACGCTGGTCGAGCGGTGGGACGGGACGAACTGGGCGATCCAGCCGGCACCATCGCCGCGCGGCGCGACGAGCGACTCGCTCGCCGGCGTTTGGTGCCCCTCACGCGATGCCTGCACTGCGGTGGGCAGCTTCATCGGCCGCGGAGGCACGGAAAGGACCCTGGCCGAGCGATACTCATAGCGGAATAGAAACGCCAGGTCGAGGACCAATTCCGGTTCTTCGGCGGGCGCATCGACTTGGAGCAGGTGCACAATCTCGTCAACTGGCGCGGGCATCTCGACTGGCTCGAGGAGGAGCGCTCGGCGGAAGAATTCGCGTCCTCGGCGCGACTCACTACTCCGCGAGTGCCTTCGATGAGCTGGAGACGATCATGCGGAGCGGGCGAATAGACGCGATCCAGGTGCCTTACAACCCACTTGAGCGTGACGCCGAGCGGCGCATCCTCCCCCTTGCCGCCGAGCTGGATCTCGGCGTCATCGCGATGCGACCACTCGGGGGCGGCTCGCTGGCGCGGCGGTTCGACGCCGAGCTGATCAAGTGGACGCTCGGCGACGAGCGGATCCACGTGGCGATCCGGCGACGTCGAACGTGGTTCACGCCCGGTGAACACCGCCGGTTCACCTCCGTGGCCGTCGCCGGAGCAGCGCTCCGCGCTTCGCTAGCTTCAAAGCCAATGGGTGAGGCGACGCCAACCGTCTACGCGTGGGCCGGTGGCCGCGAGGCATTCGCCCGCTGGCTGAACCGGTTCTACGACCTCGTCGAGCTCGAGGCACCCGATATCGCGGCGCTGTTCGGTGGGAAGGTCAGCGAGCAGCATCGTGTCCACGTCACCGACTGGTGGGCTGAGGTGATGGGCGGCCCGGCGGTCTACACCGGGCAGCGCGGAGGCTACGAACACATGCTCGGCCGCCACGAGAACCTTGCCATCACACCCGAGCAAAGGCTGGAGTTCGTCACGCTGCTCAGCCGTGCCGCCGACGACGTCGGGCTTGCCGTCCGATCCGGAGTTCCGCGCCGCAATCATGGGCTACGCGGAGTGGGGTACGCGCCTGGCCATGCACAACTCGCAACCGGGCGCGCGGACCGTCGCGCACGCACCGGTGCCACGCTGGGGATGGGGAGTCGCCCCGCCATACCGGCCCGACGACGGCGAAGACACCTGACCGGCGCCCGAGGCGCACGGGGATCGGCGCGCCGCACCGGCCTCGACCCCGTCAGAGCTGGATCACGTAGCGAATGAACCCGCTGTTGACGGCGACCTTGTCATACAGCCGCCGAGCGGTCGCGTTTGACTCGTGCGTTAGCCAGTACACCCGGCTGCAACGACGCTCGCGCGCCGCGTCCACGACGGCGGCGATCAGCGCTCGACCGACTCCCTGACCGCGGGCCTCGGGTGCCGTGAACAGATCCTGGAGATAGCAGACGTCGTCCGCGGTCGTGCTGGCGTGCATGAGGAAGTGGGTGATCCCGACCAGACGCCCGGCGAGCTTGGCTCCCAGCGCGTGCATGACTTCGTCTGCCTGGAACGCCGCCCAGGCGCGGTCGTACCCTGCCGGCTCCATGCTCGTCTCATAGAACTCCAGGTAGCCGCGGAACAGCACCTCCCAGTCGGGGCGGTCCTGCGGGGCGAGCTTCGAGACGCTGACCGTCAATGCTTCCCGTGCTCGCCGTACGCCCTGTCACCGAGCCAGCGCTCCGGCCTCGTCGAGCTCAGCCCCATGGTCGTGATTCTTCCAGACGACGGCCGGCCTGGTTCGACGATGTCGATGACCGCGCCGCAACCTCGCGGATGAACTCACCGGCGGCCTCGAACGCGTCGGCGGCCTCGGGCAGGAACGACCAGAACAGCTGGAACGCGTGCGCCTGCACCGGGTAGAGCTCCAACCGGAGATCGACTCCTTGCGCCCGCGCGCGAACCGCCAGCGCCTCGGCGTCAGCAAGGCGGGCATCGCCCGTCGCCGCCTGAACCAGCATCGGCGGCAGGCCGGTGAGATCGGCTACCAGCGGGTCGACGACAGGGTCGTCGGCCGGGTGACCGTTGAGGTATGCGTCGGCGCAGGAGATCATCTCGGCCTCCGTGGCCATTGGAGCCCTGATCTGCCCGCCGGCGGCCGAGAGGTCGGTGTGGCGCAGCGTGAGGTCCAACCACGGACAGAACAGAACTGCACCGCCGGAGCGGGCTCGCGCTCTCGCTTCAATGTCAAGAGCAGCGACATGACCAGACCTCCGCCGGCGGAGTCGCCGGCCACCGTGACTCTGTCGGCGGGAACCCCCTGCTCGAGCAGCCATCGGTATGCGCTGAGCGCGTCCTCGAGGGCCGCGGGGAACGGATGCTCGGGCGCCAGAGCGTAATCGGGCACGAGCACGCCGGTCTGTGCCGAGGCACCCAGCGCGCCGGCATGCGGCTGATATCCGAACGCCGACCCGACGACGTAGGCCCCGCCGTGCAGAAGTAGAACCGTGGGCTCGGGTTGATCGGCCGGGGACACGACGAGTGACGGCACCCCGCCGGCTGTGACGGGCCGCACGCGGGTCCCGGACGGGGGTTCGAACTCGGCCTGAAGCTGCTCGAATGCGGCTCGCGCCTCGTGCAGGCCCCCGTCTCGAGCCACCAGCCCCGCCAGCGGCTCGAGCAGCCTGGCGACACGTCCGATCAACTCGCCGCCGACGGCCAGCGTCGCCGAGACCGCCTCGTCGACGTCGCGCAATAGCCTGCGGGCTCGATCGAGCAGCGCTTCCCCGGCCACGGTGAGCTCGACGCGATGCGTGGATCGCCGCAGCAGCTCACACCCCACAAGCTCCTCGAGACCACGGATCTGCCGGCTGAGCGCCGGCTGGGAGACGTAGAGCCGATCCGCGGCGCGTCCGAAGTTGAGTTCCTCGGCGACGGCTACGAACGCGCGCAGATGACGTAGCTCGATGCCGTCGGGCGCCTGCGGGAAGGGGAGCAGATGTCCGCGTTCCTGCACCAGCCAAGTATGGCCTCCCGCGCGCGCACCGGTGATGCCGATCGTGCACAACTGCCTTGCGGGATCGGCCTTTCCCTTTCTTGCGCAACGTTGCGACCCTGCGGCACATGACGCTGGTGGCAGATCTGAGGTTGCGCTTCGGCGGCGGGCGGCTCCCGGCGCGCGCCTACCTCCCCCGTCCGTCGGCGGCCGCCCCCGACGGGGCGCCGCTGGTGCTGTGGCTGGCCGGCAGGAGGACCGGCGACGTGCTTTGCCGCGAGCTCAGCGCGGCTGCCACCGCGGTGGTGGTGGAGATTCGAACATGCGCCGGCGGCCGGCATGAGGTGGCGGCACTCGGCTGGGCGGTTGAGCACGCCCGCGAGCTCGGGGCTGATCCGGACCGGCTCTTCGTCGCCGGTCAGCTGGCCGGCGGGGGACGGGCGGCCCGCCTGGCGGTCGACGCACGCGAAAGCCGCTGGCCGTCCGTGCGCAGGCAGCTGCTCGTGCGCCCCGAGTTCTCGTACCCCCAACCGACTCCGTCTCGGGTCGCCGGCACCGCCCCGGCCACGATCATCACCACCAGCGCGCGCCGGGACGACGGCAGTCGCTATGCATCCACACTGCGCGACGCGGGCGTCGAAGTCCAGGAGGTCATCAGCGATCCTTGGCGAGCGCTACCGCTGGGCGAACTCGCGCGAGCGCTCCGATGAGCGTCGCACCCGAGGCCATGCGTGCCCGCCCGCTCCACGAGGACCTCGAGGATCACCGTGTTGCGCTGACGCGGCACTGCGGTCACATTCTCGGGTCGCGGTCGGATGCCGAGGACGCGGTCCAGGAGACACTGCTGCGCGCCTGGCGGGGCCACGCGCGTTTCGAGGGACGCTCCGGGCTGGGTTCGTGGTTGCACCGGATCGCAGCCAACGTTTGCTTCGACATGCTGGGCGCTCGCTCCCGCCGAGCGGTGCCGGTCGATCCTGAATCGCTCCAGGGCACATCGTTCGAGGCTGACGCCGAGGCCGATCCCGCCGATCAGGTGCTGGCTCGCGAGACCTTCCGGCTTGCGCTGGTCGTGGCGCTCGAGCGGCTGCCGGCACGCCAGCGGGCCGCGCTGATACTGCGCGAAGCCCTGGGCTGGAAGACAAGCGAGATCGCGGAGTTGCTCGAGACGAGCGACGCGGCGGTCAACAGCGCCCTTCAGCGGGCTCGCGCCTCGCTTGAGGCGATCGGCTCCGGCGACGGTGCCACGACACCTGCCCGCAGCACTGACTCGCCGGGCCGCCTTTTGGCCTCGTGCCTCGTCGGGCTCGGTCCGACACCGTAGGGTGTCGCCGACATGGAGAGTACGTTCGGCGCCCCTGTCGTTGCGGCCGATGCCGCGGCGGTGACCGAGCTCGTCGTGGCGTATGAGTCGTCGCTCTATGGCCAGAGCGAGTTCTCGCAGGCCGATCTCGAGGATGAGTGGTCCGAGCTGGACCTCGAGCGTGACGCGTGCGTCGTGCGCGTCGGCGAGCACATCGTCGCCTATGGCGCGATCCGCGATCGAGGCGACCCGTGGCGCGTCGAGGCCTATGTCCACCCCGACGCGTGCGGACGCGGAATCGGGACGCGGCTCGCGACCAGACTCGAGGAGGACGTGGCGCGGCGCGGCGCACGCAGGATCCAAAGCAGCGTCCTGGAACCCGACTCCGCTGGCCGCGCACTTCTTGAGTCGCTCGGCTACCGGGCCGTGCGCGTCTTCCGCGAGTTGCGCGTCGAGCTCGAGGCGGAGCCACCCGCGCCTAGGTGGCCGGAGGGGTTGCGTGTCGTCGCGTTCGATCCGGAACGAGACGCGCTCGAATTCCACGCCGCGCACCAGGAGGCATTCGCCGATCACTGGGACTACACGCCGCGCGACTTCGAGTCGTGGTCCAAGAGCCACCTCCGGGGCGAGCGTTTCGACCCGGCGCTGTGGTGCGTCGTTCGCGCTGGGGAGGAGATTGCCGCCGGGACGATCTCCACGGGCGAAACGTACGGCGGCGGCTGGATCCACGTGCTCTTCACGCGTCGCCCCTGGCGCAAGCGCGGGGTGGGTGCGGCGTTGCTAAGCGACTCGTTTGGACGCTTCTGGGAGCGTGACGAGCACAGCATCGGGCTCGGCGTCGACGCGGCGAACGCGACCGGGGCGTTTCGCCTGTACGAGCGCGCGGGGATGGCGCCGGTGCTTGGCTGGGTGGTCTACGAGAAGGAGCTCGGCGCTGCCGCGTAGCCGCGGCGCCCGCGGGGCACGAGCGGGCTGTCGCCGTGTGATCCCGTCCGGCCCGGGTAGCACGATATGCGTCGGTGGGCGCCGTAGCGCTAACAGCGGGCCTACGGGAACCGCCACTACGGCGCTCACCCTCACCGCCCGGCCCGGCGCAGGCCAAGCGGACAATTCATCGCCGGCGTCGTGGGGGCGATGAGTTCTTGAGCCGCGGACGGTCCACATGACATGACGACGACAACACGCGTACTCGAAACCGCCGACGCCGACATCGCCTACGACGTCCGCGGTCCGCTGCCTACCGCAGACGGACACCCGCCGCTCTTCATGATCGGTCAGCCCATGACCGCCAGCGGCTTCGCCACGCTGGCGTCGCACTTCCCCGATCGCACGGTGGTCACGTATGACCCGCGCGGCCTCGGTCGCAGCACCCGCGCAGACGGCCGGGTCGACCAGACGCCCACGGTTCAAGCAAGCGATGTGCATGCCGTGAGCGAAGCGCTCGGCGCTGGTCCGGTCGAGATGTTCGCGAGCAGTGGGGGCGCGGTGACCGCGCTCGCGCTCGTGGCGGCGTATCCCGGCGACGTCGTCACCGTGGTGGCACACGAGCCGCCGCTCATCCCGGTGCTCCCCGACTCCGCGGCGGCTGAGCGGGCACTGGCCGCGGTGCGCGACGCGTACGAGGCCGGGGGGTCGGGTGCCGGCATGGCGGCCTTCATCGCGATGACGTCGTGGCAAGGCGAGTTCACCGACGAGTACTTCGCCCAGCCCGCGGCGGATCCCGCCTCGTTCGGGATGCCGACCGAGGACGACGGCTCCCGCGACGATCCGCTGCTGTCCGACCGCTCCTCGGCCATCACCGGCTACCACCCCGACATCGACGCCGTGGTCGCGGCGCCGACTCGCGTCGTGATCGCCGTGGGCGAGGAGTCCCACGCCAGGTTCACCGGACGCACGTCGGTGGCCCTGGCCGAGCTGCTCGGCCAGCGGGCGACCGTGTTCCCGAGTCACCACGGCGGCTTCGTCGGCGGCGAGTCCGGATATGCCGGTCAGCCCGAGGCCTTCGCGCGCAAGCTTCGCGAGGTCCTCGACGAGGACGGCTGACCAGTGGGCTCCACCCGAACGTTTCGCCGGGAATGGTGAGACCCGGGGGTCGTCAGGCGCGGACGCAGGATCCAGCCGGACGACTCGGGGGCGACCCGCCGTTGGCGAGGCTGGATGCCGAGCGGGCCGCCCCCGAGGCAGCAGCGCTGCACGAGGGGGCCGCAGCCGGTGCAGAGGACAAAGCCTGGCGGCCACCCGGGGCCGCTATACCCGGTGGATGTTTGGGTGGAGTCCACTAACTGACGTGCACCAGGTCGTCCGCTCGATCTACAGTGGCTCGGGTGCCATCCGTCCTCACGCCCCAGGAGCAGGACTTCCCGCGCTGGTATCAGGAGGTGATTGCCAAGGCGCAGTTGGCCGAGAACGGTCCGATTCGGGGGACGATGGTGATCCGGCCGTGGGGATACGCAATCTGGGAACGGCTGCAGGCGGGCATCGATCAGCGGATCAAGGCCGCGGGCGCCAGCAACGCGTATTTCCCGCTGCTCATCCCCGAGGGCTACCTGCGCCGTGAGGCCGATCACGTGGAGGGGTTCAGTCCTGAGCTGGCGGTGGTCACCCACGGCGGTGGGAAGGCGCTCGAGGAACCGGCGGTGGTGCGACCGACAAGCGAGACGATCGTCAACTCGTCGTTTGCTCGCTGGATCTCGAGCTATCGCGATCTCCCGCTGCTGATCAACCAATGGGCGAACGTGGTGCGCTGGGAGATGCGGCCGAGGCTGTTTCTTCGCACGTCGGAGTTTCTGTGGCAGGAGGGGCACACGGCGCACGCCACCCGCGAGGAGGCGCATGCCTACGCGCTCCGAATCCTGGAGGAGGTCTACGCGAGCGCGATGATCGAGGAGCTGGCGATCCCTGTGTTCCGGGGTCGTAAGAGCGAACGGGAAAGGTTCGCCGGCGCGGAGATCTCGTGGTCCTGCGAGGGCGTCATGCGGGATAGAAAGGCGCTGCAGATGGGGACCTCGCACGAGCTGGGCCAGAACTTCGCGCGCGCTTTTGGCATCCAGTTCAGCGATGACGGCGGTCAGCTGCGGTATGTCTGGCAGACCTCGTGGGGGGTTTCCACGCGGCTGATCGGGGCGATGATCATGGTTCACGGCGACGATCACGGGTTGAGAGTCCCGCCCCGGCTGGCGCCAACCCAGGTGATCGTGCTGGTGGCGCGCGAAGGCGAGGGGGTCATCGACGTGGCGAAGACGCTCGTGGATGACCTTCGCCGTTGCGGTGCGCGGATCGAGCTGGACGACCGCCTCGAGATCTCGCTCGGCCGACGGATCATCGACCATGAACTGCGGGGGGTGCCGGTGCGAGTCGAGCTCGGCCCCAGGGAGCTGTCGGCCGGGCGGGCCGTCGTCGTACGGCGCGCCCGGGGCTCGAAGGAGACGATGGCGCTGCCCGAGCTGGTGGAGGGACTACCGCGATTGCTGGAGGACGATCAGCAGGAGCTCCTCGCGCAGGCGACCGCGTTGCGTGACCAGTCGACCCAGCGAGCCGAAACGGTCGAGGACGCGAAGGAGATCGCGAGCACGGGGTTCGCTCGGATCCCGTGGCGAGCCTGCGGGCCCGAAGGCGAGGACGAGATCGCCGCATCCGGCATGTCGGTGCGCTGTCTATGGCGCGAGGACGGCCGGCCGGTCGACCGTCCTGACGATGCGGACGTCGAGGCACTCATCGCCCGCGCTTATTGAGCAGCCGTCCGGCGCAGCGCGCTCCGGCCCAGCTCGGACACACGTTCCCGTGCCGGGTGGCCGGGGGTGTCACAGCCAGGGCTGCTGTCCCGTCTTATGGACGTAGGTGATCCTCGTCCAAGGAGTCGATGATGAGAATTTTTGTGGCAGGTGCGACGGGTGCGATTGGGAGGCAGTTGGTGCCGCGTTTGGTGGCTGGGGGTCATGAGGTCACGGGGATGACGCATAGCGAGTCAAAGCTGGCGATGCTTCGTGAGTTGGGCGCGGTGCCGGTGGTGGCGGACGCGCTTGATCCTGAGCAGGTCGCGGAGGCCGTGGGGAGGGCGACGCCGGAGGTGATCGTCCATGAGCTGACCGCGATCGGTGCGCTTGACATGCGGCATTTCGATCGCGATTTCGCGCGGACGAACCGTCTGCGAATGGAGGGAACGGACTATCTGCTCTCGGCCGGACACGCGGTCGGTGTGCGGCGGTTTGTGGCGCAGGGGGTGGCGGGCTATGGCATGTACGTGCGCAGCGGCGGACCGGTCAAGAGCGAGGAGGATCCGCTGGACGCGACGCCGGCGCGGGATATGCGCGAGACGCTGGCTGCGATCCGTCATCTTGAGCAGGCGGTCGTTGGGGCCGACTGGACGGAGGGGATCGTGTTGCGTTATGGCGCGTTCTACGGGCCGGGGACCTCGCTGGCGCCGGGCCAGGAGCAGTTTGAGCTGGTCCGCCAGCGCAAGTTCCCGGTGGTCGGTGACGGTGGCGGGGTGTGGTCGTTTATCCACGTCGCCGATGCGGCGCAGGCGACGGTGGCGGCGATCGAGCACGGCCGCCGGGGTGTTTACAACGTGGTTGATGATGACCCCGCCCCGGTCGCCGAGTGGTTGCCGGCGCTCGCCCGTGAGCTCGGGGCCAAGAAGCCGATGCGCGTGCCGCGGTTCGTTGGGCGGTTGTTTGCCGGTGAGGCGGGTGTGGTGATGATGACCGAGATCCGCGGCGCGTCGAACGCGAAGGCCAAGCGCGAGCTGGGATGGCGTCCGGCGCATCCAAGCTGGCGGCAGGGGTTCGCGGCGGCATGACTCCGTAGGCCGCATCCGCACGCACCGTGTGGCTTCCGCCCTTGCTCAGGCGTGTCCGAAGGTGACGTCGGGCAGCAGCCGATGCGCCCAGCGCGGCAGGTACCACGCCCACCGGCCCATCAGCCGCAGCAGCACAGGCAGCAGCAACCGTCGGATCAGGGCTGCGTCGAGCAGCACGGCGACGCCGAGGATGATCCCCATCTCTTTGGGCGGCAGCGGGTCCGGAGAGCGCGAAGGTGAAGAGCACGGCCACCATCAACGCCCCGGCGGCGAAGATGACGCGTCCGGAGTGGGCCACGCCGCCGACCATGGCCGCGCGCGCGTCGTGGGTGTGGTCCCAGTGCTCCTTGGCTGCGGAAAGTAGGAACACCGTGTAGTCCTTTGAGATCGCGAAGATCATCGCGAAGAAGAAGACCGGCCCCCATGCGTCCAGGAACGCCTGGGACTGAAAACCGAGCAGCGAGTGCAGCGCACCGTCCTGGAAGATCCACTTGGCCACGGCGAACGCCGCGCCGGTGGCCAGCAGGTTGGTCAGCACGCCGACCGCCGCCAGCAGCGGCGCTTGGAGCGCAACCAGCAGCAGCAGAAACCCCAGCTAGAGGATGTCAACTACACAACTGTGCGTTTGTGTTAAGCTGTCGGCATGGCCAACAGCACCGAAATTCCTCACCCGCTTCCGGAGCCGTTGATCGAGCTCGTCGCGCAGCGTTTTCGCGTGCTTGGCGAGCCGATGCGGATCAAGCTGCTCGACCGGCTACGCGAAGGCGATGCCACCGTGGCCGAGTTGCAGGAAGCGCTAGGCGCGAGCCAGCAGAACGTCTCCAAGCACCTCGGGATCCTGCACGCTGCCGGCATGGTCTCGCGTACCAAACAGGGCAACCACACGCGATACGCCATAAGCGATCCGAGCGTGTTCGAGCTCTGCGATCAGGTCTGCGGGGGCGTGCGTCGGCAGCTGGCCGAACTCGACGCGATCCTGCAGCCCACCGCATAGCGCCCGGCTTAGCGTCGCGGCCGATTCTGGCCGCGAGCCGCCTAGTCGGCCATCGACACCGAAGTGTGCTCGAGCAGGAACCGCTTCTGCTCGTCGTGCATGTTGTCCGGCAGGACGCAAAACCACTCGCCGCGAGGGCTGGCGCCAGCGTCTGGATGAGCGCGGAACACGAGCCCAACCGGAGAGTCAAGCCCGTTCTCGTAATGACTCGGATACTCGATGTAGCCGACCAACGGGCCCACTCGGACAGAGGCGCCCAGCTCGTCACGCGCCACCCGCCGCACCGCATCAACCAGTGGCTCGGCGAAACGAACGGTCCCCCCGGGCAGGTTCCACATCCCCCGGCACGGATCGACGTCGCGCAGGGCGAGCAGGACCCCGTCCTCATCGGACGCGATCAGGACCTCGACCGTCAAGCGCGGGACCCTGCTGAAGATCCGGTCAAACTCATGCTTTGGCAGGGGCTCTCTCATATGCAATCGCCGTTCGCGAGTCGGTCATCTCCCGTCTGCGCAGTTGGGACATTCCCCGTGCAGTCTCGCCGGGCGCACAGTGGGCAGATCGAACGCATGACGATCATTGCGAACTACTGTACTGCTCATTAGTTGTTGGTTTGTAAGGTCCCGGAGCGCACTCTGATCCGTCGCGCTGCGGTGGATAGGTCCGCGGCTCGTCTCGGCGCTCATGACTCTCGCCGCAGGCGCGCGTGGACGCTGAGGGTGGTGGGGTCTTGGTCATTCCGAGTGGGCTCCACGTCATGCCAAGCCGGCGCTGGTCGAGGGTCGTCTCCGCCTCGATGTCCAGCTGGTGGTCGGTCTGGTGGATCGTGGGTCGAGCCTTAGCGGCACGCGCTCGCCGGCGGCCTCGAGCTCGCCTTCAACACGGAGCCGGTCCTGTCCGGCGTCGCTGACGCTGGTCGAGCGAAAGCGCACCTCTGGGTGATTCTGGGTGTCGAAGAAGTCGGCCGAGCGCAGGTGCTTGTCGCGCCTGCCGCTGCGCGTGTGGAGGCTGGCGGCGTCGATCGTCAGCGTAATCCGCCGTTGTTCGGTCTCGTCGGTCTCGAGCCAGCCGTCGAGGCGCTCGAAATGTCCCTTGACGGTGACAAGGCCCCAGAAGTGCGGGACTTGAAACTCGGCGCTGGAAGCCGCCGGGTCGAGCCGCCAGCGCGTGACGGCGGGCTGATCCTGGGTCTTATCGGCTGATCGGGTGGGTGTTCATAGTGTCTCCTTGGAATTGGCAGTTGGCGTGGACTCAGAGCGTGGGCTGGCGCGGCCGAAGAGGGTTTGCCAGCTCGCTTCCACAGTCGAGCAGGTCGACGCGGGGGTCGGTGGCGAGGCGGTAGCCGGGGCGTCGATCGCCGCGCGGATCGTCATGGCCATCATCCGGGTGGAAGTCGCGCAGCTCGCCCGCGGCCTTGGAGCAAGCCGAGCGACGAGGGTCGCTACCGGATCTGCGGTCGCTCACCAGGCGCGTGGCAGAGGTTGGGATCACCCTTGTCATCGTAAGCGTGCTCATGTTGCCGCTTGCCGCCCCGAACGACGGTCAGGCGGCTGCTTGGTGGGCGAGCTGCTCATCGGTGTCAATGTCGGTATCGATGAGGGTGACTGCGGGCTGCCGAAGGGCGAGGGTGCGCGACCGCAGCAGGGTCATGAGCATTGCAAGCGCGCCGGCGCCGCCGGCGAGCGCGAATCCTGCGGTCGGTCCGGCACGGTCCACGAGTAGGCCCGCGCTAGCCGCGTTCCGACGGCACCGCCCACTGCCATCGCGGTGGCGAGCCAGGCGAACGCCTCGGTCATGGTCGCGGCCGGGGTGGCGTGGTCGACCATCGCGTAGACGGTGGCTTCGGTCGGCGCGATCGCGGCGCCGGCGAGCAGCAGCACACCGCCGAGCGCAACGACGCTGCCGGCCGCTGGGATCAGGGCTAGGTGTCCGGCGGTGAGCGCGCCGAGGACGAGCGCGAGGCCGGCGGCGGTGCGGGCTCCGCCGCCGAGGCGGGCGGCGAGCAGCCCGCCCGCGAACGACCCGATGCCCCATAGGGCGAGCAGCGGGGCGGCGGCCGTGGTGCTGCCAAGCGCCTTGGCGGCCGCGACGACAGCGACCTCGTCGGCGCCGAGCAGCACGCCGACGGCGATCAGGACGATCACCAGCGTCCGCATCGCCGGCGCGCGCAGCGAGCCGCCGCGCGGCCGCGGTTGCGCCGTCGCCGGCCGCCAGCTGCGTGAGGCCGGTTGCGCGGCGAACGCCGTGGTCGCGAGCAGCAGGACGATTCCACCCGCCGCGAGGGCCGCGCCGGTGGACCACAGCGCACCGATGCAGAGCGCGAGCGGCGGCCCGAAGATGAACGTCAGCTCGACGACGGACGCCTCGAGCGGCGTAGGCGGCGCGGACGGCGCTGGGATCGGATAGAAGGGCTGGGAGTTGGGCTCGCAGGCAGGCGCCGACCGGCGGGGTGGCCAGCCCAATGCCGGCTGCGAGCGGGAGAAGGACGGCGAGCGAAGCGCCGACCGGCTGCACCGCGATCGCGACCAGCAGCACGGCGGCCACGGTGGCGCTGACCAGCAGCACGGCGGTCTGTCCATGCCGGTCGACGAGCTGCCCGAGCAGTGGCCCGCCGATGCCGAGCGCGATCGCGTAGACGCCGGTGACCACGCCGGCCGCGGCGAACGAGCCGGTCAGGTGCTGGGCATGGACCAGCAGCCCAATGCTGAGCATCTCCAGCGGCAGCCGCGCGAGGATCGAGGTGCCGAACAGGCGCCGGAGGCCGGCGGATGACGCGATCGAGTGCATGCGCCGATGCTAGGGTTTGCACTGGTGCAGATGGAAGATCCACAATCGCGGCTATGGACGAGACCAGTCAGCCACTAGAACTGCTCCTCTCCGTGAGCCGCGATGGCTCCCGGACACTCGGCGCACAGATCGAGGACCAGCTTCGGCGGGCGATCCGAGATCGTGCCCTGCGACCGGGTGCAGCGGTGCCGTCCACACGTGATCTCGCGCGCCAGCTCGCCGTTTCGCGGCGGGTCGTGGTGGACGCCTATGCCCAGCTCGCTGCCGAGGGCTATCTGAGCCTTCGCCAGGGTGCCCGCCCACGCGTCTCGGACGCGGCGGCGGTTGCGAGTGAGGCGCGGGCGGTGGTGGCGCCGGCGGCGCTGCGCGCGCGGTTCGACTTCCGTCCCAGCATGCCTGACGTCTCAACGTTCCCGCGCGCGGCATGGCTGCGCTCGCTGCGCCAGGCGCTCGCGACGATCACCGACGCCGACCTCGGCTACGGCGACCCCCGAGGGGTCGAGGTGCTGCGCTCCGCTCTGGCGGACTACCTCGGCCGCGTCCGCGGCGTCGTGGCCGATCCCGAGCACATCGTCGTCACCAACGGCTACACGCAGGGCCTCGGCTTGGTGTGCCACGCCCTCGCGGCAGCCGGCGCCAAACGGATCGCGCTCGAGGACCCGAGCAACCCCGAAGACGGCCTGGTCGCCGCCCACGCCGGCCTGGAACCGGTGCCGATCGGGGTCGACGAAGCCGGAACACGGGTCGACGAACTCGAGCACGCCGACGCCGACGCCGTCGTGTTGACGCCCGCCCACCAGCACCCCACCGGCGTCGTGCTCACCGGCGAGCGGCGAACGGCCCTCCTGGCCTGGCTGCGCGCGAGCGACGCGATCGCGATCGAGGACGACTACGACGCCGAGTACCGCTACGACCGCGCGGCCATCGGAGCGCTGCAGGGCCTCGACCCCGACCGGGTCGTCTACGCCGGCTCGGCGAGCAAGACCCTGGCGCCCGCGCTCCGCATCGGCTGGCTGGTCGTGCCGCCGTCGCTCGCTGCAGGCCGTCAGCTACGAGAAGCTCCTCGCCGACCGCGGTACCGCCCGCATCGAACAGCACGCGTTCGCCGACTTCCTGACCCGCGGCGAGCTCGACCGCCACCTGCGCCGCATGCGAGCCCGCTACCGCAGCCGCCGTGACGCGCTCGTCGACGCGCTCGCCGAAGCGCTCCCAGAGGCCGCTGTCCGCGGCGTCGCCGCCGGGCTGCATGTCACCGTCGAGCTGCCCGACGGCGACGACGAGCAGGCGATCCGAGAGGAGGCCCACGACCGTCGCGTCGAGCTCGAGACAATGGCCGACTACCGACCCGACGCCAACGGGCGCCCGCCGGTCCTCCTGCTCGGCTACGCGCAAATGCCCGAATCCGCGATCCGCGCCGGCGTCCACGAGCTCGCCACGGCAGTACGAGCAGCAAGAACCCGCGCCTGAGGCACCGGCAGCGCCTGAGGCACGCGCCGTTAGCGGCTACTGCGGCATCGGGGAGAGTTGTTCAAAGCTCCCTTTCTGTCGATGTTTGCGGCGACCCGTGCGGGTGGTTCTGTCCGGCAAGGCGCGCGGAACTATCCGGATTCAGGCGCGCCGGGTCGCTGTTCCGGTTCTCGGCCAAGACCATCTGCCCCAAACATCGGATCAAACGGCAACCGGTTCCTGCTCGATCGGGGATCGTGCACGATTGCGCTGGAGGGTCCGCGGGACTCGGGTTTGTGCGCCCTGATACGTTCTCGAACGTTGGAAAGCGGGCAACACGCACGAGTGTAGGCTCGCTGGAGTGTCCTTTGTGAGCGCTCAACGAGAGCTGCTGGTTCAGACGGAAACCGCTACTGATGGGTTGTCCCGGGTCGGTGATGGGTTGGTGCGCCGAGGTCGCCGCGTCTATGCGGCAGCTCAGGAAGGCATTCGGTTTCGAGGTAGGTGGGCGCTAGCGTGGAGAACCTCGAAGAAACCGATTCGCGGCTTGGTCCAGGTCGAACACCGAGACGATGGAGTCCTCGTGCAAATATCGATCAGTGACGCCGCGATCGGAGCCCAAGTTGCCATGCTCGGATTCGAGCGCCGTCAGTATGAAGTCGTCATTGATCGCGAGTTGGACCAAATCCAGACGGACGTCGAGCGAGGCCAGGACGTTCCCGCCCTTCCTACTTCACACCGCCGCCGCTGAGGGAAGCTGAACGAATGTCCCTCTCACCGCAGCCGAAGGGTACGGTGAGCTGTGCCAGGGTCGGGCGAGCGGACCGTTTGAGGGTCTCGGGGACGCCTGACCCGGGTACCATCTGAGCGAACGCGGGCGAAGTGTTGTGGTTGCACAGAAGCCTTCCAAGCTTCTAGGGCGGGTTCGATTCCCGTCGCCCGCTCTTGCCGGCGCCTCGGTGTCGGCGAGGCCGGCTGCCGACCCCCCCCGCGTTTTTATCATCGACCGGACCACGGGGAGTGGCGCAGTCTGGTAGCGCACCCGGCTGGGGGCCGGGCGGTCGCAGGTTCAAATCCTGTCTCCCCGACTTGAAGGGCTGACGCGACGGGGGGCGACCCGGTGCGACACGGACCCGGAAAATCGCTCGTCTCGGACGCTTTCCGGCCCGTCGTGCTTCGCAAACTGCGGCTCCCGAGGCGCAACCGTACTCGCCACGAACTCGCCACGCACGGCGGGTCGTGACTCGCCACGCACGGCGGCCGCGGTGAGAACGCGATGCCGCCACACGACTGCGCGCTGGCTGCTGGCCCGTGCCCTGGAACGACGACGACGCTCGCCCATTCCCGGGACGAGCGCCGCGATAACTACGACCGCATTGGAGGCTACGTGCCACGGACCCCTCTCTGTCAATCTAGTTTGAGACGTTTTCCACAGTAGTAGTTTTTTCTGACCATTGTTGATAACTGGGCGGAGAATGGGGAGTCTCAGCGAAACATGACGGAGATCGGATCGAACGCTGCCAGGCTGGCGCCGGACCCGGAGTTGGTGCAGCGCCCCGCGCGGCGGCGGTACTCGGCGGAGTACAAGCTGCGGATCGTGCTGGAGGCGGACGCGTGCGAGCGCCCGGGTGAGATCGGCGCGCTGCTGCGCCGCGAGGGGCTGTACACGTCGCATCTGACGTACTGGCGCAAGCAGCGCGACGCCGGCGCGCTACGGGAGCTCGGGCGCCCTCGGGGACGCAAGCCGACGGACCGCCGCGACGCGGAGATCGCGGAGCTGGCGCGGCGGCTGGAGCGCAGCGAGGCGGAGCTCGCGAAGGCGCGGCAAGGTGATCGAGATCCAGGGAAACTGATCATGCACGCGCGCGTGCACCCCGGCGGATGAAAATGGCCGAGACTCGGCGGGTCCGTGCTGAGGCCGTCGAGACATCGGCCGTGCAGAGGCCGAAGGGAAACTAGGCCCCGGGAGCCCGGGTGGTACCCCGGACTGTGCTGCGAGCACGTAAACCAACGTCTGAACGATTTGGCTCCCCACGGACGTCACCGTGATCCGACCCGAAGGGAGCTGGTATGCGACGGATGCTCGAGCGCTGCGCGGCGCTGGACGTGCATCAGAAGACCGTCATGGCGTGCGCGCGGATCGTGAATGCCGGCGGCGAGTTCGAGGAGGTGATCGCCGAGTTCCAGACGATGGCGGCCGACCTGCTCGCGTTGCGCGACTGGCTGAAGGAACTGGGGGTCACGCAGGTCGCGATGGAGGCCACCGGCGTGTACTGGAAGCCCGTGTACTACGCGCTGGAGGACGACTTCGAGCTGCTGCTGGTCAACGCCCGGCACGTCAAGAACGTGCCCGGTCGCAAGACCGACACGCTCGACGCGCAATGGTTGTGCCAGCTGCTGGAGTGTGGGCTGTTACGGGCGAGCTTCGTGCCGCCCAAGCCGATCCGTGAGCTGCGCGACCTGACTCGGTACCGCAAAGCGCTGATCAAGGAGCGCCAGCAGGAGGCGAACCGGCTGCACAAGGTGCTCGAGGACGCCGGGATCAAGCTCGCCTGCGTCGCCAGCGACGTGCTCGGCGTCTCGGGCCGCGACATGCTCAAGGCGCTCATCTCCGGCACGCGCGATGCCGAGGTGCTGGCCGAGCTGGCCCGTGGCCGGATGCGGTCAAAGCTCCCCGTGCTGCGCCAGGCGCTGGAGGGGAACTTCAAGCCCCACCACGCGCTGATCGTCTCGCACATCCTCGCGCACCTGGACTATCTCGAGGAGACGATCGCCGTGCTGACCGAGGAGGTCGAGCAGCGACTCGTGCCGTTCGCCGGCAAGGCTGAGAAGCTCTGCACAATCACCGGCGTCGCACAGCGCGCCAGCCAAGTGATCATCGCCGAGCTCGGCCCAGACATGGACCGCTTCGCGTCAGACCGGCACGCCGCCAGCTGGGCGAAGCTCTGCTCCGGCAACAACGAGTCCGCTGGCAAGCGGCGCTCCGGCAAGACGACCAAGGGCAACCCGTATCTGCGCGCCACGCTGATCGAGTGCGCGAACGCCGCCGCCCGCAGCAAGGACACCTACCTGCGCGCCCAGTACGAGCAGGTCAAACGCCGCCGCGGGCACAAGAAGGCGATCGTCGCGGTAGCCCACTCGATCCTGATCGCCAGCTACCACATCCTCAAGGACGACGTCCCCTACCACGATCTCGGCGGCGACTACTTCGCTCGTCGTGCGGACCCGGCGCGGATCACCAAACGACTCGTCGCGCAGCTCGAGCGTCTCGGGCATTCCGTAACGCTTCAAACGTCAACGGCACCAGAGGCTGCGGCAGCGCCAGCGTAATTTTCAAACCAACGTCTCAGCGCTCTTGGAGCAGATGCTCGGTACCGAGAGCGAGTCGGGGAGCACCGGGCGATGATCTGCGACACCGTCGAGGAGTTGACGCCGATCATCGGCACCAGGCCGGCGTGCCGGGCGCTCGGCGCGTCGCCCGCGACCGTCTACCGGCGCCGCAACCCGCCCGATCCCAGGCCGCGGAAGCCGCGGCCGGCGCCGCCCAGGGCGCTGTCCGAACAGGAGCGCGAGCAGGTGCTCGAGGTGCTGCACTCCGAGCGGTTCGTCGACAGCGCGCCGGAGCAGGTGTACGCCACGCTGCTTGACGAGGGCAGCTACCTGGCGTCGGTGCGGACGATGTACCGGCTGCTCGCCGCCAAGCACGGCGGGGTGCGCGAGCGTCGCGACCAGCTCACCCACCCCGCGTACGCCAAGCCCGAGCTGCTCGCCGAGCGGCCGAACGAGCTGTGGTCGTGGGACGTATCGAAGCTGAAGGGCCCGGCGAAGTGGACGTGGTTCTACCTGTACGTGATCCTCGACGTGTTCAGCCGCTACGCGGTCGGCTGGACGGTGCAGTACCGCGAGAACGGCCAGCTCGCCAAAGCGCTGATCGAGCAGGCCACCGAGCAGCAGCAGATCGGCCGCAGCGTGCTCACGTTGCACGCCGATCGCGGCGCCCCGCAGCGCGCTAAGCCCGTCGCGTTCCTCCTCGCCGACATGGGCATCACCAAGACCCACTCACGGCCGTACACCTCAAGCGACAACCCCTACTCGGAGGCGCACTTCAAGACGCTGAAGTACCGGCCGGAGTTCCCTGAACGGTTCGACGACATCGAGCACGCCCGCGCACACTGCCGCGTGTTCTTCGACTGGTACAACCACGAGCACCGCCACTCGGGGATCGGGCTGATGACCCCAGCCGCCGTCCACCACGAGCGCGCGCACGAACTCCACGCCCAGCGCACCGTCGTGCTCGCCGAAGCCTACACGCGACACCCCGAACGGTTCGTGCGCCAGCCACCCGTCCCGCCCAAGCTACCGACCGCCGCGTGGATCAACAAGCCCGCGGACAAGGAGGCTGCTCACTAAATCCGACCACCAAGCGTCTCAATCGGTCAACGCCCGGCACGTCAAGAACGTGCCCGGTCGCAAGACCGACACGCTCGACGCGCAATGGTTGTGCCAGCTGCTGGAGTGTGGGCTGTTACGGGCGAGCTTCGTGCCGCCCAAGCCGATCCGTGAGCTGCGCGACCTGACTCGGTACCGCAAAGCGCTGATCAAGGAGCGCCAGCAGGAGGCGAACCGGCTGCACAAGGTGCTCGAGGACGCCGGGATCAAGCTCGCCTGCGTCGCCAGCGACGTGCTCGGCGTCTCGGGCCGCGACATGCTTAAGGCGCTCATCTCCGGCACGCGCGATGCCGAGGTGCTGGCCGAGCTGGCCCGTGGCCGGATGCGGTCAAAGCTCCCCGTGCTGCGCCAGGCGCTGGAGGGGAACTTCAAGCCCCACCACGCGCTGATCGTCTCGCACATCCTCGCGCACCTGGACTATCTCGAGGAGACGATCGCCGTGCTGACCGAGGAGGTCGAGCAGCGACTCGTGCCGTTCGCCGGCAAGGCTGAGAAGCTCTGCACAATCACCGGCGTCGCACAGCGCGCCAGCCAAGTGATCATCGCCGAGCTCGGCCCAGACATGGACCGCTTCGCGTCAGACCGGCACGCCGCCAGCTGGGCGAAGCTCTGCTCCGGCAACAACGAGTCCGCTGGCAAGCGGCGCTCCGGCAAGACGACCAAGGGCAACCCGTATCTGCGCGCCACGCTGATCGAGTGCGCGAACGCCGCCGCCCGCAGCAAGGACACCTACCTGCGCGCCCAGTACGAGCAGGTCAAACGCCGCCGCGGGCACAAGAAGGCGATCGTCGCGGTAGCCCACTCGATCCTGATCGCCAGCTACCACATCCTCAAGGACGACGTCCCCTACCACGATCTCGGCGGCGACTACTTCGCTCGTCGTGCGGACCCGGCGCGGATCACCAAACGACTCGTCGCGCAGCTCGAGCGTCTCGGGCATTCCGTAACGCTTCAAACGTCAACGGCACCAGAGGCTGCGGCAGCGCCAGCGTAATTTTCAAACCAACGTCTCAGCGCTCTTGGAGCAGATGCTCGGTACCGAGAGCGAGTCGGGGAGCACCGGGCGATGATCTGCGACACCGTCGAGGAGTTGACGCCGGTCATCGGCACCAGGCCGGCGTGCCGGGCGCTCGGCGCGTCGCCGCCGAGCATCTACCGGCGCCGCAACCCGCCCGATGCCAGGCCGCGGAAGCCGCGGCCGGCGCCGCCCAGGGCGCTGTCCGAACAGGAGCGCGAGCAGGTGCTCGAGGTGCTGCACTCCGAGCGGTTCGTGGACGGCGCGCCGGAGCAGGTGTACGCCACGCTGCTTGACGAGGGCAGCTACCTGGCGTCGGTGCGGACGATGTACCGGCTGCTCGCCGCCAAGCACGGCGGGGTGCGCAGACGTCGCGACCAGCTCACCCACCCCGCGTACGCCAAGCCCGAGCTGGCCGCCGGTGGCCGGGGCGCCTGGTCTTCCGGCGGCTGAGCCTGAAGGGCCGGCGAGTGGACGTGGTCTTGCGGGATCCTCGACGTGTTCAGGCGTAGTCGTCGCCGTGGACCGTGCAGCACCGCGAGAACGGCGGGCTCGCCAGGGCGCTGATCGAGCAGGCCACCGAGCAGCAGCAGATTACCCCCAGGGTGCTCACGTTGCACGCCGATCGCGGCGCCCCGCAGCGCGCTAAGCCCGTCGCGTTCCTCCTCGCCGACTGGGCATCACCAAAACACATTCGCGGCCGTACACCTCAAGCGACAACCCCTACTCGGAAGCGCACTTCAAGACGCTGAAGTACCGGCCGGAGTTCCCTGAACGGTTCGACAACATCGAGCACGCCCGCGCGCACTGCCGCGTGTTCTTCGACTGGTACAACCACGAGCACCGCCACTCGGGGATCGGGCTGATGACCCCCGCCGCCGTCCACCTCGAGCGCGCGCACGAACTCCACGCCCGCGCACCGTCGTGCTCGCCGAGCCTACGCGCGACACCCCGAACGGTCGTCCGCCAGCCGCCCGTCCCGCCCGAGCTACCGACCGCCGCGTGGATCAACAAGCCCGAGGACAAGGAGGCTGCTCACTAAATCCGCCACCAAGCGTCTCAATCGACTTGACAAGTTCCGACTGCTCGAACCCGCGCTGCATCCAAGCGTCTTCATGCCGCTCCTGCCGTTGGCGTCCGCCCATCCAGCTGATCTGCTCGACTACGGCCGCAAGCGCGGATGGTCGGAGTTCGAGATGGGGCGCATCCTCGGAGCGGCGCAGTTCCTGCGGATGATTGGCCCGGCCCAGTTCCTGCGGATGGGTGGGATAGCGGTTGACGAGCATTGGCAAAACGTCATCAAAAGAAGCCCAAAAAGGCGCGGGGGCAGCCCTCAGGACGAGTCGCACAAGTAGCTAGTCGGCGTCGTCGCGGGCCGGCTACCGCCTGACGCGACGCGCGGACGTCGCCGGCGACGAGCGAGGCCAGCCGGTCGAGGTCCGCGGACGCGCACACACAACAGCGAAGTCGTCGCTCATCACGCCGCCACCAGCAGAAACGCGCTCTCAGCTTGGGCTGAACGCTCAAAGCGGCGTTTGACCGCCTCCGGGTGCTCTGACCTTCCCGAAGTCCAAATCTCGATTCTGCGGCTCAGCCCGAGCCCGGAGCCATCGTCATACATTCGGCACTCGCCCTCCAGGGTCAGCAGCACAAGCCTGCCGTCGAGATCGAGGGGGTGTTTGCATCGCGGTCGGGTGTCCGGGCCGGTCAGCGGCCGGCGCGATGGGCGTCGAACGCTTCGAGCGAATGGAAGTGCAGCCCGCACGCCGAGCAGTGATGCGTGCAGGTGGTCGTCCG
>CAVTTU010000033.1:0-182693 GCA_963737535.1 uncultured Solirubrobacterales bacterium
CGCCCTAACGTCGGAACCAACTGCTCGTCCGCGGCAATCGACGTGTGGCCAGCTCGGCAGTCCGTTTGTTGCTGATGGAGAGGAAGGGCCTCCGGCCAGCTGTTGCCCGGGTCCTGGTGGCGTTGGTGTGCACGTGTCCAGCGGCGGCCTCCACGCGGCTCTCACACAGCTCGAGCTCCTGGCGTTGTCGGATTGCCGCACCAAGGCGCCTGTGGTGGCAAGTGCCGCCAACTCCGAGTAGGGTGAGCGCGGAGACGTCTAGCCGCGGGGAGGAGCCGTTATGGCGAAGTTTGTGGTCTACGCGGACGCCGGTGGTCATTATCGCTGGAAGCTGGTGGCGTCGAACGGGCAGACGACCGCCAGCTCGGGTGAGAGCTTCGCGTCGAAGTCGAACGCTCGCGAAGCGGCCGAGGGTGTCAAGGCGTCCGCTCAGAGTGCGGAGATCGTCGAGGAGTAACGGTCCAGCGGTTCGGTTGTTACAGCGCTTGCGATTCGCCATGGCGTCTCGCATGCCGCGTCGGCCGGAGTCCAGTTTCCGATGTGGTTGTCGATCACCGCTTGTTGATCCCGGGATGCGGTGCGGCTGTACCACCTGGACGCAACGCCGCCGAGCTCGCGGATTTGCCCTTATTCGCACTCGAGGACACGTCGGCGTCACACACCGACGATCCCGAATTCGCTGCCAGTGTCCAATGATCCCAGGTCTCGCCGAGAGCAAGTACGCGCAGCGAGCACAAGCGATCGCCAAATCCTGAGGATGTCAAACCCAGGGCAACCCGGCAACTTTCCACCAGGAGGACGACAGTGAACTTGAAAGCGATGGCCGACAAGGCCAAGCAGGTATTCCAACAGCGAGGCGGAGCAACGGCCGCAAAGGAAGACACAGAGGAGCTGCGAAACATCGCTCAAGGGCAAGGTTCCGTTGCTGATAAGGCCAAGCAGGCCGCCGAGGCACTCCGCGAGCCCGGCGCCCACCATCCCGACTCGCCCGACGCGCCATCGCAGGAAGCGGGCGATGTGCGACCGCCGACCTGATCGCCGCGGCTATCGGAGCGCTTCGACGCTCGGCAAGCGCGCCGGCCAGGCGCTTCGGATGGACCCCAGCGTGCGTCGGCATCGCCCACGCAGATGTGCCGTCAGACAGCCGTTTACTGGATGATCGCTGTCGCCCAATAGGAATCGTCACCTGCGCTCATAGCAGCGAGCCGATCTCGAGCTTGACGCGGGCACGGCGCGTGAGAGCAAAGCGCCGGGACGGCTGGACCGCAACCGGTCTCGGGATGGAAAGTTAGGGGTGGGTCCCCGATGCGGAGGCCGGGCTGAGTTGTGATGCTTGGGCTGTGGGGATGGCCCTGGTTATCGGTGATCGCAGCAGGGTGGGGTTCGGCACGCTCGTGCTGCTGGCGACGCTCGCGTTGATGTCGCCGGTTTGGGTTGGGGGTGCTACCCATGGCGCGCAGATTTCACACGCGCGGGCGGGGGTCGCCTATGCGCATTTGCCGTTGGCGTTTGAGCCCAACGTGGGCCAGTTTGACCGGAACGTCGGCTACGTGGCTCGGGGTTCGGGGTACAGCCTCTTGCTCAACCGGCGCTCGATCGCACTCAACCTGGCTGTGCAGAACTCGAGGCGCCTGGGCCTCAGTGTCCGCGGTGCAACGGCCACGGCTTCGATCACGCTGGCGGGCGCGAATCCAGACGCGAGGCTCTCGGCGGAGTCTGAGCTGTCGGGCCGGGTCAACTACCTGATCGGTGAGAACCGCTCGCGTTGGCACACGAACGTTCCCACCTACGGGCGGGTGCGTGACGAAAATGTCTGGCCCGGCATCGATGCTCTGTTCTACGGGCGCCAGGGAAGCCTGGAGTACGACTTCGACCTCGCGGCTGGTGCCGATCCGAACCAGATTGGACTCACTCTGAGAGGGGCGAAGGCCGTCCACATCGATAGGAGCGGCGAGCTGGTGCTCACGCTTCCCGGCGGTGTCGTGCGCCAGCTGGCGCCGCACGCCCATCAGGCCGGCCGCGTCGTCGCCGTCCGGTATGTCCTGCACGGGAGCCGGGTCAGCCTGCGTCTTGGCGCCTATGACCACGGCCTGCCGCTGACCATCGACCCGACGACCGGGCGATCGAGCTAGCCGATGACTCAGACGTTGCATTGCTGATCGCCAGCGGTCGGGATGCCTTTGCCGGCTGGTGGGCCGAGGATCCGGAGTGCGACGAGCGGCGACGGCGCGTGCACGCGCGGGCCGGCAGCTCGGCCACGTCGCCGGGTCCTCGGAGCGCGGTGGCCATGGCGGCCATGTACATGTGTCTGACCGGAAGCGGGCCTGCCTCCCGGGCGCTGAGCATGGTCGAGGACGTCGGTGCGGCGGGGCTGGCCTTCGGCGACCCGGGGCAGGGCTACGACACGACCGCCGCGGTGGCGACGGTCCAGCTCCTCTGTGACGATCCAGGTCCGTCGCTGTATCAAACGATGTGGCCGCAGTCGGCAGCGGCGGGCCGGGTGCTTCAGGCCGCGTTCACGCGCGCCGCGGCGTCGCAGGTCAGCTTTCGACGTGGGGCGCTGCTCGACGCAGAAGCGGACGCGCGAGCGGCCTGGGAGATCTTCGCGCCGTTTCGTGCCACGCCGACCGCGATGTACTGGTGGTCGCTCGCCGCCCTGCTCCAGGTACTGCTCGCGCGCGGGCTGCTCGAAGAGGCGGCGGCTCTGATCGCCGCCACCGGCCTCGAGCGGGCGGCGGAGGACATCGTGATGGTTCCCTGGCCACCGGTCCTGCGTGGTCAACTCGCGCTGGCGCAGGGGCAAACCGAGTCCGCCGTCGATCTGCTCCTGGACACGGGCGCATGGCTTGAGGAACGCGGCTTTGCCAACCCGGCCCTGATCCCGTGGCGGGCGATCGTGGCCCCCGCGCTCGTCGAGTGCGGCCGACCCGATGACGCCCGAACGGTGATCGGAAGCGCGGTCGAACAGGCCCGCGCGTTTGGTGCCCCCTGGGCGCTGGGCATGGCTCTGCGCACCGCCGGCTCGATCGACCGAGGGTCCGCCGGGATCGCATTGCTCGAGGACGCGGTCGAGGTGCTCGAACGATCCCCCTGCCGGTTGGAACATGCACGCGCTCTGCTCGAACTCGGTGCAGCGCTCCGTCGCGCCAACCAGCGCGCGAACGCGCGCAAACTCCTTCAGTCGGCGCTGGTCATGTTGCGCGGCTGCGGTGCCTCACCCCTGGCCGAGCGCGCCCTGCAGGAACTCGCGGCGACCGGCGCGCGTCCGCGCCGCCTCCTCCTCTCGGGGGTTGAGTCCCTCACCGCCAGCGAGCACCGTGTGGCGCAACTCGCCGCCAGCGGCCTGTCCAACCGCGAGATCGCCCACCAACTGTTCGTGACTCGCAAGACGGTCGAATCGCACCTCGGCCACGTTTACACCAAGCTCGACATCGGCAGCCGCAAGGACCTACCGATGGCGATGAATTCTTAGCGCCGCGCCCGCCCAGCTCAGGGTCGCATGTGGTACGGCAGCGTCGCCACCACGACGTTGGTGCGCGCCTTGAGCACGGCGGCCAGGATGCGTCCCCGCTGGTTGTGCAGGATCTCGCGGCGGCGCTTGCGCGGAATGATCTCCGGGATGAGGACCGTCACGACCGCTTCGCTCTGCGGGACAGAGTCGATGTAGCGGAGCACGGAGCGCACCAGCGAGCGGTGGGGGTCGATCACCACCTCGAGCGGGACGTCGCTCTTCCACTGATCCCAGTCGCCCTTGATCTGGTTGCGTTCCTCCTCGTCTCCGGCGACAGCCAGGGCGACGACGGTGTCGCCGAGCGACAGCGCCGCGCTCAGCGCCTCCTCGGTCAGCAGGTTGACCGTGCTGGTCGGGACGATGACCACGCTCTCGTGCCGAGCCGGGATCCCCGGAGTCTTGCCGACCCGCAGCTGGGTGGCGACCTTGGCGTAGTAGCGCTCGGTGTCAGAGAACAGGCGCATGAGCAGCGGGACCGCGATGACCACGACCCAGGCGCCCTCGGTGAACTTCGTCACCAGTGCGACGACGACCGCCACGGCCGTCATGGCCGCGCCGATGCCGTTGAGCGTGGCGCGCTTGCGCCAGTTCGGCGGGCGTTTGGTGGCCCAGTGGCGGACGAGGCCCACCTGACTGATCGTGAAGCCCACGAACACGCCGATGGTGAACATCGGGATCAGTCGGTTGGTGTCACCGTTGACGGCGATCAGCAGGACCGCCGCCGCGAGGGCGAGGGCGACTATGCCGTGCCGGTACACCGGGCGCTCGGCACGCAGGTAGAACATGTGTGGTAGGCGATGGTCCCTGGCGAGGATGCTCATGAGAATCGGCAGCCCGCCAAAGCTGGTGTTGGCGGCGAGACCGAGCACGAAGGTGACCGCCAGGTTGGAGACGTAGAACGGCCAGCCTGTGCCGAACGCACCCGCGGTGAGCTGGGCGAGAACGGTGACGTTGCCCCGTGGGACAACGTGGTGGACGCGGATCAGGATCGCCAGCCCGATCAGCATCACCCCGAGCAGGACACCGAGCGAGACCTCGGTCCGTTGCGCGGTCCGGATGCGCGGCCTGCGGAACGCCGGCACGCCGTTGGCGATCGCCTCGACTCCGGTAACGGCCGAGCACCCCGCCGCGAAGGCGCGCAGCAGCAGGACGAGGCCGACCGCCTCCGTGGCGTGATCGGGCAGCGCCGTGCCAATCGTCGCCACCGGCTGGGGGTGAAACGGCCCGATGACAAGCACGGCGAGGATGCTCACGATGAACACCGCGGTTGGCACGGTCAGAAGGCGCGCCGACTCCGTGATCCCGAACATGTTGACCGCCGTCAGGATCACCAAACCGATGAGGCAGACGGCGAGCAGATGGTGCGACAGGGACGGAAACACGCTGCCGAGGCTCGCCGCGCCCGCCGCCAGGCTCACGGCGACGGTGAGGACGTAATCGACGACCAGCGACGCGGCCGCCAGCAGCGCCCAGAAGCGCCCGAGGTTCGCCTTGGCCACCGCGTAGGCGCCGCCCCCCTCGGGATGCGCGGCGATCACCTGGGTGTAGGAGAGCACCAGCAGCACGAGCATCCCCGCGATGACGAGCGTCAACGGCACGACGTAGCGCAGGGCGCTCGTACCGGCCAGGACCAGCACGAGCATCATCGCCTCGGGTCCGTAGGCGACGCTCGAAAGCGCGTCGAGGCTGAGCGCCGCCAGCCCGGCGCGCACGCTCAGGTCGTGGCCCGAGTCGGAGTGCTTTCCGGCTCGTCGTCTTGGGCGCGGCGAATATGGGCGCCGCGATCTCGGGGACGGCCCGGTCGGAGACGCCGCGCCGACATCCGCCGACGCGGCGCCGCTGGCCTCTTGAGTTGAATCGCTCAAAGGAGGGGCCCCCTCGACCCGAAATGATGCTGGCCGCAGCCTATCTCGTCGGGAACCCGACGGACGACTTCGGGCTGTCGCCGGTCATATGCATATGGCACCGGAGTGTGGTGGCAGATGCAGACGCCCCGGGCAACTCGGCCGCCGCCCGGCGCAATACGGCCGCCGGTCCATTGGACCCTACGCGTATCGTTTGGGTCCGTTTCCCCGGCTCTGCCTCGGGTACGCCACAGATATGAGAACCAGGCCTGGAGGTCGCGATGAGTACAGCCCTGCAAGGACTCGCCAAATACGGTCAGAGCCCGTGGATCGACTACGTCTCTCGTCCATTTGTCCGGGATGGTGAGCTGAAGCGCTTCGTGGAGGATGGGATCGTCGGCGTCACATCCAACCCGACGATCTTCCAGGCGGCGATCGCCGGCGGGAACTCATATGACGACCAGCTGCGCGAGGTCCTCCGCACCCAGACCGACCCCAAGGAGGTGTTCCTGGCGCTGGCGCGCGAGGACATCCGCGAAGCCTGCGACGACCTGCGCGGCGTATTTGACCGCGGCGACGCGACCCGCGACGGGTGGGTGTCACTCGAGGTCGACCCGAACTTCGCCAACGACGCCGCCAACACCTCCAAGGAGGCGAAACGGCTTCACGGGATGATCGACCGGCCCAACCTGTTCGTGAAGATTCCCGGGACGCTCGCGGGTCTGCAGGCGATCGAGGACACGATTGCCGCCGGGATTCCCGTCAACGTGACGCTGCTGTTTTCGCTCGGGCGCCACCGCGCGGCGGCGGAGGCATACGTGCGCGGTCTGCGGCGCCTCCGTGAAGGCGGCGGGGATCTGCGTACCGTCGCCTCGGTGGCGTCGTTCTTCGTCTCGCGTGTCGATACGGAGGCCGATCGGCGGCTCGACGAGCTCGGAGGCCACGACGACCTCAAGGGGACACTCGCCATCGCCAACGCCAAGCTCGCCTATGTGACCTATCAGGAGCTGTTCAGCGGCTCGGACTGGCAGGAGCTCGAGGCGGTGGGGGCCTCGCCGCAGCGCTGCCTGTGGGCGTCGACCTCGACCAAGAATCCTGCCTACCGCGACGTGCTGTACGTGGAGGAGCTGATCGGCCCGGGCACGGTCAACACGATGCCCCGCGAAACGCGGAGGCATTCGTGGACCACGGCCAGGTCGAGCCGACGCTCGAGCGCGACGTCGACGACGCTCACCGCACGCTCGAGCGATTCGGGCAAGCCGGAATTGACTACGACGATGTGGTCGCCGTGCTCGAGCGCGAGGGCGTCCAGAAGTTCGACGACTCGTTCAAGCAGCTGCTCGACGGCGTCGCCGGCAAGCGTGACCAGCTCGTCGCCGCCTGAGCGACCGGCCAGGGAGGCGCCCCAGATTGGAGTCTGGGGCGTCTCGAGGAGGAGGAGTGAGCCGGATCCCCGAGGGACGGCTCATTGCCCACCGGCGCAGGTTGCCTGTGCGCGCCGGGCGCGGCATCCCGACACAAGGGCCGCCGCATCCGTCCCGGGCGCATCCGTCCCGGGCCGGTGAGGATCACACGCTAGGGCGCCACTCAAACCGGCGTACGGCCATCCTGTCATCAGGATGTGTCCCTCTTGTGAAGGCGCCGCGTTGACAAGCCAGACGCAAGAATGCAGTGGTCTCGCCGATGCGAGTTTGTGCCCGAGCTTGTCATGATGAACTGACGATGACAGCGGACCAAACGCCTGCCAGCCCTGACCGGGCGGCAGCCGCCGAGCGCGCTCGCGGTCCAGACGGCGCGGGCGAAGCGCCCAAGGGGGTGCCGCCGAGCCCGATGCCACGGGACAAGCAGGGCTGGCGGGTGGCGCCGGCGCCGGACGGGCGCGGCATGCCCGACGCAGCACAAGCCGCAGCCCCCACACCGGCTCCGGGGCTTCTGGATGCTCGTGCTCGCGCTGCTGGCGTTGAACTGGGTGTCGTGCTGCTGTTCCAGCCCGGCGGCCAGTCCCGCGTGACGGTGCCGTTCAGCCCGTACTTCCTCGATCAGCTCCAAGCGGGCCAGATCAAGTCGATCACCTCCACGGGCGACACGATCCAGGGGACGTTCGCCAGCAACGTGCGCTATCCGTCGGACGACCAGAACGCGACGCCGACGACGCTGTTCCAAACCCAGGTGCCGACGTTCTGGAATGACAGCCAGCTGACGACCGAGCTCAGGGACAAGGGCGTCGAGGTCAACGCGAAGAACCCGAATCCGGGGACACGTCGTTGCTCGCCGAGCTGCTGCTGGGATTCGGCCCGACGCTGCTGCTGGTGCTGCTGTTCGTGTTGCTGATGCGCCGGGCGGCGGCCGGGGGCGGCATGGGCGCGCTGGGGAACTTCGGTCGGTCGCAGGCGCGCCGGGTCGACCCGCAGCGGATTCAGGTGACGTTCGACGACGTGGCCGGGATCGACGAGGCGAAGGCCGAGCTGACCGAGATCGTCGAATTCCTGCGCACGCCGGAGCGGTACGCGCGCCTCGGCGGGCGGATGCCCCACGGCGTGCTGCTGTTCGGAGCCGCCGGGAACCGGCAAGACGCTGCTGGCGCGCGCGGTGGCCGGTGAGGCGCACGCCGCCTTCTTCTCGATCGCGGCCTCGGAATTCATCGAGGCGATCGTCGGCGTCGGCGCGTCGCGGGTCCGCGATCTGTTCGCCAAGGCCAAGGAGGCCTCGCCCGCCATCATCTTCATCGACGAGCTCGATGCGATCGGGCGCTCGCGCCAGGGCTCGGCCGGGATCACCGGTGCCAATGACGAGCGCGAGCAGACGCTCGATCAGATCCTCACCGAGATGGATGGATTCGAGTCGACCGAGGCGGTTGTCGTGCTCGGAGCCACCAATCGGCCCGAGATCCTCGATCCGGCGCTGCTGCGTCCGGGGCGCTTTGACCGGCGCGTGGCCGTGCAGCCGCCCGACCGCGCGGGGCGGGTGAAGATCCTTCAGGTGCACACGCGTTCGATCCCGCTGGCCGACGACGTCGATCTTCGGGCTCTGGCCTCGACGACGCCCGGCATGGTCGGCGCGGATCTCGCCAACCTCGCCAACGAGGCGGCGCTGCTGGCCGCCCGCAAGTCGCACGAGAAGGTGCACGATGGCGGACTTCACCGAGGCTCTGGAGAAGATCCTCCTCGGCGCGCCGCGCGGGATCATGCTCTCCCCCGCCGACCGGGAGCGGACCGCCTACCACGAGTCCGGACACGCGCTCGTCGGCATGCTGACTCCCGAGGCCGACCCCGTGCGCAAGGTCTCGATCATCCCCCGCGGGATGGCGCTCGGCGTCACGCTGTCGACACCGGATGCCGACCGGGTCTCGTACTCGCGCGAGGAGCTCGAGGCGAAGATCCAGGTCGCCCTCGGCGGCCGCGCCGCCGAGGAGGTGGTGTACGGCAAGATCACGACCGGGGCCGAGTCGGATATCCAGCAGCTGACCCAGATCGCCCGCCAGATGGTCGGTCGATGGGGAATGAGCGAGAAGCTCGGGCCGGTGTCGGTGCTGCCGAGCGACGGCGCCGGACCGCTGCTGCCGGGAGTCAGCGAGACCTCGCCGCAGACCCAGTGGCTCGTCGACGAGGAGGTTCGCCGCATGGTCGAGGAGGCCCACGCCGAGGTCACGCAGCTGCTCACCGAGCACCGCGATCAGCTCGACAGCCTCACCCATGCGCTGCTGGCGGCGGAGACGCTCGACGCTGCTGACGCCTATGCCGCGGCCGGCGTGGTAATGCCGATCGCCGAGCCCCAGCCCGAGACGGCCTGACCCGGGGAGGCAGATGACCGATCGCCGCAAGCGGCTCTCGCTCTTGGCGGCGATCATGGGGTCGTTTGTGGCCGGACTCGACGCGACGGCGGTCAACGTCGCGCTGCCCGCCATTCGCAATGACCTCGGTGGCGGGCTGGCCGGCCAGCAGTGGGTGTCCAACGCCTACCTGCTCGCGCTCGGCTCGCTGATCCTGGTCGGCGGGTCGCTGGGCGATGTGTTCGGCGAGCGGCGCGTGTTCTCCCTCGGGGTGGCGGGCTTCGGCATCGTCTCGCTGCTGTGTGCGCTGGCGCCCAGCATCGAGGTTCTCATCGCCTGCCGGGCCCTGCAGGGCGGGTTCGGAGCCCTGCTCACCCCCAGCGCGCTGGCGATCATCGTGGCCGCGTTTCCCGCCGAGGAGCGCGGCGGCGCGATCGGCTCCTGGACCGCGTGGGCGGGCATCGCCACCGTGGTCGGCCCGCTGGCCGGCGGCTTTCTCGTCGACGCCGTGTCGTGGCGGTTGATCTTCGCCGTCAACGTTCCGTTCGTCCTCCTCACGCTGGTGGTCATCTTCCGGGCGGTTCCGGCTCGTGAGCCCGGGTCCGAGCGCGCGCCGGTGGACTGGCTCGGCGCCGGGCTCACGTTCTTCGGCCTCGCCGGACCGGTCCTGGCGCTGATCCGGGAGCCGGAGCTCGGCTGGAGCAGCCCACAGGTCTGGGGCCCGGCGCTCGCCGGGGTGGTCCTGCTCGGCCTGTTCGTGATCCACGAGCAGCGAACTTCAGCCCCGATGCTCCCGCTCGGGCTGTTCAGGCGCCGCAACTTCGCGGTCGGCAACGTGCAGACGTTCACGATGTACGGCGGGCTGGGGGTGACGTTCTTCCTCCTCGTGCTGTTCCTTCAGGAGGTGGCGGGTTACGACGCGCTACAGGCCGGCTTCGCGCTGTTGCCCTCGACGATCGTGCTGTTCGTCCTGTCCAAGCGGATGGGGCGCCTGGCCGACCGGTACGGGCCGCGCCTGTTCATGGGCCTCGGGCCGCTGACCGCCGCCGTCGGTCTCGGGCTCATGTTGAACCTGCACGCCCACGTGAACTACCTCACCGAGCTGCTGCCCGCGCTGCTGATCTTCTCGCTCGGGCTGTCCGGCACGGTGGCCCCACTCACCGCCGCCGTACTCTCCGACGCCGACGAATCCAACGCGGGGATCGCCTCGGGAGTCAACAACGCCATCGCCCGCATCGCCGGGCTGCTGGCCATCGGTGCGATCGGCGCGGTCATCTCGTCTCAGTTCAGCTCGACGCTGAATGACCGGCTGGCCGACGTCAGGCTGTCGCCCCAGGCGCGTGCGGCCGTCATCGAGGCACGAAAGCAGCCGCTGGCGCGGGTCGACGCGGCGACCGTTGGCCCGCGCGTGTCGCTGGCCGTCCAGTCGGCATCGGTCCATGCCTTCCACGTCGGCATCGGGATCTCCGGGGTGCTCGTCGCGCTCGGCGGCGTACTCGGGCTGGCCGGGATCCGCAACCCGCGCCGCGAGGTGCGCTGCGAGGACTGCCCTGGCGGTCAGCTGGCCGGCCAGCCGCTCGACGCCGGCCGCGAGCCCCAGGTCGTGGTGCTGCCTGCCGCCCACCCGCGGGCCGCCGGCGCTTCATAAGAGCTTCTTCGCGTTTTACGGGCGTTCTCTTACCGAGGGGCGACACATTCGCTTGTCAGGTCAACGATCCCCTCCCCCAAGACGGTAAGGAATATGAAGCTGACAGCGAACAAGTACGGAATACGCGTGGCTGCCTCGGCCGTAGCGGCGGTCGGCGCCTTCGCGCTCGCCCCGGCGTCCTCGGCCCTGGCCGCGGGCGGCGAGGTGGCCGAAGCGACCAGCGCCAACTGGTCGGGGTACGTCGCGGGCGGGCCGTCATCGGATGGTTCACAACGGTTCTCCAGCGTCTCCGGCAGCTGGGTCGAGCCCAAGGCGGACTGCAGCTCCGGCGGCAGCGACGCCGCATTCTGGGTCGGCCTGGGCGGTGCCTCATCGCAATCAGGGGCGCTCGAGCAGACGGGTACCCAGATCGACTGCAGCGGCGGCGGCTCGGGCCAACACTACGCGTGGTACGAGATGGTTCCCGCCGCGCCGGTCAAGCTCGACGTCCCGATCAACGCGGGCGACCACATCTCGGCACGCGTGTCCGTGAACGGCAGCAACGTGACGGTCACGCTGGCCGACCAGACGACGGGTCAGTCGAGCACGAAGACACTTCAGGTCAACAACATCGACGTCACCAGCGCCGAGTGGATCGCCGAGGCTCCCTCGCAGTGCCAGGGCGACAGCGCGAGCCCGGCGGCGGGCAACTGCACGCCGGTGCCCCTAGCCAACTTCGGCAGCCATCAAGTTCACCAACGCGACCGCGACCGCCAACGGAAGCACGGGCACGATCTCGAGCTCGAACTGGACCGCTCAGGCGGTACAGCTGGGCGGCGGCAGCAGCTCGGCGGTGGGAGATCCGGGCGTGATGTACCAAAGCGCCGGCGATGGCGCGTCGGCCAGCGCGACCCCCTCGTCGCTGTCCGCCGATGGCTCCTCGTTCTCGGTCGCCGTGGAGGGCGCCGGATCGCAGGCCACCAGCTCGCCGAGTTCCTACGGCGATCCCGGCAGCGGCTACGGCGGAGGGGACCCGTACGGCGATGGCAGCGGCGACCCGTATGGCTCCGGCGGTGGCTCGTATGGCGACGGTGGTGGCGTCCCGTACGGCTACGGCGGTGGCTCGTATGGCGACGGTGGCGGCGTCCCGTACGGCTACGGCGGTGGCCCGTATGGCGACGGTGGCGGCGACCCGTACGGCTACGGCGCCGGCGGTCCCGGCATCGTCATCTACGGCTGACCGCTGCTGACATCCAGCATTCCGTGACCCTCGTCGAAATGCCGAGGGTCGCGGAATGCGACGATCTCCTCTGGTCAAACCCTCGAGGAGGCAATGTGTCTGACGGAACGGTGGCCCCGGGCGAAGTCACGCGACAGCTGGCCGACGGCACGTCGATGCCGGCGTTGGGATTGGGGGTGTGGCAGGTGCCCGACGGCCCTGAGTGTGAGAACGCCGTGCGGTGGGCGCTCGAGCTCGGCTACCGCCACATCGACACGGCGCAGGCGTATGGCAACGAGGCCAGCGTCGGGCGGGCGCTGGCGCAGAGCGGCGTCCCGCGGGAGGACGTGTTCATAACGACCAAGTTCTTCCCGCGCCACAGCGATCCGGCCGCGGAGGCCGAGCGCAGCCTCCGGCGGCTGGGCGTCGATCAGGTCGACCTCTACATCGTGCACTGGCCCGCGGGAGGGCCGACGTGGGCGTGGCCGGGGATGGAGCAGGCGCGCGAGCGTGGTCACGCCCGCTCGATCGGGGTCTCGAACTTCAGCGTCGCGGAGCTGGGGGAGGTGATGGCGATCGCCGGCACGCCACCGGTGGTCAACCAGGTCCAGTTCAGTCCCTTCGAGTACCGCAGGGCGCTATTCGAGGAGTGCACCACGCAGCGCGTGGCCGTCGTGGCCTACAGCCCGCTGGGCACGGGTCGTCACCTTTCGCATCCTGTCGTTGTCGAGGTGGCCGAGCGCGTGCAGCGCACGCCGGCGCAGGCCCTGCTGCGGTGGTGTCTGCAACGCGGGACGCTCGTGATTCCCAAATCGACGACCCGCGCGCGGATCGAGGAGAACGCACAGTTGTTCGACTTCGAGCTCTCCGACGACGAACTGGGCGAGCTCGACGCCCTCGACACCACCGGCGGCACGGACCGCGCACGCGAGGGCAAGTGGTGGTGAGCGACGGGCGACGCTGAGCCGGTAGATGTGGACAGGTTTGGCTAAGGGAGTTAAGCTTCTGCCGCCTTCAGTCGGGGAGCCTGGATTTTGGAGCGATGACCGATCTTGCCCGGCCGGACCGAGCAGCCGAGGGAAGGCTGCTCGTCGAGTGCACGCAAACGGACGGACGGACGATTCTCACCGTTTACGGAGAGATCGATGTCGCGTCCGTGCATGAGCTCGAGCGCGAGCTGGACGCCGCCCAGAAGCTCGAGCCGCGCGAGCTGGTCATCGATCTCGACGCCCTCAGCTTCATGGACAGCACCGGGTTGTACGTGCTGCTGCGCGCCTACCGCAGCGCCAAGGCCAACGGCTACTCGCTGATGCTCCGGCGGGTGCCCGATCACGCCATGCGGCTGCTCAGGCTGACCGGTGTCGTGCCGTTGTTCAGGGTCATCGACTGAACGTCACCCGACGCCACGGGCCACGCACAGACGCTGGAGCCGTTCCATCGCCTCGGCGGCGCGGCGGGGGAGGGCGTCGAGGGCCTCGGCGGCCAGGCGCAGGTCCTCGATCGTCACGCCGCGCGCCTCGAGCGCGAATCGCCCCAGCCAACGCACGGCAGCGCGCTCATAGCGAACCGGGTCGCCACCGCGCAGCACGAGGCAGATGCGGAGCGCGTCGTCGAGGGCGATGCGGGGGAGCTCCCGGGCCGCGGCGGTGACCAGCGCCTCGTTGCCGGTGTCGAGCGCACGTCGAAACCGGGTGTACGGATTGCCGTCGCTGGTCACGAACATATGTTCGTATAGCTGTCAAGGGGCGGACCCCTCGATTGTCGTCGTACGCAGGGCCAAAGACGGGCGCTGAGGGTCTGCGCTGGTGGCGGTTCCGAACCCGGACCCGACGCGTCAACTTCACACTCGGCCCCGCCCACCCGGCGAGACTGACGAAGACGGCGTGGTGGGCCGTGTACGTAAGTTTGGCCACAAACGGCGAGGCGACTGTGACGTTGACGACCACGAGGGAGGCGCAGTGGCCCCTCGATGCGCTCGGCAGCCAGCCGCCACACGCCACCAGGGACAGCCGAACTGAGCGCGAAGACGAACGCAAAAACAGGCGGGGCGGCGCACCGGCGCCGCCCCGCCCATTTACACCCGCTCCGTCAGCCGCGGCCCGCGGCCGTGTGGCACGGTCGCAGGGCTCACGACTTCCGGTGCCCCCGCCGGTGGCGCTTGTGGTGGTGGCGCTTGTGGCCGTGAGAGTGCTTCACGCCCTTGGCGCCGAGGAGCTTCAGGGCGCGATTGAGGGCCGATGCCTTGGCGATGGTCGGGAAGACGGCCGGCGCCGGCAGGTCGAGGAGAACCTGCAACGGGGTGGCCTCGACCTGGTCGAGGGTCTCGCCTGCGCGGCCGACCAGGCCGCCGGCGACGAGGTCGCCGTTCGACACGTTGGCCAGGGAACCGCCGAACAGACCGCTGCTGCCTGATCCCCCGAGGATGAGGGTCGCGCGGGAGACGGTGAAGGTCACCGGAGGCGAGCCGGCGGGCACCAGGCTGGTCGGCAGCGAGCGCGAGACCGCGACGGTGAGTGTCCCGCCCGCCGTGTCGACGCCGGTCACGTTGCCGACGAAGGCGAACAGCTGGCGCGGCGTGCGGTCGACGACGGCGGCCGCGGGCTGCGACACGAGCGCGGTGAGCGACCTCCTGGGTCCTCCCCTGAACTGGGCGACGAAGTGGTCGCCGGCGCTCATGTCGGCGATGCCGCCCGATCGGCCGTTGACCCGGATTCGAGTCCTGCCGTCGGTGGTGATCGTCACCTGCGTGGTGGTGTCTGCGTTGGCGGCCAGCGTGGGCAGGCCGCCGCCCGAGCCGGTGCCGCCGGCCTGGGACGACGGGACGACGACGCTGGCCACGAACGAGCCGCCGCTGGCGTCGGTCGACACCACGCTCCCGGACACCATCGGGCCGACACGGTTGCCGCGGTCGGCCCGCGAGTGCGGGCGAGCGCTCGCGGCCGCCGCACCCAGCGTCAGCGGGAAGGCGGCGAGCAGAGTGATCAGGATCCTTCTCATGCTTTTCCTCCGTTCCACGCCTCGGGGCTGGTCTAGGTCTAGAACGTCTCGACACGGCAGCCGGCAGCGTTTCAGGGCTGACAGCCCGCTGCCGACGTTTGTTTGATGCACAGGTCAGGAGGTAGGCTCAAGTACCACGTCCGCTCAAACAAACGTTGAGAAGGAGGGAGAGCGGCCGGACATGGCGGTGAAGTCGGCGGACCTCGAGTCACAGCTGATCGACACCGTGTGCGAACGGATTCGCACGCGTTTGCCCGACGAGCAGGTCGGCGCGTGCGAGACCTTCACCCGCCAGTACTACCACTGGCTACCGCCCGAGGATCTGGCCGACCGCAGCGCGCTGGATCTATACGGGGCGGCGGTCGCGCACTGGAACCTGGCCCAGCAGCGGCCGCCGGGTCAGGTCAAGGTACACGTCTACAACCCCGAGTTCGAGCATCATGGCTGGCAGTCGCCGCACACTGTCGTGGAGATCGTCAGCGACGACATGCCGTTCATCGTCGACTCCGTGACCATGGAGTTGGGACGCCACGGCTACGGGATCGATCTCGTCATCCATCCCGTGATGCGCGTCCGTCGCGACGCCGAGGGCGATCTGCTCGACGTCCTCGAGCCGGGGGCCCCGCACGCGGATTCGCTGGCCGAGTCCATCCTCCACGTGGAGGTCGCGCGGGAGCCCGACCAGACCCGGCTGCTCGCCCTGCGCGACAACCTGCGGCGCGTCCTCGAGGAGGTCCGCGTGGCGGTCGAGGACTGGCAGCCGATGCGAGCGAGGGCGATCGAGCTGGCCGAGCAGCTGAGCGGCCAGGCGACACCGGTCAGCGCCGAGGAGCTGGCCGAGGTGAGGGCGTTCCTGCAGTGGATGGCCAATGAACACTTCACGTTCCTCGGCTATCGCGAGTACGACCTGGTCATCGACGACGGGCAACCGGGACTGAAGGCGGTACCCGATTCGGGTCTGGGGATCCTGCGCCAGCCCGCCTCGGCCTCGTTCACGAAGCTGAGCGCGAAGGCCGTCGGGCTGGCTCAGGCCACGGGTGCGCTGGTGCTGACCAAGGCCAACTCGCGCGCCACGGTGCACCGTCCGGCCTACCTCGACTACATCGGCGTGAAGAAGTTCAACGATCAGGGACAGGCCACCGGCGAGTGCCGTTTCCTCGGCCTGTACACCGGCGTCACCTACCACGCCAGCCCACGCACGATCCCGCTGCTACGCGGCAAGGTCGCCGACGTTCTGCGGCTGGCCGCGTTCCCTCCCGACAGCCATGACGCCAAGGCCTTGCTGGAGATCATCGAGTCCTATCCGCGCGACTCGCTGTTCCAGATGACCAGCCAGGATCTGTTCGCGATCGCGACGGGCATCCTCGGACTCGGCGAGCGCCAGCGGGTGCGGCTGTTCGTGCGGCCAGACCAGCTCGACCGGTTCGTCGAGTGCGTGGCCTGTATCCCTCGCGATCGGTTCAACACCGAGAACCGGGAGCGCGTGGGCAGCATCCTGCTCGAGGAGTTCGCCGGCAGTCATCTCGACTGGGCGCTCCACCTATCGGAGTCGCTGCTTGTGCGCGTGCACTACATCGTCCACACGCCCGACGGAGTGCCCGACGTCGACGTGCGCGAGGTCGAGTCGCGGCTCGTGCGCGCCACCCGCGCATGGACCGACGACCTGCGCGACGCGCTGATCGAGGACCACGGCGAGGAGGAGGGCCTGCGCCTGTTCCGGCGCTACGCGGAGGCGTTCCCACCCGGCTACCGCTCGGATTGGGTCGCGCGCTCCGCCGTCGTCGACATCGGGCGCATCGAGGAGCTCGAGTCGACGAACGAGCCGATCATGAGCCTGTACCGCCCGCTCGAGGCGGCCGAGGGCGTGCTTCGCTGCAAGCTGTTCAGCTCCGCCGGCGTATCGCTCTCCGACGTGCTGCCGACGTTCGAGCACATGGGCGCGAAGGTCGTTGACGAGCGCCCGTACGAGATCACCGGCACCGGCTTAGATTCGGTCTGGATCTACGACTTCGGGCTGCGGGTGTCCGCCGAGCACGTCGAGGGCATCCGCGACATCTTCCAGGAGACCTTCCTCGGCGTCTGGCGCGACGAGCTCGAGGACGACTGGCTGAACGGGCTGGTGCTCGCGGCCGGCTTGAGCGGGTACGAGATCACGATCGTGCGGGCGGTGGCGAGATATCTGCGTCAGGGCGGCATCGCCTTCTCGGACCGATACATGGAGCGCACGCTCGTCGCTCATCCGGATGTCGCGGTTCTGCTCGTCAACCTGTTCGCGGCCCGATTCGACCCCGAACGGCACGACCCCGACCAGGCCGACAGGATCGTCGAGCAGATCGAGGGAGCCATCGACGCGGTGGAGAGCCTCGACGAGGATCGGATCCTGCGCAACTTCCTGGCCGTCGTGCGGGCCATGCTTCGCACCAACTTCTTCCGTCGCGACCAGCACGGCGCGCGGCCGCGGCAGGTGTCCTTCAAGCTCGACCCGGCGAAGGTCCCGCTGCTGCCGCTCCCGCGGCCACGTTTCGAGATCTTCGTCTACTCGCCGCGCGTCGAGGGCGTTCACCTGCGGGGAGGAAAGGTGGCGCGTGGCGGCCTGCGGTGGTCGGACCGCCGCGAGGACTTCCGCACCGAGGTCCTCGGCCTGATGAAGGCGCAGATGGTCAAGAACGCGCTGATCGTCCCGGTCGGTTCCAAGGGCGGCTTCGTGGTCAAGCGGCCACCCGTCGGCAAGGGCCGGGAGGCCCTCCAGGCGGAGGCCGTGGACTGCTTCAAATCGTTCCTCTGCGGGCTGCTCGACCTGACCGACAACATCGTGGCCGGCGAGGTTGTCCCGCCGGATCGGGTCGTTCGCTACGACGACGACGATCCGTACCTGGTCGTCGCCGCCGACAAGGGCACGGCCAGCTTCTCCGACATCGCCAACGAAGTGTCCGCCCAGTACGGGTTCTGGCTCGGCGACGCGTTCGCCTCTGGCGGATCGCGCGGCTATGACCACAAGCAGATGGGCATCACCGCCCGGGGCGCATGGGTGTCGGTCGCGCGTCACTTCCGAGAGCTGGGGATCAACATTCAGGACACCGACTTCACCGTCGCCGGTATCGGCGACATGTCGGGCGACGTGTTCGGGAACGGGATGCTGCTGTCTCGGCACATCCGGCTGGTGGCGGCGTTCAACCACCAGCATGTGTTCCTCGACCCCGATCCGGACCCCGAGGCGAGCTTCGATGAGCGCCAGCGGCTGTTCGACGAGCCGCGCTCCACGTGGGGCGACTATGACCCGGCGATCATCTCGAAGGGAGGCGGTGTCTATCCACGGACCGCAAAGTCGATCAAGCTGTCCCCGCAGGTCAAGCGCGCGCTGGCGATCGATGCCGACAAGCTCTCGCCGGCCGAGGTGATCCGGGCGATCCTGCGCGCCCCCGTAGACCTGCTGTGGAACGGAGGCATCGGAACCTACGTCAAGGCGACCGACGAGGCCCACGGCGACGTCGGTGACAAGTCCAACGACGCGGTCCGCGTCAACGCCGATGAGCTGCGTTGCCGGGTGGTGGGGGAGGGCGGGAACCTGGGCTTCACGCAGCTGGGGCGGATCGAGTACGCGGCCGCCGGCGGCCAGATCAACACCGACGCGATCGACAACGTCGCCGGCGTCAACACCTCCGACCACGAGGTCAACATTAAGATCCTCCTCGACTCGCTCGTCGCCGCGGGCGACCTGACCGAGAAGCAGCGCAACGAGCTGCTGGTCGAGATGACCGACGGCGTGGCCAAGCAGGTCCTGTTCGGCAGCTACACGCAAACGCAGGCGATGAGCCTGGCCCTGGCCCAGTCGGTCCAGATGATCGACGTCCACTGGCGCCTGATCCGTCATCTCGAGCAGGTGGCGGGGCTTGACCGGGACCTCGAGTTCCTGCCCAGCGACGAGACGCTGACCGATCGCAAGGCCGCCCACAAGGGCCTTCTCGCGCCTGAGATGGCCGTCGTTATGGCGTACTGCAAGATCCATCTCTACGCCCGCCTGCTCGAGTCCAACCTGTTCGACGACCCATACCTCGAGCACGACCTCTTGCGCTACTTCCCCAAACCCCTGCCCGCTCTCTACGCCGACGCGATGCGGACACACCGCCTGCGCCGCGAGATCGTCTCGACCGTGGTTGCCAACCAGCTCGTGGACCGGGCGGGAACGACGTTCGCCTTCCGATTGACCGAGGAGACCGGAGCCTCGTGCGTCGAGCTCGCGCGCGCCTACGCGGTGGCTCGGGAGGTGTTCGACATGTGGGAGTTCTGGTCGGCGGTCGAGGATCTCGACAACCACGTCGCGGCGGCGACACAGCTCGAGATGCTGATCGAAGCGCGCAAGCTGGTCGAGCGCGCCACCCGGTGGCTGATCCGCTCGAGCGCCGAGCCCATCAACATCGAGATGACGATCCGCTACTTCGAGCCCGGCGCGCGCATGATGCGCGCGGCGATGCCCGATGCGCTCGACGGCGCCGAGCGGGAGGCATTTGTGGTCCGGACCGCGGAGCTGGGCGAGGCCGGGGTCCCAGCCGCGCTGGCCGAGTGGGTGGCGGCCATGCCGGCGCTGCTGTCCGTGTTCGACATCGTCGAGGTGGCGAGTGCGACGCGGCGCCGCGAGGAGACGGTCATGGCCACCTACTTCCAACTCGGAGCCCGGCTCGAGCTCAACTGGCTTCGCGACCGGATCATCGAGCTCCCGCGAGCCAACCGCTGGCAGGCGCTGGCCCGGGCGGCGTTGCGCGACGACCTCTACAACCTGCACCGCTCGCTGACGCGAGAGGTGCTCGAGGCCGGCGGCCACGACGTTGACACCGACCTCGCCATCGAGGCCTGGGTGCGCCACCACGAGGAGTCGCTCGCTCGCGCACAGAGCATGCTGGCCGACATCAAGGCCTCGCGAAGCTACGACACCACCACGCTGCCGGTCGCGCTGCGCGAGATCCGCAATCTCGTCCGCGGCGGGATCCCGCCCGGTGGCGTCCCGGGCGCCGAGTCGGCGACGATGGCCGGTTAGATGGTTGATTCCGCCGCCGCGGAATCAACCATTTAGCGGATGGCGACCGTGCGGCTGTAGAACTTCTTGCCGTGCGCCTGGCGTTGCCAGAGCAGCCTGAGCTCGCCCGCGGCGGGGATCCGCACGCGGACGACGAAGAAGCCTTCCCGGCTTCGGGTACGGACTCTGTCCACCGACCCCCACCGGCGCGAGCCGCGGCCACGGAACTGGAGTGTCGCCGTCTGCGTCTGCGAGTGGTTGGCCGCACGGATCTCGCCCCACACGGTGACCCGGGATCCGTGCCGAGCGCTGGGCAGCCAGAGCGGCAGCCTGAACGCCGCGTAGGACGGCTTGTGCTTGCCGCCCGCGAACACCAGGCCGGTCTGGAAGGTGCTCCAGTACGCGCGGCTGCCGGGCGGCGCGCCGGTTCGCGGGTCGTTGTCGACGAGGAGGAACTGGGCCAGCGAGGTGACCCGTGGATCGTGATAGGTCATGTACTCGCCCTCGTTGATCCACTCCGCCTGCTGGGTCAGCGAGGTATCGACGAACGGGTTCGGCGGTCTCGTCTTGTAGCCCCATTCGGTCAGGTACATGTTCACGCCGCCGCCCACGCGCTTGCCGTACGCGGCGTGAACGCGGTCCAGCGCGCGCTCGATCTCGCCGAGGTTGGCCAGCGTGATTTCGTTCCGATCGGGCAGGACCCGGTTCGGCGCGACGCCGAACGAGTACGGGTGGTAGGCGAAGCCGTTAAAGGCGAACAGGCCGGGATTGCGCGAGACGAACTTCGAGCGGCTCCCGGACTGCGGGCACTCGAGGTGGGCCGCGGCCTTACCGGTCAGCGGGCGGTAGTGCGAGTCCACGCAGTACAGCTCCTGGGTGAACGGGATCGGGTACACCGAGCCGTGGGAGGCGAGCTCGCCGATCAGGAACGTGTCGTGGTTGTGGCCGCTGGCCTTGAGCCCGCCGTACGCCGCCCCGACCAGATGGCGGTACATGCCGGGCGAGTTGTCGACCTGGTGCCCGCCCACCCGCTTGAACTGCGGGCTGAGCCAGCCCGGGATGTTGGGCTCGTTCCAGACCCCCCAGTACCTGACCCGCTGTAGCGGTGGGTCCGGATCGGACGACGTCGGCGTGACGCCCTTCACGCCCCGGCTCGACACGCCCAGCTCTCGCGGCGGCGCGAGTGCCGTCCACGAGGCGGGCTGCCAGCGGCCGTCGTAGCGTCGGCCGATCGCCTCGATGAACTGACGGAAGTAGGTGGGGTTGGGTTTCTCAGACCACCGATAGCCGTCGCCCTGGGCCTCCGCCGGACCCGACGTCGCCCAGGTGGGGGCCGGCGCGGTGACCTGGAAGTACACCTTCAGGCCGAGCAGACGGCACCAGGTGACCAGCTGGTCGTATCGGGTCCAGGCGCCGTAGGGGTAAGCGGACGGGTTGGTGGCGTCGAACCTGGGCTTCCTGTTAGCCGAGCTGTCGGGCGCGACCAGCGACCAGACGACGGATACCTTGATCCGGTCGACTCCGAGGTTCTTGGCCGCCCGCAGCGTCGCCGCCATGTGCGATGGGGTGGCGTAGATGGTCTGGTTGTCGTCCATGAGGATCGACTCCTCGGTCTTCGAGGCCAGCGCATGGGCGGGCAGCGCGCACAGCAGCGCGCAGGCGGCGAGCGCCACCGGGAGCATCCATTTCCGGACGGCCATCCGGCCAGATGGTAGTGACGCGGATTCGCCGGGTGTCGCGCTAGCTGGGAGCTCAGTCCCCCGCCGCGATGCGCCCCGCGGTCCGGTGGGCGAGCGACATGATCGAGACCATGGGGTTGACGCCCGGAGCGGTGGGGAAGGCGCTCGCATCCCCGATCCAAACACCTCGCACGTCGTGAAGTTGCCCGTCGCCGTCGGCCACCGAGTCGGCGGGATCGGCACCCATCCGGCAGCTCCCCATCTGATGGGCGGTGAACAGGGTCACGTCAGCCGGCCCGTAGGCGGCCTGCTCGATCCGCTCGATGAAGGCCTCGAAGTCCTCGCCCGAGTCGCGCCGCCAGCACAGCTCCTCGGCGTGCAGAGTGCGGATCTCGGGCGCGCCGGCGGCGTACTGGAGGCGGGCCAGTTCGACGTGGGCCTTGACCATCAGGCGGCGATCGACCTCGTCGGTCAGCGACCAGCGAACGAGAGGCTGGCCATGGGGATCGAGCACCACCTCGCCCTCGCCGTGATCGCGCGCCACCGATAGGAATGGGGCCTGGTGGCGGAAGGTACGTGCGAACTCGCGCTTGTGCCGCTCGCCCGTGCGCCAGGGTATGCCGCCGGCGTTGATGCCCGGCATCGCCCCGACCGACTCGATGAGGAAGCCGTGGTCGCCGTCGCAGCCGGCGAAGTGGTCGGACACCTCGGATTGGATCTGGCCGATCCACGGCTCGATCGCGTCGTCGTACACCCCGTTGACGATCGCCGCTGGGTGCAGCCGCAGGTGCTTGCCCACGGCCGGCCCGCCGATCGCCGAGCGCAGCAACAGCGCCGGCGACTCGACCGCCCCGCACCCGACGACGACGGTCGGGGCGTCGACGGTGAGCGCGGTGGTGCTGCCGTCGGCGTGGGTCACGGTGGCGGCGACGCCCTGCGCCCGGCCGTCATCGCCGACGAGGATGCGGTCGGCGTGGCAGCCGACGATCACGCTGGCGCCGGCATCCGACGCGTCCTGGAGGTAGGTCTTCATCGTCGATTGCTTGCAGCCCTTCTGGCAACCGGCCAGGCAGTAGCCGCACACGCGGGGGTCCTCGCAGCTCTCGTCGACGTTGCGCACGATCGCCCGGTGGGCCATCCCCAGCTCGTCGAACGCCTTGATCATCTTCTTGTGCTGGCGATTCTGGGTTGTCGCAGCGTCGGTGGCGTTGATCCGCTCCATCACCGCGTCCATGTGCGCGTCGTAGGCGGGCTCGTCGATGGCCGTGATCCCGTGCTGAGCCCACTCCCGGCGAATCGGGTCGGGGGTCCGCAGGCAGTTCATGTAGTTGACCACCGTGCCGCCGCCGAGCGTCGAGCCGGCGAAGATCGCGATCGAGCCATCCTCCGACGCGAGCAGGCCGCCACCCAGGTAGAGCTCGAACAGGCCCAGCAGCTCGAGCTGCTTGAAGTCCGCCTCGTTGCGATAGCCGCCCATCTCGAGCACGAGCACGGACTTGCCGCTGCGCTGCAGCTCGGCGGCGATGACCGCGCCGCCGGCCCCCAGCCGACCACGCACACGTCGGCGGTGAGGGAGGCGCTGTCGCCGCTGACCTCGGTCGTGCGGATCGTCTTGGGCGCCTCGTCGGGGCTGGGCGGCGCCGAGATCGGTCCCGGGTAGCCGATGGCCCCCCAGTTGGGGTTGCCCGGCCGCCCGCCGCCCGCTCGCCATCCGGGCTCGGCTGACGGGGCGGCGCGGCCATCGTCCGGCTGCTCGTCGGGCAGCGCATAGAAGAACAGGAGGGTCAGGTTGCGCAGGCCCAGCACGCCCAGGCGCGCCTCGTGGCTGGACGCCGCGACGTCGTGCAGGATCTGCGTCCGGACCTCGAGCGGGAGCCCGGCGAAGTCGTTCTCGGCCAGCGCATCGAGCATGTCGGCGAAGCCCTGCACCTGCTCGGGCGCCATGGCCTGCGCCATCAGCCCCTCGATCTGCTCAGGAACGCGCATCGCGGAGGCGCTGCGGGCCAGGAATTCGCGCAACGTTGCATCGGCTTCGTCGCTCTGGACCGACGGGACGATCGTGTCGCACACGGCCTGGAGCGTCCGGCGCTGTGTGTCGTTAAGGACCGACGCAAGGACTGCCACGGCTCACCCTCTCTCCTTCGCTGAACGGCGTAGCAGCGATCCTAATCCGTAAGCCACGACGTCGACCACACCGGCGATGAGGAACGCGATGGGACCGGTGAGCAGGCGCGCTGCGATCCGCCAAATCACGGGGTCAAGCTATCGTCTCGACCTAACCCCGTGCCCTCCCCCGTCAAGACAACCGTTACCGAACTGCCCGAGTCGCGCGTGCGCGTCGAAGCCGAGGTGCCCGCCGAGGAGGTCGAGCGCCGGCTGCAGCAGGCCGCACGGCAGCTCGGCCGGCAGATGCGCATACCCGGCTTCCGCAAGGGCAAGGTCCCGCCGCCGGTGGTTATCCGTCGCCTCGGCCGCGAGGCGGTGCTCGACGAGGCACTGCGCAGCTCGCTCAGCGCTTGGTACGTCGACGCGATCGACGAGGCGGGGATCGCGCCCATCGGCGAGCCCCAGCTCGACGTCGGCGACCTTCCCGCCCAGGGACAGCCGCTGGCGTTCTCGATCGAAATCGGCGTGCGCCCGCAGGCCACGCTCGGCGAGTACAAGGGACTCGAGGTCGGCCGCCGCGAGGCCCACGTCGACGACGCCGCCGTCGACGGCGAACTCGATCGCCTGCGCGACCGGTTCGCCACGCTGGAGACGGTCGAGCGCGCGGCCGAGCAGGGTGACCACGTGGTGCTCGACTATCTCGGCCGCGTCGATGGTGAGGCGTTCGAGGGCGGGGAGGGGCGCGACCAGTTGCTCGAGCTCGGATCGGGGCGGCTCATCCCCGGTTTCGAGGACCAGCTCGTGGGCGTCAGCGCCGGCGAGCAGCGCGATGTGCAGATCACGTTCCCCGAGGAGTACGCGGGGGAGCTCGGTGGCCGCGATGCCACCTTCGAGGTGACGGTCAGCGAGGTCAAGGCCAAGCGCCTGCCCGAGCTCGACGACGATTTCGCCTCCGACGCATCGGAGTTCGACACGCTGGCCGAGCTGCGCGAGGACATCGCCGGGCAGCTGCGCGAGCAGGATGAGGCGGCGATCGACCGCGAGTTCAGAGAGGCCGTTGTCGACGCTGCGGCTGAGGATGCGACCGTCGAGCTGCCCGACAAGCTCATCCACGCGCGCGCACACGAGATGCTCGAGCAGACCCTCGGCGCGTTGGCCCGCCAGGGGATCTCGAAGGACGCGTACCTGCAGATCGCCGGCAAGGACGAGGAGACGTTGGCCCGCGAGGCGGAGCCCGAGGCGGCCAAGGCGCTACGACGCGAGGCCGTGCTGGCGGCGATCGTGCAGGCCGAGAACATCGAGCCCTCCGAGGACAAGCTGCTCGAGGAGCTCGAGCCGAGCGCGGAGCGAACCGGAACGAGTTCCCAGGAGCTGCTCGAGCGCGTGAGAAAGAATGGACAGCTCGACAGGCTGCGCGAGGACGTGGCCACCAGCATGGCCATCGATGAGATCGTCGAGAGCGCGGTGCCGATCAGCGTCGAGCAGGCGAAGGCGCGGCAGAAGCTGTGGACCCCGGGCAAGGACGACGCGGAGGGCGGCGGCCGGCAGCTCTGGACGCCCGGAAGCTGACGGGTTCACCCCTGCCGGCGCCCAAAGCCGCATTGCTAGAGTCGGCAGGAATCCGGGCCAGCAAGCAAAAGAAGCGAGGACTATGAGCCCACTCGTACCGATGGTCGTCGAGCAGACCTCCCGTGGAGAGCGCGCATTCGACATCTACAGCCGCCTCCTCAACGAGCGGATCATCTTCCTGGGTACCCCCGTCGACGATCAGATCGCCAACCTGATCGTCGCCCAGCTACTGCACCTGGAGTCCGAGGATCCCGACAAGGACATCTCGGTGTACGTCAACTCGCCGGGCGGCTCCGTGTACGCGGGGCTGGCGATCTACGACACGATGCAGTTCATCAAGCCCGACGTGCAGACGATCTGCGTCGGCATCGCGATGTCGATGGGCGCGCTGCTGCTGGCCGGCGGCGCGGCGGGCAAGCGCATGGCCCTGCCCAACGCCAAGATCCTCATCCACCAGGTGTCGTCAGCTTTCCAGGGCCAGGCTACAGATATCGAGATCCACGCTAAAGAGATCATCGATGTCCGCCGACGCCTCGATGAGATCATCGCGAAGCACACGGGGCAGGATTTGGACAAGGTCCGACAGGACACGGAGCGCGACTATTTCATGAGTTCTGAGGAGGCGAAGGGCTACGGAATCATCGACCGCGTGATCTCGCAGCACTGAGGCACTAGTCTTAGGGCTACGAGCTCGGCGGTCACGCCGTACTCCGGAGAGAGGAACCGCATGGCACGTCCCACGGACTCCAACGAACAGCTTCTCTGCAGTTTCTGCGGCAAGTCGCAGAGGCAGGTCAAGAAGCTGATCGCCGGGCCCGGCGTTTACATCTGCGACGAGTGCATCGATCTCTGCAACGAGATCATCGACGAGGAGCTCACCGCTCCGCCGTCGCTTTGACATCGAGAACCTCCCCAAGCCGCGGGAGATCTACGACGTCCTCAACGAGTACGTGGTCGGACAGGAGCAGGCGAAGCGTTCGCTGAGCGTCGCCGTCTACAACCACTACAAGCGCGTCCAGATGATGCAGTCCGATGACAACGACATCGAGCTGCAGAAGTCCAACATCCTGCTGCTGGGGCCCACCGGTTGCGGCAAGACCCTGCTGGCCCAGACCCTGGCCAAGATCCTCAATGTGCCGTTCGCGATCGCCGACGCCACCGCGCTGACCGAGGCCGGCTACGTGGGCGAGGACGTCGAGAACATCCTGCTCAAGCTCATCCAGGCCGCTGACTACGACGTCAAGAAGGCCGAGACGGGAATCATCTACATCGACGAGGTCGACAAGATCGCCCGCAAGGCCGACAACCCGTCGATCACGCGCGATGTTTCAGGCGAGGGCGTCCAGCAGGCCCTGTTGAAGATTCTCGAGGGAACCACGGCCAGCGTTCCGCCCCAGGGCGGCCGCAAGCACCCCCACCAGGAGTTCCTGTCGATCGACACCACCAACGTGCTGTTCATCTGCGGTGGCGCGTTCGCCAACCTCGACAAGGTGATCGAGCGGCGGATCGGTCACCAGGGAGTGGGCTTCGGTGCCGCGATCCAGTCCAAGGAGCAGCGCGACACCGGCGAGATCTTCGAGCACTGCCTGCCCGAGGATCTGATCCAGTATGGGCTGATTCCCGAGTTCATCGGGCGCCTACCGGTGATGTCCGCGATCCACCAGCTCTCGCGCGAGGAGCTCATGCAGATCCTCACCGAGCCTCGCAACGCCCTGGCCAAGCAGTTCCAGCGCTTCTTCCAGTTCGATGGGATCGAGCTGGTATTCGCCGATGACGCATTGTCGTCGATCGCCGACAAGGCCCTGGAGCGCGAGACCGGCGCCCGCGGCCTTCGCTCGATCATCGAGGAGGTTCTGCTCGAGGTCCAGTTCGAGCTTCCCTCGCGCCGCGACGTGCGCAAGTGTGTCGTCACCCGTGACACGATCGAGAAGGCCACGCCGCCGACGCTGGTCACGGTCGCCACGCCGGAGGAAGAGGCGGCGTAGCGCGGTAGTTCCGCTAGCGGCGAACGTCAACGGCGGCTGGGGAAGGGAAGGCCGGTGCGGCCTCTGCGCCCTGGTTCGGGATCGGCACGGCCGAGGAATGTGGCAAACCTCAGCCATGGCGTCGACCAAGGACGAAAACTCGGGCTCAGGTCGAGGAATGTGCAGCGGTCCGTCCGTTTCGGCGGCATTGGCACATGCGTCGACCCGCTGAGGCGCCCGCCCCGGGAGCCGACGCCAAAGACAGAAAAGGCCCCCGCCCGGCGGAGGCCTCTCCCGCGCTGTCGGAGCGGCTCTGTCGCCTCCCCGGCAGATGTCTAGCCAACCCATCATTGCCGCGACGAGCTGATCAAACAGGGGCGGATCCCCCCTGGTGCGAGCAGGTGGTTACCCAGATGTGGAACGGTCGTAAACCCGCGCGCCCATCCTCCTACACTCCGCCTCGCATGTCTGATCTCGAATCGAAGACGGTTTACGACCCCTCCGAGGTCGAGCCCCGGATCGTCGAGAGGTGGCTCGAGTCGGGTCTGTTTCACCCCGAGCCCGAGGGCGACGCCGAACACAACTACTCGATCGCGATCCCTCCGCCCAACGTCACCGGCGTGCTCCACATGGGCCATGCCCTCAACAACTCGGTCCAGGACTGCCTGATCCGTCGTCACCGCATGACGGGCCAGCGAACGAAGTGGATTCTCGGCACCGACCACGCCGGCATCGCCACCCAGACCCAGGTCGAGCGCGCGCTCATCGAGGAGGGCACGAGCCGCGCCGAGCTGGGACGCGAGGCGTTCGTCCGGCGCGTCTGGGACTGGCGCGAGCGCTACGGCGGCGCGATCATCGAGCAGCTCAAGCGCCTCGGCGCCTCTTGCGACTACGAGGAGGAGCGGTTCACGCTCGATGAGCGCTACGCCGAGGCCGTGCTCCGCGTGTTCGTCGCCCTGTACGAGAAGGGCTACATCTACCGCGACCGCTACATCGTCAACTGGGACCCCGGGATGCGCTCCGCGATCAGCGACCTCGAGGTCGAGGATGGCGAGGTCACCGACAAGCTCTACTACATCGACTATCCGCTGGCCTCGGGCTCGGGCGCGATCACCGTCGCCACCGTGCGTCCCGAGACGATGCTGGCCGACACCGCGATCGCCGTGCACCCCGACGACGAGCGCTACCAGCGACTGATTGGCGAGACGGCGATCCTGCCCCTGGTCGGGCGCAAGCTGAGGATCATCGCCGACGAGTATGTCAAGCCCGAGTTCGGCACCGGCGCGCTGAAGATCACCCCGGGACACGACCCCAACGACTTCGAGATCGGCGCCCGCCACGGGCTGCAGGTGATCGGGGTGATCGGCGAGGACGGGCGGATCACCGCCGACGCCCCCGAGCGATTCGTGGGCATGTCGGTGCTCGAGGCGCGCGAGGCCGTGGTCGACGAGCTCCGCGACGGAGGGCTGATCGCCCGGGCCGAGGACCTCGTGCACACGGTCCCCTTCTCGCACCGCTCCGGGGAGCGAATCGAGCCGCTGGTCTCGCTCCAGTGGTTCATGCGCATGGACGAGCTCGCCGCTCCTGCGATCGAGGCGGTGACCAGCGGACGCGTGCGCTTCTACCCCGAACAGTCGAGTCGCGTGTACCTGGACTGGATGGAGAACATCCGCCCCTGGTGCATCTCGCGCCAGCTGTGGTGGGGCCACCAGATCCCGGTCTGGTACCGGGGCGTCGAGGTGTATGTCGGCGTCGATCCTCCCGCCGGCGCGGGGTGGAAGCGCGACCCCGACGTGCTCGACACCTGGTTCTCGAGCGCTCTGTGGCCGTTCGCCACCCTCGGCTGGCCCGACCAGACGCCCGAGCTGCGCGCCTTCTATCCGACCGATGCGCTGGTCACCGGCCGCGACATCATCTTCCTGTGGGTGGCGCGGATGATCATGATGGGGCTCGAGTTCACGGGGTCGGTCCCGTTCGACGACGTCCACATCACCTCGATCATCCAAGCCCCCGACGGGCGACGGATGTCGAAGTCCCTCGGGACCGGGATTGACCCGCTGGATCTGATTAATGGCGGGCTTCGCCCGCCCGTGTTTTCCGACGGCTCGGGTTCGCCGGGCGAGTTCCCGGCCTACGGAGCCGACGCGGTTCGCTGGGGGCTGCTGGCCATGTCCTCGGGTCAGGACGTGCGCTTCAGCGAGGAGAAGATCGCCCAGGGCCAGCAGCTGAGGATCAAGCTCTGGAACGCCTCGCGGCTGATCCTCGGACGGATCGATCCCGCCGCCCGCGCCGCGGCCACGCCGGTGACCGTGGAGGATCGCTGGATCCTGTCGCGGCTCGAGCGCGCCGCGGCGTCGATCCGCGGCCGCATCGACGCCTATGACTTCTCGCACGCCGCTCTCGAGCTGTATGACTTCGTGTACGGCGAGCTGTGCGACTGGTATCTCGAGCTGGTCAAGCCGCGCCTCTACGCGGGTGAGGCCGAATGCCAGCAGGTCCTGCTCCACGTCCTCACCCAGACCCTCGCCCTGGCCCATCCGATCATTCCGTTCGTCACCGAGGAGATCTACGGCCAGCTTCCCGGCGTCACCGGGCTGCTGGCCGCCGGTGTGCCCACCGAAGACGTCGGGACCGTCGACGAGCAGGCCGAGCAGGCGCTGGCTCGGGTCGTGCAGGCCGTCCAGGCTCTGCGTGGCTGGCGGGATCAGGCGGGCGTCAAGGCCGGTGAGCGGGTGCCGGCCCGCCTGTCCGCCGACGGGTACGACGACACGGCCTCTCACGTCGCACTGATGGCGCGGATGAACTTCGGGGCCAACGGTGGGGCGCCGGTCACCTCGGTCCCTGTGCCCGGTGGCGCGGTCGAGATCCTGCCCTTCGGCGACTTCGACCCCGCGGTGCTCGAGCGCAAGCGCGCGGCCGAGCGCGAGCGGCTCGAGGCCGAGATCCGGCGCTCCGAGGGCAAGCTCGCCAACGACGGCTTCGTCAGCAAGGCTCCGGTCGCCGTCGTGCAGGCCGAGCGCGACAAGCTGGCGCGCCTCCGTGCCGACCTCGAGACCCTGTGAGCGGCGCCGTGTCGATCGCGTCGGTGACGGACGCCGAGCGCTACCTGCTCTCCCTCGAGCTGTTCGGCATGCGCTTCGGCCTGGACCGGATGCGGCGGCTGATGACCGCCCTCGGTCATCCCGAACGGCAGTTCGACTCGATCCACGTGGTCGGCACCAACGGGAAGTCCTCCACCACGCGGATGATCGCCGCGATCCTTTCCGCCCACGGACTGCGCACCGGGGCCTACGTCTCGCCGCACCTGTTGTCGTTCGCCGAGCGGATCCGGATCGGCGACGAGGATCTCGATCCCGCGGGCTTCGCCGCCGCCGTCGGGCGCGCCGCCCGGGCCGCCGAGCTGGTCGATCGCTCGCTCGGTGGGGATGACCGGGTCACCCAGTTCGAGGCGCTGACGGCGGCGGCGTATTCGGAGCTCGCCGCGCGCGGCGTCGAGATCGCGGTCCTGGAAGCTGGGCTCGGGGGTCGCTACGACGCCACCAACGTGATCCCGTCGAAGGTCCAGGTGCTGACCAGTGTCGGGCTCGAGCACACGCGCTGGCTGGGGCCGACGGTGGAGGCGATCGCGCGCGAGAAGCTCGATGTCGTGCAGGAGGGGCGACGCTTGTGCTCGGGCACGGGCTGCACCCCGATGCGCTCGTGGTGGCTCATGAGATCGCCACCGACCGCCGGGCACGGATCGTGTACGCGGGCGCCGAGCCGGGCGTCGAGGTCGGGGCTCTGGGGGCGTTTCAGCGTCGCAACTTCGCGCTCGCTCGAGCGGCGGCCGAGGCGTATCTGGGTTCGCTGGACCCGGCGGCGGTCAGGACAGCCGGGGCGGCGGTGCGGGTTCCCGGGCGGCTCCAGGTCATCGACCAGGAGCCGCTGACGCTGCTCGACGGGGCCCACAACCCCGACGGCATGGCGGCGCTGGCCGAGTCGCTGCCGGAGATCGCCGCCGGGGCAGATCGCGTGGTGGGCGTGATTTCGATCCTCGACGACAAGGATGCGGCGGGGATGCTGCGGGCGCTGCTGCCGGTCTGCGATGCGATCGTCCTCACGAGCAGTCACAATCCCCGCGCGTTGCCGCCGCCCACCCTGCAATCGCTCGCCGGACAGCTCTCGGGCCCGCCCTCCGAGCTGGTCCGCGACCCCCAGGCCGCACTGCGCCGGGGACGGGAGCTGGCGGGTCGCAGAGGCGTTGTCCTCGCCACCGGATCCATCTACCTGGTCGCCGATCTGCTGGCCCCCGCCGGCCGCCGGCTGGCCTCGATGCTGTGAATCCGCGCGACGACCGACCCAGCTTCCTGACGATGATCGGACTCGTCGCGCTGATCGTCGCGGTGGTGATCCTCGTCTTCTTCGGTATCGGCTATGTCTTCGGGCGACTGTTCCTGTAGCAGGATCCTGGCGCTTTAGCGCGTACTTACCACCACGACCACTACACTCGCGACTTCGATGCTTGCATTTGGAATATTCGGTATCACCAACAACACCGTGAATCTCGCGGTGGAGCTGGTGATCCTGTTCCTGATCATCCTCTGGCTGGCCTTGGTCTATTGGACGTACGCCGACGCGCGCCGGCGGATTGGGGACCCGATGCTGATCGGGTGCGCGACGGCGGCGTCCCTGTTCCCGTTCGTGGGCACGATCGTCTACATGATCGTGCGCCCGCCGGAATACCTTGACGATGTGCGCGAACGCGAGCTCGAGATGCAGGCCGCCGAGGCGCGCCTGGCCGAGCTCGGCTACCACCTGTGTCCGCACTGCGACTACGAGGTCGAGAAGGAGTTCCTGCGCTGCCCGAACTGCATGCGGAAGCTCAAGGATCCGTGCGCAACGTGCGGCAAGCCGCTCGACCCGACATGGAAGATCTGTCCGTTCTGCGAGTCCGAGATCGGCGCGGCGCCACCCGCTCCCCGTCGGGCGCGGCGTCGCCGTGAAAGCAGTAGCGAGCAGCCACGTCGCGAGAACGCCGGCGAGCAGCCCGCGCCCGCCACTGCGGCCGGCGAGGCCGGTGGCTCACCCGCGCCGGCTCCGTAGTCGACCCCGCCGGAACCCCACCAGCGGCCACTCGTCAATTCACCAAAGGGAGACCAGTCGCCCATGGAGCGCACGCTCATCCTTGTCAAGCCCGACGCCTTCGCCCGCAATCTGACCGGCGAGATCATCGCGCGCTTCGAGCGCAAGGGCCTGCGCCTCGTCGCGCTGAAGCTGATGACGATGTCCCCGGAGCTGGCCCGGCAGCATTACGCTGAGCATGAGGGCAAGCCCTTCTTCGAAGAGTTGGTCTCGTTCATCACCTCGGGACCGCTGGTGGCCATGGTGCTGGAGGGCGAGCAGGCGATCGAGGCCGCGCGCCTCCTCATCGGGGCGACCAATCCGCTGCAGGCGACCACGGGATCGATCCGCGGGGACTACGCGATTGCCGTCGGTCAGAACATGGTGCACGGGTCCGATGGGCCCGAGTCCGCGGCCCGCGAGGTCGGGCTGTTCTTCCCCGAGCTGGGGTGACGGGGCCGCTGGTCCTGGCCTCTCGCTCGCCGCAGCGGCGAGCCATCCTCGAGCAGCTGGGGGTGGCGTTCCGGGTGCTCGTCCCCAAGGTCGATGAGCTCGAGTCCGGGCCCGCCGAGGCGGTTGCGGTCCAGAACGCCCGGCGCAAGGCCCTCGCCGTCGCCACCGATTGCCGGACGCCCGTCCTGGGAGTCGACACCGTGGTGTCGCTGGACGACCGGCTGTATGGGAAGCCCGCGACCCCCGAAGACGCCAGGAGCACCCTCACCGCTCTGGCTGGGCGCCGGCACACGGTCCTCAGCGGTCTGTGCCTCGTCCGGGACGGTGCGGCGACGACGGCGTCGGCGCGCACGGTGGTCGAATTCCGCCCGCTCGATGAGGCGGTGCTCGAGTGGTACCTGGCCAGTGACGAGTGGCGTGAGCGGGCCGGCGGCTACGCCATCCAGGGCCGCGGCGCGGCGCTGGTGGCGCGGATCGAGGGCGACTTCTTCAACGTCGTCGGCCTGCCCGTACCGACGTTGCTGGAACTGATGCCAGGCCTGTTGGGTTGAGCACTACTTCGCCCGCGCCGACCACCTGACGCGCGGCATCGCGCAGACGTAGCCGTTGGTGTTGTAGGACAGCGGACCCGCCGTGCCCGCGGCGCGCCTCCCGTGAATGTGGCCCGAGATGCTTGTGCCCCCGACGAGGACGCGGAAGGCACCCCGATGGACCGCGGCGGGCGCTGAGCCGCTGGCCAGCGTGCTGGGGAAGCGGGTGTGGCGAGGGTCGTTGCAGACGTACACGATCCCGAGGGCGAGCTTCGTCAGCGTGCCGTTCGCGTCGACGAAGCGCACGCTCTTACCCTGGCTCGTGCGCCCGTGAAACGCCAGCGGCGATGCCTCGACGAACGTCGCCGTCATGACCGGGGCGACGGGGACGGTGGCCGCCGGCCGATCTGTACCGCCGACCGGGACCGGTTCCTGGGCGTAGGCGCACAGGCGGTAGCGGCCGGGGTGCAGATGCCCGACCCGCGTGTGCAAGATGCCGCTGAGCGACTTGGTGCCCGGGCTCCGCGCTGGTCCCACCGTGGCGTAGTCGGTCGGGAAGTCATGCGTCCCACCGGAGAGATAGTCGACCGCGCCTCGCGGCTCCTCGCTGCGTCGCGGAGCGCAGGGGCCCGCACCGGCTCGGCGGGAGTCCAGCCACAGGTCGATCGGCCCGTTCGCCGCCCAGCGCACCGCGGCCTTCGAGAATCCGCCGAAGGGGATCCGGTGCGTGGCGGTCAGGCTCAGCCTCAAGCGAGGCGCCACCGAGTGGATGACCAACGAGCTCGAGGCCAGCGGTGGCGTCGACTCATCCGCCTGCGAGGGCTCGGCCCAGGCGCAGACCAGGTAGCTGCCCGCCGGGAAGAGCGGCTGGTAGTGGGAAGGGGCGTGGTAGGACCCGTTCAGGCCAATGGTGGCGATCAGGTCGGTTCCCCCGTCGCCTCCGGGGGTGGTTGCGCACCGGGCCCCGGCGCCCAGGGGCTTATAGGTTCCGTAGACATCGATCGGCCCGGGGGCGTGGCCCCTCGCCTCGACGCCGACCGGGCGAAGCGCCGGTCCCGGGTTGGGGGAGGCGAAGATCGACATCGTCGTACCGTCGCTCGCCGAACCGGGCGCGACGGCGCCGAACGTGAACAGGCCCACCAGCACCGCCGCCAACAGGATCCTTGCCCCGGTGCCCCGCATTGCGCCGAAACGTAGGTGACGATCCGACACCGGTCAAGCGGATGCCGTCAGCGACCGATGAGTGGGATACCGTCTGAACCACCCATCCAGGTTCCAGCGAGGAGGGCATCGTTATGACCCCAGCCAACCCCGATTACCCGATACAGCTCGAGATCGAGAATCCCGAGCGGCTCAGCCGCCTGCTGATCTTCGTCAAGTGGCTGTTGCTGATCCCGCATTACCTCGTGCTGATCGTGCTGGGCATCGGTGCCTGGTTCGTGTGGATCGTCTCATTCTTCATCGTCATCGCCACTCGTCGCTACCCGGAGTCGCTGTTCAACTACATGGTGGGCGTCATGCGCTGGGGCACGAGAGTGGCCGCCTATCTCTTCCTCCAGACCGATCAGTACCCGCCGTTCTCGCTCGAGGACGACCCGTCGTACCCGGTCCGGGTGACGGCCACCTACCCGCCTGAGATCGCGCGCTGGCGCCCGCTGGTCAACTGGCTGCTGGTGATCCCGGCCGCCATCGTGTCCTCGCTGATCTACGTGATCGCCGAGGTCGCCGTCTTTTTCGCCTGGTTCGCGATCCTGTTCACCGCTCACTACCCGCAGTCCCTGTTCGACTTCGTGACGATCGCCTTCCGCTGGAGCCTGCGAGTCAACCTCTTCGCGTACTGGATGACCGAGCAGTACCCGCCCTTCGTGTTTGCTTAGGGCCGGGTCCAGATCGGGCCGGATCGCGGTAGCGTGAGTGCCGCGGGCGGCTGACGCCTGCAATTCGGCTGTCATCGCCTCGGAAAGGTCCTTTACCGGCCGTTTATGGGTTTTCCAGCACTTTTCCCCTGATTACAGGGCTCGATCGGGAGGTGTCGGCGGACGTGTGTTCGATACACTCCGCCGAGGACGTAGCGGGCCAGCCCGGGCGACCACTCCGCATCTCGCCGCGTCGTCCGCCGTTCCCCTCACCTTCTTTCGATTTGGGCTTTTTTACGTACCTCACCGGCTTCGGTGGCCGCGACATGGCGGTCGACCTGGGCACCGCGAACACGCTCGTTTATGTGCGTGGGCGCGGGATCGTGCTGTCCGAGCCGAGCGTGGTCGCGGTCGACTCGCGAACCGGCGAGGTGCACGCCGTGGGGATCGAGGCCAAGCGGATGCTCGGCCGCACGCCGGGCACGATCTCGGCCATCCGTCCTCTGAAGGACGGCGTGATCGCCGACTTCGAGGTGACCGAGGAGATGCTGCGGCACTTCATCCAGAAGGTTCACCAGAACCGCTGGGCGCATCCCCGCGTGGTCGTGTGCGTGCCCAGCGGGGTTACCGGCGTGGAGAAGCGCGCGGTCGAGGAGGCCTGCCTCTCGGCCGGAGCGCGGCAGGCCTACCTGATTGAGGAGCCGATGGCGGCGGCAATTGGCGCCGGTCTCCCGGTCGGCGAGCCCACCGGTTCGATGGTCGTGGACGTCGGCGGCGGGACGAGCGAGGTGGCCGTGATCTCGCTGGGCGGGATCGTCGTATCGCAGTCGATTCGCGTCGGCGGAGACGAGCTCGACGAGGCGATCATCAGCTACGTCAAACGCGAGTACAAGCTGCTGATCGGGCAGCAGACGGCGGAGGAGGTCAAGCTCGAAATCGGCTCGGCCTTCCCGATGACCGAGGAGGTCCAGGCCGAGATCCGCGGCCGCGACATGGTGTCGGGGCTGCCCAAGACGGTCGTCCTGACCAGCGAGGAGATCCGGGGCGCCCTGGAGGAGCCGGTGTCGCAGATCATCGACGCGGTGAAGGAGACGCTCGATCGAACGCCGCCCGAACTTGCCTCCGACATTATGGATCGTGGCATTATGCTGGCGGGAGGGGGATCCCTGCTACAAGGGCTCGAGGAGCGTTTGCGGCACGAAACGCAGATGCCCGCGCACCTGGCCGAGTCGCCGCTCACCTGCGTGGCGGTGGGGTCGGGAAGGTCGTTGGAGGAGTTCGAAGCGATCCACCGTTCAAGCAAGAATTCACGCAACCGACGCCGCCGGTACTAGGTTGAATTCCGGTACCCCAAGCGTGCGGACCAAGTCTTTGGAGAACGTCATCTCGTGCATGACAAGCAAGTTCGACGGCGGCGCGCAGTGCTCGCGCTGCTCGTCGGCGTATCCCTGATACTGCTGACGGCGTATTTCGGCGAATCGCCCAACAGCCCCCTGCACTCGGTGCAGCGGGGAATCGTCGAGGTCCTCTCGCCGATTCAGGAGGGCGCGAGCAAGGCGCTGAAGCCCGTGCGCGACGTCGCGGGCTGGTTCTCGGACACCTTTCACGCGAAGTCGCGGGCCGATCAGCTCCAGAAGGAGAACCAGAAGCTGACCGCCGAGCTCGCGCGAGCGCAGGGGGCCCTGATCCAGAACAACCAGCTGCGCAACGAGGTCCACCTCGACGACAGCCTCGGCATCAATGCCTTCAAGCCGGTGGCCGCCCAGGTCATCTCGCGCGACCCGACGCTGTGGTACGCGACGGTCGAGATCGACAAGGGCTCCGACGACGGGGTCAGCATGAACGATCCGGTGGTCGGCGACGGGGCGCTTGTCGGCAAGATCTCCAACGTCGACCCGACGGTCTCGATCGTCACGCTGATCACCGACCACGACTCCGCGGTGACCGCCCAGGTCCAGGATCAATACGGTGACACCGGCGTGCTCGTGCCGGCCGTCGGGAACCCGAACCAGCTGCTGCTCCAGTTTCTGCCGCGTCACGCCCCGATCTCGGTCGGCCAGCAGGTGGTCACCGCCGGCTTCAAGTCAGGCGGGCTGGATTCGCTGTTCCCGGCCGGAATCCCCATCGGCCAGGTGTCGAACGCCGACCAGGACACGCTGATCAACAGCGGACAGATCCAGGTGCGTCCCGCGGCCGATATGCGCCACGTTGACGTGGTCCAGGTTCTGACCGCTCCGCACGCCGGCACGGTACGGGCACAGGCGCCGTGAGCAAGTCGCTCAAGCTGCCAGTTCGCCTGATCGCGCTTGGGTTCCTCACCGTGGTGGTGCAACAGGCCGCGGTGTCGCAGATCTCGGTGTTCGGGGTCAGCGCGGACCTCACCCCGCTCGTGGTCATGTCGGTCGGGTTGCTGACCGGCTCGATGCTGGGCGCGATCACTGGCTTCGGCATCGGGCTGTTCGTCGACATGGTCTTCGTCCAGACCCTCGGTGTCACCTCGCTGCTGTACATCGCGATCGGCTACTGGTCCGGGCGAATGCGCGAGCTGCGGGATCCGTCCCACAGCCTGGTTCCGCTGGCCATGGGGGCCGCGGCCACGGCCTTCGCTGGAATCGGGCTGGCCCTGATCCAGTTCCTGCTCGGGGTCGACGCCCCGGTCAGCCTGCTGCTCGTCCAGCAGATCTTCATCACGATCCTCGTCAACACGTTGATCGCCCTTCCCGTCTACGCACTGGTGCGGCGGGTCATCCAGCCGGCATTGCCCGAGGACCCGCGCCGACGCCGCCGCCGCGCCTACACCACGGGCGGCCTCAGCCCGCTGCAGCGGCCCTCGCAGCGTCTCGGCCCGATCCCCCGCTCTGGTGCCCGATGATCCAGCTCCCCGAAGACCGCCGCCCGCCGATGACACCGCAGCTCGCGCTGCGCGTGGCCATCCTCGGCAGCGTGGCGCTGGCCATGTTCGCGATCATCTTCTTCCGGCTGTGGTTCCTCCAGGTCCTCTCGGGGGACAAGTACGTGCTGCAGGCCCGGGTCAACCGCGTGCGCGACGTGAGCGTCCCCGCCGCCCGGGGCGACATCGTCGATCGCGAGGGCGACAGGCTGGTCGACTCCAAGCAGGCGCTGGCCGTGCAGATCTCGCCGCCCGACCTCCCGCACGGCGTCCGCGCCCGGGCCAGGATGTATCGACGCTTGGCCGGCGTCCTCGGGGTCTCGACCCGCCCCCGACGCTGCCGCGTCGCGGGCCATGGGGTGCGCCACCTGGCCATGATTCCGTGCGCCGTCGCCCAGCAGGTGGCGATCCTGCCCTACGCCAACGTCACGCTGAAGACGGATGTCCCCAGGGACGTTCTGTACTACATCGACGAGCGCGAGCCCCAATTCGAGGGTGTTGTCGTGCAGCAGGTCTGGCTGCGTCAGTATCCGCTGCACGATCTGGCTGCCCAGCTGTTCGGCACGGTCGGGCCCATCACCCCGCAGGAGGTGAAGATGTCGCGCTACCGCGGGGTATCGGAGCAGTCGATCGTCGGGCAGTCGGGCCTTGAGTACTACTACGACCGCTACCTGCGCGGGCAGGACGGCGCCGATCGAGTCCAGGTCGACGCATTGGGACAGTTCCGTGGCTACCTGCGCCAGAAGGCGCCCGTCGCCGGCCACACGCTGAAGCTATCGCTCGATCTGGGGTTGCAGCGGGCCGGCCAGCAGGCGCTGTCCGAGGCGATCGCCAACAACCCGCCGGCCACGGCCGGGGCGTTCGTGGCGCTCAACCCGCGCAGCGGCGAGGTCTACGCGATGGGCTCCTCGCCGACGTTTGACCCCAACATCTTCACCAAACCGGTCCCCGAGGCGGTCTACAAGCGGCTCAACAACGCCTCGAGCAACTACCCGCTCTTCAACCGCGCGATCCAGAGTTCCTACCCGACCGGGTCGACGTTCAAGGGCATCAGCTCGATCGCCGCGCTGCAGAGCGGCGCCTGGAGTCTCGACGAGACCTACGACGACACCGGCGTCTACTCGAACGGCCCGGGCGATACGAGGCACAACGCCGGCCACGCTGCCTACGGCGTGCTGAACCTGACCCAGGCGATCATGGTCTCCTCGGACAACTTCTTCTACAACCTGGGCCGCCTGATGAACAGCAACGCTCCCAAGGGCGGCGCGCTCCAGCATTGGGCCCACCTCCTCGGGATGGGGCGCCCCACCGGCATCGACCTCGGCGGCGAGAACGCCGGCATCCTACCCTCGCCGGCCTGGCGGGCCGGTCGCGACAAGCTCGAGCGCGAGTGCGAGCGTGGCACCGGCCCGTTCCGCGGCCACGGCCGCCACAAGACGTGCGGCATCGCCGATGGACGGCCCTGGTCGGTCGGCGACAACGAGAACCTCGCCGTGGGCCAGGGCGACCTGGAGGCCACGCCGCTCCAGCTGGCGGTGGCCTACTCGACGATCGAGAACGGCGGCGACGTGGTCCGCCCGCACGTCGGCCTCGAGGTGGACGCGCCCGATGGCACGCTCCTGCAGAGGATCGATCCGCCCCCGGCCCGCCGCGTCCATATCAATCCCACGTACCTGGGCGCGATACGCACCGGACTGCACGACGCGGCCTCGGAGCCCGGCGGCACCTCGGCCGACGTGTTCGCAGGCTGGCCGCAGAGCCAGTATCCGGTCTACGGCAAGACCGGGACCGCGCAGCACGACAACCAGGCCGACCAGTCCTGGTACGTGTGCTATGTCCCCGATCCGTCGCGGCCGATCGTCGTCGTCGTGACCGTCGAACAGGGCGGGTTCGGTGCCATGGCCGCCGCCCCGGCCGCTCGCCAGATCCTCTCTCAGTGGTTCATGGGCAAGCGCGGACAGTTCATCTCCGGATCCTCCAAGACGCTATGAGCGCGACCCCCATCCAGACGCCCGAGGAAGTCGCGACCCCGCGCCCGCGGGTCATGGTCCTGTTCGATCCGCTGTTGCTGCTGGGCGCTCTGGGGCTCGTCGCCTGCTCGCTGATCACGCTGAGGGGCGCGACGCGCAACCTGATCCACGGCCAGCCCCTGTACTACGTGGAGCGTCAGGCGGTGTACGTCGGCATTGGCATCGTCGTGGCCCTGATCCTGGCCCGAATCGATTACTCGCGGCTGCGCGAGTACAAGTTCGGCCTCTACGGGATCCTGATCGCGCTGAACATCGTCGTGTTCGGGATGCCGGCGATCCGCGGTTCGCACCGGTGGATCCCGCTGCCGTTCTTCCAGGTGCAGTCCTCGGAGTTCGGCAAGGTGCTCCTGATCACCTCGTTGGCCGCGTTCGCCGTCGATCGCGCCCGGCGCCTGAACGAATGGCGCACGACGGCCCGGATCATGCTGCTCGCCCTGTTGCCGGCCCTGATCGTGATCCCGCAGCCCGACCTGGGCACGGGACTCGTCTACGTGGCCATCGCCTTCTCGGTGCTGTTCTTCGCCGGGACCTCGTGGAAGCAGCTCACCGCGCTGGTGGCGATGTTCGTGGTCTCCGTCACGCTCGTGCTCGCCGTCGCACCGGCGGTGGGGGTGCACGTGCTGAAGTCCTACCAGGTCCAGCGCCTGACCGGTTTTCTCAATCCGTCTCGTGACCCGCGCAGCCAGACCTACAACATTCTCCAGTCGGAGATCGCGATCGGCTCGGGCGAGAAGATCGGGCGCGGCGTCGCACACGCCACCCAGACCAGCCTGCACTTTCTGCCCGAAAACCAGACGGACTTCATCTTCGCCGTGGTCGGCGAGACCTATGGCTTCGTGGGGGCCGCGTTGGTGCTGTCCCTGTACGCGCTGCTGATATGGCGCGCGTTACGCATCCTCACGATGTCCAAGAACCTCTACGGAACGCTGATCGTCGGGGGAATCCTGGCGATGCTCATGTTCCAGGTGTTCGTGAACGTCGGAATGACGATCGGGATCATGCCGATCACCGGTGTTCCGTTACCCCTGATGAGCTATGGCGGCTCATCGGTACTCGTCACGTTCATCGCCCTGGGCCTCCTACAATCAATCTATATCCAAGCTCGATTGGCGAGCGCGGGTAAGGGAAGGGCGCTGATTTCGTGATCTTTTGCCAGGTACGCGCGCCAGCTGGGCGCGATGCCTTCGTTTCACCGCCTGCGCCGCCGATGCGCGCGGGCCTCAACTCAACCGCCCGAGCAGCCCCTCGTGCGCCGGGCGTACAACCACAAAAGGACTGACTGACAATTGAAGAAGCAAGTGCTGGTCAGCGTCGACCGGGGCGAAACCCGAGTCGCGCTGCTGGAGGCGACGGGTACCGTCGCCGCACGTAAGTCCGGCTCGGGTTCCCCGCGCCGGCGCCGCAAGACGACGAACCCGTCGGCCGGCTACCACGTCGCCGAGCTGTACCTCGAACGCCGCGGTGCCCGCTCGATCGTCGGCAACATCTACAAGGGACGCGTCGACAACGTGCTCGCCGGTCTCGAGGCCGCCTTCGTCGACATCGGCCTGGAGAAGAACGGCTTCCTGCACGTCGACGAGATCGTGCTGCCGGGCGTCGAGGCGCCGCGACGCGGCCGGGGCGGGAGCCGCGACGGACGGCAGATCAACGACATGCTCAAGCCGGGTCAGGAGATCGTCGTGCAGGTGGTCAAGGATCCGCTCAAGACCAAGGGAGCCCGGCTCTCCATGGACCTCACGATCGCCGGGCGCTACATGGTGCTGGCGCCCTTCGGTGAAGGCGTGGGGGTGTCGCGCCGGCTCGAGGACAAGGAGCGCGAGCGCCTGCGCAAGGAGGCGGCCAAACTCGACCTCAAGGGCTCGGGGGCGATCATCCGGACCGCGGCTCACGGGGCCAAACGAGCCGACCTCGAGCGCGAGCTGCTGTACCTGTTCAAGTTGAACGAGGTGCTCCAGAAGCGGGTCGCCGAGACCCCGGCACCCTCTCTGGTCTTCCAGGAGGCCGACCTGTCGGTGCGGGTCGTGCGCGACATCTTCTCCGACGTGTTCGAGCGGGCCATCGTCGATGACCCCAAGCAACACCACCGGCTCCTCTCGTTCTTCTCGCGCACCGCGCCCGAACTGGTCGACCACGTCGAGCTGTGGGAGGAGGACACGCCGCTGTTCGAAGCCTTCGGCGTCGAGGACGTGCTCGACTCGACGCTGTCGCGGCGGGTTGACCTCCCCAGCGGCGGCTACCTGATGATCGATTACGCCGAGGCGCTGACCGTGATCGATGTCAACTCGGGATCGTTCATCGGGCGCGGCAAGGGAGCCCGGCTGGAGGACACGATCACCAAGACAAACCTCGAGGCGGCCGACGAGGTCGTACGCCAGCTGCGGTTGCGCGACATCGGAGGCATCATCGTCATCGACTTCATCGATATGGCTCGCGCGCGCAACCGGGATGCGGTGCTCAAGACGCTGCGCACGGCGCTCGATGAGGACCGCACGAAGACCTTCGTGGTCGAGATCTCGCCCCTCGGGCTGGTCGAGATGACCCGCCAGAACGTCACCGACGGGGTCCGCGAGATCATGACCAGGCCGTGCCCGACATGCGGTGGCGAGGGCGTGATCAAGTCGGAGGAGACGATCGCCATCGAGTTCGAGCGGCGCATGCGCGACCTGGCCAAGGAGACCTCCGCCGAAGCGATCCTGCTCCAGATGAACCCGCGCGTCAGCGCCGAGTTCACTCGCGACGACGCCCGCGTGCTGGCCGCCATCGAAGAGGAGACTGGCAAGTGGTTCCACTTCGAGGGCTCCGAGGGCCTCCCGTTGGATCACTTCGCGGTCCTGCTCGAGGCCAATCGCGAGAAGGTGCTGAGTCGCGCCGTGCCGTTCCGCGAGGGCGAGGAGGTCCACGTCGAGATCGTCGAGCCCCACATGTACAACCCGGGCGACGCCGTGGCCAAGATCGACGGCTACCTGATCTCGGTCACCGGCGGCACGCCCTACGTCGGCGAGAAGCACCTCGTGCGGATCGAGGAGGTGGGGCGAACCTCGGCCCGCGCGTCCCTGGTCGACGTGCCGACGCCGGCCCCCCAGGCGGCCGAAACCGCCTCGCGCGATGGCGATTCCGATGATGTCCTAGAATCGAAGTCTCGGCGCCGCGGCCGCAGAGGTGGACGGCGCCGTTCCGGCGCCAAGGCCGAGTCGGCCTCCTCGGCGTCCACTTCCTCGGATTAGGCCATGTACGCAATCGTCAAGACAGGCGGCAAGCAGTATCGGGTGCAGGAGGGGCAGTCCCTGCTCGTCGAGCGCCTGCCCGCGGACGACGGCGCCGAGGTTGAGCTCGAGCCGCTGCTGTTCGTGGACGGCGAGAAGGTCGTGGACGGTGCAGATCTGTCGAAGGTCAAGGTCGAGGCACGCATCGTCGCCCACGAGCGCGGGCCAAAGCTGCGCGTGGTCAAGTTCAAACCCAAGCGCGGGTACAAGCGCCGGAACGGTCACCGCCAAGAGCTGACGCGGCTCGAGGTGACAAGCATCAAGCTCGCCGCGCCGCGCGCCCGAGCATCGGCCGCCGAGGCGGAGCCCGAGCCCGTCGCCGCCGATACCTCGCCCAGCAACGAGACTTCGGAGGAGACTGATGGCGCATAAGAAAGGTCTTGGCTCCATCGCGCAACGGCCGCGACTCCAACGCCAAGCGGCTCGGCGTCAAGGTGTTCGCCGGTCAGGCCGTGACCGGCGGCGAGATCATCGTTCGTCAGCGCGGCACGCGCTTCAAGCCCGGCGATGGAGCCGGGATCGGCAAGGACGACACGATCTACGCCAAGTCGGCGGGCACGGTCGAGTTCACGCGCGGCCGCCGCGGCCGCGTGATCTCGGTGCAGCCCGCCGAGAGCTCGGATTCGTAGCGTTCCCGCCGCCTACGCGGTGGTCAGCTGTGAGGTGCACAGCGGGCACCGGTGCGCCTTGACGGGTATCGCGCTCGTGCACTCCGGGCACTCCTTCGTCTCGGGATCCTCCTCGGCCCGCCGCGCCATGAGGTGGTTGATCGGCAGCACGACCAGGAAGAACATGGCCGCGGCGACGGTCAGGAACGTGAAGATGTTGTCGAGGAAGTCGCCGTAGGCGAAGTGACTGCTGTTGATCGTGAAGCTGAGATCGTTGAAGTTGGGCTGGCCGAAGATCAGGGCGATGATCGGGGTCAAGATGTCGGTGACCAGCGCTTTGATCACCGCCACGAACGCGGTGCCGACAACGATCGCCACCGCCAGATCGACGACGTTGCCACGGAACAGAAAGCTCTTGAAGTCTCTGAGCACTTGCACCACGGGACACCTCCGATTGTGGATCTGGACGAGCCCCGACAGCCTATGTCGGACCACGGCGACGCCGGACCTGCGATGCTCTGAGCGTGCAATGCAATGATGCGGCGCAGATGAGCGGCAGGATTCGAGCCGCGCTTGTTGGGGTTCTTCTGCTGGCCGCCCTCGGGGTGTCGGCGCCGCGAGCTGCGGCGTCAGGTCCGGGCCTTCAATATGTCGCCACCGGCAGCGCCGAGCAGGTCTACGTCACCGATGCGCCCCCACACGCGCGTTTGACCCTGGTCAATCAGCACGGCAAGTCCGTCCAGACCCGCCGTGTCGACTCCCTCGGAGGGCTGCTGTTCCGCAACGTCAAGCCCGGCCACGGCTACCGGGTGCGCGACGGGGGCCACCGCTCGCGCGCGGTCACCGTGTTCTCCGACCGCCCTGCGCCGCCCAGCACGAAGTTCTACACGCAGCACATCCCGACCAGCGGCTACGGGTACCTCCGCACGCGCGACGGGACCAAGCTGGCCATCGACGTGCGCCTGCCGTCGGGCAAGGGGCCGTATCCGACGTTGATCGAGTACGCCGGCTACGGCTACGCCGACCCCGCGGGCGCGCAGAGCGGGATCAGCGCGGTGGCCACGCTGCTGGGCTTCGCGGTCGTCGACGTCAACATGCGGGGCACCGCGTGCTCGGGTGGCGCGTTTGACTACTTCGAGCCGCTGCAGAACCTCGACGGCTACGACGTGATCGAGACCGTGGCCCACCAACCGTGGGTCCTGCACCACAAGGTCGGGCATGCTCGGCATCTCCTACGGCGGCATCAGCCAGCTCTTCGTCGCCGCCACCGACCCGCCCGATCTGGCCGCGATCACCCCGCTCTCGGTGATCGACAACACGGCCACGACGCTGTATCCGGGTGGGATCCTCAACACCGGATTTGCCCTCGGGTGGGCGAAGGACCGCGTGCATGACGCCGAGCCGGCCTCGCCGACCGGCGGTCAGGCCTGGGCCTATGAGCGCATTCAGCACGGCGATCAGACCTGCAAGCACAACCAGGAGCTCCACGGCGAGGCGGCCAACCTGCTGGCCATGGTCAAGGCCAACCACTACTACGTGCCCAAGGTGGCCAACCCGCTGGCCCCCGTCACCTTCGTGCACAAGATCAAGGTCCCGGTGTACCTGGCCTGCCAGTTCACCGACGAGCAGACCGGCGGGCACTGCCCCGACCTCGCCGAGCACTTCACCGGCACCCAGCGAAAGTGGTTCACGTTCACCAACGGCGTCCACGCCGACTCGCTCGATCCCGACACGTTCACGCGCTGGTTCGACTTCATGGAGCTGTTCGTGGCCCATCAACGGCCGCAGCTCTCACCGTTGCTGAAGGCAGAGGCCCCTGTGCTCTTCCAGAAGGCGCTGGGCGTTAACGGGGTGCATCTGCCCGCCGATCCGATCCAGTCGGAGCCGAACTACGGCGCTGCCCTGGCGGCGTTCGAGAAGCTTCGCTCGGTGCGGATCCTGTTCGACAACGGGGCCGGCAGCAGCGTGGCCGGCAATCCCGTTCCCGCGTTCGACCAATCATTCTCGCGCTTCCCGCTGCCGGGAACTCGCGCCGTCACCTGGTATCTGCAGACGGCGGGACGGATGGGGGCGCGATCCGCGGCCGGCGTCGATCAGTTCAGCTGGAAGCGCCATGCGGTTCCGCCGACCGACTTCACCGGTCCCGATGATGGCAGTCCCGGCGGGTTGTGGACGGCCATACCGGACTACCACTGGGCGCAGAATCCGCCCGGAACCGCGGTCTCGTATCTGACCCCGAAGCTCACAGCCAACACCGCGGTGGTCGGCGGTGGCGGCGTGCGCCTGTGGATCAAGGCATCGGTCCCCAACGTCGACCTGCAGGCGACGGTCACCGAGGTACGCCCCGACGGCAAGGAGACGTTCGTCCAGGACGGCTGGATCCGGGCCAGCGAGCGCAAGCTCGCGCCGGGCAGCACGCTGCTCTATCCCAACCCGACCTTCCACGGCGCCGATGCCAAGCCGCTTCCGGCAGGCCGCTGGACCCAGGTCAGCGTCCCGCTGTACTACGAGGGCCACGTCTACCGCAAGGGCTCGCGGATCCGGATCATCATCAGCGCGCCGAACGGCGCCCAGCCCGTGTGGTCATTCGCCGACACGGTGCCGTCCCACCCGGCCACGATCCGCATCTCTCACTCGGCGCAGAGACCGTCCAGCCTCACGCTTCCTGTCGTGCCCGGAGTCCACGTCCCCACCGGGCTGCCGCCGTGTCCAGGCCTGCGCGGCGAGCCGTGCCGGACGTACGTGCCGACGGCATCGGCCGGCTGAGCGTCTCGTCCTAAATGGCCCACCTGGGCCATACCCACGGGGCCATGGAGTCGGTATAAGGTCCGCAACGCGTTCCCTGGGGAGGGAACGAGGGCGATCGGAGGGGGTGGTTGATGAGGCGGTCTATGGGTGCAATGGGTCGGGCAAGCTTGGTGGCGATGCTGCTGGCGGTCGTGCTGTCCGGCACGGCGGCGGCGAAGACCGAGCCCAAGGTCCACACGGACATCATCAACGGCGCTCGGGCGACGCTCTATCAGGCTCCCTGGATCGCCTTCATGACGTGGCACAACCCGCGCACCCGTCTGCGCAGCTGGTGCACGGGCAGCGCGGTAACGCGTCATCTGGTCCTCACGGCGGCCCACTGCGTGCTGAACGAGAGGGCCACGGGCGCCGCCGCACCACTCGCTCGCGATTACGCCTTCAGGCTGCACAGCCTCAAGGGCGGATGGCCGGAGACTCCGCTGAAGACCGGCAGGCGCTACACCTACGCCGCCTACCGAGTCATCTGGGATGCCGCCTATCAGACATCCTGCGCCACCGGTCGCTTCTGCAACGCGGCGAATGACTACGCCCTGCTGTACGTGCGCCGAACGCTCCCGTGTCCCCGGTGCGGCTCAACAGCATCACCGCGCCCGGCTACACCCTCTACGTCGGCAACACCGTGCACACGTACGGGTACGGCCAGACCAATCCCTTCAAGGCGATCTACCCCAATCGGCTCCTGCGCGGCGACATGTTCGTCTACAACCCGAGCTTCTGCCACGTCAGCTTCAATTCTCCGACCGTCTTCGACGGTCAGATCTGCATCGGCTGGTATCAGGGCGGCCGCCAGACCTGCCACGGCGACTCGGGTGGCCCGACGGTCATCGGCAACAGCTACAGCGCGGTGCAGGTCGGCGTGACCAGCTACGGGCTGTCGGGCTACTGCAACGCCGGTCGGGGGGTGGTCGCCGACGTCGCGCGGTCGAATTGGCTTCCCTACTGGATCTCCAGATTGAACAATGGCGGCCACGCCGCGGATCTGGCACCACCGCCGCCGACGGGCAGCATCGGCGGCTGATCAGCTGTCCTGCGCCGTCGGGCGCACGAGGATCTCGTTCACGTCGACGTGTGGCGGCTGCGACACGGCATAGAGCACGGCGGCCGCGATGTCCTGAGGATCGAGCGCGTTCGAGACCGGGTTGTCGAAGAACGCGGTGTCGACCATGCCGGGCTCGATCAGGGTCACCCGCACCCCGGTGCCGTTCATTTCCTGGCGCAGCGCCTCACCCATCGCGGTCACCGCCCACTTCGTGGCCGAGTACAGCGAGCCGGGCAGCGCCCGCCGGCCGGCCACCGATCCCGTGAGCACGAAATGGCCAATGGACTCCTTGACGCTGGGCAGCGTCGCGCGGATCGTCAGTGCGGCCCCGTACACGTTGGTGAGCACCATCGAGCGCCAGAACTCCGGTGACTCGTTCAGGAAGCCTCGGGTGGCCCCGAAGCCGGCGTTGATGAAGGCCACGTCGACGCGGCCGAAGCGCTCGAGCGCCTGGTTCACCATCGCCTGCTGCTGCTCCCACTCGGTGACGTCGCACTGCACTGCCAGGGCGCGCTCCTCGCCCCCGAGCTCGGTGGCGAGCGCATCGAGCCGGTCGCGCGAGCGGGCGGCGAGGACGAGGCGATAGCCGGCTTCGGCGGCGTAGTGAGCGGTGGCTCGGCCGATTCCGCTCGATGCGCCGGTGATGAGAAAGACTGGATCGGACATAGTGCAAGCATGCAGGATCGGGCGCGAATTCACGTTCAGGCCGGAGCTGGGGGCAACGGATGCCTCAGCTTTCGTCGTGAGGCGCACGTGCCCAAGGGCGGCCCCGACGGCGGCGACGGCGGCCGGGGCGGCGATGTCGTCCTCGTCTGCGACGACTCGCTGCGCGACCTGCAGAGCTTTCGCCGCCGCTCGCACTTCAGGGCGGCGCGCGGCGGCCATGGGCGCGGGGCGCTGCGCCAGGGCGCCGACGGCGACACGCTCGAGATTCGGGTGGCCCCAGGCACCCAGGTGCTGGTCGAAGCGGACGGGACACATCACGATCTCGTGCGTCCCGGCCAGCGGGCCGTGGTCGCCCGTGGCGGCTCCGGCGGACGCGGCAACAAGCGCTTCGCCGGGCCCACGCATCAGACGCCGCGGTTCGCCGAGCGCGGCCTTCCCGGCGATGAGACCTGGGTCACGCTGCGACTGAAGCTGCTGGCCGACGTCGGGCTCGTCGGCCTGCCCAACGCGGGCAAGTCGTCGTTGCTGGCGCGCCTGACGCGCGCCCATCCGAAGATCGCCGACTATCCGTTCACCACGCTCGAGCCCGTGCTCGGCACGCTCCAGTTGGAGGACCGGCAGCTCGTGATCGCCGACATCCCCGGCCTCATCGAGGGCGCCTCGCGCGGGGGCCGGGATTGGGTCACGAGTTCCTGGCCCACGTCGAGCGCACCCGCCTGCTCGTCCATGTCCTCGACATAGCCCCGCTCGACGGATCAGATCCGGCGGAGAACCATCGTACGGTCGAGCACGAGCTCGTACGGCACGATCCCCGCTTGGCGGTGCTTCCGCGCGTGCTCGCGTTGTCGAAGGTCGACCTGATCGACGGTGACTCGGCAGCCGCCGAGGCAGGTCGCTGGCGGGAGCGCCTCGGGGCGGCGATTCCGGTGATCCTGACCTCCTCGGTGACCCACCAGGGGCTCGACGAGCTCGCCCGCGAGCTGGTCCGCCGCGTACCCGTCGCTGCCGCCGAACCCGAGCCCGACGTTGCCGCGCCGATCGACGAGCTGGCCGAGCACCACGTGTTCCGTCCCGCCGCCGAGCGCGGGTATCGCGTGCAGCGGACCGGCGAGCACAGCTACGCCGTCACCGGGCGTGGCGTCGAACGCCTCGTGGCCCGCTACGACCTCGACAACGAGGACGCGATGGCCCACCTCGAGCGCAGGTTGCGGGGCGTCGGCGTGATCCGTGCGCTCCAGGACCAGGGCTTCCAGGCCGGGGATGACGTCGAGATCGCCGGGGTGGCGTTCGAGCTGGACCCAAACCTGTAGGCTCCGCCCTCGGCCGGAGGCCGTAGTCGTGGGAAAGGAAAGGAAAACGGATGAAGCGAGCACTTGTCGTGGCGCTCGTCAGCGTTCTCGCCGTCGCAATCGCGCCGGCGGCGGGCGCCAAGCCACGAGTATTGACGGTCGGGACCTACAAGCACGTCCGCGGCCAGTACAAGACGATTCAGGCGGCCGTCAACGCCGCCAAGCCTGGTGACTGGATCCTCATTGGTCCCGGCGATTACAAGACGACGGCAAGTCATGCTCCGCGCGGCCGGCGCAACCGTCCCGCGGGAGTGCTGATCACCAAGTCGCGCCTTCACCTTCGTGGCATGAACCGCAACACGGTGATCGTCGACGGGACGAAGCCAGGTTCTGCCCCGTGCAGCAGAAAGCAGTCCGCGCAGAACTTCGGGCCCAGGATCCACGGCAAGGCCCAGGGGCTCAACGGTGTCATGGTGTGGAAGGCCGACAACGTCTCCGTCGAGAACATGACCGCCTGCAATTTCCTTGGCGGCGCAGGACACGCCGGCAACGAGTTCTGGTGGAACGGCGGTGACGACAGCGCCAAGATCGGCGGCTGGGGCTACAAGGGCGACCACCTGACCGCGACGAGCACGTTCTTCAAGGACGAGACCTCCGCGGCCCAGTACGGGATCTTCTCCAGCAACTGGAACGGCGGGACGTGGAACCAGACCTACGCCAGCAACTTCAACGACTCGGGCTACTACATCGGCGCCTGCCTGCAGGAGTGCAATCAGGTCATCAACCACGCGCACGGCGAGTTCAACGTCCTCGGTTATTCGGGTTCGAATTCGGGCGGCAGCCTGGTGGTCAAGAACTCCGAGTGGGACCGCAACCAGGACGGCTTCAACACCAACAGTCAGAACGGCGACAACCCGCCGCCCCAGAACGGAGCCTGCCCGCACCACGGGATCAGCCCGGTCACACACACGCACTCGTGCTGGGTGTTCATGCACAACTTCGTGCATGACAACAACAATCCGAACGTGCCGAGTGCTGGTTCGGCGGCGGCCGGGCCGGTCGGGTCCGGGTTCGTGGATGCCGGCGGTCGCAACGACACGATCATGCACAACCGATTCGAGAACAACAAGGCGTGGGGCGTTGTCATCTCGCCCTACTCCGACAGCGGCAAGCCGTGCACCGGCGGCACGCCCAACTCGCCGATCCTCGGTAAGGGGAGCTGCCTGTTCGACGACTGGGGCAATGCCGTGATCAACAACACGTTCGCTCACAACGGCGGCTACGGAAACCCGACCAACGGAGATTTCGAGCAGCAGAGCCTGGAATCACATCCGAGCAACTGCTTCTCCGGCAACCACGACACGTCAGGCCACCTCAACGCCGATTCTGCGGCGCTGCAGAAGGCGTACCCCACGTGTACCACCAGCAAAGTTGCGCCGAACTTCAACCTCCCGTTCCTTAACGAGTTGCTGTGCGACACGCAAGTCACGCTGACTGGCTTCGGGTGCCAGCCCGGCGACCACTATCCCCGTCTGACGCGAGTGATCATGCACCCGCTGCCCAAGCACCTGAAGACCATGCCCAACCCGTGTGCCGGCGTGCCGCGCAACGCATGGTGCGATCCCACGGGCAAGAAGCATTCGGTCAAGAGGGCAAACAGCACCACCTAGCTAGACGTCTGCTGTGATCGGTCGCGGCATCATGCCGTGACCGATCGCATGCGCCCGGGTCGGGAAGGAATCTGGCCAGACCCTAATCTCTGTTGGGTATGAGCTCGTTGGTGGTCAAGCTGGGGTCGAGTCTCGTCGCCGATGAGAGCGGTGAGGTGCGAATGGATGTGCTCGAGCGCATCTGTCAGCAGGTCGCCGAGCTCCATCAGGGGGGCGAGTCGGTGATCGTGGTCACCAGCGGCGCCATCGCCCGCGGAATGGGGGTGATGGAGTTGCCCATCCGGCCGCGCGCGGTGGACGAGCTCCAGGCGGCCAGTGCCGTCGGCCAGGGCAAGCTCTATCAGGTCTACGACTCGCTGTTGCGCGCCCGCGGCGTCGGGACCGCCCAAGTGCTGCTCACCTTTTTCGACATGAGCGCACGGACCCACTACCTGAACGCCCGCCAGACGCTCCACAAGCTGCTCGAGTGGCGGGTTATCCCGGTGATCAACGAGAACGACACCACGACCACCGATGAGATCTCGTTCGGTAACAACGACTTCCTCGCCGCCCAGGTGGCAATTTTGCTCGGCGCGCGGCTGCTGCTAATGCTCACCGACGCCCAGGGCGTCTACACGGCCGATCCGCGCGTGGACCCGGACGCCCAGCTGGTCCGCCTCGTCGAGCAGTTCGATGCACTCGCGGGGCTGGACATCGGTCACGCCAGCTCGCCGCTGGGCTCGGGCGGCATGCGTTCGAAGGTGGTTGCGGCTGAGATGGCCACGGCAGCCGGCATTCCCACGGTCATCGCCAGCGGGCTCGAGCCCGGCATGCTGCTGGGTGCGGCGGCGGGCAAGGCGGTGGGAACGCGCTTCCCCGCCCGCTCGGCGCGCTATTCGAGCTTCAAGCTGTGGCTCAAGTACGCCAAGCCCGTGCGGGGGCGCGTGGTCGTCGACGCGGGTGCCGCTCGCGCCCTGCGCGAGGGGGGCACCAGCCTGCTGCCGGTGGGCGTGATCGAAGTGGCCGGAGACTTCAACGCCGGCGACGCCGTCGAGGTCTCGCACAATGGATTCGAGGTGGGGCGGGGCATCTCCAACTACTCCGCCGAGGAGCTGCGGCAGGTCCGCGGGCTGAAATCGGCCGACGTGCGCGAGTTGAACCCGAGGGCCAGCGAGGAGGCGGTCCATCGGGATTACTTCGTGCTCGCGTAACCTTTGAGCCCGATGGCGACGACGACCACATCGGTAGCCGAGACCTGCGCCGCGGCCAAGCGGGCCTCGCGGGTGTTGGCGACGCTCGGCTCGGACGTCAAGAACGGGGCGCTCGAGGCAATCGCCGGCGCGCTCGTGGAGCGGGCCGCCGAGATCCTCGAGGCCAACGCGCGCGATCTCGAGGCCGGGCGCGAGAGCGGTCTCTCGGCCGCTCTGCTCGACCGTCTGGCTCTGGACGAGCGCCGGATCGCCGCGGTCGCCGACGGCGCGCGGGCGATCGCCGCCCTGCCCGACCCGGTCGGTGAGGTGATCGACGGCTTCCGGCTGCCAAACGGCCTCGACGTGCGCAAGGTGCGCGTGCCGCTCGGCGTTGTCGCCGTGGTCTACGAGGCCCGCCCCAACGTCACGATCGACGCCGCGGCGCTGGCCCTGAAGTCGGGCAATGCGATCGTGCTGCGCGGCTCGAGCTCGGCCGAGCATTCCAACGCCGTGCTGGCCGCGGTGGCCGGCGAGGCGGCCACCGCCGCCGGGCTTCCCGACGGAGCGCTCAGCCTGATCGCCGGCGCAGCGCGCGAGGAGCTGAGCGAGCTAGCCACCCAGAGCGGTGTGGTCGACCTGATCATCCCTCGCGGTGGCGAGGGCCTGAAGAACGCCCTCAAGGGCGTGGCCACCGTCCCGGTCATCTACGCGGCGTCGGGCAACTGCCACGTGTTCGTCGACGCCAGCGCCGACCTCGACGACGCCGAGGCGATCGTGCTCAACGCCAAGCTCCAGCGGCCCGGAGTCTGCAACGCGGCCGAGACGCTGCTCGTCCACGCCGACGTGGCCGAGCGCTTCCTGCCGCGTGTGCTGGCGGCGCTCAGCGAGGCGGGCGTGGTCCTCCACGGGGACACGCGCGTCCGCGCGACCGTTCCTTCGCTCCCGGTGGATGCGGCCACCGATGAGGATTGGGATAGGGAGTACCTGGCGCTCGAGATGGCCGTCGCGGTGGTGGATGGAGCCGACGAGGCGATCGCCCACATCAATGCCCACGGCAGCGGCCATTCCGAGGCCATCCTGACCCACGACACGCGCTCCGCGCGCGCCTTCGAACTCGGGGTCGACGCCGCCTGCGTGTACGTCAACGCGTCGACGCGGTTCACCGACGGTGGCGAGTTCGGGATGGGCGCTGAGATCGGCAATTCGACCCAGAAGCTCCACGCCCGCGGGCCGATCGGCCTGCGCGAGCTGTGCACGTTCAAGTACCTGGTCGAGGGATCGGGCCAGACCCGCCCATAGCGTCACTCTTCGCCCGTGCGCCTCGGGATTCTCGGCGGCACGTTCAATCCGCCACATCTTGGTCACCTCATCTGCGCCCAGGAGGCGTATGTTCACCTCCGCCTCGACCACGTGATGCTGATTGTTGCCCGTATACCACCCCACAAGGAGGTCGAGGACGAGCCGGGCCCCGAGGTCCGTCTCGAGCTCTGTCGCCTGGCCACCGGGCACGATGACCGTCTCTCCGTGTCCGATGTCGAACTGCGCCGGCCCGGGCCGTCATACACGGTCGATACTCTTGAAGAGCTGAGCACCAAGGCGCCAGACAACGAGCTTTTCCTAATCGTGGGCGGCGATATCGCTGCAGGATTGCCACGTTGGCGGGAGCCGGAAAGGGTGCTGTCGCTGGCCACGTTGGCCGTGGCCGAGCGACCCGGAACCAGCCGCGAGACGATCGATCAGGCGCTCGCGGGGGTGGGGAGGAGCGGCAAGCCGGCGATGTTCTTCCCCATGCCGTCGATCGGCATCTCCTCGAGTGACCTGCGCGAGCGCGTCGCCGGGGGAAAGCCGATCAGGTACTTCGTGCCGGACCCGGTGGCGCAGTCCATTGCCGAACAACACCTTTACGGGGTATGACACCTTGATGAATCCGGAACAGATCGTCTCTGCCATCACCGGCTACGCCGCCGACCGCAAGGCCCTGGACATCGTGCAGCTCGACCTGCGCGAGATCCTCGGCTACACGGACTATTTCGTCATCTGCAGCGGCCGCAGCGATCGGCAGGCCAAGGCGATTCACGACGCCATCCACCAGGGCATGAAGCAGGACCACGACCTCCTGCCGCGCCGCGTCGAGGGACTGACCCAGGCCCGCTGGATCCTCATGGACTACCTCGACGTCGTCGTCCACGTCTTCACCCCCGAAACCCGGGAGTACTACCGCCTCGAGCAGCTGTGGGGCGAGGCGCCGGCGCAGTTCGTCGAGGCCGTGACGGGCTAGGTCCGCCTCCGCGTACGGGCGGGTCCCGTGCGTTGAGTCCAACGTTGTCCTAGATAATCTCGGACAACGTTGGACTCGACATCGGCCCGGATGTAGACGGCCGCCACCAACGCTCCGCCTCCCCGGCCCGCTACAGCGTCGCCATCAGCTTCGGCGCCACCTCTTTCTTGCGGCTCATGACGCCCGGCAGAGCCACGACGCTGTCGTGCGCACTGGCGCCGAAGCTGCGCGCCACGCCGGCCGTATCGCCGGCCACCAGCAGGTCGGTGCTCTTGGTGAGGATGTCCGTGACCATCAGCGCGTAGAGCTGCAGGCCGCGGTTCTCGCGGGCGCGACGCATAGCCTCGAGCAGCTCGTCCTTGCGGTCGAGCAGGCCCTCGCCGACGATCTCGACCTGGGCGATGCAGATGGTCTGGCCGCCCTGAAGCTCGTACTGCTTGGCGTCGCGGGCGATGATCTCCTCGGCGCTGACCCCGGAGAGGTCGGCGGTGGCTTCGAACATCTCGCGCCCGAGCTCGCGGGCGTCGAGGGCCAGTACCCGCTCGAGATACTCCACGACGGCGTGATCGCGCTCGGTTGTCGTCGGGGAGTTGAGGATCACCGTGTCGGACAGCACGGCACCGAGGAGCATGATCGCCGTCGAGCGGCTCGGCTCCATGCCATTGAGGCGGAAGCGCTCGACGACCAGCGTGGCGGTCGAGCCGACGGGGTCGAACGTAGCCGTGACCGGAATGCGGGTCTCGATTGAGCCGATGTGATGGTGGTCGAGGATCTCGACGATCTCGGCTTGCTCGATACCCGGGGCACTCTGAGCCTGCTCGGCATGGTCGACGAGGATGACCTTGCGTTGAGGCGGCGAGACCAGATCGGAACGGCGCAGCAGGCCCACCGGCCGGCGCCGGCCGTCAATCGCCACGGCGGCGCCGTAGTGCGTCTCCTTGACCTGCTCGGCCACATCGCGCACCACGTCCACGGTGGCGACCGTGAGGGGGTCGTGCTCCATCAGCGCGTGGCACGGCGCCGCGAGGGCGATCATGCGCGCCGATACATAGGTGTCGAGCGGAGACACGATCACCGCGGTGCCGCGCTCCCTGGCCAGCTCGAGGATCTCTCGGCTCGGGAGCGATCCCTTGGACACCACCAGCAGCGCGGCGCCCAGGTTGATGGCCAGGGCCTGGGCGTCGTCGCGATTGCCGAGCACGACCACGTCGCCCTGGGATATGCCGCTGGGCGACTCCGGGTCCATCGACTGGACCCACACACGCCCGGCCAGCGTCTTGTTCTCGCCGGTCAGGAGCTCGCCCTGCAGCACATCGGCGACTGCCTGCACCCTGGTCGGAGCCTCCTCGAGCGTAGAGGTCTCGCGAGACTCGCGGATGAAGCGGCGGGCCAGGGTCCGCTCGGTGACCACCCCGATCAGGCCGCCGTCGGCGTTGACGATCGGCACGAGCTCCAGCTGCGCCCGCGACATGGCTATCCCCGCCTGGCGGATCGGCTCGTCATCACCGATGATCGGGAAGCTCGTGTCCATCAGGTCGGACACTCGGAGCATCACGTGGGCGAGGATCGGGGGCTCGGGAGCGCCGCTGCGCTCGAGCACCCAGCGCGACTGGGCGTTGCACTCGCCGAGGCGGACGCCCCGGTACTCGTTGCCGCGGTCCAGCCTGCCCTTGAGCTCGGCGTAGCCGATCGCGCTGGCGATCGAATCGGTGTCCGGGTTGCGGTGGCCGGTGACGTAGATCGTGGACATGTCAGCGCGATTATCCACTCCATTTGCATTAGCGTGTCCGACCGTGCAGTCGCCACCGCCAGAGCGGCCACCGGGTTTCCCCAGGGTGGCGGCCGATGTCCGCCAGGAGTTCGCGACCCGCGGCCCGCTTCCGCCCGGCGAGTTGGGCTTCAGTCTGGCCCGCACCCACCGCTTCCAGCGCGAGACGCTGCAGACGCTGCTGAGCTATTACGAGCGCTACGGGCCGATCTTCGCCTTCCGCTCGCTGCACCGGCGGATCGTGGGGATGATCGGCCCGCAGGCCAACCATTTCGTCACCGTCTCCGGGGCGGAGAACTTCAGCTGGCGCAAGGGCATGTTCGGCGAGCAGCTCACGCCCCTGATCGGTGATGGGCTGATCACCACCGACTGGGCGTATCACGACCGGGCACGGCGGATCATGATGCCCGCCTTCCACCGTCAGCGTCTGGATGCGGCAGTCGAGGTGATGGTGCAGGAGGCCGACCGGGCGATGGCGACGTGGACTCCGGGCCGCACACTCGACGTCTACGAGTGGGTACGTGATCTGGCCATGTCCATCGCCATGCGAGCGCTGGTCGGGCTCGACCCGCGCTCGGGCGAGATCGGGCACCAGGCCGCGGTGCTGTTCGAGCGCGCGCTCGCCTTCTACGACACCGAGAGCTGGATGATGCTCCTGCGCGGCCCGGGAACGCCCTGGGCGCGGATGCTCGCCCACCGCCGCGGTCTGGACGACATCATCTACGCCGAGATCCAGCGCCGGCGTCACCCCGGGCGCTCGGGCGACGATGTGCTGTCCATGCTGCTCGAAGCCCGCGATGAGGACGGCGACGGATTCACTGACAGCGAGCTGCGTGACCAGCTGATGCACCTGCTGTTCGGGGGCCACGACACGACCTCCTCCACGATGTCCTTCCTGCTCTACGAGCTGAGCCGCCACCCCGAGGTGCTCGAGCGCGTCGTGGCCGAGCAGGAGGCGGTCCTCGACGGCCGCGCACCGACGGTCGAGGATCTGATCAGCCGGCTGCCGTACCTGTCGATGGTCGTCGACGAGACGCTGCGCCTGTATCCGCCCGTGTGGTTCGGGCCGCGCATGAGCGTCAAGGCGTTCCGCTTCGGCGGCTACGACGTACCGGCCGGCGTTCACGTGATCCACAGCTCGTGGGTGAGCCATCGCCTGCCCGAGGTGTTTCCCAATCCCGAGGCGTTCATTCCCGAGCGCTTCACCCCCGAGGCCCGGCGACAGCTGCCACCGGGCGCCTACATCCCGTTCGGCGGTGGGCAGCGGGTCTGTATCGGCAAGCGTTTCGGGCAGCTGATGGTCAAGTCGGTGGCCACCTCGATCCTGCAGCGCTACGGCCTGGACCTGAAGCCCGGATACGAGCTGCGCGTGGCGAAGCTGCCAACGCTAAGCCCCGACGGCGGATTGCCGATGATCATCAGACCAGCACAACAGCCCGTGGCGACCCGCGATACCGTGCTGTCCACCTAGCTAGAGGGGGAGCGGGTCGCGGCGACCCACTCGCACACACCGACCATTGGAGAGGACGATGCCCTCCGCGCCACAGATCCTTCCGACCCAGATCATGCAGGGAAGCGCACCCGGACTCAACTACCGCCTCGAGGGCGAGCTGGTTCCGGCACTGCATATGGCTCTGGACGGCCAGGTGCCCGTGTACTTCGAGCACCACGTACTGCTGTGGAAGTACCCGAGCATGCAGATCGGCATGCATCCGCTGAAGAAGGGACTCAAGCGCCGCGTCTTCGGCGGGATGCCGCTGCTGATGCTGGAGGCGCAGTCGGCCGGTGAGCTCGCCTTCAGCCGCGATGCCCCGGGTCACATCGTGGCCCTGCACCTGCAACCAGGCAACGGGATCGTGGTGCGCGAGCATCAGTTCCTGGCCGCGACAGCCAACGTCCAGTACGACTACAGCCGGGTCAAGGGCTTCGCCAACATGATGTACGGCGGTGGCTTCTGGGTCGACGAATTCTTCGCCGGTGATCACGAGGGTGTGGTCTGGGTTCACGGCTACGGCAACATGTTCGAGAAGACGCTCGATGCCGGCGAGACCATCGACATCGAGCCCGGAGGGTGGGTGTTCCGAGACCACTCCGTGTCGATGGCCCAGGAGGTCTACGGCTTCAAGACCGGGCTCATGGGCGGGGGCGGCAGCCTGGTGTTCAACCGCTTCACCGGCCCGGGTCGCGTCGGCCTCCAGAGCGCGTACTACCACCCGCCGGTGCAGGAGGGCAGCGGCGGCAACGCCCAGCGCGAGGGCGGCGGCGGGCTGCTGGGCGGCATCGTCGGCGGCATCCTTGACAACTAGTCCGATGGGATTCAGCGCCGGTTATCTCGCCGAGCATCCTCTCCCGCCGGGGATCATCGGCTCGATGGGTCTCGCGGGCTATCAGCTGCTGGTCGACATCGCCGGCGTGGGCGCCGGACGGCTCGGTCCCCAGGCGTTCCTCCTCGTGGCGCCCGATCCCGATCCGGCCATCCCCGACGCCGGCACGCAGATCTCGCTCCATCAGCAGAAGCTGCGCGATGAGGCCGAAATGGCGTCGTTCACGCAGCTCGCGGCCCAGCTCGGCTACATGCGCCTGTCGGGCTACCGGCTCGCGCTCGAGCGCTCGGGTCTGCGCAGCAAGATCAGCGTCGTCAACCCGGCGACCGGCGCGATCGCCGCGACGATCCCCGAAAAGCATCCCGGCCGGCTGTTCGGGGGTGGGGTCAGCGCCTCGAGCCTGCTGGCCAGCGTGCGCTCGCTACCCCCGGCCGGCGCCCCACCAGACACGCAGGATCCCGAGCTGATGCGCCAGGTGCTGCTGGCCCTGGCCCTGCGCGACGAGACGCTCGACGGCGCCCAGGCGGCCGAGACGGCCGACCGGGCGCTGGAGCTGGTATCGGGCAACCCGCAGCTCGATCCGCCGGCGGCGATCGAGGCGGCCAAGCAACAGGGCACATAGCGCGGATCACGCGCGGCGAAGGGGGGAGTGGAGCTAGCGGGATTCGAACCCGCGACCTTTCGGCTGCCAGCCGAACGCTCTCCCAGCTGAGCTATAGCCCCTCCGGTGAAAACGAACTTCGACCAAGGTTAATACAAGGCCGCGGCCGGCGACCCTACCCGGGCGGGATGAACTCGGGCACGTCGAACGGATCGCTCTCGTCAGCCGCCGCGCGGCCGCCGCGCCGGCGCGGGGCGGACTCGGGGGCGATCCCGCCGTCGACGCGGTCGAGCTGGGCCAGCATCCGCGAGTGGATCATCTGCACGTCGCGCAGCAGGCGCTCGGCGTTGGAGCGCAGCGAGTCGCCCATCTCGCGAAGGTTGTCGACGATCTCGAGTCCCTCGGTGCGAACATCGCTGGCCGCCGTCCGGGCGTCGCGCAAGATCTCGCGGGCCTTGGTCTCGGCCTCCGAGCGCATCCGGGCCGCGTCCTCGCGGGCCTCGCCAACCACCTTGTCGGCGTTCTCCTGAGCGCGTCCGACGATTGCCAGGGCCTCGCTGGTGGCGTCGGCCACGGCCTTGGCCGAGTCGGCGCGGGCGGAGTCACGGACCGCGGCCGCCTCCGTCTCTGCATCGCGCACCAGCTCAGCGGCCTCCTCCTCGGCGGCGGCCACGCGGTTCTCCGCCGCCCGCTGTCCTTCGGCGATCCGCTCGCGGACACGGTTCTCGGTCTGCGCCACCATGCGTTTGGCCGAGTCCTCGGCGGCAGCGACGATCGACGCGACCTGCTCGGCTGCCGCTGCGGCGCTCCGCGCCCGACCCGGTCCGCGGGCGTGTGGTGCATCGTCCGGCGGGCGTGGTCCCGGAGGCTTCTCCTCGGACACGGCGCCGATGGTAGAGGGGGCAAGTCCCGTGGACCGCAATAAACGCACCGTCAGTAACCTGCGATCAGCGATGTCCGACCGCCAGTACGACCCCAAACAAATCGAGCCCAAATGGCAGGAGCTGTGGGCTCGGGAGCGGACGTGGGAGGTCTCCAACGACCCCACCGGCAGCGAGTCGGACGGCCGCGAGAAGTCCTACGTGCTGGAAATGCTGCCGTACCCGAGCGGGGAGCCGCACATCGGGCACCTGAAGAACTACTCGCTCGGTGATGCGATCGCGCATTTCCACCGCCGGACGGGGCGGAGGGTTCTCCATCCAATGGGCTACGACGCCTTCGGCCTGCCGGCCGAGAACCACGCCATCCGCACCGGGGAGCACCCGCGAAAGTCGACCGACGAGTCGATCGCCGCCTTCCGCCGCGCGTTCCACTCCTGGGGCATCTCGATCGACTGGTCGCGCGAGCTCGCCACCCACGAGCCGAGCTACTACCGGTGGACGCAGTGGATCTTCCTCCAGCTATTCGCGCGCGACCTCGCCTATCGCAAGGAGGCCGCCGTCAACTGGTGCCCCCACGATGCCACCGTGCTTGCCAACGAGCAGGTGATCAACGGCGCGCTGCGAACGGTGTGGCAGCCTCGTCGAGGTCCGTCAGCTCGAGCAGTGGTTCTTCCGCATCACCGATTACGCCGACCGGCTGCTCGACGACCTCGGCACGATCGTCTGGCCCGAGCACGTGAAGGCCATGCAGCGCAACTGGATCGGCCGCAGCGAGGGCGCCGAGGTGACGTTCCGCTGCCAGGAGCTGGGCATCGACTATCCGGTCTTCACCACGCGGCCGGACACGCTGTTCGGCGCGACGTTCTTCGTGCATGGCCCCCGAGCACCCCGACGTGTTTCGGCTCGCCGCCGGAACCGAACACGAGCATCAGGTGCACGAGTACGTCACGCGCGCGCTCAACGAGTCGGCGGAGGATCGCGGGGACACGGAGAAGCCAAAGACGGGTGTGCCGCTGGGGCGGACGGTCACCAATCCCGTCAACGGCGAGGAGCTGCCGATGTTCGTGGCCGATTACGTGCTGATGGAGTACGGAACGGGCGCGATCATGGCCGTGCCGGCACACGACGAGCGTGACTTCGCGTTTGCCACCGCGTTCAACCTGCCGATTCGCCGTGTGGTCGGGACCGACGAGGAGTTGCCCTACACGGGCGAGGGCCCGATGATCAACTCGGGCGAGTTCGACGGCATGAACAACCGCGCGGCCTACGAGGCAATCGTCGCGTGGCTCGACCGCGAGGGCAGGGGCCACGCCTCGGTGAGCTACCGACTCCGCGACTGGCTGGTCTCGCGCCAGCGCTACTGGGGTTGCCCGATCCCGATCATCTACTGCGAGAGGTGCGGGATGGTGCCGGTCCCCGAGGAGGATCTGCCGGTCGAGCTTCCCAACGTCGAGGACTACCAGCCCAGGGGCCGCTCGCCACTGGCGGCGGCCGAGGATTGGGTCCGCGTGTCCTGCCCGAGCTGCGGCGGCGCGGGCCGACGCGAGACCGACACGATGGACACCTTCGTCGACTCGAGCTGGTATTTCCTGCGCTACTGCGACCCGGCCAACGACCGGGCGCTCTTCGACCCTCGGGTGCTGCGCGAATGGATGCCGGTCGACCAGTACATCGGCGGCGTCGAGCACGCGATCCTGCACCTGATGTACGCGCGCTTCTTTGTCAAGGCGTTGGCCGACATGCAGCTGCTCGACGTGCAGGAGCCGTTCCAGGCCCTGTTCACCCAGGGCATGATCCTCGGCCCCGACGGCCACAAGATGTCGAAATCAGCCGGCAATGTGATCAGCCCCATGCCGATCGTGGAGCGCTTCGGCGCGGATGCCGCCCGGTGCTACATCCTGTTCATCGGCCCGCCCGACCAGGACGCCGCCTGGTCGGACAGCTCGCTGGAAGGGGTGCACAAGTTTCTCGGCCGCCTGTGGCGGCTGGCCGACGAGCTCCAGGACGCGGATGTGGACTGGTCCGCGCTCGATGGATCGGCCGCCGACCCGCTGCTGGCCGAGCAGCCCGCCGACCCAACCGGCCGCGACCTCGAAGTGGTCCGCAAGGCGCACTGGGCGATCGACAAGGTCACCGGCGATATGGTCGATCGCTTCGCGTTCAACACCGCGCTGGCGGCGATCATGGAATTGGTCAACGAGATCTACAAGCCCCCGAGGGCGGGCGTGGCGGCCCAGCGGTTCGCCACCGCGACCGCCGCCTCGCTGGTCTTTCTGTTCGCCCCGCACCTGGGCGCGGAGGCGTACGAGATGTTGACCGGCCGCCGGGTCTGGGAGGACCCGTGGCCGCCGGCGGACCCGGCGATGCTGACCGCCGATACGTTCGAGCTCGTGTGCCAGGTCAACGGCAAGGTCCGCGACCGCGTGATTGCGCCCAGCGGCGCGGCGCGAGACGAGCTCGAGCAGCTCGCGCTGGAGTCTCGGGGCGTGCGGGCACACGTGGACGGACACGAGATCGCTCGCGTGATCATAGTGCCCGACAAGCTGGTCAACGTCGTCGTCAAGTAGGTCGTGGCTGCGCTCTATGTCGCAGTGGTGGGCGCCGGCGACGCGGATCCGGAGCTCGACGCGGCAGCCGAGCTGGTCGGGCAGGGCCTGGCCGAGGCAGGCGCGGTCATCGTCTGCGGTGGTCTCGGCGGCGTGATGGCCGCCGCCTGTCGCGGCGCCCGCTCGGCGGGCGCTACGACGATCGGCCTGCTTCCGGGAACCGACCGCCAGGCGGCCAATCAGTGGGTGCAGATCGCCATCCCCACCGGGCTGGGCGAGCTTCGCAACGGGCTGATCATCCGCGCGGCCGACGTTGTCGTGGCCGTCGGTGGCGAGTACGGCACGCTGTCCGAGGTGGCCCTGGCCCTGAAGACCCGCGTACCGGTCGTCGGCCTCGGCACATGGGACATCCGTGGGGTGGAGGCGGTCGACGATCCGGGCGCGGCGGTAAAGCGGGCACTCGCCCTAGGCCGCGTGGGCTGACTCGTCGCCGTCGAGCTGGGCGCGAGCGCGCCCGCCAGGACCTCCAGCCGCGCTCGCGGCAACGGTCCGAGCATCTGCTCGATCACCGCGTCGTGGGTGGCGCGCGCCACCGACCGCCGCTGCGAATGGACGCCGGCGCCTGCCCGGGCACCGGCGGACGGCGCCGGCGCTGCCCGCCGCCCGGATACCTAGACTGAGATAGGTGCCGGCCTTCAAACCCGCCTACCTGATCCATGGGGACGACCACGGCCGCATTGCCGAGCGCCGCACACGCCTGCGCGAGCTGGCCGAGGTGGAGAGCGGGGTGCAGGGACTCGAGGTCTTCGAGGGCGATGCCGCCACCCCGACACCGTGGCCGCCGCCCTGAACGCGATGACGTTCGCCATCGGCCGGCGCTTCATCGTGGTCGACGGCGTCGAGGGCTGGAAGGACAAGGACCTCGAACCGCTCGAGTCGGCCCTGGCGGCGATCGCGCCCGATACGACGATCGCCTTCTTCGCCCGCGAGGAAGGACGGACGAAGGCTCCGGCGCGGCTGCACGAGGCGGTCCTGGCGGCCGGGGGCGACGTCAGCGCCGAGGCGAGCGTGAAGCCGTGGGAGCTGCCCAAGTGGGTCATCGCCCGCGGGCGGGAGCTCGGGCTGCAGCTCGACATCGAGGCGGCGCGGGCGCTCCTGCAGCAGGTCGGTGATCGTCAGCAACGGCTGCTGCGGGAGCTCGAGAAGCTGGCCCTGCGGTTCGGCCCGGACGCGTCGTTGACCGCCGCGGAGATCGACGAGCTGAGCGCCGCCTCGGCCGAGCGCAAGGCATGGTCGCTGGCCGACACGCTGGTGGCCGGCGAGGCGCCGGCCGCCGTTAGCTCGTACCTCGCGCTGCGCGCCCAGGGCGAGCGAGTGCCGGGCCTTCTGTACTGGATGGCGGGTCGCGTGCGCGCCGCTCACGACATCGCCCGGGCGGTCGAGGCGGGCGCGCCGCCGGCTCAGATCAAGCGTGGGCTGCGGATGCCGTCGCGCGCGGCCGATCGCCTCATCGCCGATGCTCGCGAGAGCGGTAGCGACAAGCTTCGTCAGGCGCTGGAGGAGATCGCCGACCTCGAGCTGGCCTCGCGTGGCGGCGGCTCCGGAGTGGCCGCCGAGGACACCGTGGCGCTGCTCAGCATCCGGCGGATAACCGCCAAGACCTAGACGAGCTTCAGGATCATCGCCACCGCGACGAGGATCGCCACGAGCACGATCAGCGCCACCGCCCGACCGGCCCACACCGCGCCGGAAGCGGTGGAGTAAGTCCGGCGGGGCGTGAACGTTCGCTCTGGCGGGGCCGCGAGGCCAGCCCGCGAGGCCTCGGCACGAGCCTCCTCGGCCGCGTGGCGGGCCTTGTCACGTTCGCGGATCGTCTTGTCGCGGGCGCGCGCCGCCTTGTCGCGCTCGCGTGCGGCCAGGCCGGCGGCGCTGCGGGCCTCGTCGCGGTCGCGTCGGGCCAGCTCGAGTGCGGCGGTGAGTTCGTCGCGTTCGAGCCGCACGCGAGATGGTTTCCGTGCGCGCCTCCTCGGCCGTCCGCAGCGCATCGTCGCGCGCCAGCCCGGCCCGCTCCGCGCTACGCAGTGCCATGGCACGCTCGCTGCCCAGCCGTTCGGAGGCACGGACCGCCGCGCCACGCTCGGACCGCGCCTCGGCCGTTTCGCTGCGAGCCAGCTGGCAGGCCCGGATGGCCTCCTCGCGCTCGGCGCGTGCCGAGGCCACCGCCTCATGAAACTCGCCGCGCGCACGCTCGAGCTCGTCCACCGCCTGGCCGCGCTCGCGCTGGGCGACCTCGAGCGCGGCCAGCGCGGCGTCGCGCCGGGCCGTGGCGGCCACGGCCTGTACGTGCGCATCGCGCAGCTCATCGAGCTGCTCGCGCAGGAGGTGGTTTCGACGCTGCTCCTCGGCCAGCTTCCGCGACAGCGCGTCGGCGTCGGTCGCCTCGGACCTGGCCAGCACGAAGGAATCCCGCCCGGAGGGAATCGGGGCTCCGGGCACATCGGCCCCCGGAGCCGGCAGGCTGACGGCGATATCCGGTGCGACGCTCAGCTCGAGGTCGGACACGGATTCCGCGGCCAGGTCCCATGGAAAGGCGGCCACCCAGGGCTCGGCCTCCTCGGCTGGCCAGGGCTTGTGCTCGAGGTCGGCCAGCAGCCGGATCCGGCCGGCCGCGGTGCGGAGCATGAGCGTGGGTCGTACGAAGCGCCGACCGCGCACGCCGTACCATCGGCCGCGCATAGCCAGTCGGCCATCGTCGTGCGCCTCGAGCTGCTCGAGCTCGAAAAAGATCGTCCCCGGATCGCTGGCCGGCGGCCCGACAAGCGGTGCCATACCCGCCCTACCTACCCAGCAGCGGCCGGATCAGACCACTAGTTCGTGCCGCGGCGAATGCGGGCGGCACGGGACTTCTTGCGGGCTCCGCTGTTGCGATGGAGCGCGCCACGCTTGACGGCCTTGTCGATCGTCTGGACGAGCGTCCGGTGCTCGCCGTCGGCCGCCGAGTCGTCGCCCCCGGCGACAGCATTCTCAAGCCGGCGGAAGTAGGTCTTGATCTTCGAGGTGTAGCGACGATTCTCGAGCCGCTCGCGGGCGGCACGCTCGATTCGCTTCTTCTGTGAGTGGATGTTCGCCATGGAAGTGCTCCGCGGGACGTCCCGGTCCGCGTCCTGACATCAACGCTCGACCTCACGTCTCGCTGAAAAGCCGCGACTGATCTGCCGCGGCGCGTCCGTACTATAGCGGCCGCGTGTCGCCAGAAACGAGTACGGCAGCGGACGAGCAGGGCAAGCCGCCTCCGCCCAGCCCGCCACGGCGTCGCCTGGCCGTGAACACCGCGATCGTCGCGGTGGCGACGGCCCTGTCTCGGATCGCCGGCCTGGCCCGCGAGGTCGTCCAGGCGGCGTTCTTCGCCACCTCGGCGGCGGCATCGGCCTTCACGCTCGCCTCGCAGGTCCCGAATCTGTTCAGCAACCTGTTCTCGCAGGCGGCCCTGTCGGCGGCATTCGTCCCCGTGTTCACCGACCTGTTGCAGGCCGGGCGCAAGCGCGAGGCGTTCAGGCTCGCCTCGACGCTGTTCTGGGTCATCCTGATCGGGCTCGGGGCGCTGACCTTGCTGTGGCTGGCGGTGGCCGGGCTGATCGTCCCGCTCTTCACCGGCAGCCTCAGCGCGACCGCCACCGCCCTCACCGCTTCTCTCTCGCGCGTGCTGTTCCCGGTCGTTCTGCTGCTGAGCCTGACCGGACTGTTCGTGGGGATTCTGCAGTCCTACGACGAGTTCACGATCCCCGCCCTGGCGCCGGCGATCTGGAACCTGATCATCCTCGTCCTCCTGATCTTCCTGCATTCCCGCTTCCACGGGGCCAACAAGATCTACGCCTACGCGATCGCGTGGCTGGTGGCGACGTTCGTGCAGATGCTGATCGTTGCGGCGGCCCTGAGACGGGTCGACTTCAAGGTCATGTTCAGCGTGGACTGGGGCGACCCACGGATGCATCAGGTGCTGATCCTGTTTGTGCCGGTAACGGTGAGCATCGGGATCGTCAACCTCGACATCTTCATCAACGCCGGCTTCGGGTCGCTCGTCTCGAGCCACGCTCCGGCGGCCATCAACAACGCGTTCCGCATCTACATGCTCCCGCAGGGGATCTTCAGCGTGGCCGTCTCGACCGTCCTGTTCCCAACGCTGAGCCGGCTGGCCGCGCGGCGGGACGTCGGCGGCATGCGCCGCACGCTGGGCAACGGGATGCGTCAGATCAATCTGCTCCTGATCCCCTCCTCGGCGCTGCTCCTGGTCCTGGCCACGCCGATCACCCGGCTCGTCTATCAGCACGGAACGTTCGGGGCCTACTCCACCCATCTGGTCTCGACCGCGCTGTTCTGGTTCTCGTTCAGCCTGCCGTTCGCCGGCCTCAACCTGCTGCTCACGCGCACCTTCTTCGCCCTCCAGCGGCCGTGGATCCCCACCAAGCTGGCCGCGCTCAACATGATCGTGGACGCGATCGTCAGCATCGCGCTGTACAAGCCGTTGGGCATCGCCGGTCTGGTGATCGGCACCGCCGTGGCCAACATCGTGATGACGGCTCTGCAGCTATACCGCCTGCGCCTCGGCTTCAACGGCCATCTCCAGGGCGGGCAGACCCTGATGATCACCGTCCGGATCGCCGTCGCCACCGTGATCATGGCCGCGCTCGGCCCGCGGGATCTGGACCGGGTTGGATTCGCTGCTCGGGCGGTCCCTGCTGGCTCAGGTGATCGAGGTCGGCGTCGCCTCGGCCGTCGCCTTCTTTATCTACGCGAAGCTCGTGCTCACGATGCGCGTGCCGGAGGCGCGACAGATCGAGACGCTGATCATGGGCCGGCTCCGCCGCGCGTAGCGCCCAAGCCGGCGCCAAATACCCTAGTGAGAGAAATGCCCGACCAGGCACACATTCGCAACTTCTCGATCATCGCCCACATCGACCATGGGAAGTCGACCCTGGCCGATCGAATCCTCGAGCTGACCCATACCGTGGACCCGCGGACCATGCGCGCCCAGCTGCTCGACTCGATGGACCTCGAGCGAGAGCGCGGGATCACGATCAAGGCGCAGGCGGTGCGCGTGTTCTACGAGGCCGGCGATGGCCAGGCCTATCAGCTGCATCTGATCGACACGCCGGGGCACGTGGACTTCACCTACGAGGTGTCTCGTTCGCTGGCCGCCTGCGAGGGCGCGCTGCTGGTCGTCGACGCCTCGCAGGGCGTCGAGGCCCAGACCGTGGCCAACACCTACCTGGCCATCGAGTCCGGGCTCGAGCTGATCCCCTGCCTCAACAAGGTCGACCTGCCCGGTGCCGAGCCCGAGCGCGTTTCCGAGGAGGTCGCCGAGCTCCTCGGGGAGCCGGCCGACAGCGTGCGCAGGATCAGTGCCAAGACCGGGGAGGGCGTGACCGCGGTGCTCGACGAGCTGATCGAGCGCGTGCCGCCGCCGAGCGGCGATCCGGACGGGTCCCCGCGGGCGCTGATCTTCGACTCGGAGTTCGACCAGTATCGCGGCGTGATCGCGTACATCCGGGTGGTCGATGGGACCTTCACCAAGGGCGAGGCGATCCGCGCCATGCAGGCCGGCACCGAGGCCGACATCGACGACATCGGCTTCTTCACGCCGCAGATGACGTCGGCCGACGCGCTCCACGCCGGCGAGGTCGGGTTCCTGATCACCGGGATCAAGGACGTGACGAGGCTGCGCGTGGGCGACACGCTGACCACGCGCGCCAACCCGGCCCATGAGCCGTTGCCCGGCTACCGCGAGGTCAAGCCGATGGTGTTCTGCGGCCTGTTCCCGATCGACTCCGACGACTATCCGGATCTCCGCGACGCGCTCGAGAAGCTGACCCTCAACGACGCCGCGCTGAGCTGGGAGCCCGAGACGAGCGACGCGCTGGGGTTCGGCTTCCGCTGCGGCTTTCTGGGCCTGCTGCACATGGACATCGTTCGCGAGCGTCTCGAGCGCGAGTACGACCTTGAGCTGCTGGCCACCATGCCCAGCGTCGAGTATGAGGTGACGCTCACGGACGGCTCCGTCGTGCCCGTGCACAGCCCCAACGACATGCCCGACCCGGCCAAGGTGCAGGAGATCCGCGAGCCCTACATCCGTGCCTCGATCCTGACCCCGAAGGAGTTCGTGGGGGCGATCATGGAGCTCTGCCAGGAGCGGCGCGGCGAGCACTCGGGAATGCACTACCTGAGCGCCGAGCGCCTGCAGCTGACCTACGACCTACCGCTGGCCGAGATCGTGCTCGACTTCTTCGACCAGCTCAAGTCGCGCACCCGCGGCTACGCCTCGCTCGACTACGAGCTGATCGGAATGCGCGAATCGGACCTGGTCAAGCTCGACATCCTGCTCGGGGGCGACCCGGTGGACGCGCTGTCGATGCTCGTGCACAGGAGCAAGGCCTACGAGGCGGGCCGCACCCTGACCGAGAAGCTGCGCCAGAAGATCCCGCGCCAGCAGTACGACGTCCCGATTCAGGCGGCGATCGGTTCGCGGATCGTGGCCCGTGAGACGATCAAGGCGTACCGGAAGGACGTGATCGCCAAGTGCTACGGGGGGGACATCACCCGCAAGCGCAAGCTGCTCGAGCAGCAGAAGAAGGGCAAGCAGCGGATGAAGCAGGTGGGTCGGATCGAGGTGCCCCAGGAGGCGTTCCTGGCCGTGCTCGAGCTGGGGGAGAAATAGCCGGGGGTCAGCCCCGGGACCGAGCCGGAGGTCAGCCCCGGGAGCAACCGGGGGTCAGCCCCGGGACCGAGCCGGAGGTCCGTCCTGGGAGCAGCCGGAGATCAGACCCAGGAGCGGGGACCTGGAGGCGGTCCCATTCGCTGCTGGCTGGGGAAGCGGCCGCGGCCCCGGTGGCGGTGGCCGAAGAACCACCACATCACACCCACCCACAGCATCCAGGTGGCGATCACCCCGGTGAGGACGAACAGCACCACCGCGATCATCGCCACCGCCAGCGGGATGGCGATGGCCAGAGCCAGAGCCGGCTTGACCCATAGGGTCACCGACGAGCGCTGGCGTCGTTCGAGGCGACCGGTGGGGAGATCGAAGACGAGCGCGTCGAGCTCGCCGTACGTCCGCGCGGAAAACGCCGCGCCTAGGCGCTGCTCGAGCTCGTGGGTCAGCAGACGCCCCTCGGCAGCGGCTTCACGCAAGCGGTCGGCAATCCGCTCACGATCAGCGTCCGAAGCTCGAAGCTGTGCTCGCCTTGACACTGACCAGCAGGCTAGCGCGTGCCCCTCCCGGCGACAAGAGCCGGAGGCCGGCGGAGGCTACGCGAGCACCTTCGCTTGCGCCTGGCCGGCCAGCTGGCTGGCCTGAACCGCGCTTCCCCAGGCGATCTCCGACAGGCAGCCGGGCGCGGCGACCATATCGCCGGCCAGGTAAATGCCCCCGCCGCGGTCGACGGCAGGGCGGTTCTGCCAGGAGGTGCCCGGCGGATCCAGGGCGCCGGTGCGCTTGTGCATCACCTGGCGCCGTCGCCACGTGATCCGCTCGCGCCAGTCGACGAATGCGGCGTCGAGCAGGCGCTCGAGGCGGAGCGCCGCGGCATCCGCGGTCTCCTCGGGCCGGATCGGCATCTGGGCCTGGATCAGCTCCTCGCCATCCGGCGCCAGCGACGCGTCGGCGGCGGTGTAGCGCTCGATCCACCCGGTTTCCTGGAGGTCGACGACGACGAAGGGATCGCCACGCCGGTGGCGGAGTGCGAGGTCGAGGCAGACCGCATGCCCGCTCAGCCAGTCGAGGCCGTCGTCGCCGAGCAGGCGGCGCGCGTCGCTCAGCTCGGTGGCGATGATCACCGGCGGCTCGGGCAGCGCGTCGATTCGTGCCCCGGTCTCGATCCGCACGCCGAGCCCGAGCGCGCGCACGTGCATCCGCGCCACGATCGAGCTCCACCCGCCGATCGGGTACCGGGCGGCCGGCGGCGCGGACAGCAGGCCCCGCACCAGTGCCTCCCAGACGAACCGGGCCGATAGCTCGCCGGGGTCGTGGTAGTAGGTGAGGACGCCGGCGCTGCGGGCCAGCGCCTCGGCCGCCTCGGGGCCGACCAGGTCGGCGGCCCAGGTGCGGAAGTCGACGTCGACCGGCGCCGAGCGACCCCGGAGGCGGAGCGCCGCGACGGCCGCCCCGACGGCGGGGACGCGGCGGATCTCGTCGTGCCAGCGGAAGCGGACGCCCGACAGCGGGGGACGCGCGTACGCCGGAAGCAGGTCGCGTTCGCCCAGCCACGCCCAGAAGGGGGAGTTGGAGAGCAGCGCGTGGGGGCCCAGGTTCGCCTTGTAGGGGCCGCTCGTGCTGCGAGCGCGACCGCCGAGCTCCTCGTGCGCCTCGAGCAGCCGCACCGTGTCCCCGTGCTCGGCGGCGGAAATCGCCGCCGTGAGCCCGGCCAGCCCGCCGCCGATGATCGTGATCTCGTCCATCGCAGTCTCCATTTCGTATCGCGGATGCGAGACGCTACGCGGCAACTGGCTCATTGTTAAGGTCCAGTCATGCACGCTGATTCAGGGCCAGTTTCCGGCCCAGGGCTACTGGTGAAACTCGAACGTGGGGCCGGGGCGCTCCACGAACAGCTCGAGCGCGAGCTGCGCGAGCACGTCCGCAGCGGCCGGCTGCCGCCCGGGATGCGCCTCCCCTCCTCGAGGGTTCTGGCCGCGACGCTCGGGATCTCGCGTGGGGTCGTGCTCGAGGCCTACGCCCAGCTCACGGCCGAGGGCTACCTGACCGCGTCGCAGGGGGCACCGACGCGCGTGGCCAGCACCCCAAGCAGCGAGCCGGCGCCGGTCATGGCCAGCTCGCTCGAGCCGCACTACGCCTACGATCTGCGCCCGGGAATCCCCGACCTGGCCGCGTTCCCCCGGGACCTCTGGCTGCGATCACTGCGTGCCGCCGCCACGGGTGCGCCCTTCGACGCTTTGGGGCACGGCGATCCGCGCGGGACGCCCGAGCTCCGCGACGAGCTGATGCGCTATCTGGCCCGGGTCCGGGGGGCGGCACCCGAGCCCGAGCACACGCTGATCTGTGCCGGGTTCACCCAGGGCTTCGCCATGCTCTGCCGGACCCTGCGCGATCGCGGGCTGGAGGAGATCGCGATCGAGGAGCCCGGCTGGGCCCACCATCGCCTGATCATCGAGCGCAGCGGTCTCGAGCCGGTGCCGGTCGCCGTCGACGAGTCCGGGATCGACGTTGCCCGACTGGCCGCCAGCGGCTGCGAGGTGGTGGTCCTAACCCCGGCCCATCAGTTTCCGACCGGAGCCGTGCTCACCTCCGAGCGGCGGACCGCGCTCCTCACCTGGGCCGAGGACCGGGATGCGCTGATCGTCGAGGACGATTACGACTCTGAGTTTCGCTACGACCGAGTCCCGGTCGGTGCCCTCCAGGGGCTGGCGCCGGAGCGCGTCTGCCACATCGGCTCCGTGAGCAAGCGGCTGGCGCCGGGCCTGCGCCTGGGCTGGGCTCTGTGCCCCTCGTGGCTGACCGGGGCCCTGACCTACGAGAAGGCGGTCGCCGATGGCGGGTCGCCCGTCCTCGAACAGCTCGCCCTGGCCGATCTGATCGCCCGGGGCGAGCTCGACCGCCATCTTCGCCGGACGCGCCTGGAATACGCCCACCGCCGCGATGTCCTGGTGGCCACGCTGGCCGAGGTGCTCCCCGAGGCTCGGGTGACCGGGACGCCCGCCGGCCTGCACCTGCTCGCGCTGCTGCCCGATGGGCTCGACGAGGACGCCGTGCTGAGCGCGGCCGGACGGCGCGGCGTGGGTCTGGAGGGACTGGGCTGGCACGGGGCGACCGGCCGCCCGGCCGGCGGGGCTGGTGCTCGGGTTCGCCAATCTGCCCGACGTGGGGCTCCGCCGTGCGATCGAGCTGGTGGCGCAGGCGATCGCGACCATCTGAGGACATTTATGCCTCGACAGGCATATAACCGATCAGGTATATATATAGGTCAGATGCCGTCGACATGGACCGCCCTATCCGATCCCCACCGGCGCGAGATGGTCGCCCTGCTGCGCGAACGGCCGCGGCCCGTCGGTGAGCTGGTCAACATCATCGGGCTCAGCCAGCCGGGCACCTCGAAGCACCTGCGCGTGCTGCGTGATGCCGGTCTCGTCGTCGCGCACACCAAGGCCCAGCGCCGGGTCTACGCCCTCAACGCCCAGCCGTTGGCCGAGCTCGACGCCTGGCTCGAGCCCTACCGGCAGCTGTGGGAGGGCCGGCTCGATGCGCTCGAGCGGCGTCTGGAGCACAAGTTCCGCACCCCGACAGAGGAGGCCCCATGAGCATTCACGCGACCTACACCGCCGTCGGCGATCGTCCCACGCTCTCCTTCGAACGGCGGCTCGCGTACCCGGTGGCCGCCGTCTGGGAGGCGATCACCGAGCCCGAGGAGCTCGTCCACTGGTTCCCGTGCGAGGTCGAGGTCGACTGCGCCCCGGCGGCCCCATGAGCTTCACCTTCACTGAGATGCCCCTCGAGGACGGCCCGATGACGCTGACCGGAGAGGTCACCGAGCTGGAACCGCCGCACCGCTTCGCGTTCCTGTGGGGCGATGACCACCTGCACTTCCAGCTCGAGGAGACCGACGGCGGCGCGGGGTGCCTGATGCGCTTCAGCGTCGAGCTCGACAGCCGCGACAAGGCCGCGCGTGACGGTGCCGGCTGGCATCAGTGCCTCGATGCCCTGGCGCGGCAGCTCGCCGGTGCCGGGCGGGCCTCCCCGACGACTCCGACGCGTGGCGGGGCTACTACCAGGAGTACGAACGCCGCGGTTTCCCCACGGGCGCCGCGCTGCCCACCGACGACATGTGAGAATCGAGGGGCTCGCGGAACGGTCGCTGTGATCATCTGAAACACTCCCGCCGGCCATGAGCATCAACACCCAAGCGATCGGCAAGACCTTCGACCCGGTCACCTACGCCGTGGGTCGCGAGAAGATCCGCGAATACGCCGCCGCCGTGGGCGAGACCAACCCGCTCTACAGCGACGTCGAGGCGGCGCGGGCGGCCGGCCACGCCGACGTTGTCGCGCCACCGATGTTCGCGGTCGTCTACGCCGGGCGTTCCGTGATCCCCGCCCTGTTCGACCCCGAGGTCGGCATGAACTTCGCCATGATGGTCCACGGCGCCCAGGAGTTCCGCTGGGGGCCGCTGGTCGTCGCCGGCGACGAGATCACGACCACCGCCACCGTGAAGGACATCTCGGAGCGGGGGCCGATGACGTTCTTCGTGTTCGAGTCGGTGTCCAAGAACCAGCGCGGCGAGACCGTCTGCACCGGCACGTGGACCAACATCGTCAGGGGTGGATCATGAGTTTGGGACAGGGTGACACGATCGAGCTCAAGGTCACGCCCGACCCATACCTCACCGTGCGCTACGCCGGCGCCTCGGGTGACTTCAACCCGATCCACATCGACGAGGCGTTCGCCAAGCAGGTCGGCCTGCCCGGGCGCATCCTCCACGGCCTGTGGACGATGGCCCAAGTGGCCCGCGCCCACACCGACGCCGCCGGCGGCCCCGACAAGCTCGCGCAGCTGAGCGTCCAGTTCCGCGGGATGGGCAGGCTGGGCGAGGAGATCACCGTGGCCGGCACGTGTGCGCGAGGTCGATGGCGACACCGCGATCATCGATTCCGAGGCCGAGCAGGACGGCCAGCGGATCATCCGCAACGCGGTGGCGCGGGTGCGGGTCGACTGAGATCAGTGCGGAGCCGCGTCTGTGGCTTGGCGGTTGCTGGGGAGGGGGTCGTGGGTTGCACTTACGGCTGCGAACGCCTTCGGAACCGCGATAACGTCGCGTGGCACCCTGGCGCGGCGGCGCCATGCAACATTTCGTCAAATAGAGAGACAGCGGTTTCGTTGCGTATCGCTGGCCCGCAAGACCGCCAGGCAACGAAATCGTCGCTGGAGAGCCCGCGGCCGCGGTACACCCACTCCTTCCCCAGCAACCCGGGCTGCAACAGCTAACCCCCGACCTACAATCAACACCGTGCTAACCGAACGCCAAGAGCTGGTCCTGCGCAAGGTCGTCGAGGGGTACCTCGCCGCCGGTTCGCCCGTGGGCTCGAAGGCGCTGGCGGTCGACTTCCAATGGGGACCGTCGACGATCCGGCACGAGCTGGCCAACCTCGAGGAGCGCGGGCTGCTGGCCCATCCGCACACGTCGGCCGGCCGGATCCCGACCGAGGCGGGCTACCGCTATTTCGTCGACCGCCTGCTCCCCACCGATGATCCGGGGCCGCCCCTCTCGCTCCAGCTGATGCGGCGCGAGCTCGACGAGGCGATGCGGGTGACCAGCGAGGCGCTCTCGCAGGTCACCAGCCTGCTGGCGATCGTCACCGCGCCACCGATCGAGACCTCGACGATCCGTCACGTCGAGGTCCTGGTGCTCCAGCCCCAGGTGATGATGGTCGTGGTGATCACCTCCACCGGCGGCGTGACCAAGCGGCTGTTCACCTTCCAGCGGCCGGTCGATCCAGGGCTGGCCGACTGGGCGGCGAGCTACTTCAACGAGCGCCTCGTGGGGCTCGGGCTGGGCGCGCGAATGCTCCACGGGAGGCTCCACGATCCATCGCTCAGCACGACCGAGGCCGCGTTCATCGATGCCCTGTCGCCGGTGTTCACCGAGCTCGAGGACTCGGCCCACGACAACCTGTACGTCGAGGGAACGGCCCGGCTGCTCAGCGTCGAGCGGGTCGGGGACGTGCTCGACCTCAACGCGCTGGTCGACATGCTCGAGCGGCGCGTGACGCTGCTCGGCGTGCTGCGCGAGGCGCTGACCGAGCGCGACGTGCTCGTGCGGATCGGGACCGAGAACGACGCCCCCGCACTGCGCTCGCTGGCCGTGGTGGCCGCGAGCTACGGCCTGCCCCAGCGCAACCTCGGCGCCGTCTCGGTGATCGGCCCGCTGCGGATGGATTACGGTCGGGCAATCCGCTCGGTTCGTGAGGCGGCGCATCAGCTCTCGACCTACATCACCGACGTATATGACGAGCGCTGATGGCTTCTAGGAACATTCCCCGCGACTACTACGAGGTGCTGGGCGTCTCCCGGGGCGCCAGCGACGCCGAGATCAAGAAGGCGTTCCGCCGGCTCGCCCGTGAGCTGCACCCCGACGTCAACAGCCACGACCCCGACGCCGAGGAGAAGTTCAAGGAGGCCGCGGAGGCTTATGAGGTCCTTTCGGACAGCGACCGGCGTGCCACCTATGACCGCTACGGGCACGAGGGCCTGCGCACCGGCGGCTACGCTCCCAACTTCGAGGGCTTCGGCTCGGTGTCGGACATCTTCGAGGCGTTCTTCGGCTCGGGCGCGTTCGGGAGCGCCTTCGGGGGCCAGCGCGCGGGCGGCGCGGTGCAGGGGGGAGATGTGGCCGTGACCGCCGAGATCGACCTGGCGCAGGCGGCGCACGGCAGCTCTGTCGAGTTGTCCTTCGAGGCCATCACCGTGTGCGAGCACTGCCGGGGCAACGGTGCCGAGCCGGGGACACCGATCGAGACCTGCACGCGGTGCGAGGGAACCGGACAGCTGCGCGCGATCTCCCGCACCCCGTTCGGCCAGGTCGTCCGCGCCACGACGTGTGATGTCTGCAATGGCGACGGCCGCGTGGCCCGCGACCCGTGCAAGACCTGCAGCGGTCGCGGGCGCATGGTCGAGCGCTCGACGCTCGCCGTCGACGTCCCGGCCGGCATCTCCGACGGGCAGCGGATCCGCATCGGCGGCCGTGGCCACGCCGGCGAGCGGGGAGGGCCCCCGGGCGATCTGTACGTGCTCATCCACGTACGCGAGGACCCGCGGTTCGTCCGCGATGGCAACGATCTGGTCACCGCGGTCGATGTCTCGGCCCCACTGGCCGCGCTCGGCACGACGGTCGAGGTGCCCACCGTGGACGGCCCGGTCGACCTCGAGATACCCGCCGGCACTCAGCCCCACGAGACGCTGACCGTGCGCGGTCGCGGCATGCCGGCACTGCGCGGGCGCCGCACCGGCGATCTGCGCGTGGTCGTCAACGTGATCGTTCCCCGCAACCTGAACCGCGAGCAGAAGCAGCTCCTCGAGGATCTGGCGGGGTCGCTCACCGATCACCACCTCCGCTCCGAAGAGGGCGTGTTCGGCAAGATCCGCCGCGCCTTCGGAGTCTGACCGCCCGTCCGGGTGCTCCGCCTCGCCGTCCGCGTGCAGCGCGAGCACGCGGAGCTCGTGCTCGCCGAGCTCCTCGAACTGGCGCCGAGTGGCGTCGAGGAGGTTGCCATCGGCGACGACGTGGTCGAGTACGCGGTGTACGGAGCGCCGGGGGAGCTACCGGCGCTGCCCGACCTGCGGGCGGCGGCCGGCCCCGCCCTGGTCGACGTGACCACCGCCGAGATCGCCGATGACTTCTCGGAGAGCTGGCGCGAGTTCCATCGCCCCCTCGTGCTGGGGGACCGACTGGTCGTGCGTCCGCCCTGGGAGGCGCCTCCTCGTAGCACAAATTCGATCGATTTAGTGATTGAGCCCGGCCAGGCATTTGGCACCGGTGCCCACGCCACCACCCGGTTGTGCCTCGAGCTGCTGCTCGAGCTGCCGCCGAGCCGCTCGTTCCTCGACGTGGGCTGCGGTTCCGGCGTGCTGGCCATCGCGGCGGCCAGGCTCGGCTGGGCGTCGGTGGTGGCTGTGGACAACGATCCGGCCAGTCTCGAGGCCACAGCGGTCAACGCCGAGATGAACGGCGTCGAGGTGGCGGTGCAGCGGATCGACCTCCGCACCGACCCGCTCCCGTGGGCCGACACCGTCGCGGCCAACCTGCTGGGCCCGCTCCTGCGCAGCCACGCGGCCAGTCTGGCCGCGGCCCCCCAGCGGCTCATCGCCTCCGGTCTGCTCGTGCAGGAGTGCGACAGCGTGGCCCGTGCGTTCGCGGCCAGCGGCCTTCAGCCACGCCGCCGGCTGACCCGAGGCGAGTGGGCGGCGCTGCTGCTCGACCGCCGCTGAGCGTGCGCGTGGACAAACGCTCGAGGCGGATCTTGGCCACCGGGCCGATGTCACGAGCCCGGGCGCCCGGGATGCTTCCCGCGGACGCTGTCATCCAGGAGGCATCCAAGGAGGTGAACAAGTTGCAAGGCCCGCTCGCGATAGGCGTGACTCTCGGTGGCCTGCTCCTCGACGTCATCGCGCCGCGGCCCAAGCCGCGGACCGGACTTGCGCCGGAACCCTCTCTCACTCGCCGGCGCGCTGATCCGAGGACACCGTGGTCGACGACGACGGTCGAGGAGCACGAAAGTCTGCCCGTCGTGAGCGGGGTCCGGGCGCGGACGCACGTGGGCTGAGCGGTACCGTCCAGGCGGTGAGCACATTCGCCGTCAAGTTCCTCGGCTGCAAGGTCTCCCAGGCCGATGCGATGCTGGCCCGCAGCGCGCTCCTCGCCGGGGGCCATGAGGAGGTGCCCGAGCGCGAGGCCGACCTGCACGTCATCAACACGTGCTGCATAACCAGTGAGGCGCAGGCCAAGTCGCGGCAGTCGGTCAGGCGCTCGCTGAAGGCCGCCTCCGCGGTCTACGTGTCGGGCTGTGCGGTCAACCTTGACGCGGGCGAGTTCGCCGCCATCGACCCCGCCGTACGCGCGGTGCCTGGCCGGGCCGAGGATGTGGCGGTCGAGATAGCCGGGCAGGTCGGGTCGTGTGCCGATCTTGACAGCGACGTGATCGCGCGCCAGCGGGTGGAGCAGGCGTCACGAACGCGCGGGTTCGTCAAGGTCCAGGACGGCTGTGACTGCCACTGCGCCTACTGCATCATCCCCACGGTGAGGGGTCCGGCGCGCTCGCGGCCGGCCAGCGCGATTCTCGACGAGGCCCGCCGCCGGGTGGCCCAGGGCCAGCCCGAGATGGTGATGACCGGGATCTCCGTGGGCGACTATCGGGATCCAGAGCAGGGCCTCGAGCTCGGAGAGCTGATGGTCGAGGTCGCGCGGGTGCCCGGCGTCGAGCGCGTGCGGCTGTCGAGCGTCGAGGTCATCCACGTCAAGGACTCGCTGATCCACGCCCTGGCCACCGAGCCGAAGGTGTGCCCGCACCTCCATGTGCCCATGCAGTCGGGGGATGATGGGGTGCTGCGTGACATGGGCCGGCACTACACGGCGCACGAGTACGTCGCCCACCTCGACGCGCTTCGCCGGGCCGTGCCCCAGGTGAACATCACCACCGATGTGATCGTCGGCTTTCCCACCGAGAGCGAGGCCGGGTTCGATCGCACGCTCGAGGTGCTCGATGCGGCGGCCATCACCCGCGTCCACACCTTCTCCTACTCGCCACGGCCGGGAACCGTCGCCGCGACGCTCGGCGATCGCGTGAGCCCGCAGGAGAAGAAGCGGCGCTCCGCGGTGTTGCGCGGGCGCTCGGAGGCCCGCTCCCGCCTCCACTGCGCGGCCAAGCTGGGCACGACCGAGTCCGTGCTCGTCGACAAGGTCGCCGACAGCCAGTCGTCGGGCTACACGACCGACTACACCCGCGCCTACCTTCCCGCCGGCGTGGCGGGCCGCGGCGAGGTGGTCGGGGTCGTCTGCGAGGAGCTCCGCGCGGACGGGATCAGCTGCCGAATTCCGGGCCCGGCGGGGCTATCCTCAAAGGCGTGAGCGTTACCGAGCAGGTTCGGGCCGATATGACCGCCGCGATGAAGGCCGGCGAGAAGCAGCGCGTGATCGCGCTGCGCCTCGTGCTGTCCGAATTGCAGAAGGCGAGCAAGGAGGGCTCCGACGACGAGCTCGCTGTGCTTCGACGGGAGCGCAAGCGCCGGCTCGAGGCCGCGTTGCAATTCCGCGACGGCGGCCGTCCAGAGCTGGCCGACCAGGAGGAGAGCGAGGCGACGACCATCGAGTCCTATCTGCCGGCCGAGCTTGACGACTCCGAGCTCGACGCCCTGATCGCCACGGCGATCGAGCAGACCGGTGCCAGCAGCCCACGCGATATGGGCCAGGTGATGAAAGCCGTGATGGCCAGCTCAGGCGGTCGTGCCGACGGGACGCGGGCCTCCGCTCGCGTCCGCGAGGCGTTGAGTGCGTAAGCAGATCGAGCTCGAGAATACTGTCGCCGCCGAACTCGCGGGAAGCAAGGACGCGGTCCTGAGAACGCTGGAAGGTCACCTCGACTGCGACGTCTATCTGCGCGGCAACGTGCTCACCCTGGAGGGCGACGCCGACGCTGTCGAAGCGGCAACGGCGGTCGTGCGCGAGCTGTCCGAGCTGATCGGCCAGGGCCACGAGATCGCCCCCGGCACGATCGAGGCGGTGACGCGCGCGCTCGATGCGCATGAGTCGCCGGCGCGGATTCTCGAGGACGTGGTGTGGCGCCACCGCACGACGAAGGTGGCGCCCAAGACGGTCAATCAGAAGCGCTATGTGGACTCGATCCGCCGCAACACGATCACCTTCGGCATCGGCCCGGCCGGGACCGGCAAGACGTTCCTTGCCGTCGCGCTGGCCGCGGCGGCGCTCAGCCGGCGCGAGGTCAACCGCATCATCCTCACCCGTCCTGCCGTCGAGGCGGGCGAGCGGCTTGGCTTCCTGCCCGGCGACCTGATGGCCAAGGTCGACCCCTACCTGCGCCCGCTGTTCGACGCCCTGCATGACATGCTCGAGCCCGAGCGGGTCTCCCAGCACCTTGAGCGTGGGGTGATCGAGGTGGCGCCGCTGGCCTTCATGCGCGGGCGGACACTCAACGACAGCTTCATCATCCTCGACGAGGCTCAGAACACCAGCCCCGAGCAGATGAAGATGTTCCTCACCCGCCTGGGCTTCAACTCCAAGGTGGTGGTCACCGGCGACATAACGCAGATCGACCTCCCTCGCGAGCAGGATTCGGGGCTCGTGGTCGTGTCGGAGATCCTCAGCGACGTAGAGGGGATCGAATTCGTCCGCTTCGGCGAGGAGGACGTCGTCCGACACAAGCTCGTGCGGCGTATCGTCGCCGCCTACAGCGAGCATTCGCAGCGTCTGGCTCCGGGGCTGCACGCAGCCCGCCCGCGGCCGTAGTCGGCGTCTTGCTTCGAGATCGAGGTAATCGGAGTCGAGGCCGTCGGCGTAGAGGGGCCGACGAGCGTCGAAGTCGAGGAGCTGTGTGCCCTGGCGCTCGCCTCGGGCGGGATCGCCGAGGGTCACGTGGCCATCGAGTTCGTAGACGAGGAGCGGATGCGCGACCTCAATCTGCGCTTCCGCGGAATCGACGCGCCCACCGACGTGCTGTCGTTCGGCGTCGACGAGGACGGTGCGGCGGCTGGGCCCCGGGAGCTGGGCGACATCGTCATCTGTCCCGCCCGCAGCGCCGACCTGCGCGAGGCGGTCCTGCATGGATCGCTCCATCTGACGGGGATGGATCACGAGACCGACGGCGGTGAGATGCTCGCCCTTCAGGCGGAGCTGATGCGCTGGGTGCGGTAAGGAGATGAGTCCCCCGGTCGACACGCGTTCGGGCTTCATCGCGCTCGCCGGGCGACCCAACGTCGGGAAGTCGACGCTGGCCAACGCGATCGTCGGTGCCAAGGTGGCGATCGTGTCCGACAAGCCACAGACCACGCGCCGCGCGATTCGCGGCGTGGCCAGCGGCGCCGACTGGCAGCTGGTTCTCGTGGACCTACCGGGCGTACAGCGTCCCCGTGACGCGTTGACCGAGCGAATGCAGCGACGCGTCGAGAGCGAGCTGGCCGATGCCGACGGGTGCCTCCTGGTCGTCAACGCCGAGCAGGGCATTGGCCCGGGCGACCGGTTCATCGCCGGACTCGTGCGGCCCGCATCGGTGCCCGTGGTGATCGCGGTCAACAAGGTCGACGGTGCCGATCAGGCGAGGATCGCCGCCACGCTGCACGATGCCGAGGAGCTCGATGTGGCGGACGAGATCTTCCCCGTGTCGGCGCGGACCGGCTCCGGAGTGGCTGAGCTGATCGATCAGCTCATCTCGCTGCTGCCCGCCGGTCCGTTCTATTTCGGCCCTGACCAGCGCTCGGACCAGTCCGAATCGGTGCTGCTGGCCGAGTTGATCCGCGAGCAGGTGCTGGCGCGCACGCGCGAGGAGGTACCCCACGCGGTAGAGGTCGAGGTCGAGGCGACCGAGCAGGTGCGAGACGACCTGATCCGCGTCGAGGCGGTCGTGCTGGTCGAGACCGACTCGCAGAAGGGGATCCTGATCGGCGCCCGCGGCCGCATGATCAAAGACATCGGGATCGGCGCCCGCCACGCGATCGAGCGCGAGCTGGGTACCCATGTCCATCTCGAGTTATCGGTGCGCGTGCGGCGTCACTGGCGCGGCGACGAACGGCTGCTGGACCGGCTCGGGATCGAGTAGCCGCGTCCGCCTGGACCCGATCAGTCCCACCAGGCGCCGAGGACCCGGCGCCAGTTGCCCCATGCCATCGCGGCCAGTTCGTCTTCGGTGAAGCCGGTCTCGCGGAGCGCCTGCACGACCCGTGGCATGCCGGCGGCGTCGCCAACCTCAGCCGGAATCGTCGCCCCGTCGAAGTCCGATCCCAGGGCCACGTGCTCGACGCCGATGCGGTCGGCGACGTAGCGGGCGTGTTCGGCGATCAGGCGCAGCGGCGTGTCAGGGTCGTCGGCGAAGTCGGGGCGCAGGAACGGGCAGGCGAACACGATGCCCACCAGTCCGTGCGAGGATCCGATTGCGTCGAGCTGGGCATCGGTCAGGTTGCGCGAGGCCTGGCACAGCGCGTGCGCCGCCGCATGGCTGGCCACGAGCGGCCCGGGCTCGAGCCGGGCCACGTCCCAGAAGCCCGCCTCGTTGAGGTGGGCCAGGTCGACGAGGATCCCCAGCTCGGCGCAGCGGCGAACCAGCGCGCGGCCGGCGTCGCTCAGGCCGGGTCCGACGTCGGGCGATGAGGGGAAGATGAACGGCACGCCGTGGGCAAACGCGTTGGCGCGACTCCACACCGGTCCGACCGAGCGCAGCCCCGCCGCGTACCACACCTCGAGCGACTCGAGCCGTGGGTCGATCGCCTCCACGCCCTCGAGATGGAGGACGCCGGCGGGCGGCCCGTCACCGTCATGGGCGAGATCGAGGTCGCGTGGGCTGCGGGCGACGCGGATGTGTCCCTGGCGCTCGAGCGCGAGCAGGCGCCCCGCGGCCGCGGTGGCGTCCGCGCTGGCGTAGGCCTGCGAGATCGGCGGCGCGTACTCGAACTCGCGTATCCCGTCGTCGCGTGGCACGGGGTCCGGATTCTCGTCGGGAGATGGCGTGAAGACCGCGAAGATCGCGCCCCGGATGCCGCCGGCTCGCATCCGCGGCAGGTCGAGATGGCCGTCGTCCCGGCCCTCGGCCAGGGCGGCATGATCGGGGCTCGTCAGAGCATCGTTGTGGCCGTCGAATACCGGGAGCATTCCGGCACCGTAGCGTGCGGGCTCCGAGAGCCGGTCGGGGCTCCCTAGAATCGACGCCCCCGTGGAGGACTCAGAAATCGAATTCGACGAGCACGGACTGGTCCCGTGCATCGCGCAGGACTGGCGGACCGGCGAGGTGCTCACGCTGGCCTATATGAATGCGCAGTCGCTCCGCCTCACGCGCGACAGTGGGGAGATGCACTACTTCAGCCGCTCGCGCCAGGAGCTGTGGCACAAGGGGGCGACGTCCGGGAACACCCAGGCGCTGAGGGAGATCCGCTACGACTGCGACGCCGACGCGTTGCTGGCGCTGGTCGAGCCGAGCGGACCGGCCTGCCACACCGGCGAGCGCACGTGCTTTCACCGCGGCACGCTCGAGCCGCTCGCCCCCCACGAGGTCCTGCCGACGCTGGAGCGGACGATCGCGGAGCGAGCCGCCGAGCGCCCCGAGGGCTCCTACACGGCGGCTCTGCTCGCCGACCCCGGGGTGATCGGCGCGAAGGTCCGCGAGGAGGCCGAGGAGGTCACGCGCGCGGCCCGCGAGGAGTCCGACGAGCGGGTCAGCGAGGAGGCCGCGGACGTGATCTATCACCTCGCGGTCCTGCTGCGCAGCCGGGGCCTGTCGCTGACCGACGCCGAGCGGGTGCTCGATGGCCGTCGCCGCTGACAGCACGGCCGCCGGCGCGACGCCGTCGCTCGAGGAGGTGCGCTCGCTGGCGCGGACGCACAACCTGATTCCGGTCCGCGAGACGTTCATCGACGACTGCCAGACCCCTGTGTCGGCGTTCCTTAAGCTGCGCGACAACGGACCGGCGTTTCTGCTCGAGTCGGCTGACCAGGGCCGGGTCGGGCGCTACTCGTTCATCGGCTTCCGTCCCCGGCACGTGCTGCGCTGGTCGCTCGGCGACCCCGGTGACCCGTATGCGCTGGCCCAGGCCGAGCTGAGCCGGTTCAGCCCGGCGCCGCTGCCCGATCTACCTCCGTTCGCCGGGGGCGCCGTCGGCATGTTCGCCTACGACCTCGTCCGCACGGTCGAGCCGCTCGGCGAGCCCAACCCGGACGAGCTCGGCATTCCCGACCTCGCCCTGATGCTGACCGACACGCTCGTCGTGTTCGATCACCTCAAGCACACGGTCACCGTGTTGGTCAACGTGTACGCCGAAGACGACCTCGAGGCCTCGTACGCGCGTGCGGTTCAGACGATCGCCGAGGTGCGTTGGCGTCTGGCCGGCCCGGTGCCCCGTCCGGTGCGGCCGCCGGCGGCCGACCGCGCCGTGCCCGAGTTCACCCCGAACATGTCGCGCGAGCAGTTCGAGGCCATGGTCAGCCGGATCGTCGAGTACATCTTCGCCGGCGACGCCTACCAGGTCGTCCCCTCGCAGCGGTGGTCGGCACCCGTCCCGGTGGAGGGGTTCTCGATCTATCGCGGTCTGCGGGCCGTCAATCCGAGCCCGTACATGTACTTCCTCGACTTCGGTGACTTCGAGCTCGCCGGCGCCAGCCCCGAGCCGCTGATCACGGTCTCGGGCCGGCACGTCTCCACCCGGCCGATCGCCGGTACCCGGCCGCGCGGCGCCAACGTCGAGGAGGACCTGCGGATGGCCGAGGAGCTACTGGCCGACCCGAAGGAGCGCGCCGAGCACGTGATGCTGGTCGACCTGGGCCGCAACGACCTCGGGCGGGTCTGCGAGTACCGCAGCGTCGAGGTCGAGGAGTTCATGGCCGTGGAGAACTACAGCCACGTGATGCACATCGTTTCTTCGGTGATCGGTCGCCTGCGTCCGGACGTCCGAGCCCTCGATGCGCTGCGTTCGGTGCTGCCGGCGGGCACGCTGTCGGGCGCGCCCAAGGTCCGCGCGATGCAGATCATCGACGAGCTCGAGCCGGTCAAGCGGGGCGGGTACGGCGGCGCCATCGGCTGGGCCAGCTACACGGGCGATCTTGACACGTGCATCCACATCCGCACCGTGGTCGTCAAGGACGGCGTGGCCCATGTCCAGGCCGGCGGCGGCACGGTCGCCGACGCCAAGCCCGACTACGAGTACCGCGAGTCTGTGGCCAAGGCGCGCGCCGTGCGGCAGGCGGTCGAGCTGGCCGTCAAGCAACCCGAATGGCCATGAGACTTCTGGTCCTCGACAACTACGACAGCTTCACCTACAACCTCGTGCAGTACCTCGGCGAGCTGGGCGCCGATATCGAGGTGGTCCGCAACGACCACGCCACCGTCGACGAGCTGCTCATCCGCGGCTACGACCGCGTGATCGTCTCTCCCGGCCCGTGCACGCCCGACCAGGCGGGGATCTCACTCGAGGCGGTCCGCCGCTTTCCGTCGGCCGGCGTTCCCACCCTCGGCGTGTGCCTTGGCCATCAGGCGCTGGTCCAGGCTTGGGGCGGCAAGGTGATCCAGCATGAGCCGATCCATGGCAAGACGACGAAGATCCAGCACGATGGCAAGACGATCTTCCGCGGCCTCCCGGAGCCGCTCGAGGTGGGGCGCTATCACTCGCTGGTGGCCGACCCGGCGCTGCCCGATGCGCTCGAGCGCAGCGCCGTGGCCGAGGACGTCGTGATGGCGGTACGCCACCGCGAGCTACCGGCCGAGGGCGTGCAGTTCCATCCCGAATCGGTGTTGACCGAGCAGGGCCGCGAGCTGCTGGGAAACTTCCTGGAGCGAACGAGATGACCAGCAACGCACCCGAGCTGCTGACGGCGTCGATCGACGCGCTCGCGTCCGGCCGCGACCTCGAGCTCGAGGAGTCGGCCGCGGTGCTGGCCGAGATCATGGCCGGTAACGCCAGCGAGATCCAGATCGCCGGCTTCCTGATCGCGCTGCGGACCAAGGGCGAGACGGTCGACGAGCTGGCCGGCCTGGCCCAGACGATGCGGGCGATGGCCGCACACGTGAGCGTCGACAACGACGATCTGCTCGACACGGCCGGGACCGGGGGCGGGCGAAGGACCTTCAACGTGTCGACGACCGCCGCCCTGATCGCCGCCGGGGCGGGGTGCACGGTGGCCAAGCACGGCAATCGCTCGGCCACCGGGCTGTCGGGCTCGGCCGATGTGCTCGAGGCGCTCGGCGCGCGCATCGACTTGGACCCGGAAGCCGTCGCGGGGTGCATCGCAGAGGTCGGCTTCGGCTTCATGTTCGCCCCCGCACACCACCAGGCGACCCGGTACGTGATCCCGGTCCGCCGTGAGCTCGCCGTGCGCACGATCTTCAACTTCCTCGGGCCACTGACCAACCCCGCCGGCGCGACCCGGCAGCTGATCGGCGTGTCCGACCCCGACTACCTCGAGACGATGGCCGGGGCTCTGTCGCGGTTGGGAACCAAGCACGCGCTCCTGGTCTCGAGCGAGGACGGCATCGATGAGCTCAGCATCTCGGCGCCGACCCGGGTCGTCGAGGTGCTCGATGGTCAACTGCGCCAGTATCGGGTGACGCCCGAGGAGGTCGGGCTCTCGGTGGCGCCGCCCGATGCGGTGTCCGGCGGCGACCCCCAGCAAAACGCCGAGATCGTCCACCGCATCTTCGGCGGCGAGCGCGGCACCGAGCGCGATCTGGCCGTGCTCAACGCCGGCGCCGCGATCTACGCCGGCGGCGGTGCCGACTCGCTCGAGCGCGGCGTTCGCGCGGCCGAGCAGACGATCGACGACGGCGCGGCGGCCGCCGCGCTGGAGCGCTTCGTCCAGTTCACCCGGCAGCTCGCGCCGGCATGAACCGGCTGGAGCCGATACTCGCGGCCACCCGAGAGGAGGTGGCGCGCCGCCGCGCGTCAGCGCCGGTGGCCGAGCTCGAGCGACGTGGCCGGGAGCGCGTGGACGCGGGCGATCTGCGGCCCTTCGCGGACGCGTTGAAGCGCCCCGGAATGTCCGTGATCGCCGAGCACAAGCGGCGCTCGCCCTCGGCCGGGGTGATCCGCGACGGACTATCGCTCGAGCATGTGGTCGGCTGCTACGAGCGCGCCGGCGCGGCCGCCATCTCCGTCCTGACCGACGGGCCCAGCTTCGGCGGCTCGCTCGGAGACCTGGCGGCGGCGCGGGCCGCGGTCAGCCTGCCGCTGCTGCGCAAGGACTTCATCGTCGATCGCTACCAGGTCCACGAGTCGCTCGCCGCCGGTGCCGATGCGCTGCTGCTGATCGTCGCGGCTCTCCCCGAGCACGAGCTCGCCGAGCTGCACGACCTGGCCCGCGAGCTCGGACTCGCCGTGTTGGTCGAGGTCCACAACCGACTCGAGCTCGAGATCGCCCTCCAGATCGGGGCCGGGATCATCGGGATCAACAACCGCGACCTGACCACGCTCGAGGTGGACATCGGACACACCTATCAGCTGCTCCCGATGATCCCGCCGGGGTCGATTGTGGTGGCGGAGTCGGGGTTCGCCCGCGCCGAGGAGGTCGCCGAGCTGTCGCGGGCCGGTGTTGGCGCCGTCCTGATCGGGGAAGCGCTGATGCGCGCGAAGGACATCGAGGGGACGTGTCGGGAGCTGATCAGCTCCCTTTAGCTGCAGTTCACTCCAGCGCGAACACTTTGAGGACCGGATGAAAGCGCTGATTCGCTCACCGTTTACGGTCGCGGTGGTGGGCGGGTTGGTGGTAGCCGTGACCTTCCTGCTTGTCGGTGTGACCGGCCGCCGAAGCACGCGGACGATCGTCGAAGAGGGACCGGTCGGCGCCCCGCCCACCTCCAGCACCTCGTCGGGGCTGACTCCCCACGACATCTACCTCCGGGACGCCCCCGGGGTCGTGTTCGTCCGGGCTCAGATCATCGAACAGGTGCGGGATCCCTTCGATCTGTTTCCCCGCCAGGAGAGCAGCACGTCCACCGGTTCGGGCTTCCTGATCAATCGCGCCGGCGACATCCTGACCAACTATCACGTGATCTCGGGCGCGAACCGGCAGAACGGCGTGACCGTGCAGTTCGAGGATGGCGTGACCCGCCACGCGGTCGTGGTGGGGCAGGGCCCCGACGACGATCTGGCCATGCTCCGGGTCAACATGACCGGCCTGCCCACCGTCCAGCCGCTGCAGCTCGGCGACTCGAGCACGGTCGGGGTCGGGGATCCAACCCTGGCCATCGGCAATCCGTTCGGCCTCGACCGCACGCTGACCAGCGGCATCGTCTCGGCGCTCCAGCGCCAGATCGAAGCGCCCAACGGATTCAGCATCTCCAATGTGATCCAGACCGACGCGCCGATCAATCCGGGCAACGCGGGCGGGCCGCTTCTCGATGCCACGGGGCAGGTCATCGGCATCAACTCGCAGATCGCCACCGGGGCGGGCGGGGGCAACGCGAGCGTCGGGATCGCCTTCGCGGTACCGATCAACACCGCCAAGGAGCTCCTGCCCCGGCTCGAGAGCGGTGGCCGCATGAGCGTTGCCTATCTCGGGATGAGTGGATCCCGGGCCTCGTACCCACGCCACGGCGTGGTCATCCGGCACGTGCAGCCCGGGGGCCCCGCCGCGACCGCCGGCCTCGAGCGCGGCGATGACATCCAGGCCATCGAGGGGCGCAGCGTGGCCAGCATGGACGCCCTGCAGTCGCAGGTCCAGGTCCATGCGCCCGGCCAGCGAGTTGCCGTGAGGGTTCTGCGGGCGCGGCGGATGCGCACGGTGGACGTGCAGCTGGGGTCTCAGCCGGCCAAGGCGCCGACGGGTTAGATGGGCGGGTCTGCGCGGTCTGGGCGGCCACGTTCGGTTCGGCTGCGCGCGCTGCGTCGCCCGCGCACCGTTGGCGGATGGCGTTGGAAACGGCTGGGGAAGCGTGTGTGGGGGCTATGCCCGGTTCCGAACCACGAAAACGTTGCGCAGCGGCTCGGCGGGCCGGCGCTGTGCAACGTTTTCTCGAAATAGCAGCGGTTACGTTGCGTAGCGCGTGAGCAAGAGATCGCAAAGCAACGTTTTCGTGGTTTGGACAACCGGCAGCAGGGGCTCACCCACCCCATCCCCGGCCGCCGTTCCCGAAGCCACTCGCCAAACGAGGCGCAAGCGAACGGAGCCCGACAGCGCCCACCAGCGGCCCGCACGCGACAGCGCAACGTTTCTCTGAGCCCGCGCTCGTACGATGTGTGAATGGCCACCGGCGCCCCCAAGATCAAGTTCTGCGGCATCACCTCGCTCGACGATGCGCAGAGCGCGGTGGCCGCCGGCGCCTGGGCGATCGGCATGATCTTCTGGCCGGGGTCGCCTCGGCGCTGCGCGATGGACGATGCGGCGGAGATCGCCGCGGCGCTGAAGCGACGCGTGGAGGTGGTCGGGGTGTTCGTGAACGCGACCCTCGATGAGGTTGCGCGGCGGGCCGAGACCCTCGACCTGACCATGCTCCAGCTCCACGGGGATGAGGGCCCGGCGTTCTGCGCCGAGGCGGCGCGGCGGACGGGCTGCAAGGTGATCAAGGCTGTCCGGGTGCGAGGCCGCGCCGACCTGCAGGCGCTGTCGGCGTTCGCCACCGACTTCCATCTGCTCGACAGCTACCTTCCCGGCCGTCCCGGGGGAACGGGGGAGACGTTCGCGTGGGAGATCGCCGAGGCTCACCGCGGCTCCGTGCCGGTGATCCTCAGCGGGGGCTTGAAGGCGGCCAACGTCGCCGAGGCCATCACCAGAGTGCAGCCGTTTGCCGTGGACGTGGCCAGCGGCGTCGAGCTCAGTCCCGGCGTCAAGGATCCCGACAAGCTCGAGGCGTTTGCGGCCGCCGTGCGCTCGACCGCCCCTCCACGCCTGAGCGTGGCATGAGCGCCGAGCGCACCGCCAGGGCGATCGAGCATCGCTTCGGTCCGTACGGGGGCCAGTACGTCCCCGAGACGCTGATGCCGGCGCTGGCCGAGCTCGAGGCCGCGTGGGTCGACGCGCGCGACGATCCGGGCTTCCAGGCCGAACTGGGCGGGCTTCTTCACCGCTACGTGGGGCGTCCGACTCCGCTGTACCGGGCCGCGCGCCTCAGCGAGGCGGCGGGGCACGAGATCTACCTCAAGCGCGAGGATCTCAACCACACCGGTGCCCACAAGATCAACAACGCCCTCGGCCAGGCCCTGCTGGCCAAGCGGATGGGCAAGCACCGGATCATCGCCGAGACGGGCGCCGGCCAGCACGGGGTGGCGGCGGCCACCGCCTGCGCGCTGCTCGACCTCGAGTGCATGGTCTACATGGGCACCGAGGACATGCGCCGCCAGAAGCCCAACGTCGAGCGGATGGGACTGCTCGGCGCGACGGTCGAGCCCGTCGAGGCCGGCGCGAGAACGCTCAAGGAGGCCGTGTCGGCGGCGATTCGCGACTGGGTGACCAACGTCGGCAGCACCCACTACATCATCGGCTCGTGTGTCGGCCCGGCCCCGTATCCGGCGCTCGTCCGCGACCTTCAGCGCGTGATCGGGGACGAGGCGCGGGTCCAGGTCCTCGAGCAGGTCGGCCGGCTCCCTCAGCGGGTGATCGCCTGCGTCGGCGGCGGCTCGAATTCGATCGGCATATTTATCCCGTTCGTGTCCGACGCCGAGGTGGAGCTGGTGGGCGTGGAGGCGGCGGGCGAAGGGCTCGAGACCGGACGCCACGGCGCCCCGTTGACGGCGGCGGGCCGGCCCGGCGTGCTGCACGGCGCGTTCTCGGCCATCATGCAGGACGAGGACGGCCAGATCCTCGAGGCGCACTCGATCTCGGCCGGGCTCGACTATCCGGGGAGCGGTCCCGAGCACGCGTGGCTCCGCGACTCGGGCCGGGCGCGCTACCTCGCGGTGTCCGACGATGAGGCCCTCGATGCCTTCGCTCGCACCGCGCGGCTGGAGGGGATCATCCCCGCGCTCGAGAGCTCGCACGCGCTGGCCTGGTCGATGGCCAATGGACCCAGCGAGCTCGATCTGGTCTGCCTGTCCGGTCGCGGCGACAAGGATCTGGCCGAGGCCCTCGATCTGCTCAGAGCGCGGTGACCGGCGTCGAGCGAATCGCCACCGCGTTTGAGTCGGCCCGCGCTGACGGGCGGCGGGCCGCGCTGATGCCTTACCTGATGGGCGGGTTTCCCGACCTCGACACCTCGCGTCGGATCGGGCTGGCGTACGCCGACGCGGGCGCCGATCTGATCGAGCTCGGAGTGCCGTTCTCCGATCCGCTCGCCGACGGCCCCGTGATCCACGCGGCCGGTACGGCGGCCCTGCGCGCCGGCGCCACCGTGCACGCCGTGCTCGAGGTCGGTCGTGCGGTCGCCGAGCGCGTCCCAGTCGTGGTGATGTGCTACGCCAACCTGATCTTCACCCGCGGGCTCGAGCGCTTTCTCGACACGCTGCTCGAGGTCGGCGCGAGCGGGCTGATCGTGCCCGATCTGCCGCTCGAGGAGTCCGGGTCGACACTCGATGCGTGCGACGCGCGCGGGCTGGCGCTGGTGCCACTCGTCGCGCCAACCACACCCGGCGAACGGCTCGAGCGCATCGGCGCGCGGGCTCGAGGCTTCGTCTACGCCGTGTCTCTGACCGGGACCACGGGCGAGCGGGCGGGACTCGATGGCGCGCTGGCCGGGGTGATCGAGCGGACGGCGGCCAGCACCGACGTTCCGGTGGCGGTGGGCTTCGGGATCGGCACACCGGAGCAGGCCGCTCGGGCCGCGGACGCCGGTGCCGACGGAGTGATCGTGGGCAGCCGCCTGGTTCGTGCTGCCGGCGAGTCGGACGATCCGGCGGCTGCGGTGCACGAGCTGGTTTCGGCCTTCTCGAGCGCGCTACTCGCGGCTCGGCTGAGTTAGGATCCTTCGATGGGCTTGATTCTCACCGCCACCGCCGGGCTGTGCCTGTGGATCGTCATCTGGGCGCTCAACGTGAGTGGCTTTGACGCGATCTGGAATCGCCATCTTGATGGTGCTGATCGCGATCGGGGTCCGGAACCTGCTCCCGTACCTGCCTGGCCGGCGGCAGGATTAGCTCCACACGGATGCGCCCCTCGGTTCGGGCCGGCTGGCTAACCCGCCAGGCGGGAAAACGGCGAGTCGAAGCCGCGCGTGGCCGTCGAAGGATGACGGCGGTGGGCGGGGCGGTCGCCCTGTGCCTTGCCGTGGCCGGCTGCGGGGTGGCCAGCAGTTCGAGCGTGACGGCGAAGGGCAACACGCTGGTCATCTACGTGAGCGCTCCGGCGAATCTCGCCAACTCCACGTCGGCGCAGGATGTGCTCGATGCCGAAGCGCTCGCCTTCTCCCAGCAGGGCGGCCAGATCGGGACCTTCAAGCTGCGGATGGTCAAACTGACGGCCGGCAAGGTATCGGACAACGCTCGCTCCGCGATCCAGAACACCAGTTCGATCGCCTATCTGGGCGAGATTCCGCCGGGGCTGTCCGCGGACTCGCTGGGGATCACCAACGGCCAGGATCTGCTTCAGGTCACGCCGACCGACACCGCGCTCGAGTTGACCCAGGCCACGGCGGCCGTGCCGGGCTCGCCCGACAACTACTACGAGTCACTGAAGACGTACGGCCGCACGTTCGCGCGCGTCGTTCCGACGACTGCGCTGGAGGCCAAGGCGCAGGTCCAGGAGATGCAGTCCCTGGGCGTGAGGAACCTGTACGTGAACAGTGACGGCAGCGCCTACGGGGCGACGGTGGCGCTGGCGGTCAAGAACGACGCCTCGGCAGCCGGGATCACGCTGGCGCAGGCCGCGAGTGGAGCCGACGCGATGTTCTACGGCGCTTCGTCCGACGCCGCGGCGGAGCACGCGTTCAACGCCGCGGTGAGCTCGAGCCCGTCGCTCAAGCTGTTCGCGCCCTCGGCCGTCGACGACCCAACGTTCGCGTCGGGACTCTCGCCGGCCGCGCGCAGCGTCTACGTGTCCTCGCCCGGATTCCTGCCCTCGGACCTGCCCGCCGAGGGCAAGCAGTTCGTGAACGCCTTCACGGCGGCGTACCACCGCGCTCCGTCGCTCGAGGCGGTGTTCGGGTATGAGGCCATGCAGGCGGTGTTCTACGCGCTGACCAAGGCGGGGTCATCGGCCAACAACCGGAGCGCCGTGGTCCGCAACTTCTTCGGGATCCGGAACCGAAGCTCGGCGTTGGGCACCTACTCGATCAACTCCGACGGGGACACAAACATCGGCCCGTTCGTCTTCAGCCGCCTGCGGGCGGGAAAGCTCGTGCCGTTCAAGTCCCTGCAAGTGCAGGGGTGACGCGCGCCGCCGCCGCGGTCCTGCTGGCCCTCGCCGGCGCCACCGTTCTGTCGGGCTGCGGCAGCCACGACAGCACCCAGAAGGAGATCGGCGGCGGCAGGCTCACGATCTACGCCGGCGTCCCCCTGAACGGGCCCTCGTCGGCCAGTGGTAAGGCGGTCATCCACGGCGCAACCCTGGCCCTCTCGGACGTGCACGGCCGCATCGGCCGCTACCACATCGTGTTCAGGCCGTTGAACGACGCAACGACGGCGCGAGGTGAATGGGATCCCGGCCAGACCACGGTCAACCTTCGGCTGGTCAGTCGCGACGCCACGACAATCGGCTATGTCGGCGACCTCAATTCGGGAGCCAGCGCCGTCTCGATCCCGGTGCTCAACCGGCTCGACATCCCCCAGATCAGCCCCTACAGCAGTGCGGTGGGGCTTACCTCAGCAGATCCGGGGGCGTCGCCGGGAGAGCCGCAGAAGTACTACCCGACCGGCATCAGGACGTTTGCCAGGGTGATCCCGAACGACCTCATCCAGGCCGAGGTTCAGGTCACGCTGCAGCGGAGCTCCGGGTGTCGCAACAGCTATGTCATCGACGACGGGGAGTTCGACGGCGAGGAGATGGCCACCAGCTTTGAGCTGGCGGCGCGCGCGGCCGGTCTGCCGGTCCTCGGCGTCCAGGCGTTCCCGCCGAACGCGCCGGATTACCGACCGTTCGCCGCCAGCGTGGCCAGCGCGAAACCCGAATGCCTGCTGATCAGCGCGATCACCGGTTCCGGGGCCGTCGGGGTGACCCGGCAGCTGGCGGCGGCGTTGCCGGAGGCGATGATCTTCGCCACCAAGGGGCTGGCCGAGAGCACGTTCACCGACCCCAGCCAGGGCGGGATCCCCACGAGCCTCGACTCTCGGCTGCTGTTCACGGCGCCTGCCGACGGGCCTGGCCTTGCGCCCGCGGCGGCGCGCGCCTTCTACGCGCGCTACCGCCACCGCTACGGCCCCCCCGAGCTGTCCGCGATCTACGGCTACGAGGCGATGAGCCTGATGCTGAGCGCGATCGCCACCGCTACGCACGACGGCAAGCGCGATGTCCGGCGCTCGGAGGTGCTGGCGGCGATCTTCGACACGCGCGATCGCCACAGCGTTCTCGGCGCGTACAGCATCGAACGAGACGGCGATACCACGATCCACCGGTATGGGGTGTATGTCGTGCGCAACGGGGTGCTGCGCTTTTGGAAGACGCTCCACGGTTGAGCTGCGTTTAGGCTCCGTCCGTGGGCGATTGACGTTGCGTTAGGCACGCCTGGCAGCGTCTTGCTGAGGTCCGAGGCCGGCATTAGTCTGCCGGAACCGGGACCACGAGAGTCCGGCAGCGACACGTAGAGGAGGAGCATGCGTTATCTCGGCAAAGCCGTGGCAGGATGCCTCATTGTGGGGACGGTGTTAGTTCTCGCCGCCTGCGGCAGCAGCAGTAGCAGTAGCAGCAGCAGCAGCAGCGGGGCCTCGAGCAGCAGCGGCGGCTCCAACACGATCGACATCTACTCGGACCTCCCGCTCAAGGGGGCGGTCAACGCGCAGACGATTCCGGCGCTGAATGGTGAAAAGCTTGCGCTCTCTCAGGCGGGCTACAAGGCGGGTCAATTCAAGGTCAACTTCATCTCGATGGACGATTCGACCGCGACCTCGCCGACCAACTACGACCTCAATGTCTGCCAGGCCGATGCCCGCAAGGCGGCGACCGACTCGAAGGCCGTCTACTTGGTCGGGCCGTTCAACTCCGGCTGCGCCGAGGTCGAGATCCCAATCACCAACCAAGTCGGGCTTCCGCAGGTCAGCCCCGCGAACACGTACCCCGGATTGACCACCAGTGATCCGGGAACCTCGCCCGGCGAGCCACAGAAGTACTATCCGACCGGCAAGCGGACATACCTCCGGATCGTTCCCCGCGACACGATCCAGGGCATCGCAGGTCTGGTCGCGATGAAGCAGGCAGGCTGCACGCGGGTTGCTGTCGCCAACGACAAGACGCCGTACGGCGTGGGCCTCGCTACGCAGATCGTGCTGCACCACGGCGATAACGGGATCACGCTGGCGGGCAACAATGGATCAAGCGGCACGGGACTCGACCCGACGGCGCCCAACTACCGTGCGTACGCGTCGTCGCTCAAGCCGGCCGGTGTCAACTGCGTGTACACAGGCTTCAACCCGCCGGGCGAGGTGGAGCTGGTCAAGGACATCAACGCCGCGGTCCCGACCGCCAAGATCTTCGGCGGCGACGGCGTCTGCTCCAGCGGGGAGACCAATCCGGCCAAGGGCGGGTTCCCCGCGAGCATCGCGCCGCTATTCCACTGCACCCAGGCGGCGCGGGGCCTTCTCTCCTATCCAGGAGGAAAGACGTTCGCTGACGCCTACAAGGCCAAGTACGGGACCGCGGTTAGCGCCATCGACCCATACGCGATCTATGGGTACGATGCGATGAAGCTCGGGCTGGACACGATCGCGAAGCTCGGGGCTAAGGGCAACGATCGGGCGGCGATCCTCGCCGCGCTGTTCGCGACCAAGGGCTATCAAGGCGCGACCGGGACCTACGGGTTCGACAGCAACGGCGACACGACCCTGAAGCAATACGGCCTCTACAAGGTCGGCTCGGACGGCAATCCGGAGTACGTGAAGTCGATCACCGGCTAGGGCCCACCGTAAACGGAGCGGGGCCGTTGCCGCGGCCCCACTCCGGGTATAGGCTCGCATGATGGAAGCCGACTCGGTCGCTCGTAAGGCCACTTCGCCAGTTGGAAGATCCGCGCTGCTGGCGGTGCGGCGCTTCGCCGGACGCTGGGGATTGATCATTGCCCTAGCCGCGCTGCCCGTCTACTACGCCGTTCACGACCTCGTATCGGGTTATCCGGCGTTCGTCAATGGACACGCGACGACGACCCACGACCTGTCGTACATCGGGACCAACCTTTTTCAGGGCATCTCGAATGGCGCGATCTGGGCGCTGATCGCGATCGGCTACACGCTCGTCTACGGGATCATCGAGCTGATCAACTTCGCTCACGGCGACGTGTTCATGATCGGCTCGTTGACCGCCGCCGGTGTTCTGGGCAGGATCGGGCTGAGTCTGGCGACGGGGCCGCTCGGGATCGTGATCTTTGGCTCGGCGTCACGCTGCTCGTCTCGATGATCGTCTGCGGCGCGCTGAACGTGCTGATCGAGCGTGTCGGCTACCGGCCGCTCCGCGGCGCGCCAAAGCTCGCGCCGCTGATCACCGCGGTCGGGTTCTCGTTCATCCTCCAGAACGTCGGGCTGCTGTGGATCGGCGGCCGCCGCAGGGCGTCTCAGACCTGATCCACTCGGAACGACACGTGTTCACGATTTCCGGGGTCGCCGTCCGTCGCGCGCGACGTGCTCGCCATCGGCGTAACCGTGCCGCTGGTGATCCTGCTGACCTGGTTCGTCGGCGCGCACGCGGCTGGGCAAGGCGATGCGCGCCACCGCCCAGGATCCCGAGGCCGCGCGGCTGATGGGCATCAACGTCGACACGACGATCTCGCTGACGTTCCTGCTCGGAGGGGCTGCTCGCCGGCGCCGCCGGGCTCATCTACGCCCTCTACGAGACCGACGCCTCCTTCTTCCAGGGCTTCCAGGCGGGACTGATCGCGTTCACCGCCGCGGTCATGGGCGGGATCGGCAACATCCGCGGCGCGGTGCTCGGCGGGCTCATCATCGGCGTCATCCAGCAGATCTCGCGACACCCGCATCGGCCCACCTGGACGCCCGGTGATCGTGTTCGGCTACCTGATGGTGATCATGGTCCTGCGGCCGCAGCGGGCTGCTCGGCGAGGAGACCAGGGAGGCCGGATGAGCGAGCTGCTCGCGTCAGTTGCCGCGAATGGCGGCGGCGATCGCAACGCAGGCTGCCGACCGTGGTGGTCCCGCGCCGCTGGCTCGCGTGCTGCATCGCGATCTCTGGTCGATCCTGCTCGCCGTTCGTTCTTGACACGCGAGCAACTTCGTCGACAGCGAGATCGACTGTCGCTGGCCTACGTCGTGTTCGCGCTCGGCCTGAACATCGTCGTCGGCTTCGCCGGGCTGCTCGACCTCGGGTACGTCGCGTTCTTCGCGCTCGGCGCGTACGCGTTGGGCTGGCTCGGCTCGGGCTTCTTCTACCAAGGCCAGTATGCACGTGCTCGTAGTCGGCCTCACGGCTCGCTTCCCGGGCATCCACCTGAACTTCGTCCTGATCCTGATCGCGCCGGCGCTGTTGGCCGCATTCGCCGGCGCGATCATCGGCGTGCCGACGCTGCGACTGCGCGGCGACTACATCGCGATCGTGACGCTCGCGTTCGGCGAGATCATCCGGCGTGTCGCGATCAACGGACCACCGGATCAAGGTCTACGGGATGCCGCTGACCGCCGGCGAGCTCGGGCATCAGCGGCATCGACGCCACCATACCTGCCGGGGATCGGCACGTTCTCCAGCTCAACCTGAGACCCTGGTACTGGGACGATCTTCGCGCTCGTCCTGCTCGTCGCTGTTCGTCAACTTCCGCGTGCGCGACTCGCGCCTCGGGCGCGCCTGGATCGCGCTGCGCGAGGACGAGGTCGCGGCCGTCTCGATGGGCATTCCGCTCGTCAAGACCAAGCTGCTCGCCTACGCGACTGGGCGCCGCGTTCGGCGGCATCGCCGGCGCCTTCCTGGGCGCCTACACGCACACTGGTCAATGCCGACGAGTTCCAGTTCGGCTTCTCGATCTTCGTTCTCGCGATGGTGATCCTCGGCGGCCTGGGCTCGATCTGGGGGGTGGTGGTCGGCGCGCTGCTGCTCGCCAACATCAACCACTATCTGATCCCGGACGTGCTCGTACGGCATCCCGCGCAACCTCGGCCTCAACTTCAACCTCACCGAGCTCCGGTCGAGCATCTTCGGCTTCCTGCTGGTGATCATGATGGTGCTGCGCCCGCAGGGCCTGATCCCTGAGCGACGGCGCGAGCTCGAGCTGTCCAGGCATCGGCGACCGAGCTGAGGGCCCGGCGCGGCGTGGGCGCGTGCGCCGGGGGAGGCGGCGACGCGAGCGTCAGGCGCCGCCCGCCGCCGACGGCCGCCGCCACCGGGCCGGCGATCCTCGCGCGCCGAAGACGTGTCCAAGGACTTCGGCGGCCTGCGTGGCGGTCAACGACGTCTCGATCGAGATCCCGCTGAAGTCGATCGTCTCGATCATCGGACCCAACGGCGCCGGCAAGACGACGTTCTTCAACATGCTCACCGGGCTCTACAAGCCGACCAGCGGGCGGATCGTGTTCGCCGGCCGCGACATCACCGCAGATCCGCCCCGACCTGATCACGGGCCTGGGCGTGGCCCGGACGTTCCAGAACATCCGGCTGTTCGGCGCGATGACCGCGCTCGAGAACGTGATGGTCGGGCGAGCACTGCCGGATGCGAGCCGGGCTGTTCGGTGTCGGTCCTGCGCGCTCCCGCGGGTGCGCGCGGAGGAGAGGGCGGTCCGAGAGAAGGCGCGCGAGGCGCTCGCCTACGTCGGTCTGAAGCCAGAGCAGTTCGGGCAGCTCGCGATCAACCTCGCCTACGGCGACCAGCGCCGGGTCGAGATCGCGCGCGCGCTGGCGTCCGAGCCGAAGCTGCTGCTGCTCGACGAGCCGACCGCCGGCATGAACCCGCAGGAGTCCGACGGCGCTGACCGACGTTCATGCGCAAGCTGCGCGACGAACTCGAGCTCACGATCCTGCTCATCGAGCACGACATGAAGGTCGTCATGGGCGTCTCGGAGCGCGATCACCGTGCTCGACCACGGCGAGAAGATCGCCGAGGGGCGCCCGGCCGAGGTCCGCGGCGAACCCGCGCGTGATCGAGGCCTATCTCGGAAGAAGCAGGAGCTGATGGCGCTCCTCGAGGTCGAGGACATCCACACCTTCTACGGCAGCGATCGAGGCGCTGCAAGGGCGTCTCGCTGAAGGTCGAGGAGGGCGAGGTCGTGACGCTGATCGGGTCCAACGGCGCCGGCAAGTCGACGACCCTGCGCTCGATCACGGGCCTCACTCCCGCCGCGCGCGGGTAAGGTCGTATTCGCCGGCGAGGAGATCACGCGCGTGCCCGGCCCACGAGATCGTCAGCCGCGGGATCGCGCTGTCGCCCGAGGGGCGCCACTGCTTCCCGCGGATGACCGTCCGCGAGAACCTCGATCTCGGGGCGTATCGGCGCCGCGGAGATGGAGATCAGCGAAGATCTCGAGCGCGTGTTCGAGCTGTTCCCGCGGCTGAAGGAGCGCGAGCGCCAGAAGGCGGGCACGATGTCAGGCGGCGAGCAGCAGATGCTCGCGATCGGCCGGGCGCTGATGACCCGCCCGCGCTGCTGCTGCTCGACGAGCCCTCGATGGGCATCGCCCCGATTCTCGTGCAGCGGATCTACGAGACGATCGGCGAGATCAACCGCTCGGGCGTAGCGATGCTGCTCGTCGAGCAGAACGCCAACTACGCGCTCGAGATTTCCAGGCGCGGGTACGTGCTCGAGACCGGGCGCGATTGTGCTTTCTGGCCAGTCTTCCACGCTCCGCGACAACCCCGAAGTCCAGCGAGCCTACCTGGGGACCTGATGGTGATCTTCGCAACCCTTGGCGCCACTGGGCTCTACCTGCTGTTCGTATGGCTGATCTCCGCCGCCGTCGCGTCCTGGTTAACCGCCCGTAAGGGCTATGGCGAGCGCCTCGGGCTCGCATTCGGATTGTTGCTATCCGCGATCGGGCTCTTGCTGGCGCTGTTGTTGCCTGGCCGTCCGGGCTCGACCTGGAAGGTGGACGGGCCCCTGCCCCGGCGGCGGCGTAGCCGTCCGCAGTAGCGCAGGGCCGGAGCAAATCAGTTCCGCACTCCCGGAAGGATCCGAAACTCCTCCGTCTCGACCGTGATATCGCGGATCGTGTGCCGACCCTCGACCCTGCACCACGACCAGGCAAAACCGCCCGGCCGCGAGCTAGGCTCACACTAGGTGACCGAGGAGCTCTTTCTGATCGACGGCAACAGCCTGGCCTACCGGGCCTTCTTCGCCTTGCCCGAGTCGATCGCGACGTCCACCGGTGTGCCGACCAATGCGATTTTCGGCTTCGCCTCGATGCTGGTGAAGATCCTCACCGACTACGGCCCGAAGGCCACCGTCGTCGTGTGGGACGCGGGCGACACCGGGCGCAAGGAGATCTACGCCGAGTACAAGGCGCAGCGGTCGAGCCGACCCGACCTGCTGAAGGAACAGTGGCCGGCGCTGGCGCCGCTCGTCGAGGCGTTCGGCTACCGCAACCTGTCGGTCAAGGGTTACGAGGCCGATGACGTGATCGCCTCGATCGTCGAGACCGCCCGCCATCACGAACCGCCGATCCCGGTGATGGTGGTGACCGGCGACCGCGACGCCTACCAGCTCGTCGACAACGGCACGGTGCGGATCATGACCACCAGCCGGGGAATCACCGACACCCGCGTGTATGACCGCGAGGGGGTCGTCGATCGCTACGGGATCCCGCCCGAGCTGATCCCGGACTTCATCGGGCTCAAGGGCGACACGAGCGACAACATCCCCGGCGTCCCGGGCATCGGTGACAAGACCGCGGCCGAGTTGCTGCAGCGCTTCGGCTCCCTGGAGAGCGTCCTGGCCAGCATCGACGACATCAGCGGGGCCAAGCGCAAACAGAACCTGACCGAGCACGCTGACGCCGCGCGCGTCTCCAAGCAGCTGGCCACGGCCAAGCGCGACGTGCCGCTCGAGCATGGATCTGGGCGAGTTCGTCTCCGCAGCGCCCGACCGCTCACAGCTGCGCGACACGTTCCGCCGCTACGAGCTGCGCGAGCCGTTGCGCCGCCTCGAGGAGGCACTCGGCTCCGCCGATGCGGCGGCTCCCGCCCCCGTGGCCGAGACGTCGGTCGGTGCGCGGCTCAGGGAGGCCAAGATCGAAGACGTCGGGCGGCTAACCAATGCCGAGGTGGCGGTGGCCGTGCGAGCGCCGGAGGCCCCGGAGGGCGCGCTGTTTGCCGCCGAGTCGGAGTGGCGCTTCGGCGTCTATCAGGGCGGCGCCAACGTGCTGGCGGGTGCCTGCAGCCGGCCCGAGGAGCTGGTCGCCGCCGTCGGGGAGCCGCCCCGTCACCGCCCATGACGCTAAGGCGCTCGGCGACGTCCCTGCGACGCTGGCTCACGACACCGAGGTGGCGGCGTACCTCCTCGAGCCGGCCCGCCGCGGCTATCCGTTCCGCGAGCTGTGCGAGGAGCGGGGCCTGGCCTCATCGCTGGATGACCCCACCGCCGCCGACGCCACCCTGGTCCACGCGCTGACGGCCTGGCAGCGGGAGGAGATCCGCGGCCGAGGCCTCACCGACCTGCTCAACCAGGTCGAGTTGCCGCTCGTCAGGGTGCTGCGCAAGATGGAGAAGGCCGGACTCAAGCTCGACACCGGTCTGCTGGCCGAGATCTCCACCCGGGTCAAGGCGGAGGCCGACGCGCTCGAACGCGAGATCTTTGAGCTCGCCGGGCGAGGAGTTCACGATCGGCTCTCCCAAGCAGCTCGAGGAGATCCTGTTCGGCAAGCTTGGCCTCAGCCGCAAGCGCCGGGGCAAGACCGGCTACTCGACCGACGCCCGGGTGCTGCAGGCGATCCGCCATGAGCACCCGATCATCGAAAAGATCGAGCGCTTCCGGGAGCTGACCAAGCTCGCCCAGACATATCTCGACGCGCTTCCGCGAGTACATCGGCGAGGACGGCCGTCTGCACACGACGTTCAGCCAGACGACAGCCACCACGGGCCGGCTGTCGTCCAACAATCCGAATCTGCAGAACGTCCCGATCCGCACCGAGCTCGGGCGCGAGATCAGGTCGTGCTTCGTGGCCGAACCGGGCAATGTCCTGGTATCGGCCGACTACTCGCAGGTCGAGCTGAGGCTGCTGGCCCACATCGCCGGCGAGGATGTGCTCAAGGAGATCTTCCGGCGCGGCGAGGACGTCCACACCGCCACGGCCTGTCGCGTGTTTAACGTGACGCCGGATCAGATCGATCCGGGGATGCGATCGAAATCGAAGATGATCAACTACGGAATCGTCTACGGGCTGTCGGCCTACGGAATGGCCGATCGCCTCGACATCCCCCAGGCCGAGGCCGACGAGTTCATCCAGCGCTACCTGGCCGGCTTCCCCGCTGTCGGTCGCTGGATCGAGGAGACGATCGAGCAGGGAACCGAGCACGGTTATGTCTCGACGCTGTTCGGCCGCCGCCGCCAGGTGCCCGAGCTCCGCGCCCGCCGGTGGGAGCTACGCAAGCAGGGCGAGCGGTTCGCGGTGAACATGGTGATCCAGGGCACCGCGGCCGACATCATGAAGGTGGCGATGGTGGAGTGCGATCGCGCGCTCGGCGAAGCCGGACTCCTGACCCGGCTGATCCTCCAGATCCACGATGAGCTGCTGTTCGAGGGCCCGTCTGATGAGGCCGAGGCCGTCAAGCAGATCGCCACCGAGCGAATGGCCGCCGCCTTCGCGATGGATCCGCCGCTGGCCGTGGACGTCGGAATCGGACCGGACTGGCTGGCCGCGAAGTGAGGTTGCGGTCGCGCTCGTCTGCGCCGCCTTCATGTTGGCTCCGGCGGCGCAGGCCAAGCACTGGCTCGGGGGAGTCGTGCCGGACGTGGCGGCATCCGATGTCCCAACCGGCAGCAACGCGCTCGCGACGCCCCGGGCCGGCATCGCCAACCTGTCCTACCAGGGTGGCCCCGTGCTCCACAGCAACCGGACTCACGTGGTGTTCTGGCAGCCGGCGGGATCGGGTCTCACGTTCGACCGGGGCTACGAGGCGCTGGTCAAGCGGTTCCTCAACGACGTGGCCGCGGACAGCCATAGGACGACCAACGTGTACTCGATCAGCGGCCAGTATCGAGACGGCCAGGGGCCGGCCGCGTACGCATCGACGTTCGGCGGGGCGGTCGTGGCCAAAGACCGCCTTCCCCGGGTGAACAGTTGTGCGGAGCCGCAGACGGCACCCCACTGGACCCACTGCGTCGATGACCAGCAGATCGAGAACGAGATCAGTCGCGTGGTCAGGACCCACCACCTGCCCGGCACCAGCCGCGACATCTACTTCCTCCTCACCCCGCGCGGGCTCGGAAGCTGCGAGTTCACCGGGCCTGACGACTGCTCGCTCGGTGGCACGACTCCGGGCAGCTACTGCGGCTATCACTCCTCCACGCCCGACGGGCTGCTCTATGCCGTACTGCCGTATAACGCCCTTGCCGGCCACTGCCAGTCGGAGAACGCACGCCCCAACGGCAGTGCGGCCGACCCGACGATCTCGACACTCAGCCACGAGCACAACGAGACCGTCACCGACCCGTTCGGTACCGCCTGGATCGACGGCAACTCAGAGGAGGAAGCCGACCTCTGCCTCACCGATTTCGGCTATCCGCTCGGCGGCAGCGGTGATGGCACCTACGACGAGACGATCAACGACCACCACTACTACCTCCAGGAGGAGTGGAGCAACCGGCAGCGGTCGTGCCAGCCGCGAGCACGGCCGATCCACGCCTCGATCGCCGCCCCCACCCGGGTGCGCGCCGGCGCGGCGATCAGATTCACCGGCCGCGGTTCCGACCCGAACGCGCGCGTCACCTCCTATACGTGGTTCTTCGGCAAACACCACACTGGCCACGGACGGCGACCCAAACACGCGTTCAGGCGGCCCGGGCTCTACCGCGTGGTGCTGCGCACAAGCGACCGTGACGCACTGTGGGCGTTCGCGGCTCGGAAGATCCGGATTCGGCGATAGCCACCCCACGGGCCGCGCGGGCGAAGCCCGGCGCGGCCTTTACACCACGGCCAGCGCCGGCGTGCGGCCCGAGGCGACGAAGTCCGGATGAGCGATCCCCAGATAGTGGCCGAACGACCAGTCGATGAACCGCTTCGGTTCCATCGTCCGGAGGGCCTGGGCGAGCAGGCGCGGAGCCACGCGAGGCACCAGGCGCTGGACCTTCAGCAACCAGTGGAAGGGCCGCGAATGGCTGGCCGAGAATGCGTGGTAGCGCGCCAGCGCCTGGGCCTGCGACTGGTGACCGTCGACGACGGCTCGGAGCTCGCGCCCGCAGGCCAGGCCGAAGTACAGTGCCGTGCGGATTCCCTCGGCCGTCAGGGGCAGGCAGTGCCCGGCCGAGTCCCCGGCGAAGAACACGCCGTCCTCGGTGGCATCGCGCAGCGCGTGGGGAATCCAGTTGCCCTGATAGCGCACGCGGTCGGCGGCCAGGTCGCGAGCCAGCCGTTCGGTCGGCTCGCGAACGTGAAAGCGGGGGTCAAACGACCCGACGCCGATCCGCAGCTCGCCATCGGCGGGGAAGCTCCAGCCGTATCCGGCCGGGACATAGGAGCGGTCTATCCAAACCTCGAGGTCGCGGCCCGAGCCGAACGGATGAACCTCGAGTCCGCGCGACAGGAGCGCATCGGGCGGCTGGATGTTCGCGCCCGCGCCGAGCAGCCGGCGCCACCCGAGGGCATCGACGATCAGCGGAGCCCGGATCTCCCCGCGGTCCGTGCGGACGGTGTTTGCGGTCCGGCCGTCGACCTTTGCCGTCTCGAACTCGAACGAGCCCTGGCCGGCCAGCAGCCCGCACAAAGTGCGGTAGTCAAAGGTCGAGAACGTCCACGGAAGGTCGTAATTGACCGTCGTGTACGGAGTGTGGATGACCAGTTCGCCGAACTCCTGTTGAGCGGCTTCGTGCAGCCCCATCGCCCCCAGCCAGGCGGTCGGAATTCCACACGCCGACGTCTGTCGTTCGCCGATCTCGTAGCGGTCGATGAGCAGCACATCGGCGCCGCTGCCGGCGAGCTCGCGGGCCGCGGCCAGGCCGGCAAAGCTGGCGCCACAGATCAAGACGTCGCAGTCTCGTTGCAGCGCAGTCCGCTCTTCGCCGCGCTTCGTTGCTCGCCTGGGCATGAAGATTTGATGATACGGAGGGCCCGCAAGGCAATACCCGGCTATCCTCCGACGAACTCATGTCTTCAACAACAACCCTGACGCCCCCCGATCAATCGAATGCAAAGGTCGTAGAAGGCTCCAACGGCCTATTGCTCGAGATCGACGGCAAGATCGTTCCCAACTACGACGCCACGCTCCATCCCTTCCAGGAAGGAGATGTCGTCACCGGCCACGTCGTCCGGATCGACAACGACGAGGTGCTGGTCGATATCGGCTACAAGTCCGAGGGGGTAATCCCCTCCAGCGAGCTGTCGATTCGCAAATCGGTCGACCCCGGCGACGAGGTCAGCCTCGGCGAGGAGGTCGACGCGCTGGTCCTGACCAAGGAGGACCAGGACGGCCGCCTGATCCTGTCCAAGAAGCGCGCCCGTTTCGAGAAGGCGTGGCGCCGGATCGAGAGCGCAGCGGAATCCGGAGAGCCGGTTGAGGGGACGGTGATCGAGGTCGTCAAGGGCGGGCTGATCATCGACCTTGGAGTGCGCGGCTTCCTGCCCGCCTCCCTGGTCGACATCCGTCGCGTCCCCAACCTCGACGACTACATGGGCCAGGCGATCGAGTGCAAGGTGATTGAGCTGAACCGGTCGCGCAACAACGTGGTTCTCTCCCGCCGCGCCGTGCTCGAGGAGCAGCGTAAGGAGGACCGCGAGCGGATCCTCGACCGGCTCCAGCCCGGCCAGGTGGTCGAGGGCACGATCTCCAACATTGTCGACTTCGGCGCCTTTGTCGATCTCGACGGGATCGATGGCCTTATCCATATCTCGGAACTCTCTTGGTCGCACGTTAACCACCCGTCGGAGATCCTCTCCATCGGTGACACGGTCAGCGTCAAGGTGCTCGATATCGATCGCGACCGCCAGCGGATCTCGCTGGGGCTCAAGCAGACCCAGGAGGACCCGTGGCAGCGCGTGGTCGACACCTACAACATCGGCGACGAGCTCGAGGGCGTGGTCACCAAGGTGGTCACCTTCGGTGCCTTCGTGGAGATCCTCGACGGGGTCGAGGGCCTGGTCCACATCTCCGAGCTGGCCCAGCATCACGTCGAGAATCCGCGCGAGATCATCCAGCCCGGCGATCCGGTGCGGGTCAAGATCCTGGAGATCGACTCCGAACGGCGTCGCCTGTCGTTGTCGATCAAGCGGGTCGAGGGCCAGGTGCTGCCCGTGCGTCCAATCGTCCCGCCGGCCGAGGGTGACGCGACCGACCTCGACGACGTGCCCGAGCTCGGCCTGTCCGAGGACGTGTTCGCGGCCAGCGATGACACGACGTCCCTCGAGGAAGCCGACGCGAGCGCTATGGCCGAGGCCGAGCCCGCAGCGGATGCCTCCACTGAGGCGGCTCCTGTCGCGGATGTCTCCGCTGAGGCGGCTCCTGTCGCCGGATGTCTCCGCTGAGGCGGCTCCTGTCGCGGATGTCTCCGCTGAGGCGGCTCCTGTCGCGGATGTCTCCGCCGAGGCGGCTCCGGCGGCCGATGCCTCCGCCGACTCGGAGCCCGACGTTCAGGACCCCAACCAAGACGCGGCTACCGAGCCCGTGGCCGAGCCGGCGCAGCCGGAGGACACCGAAGCCTGAAGATCCCGTTCATCGGGCTGACGGGCGGGATCGCGGCCGGAAAATCGACTGCCCTTCAAGCGCTCGAGCGGCTCGGCGCTGCGGTGCTCTCGACCGATCAGGTAGTCCATGATCTCTACGACGACGACGAGGTCCGAGCGGCGGTGAGTAGGCGGTTCGGATCCGAGGTCGCGCCGGGCGGCGTCGTCGATCGCCCGGCGCTGGCGCGACGCGCCTTCGCCACCCCCGAGGACCGCGCGTGGCTGGAGGGCCTCCTGTGGCCGCGGGTCGGGGCCAAGATTGCCGCATGGCGCGACGAGCTCGAGACGCGGCGGCCGATTCCTTGCGCCGCGGTGGTCGAGGTGCCGTTACTGTTCGAGGCTGGCATGGAAGGCGCGTTTGATGCCACCGTGGCCATCGTCGCCGACGAACAGCTGCGATCCGATCGGGCAGGCGCGCGAGGCCACCACGCGCTTGAAGAACGGTCAGCGCGGCAATTATCTCAGCAGGATAAAGCCATGCGGGCAACCTACGCAGTTGTCAACGACGGGACGGTGGAGCAGCTTGAGGACAAGCTGTCGGACGTCCTTGAGAACCTAGAGCCTTGAGTCCGCCCGCCGCCACCGTCTCGCAGCGCCGCGACTCCGCTCGCCGGGCGGCCCAGCGCAGGAGGACCGCCGTGCGCCGGCGGCGTTCGGTTCTGCTCCTGGCGCTCGTGGGCCTGGTCGTGGTCGCCGTGGTGCTGGCCATGCCGTTGTTCCGCAAGGCCGTGACCGAGTTCACCCTGCCGCTGACCAATGCCGATGTGATCCGCCAGCAGGCGGCCGAGAAGCACCTCGATCCCGCGCTCATCGCCGGCGTCATCTACGCCGAGACCAAGTTCGACCCGCGCCCGTCGTCGGCCGGAGCCGAGGGCCTGATGCAGATCCTGCCCGCCACGGCGGAGTTCCTCGCCCACCGTTCCGGGGCGACCACGTTCAGGGTGTCCGACCTGGCCAAGCCGCAGGTAAATATCGCCTACGGGAGCTACTACCTGCGCTACCTGCTCGGTCGGTACGGGGGCGACACGATGCTAGCCCTGGCGGCCTACAATGCCGGCGAGTCCAACGTTGATCGCTGGCTGGCGCAGGCACGGGCCCGCCACCGGAAGCTGACCGTGGCGCGCATACCGTTTCCGGAGACGCGCGATTACGTCACCAGGGTCGTGCACGCCCAGCACGATTACCGCCAGTCGTACGCCAGCGAGCTCGGTTACCACTAGGGCGCGCGCGCTCAGGCGGTCCCGAAGCGCTGGAGCTGCTTGCGGGTGAGCTGCTTGGCGGCGATCCCGACCTCCTGGACGATCCGCGCGCGCACCTTCAGTACCTGGCCGCGGGCGAGATAGAAATCGCCGTAGTGCGTGTGGATCGCCCGCCCGAGCTTCATGTCGGCCGCGGCTTGGGTCAGGCTGGCGCCGGGTGCTATCGCGCGCAACGCGTAGGCTGGGTTGGAGGTGAGCGCCAGGACGACCTTGTTGGTCTGGTAGGCGACGTCGATCCCCCAGCCTCCGAACAGGCAGAGCTGGTCGATGTTCTTGCCCCGTGGCGTGTGCCGCTGGAGCTTGCTGTGAACCTGCTGGCGGGTTAGCCCGAGCGCGATCGGGCCGAGCCTGTGCGGCGTCAGCTGGCCGCTCGGCCGCGGGCAGGTGAGCGTTCCCGAATGCACCACCTGCACGCCGGCGCTGGTCGTCGGGAGCCCCGAACCGGCGATGTTGGAGGCCGTGACCGTGCACGTCAGCGACTGTGCCTCGTCGGCTATCTGCACCGCGTAGGACGAGGTCTGCGCGCCCGGTATGGCGTGGCCCTGGCGGCTCCATCGATAGACGAAGTGGGTGGGCTGGTTGATCCAGCGGCCGGTTGAGCAGTGCGCCAGGTGGCCCGGGAGCGGCTGCCCGGATATGACGGGACGGGCCGTACTCACCGGCGGTTTGGGTGGGATCGTGCCGGCGAAGGAACCGAACCCTCCGGCTTGGATCGAGCCGAACTGGAGCACCGGTCCGCCCGCGTACATGGTGGCGCCCGATTGCCCCAGCGCGTACAGACCATCGCCCATCAGCGTCGAGCTGACGAACACGCCTACGGCGCCGGGTGTGCCCTGCGAGGAAAGGGCGCCCGTGGCCGCGTTCAGGGCCGCGAGGTCGGCACGCGGCTTCCCGTCGACCTGTGAGAAGACGCCGCCCGCGTACAGGGTCGTGGGACCGGATAGATACAGGCTCAGCGTGGAGCCGTTGACGGTGGGCCGGAACGAGTTCAGCTGTCCGCCGCTGAGCGCATTGAGTGCGGCCAGGCCAGATGCCGGAGCGCCACCGATCGAGCTGAAGCTGCCGCCGGCATACAACTTCGCCTCCGATGCCACGATCGCCCGCACGGCGCCGTTGGGCCGGGGATTGAATGTGGTCACGAGTGTCCCGTCGCTGGCTCGGACGGCGGCCAGATCGCTGCGTGTGCCGTCGCCATCGACGCCGCTGAACTGTCCGCCGAAGTACAGCGTGCCGCCGTCGAGCGCCAGGGCGCGTATGAAGGCCGCGAGATTCCCGACCGTCGGGGCAAAGCCCGAGACCAAGGCCCCGTCGGTGGCACTGACGGCCGCGAGGTTGTATCGGACCGCGCCGTCCACCGCGTTGATCCCACCGGCGATGTAGAGCGTCGCGCCCGACAGCGCCATCGCGTTGATGTAGCCGTTGACGGCGGGGTTGAAGGCGAGAATCGGAGCACCGTTGGTCGCGCCCAGTGCGACGAGGTTGAACCGTCCGCCGGGAGCATTGAACTGCCCGCCGGCATACAGCGTGCCTCCCGAGAGCAGCAGCGCGGCGACCCCCTCGCCGCTGAGGCTCGGAGCGAACGTGGTGACGAGCGCCCCGCTGGCGGTATTGACCGCGGCGAGATTGTTGCGCGGTGTTCCGCCGAGGAACCGCACATCACCGCCGGCTTCGAGCTGGCTGCCCGAGAGCGCGATCGTGTCGACGAGCCCACCAGGGTCGGGGTGCCACCCTGCGATCAGGACGCCGCTGGTCGAGCTGACGGCGACCAGGTTGTAGCGCGCGGTCGAGTTGACGCTCGAGAAGTAGCCGGCGACATACAGCGTGTTGCCCGAGACCAGCAGAGCCGACACCGACGCCGACGTGAGCGGATCGTGGCCGGCCAGCGTGACGTTGAACGTGCTGAGCACGTCGCCGTTTGCCGTGCTGAGCGCGGCCAGCGTGTGCGTGCTCGTGCCGTCGGACCACTGGCCGCCGACGTACAACGAGCTCCCGGAAACGGCGAGGGCGCGAACGTAGCCGTTCGTGGTATCGGCGTCGAACGAATGGGAGACGCTGCCGTCGGCGGTACTTAGCGCCGCGACGGCTACCCGTGGCCGGCTGTCGACTCGGCTGAACTGGCCACCGATATACAGGGTGGTGTCTGACAGCGCGAGCGCGTCGACCGTGTTCTTGGGGCTCGCTGCGATGTCGACGTCGGGTGCGAAGGCCGAGACCAGTGTCCCGTCGGCGGCATTGATCCCGGCGACGCCGTCGTGCGTCACCGAGTCCACGGTGGTGAACGAGCCGCCCATATAGAGCGTCGCGCCCGACAGCAGCAACGCGTTGACCGGGCCGTTGGCGCTCACGCTGACGCCGCCGGCGGGGGCGCCGTCGCTCGTGTCGAGCGCGGCGATATTGCTCTGAGCTGCCGATCGTCAACGCACCACCGACGTAGAGAGTTGCTCCCGACACGGCGAGCGCCGATATCGTCCCCGTGACCGTGGGGTCGAAGGCCGGGTCCACGGAGCCGTCCGGGAGTAGGTGTGCGAGTCCGGTTCGTGGCCTGCCGTCGACGGCGGTGAAAGTGCCGCCGAGAAACCAGCCACCGGACCCGTCGGGGGCCGTGGTGGTAACCACCCCGCCGGTGAGCGGCGCCGCGGTCGAACTCGCCGCCCCGCTGGTCGTGTCGATGGTGGCCGCCTCGCCGATCGGCTTCGCGCTCACTCGCGAGAACGTCCCGCCGAGGAACACGGTCGACGGCGAGGTGGCGATCGACGTCACCGCCCCGTCGGTCAGCAGCGGTTGCGGCTGGGCGTCAGCGGACGCCGGCATGGCCGCGAGCAACGCTACGGCAACAGACACCCCGGTGCGAACAACCGGCTCACAACGGCGGCGAATGCTACCGGGTCGGTTCCTCGACAGCGCGGCGCGACGGATCGGTTGCACGCTCACCGCTCAGCCAGGCGGCCGGGACGCCGTCCACGTCGGGCAGCGAGACGCCAAGCCGGGCCGCGATCGACGGCGCGAGGTCCTGGATCGCCAGCCGCCGATGCTCGCGCCCCGCGACGATGTCCGGCCCCCGCGCCAGCAACATGCCGCCCGGGCGGTGATCCCCGCTGCGCCACTGTGAGTAGACACCGTGCGCGAGCCCGAAGCGCGGCGACCAGATCGTCTCCACGGGACGGTCGTGATTCCACTCGAGCAACAGGTCGGGCAGTGCGTCGAGCGGATCGCGGCGGTAATACCTGTCGGTGCGCTCCACCCGGCGCACGACGGGCGCCCCGGTGTCCACGTTGACAATGGCCAGAAGGTCCTCCGCCAGGCGCCGGCAGAGCTGGTCGAACTCGGCGCCCGGGGATACCTTGCCGTCGGGCTCGCGACCGCGCAGGTTGATCCGCACGCCGCCGAAGACGTAGTTGTTGGGCGCCATGAAGAAGCGCTGCCGGCGGCGCTCGGCCTCGGTGTCGTTCTCTTCCGCAGCTCGTAGGTGCCGCCGCGCAGCCCGCTTGGCCAGTACCGGGGTGATCAGGGGCCCGGCGGCCGCACGACCTCTTGGCGGAAACGCGAGCCAGACGCTGCCGAGCGCCCGTCCCTGCCATGCCCGCGAGGTCCGGGCGCTGTAGGCGCCATCCAGCCGCCGAAGGATCTCGGGCAGCAGGTGGGTGGCGTCGTAGTGGGGTCCCATCCCGTGGCTGAGCAGGACGAGCACGGTGGTCTCATCATCGACCGCCGCCAGGTGCTCGCCGAGCGCCGCGTCCATGCGCCGATAGATCTGCTGCAGCGGATCGCCCATGCTGCGCAGCAACTCCGGGTCGTGGCGTGGATGGTCCGGATCCCGCACGTGCCAGGACTGGTGCCCGCTGCAGTGGGACTCGGCCCAAACGCTGACGAACAGATCCCATGGACCGTCGTCGAGGATCGAGCGCGACAGCCGAGTCTTGGCCTCGGCTCCGGCCAGGAGTCCGGCTAGAAGCTGCCGCTCCTCGTCGCCGGATCGGAGCCCTCGTTCGCGGAAGAGGTAGTCGTCGGGAGCCCATTCGCGGACGGCAAATGGGTCGGACCCGAGGATCGGGTGGGGGCCGAAGCGCGCGATGACCTCGGAGGCCAGGTCGGGTGGATGTGAACGCAGGCCGAAGTGCCGGTCATGACACCCCCACTCGGAGACCTGGACACCGTTCAATGGTGCTTGTGCGCGCGAGTGGGGGACGTCGAGCACGGCCACTCGCCGACCGGCCCGGCTGACCGTCTCCCAGAAGGGGATGCCACGGATCGACGTGGGGGTGGTCAGCCGCTTCTCGTAGGACCCGGGGACGATCTCCTCCCAGCAGTAGAAGCCGGTTGTAGCTGCCGTGCTGGCCGTGAAGAAGGTCGACCACAGCGTCCCGACGAACAGGCCGAACGGATTCTCGGTGGGGCAGCGCGCCGCGCCCTCGAGCAGACCCGCGAAGGCGGGGAGTTGCCCCCTGGCCGCCATCTCCGTCGTGATCCCCGGGTCCATGGCATCGAAGCCGAGCATGAGGACGCGGGGGGAGCGGGTCACCGGCCGGATCCTTGCATCGGCGGCAGGCCCCCGGCGGCGCGGGCCAGGACAGTGGCCCGATCGGCGGCACTGGTCGGGCCGCCGGTGAGGCGAGCCGGGGCATCGGTCGTGTAGTAACAGGCCACGGCCGGCAGCACGAGGGGATCGGCAGCCGCGGTCAATCGGACCAGCAGATCCCAGTCGCCCATCTCGCGCAGGCCCTCGTCGAACCACGCACCCGGTAGGCCGGCGCGATGAGCGATCGCCCCCATGTCGGCCAGGTTGTCCCGACGGAGCGCCTCGCGGCTCCACCCGGCCAGGACGATCCGCGGTAGGGCGCCCGAGCCGGAGCCTGACCCAGGCAAGACATCATCGATCGCAAACGCTCCGTAGAGGACGTCCACCTCGGGGCGCTGCTCGAACGCCCATACGACCGCGTAGAGCCAGTCGGGGTCCATGGCGTTGTCGTCGTCCAGGTAGGCGATGATCTCACCGGCCGCCGCGCTCAGGGCCGCGTTGCGCGCGGCGCAGACGCCTGCCTTGGCGATCCGCAGCGATCTGATGCGGGGGTCGTCGGCCGCCTCGATCACCGGCGCGATCTCGCTACAGTCGCCATCCTGCACCACGAGCAGCTCGAGGTGCTGATAGCGCTGAGCCAGCACGGACCGGATCGCGCGGGCGAGATGGAGCGGACGGTCGCAGGTGGGGAGGACCACCGACACGAGCGTGTCGGTGTCCAGATCGACATGCCGGACCCATCGACCCAGCGCCTCGATAGCGGCCAGATCCTTCAGTTCCGAGACGTCGGGGCCGGCGATGCTCTGGGCGTGCTCGAGCGCGGCGACGCGCTTGATGAGCTCGTCGATGCGCGCGGCCAGATCGGGCATCGGCGGGCGGGATTCGGCGCACAGCCGATCGAGATCAGATCGTGTCGCGAGTCCAAGCCTGCGGACGGCCCGGGCGGCCCCATGTCGTGCGGCGCCCGTGAACTGGCGAAACGGGTGCACGGCGGGCCAGTATAGGTGTGGCGCTCGGCGATCGGGAACAGCCGTGCCGCGATTGCCCGGCCCGGAAAACGTCAGTCTCGCCGCGACCTTCGGCTCGAGTGTGACGAACACGGCGCACCACGCCGTGAACGTCAGCCTCGACCGCGCGCTCGAGGCGATAGTGACGAATCCAGGGCGCGCCACCGCCGGGGCCGGTACCGCCCGCTCCTCCGTCACATTGCGGACAGAAATCGCCCGCATCCCCCGCTACGCTCACCACAGATGCCCAAATTTGAGCTCGATGCGGCCTACAGCCCGACGGCGGACCAGCCCGCGGCGATCGATCAGCTGGCCGAGGGCGTGAACGCAAACGAGCGCTACCTCACGCTCCTGGGCGCCACCGGAACCGGCAAGACGATGACGATGGCGGCGACGGTCGAGCGGCTGCAGAAGCCGGCACTGGTGATCGCCCACAACAAGACGCTGGCCGCGCAGCTGTGCAACGAGTTCCGGACCTACTTCCCCCGCAACGCGGTCGAGTACTTCGTCTCCTACTACGACTACTACCAGCCCGAGGCGTACGTCCCGAGCAAGGACCTGTACATCGAGAAGGACTCGGCCATAAACCAGGAGATCGACCGCCTGCGCCACTCAGCCACGGCAGCGCTGTTCGCCCGCCGGGACGTCCTGATCGTGGCCAGCGTGTCGTGCATCTACGGCCTGGGTTCGCCGGAGACCTACGACGAGAACCTCCAGACGCTGCGCAAGGGCGAGTTCATCGACCGGGACGCGCTGCTGCGCAAGCTGGTCTCGATCCAATACACGCGCAACGACACCGCACTGGCCCGCGGGACCTTCCGCGTCCGCGGCGAGACCCTCGAGATCTTCCCCGCCTATGCCGAGACCGCCTACCGCATCGTGCTGTTCGGCGATGAGGTCGAGATGCTCCAGGAGTTCGACCCGCTGACCGGGGAGATTCTCCAGGAGGACATCGAGCACGTGGGAATCTGGCCCGCCTCGCACTACAACGTGCGCGAGGGCATGATCGAGGACTCGGTGGCGGAGATCGGGCGCGAACTCAATGAGCGGTGTACCGAGCTCGAGGCGCAGGGCAAGCTGCTCGAGTCCCACCGCCTGCGCCAGCGCACCCAGTACGACATGGAGATGCTGCGCGAGCTCGGCTTCTGCAGCGGGATCGAGAACTACAGCCGCATCCTCGATGGCCGCCGCCCCGGCGACCGCCCGTACTGCCTGCTCGACTATTTCCCCAACGACTTCGTCTGCTTCATCGACGAGTCCCACCAGACGGTGCCGCAGATCGGAGGCATGTACGAGGGCGACCGGTCGCGCAAGCAGACGCTGGTCGATTACGGCTTTCGCCTGCCCAGCGCGCTCGACAACCGCCCCCAGACCTTCCAGGAGTTCCTCTCCATCACCCCGCAGATCGTGTTCGTGTCCGCCACGCCGGGCGAGTACGAGCGCACCCACTCCTCGCGCGTGGTGGAGCAGATCGTCCGCCCGACGGGCATCGTCGACCCCGAGGTCGAGGTGCGCGAGACGCGCAACCAGATCGACGACCTGATGAACGAGATCCGCGGTCGCGTGGACCGCGACGAGCGGACGCTGGTGACCACGCTGACCAAGAAGATGGCCGAGGATCTGACCGACTATCTGCTCGAGATGGGCTTCCGCGTCCGCTACCTGCACTCTGAGGTCGACACCCTCGAGCGGATCCAGATCATCCGAGAGCTCCGCCTGGGCGAGTTCGATGTGCTGGTCGGGGTCAACCTGCTTCGCGAGGGGCTCGACCTTCCCGAGGTGTCGCTCGTGGGCATCCTCGACGCCGACAAGGAGGGCTTCCTGCGCGGCGAGACATCGCTGATCCAGACGATCGGGCGCGCCGCCCGCAACATCGAGGGCAAGGTGCTGATGTACGCGGACAAGGAGACCGCCGCCATGCGCGCGGCGCTCGAGGAGACCGACCGCCGACGCGCGATCCAGCGCGAGTACAACGAACAGCACGGGATCACGCCCGAGACGATCGTCAAGGGAATCTCCGACATCGCCGAGTTCCTCCAGTCGGATTCCAAGGTTCCGCGCTCTCGCCGGCGACGCCCCCGGCCCACCGACGGGATGCCGCCGGCTGAGATCGAGAAGACGATCGTCGAGCTCGAGGAGGAGATGCTGGCCGCGGCCGAGGAGTTGCGATTCGAGTACGCCGCCAAGCTGCGGGACGAGATCCGCGATCTGAAGAGGGCTCTCGACCAGGCGATCGCTGACGGCAGAATGTCGCGTACACCGACTGCTTAGCGAGGCCGGATGCCGAGCGGACGGCATGCGCACCGCCAGTCCGCTGAGAGCGGTAGGCTGCCCCCCGGTTGCCCCTGAGACCTTGAGATGGAGGTAGTGCGCGTGGCCCTCGACCGACAGAGCATCGAGAAGAAGGACTTCCCCATCGGCCGTCGGGGCTACGACCCCGACGCCGTTGATAGCCACCTCGCGAGCGTCGCCGACGAGCTCGACGAGCTCAAGCGGTCGGCGCGGCGTCGGACCGAGACACTCGCGTCGGCCGCCAGCGAGCAGGTTCGCACGATCGTCGAGGCCGCCGAGACCAGCGCCGCCGAGATCCAGCGCCAGGCCGAGGAAGAGGCCAGCGAGATCCGCACTGAGGCGAGCAGCGAGGCCCAGAGCACCCGCGAGCAGGCCACGGCCCAGGCCCGCGAATACGTGGGCAACGTGTCCGAGTCGACTTCGTCGATGCTGCAGCGGCTCGACGCGATGGAGAGCGAGCTTGGGGCCCTGATTGAGTCGCTGCGTACCGGCTCCAACCGACTCAACGCCGACCTGCAGCTGCTCGAGGGCAACCTGCGCGAGGTACGCGACGCCGTCGCCCCGCGCGGCCGCTTCGAGCCCGAGCCCGCCGGTGCCGCCGACAAGGCGCCCGCGCTCCCCGAGGTCGAGGCGGCGGCCGCCGAGGCCCCCGCGCCGGCCGCGCCGGAGGATCCGGAGGCGGGCGCACCGTCGGAGCCGGCCGGGGAGCACAGCCCCGCCGCCGACCTGGCCGAGGAGGAGGAGAACGGGTTCCAGGGCGCCGTGGCCGAGCCGATCGGCCAGGGGGCGGACGACGCCGAGGGCGCCCGGCTGATCGCCCTGAACATGGCCCTCAACGGAAGCCCGCGCGAGGAAACCGACCGCTACCTGTCGGAGAACTTCGAGCTCGCCAACCGGAGCGGCCTGCTCGACGAGGTGTACGCCAGCGTCGAGGGATAGGGGCCGCGGGCAGGCCGAACTGCCCATTGTGCGGAGTTCGGGCCGGTCGAACGTCTGTTCGACCAACTAGACTGGTTTATGTGGACAAACTGGTCGTCGCGGGAGCCCGGGAACACAACCTAAAGGACGTCACAGTGGCGATCCCGCGCGGCTCGTTGACCGTGATCACGGGGTTGTCGGGCTCGGGCAAGTCCTCGCTGGCGTTCGACACGATCTACGCCGAGGGGCAGCGGCGGTACGTCGAATCGCTGTCGGCCTACGCGCGCCAGTTCCTCGGGCAGATGGACAAGCCCGACGTCGACTCGATCGAGGGTCTGTCGCCGGCGATATCGATCGACCAGAAGACCACCTCGCGCAACCCGCGCTCGACGGTGGGCACGGTGACCGAGATCTACGACTACCTCCGGCTGCTGTGGGCGCGGATCGGCCATCCCCACTGCCACATCTGTGGACGCCCGATCACCGGTCAGTCGGCCGAGCAGATCATCGACCAGGTCATGGAGCTGCCCGAGGCCACGCGGTTCATGGTCCTGGCGCCGATCGTCCGGGGTCGCAAGGGCGAGTACGGCAAGCAGCTCGAGGAGTTTCGCGGCGAGGGGTTCACGCGCGTCAAGGTCGACGGCGAACTGCGTCGGCTCGACGAGGAGATCGTGCTCGACAAGAAGTACAAGCATGACATCGCGGTCGTCGTCGACCGGCTGGTGATGAAGGGAGAGCTGCGCAAGCGACTCGCGGACTCGATCGAGACCGCGGTGGCGCTGGCCGACGGGCTGGTCGAGATCGAGCTGGTCGATTCCGGGCAGATCCAGACCTACTCGGAGAAGTTCGCCTGTCCCGTCCACGGCCCGAGCCTGATCGAGCTCGAGCCGCGGATCTTCAGCTTCAACTCGCCACACGGGGCGTGTCCGCGGTGCACCGGCCTGGGCTCGCAGATGGAGATCGATCCCGAGCTGGTCGTACCGGATCCGACGCTGTCGATCGGGGAGGGCGCGATCGCGCCGTGGGCGGTCAGCGCATCCGACTACTACGAACAGCTGACGCAGGCCATCGCCGAGCGCTACGCGGTGGATCTCGAGACAGCGTGGGGTGATCTGCCCGAGGGGGCACAGGACTTCTTCCTCTACGGGACCAACGGCCAGCGGATCCAGGTCTCCTACCGCAACCGGTTCGGGCGCCGGCGCTCATACGCGACGACGTTCGAGGGGATCGTGCCCAACCTCGAGCGGCGCTACCGCGAGACCGAGTCGGAGTTCTCGCGCGAGAAGATCGAGGAGTTCATGACGCTGCGGCCCTGCCCGGACTGCAAGGGCGCGCGGCTCCGGCCCGAGTCGCGGGCGGTCCTGGTCAGCGGAACGCCGATTCACGAGTTCGTCGGGCTGTCGGCGCAGCGGGCGCTCGAGTGGGTGCGTGGACTCGACCTGCCAGAGCACGACCGCCGGATCGCGCGGCTGGTGCTGCGGGAGATCGAGGAGCGGCTCCAGTTCCTGGAGAACGTCGGCGTCGGGTATCTCTCGATGGAGCGAGCGGCGTCGACGCTGTCGGGCGGCGAGGCGCAGCGGATCCGGCTGGCCACGCAGATCGGCTCCTCGCTGGTCGGCGTGCTGTACATCCTCGATGAGCCGTCTATCGGGCTGCACCAACGCGACAACGCAAAGCTGATCGCCACGCTCGAGCGGCTGCGGGGGCTCGGTAACACGGTGCTCGTGGTCGAGCACGACGAGGGGACGATGCGCGCGGCCGACCACCTGGTCGACATGGGTCCCGGGGCGGGCGAGCACGGCGGCTATGTGGTCGCGGAAGGAACGGCCGAGGAGGTCTCGCTCGTCCCCGAATCGCTGACCGGGCAGTTCCTGGCCGGGACCCGGACGATCGAGACGCCCAAGCGCCGGCGCAGGCCGTCCGGCTACGTGAGCATCGAGGGCGCGGCCCAGCACAACCTCAAGGACATCAACGTAAAGCTCCCGCTGGGCGTCCTGTGCTGCGTGACGGGGGTGTCGGGCTCGGGCAAGTCAACGCTGGTCAACGAGGTCCTGTACAAGGCGGTGGGCAACCGGCTCCACCGCACTCGTCAGCGGGCCGGGGTGCACAAGCGGATCACGGGTCTCGAGCAGCTCGACAAGATCATCTCGGTCGACCAGTCGCCGATCGGCCGGACTCCGCGGTCCAACCCGGCCACCTACATCGGCCTGTTCGACCAGATCCGGGACCTGTTCTCCAAGACCCAGGAGGCCCGCGCGCGGGGCTATAAGCCGGGCCGGTTCTCGTTCAACGTCAAGGGCGGCCGCTGCGAGATATGTCGCGGCGACGGGCAGATCAAGATCGAGATGCACTTCCTCCCCGACGTTTATGTGCCCTGCGAACAGTGCCACGGCAAGCGCTACAACCGCGAGACGCTCGAGGTCCGCTTCAAGGGCAAGACGATCGCCGATGTCCTCGAGATGCCGATCGAGGAGGCGCTCGCGTTCTTCGCCCACATTCCCAAGATCCGCCGGCGGGTGGAGACGCTCAACGACGTCGGGCTTGGCTACATGCGACTCGGGCAGCCGGCGACCACCCTGTCGGGTGGCGAGGCGCAGCGGGTGAAGCTGGCCGCCGAGCTGTGCAAGGTCGCCACCGGCCGGACGATCTACATCCTCGACGAGCCGACCACGGGCCTGCACTTTGCCGACATCCAGCGGTTGCTCGAGGTGCTCGACCGGCTGGTGCAAGCCGGCAATTCGGTCGTGGTGATCGAGCACAACCTCGACGTGATCAAGGTCGCCGATCAACTGATCGATCTCGGTCCCGAGGGGGGCGACGAGGGCGGACGTGTGATCGCCCGCGGTACGCCCGAGCAGGTGGCCCAGGTCGCCGATTCGTACACCGGGCGTTTTCTGGCCGATCTGCTGCCGGTGCGGGCGCGCCGGCGGAGCGCGCGCGGCAAGCGGGCGGCGGTGGCGGCCGGCTGAACGCCGGAGGTGCGTGATCGACCCGGACCGGCTCAAGCTCTGGGCCCAGAAATGGCGCTGGTACGAGCAGAACTCGCTGCCCTGGAACCGCGCGCGGATCCATTGGGAGGTCGCCCGCCGGGGAGCCTTCGTGCGCTGGCCCGTCCACGGCAACGTGCTCGAGGCGCTCCTCGAGGGCCGCCTGGAGCTCGGCGTGGGCGTGCTGTTCGAGCCGAACGTGTGGATCACCGCGCCCGCAGCGGCCCGCGTGCGAATCGGCGCCGGCAGCTTCCTCAATCTGGGCGTCATGGTCGCCGCGGCCGAGCTGGTCGAGATCGGCGATCACTGCATGTTCGCCAACGGCTGCTTCGTCTCCGACGCCAGCCACCGCTTCGACGAGCCCAAGGTGCCGGTCACCTGGCAGGGCTTCACCTCCAAGGGCCCGACCCGCGTCGGCGACAACGTCTGGTGCGGCGCCCACGTCGTCGTGACCAGCGGAGTGACGATCGGCGAGCGCTGCGTGATCGGCGCCAACTCCGTAGTCACCGCCGACATCCCCCCATACTCGATAGCCGCCGGAGCCCCAGCCCGCGTGCTCAAGCAGATCGAGTACTGAACGCTTTCCATCCTTGGCACTCGTGGCTGTTGCGGGAGGGCGCCGCCGTCCACTGACGGCACTCGCGCGAAGCGCAGGGGCCGTCAGGGGGCGGGCGGGCCCGACCTGCCGGCTACGAGTTTTAATCACTATCCCCTCCATCAGGTACGCAGCCTTCTCGGTCGCGTCGATGGCCGCCTCGAGCCGCTCGTACAGGTCCTTCCAGCGGATCACGACCATCGGATCGATGCCGCCATCGAACAGGGCGGCGACAGCTTCGCGCGTGATCCGGTCGCCCTCGTTCTCGAGCCGGTTGACCTCGACCGTGTGGGTCGAGATGTCACGGAAGCCGCGCAGATGCGGGATCGCATCGGAGATCTGATGTGATGCGGCCTTCAGCACCCGCGCCAGCTTGATCGATTGATCCATCGGAGCCTCGATCTTGTACAGGCCGAGATAGTCGGCGACCTCCTCGATGAAGTCGACGATGTCGTCGAGGGCGGAGGTCAGCGCGAGGATGTCCTCGCGGTCGATCGGCGTGACGAACGTGTGATTGAGCCGGTCGATGATGTCGTGGGTGATCCGGTCGCCCTCGTGCTCGCAGTCGCGGATGTCCTGCGCCAGGTCCTTGCTGTCCGGATAGTTGGTCAGCAGCTCATCGAGAAGATCTGCCGCGGTGCGGAGGTTCTGGCCGGCCTCCTCGAACAACTCGAAGTAGATCCGGTCGCGTGGACTGAAAACTCGCGCGAGGCGCGGCATGGCGCAGGATGGTAGTCATCCCGCCCCTCGGCCGGGCCGCCGACTGTTGAAATCGCTATGCCAAGGCGTCGATGCCCGCCCGGAGTCCGACCAGCTCCTCTTCGTCGATCGAGTAGGTGTGCTGCGGACCGGGGAATGCTCCCGAGCGAACTTCGGCGGCGTATTCGGCCACACCGGCCACCATCTGCGCCTTGATGTCGGCAAAGCGCTTGGCGAAGCGCGGGGCGTGGCCGTCATAGATGCCGAGCAGGTCATGGAACACGAGCACCTGTCCGTCGGTCGCCGCGCCGGCGCCGATTCCGATGACCGGGATCTCGAGCCGCTCCATGACGATCTCCGAGACGGCGGCCGGGATCGCCTCGAACACGATCGAGAAGCAACCCGCGTCCTGGAGGCCAAGGGCGTCGCTGGCGACCTGCAGCGCCCGACTTGCCGTGCGCCCCTGGGCACGGTAGCCGCCGAGGGCGGTGGCCGTCTGCGGCGTCAGTCCGACATGGCCCATGACCGGGATGCCGGCGTCGACGATCGCCCGCGCGCGCTGGATGCTCGTGCCGCCTCGCTCGAGCTTGACCGCGTCGCAGCCCGCCTCCTTGATGAACCGCTGGGCGGTGTTGACCGCCTGCTCGTCGGAGGCCTCGTAGGATCCGAACGGCAGGTCACCGACCATCAGCGGAGTGTGCAGTCCGCGCCGCACGGCGGCCGCGAGCATCAGCATCTCCTCAGTGGAGATTGGCACCGTTGACGGGTAGCCGAGCACGGTCATCGCGCCCGAGTCGCCGACGAGCACCACGTCCACTCCGGATTCCTCGGCCACCTGGGCCGAGGGATAGTCGTAGGCCGTGACCATCACGATCTGCTCGCCGAGGAGCTTCTTCTCGGCCAGCCGTGGCAGCGTCATCGGCAGCGGTGCATCGAGGCTCTCGGGGACGACGATTCTGGGTGTTGCGGACATGCGACTTGACCTCACTTACGCGGCGGTTGGCGCTTCCGGGGAAGTCGCCACCTCGCGATTGACGTTGATGATCTGCCCGCCGGCGTGGACGCCGACGGCACGCGGTCCCTCCTGCACGGCAATTACCTGGTTGTCGATCAGACGCGTGTCTCCGAACCGAGCTGCCACGAGGGCGAGCAACTCACCCTCGACCTGCTCGATCGGAGCCAGCGTCTCGGCGGCCACGAGCTCCAGATATTCGGGCTCGATGTCCGACGCAGCAAGTTCTCGGCGGCCCGCGGCGATGGCGGCACCCGGATCGCGCTGGCCGGCCGCGATCGCGCGAGCGATCGCCTGCAGCGCCCGATGCAGCCCGGCCGCGCGGGCGCGCTGATCGGCGGTCAGGTGAACGTTGCGGCTGGACAGGGCCAGCCCGTCGGGCTCGCGGACGGTGGGGCAAACCTCGATCCGGACGGGCATATCCAGATCGCGGACGAGACGCTTGATCACCACCGCCTGCTGGGCGTCCTTCTGGCCGAAGTACGCGATGTCGGGGGCGACCATGTTGAACAGCTTCGTCACCACCGTGGTGACCCCGTCGAAATGGGCGCGACCGCGGTGGGCGCCCTCGAGTCGGTCGGTGAGACCGACGATCGACACCGTGGTGGCAAAGCCCGGCGGGTACACCTCCGACGCCGGCGGCGCCAACATGTAGTCGACGCCGAGCTCGGCCGCGATGGCGCCATCGGCCGACTCATCGCGCGGGTAGGCATCGAGGTCCGCCACGTCGTTGAACTGGGCCGGGTTCACGAACAGCCACAGCACGACCACGTCTGATTGTGCCCGCGCGGCCCGAATCAGCGATAGGTGCCCCTCGTGCAGCGCGCCCATGGTGGGTACGAGACCGATCACGCGTCCGGTCCGGCGGTCCTTGAGCAACGCCGCGCGGAGCTCCGCCACCGTGCGAACCGTCTTCACGCCGCCACTACCTCTCGGCGCGCCAGTGCGCGGGTGGCCTGCACCATGGCATCGAACAGGGGCAGCAGCTCGGGGCAACGCTCGGCGATCGCCTCGCGCTGGCCGTCGACGGTGGCCTCATCTCCCCGCGCCACAGGCCCGGTCAGGGCGCGTTCGCCGCCGAGTGCGGCCCAGTTCTCGACCGTGGCGCGCACGAGCGGCACGAACAGCTCGCGATCGGCTCCGGTTGTCGCGGCCAGCTGCTCAGCGGCGGTCTGGAGCGTCACGAGGAAGTTCGACGCGATCGACGCCGCGGCGTGATAGGCGGCCCGATGCTCGTCCGAGATCTCGATCGCCCGCATCCCCAGCGCAGTGGCCAGCTCATCGGCCACCCGCAGCGCCCTGGGAGAGCTGGCGGCGATCGCGGCGCCCGCGCCGGCGAAGCGGGCGCCCTCGGCCGTGACGGTCATCAGCGGGTGGAGCGAGAAGGCCTCGCGCGGCGCCAGCACCTCAATGCCCGTTGCCCCCGAGCAGTGGCCGACAAGCACGGCAGGAGCGATGTGCGCGGCGGCCTCGACGATCTGGCCGTCGGGCACACACAGGACCACCACATCCGCGCCGGCGGCGTCGGCGTGGCGACCCAGGGGGCCGGTCACTTCATAGCCCGCGTGCCGCAGGGCGCTCGACAGCGCCGTCCCCATGCGACCGCGGCCGACAACTGCCAGCCGAAGACGACAAGGGATGTTCGAGGGGGATTCCCGTTCCAGTTCCCGCATGTGAGATACCGGTCGGTGAGCGAAGAGTAATGGGGACATCGAGGTCCATCCCACGAAGGTGACGGCCTCGTCACGGATGATACCCCTTGGTCCGCGGCGGTTACGCCGCCGGCGGGGAATGGGCTGTGTGCGATTGGTCACCGACGGCCTCGGGGTACCTAGGCTGTACCAATGAACGTCAAATTCATCGCCAGCGTGGCGGTTGTCGCCGCCCACCCGTCGCAGAGCCACAGGCTGTTCATCGATGCCATCGGCCTCCCCTTGGAAGGCGAGGGCGATGGCTACCGTTCCAGCGGAAAAATCGCCGGCAGCAACCACTTCGGCGTGTGGCCCCTTTCGCAGGCGGCTGAGGCGTGCTTTGGTACGCCGGAGTGGCCCGAGGGCCGCGTCGCTCCCCAGGCATCAATCGAGTTCGAGGTGGAGGATGAGCAAGCCGTCGCGGCCGCAGCAGCCGAGCTTCAGCGTGCGGGCTATGAGCTGTTGCATCCGCCCCGCACCGAGCCGTGGGGCCAGACGGTGACCAGGCTTCTCACGGAGGATGGCCTGATCGTCGGCATCTCGTACGCCCCTGCATTTCACCCCGCAATTTCCTGAAAACCCTGACCGCGCCACCGCGAACGCGTCTCCTCCCGGGACTACCATCAGCCGCGTGAGAAGCGCTGCCGAGCGCCGGGAGTTGCTGAAGAGCGTCTACGAGGAGGCGCGGGAATGCGTCCGGTGTCCTCTGCACCAGACCCGCACCAACGTGGTCTTCGGCGCCGGTAATGCGAACGCCGACCTGATGTTCATCGGCGAGGCGCCGGGCGCCAACGAGGACCGGATGGGGCTGCCCTTCGTCGGCCAGGCGGGCAAGCTTCTCGACAAGTTGCTCGGCGAAATCGGCTTGGAGCGCGCCGACGTGTTCATCGCCAACGTGCTCAAATGCCGCCCGCCGAACAACCGCGATCCGCATCCCAACGAGATCGAGGCCTGCCAGTCCTACCTCCGCCAGCAGGTCGATCTGATCGAGCCGACCGTGATCTGCACGTTGGGGAACTTCTCGACCAAGCTGCTCCGCGCCGACACCACGGGAATCTCGCGGCTGCACGGGAAGGACGAGGTCCGCGTGATCGGCTCGCGGGCGGTGCGGCTGTACCCGCTGTATCACCCCGCCGCCGCGCTGTACACGCCGTCGACACTCGAGACACTGCGCGCGGACTTTCACCGGATTCCGCGGCTGCTCGAGCAGGGACCACCGACCCAGCCGGAGGCGTCCGATTCCTCACAGCGGCCCGGCGCCGACGACCTCGAGCCGATCCCCGAGCTCGAGGAGCTCCCCGACCCCGAGCCGCCGCCGACCGCGGGTCAACCGGAGCCGGCGGCTCAGCTGGGACTCTTCTAGCGCGTCCTACGAGGAGCTACTCGCTGACACGCTCGACCAGGAAGGCGACACGGACGTGTGCGCGCCACTCGTCGAGGTTGTCTCCGCGCAGCCCGACGGAAACGACGTCGACCGCCTTGATGTTGCGCAGAGTGGTCCGCGCGTCGGCCAGAGCGGCCTTGACGGCGTCGTCGGAGCTGTTGGGGGAGCTACCCACGAGCTCGATGATCTTGATGACCGCCATCTCACCTCCATTCGGTGGGTTCGCGTGACCGACCATATCCCCGCGAATGGCCCGTGTGGAACCGATCATGCCGATGTCCAGCGAGTGTCCAGATTTGTCCGAGCTCGCGATGTGAGGTCTAACCTTCGCGGAGGTGGTGGACACGGGGTACCTTCCAGCATCCTTCGCGGCGGGCGCCGACACGCTCGCTGACCGAATCATCGACCGCGACCGCGGCCGCTTCGTCGGCCGGACGGCCGAGCTCGCCTTCCTGGAACGCTGTCTGGGGACCGATCCCCCGGCCAGCATCGTGCTGGTCCACGGCGCCGGCGGCATCGGAAAGAGCACGTTGTTGCGCGAGCTGGCCCGGCGGGCAGCGCTCGGGGGTCGGGCGACCTTCTTTGTCGAGGGCCGCGAGCTGCCGCCGATGCCCGACGCCCTGGAGGCGATCCTGGCCAGCGCACGGACCAGCGAGAGGCCGCTGATCCTGATCGACACCTACGAGCGGATGACGGCGCTCGACGGCTACCTGCGGCGGGGTCTGCTGCCGTCGCTGCCCGCGCGCGCCGTCGTGGTCATCGCCGGGCGCGGCAACCCCGACCCGGGCTGGTTCACCGGCGGCTGGGAGGGAGTCGCCACCGAGCTCGAGCTGGGCGCGATGGAACCGACCGATGCACGCGACCTCCTGGCCGCCCATGGGCTCAGCGCGCGCGACGGCCGCGCCGACGCCGTCCTCGAGTGGGCCGAGGGTTCGCCGCTGGCACTCGCCCTGGCGGCCGAAACCGCGGCGGCGGACAGCGATTGGGTTCCGGCCGAGGGCGAGGAGCGTCCGGAGATCGTGCGCTCGCTGATCCGCCGGCTGGCCGAGGCGGAGTTGACCGGCGTCCGTCTTTCCTCGCTGGGCGTCGCCGCGATCGCCCGCGTGACCACAGTCGACCTGATCGCCGCCGTACTCCCCGACAGCGACGCGCAGGCGGCCTACGAGCGGCTGTGGTCGCTCTCGTTCACCGAGCCCCTCGCCGACGGGCTCACGCTCCATGAGCTGGTGCGCAAGGCGCTGCACGCTGATCTGCGCCGGCGCGACCAGGAGCTGGAGCGCGAGCTGCGGCGCCGGATCGTCGACTACCTCTATCAGCGGGCGCTGGGCGGCGACACCCTGATCTCGATCGACATGGCCCACCTGATCGAGAACACGGCGATCCGCTGGGGGTTCGGGTGGGAGGGAAGCGTTGACTACCGGGTCGATGACCTCCGTGTCGGTGACAGCGCGGAGGTCGCAGCCCGCCTGGAGGCGCGAAATTTCAAGGATTGGTGGCAGCTGACGCGCCGCTTCTTCGACGAGTCGCCCGAGCGCGTGGCCGTAGCCCGTGACCGCGACGACCGGCTCTGCGGGTACATGGTCTGCATGAGCCCGGCAACCGCTCCCGACTTCGCCCTCGAGGACCCTCTGGTTGGACCGTGGATCGCCCACGCCAGATCGGACGCCGAGCTCGGTGAGTCGGTGCTGTGGCATGACTCCGTCGACTTCACCCGCGACCGCCGTGGCCGGGTTCAGGCGATGCTGGGGATCGCCGGGGTGCTGCGCTCGGGCGTCACCAACCCCCGGTTTGCCTACATGCCGATCAATCCGGCCAATCCGTCGGCCCTCGCCTTCGCCCGCGCTCTGGGCGCCGCGCACCTGGCCGAGCTCGACCTTAGGTTCGGCGAGCGGCGGATCGAATGTCACCGCCTCGACTACGGCGCCGGCGGCCTGCTGGCCGCCGAGCGTGCGGTTGTCTACGGCGAGCTCGGACTTGCCAGTCCGCGCTCCGTGCACGATGAGGCGGCGCCGCTGGACTTCGAGGCTGTACGCGAGGCATTGCGCAACTTCCGCGTGCCGCACGAGCTGGCTCGCAGCCCGCTGGCCTCGGGGGAGGGGCTCGAGGAACGGGCCGAGTCCGTCCGCGTGATCCTCTGCGATGCCGCCGAGCGCGCCTTCGGCGACAGCGAGAACGAGAAGCTGCTCCGTCGCGTCCTGATTCGCGGTTACATCGAGCCGGCGCCGAGCCACGAGCAGGCCGCCATCGACCTGTCGCTCAGCCGGGCCGCGTACTTCCGTCGCCTCCGCGCCGCCGCCGAGAGGGTGGCCGAGTACCTGGCCCAGCACCGCGGTGCAGCGAGCTGACCGGGGCGAGCTGGCCGGGCAAAGCTGACCCTAGAGCTTGTCCAGAGCCGGCTCGCGGCCCAGATCCCGAGACGGCTCCGCGGCGGTTGGCGGACTGACGTCAGCGGGCGCCGGGGCGCGGTCGCGCCTCAGCGCCAGCGCGAAGGCGATCACCGCGGCTACCACCTGGACGGCCAGCACGGTGGCGGCGAAGCCGGTCGGATGCTTCGGTCCGTTGACGAGGATGAACGGCTCGGCAATGGCCACCGCGCCGAGCGGAATCAGGAACCAGGTTCGCTTCAGGGCCAGCATGTACTGGACAGCGAGATAGGTGCCGGCCAACACGGTGAAGGCGCAGCCGAGGATCAACAGCGCGTCCGACGCGGTGGCGCGTTTGGCGCCGAAGGCGACGCTGAGCAACAGGTGCGGGACGGCAGCGAAGATCAGCAGGCACGGCACGGCGCAGACGCCGATGATGGCCAGCGACCTGGCCAGGACGGGGCGGGTGTCCTCGCCGGCCGCGCGGCGGCGCGACACCTCTGGGACCAGGTAGAAACCCGCCCCGATGGCGACCCAGATCAGCACCTTGGCCGCCACCGCGGTGGCCGCGTAGGCACTGGCCGTGTCCTGGGGGAACTGGTGCTTGGCCGCGATCAGGTCGATGTTCTGAAGCACGGCGATCACGCTCAGCCCAGCGATCGGCGCCCATGCGCTCTTTACGTGCGTCCACAGGCCGATGGCGGCCCGGGGCTCGTGATCGCTGGCCGGGGCACGCGCGGCGTAGCGCCTCAGGTGCACCCAGCAGTACGCCGCCATCGCGATGTACGACAGCAGCGAGCCGAGATACGCCCCCGTGACGTTGAGCCACGCCGCGGCCAGGATCGCCCCGGTGACCAATCGGACCGATTGCTCGCCGATCAGCGAGAGACCGACCGCGCGGTAGTCGCCGACACCCTGGAGCGCGCCACGCATCAGCGACACCAGGAGATACATGCAGCCGGCGGGGATTCCCACCGCGGCGGCCCAGCTGTAGTGCTTGACGCCGACGGCCTGCGCGATCGGGGCCTGCAGCGCGATCGAGATCACCGTGAGCACGACCGACACGATCAGCAGCGACTTGGTCCACCGCTTAATCGTCTCCAGCAGGTCGGCGCCGACGCCAAGATGCCCGAGCACGCCCTCGCGTGCGGTGGCGACCTGCATCGCCTGGCCAGCCACGGTGAGGATCAGCAGGTAGCTGATCAGGGCGCCGAGTGAGCCGTAGTCGTCGAGCTCTCGTGCGAACACGAACGTGGAGCCGAGCGCGATGATGTTGTTGGCGATCATCGCTCCGGCAAGCCCCGCGGCCTTGGCGGTGTCGGAACCCTTGAGGCTGTCCAGTGACGGCGCGAAGCGGTTGCGCAAAGCGGCCAGTCGACCGGATGCTGCCGGTTCCTGGGCAGGAGCGGTCATGAGGCAAGGACGGTAGCGAAAGGCGCTGTCTCCACGCGGTTTATCGCGCCTCTGCGCTCGGGCGCTTGGCTCTACAGTGTCGCGCAAGATGGCGATGCGACCAAGGCGCGGGGGCTAGACATGGCGCCTCGGCACACGGCCAGCGCCGCCGAGACGGAGGCGCTGGGCGCCATGCTGGCCGGGTCGTTGCAGCCCGGGGATGTCGTATTGGTCGAGGGCGAGTTGGGCGCGGGCAAGACCACCTTCGTTCGTGGTGCCGCCCGGGCCCTCGGCGTCGAGACACCCGTGACCAGTCCGACATTCACGATCGGGCAGCGGTATCGGGCCCGTGTGCCCGTTTCGCACGTCGACCTGTTCCGGATCGATGACCTCAGGGCCGAGGATCCCGACCTGCTGCTCGACTACCTCGGCCCGGACACGATCGCCTTCGTGGAATGGCCCCAGGGAGAGGAGGGCGAGCTTTCGGCGCTGGCCAGAATTGCCGCGCGGGTCCGGATCGAGCACGCGGGAGACGATCGGCGGCTCATCGACATGGTGCTTGCATGAACGTGCTGGCCCTCGACACCGCCACCCGCGCGACGACGGTGGCGCTGTGCGACCAGGACCGGGGGGTGGTGCTCGAGGCGCGCGACGACCCGCCACCGGGCTCGAGGCCGCGCCACGCCACCCGTTTGCTGCCCCTGGCCGACGAGCTGCTGCAGCGTTACGCAGAGGCGGGGGGGAGGGCTACCGGCTGGGAGGCGATCGACGCACTGGCCGTCGGCACCGGACCGGGCACCTTCACCGGCCTGCGGATCGGGATTGCCACCGCCCGGGCACTCGCGCAAGCTCGCGACATTCCTCTGACCGGAATCTCGACGCTGCGCTCGCTCGCCCTCAATGGCTGCGCGACAGAGGAGTCCGCGGCCGCGGATCTTCTCGTGGCGGTGCTCGACGCGCGCCGCGGAGAGGTGTTCGCGTGCGCCTGGGAGCCGGCCGCTGTGATGACCGGCCATCCGCAGCTGGCACCGGTGGCACTTGCCCCGCAGACACTCGCTCAGACCGTGTCGGCGCGCTGGGAGAGGGCCCTGGCGATCGGAGACGGGGCGGTAGAATTCCGAGCAATTCTCGAACATTCGGGAATCTCGGTCCCCGGGGGTGACTCGGCGCTCCACAGGGTCACGGCGATCAACCATTGCCGCCTCGTGGGCACAGCGCCGGTAACGCCGTCTGATCGAGTCGAGCCGCAGTACCTGCGTATCCCCGACGCCGAAATCAACCGCCGCGCCAGACCCAGCGAATGACCACCGAGTCCGTATCCATCCGTCCCCTCGCCTATTCCGACCTGCCCCAGGTGATCGCCATCGAGCGGCGTGCCTTTCCGACGCCCTGGTCGCTGGCCATGTTCGTGCTCGAGCTCTCCAAGCCCTCCAGCATCTGCCTGGCTGTGATTGAGAACGGCGCCATCGCCGGTTACCTCATCTGCTCGCGCTACGCGGACGTGTGGCATCTGATGAACATCGCCGTCGACCCGGTGGCCCAGCGGCGCGGTTATGGCCGCGCCCTGCTGGAGGAGCTGCTCGAGCGCGCGGGTCCTGACGAGGCGTACACGCTCGAGGTACGGACCTCCAACGCTCCCGCGATCGCACTGTACGAGCGGTTCGGATTCCGGTCCGCCGGCACCCGTCCCCGCTACTACCACGACACGGGCGAGGACGCAATGATCATGTGGCGTGCCACCCAGGCCACGTCGACATCCGGCGCCTCGGGGTGATCCTCGCGCTGGAAACAAGCTGCGACGACACCTGCGCCGCGGTCATCACCCACGAGGGTCAGATCCTCGCCAACGTGATCTCCTCCCAGGGGGTCCACGATCGCTACGGCGGAGTCGTGCCCGAGGTCGCCTCGCGACACCATCTGCAGCTGATCGGCGACGTCGTCGACGACGCCCTGCGGATCGCCGGCGCTACCCTGGCCGAGCTCGATCTGATCGCGGTCACCCGCGGACCCGGCCTCGTCGGTGCACTGCTGGTCGGGGTCTCGACGGCCAAGGGGCTGGCGGCAGCCCATCGAGCTCCCGCTGGCCGCCGTCGACCACCTGCACGGCCACGTGGCGGCCAGTCTCCTCGTCCCGGCCCCGTTTCACCCTCCGTTCGTCAGTCTCATCGCCAGCGGTGGTCACACGCTGTTGGCCAGGGTGACCGACCCGGGACCTGGTTTCGAGGTGCTCGGCCAGACGCTCGACGACGCCGCCGGTGAGGCGTTCGACAAGGGCGCCCGCCTGCTCGGGCTCGGCTATCCGGGCGGAGCGGCGCTGGAGAGGCTCGCGCGCGACGGCGATCCGACGGCGTTCGACTTTCCCACCGCGGCCGGGGTGGGCGGGTTGGACTTCTCATTCGCCGGGCTCAAGACGGCGCTGCTCTACCGGATCCGCGATCTCGGCCCGGTGCACGCCGAGCGTCGCCGGCACGATCTGGCCGCCTCCTACCAGCGCGCGATCGTCGAAGCGCTGACCATCCGGGTGATCAGGGGGCTCGAGCACACCGGCATGGCCCGCCTGGCCATCGGCGGAGGCGTGGCCGCAAATGGGCCACTGCGCGAGCGACTCTCGGGCCTCGGCGTGGCCATCGACATCCCGCCTCGCGAGCTCTGCACCGACAACGCGGCGATGATCGCCAGCGCTGCCCGGTTCGTCGATCCGATGCCCTATCCGGCCTATCTTGGCCTCGACGTGTACGCGACCGGTGAGCACGCGCTGGTGGCGGCATGATTGAAGTTGTTCTCTATGGCCGCGAGGGCTGCTGTCTGTGCGACGAGGCCCGCGAGCTGCTGCTGAGAGTGGCCGAGCGGCACCCGTTCAGGCTGCTCGAGCGCGACATCGAAGCTGACGATGCGCTGCTGCGCTCCTACCTCGAGCGCATCCCCGTCGTTACGATCGATGGGGTGGAGGTCTTTGAGCTCTTCGTTGACGAGGACGAACTGGTCCGCCGGCTAAATCAACCCCGGGCTGGGAATGTGCGTTAGTAGAGTGAGGATCGGATGAGCTATACGGTCGGTCGAGGTACCGAGATCGCCGCGCCGGGCAGCGAGAAGCCGGGAGAGAAGCTTTCGCTTGGCGTCGCGGCACGCCTGTCGCGCTACCTCCAAGTCCTCACGCAGGCACGCAAGATGGGCAAGGAGACGATCTCCTCGCAGGAGTTGGCGGACTACACCCACGTCAACTCGACCCAGATTCGCCGCGACCTGTCGGGCTTCGGCAAGTTCGGCAAGCGCGGCGTGGGCTACAACGTCGAGTCGCTCGTCACGCAGATCCGCAAGATCCTGCGTACCTCGGGCCAGCACAACATCGCCCTGTTTGGAGCCGGACACCTCGGTACGGCGATCGCCACCTCTGACATCTTCGCGGATCACGGGTTCCGCGTCGTGGCCGCGTTCGACGTCGACGAGCAGCTCGTCGGTACGACGATCGGATCCCTGACCGTTCGCCACAGCTCGGAGATGGTCGCGGTGATCGACGAGCTCGACATTGTCGTGGCCGTCCTCGCGGTCCCGTCGGCGGCCGCCCAGGCCGTGGCTGATCAGCTCGTCGAGGCGGGTGTCAAGATCATCTTCAACTACTCCGACACCCTGCTCCAGGTTCCTCCCGAGGTGACCGTGCATACCTCCAGCCCGGCCGTCGATCTGCTGTACGCGCTGTACTTCTACCTGACCTGACCGCCTTCTGGGACATGGACCTAGACCTGCATCGCGCGCGTGCGACCTTTGACGCTTCGACCGACTTCACGGTTGGGCTCGAGGAGGAGTTCGCCCTGCTCGATCCGGGTGAGCTGGGGCTGGTGCCCCGGTTCGAGGAGCTGCGCACCGCCGCCGCCGGCGATCCCGGGCTGGCCGACTCGATAGCCGGCGAGCTGATCGCATCGGAGATCGAGATCCGCTCGGGTCGGGCCGAGGACCTCGCTGCGGCCGCCGCCGCTCAGCGCGATCTGCGCCGGCGCCTGTTCGCCGTGGCCGCTGACCGCGGGATCGCCCTGAGCGCAACGGGAACCCATCCGTGGTCGGACTACCGCGACCAGAGGATCATCGACACCGAGCATTACCACCGCGTCGAGGACGGGCTCAAGTACGTCGCCTGGCGCAACAACACCTTCTCGCTGCACGTGCACGTGGGCATCAACGGCGCCGACCGGGCGGTGCTCGTGTGCGACCGCCTGCGGCCGGTGCTCCCGCTGTTGTTGGCCATCTCGGCCAACTCGCCGTTTCTCGACGGCCGCGACTCCGGCCTGCACAGCGCGCGGACGCAGACGTTCACCCGCAGCTTTCCCCGCTGCGGCGTCCCCGATCCGTTCGGCAGCTGGGACGCGTTCGCCCGGTACATCGACTTCCTGGTCCGGACGCGATCGATCGTCGAGTACACCCAGGTGTGGTGGTCGGTGCGCCCGCACTTCGCCTTCGGGACGGTGGAGGTGCGGATCTGCGACGCGCAGGCCACCGCGGCCGAGTCGGATGGGCTCGCCGCACTGATCATGGCCTGTATTGCCCAGGCTGCGCGAGACGTCGACGAGGCGGTTCCATTCATCGACCTGCCGGGACGGATGATCGAGGAGAACACATGGCGAGCGATCCGCTACGGACTCGATGGCGAGTTGCTCGATCTCCACAGCGGCGGAGGGGTATCCGGCCGCGGCGGCAGTCGATCGCCTGCTCGAATGGTCGGCACCGGTCCGCTCCGAGCTGGGGATCGATGTGTCGCTGCCCCCGCAGAACGGGGCTCAGCGGCAGCGGCGGATGCTCGAGGGCGGAATGAGCCTGTCTGAGGTGTTCGCGGCGGTCGTTGCCGAAACCCGCGATACGTATGCTGGCGTGCTTGGAAGTACTGCGGAGGTGACCAGATGAGCACAGCGGAAGGTGGTCCGACCGGCGCGGCCGGGCAGCCGAGCGAGGAAGAGCTTCGGGCCGCGTACGAGGCGGAGATCAAGAAGATCCGCGTGGAGCACGTGCTACTCGAGCACGTGGTGACGTTGATCAACCTCGGCATGCGCCGCACCGGGATTGCCCCGGGGACCGAGAGCGAACGCGATCCCGAGCAGGTCAGACTGGCCATAGAGGGGGTGCGTGCGTTGCTGCCGCTCGTCGAGCAGGTGGCACCCGGCCAGGCCGGGCCGATTCGCGATGCGGTGTCCCAGCTCCAGCTCCAGTTCGTCCGCATCGGTGGTCAGGGCGCCGCTCCGGAGCCGGCGGCGGCAAGCGCCCCCAGCGAGGCCGAGCCCACGGGCGACGCGCCCTCCGAGCCAGAGCCGGGAGCGCCGCACGAGCCCGAGCAGCCGGACCCCGGGCAGCCGGGCCCGGCGCAGCGCAGCGGTCGGCTCTGGGTTCCCGGGCAGTAGCGAGCCACCTCGATTGGTCGGCCGCCAAACCGTTTAGGGGCGTTTGGCGGGACGTTTGACGGCCGCTCACGCTACACTCGGGCGCGATCACCGGGCCTCCGCTCACGCATGGGTGGCGGCCCTTTTGCAGTTGTTGGCTGCGCATCCGCGCGCGCCCCACTCGAACACAGAGCTTTCCCGGAGGACCTTCTCTTGACTAGCTTCCTGACGCAACACGGCGTCCTGGTCGCGCTGGTTTGCGCGGCCGCGGCGATCGTCTATGGCGCGACGACGGCACGCCAGCTGCTGGCGCTCTCGCCCGGCAACGAGCGCATGCAAGCAATCTCGGCCGCCGTGCAGGAGGGCGCCCGCGCCTACCTCAACCGCCAGTACACGACGATCGCCGGGGTCGGGGTGATCCTGTTCATCGTCCTCATCCCGATTCAGAACATCCGCGTGGCCATCGGCTTCGCCATCGGCGGTGCCCTGTCGGCCGCAGCCGGCTACATCGGCATGAACGTCTCCGTCCGCTCCAATGCTCGGGTGGCCGAGTCCGCGCGCGGCGGCATCTCACCGGCGCTGGCCGTGGCCTTCCGCGGCGGGGCGGTTACCGGTCTGCTCGTCGTCGGTCTGGCCCTGATCGGCGTTGCCGGCTATTACGGCATCCTGACCTGGATCGTCGGCGAGAGCCCGCGCTCCGCGGTCGACGCGCTGATCGGCCTTGGCTTCGGTGGTTCGCTGATCTCGGTGTTCGCGCGTCTCGGCGGCGGCATCTTCACCAAGGCGGCCGATGTCGGCGCCGACCTGGTGGGCAAGATCGAGGCCGGAATCCCGGAGGACGACCCCCGAAACCCGGCTGTGATCGCCGACAACGTCGGCGACAACGTCGGCGACTGCGCGGGCATGGCGGCCGACCTGTTTGAGACCTACGCCGTCACCGCGGTGGCCGTGATGTTGCTGGGCGTGTTGCTATTCCGGCAGACGTCCGCGGTGGCTTTGTACCCGCTCGTGCTCGGTGCGGTATCGATCGTGGCCTCGATCATCGGGACGTACGCAGTGAGGTCGAAGGCCGGGAACGTCGAACGCGCGCTCTACCAGGGCCTGATCGTATCCGGCCTGCTGGCGGCGCTCGCATTCCTCCCGATCACCTACTGGATGATGCACGGCCTCACATTCAAGAGCGGTCTGGCGGCCCCGCACTGGTGGAAGTACTACCTATGCGCTCTGATCGGCATCGGCGTCACAGCGTGCCTGTTCGTGATCACCGACTACTTCACCTCGACGCGCTTCGCGCCGGTCAAGAGCACCGCCCGGGCATCGCAGACCGGACACGCCACGAACATCATCCAGGGGCTCGCTCAGGGACTTCAGTCGACCGCGCCGCCGGCGATCGTGATTGCGCTCGGCATCCTCGGCGCGTGGAAACTCGCTGGCGGGAGCGGCCAGGGCATCTACGGCATCGGTGTGGCCGTGATGGCTCAGCTGTCGCTGACCGGCCTGATCGTCGCGCTCGACGCTTTCGGCCCGATCACCGATAACGCCGGCGGCATCGCCGAGATGGCGGACCTCCCCGAGGAGGTCCGCAACGTCACCGACCCGCTCGACGCGGTCGGAAACACGACCAAGGCCGTGACCAAGGGATACGCGATTGGTTCCGCCGCGCTCGCGGCGCTCGTGCTGTTCAACGCCTTCGAGCGCGAGCTGATCGGTAAGGGCAAGGTCCCGAACTTCTCGATCGACAACCCACCGGTGTTGATCGGACTGCTGATCGGCGGCCTGATGGTTTACCTGTTCGCCTCACTGGCGATGGAGGCCGTCGGACGTGCCGGGGGGGCGGTGGTGGAGGAGGTCCGACGGCAGTTCCGTGAGAAGCCGGGGATCATGGAAGGCACCGAGGAGCCCGAGTACGGTACGGCCGTCAGCCTCGTAACGAAGGCCGCTCAGCGCGAGATGATCCTCCCAGCGATGATCCCGATCCTGATCCCGTTGATCGTCGGGCTGATCAGCGTCGAGGCGCTCGGCGGCCTGCTGATCGGCGTCATCGTCGTCGGCCTGTTCATGGCCATCTCGATGACCTCGGGCGGCGGCGCGTGGGACAACGCCAAGAAGCTGATCGAGGATGGCGCGTACGGCGGCAAGGGGTCTGAGGCTCACGCCGCCGCGGTCACGGGCGACACCGTCGGCGACCCCTACAAGGACACCGCCGGTCCCGCGATCAACCCGATGATCAAGGTCGCGAACATCGTGGCCCTGCTGATCATCCCGCTGATCACCTGAGTTTCGGGCGTCATCGGCGGACGTCGCGGCGAAGGCGCTAGGCTGCGCGCATGTTCATCCTGATCGTCGGCTGTGGGCGCGTTGGTTCGGCGGTCGCCAAGCGCGCTCTTGACGCTGGGCACGAGGTGTCCGTGATCGACCGCGACCCCCTGTCCCACGAACGCTTGGACAAGGATCAGGCCACCACCTGGGAGGACGCCGGTGGCCGCTTCACGGTTGGCACGGCTCTCGAGGTCGAGGGCTTGATGGAGGCGGGCATCGACGACGCCGATGTGTTCCTCGCTGCCACGAGCGGTGACAATACGAACCTGGTGATCTCCCAGATTGCGCAACGCCGGTTCAAGGTCCCCAGGGTCGTCGTTCGCGTCGCCGACCCTGGACGCGCGGCGTGGTACGCCGAGCAGGGCCTGCTGACCATCTGCCCGACGCAGCAGGCGATCGATGAGGCCGAGCGGATTGCGCTCGCCACGGTGGAGGCTCGCTAGCCCATGTACGTGATCATCGCCGGTGCGGGGAAGGTTGGCTGGAACCTGGCTCGCGAGCTGATCGCCAAGGACCGCGAGGTCACGCTGATCGAGTCCGACCACAGCCGCTACCGGGTCGTCGAGGAGGAGCTCGAGCACGCGGTCCAATACGGCGATGCGACCGAGCTGTGGGTACTCGAGCGCGCGGGCATCCAGCGTGCCGACCTCGTTATCGCGGTCACCGGGGACGACGAGGACAACATCCTCATCTGCCAGGTGGCCAAGGAGAAGTACGGCGTCCAGCGGATCGTGGCGCGGGTCAACAACCCCCGCAACCTCCAGCACTTCAAGCTGCTGGGCATCCAGCCTGCCGTGTCAGCCACCGACCTGATCCTCCGTCTGATCGAGCACGAGGTCCCCGAGTACGGCCTGATTCAGCTCCTGGCCCTCGAGGAGGAGCATCTGGAGATCATCGAGCTCGAGGTCGGTGCCGGGTCGGCGGCGGCCGGCCGCACCGTCAGGGAAGTGGTTCTGCCAGACGGCTCGCTGATCATCTCCGTGCTGAGAGGCGGGACCGGGTTCGTGCCCAAGGCGGACTCGGTCATCGAGGCGGGCGATCAGGTGTTGCTGATCCTCGACCCCGGACTCGAGGGTCAGATCACGCCCCAGTTCGCCTCCAACGGCACGGGCGCGGATGGCTGACCGGGCCGTCGACTACCTCCTCATCGGTGGCGGACTCGCGGCAGGCAACTGCGCCCGCTGGCTGCGCGAGGAGGGCGCCACCGGCTCGATCCTGCTCGTCGGCCGCGAGCCCGACCTGCCGTACAACCGGCCGCCGTGCTCGAAGGAGTTCATGCGCGGAGCCGAGTCCCGCGAGGACGTGCTGTTCCGTCCGGCCAAGTGGTACGGGGAGCAACAGATCGAGCCGCTGACGAGAACCTCGGTGATGAAGCTCGATGTCGGCGCTCGGACCGCCAAGCTGTCCACGGGGGTGGAGATCAGCTTCGACAAGGCGCTGATCGCCACCGGCTCCAACGTGTCGCGACTGCGCGTGCCCGGGTGCGAACTCGAAGGTATCCACTACCTGCGAACGCTGGGCAACAGCGACTCGATCCGCGAGCACGCGGCCGGCAAGCGGGTCGTGCTCGTGGGCGGGTCCTACATCGCCAGCGAGGTCGCGGCCTCGCTGACCGAGCTGGGCAGCAAATGCGCGATGGTGATGCTCGAGCCGGTCGCCCTCAGCCGCGGGTTCGGCGAGCAGGCCGGGCGGTTCTTTCAGAGCCACCTCGAGGAACACGGCATCGAGGTGTTCGGCGGCGAAGAGCTCGACCACTTCGAGGGCAGCGACGGCCAGGTGACCCATGTGGTCACCAAGTCTTCTCGCAAGCTCGACGCGGACGCCGTGGTGATCGGCGCCGGTGTGGTGCCCGACGTCATGCTGGCGCGCGCGGCCGGACTCGAGCTGGGCGAGAGTGGGGGAGTGCGGGCCGACTCGCGTCTGCAGAGCTCTGTCCCGGGGATCTACGTGGCCGGCGACATCGCCGAGTACGAGAGCGTCATCCACGGCGGGCGGCGCCTGCGCGTCGAGCACTGGGACGTCGCCTTCAACCAGGGCAAGACGGTGGCGCTGAACATGCTCGGCCGCGACCAGCCGCACGACACCGTGCCCTATTTCTTCTCTGACCTGTCCGACTGGGCCGGGCTCGAGTACGTGGGCCCCGCCTACGAGTGGGACGACGAGGTCGTCCGCGGCTCCATAGACGGGGGCGAGTTTAGCCTCTGGTACCTGGCCGGCGGCCGCGTCGCCGGGGCCCTCTCGGTCGGCCGCTCCGACGACCTCGAGCACGCTCGCAGGCTGATCGCCTCCGGGGCCAATGTTGCCGATCGCTGCGACCAGCTAGCGGACGTGGACAGCGATCTAGGGTCGCTCTAGAGGCTCGTCGTCCGCCGGGGGCGGCCGGCTCGGCAGCTCTGTCTGCCGCCGTGTGCCCCCGCCGGGAAGCCGGTCGACCAGCCGCCCGAACCGGTCGATTGCGCCCTCGAGCGGCGTGGCCATCTCCAGTGCCCGCTCGAAGGTCGGCATGACCGCGATCAGCTCGGCGCCGGTCTCGACGATCTCGGCACCGCGTTCGTTGATCTGAACGCCGGTGGCGGCGACGGTCGTGCCAAGCTCCAGCACCTCCTCGGCCCGGCGGTCGAGCCGCTCGCCGAGGGCCATGATCGCGTCGGCGCGCTCATCGAGGCGCTCAGCGATCTCGAGGATCTGGCGCCCGATGGCCGTTATCTCCTCCCCGAGCTCGAGCAGCCGCTCGAGCTGCGCCGGCGCCACCCGCGCCAGCCGGGTCGCGCCGGTGACGTCCGTGACGATGCGGTTGACCACCGCTTGGGGACTGTAGATCGGGATCCCGAGGACACGCACGCAGTGTGGACACTAGCTAAGGCACGTGATGCGGACACCAGCTAACGCGACCTATACTCACGCAGCGACCCGGCGGACGCCATGGGGAATGGTGTAATGGCAGCACGCGACGCTCTGGACGTCGAAGTTGGGGTTCGAGTCCCTGTTCCCCAGTAGATTCCAACGTTGTCCTAGATAATCTCGGACAACGTTGGACTTAACTTGGGTCGGCGAACTGCGCCGGTTCGTCCGCCAGGCCGGCCGCGACCGCGGCGAGCTGGTTCGGGGAGCCGATCAGCCCGAGCTGGAGCTTGGCCTCAAGCGCGAGCGTCTGCTCCGGACCCTCGGTCCAGCTCTCGTCGAATAGCCGCTTGATGCCGCGCACGGCGTCGGGGGAGCGCTGGGCGATCTCGGCCGCCAGCTCCTGTGCCGCCGCCAGCGGATCGTCAGCGACATGGGTGACCACGCCCAGCTCGAGGGCCTCCGCGCCGCTGAACACGCGACCGGTGTAGGCGAGCTCCTTGGCCACGTCGATCCCGACCAGGCGGGGCAAGGTGCGCGTGATGGACATGTCGGGGATCAGGCCCCACTTGATCTCCATCACCGACAGCTTGGCGTCGGGCGTGGCGATTCTGATGTCCGCGGCCAGGGCGATCTGGAGGCCGCCGCCGAGGCAGTTGCCGTGGATCGCGGCGATCACCGGCACGGGCACGCGGATCCAATCGTAGGCGGCGCGCTGATACCAGTTGGGCACCTCGGCCTGGAGCGGTTGAGTCAGGCCATCGACACCCTGGCCGGTCGAGGCCATGCTGATCAGATCCAGTCCCGAGCAGAAGCTGCGGCCCTCGCCGCGCAGGACCACCGCGCGCAACCCCGGCTCGGAGCGCAGGCGTCCGGCAGCGCCGATGATCGCCTCGAACATCTCGGCGTCGAGGGCGTTGTGCTTCTCGGCCCGTGTCAACGCCACCGTCGCCACGTGGTCCGCCACATCCACCTGCACGCGCTTTGAGCTCATCGGGCCCGAAGCCTATTGGACAACCCGGCTTCGGCGGCGCGCGTCTCGGTGGTGCTTGCGTCGATGATGGCGGCGCTTGCGCTTGTGGTGCTTGGTCTTGTGGTGGTGCCTGTGGTGGTGATCGACACCGGTCATGGGGCCGATCGTCACCTCGGGAACGCCGTCGTGTCGGTGGCGACCACGACGTTCGTGATCAGTCCGGTTGCCAGCGCGAAGCTGGAGCCCGCGCCGCCGCCCCCGCCGCCGGCGTTGCTGCCGTGGTTACCGCATCCGCCCGAGCCGCCGGCGCCACCGCCGTAGTAGCCACCGCCGCCACCGCCCCCACCGAGGCCGAGGCTGAGGTCCCCCGCGAGGGCCGTGGGGTTACCGCCGATCGCCAGTGTGCCGGCGTGCCCGCTGTCGCCGCACAGCAATGCCTGTGGGAACTGCCGGTGTTTCCGGTTCCGCCGGCGCCGCCGGTTCCGACACGTTGACGGTCGGCGCCAGCGTCTCATCAGCGCCGTGGGACGCGTAATCAGATGCCGCCGTCTGCCGCCGCCGACCAGCGTTGCGCGACGAAGCCGCTCGGCTGCCCACGTGCGCGTCCCCGCCCCGCCACCCCCGCCGCGGTAGCACGGTAGCTGGCCCGGATCGAGTCGAAGGCGACATGTGCGCCGTCGGCCGCTCTGAGCCCAGTGGCGATGTGCCTGCGCCGGCCGGATAGGCGAAGCGCCACCAGCAGGAGACGTTGGCCCGTCGTGGATCCGGCCTCGACGCCCAGCGTGGCCCTCGTCAATGAACGCGCCAGGTCCATCACGCCACGTTTCTGTGTCGGCAGCGGGGCCTGGGGAGGCCGAAGGCCGGGGACGCTATTGCAGAGGTTTGACCGCGTCGCCGACGCGAACGGCGCCCTCCCTGAGGACTTCACCGTAGATGCCGAAGGGGAGAGGCTCGGTCGTCTGGAGTTCCCTTCGATATTCGCCCAGGATGTCCAGCGTCGAGAGCGTGACCTGCCCGGTTTCGGGATCGCGGCTGGTGATCAGGCAGCGGCCGACATGGCCGCGGAAGCGAATCTCGGCCTCGCCGACCTGGACCACGTGGCCGACCCAGCCGTCCTCCTCGTGCGCGTCCAGGCCGTCCACCTCGATCAGCATCCGAAACCGCCGTGCATCGATCTCACTCTCGCCGGCAGCCCGCGCGAGGCGGTCGAGTGACGCACGTGAAATCAGCGACACCCCGCCCCGACGGCCGCGATCGACGGCTCCGATGAGCGACTCCATCACGCGGATCGGGCGACCGAGGTGCTCTGACAGCGCCGCGGCAAAGGGCCCGTCCACCGGCCGGGCCTGAACCGTGGTCGAGAAGAAGCGAACCGACATCGGCTCCTCACGCATGGTCACCGGTCCGGAGACCGACTGGCCGTCCGGGAAGGTCAGCGTGAGCACGTTGTCCACGCACTCGGCCACGATCGTCTGCAACTCGCCGAGCGGCTTGGCGTTGATCATCCGATCGCGCTCGTCGATCAGAAAGAAGCGGCGGTTTCCGCGGGCGCCGTCGCGTCCCAGCTCGACCTCCTGCACCCGCTGCAGGCGGGTGCCCTTGACCGGCGTCACCGATAGCGCGGTGACGCTCACGCCGCGGCCTGCTCGGCCCAGTCGCGGTACAGCTGCCAGTAACGGCCCTCGGCCGCCAGCAGCTCATCGTGGGTGCCCTGCTCGGCGATCGTCCCGTGTTCGAGGACGATGATCCGGCTGGCGTGGCGGATGGTCGAGAGGCGGTGGGCGATCACGATCGCCGTGCGCCCCGCCACCAGCCGCCGCAGCCCCTGCTCGATCAGGCTTTCCGTGTGCACGTCGACGTTCGACGTGGCCTCGTCGAGCACGAGGATCCTGGGGTCGGCAACCAGCGCTCGTGCGAACGCCAGCAGCTGCCGCTGCCCGGCCGACAGCTGGACGCCGCGCTCTCCGACCTCGGTGTCGTAGCCGTGCTCGAGGGCGGCGATGAAGCCGTCCGCACCCACGGCGCGTGCGGCGGCGGCGATGTCCTCGTCCGAGGCGTCAGGACGGCCGAAGGCGATGTTTTCGCGCACCGTCCCGCTGAACAGGAAGCCCTCCTGCGGGACGATGCCCATCTGGGAACGGAGCGAGTGCGCGGTGATGTCGCGCAGATCGTGGCCGTCGACGCGCACGCTTCCCTCGGACGGGTCGTAGAACCGCGCCACGAGTTTGGCGAAGGTCGACTTTCCGGCGCCCGTCTCGCCGACCAGGGCGATCGTCTGGCCCGGCGGGATCACGAGGTCGATGTCTCGCAGCGCCCACGGCCCGTCGTCGTCGCGGTAACGGAAGGAAACGTCGTCGAAGCGCAGCTCGCCGCGGATGGCGGGCAAGTCGGTGGCGTCGGGGCTGTCGACCAGCTCGGGCTGCTCATCGAGGAGGCCGAAGATCTTGTCGAGCGCGGCCATCCCGGACTGGTAGGTCGTGTAGAGCTGCGAGAGCTGCTGGATCGGATCGAAGAAGTTATTGAGCGCGGCGACGAAGGCGAACACAACACCGGTCGAGGTGTTCCCGTTGATGGCCTCGATTCCGCCGATGACCAGGATCTCGACCGTGACCAGCGCGGACAGCAGTTCGACGGCCGGGAAGTAGGCTGCGTTGAGGTACACGGTCTTGAGGTTGGCGTCGCGATTCTCCTCGTTGAGCTCGCCAAAGCGGGCGATGTGGCGGCGCTCCTGACCGAACGCCCGGACGACGCGGATCCCCGACAGACTCTCCTGCAGGTAGCCGGTGATCGAGGCGATCTTCTCGCGCGTCAGCCGGTAGGCATCGGCCGAGGCGATCCGGAACACCACCCCGGCGATGAACAGCAGGGGGAGGGCGAGGAACGTGAGCAGCGCCAGCTGCGGGTCGAGCACGAACAGGATTACGACGACCCCGATCAGGGTGAGACCGGACTGCAACAGCGTGGCCAGGCCATCCTCGACCAGCTGATCGAGCGCCTCGACGTCGTTGGTGATCCGGGAGATGATCACGCCCGCGCGGTTGCGCGAGTAGAAGCCGATCGACAGGTTCTGCAGGTGCTGGAAAAGCCGGACGCGAAGGTCCTGCAGGGCGCGCTGACCCACCCATCCGACCAGATAGGTCTGCAGGTAGGTGAAGATGGCGTAGAGCACGGCTGAGACGAGGAAGGCGACGACGACGAGGTCGAGCGTCCCGACGTCGCCCTTCCTGATCCCGTCGTCGATGGCCACCTTGGCCAACGGGGCCGGCGCCAGGGACGCCGCGGTGGCCACGACGACGGAAAGGAACATCGCCGCCACCCGCCATCGGTACGGACGCATCAGCTGCGCCAGGCCGCGGAGCTTTCGCCCCCGTCCGCCGGTCGCTTGCAGGCGACGGCGCAGCTCGCGAATCCGCCCTCCGTGTTCGGTCGTGGCGCTCATAGGCCGACCGCCTCCGCCTCGATCGGCTTGCGGGTCATGAACACCTGGTCCGGCATGCCCTTCTCGACGATCTCGCGATACAGGTCGGAGCTCTCCAACAGCTCGTCGTGGTTGCCCTGGGCGGCCACGCGCCCGTCCTCGAGGACGACGATCTCGTTGGCCAGCGCGATCGTCGAGAGCCGGTGGGCGATCACGAACGTGGTGCGCCCGGCCAGAACCTCGCGCAGGGCCAGCTTGATCTCCTGCTCGGTCGAGGCGTCGACCGACGACGTCGCGTCGTCGAGGATGAGGATCCGTGGGTCGGCGAGAATCGCCCGCGCGATGGCGAGCCGCTGTCGCTGGCCGCCCGACAGCGTCAGCCCGCGCTCGCCGACGAGCGTGTCGTAGCCCTTCGGGAGGCGCTCGATGAAGTCCGCGGCCTGCGCGGCCTGGGCGGCGCGCTCGACGTCCTCTCGGGTGGCCTCCGGGTTGGCGTAGGCGATGTTGTCGTGGACGGTGGCCGAGAACAGGAACGGGTCGTCGTTGACGACCGCGATCGCGCTGCGCAGGCTGACCAGGTCGACGTCGCGAACGTCGGCGCCATCGATCCGCACCGAGCCCCGCTCACGTCGTACAGGCGTGGCAGCAGCTGGACCAGCGCGCTCTTGCCGGCACCCATCGCGCCGACCAGCGCCACGGTGCTGCCCCCTTCGATCTCGAGGTCGATATCCCGCAGGGCGGGGTGTGGCGAGCCCTCGAAGGTCAGGCTGACGCCGGAGAAGGACACCGCGCCGGGCCCTCAGGAAGGCTGGGCGCGTCGGGCGGAACGGTCATCGCCGGCTCGCGATCGAGCACCTGGAAGATGCGCGCGCCCGAGGCGGTTGCGCGCTGGGCGGCGCCGAGCATGTACCCGAGCGTCCGCATCGGTGAGATCAGCATCAGCAGGTACGCGTAGAAGGCGGTGAATTCGCCGACGCGTGATCGAGCCGTGGATGACCTGGCGCCCGCCCACGAGCAGGATCGCTCCGGGCCCGAGCTGGGGCACGAAGCTCAGCAGCGGGTTGAACACGGCCTGAATGCGCGTGGCCAGCATCTGCTGGTCGAACACGCGCTGGACCGAATGGCGGAAGCGGCCGAGCTGCCGCTCCTCCTGGGCAAAGGCCTTGACGACCCGCACGCCGGACACGTTCTCCTCGGCCTCGGCGGTGAGCTCGGCGATTCGCTGCTGCGCCTCCTGCATGGCCGGGCGCGAGCGCCTGCCATAGAAGAACGCGATCAGCACGACGAATGGCACCGGTGCGAGCGCGAGGGCGGCCAGCGCCGGCTGCAGCGCGAACATGGCCACGCCGGCGAGCAGGATGGTCAGGAACGACTGGCCGATGAAGATCAGGCCGTAGCCGAGGAAGAAGCGCACTGACTGCAGGTCGACCGTGGCCCGCGACATGAGCTGCCCGGTCTGCTGGCGGTCGAAGAACGACAGCTCGAGACGCTGCAGCTGCCCGTAGAGCGAGTTGCGCAGGTCGAGCTCCACGCCAAGGGACACCTGACCGGCGATCAGCCGACGGAAGACGCTGAGCACGAGCCGGAGCAGGCCAGCCACCGCGATCGCGCCGGCCCACATGTAGAGCTCATGGTGATCGTGTGAGCGGATGGCATCGATGGCCAAGCCAGTCAGCCACGGGATCAGCACGGTCATGCCCATCGCGCCGGCGGCGAGCGCGAATGACCAGCTGACTCTGCGGACATACGGCCGCAAAAAGCTCAGTAGTCGTCGGAAGATGAGCATACTTCATAAAATATAGTAACTCACGGTGGCGGCTAGGGTGCTGGGGGCGCTGGCGACTCATCCGTGGCTTTTGGCCGGCCGCGAGAGGGGCCGAGGCGTGGGTGTGGGGGATTGCCGCTGTGGGCTGGCCAACCACCACAACGTTGAACAGCGCCGTCGCCGCGGGCCGCTATTCAACGCTATGGCGGCGCCCACGGGCCCCCAAGTAGGCGAGCGGCGCCGTCTACTTCAAACTTGAAAGTGAGCTTTCCTTCAGGTTAGCTTCGGGCCGTGTGGACTGCAAATGCTCGACCGGGAGCGTGACCGGGTCGCCGCGGCGGGGCGGCGCCTGGCAGGACAAGGACTCCTCGTCGGCACCGCCGGCAACGTCTCGGAACGCGCGGCTGACCACGTGGCGATCTCGGCCACCGGTGTTGTGCTGGCCGAGCTCAGCGCCGAGGACGTCACGGTGGTGAGTCTGGATGGCCATCGCCTCGCCGGCCCCCGCGCTCCGAGCTCGGAACTCCAGCTGCACCTCGGCATCTACCGGCGCTACCGGGCCGGCGGGGTCGCCCACACGCACGCGCCGATGGCCACGGCACTGTCCTGCGTGGTCGACGAGCTGCCGGTGGTCCACTACCAGATGCTGGAGCTCGGCGGGACGGTGCGGGTGGCGCCCTACGCGACGTTCGGGACGGCGGCCCTGGCGGCGGGCACGCTCGACGCGCTCGAGGATCGCAGCGCCGCTCTGATGGCCAACCACGGAGCGGTGACCTTCGGCGCCGACGTCGACGATGCCGTCGATCGCACCCTGCTGCTCGAATGGGCGTGCACCGTGTACTGGCGCGCGGCGGTGGTGGGCAAACCGCGGATCCTCGACGAGGATCAGCTCGCCGACGTCAGCCAGGCGTACCGGACCTACGGCCAGGACCCCGAGGCAGCCTCGTGAGCGGTGACGTCACCCGGCGGCGCTTCGTCACCGGCACGCTGGCCGGTGGCGCCACGGTGGCCCTCCCGGCCACCGCCGAGGCCAAGCCAGCCAACAAGAAGGGTTCGGGGTCGACCCGCAAGGTCGAGGTGGCGATTGTCGGGGCCGGCTTCGCCGGTCTCACCGCCGCGCGAGCTCTGACCCGTGCCGGTCGCTCGGTGGCCGTCGTCGAGGCGCGCGACCGGGTCGGTGGCCGGGTGTGGAACCACCGGCTCGGCAACGGCCACATCTCCGAGCGGGGCGGCACATTCGTCGGCCCCACCCAGGACCACGTGATGGCACTGGCCAAGCAGCTCGGTGTGGCGACGTTCCCCACCTACGACAAGGGCGACAACGTATACGTGATCAATGGCAAACGGGGGACGTACAGCGACACGGGCGTCACCGGCACCGCACCCCCCGACCCGGTGATCCTCCCCGACCTCGCGCTGGTCGTCACGGAGCTCGACAAGATGTCCCGGACGGTGCCCGTCAACGCGCCCTGGAGCGCGAAGAACGCGGCCAGCTGGGACGGGCAGACGCTCGAATCCTGGATCAACACTCACACCGTAACGCCGCAGTTCCGCGGGTTCGTTCCGGTGGCCACCCGGCCGATCTTCGGCGCCGAGCCCCGCGAGCTATCGCTGCTATTCGTGCTGTTCTACATCGCCTCCTCGGGCGACGAGAAGCATCCGGGCACGTTCGAGCGCAACTTCGACACACGCGGTGGCGCGCAGCAGTCCCGCTTCCATCGGCGGCTCGCAGGTCATCGCGTTGAAGATGGCCCAGCATCTCGGTCGCCGTGTAGTTCTCGGCTCGCCAGTGCGCCGGATCGTGCACGGATCGGGCGGGGTGACCGTGCACTCCGACCGCGTCACGATCAAAGCCAAGGCGGTGATCGTGGCGATCCCGCCGGCGCTGGCGGCGCGGATCGATTACGAGCCGATCCTGCCGTTCCAGCGCGACCAGCTCACCCAGCGCTACGGGCAGGGCACGCTGACCAAGGTGGCCGCCGTCTACGACAAACCGTTCTGGCGCGCGAAGGGCCTCAACGGCACCGCCTTCGACGACCACCGGGCCGGTGACGGCGACGTTCGACGACTCCCCGCCCGGCGGCGAGCCGGGAATCGTGTTCGGATTCGTCGGCGGCGACGATGCCAGGCGGTACGCGACCATGTCCCCGGCCTCGCGGCGAGCCGCCGTGCTGGCCCAGTTCGCCAAGTTGTTCGGATCGGAGGCTCGCAGTCCACGCGCCTTCTTCGACACCAGCTGGTCGGGCGAGCAGTGGACGCGCGGCTGTCCGGTCGGGATTCCATCGATGGGCACGCTCGTCGCCTACGGCTCGCGCCTGCGCCAACCCGTGGGGCGCATCCACTGGGCCGGAACCGAGACGTCCAACTACTGGAACGGATACATGGACGGCGCCGTCCGCTCGGGCCAGCGGGCCGCGGCGGAGGTGCTCGCCGAACTGTAGGGTGCGGGCAGCGACCGAGGAGGACTGATGCCGAGCGTACGCGAGGCCACATTCGAGCTGTTTCGCGCCCATGGCATGACCACGATGTTCGGCAACCCGGGCTCGACCGAGCTGCCGATGCTGACCTCATTCCCTGATGACTTCACCTACATCCTCGGTCTGCAGGAGCTGGCAGTGGTGGGCATGGCCGACGGCTTCGCCCAGGCCACCGGACGCCCCACGCACGTCAACCTCCACACGGCTCCCGGCGTGGGCAACGCGGTGGGCGGGATCTTCAATGCCCAGTCGAACAAGGCCCCGCTGGTCATAACCGCCGGGCAGCAGGTGCGGGCGCACGTGACGATGGAGGCCAATCTGACCAACCGCGACGCGACGGTCGTCCCCCAGCCGTACGTCAAGTGGAGCCACGAGCCCTCGCGCGCTCAGGACGTGCCGGCGGCCATCGCCCGGGCGATCTACCACGCCATGCTCCCCCCGCGCGGCCCCGCCTTCGTCTCCATCCCCATGGACGACTGGGGTGTGGATGCCGACGAGGACCGATCGCTGAACGCCGCGCGCCGCGTGGTCAATGTCCGTCCCGGCCCCGATCCTGCCGCTCTCGACGAGCTGGCCGCGCGCCTACAGTCGGCCGGCAACCCGGTGATGGTGGCCGGCCCGGACATCGACGCCAGCGGCGGTTGGGTCGACGCGGTGGCGCTGGCGGAGCGACAGCGCCTGCCGGTGTGGGCAACGCCGGCGACGGGGGGAGGCCGCATCGGCTTTCCCGAGAACCATCCCCAGTTCGCCGGGGTTCTGCCGCCGGCGATCGGAGCCATCAGCGAGGTGTTGAAGGAACACGATCTGGTGCTCGTCGTCGGTTCGTCGGTCTTCCCGTACTACCCCTACATTCCCGGTCCGCTCCTCGGCGAGTCGACCTCGCTGGTGCAGATCTCCAGTGACCCAGCCGAGGTGGCCCGCGCGCCTATGGGCGACGCCATCCTCGGCGATGTGTCGCTGGCGTTGAAGGGGCTGGTCGAGCGCGTGGGGGAATCCGACCGCCGAGTCCCGATCCCCGTCCCGAGCCCGAGGCGCCGGCCAGCGCTGATCCGATGAGCGGCTCCGAGGCGATGGCGGCGCTGGCCGATGCGTGGCCGGTGGACGGGATAGCCGTACTCGAGGCGCCCTCCTCGACGATGGCGTTCCGCAACCGGCTGCGGCTGTCGAAACCCGGGAGCTACTACTTCGGCTCCAGCGGAGGCCTCGGCTTCGGCATCTCCGCCGCGGTCGGGGTGCAGCTGGCGCAGCCCGAGCGCCCCGTCGTATGTGTGCTCGGGGAGGGCTCGGCTCAATACGGAATCACCGCGCTGTGGACCGCGGTCGCCTACAAATTGCCGGTGACCTTCCTCGTCCTGCGCAACGAGGAGTACATGATTCTCAAGTGGTTTGCTGCCTTCGAACAGGTGACGGACGCGCCCGGTTTGGAGCTTCCTGGACTCGACGTCGCCGCGGTCGCCCGGAGCTACGGCATGCCCGCCCGCGACGTCTCCGGCCGCGACGATTTGACCCACGCTCTGCGCGAGGAGATCGCCGTGCAGGACGGCCCGCGGCTGGTGCAGGTTCGCGTCGCCTCCGGAATGTGGATGGACTGAGCCTGTGGCCCTGCTAGCTGGAGAGGTTCGACGCCTCGAGCTGCAGGCGCCGGAGCCGACGCCTGACCGCGCGCCCGACTGGGTCGCCGGCGGCACGCCCGAACCACTTCGCAGCCGTCTGGTTTCGGCCTTGGGATCTGACCGCGTTCTGGACCGCGCGCTGGACCTCGTAGCCTACGCGTCTGATGCCAGTCCGTACCGTCTGATCCCTCAGGCCGTGGTTCAGCCGCGTGATGTCGATGACATCGTCAGGCTGTTCGCCTTCGCCCGGAGCCACGGCACGCCGGTCGTGTTCCGCGCCGGCGGCACGTCTCTGAACGGTCAGGCGCAGACGGACTCGATCCTGGTCGATGCTCGTCGCCATTGGCCACGCATCACGGTGCAGGGCGCAGGCCTGACCGCGCGGGTCCAGCCCGGAGCGCTGATCGGCCACGTGAATCGATTGCTGGCCCGCCACGGCCGCAAGCTGGGCCCAGATCCGGCCAGCTCCGACATCGCTTGCGTCGGTGGTGTGGTCGCCAACAACTCGGGCGGAATGCGCTGTGGCGTGGTGGCCGACTCCTACCGCACCGTGCGGGGCATGACCTTCGTACTGCCGAGCGGTGCCGTCATCGACACCACCGCGCCCGGCGCCGAGGAGCGCTTTGCCGCCGCCGCGCCCGAGCTGGCCAATGGACTGCGCCAGCTTCGCGACGAGCTCCGCGCCGACCACGAGCTCGCCGCGCGCGTGGCGCGCAAGTTCGAGATCAAGAACACCACCGGCTACCGGCTGTGCGCGTTTCTCGACGCCGACACGCCGCTCGAGATCTTCCGCCGCCTGCTCATTGGCTCCGAGGGGACCTTGGCGTTCGTCGCCGAGGCGGTGTTCGACACCGTCCCGTTCGGCCGCCACGCGACCCTCGCGCTGGTGTTCTTCAAGGACCTCGATGGCGCCGCCGCCGCGGTGGGGCCGCTGGTGGCGGCCGGCGCCAGCGCCACCGAGCTGATGGTCGCGCCGACGCTCATCGCGGCCGCCTACAACATGCCCGGCACGCCCGAGCGCTGGAAGACGCTCTCGCCCGAGACAGCCGCGTTGCTGGTCGAGTTTCGCGACGAGGAGGCGACCGCGCTGGACGGCGCCGAGGCCGCAGCGCGCGAGATCCTCGATGGGCGTGAGCTGGTGGATCCGGCCGTGTTCACTCGCGATCGCCACGAGATCGAGATGCTCTGGCACGTGCGCGAGGGGATGCACGGGCTGCTGGCCGCGGTGCGTCCCCCGGGTGTGTCACTGATCGTCGAAGACGTGTGCGTGCCCCCCGCCCGCGTCGCCGAGGCGGCTCGCGACCTCCAGGAGCTGCTCGGCCGGCACGGGTTCCTGCCCGGACTGGCCGGCCACGCCTCGGCCGGCAATCTGCACTTCATACTCAGCCCGAACTTCGGCGAGCCAGCCGATCTCGAGCGCTATGAGGCCTTCATGCACGATCTGGTTGAGCTCATCATCAGCAAGTACGACGGCTCGCTGAAGGCCGAGCACGGCACCGGTGTGAACATGGCGCACTATGTCGAGCGCGAGTGGGGGAGCAAGGCCACCGAACTGATGTGGCGTGTCAAGCAGCTTGCCGACCCCGACGGGATCCTCGGCCCCGGGCGTGGTCCTGAGTCGCGACAGTGGGGCCCACCTGCGCAACCTCAAGTCGACGCCGGAGATCGAGGAGGCTGCCACCAAGTGCATCGAGTGTGGATTCTGCGAGCCGGTGTGTCCTTCGCGCAATGTGACCACGACCCCGCGCCAGCGAATCGCGCTGCGCCGCGAGATGGCCCGGCAACCCTCGGGATCACCGGTCACCGAGGCGCTGCTCGAGCAATACGAGTACGACGCCATCCAGACCTGCGCGGCCGATGGCAGCTGCGGTCTCGCCTGTCCGGTGGGAATCGACACCGGCAAGCTGATGAAGGAGTTTCGCCGCCGCGAGCACGGCACGCGCGCCGAGGATGTCGCGGCCGGGGCCGCGCGCCGCTACGCCGTGCTCGAGAAGGCTGGCCCGAGGGGGGGTGCGGGCTGCCGGTACCGCGTCCCGAGCGCTCGGCGACCGCCGCATTGCCGCTTTGCCGGCCGCGCTGCGGCGAGCGCTGAGCGCCGACGTCGTGCCGACCTGGAGCGCCGGCATGCCGGCGGCGGCGCCCAGCCGATTGCCGTTCACGCTTCGCGAGGGAGCGGCCGCCGTGTACATGCCGGCTTGCATCAACCGCATCTTCGGCAACGCCCGCGACGAGGCCACGCATCCCACGCTGCCCGAGGCGCTGGTGGCCATCTCGGCCCGCGCGGGACTGCCGTTGTGGATTCCGCCCGATGTGGCGGGCAACTGCTGCGGCACGCCCTGGGCCTCGAAGGGCTATGAGGCGGGGCAGGAGGTCATGGCCCAGCGCGTTCGCGACTCGCTGGCGCGGTGGAGCGATGGCGGCAAGCTTCCCGTGGTCGTCGACGCCAGCTCGTGCACGCACGGTCTGCTGTTCGAGGTGGGAATCGAGGGGGTCGAGGTCCTCGATTCGATCGCCTGGGTGCACGATCGGCTGCTGGCAAAGCTCGATATCCAACGCAAGCTGGACCGGGTTGTCGTGCATCGGACCTGCTCCTCCACCCACCTTGGTCTCTCAGCGCAGCTGGGGGCGATCGCCGAACGGCTCGCCGGCGAGGTCGTCATTCCGGCGGCCAGCGGCTGCTGCGGGATGGCCGGAGATCGCGGATGGCTCCATCCCGAGCTGCCACGCTCGGCGCTACGCGACGTTGCCTCCGAGCTCGACGGCCAGCGATTCGACGCCTGTCTGTCGAGCAACCGCACCTGCGAGGCGGCGTTGCGTGAGGTCACCGGTCGCCCTTACAGGTCATTCGTGCTCGCGCTGGAGGAACTGACCCGCGCATGAGCCGGCCCCCGGCCGGCCTGTGCGACTCCTGCCGCCATCAGGAGCTCATTGGCAATACCCGTGGCTCGGTGTTCTCGCTCTGCCTGCGCTCGCGGACCGAGCCGGACTCCTTCGTTCGCTATCCGCGCCTACCGGTGAGCGCTTGCCAGGGATACGAGCGGAGAACTCCGTCGCCGCCTACTGAGGCGACTGCGGGGTGAGGACGAGCACCTTGCTGCCGTCCTGAGCCTGCTCGGTGCGCTCCTGGAACAGTCCGTGCGCGGTGATCACGCTGACCAGCTCGGCCTCAGGCGCGTTGGCCATCTCCTCAACGGTCGGCGGGATCGGCTCGGGCAGGGTCTCTCGCAGCGGACGGTCGAGCCAGGGCTGGAGCTCCTTGCGATCGAAGGCCACGGCCAGCGTCACCGCCTTGGTGTTGTTCGACGATGCGCTGCTGCCGGTGGGCGGCTTCGCGCTCAGATGGCTCGACTGCTCGGTGTGTCCGGGCGGGAGGACCGCCACGACCGTCTGCGTGCCACTGATGTACTTGAACGTGTACAGCGCCAGCTCCAGGGCCTCGCGGCGCAGCAACAGCAGCCGTTGCGATGACGGCGCACCCACGCCGATCGAGCAGTCCTTGCTGCCGAGGCCACACAGGTTGTAGGCCACCGTACTGGCGGGCGGAAGCGCCTGGAGGCCGTTGGGCGTGCCGGGGGCCGGAACCACGACCTCGAGCGGGTTCGAGGGGTCGCTGAGGTTCATCGCCGTGACCACGGCCAGCTGGTAGGCGGGTGACGCCCGGTAGTAGGGAGCCACGAAGTCGGCGATCTCCTGGGCGCCCTGAAGGCCATCGTCCTGGGGCTGGAAGGCCGACCAGGTGCTGCTGGAGCTGGTGCGGGTGGCGCCCGACGCGGACAGCACGATCGCCGCGACGATCGCCACGGCGCCGACGACGACGAGGCCGATCGTGGCCAGCCTGAACTTGCTCGAATGGCGCGACTGGTTGCTGTCGGCCGAGCGCCTGGTCAGCGCGAGCGCCGTGCCCGCTCCGACCGGCGGATCGGCGGCATGTTCGTCGGCGGCGCGGAAGCGTAGGCGCTTGGGGTTCATACGCGCGGCCAGGTTGCCTCGTCGAGGAGGTCGATATCCGGGCGCTTGAGGTTGACGCTGTTGAGCAGGTCGACGACCTCATCGCCGTGCATCTCCTTGCGCTGGATCAGCGTCTCGGCCACGCGCTCGACCTTGTCGCGGTTGGCCGCAACGGTGGCGTAGGCGGTGACGTAGGCCTGTCCGAGCAGCGCCGTGACCGCCTTGCGCTTGTCGCGGTCGGACAGGGTGCCGGCGATCGGATCCTGCTCGTAGGGGCCACCGCCGCCGGCGCGGCGCATGATCTGCACGCCGATCTCCTCGAAACGGCGCAGCAGCTTCTCGCGCTCGTCCGCCTCGTGCTCGGCAGTGGCGAATCGCCCGTCCAGATCGATTGGATTGGGCCCCATCGCGCAGTAGCCGACCATCCAGCCCGCGCGCGCGGTGGCGCTCATGACATCGCCGCCGACGCCGGTCGAGTTCTCGCCATAGAAGACGTGCTCGGCCGCCATCGCGCCGATCGTCCACACGAGCTTGGCGAACTCGTCGCTGCGCCAGGACGAAAACCGCTCCTGGGTCTCGATTGCCTGATGATGGCCCAGGGACTCTCCGCGCTTGCGGATCGACAGGCGGGTGGAGAGCACGTCCTTCATGTACAGGTGGCCGTTGACGGCGTGCCCGGCCTCGTGGATGGCCACCGCCCGCGTCTCGTCGGGGACGTAGTCGATCGCCACGGCGGTGCCCGCCTCGACGGTGGTCATCGCCTCGACGATGTCGGGCCATCCGAAGATGTGCCGCCCATCGGCGTGGGCGTAGGTCAGGGCGAGCGAGCACACCTGCTCGATCATCGCGGGCGCGTAGCCATTGGTGATTCGCGCCAGCTCGTCGCGGCGGCGGTCGGTATCGAGATCGGGCGAGTGATCGACCTTGCTCAGGTACAGGTGGAAGATGTCCTTGCGGTCCTCGAGCGTCGGCGTGCGGAACCACACGTGACGACCCATCCGGCCCGGGCGGATCAGCGCCGGGTCGAGCCGGTCTATCGGCACGTTGGTGGCGCCGATGAAGAAGACCTGCTCAGTCGTCGGTCGCGGCGCCGGCATCCGCAGCGAGACGCTGCCGATCTTCGTCGGTATGAAGTAGGTCGCGTCGAGGATCGTGTTGACCCGGTTCGTGACGAAGCGCCGGAAGAACGGCGCCTCGCCGATCCCGTCCATCTGCACGAGCAACTGGTTGAGCGCCTGTCCGCCCATCCCGCCCATCCCACCGCCCGGGAAGATGAAGCGCTCGACCCACTCGGCGGGCTTCTGGAAGATCGGTGGGATGCGGGAGACGTGCTGATCCGACCGCTCGGTGAACAGCCGCTCGCGCCAGGCGCGGGTCTCGAGGATCAGATCGCCCGTGGGCGTGAGCGATCCCCACGGTCCGAAGAAGCAGTAGTCCTCGAAGCTCTGGCTCCCCATCGGACCCATGCCGCTCGCGCCACCGGCGCCGAGGCTGGCGCGGCGCATGCCGACGGCATCGATCTCGTCGATGAACACGATGCACTGGCCGCCCCACTTCTTGGCCAGGCGCTTGGCCTTGTGGATCAGCCACATGACCACGATCACATCGATACCGATGAACGTGGCGGCGAAGCCGGACCCGGGGATGGTCACGAACGGGCAGTTGAAGTTTGTCGCGATCGCCTTGGCCAGCATCGTCTTGCCGGTCCCGGGCGCGCCGAGGAACAGCAGACCGCGCTCGCGCTTGCCGCCGGCCTTCTCGAACTCCTCGCCCGACTGCCACAGGCGGACCACGCGGGAGACCTCTTCCTTCGGTTCGGCCTGACCGCGGACGTCCTCCATCTTCACGCCCCACTTGGCATCGCCCGGGCTCATACCCACGCACCTGGCGCAGGTTGGCCACCAGCAGCGGGCCGAACAGGATGAACGTGTTGATGAAGAACAGGATCACCATGCTGAAGGCCAGGTTCGGCAACAGCCCGCCGATCTGCCCCATGGCGTGGAAGATCGACTGGATCCCGCCCCACCACGTGTGACCGCCGAGAAGCGCGACGATGGCGCCGACGCCGGCGATCAGGATGACCAGGAACACCACCAGGCGATACACCGCCGCCAGAACCACGTCCGCCGGCGGGCGACCACGTCCTCCTCGGCCACGTCGCGATCGACGCCGTACATGCTCGGCCAGGGGAGGAACCGCCGCGCGAGAACGTCGATCAAGCCGCGGAAGGCGATCACGCTTCCGATCGTGGCCAGAATGGCTCCAAGAACTGACATGCCCAGCCGGTCGTAGAGCACGACGAAGAACATCGGACTGGTGAACAGGGCGACCGCGGTCGCCGCACGCCGTAGCCGACGCCATTCGCCGGCTAGCGCATTACTGTCAAACCCCACGCGGCTCACGCCGCTGCTCTCCTCGGCATATGCCATCTGTTGGACTTGAGGGTACATGGGCTGGAGCCCAGGGTGCGAAACTTGCTCTTAGCGGGTGCGGTCTGGCGCGAAACTTGCCTCATGCAGCTGGGCTCGCGCGCTGCTTGACCGGCCGAACCGGGGCCGCGAGCCGAGTCGAGCTCCCCTTGGCAACGGTGCGGAAACGCAGTGGCAACGGAGGGGGCGGGTATCATCCCCTGAGGGAGCAAGCAGGTTCGGCAAAAGGGATTGCTCCGTAGGGGTATCCGGTTCGAAGTTAGGGAAAACATGGACCAGAACATTCGTCGGGCACAGCTCGACCTGGCAGGCGAGAGCCGCGACTTCGCGCTCACTCATCCGTCGCTGCGCGATCGCGCGCTACTCGAGGAACTCAGCTTCGTCCGCCGCGAGGCGCAGGCCGAGGCGAACCTGGCCTACAGCGATTGGTGGGGGAGGCCCTGCCGAGATCGATGGACGGTCTACGTCGCCGCCCAGGATCGCGCCGACGCAGCTCAGGACGCGCTTGCCTTGTGGGCGCGCAAGACCGCCCTGGCGTGAGCGTCAGTGTCGCGAGTCGGGTGACGCTAGGAGAGCCGACGCGTCCGCATGCGGTCGTCGTAGGAGCGGTGGTCACGGCGCTCGGCCAGCACCGCCATCCACATGAGACTGATTACCAGCCCGGCTGAACCGACGATGATCAAAATCACGCCGACGGTCTGGATGCTGAACCCGCGGGTGGTCGCATGAACGGCAAACTTCAGAATGGCGCCCAGGGCAATCAGGAACAGCGAAGTGCCAACTCCCATGGCAATGGTGCTGCCCAGCTTGGCCGGAGGCAAAACCGCTTCGGGTCGCGGCTTGACAGACACCGGTGGCGTGTCTACGGTCACCGCCCCGTGGGGGAGATGACCTCGCTCGTCCGGTCGCGGTGGTTCCGCGTCGCCCTGGTGCTCGGAGCCGTGCTGGCGCTGACACCGGCTGCTGCGATGGCGGCTCCCAGCCACCTGTACGTGTCCAACTACGAATCGGCGGGTGCCATCACGCCGTTCACGATCGGCGGGGGCGGGTTGCTGGGCCGCGGCTCCAGCAAACCGACGGGCCACGGCGACCCGTGGTTTCTCGCCATGACGCCGAACGGCAAGCACCTTTACGCCACGAACAACGCCCTGGGCGACGCCACCGTGTCGCAGTTCAACGTCGCGGCCAACGGGGCGCTGACGCCGATGTCGCCGGCAGCGGCCACCGTCGGGGAGCTTCCCCAGGCAATGGCCGTCAGCCCCAACGGGCGGATGGCATATGTCGCCAACTGGGGCGACGGCACCCTGTCCGTCCTCAGCATCGGTGCCGGTGGCCAGCTCACACCAAAGGCGACCGTGGATACGAATCTCGCCGAGGCGGCGGGAGTTGCCCTCACGCCCGACGGCAGGAGCCTGTACGTCGCGAACTGGGACTCGAACAACGTGGCCCAGTTTCGGGTCCTCAGCGACGGCTCCCTCACCCCGATGGCGAACCCGACGGTGGGCGCCGGTCAGGAGCCGGACTTCATCGCCGTCACGCCCAACGGCAAGCATGCCTACGTGACCAACTACGAGAACGAGACGGTTTCCGAATACGCGATCGGTCCTGGCGGAGGGCTGTCGCCGCTCGGCCACGTCACGGCCGGCGCCGCTCAGAGCAACATGTACTCGGCGACGATCAGCCCCAACGGGGCGGCCATCTACGTGCCCACGGGTTCCGGCGTACACGAGTTCGGCATCGGCGCGAACGGTCTGCTGACCTCGAAGGGGACGGCACCCGGCAAGGGCTCGGACGCTGAGAGCATATGGTTCACGGCCGATGGCAAGAGCGCCTACCTGGCCGACTACGACGGCGGTCAGCCGGGCGTGCTGGCGCAGTACAACGTGTCGGCGGCCGGCTTGCTGGCGCCGAAGTCAACCGCGACGATCGCGGCCAACGGCGGCCCGGCGGCGGTGATGATCCCCCCTGACCAGGCCCCGCACGCCGTGGTCCGTGCGACGGTCGCCGCCGCCGGCTCGGCGACCGTGCTCGACGCTTCGAAGTCGACCGATTCCGACGGAAGGGTGGTTCGCTACCGCTGGACGTTCGGGGACGGCGCGGCGGCGACGACCGCAGGCCCGTCTGTGAAGCATGTCTACAGAGCCGGCGGCGCGTACGAGGTGACCGTGACCGAGACCGACGACAGCGGCTGCTCGACAAGGCTCGTCTACACCGGGCAGACCGCCTACTGCAACGGCAGCTCGCTGGCTCTCGGCAACGAGCGGATCCCCGTTCCGCCGAATACCAGGATCACCTCGGCGACCATCCATCCGAAGAAGCACAGTGCGAGCTTCTCGTTCGCCCCGGCCAGGCGAGCGTTGTGCTCCCTGCAGAAGGCGCCCAAGCGTCACCACAAGCCTCCCAAGCTGTCCTTCAAGCCGTGTAAGTCGCCCAAGGCGTACGCCCACCTCAAGGCAGGTGCCTACACCTTCCGCGTGCGCGCCTTCAGTTCGGGTGGCGCAGATAACAAGGCCGCCAAGAGAACGTTCAGGATTCACAAATGACGCAGCGGCGCGCTAGCGCCCACGGCTGGTTGGGATCCACTAGGGCAGGCGTTCGGCCAACGTGGTCGCCAGGCTCACGTTCGGTTCGCGGGCCCCGACCGCCGTACACGTGCTGGCTCCGAGGCACGACACGCTGTTGAAGCCGCTGCTGACTGCGCCGACCAGCTTCGGCGTCGGCTGGACCCGCCACTTCTCTCCATTCCAGTGGTCGACCAGCGCCACCGCGCCGATGGCGACACCCTTTGCGTAGTCGCCCACGGTGGTGCACGCATCGCCCGCTCCACGAGTCCCCGTCTCGATGAACTTCGCGCCGTCGGATTTGCGCTTCTGTTGATCCTCCACCGCTTCCCGTTCCAGCGCTCGGCCAGCGTCAGCTCCTTCCCGCCCGCGTTTCTGTACTCGCCGAAGCCGGTGCACTGTCGCGGCCCGGGGCAGGACACCCCGGTGAGCGCCGCGGTCTTCGCGCCCGAGGGGTGGGGGATGGCCTGGAGCTGCCACCGCCTGCGGCCCCGAGCCAGCGCCAGCGGAACCAGCTTGTTGCCCGGCCCGCCCGAGCCTCCGACCGCCTCGCACCTCGCCGCGGTGGCGCACGACACGGAGTACAGCCTCCTACCCGTCGCGCCCGTGGGATTGGGCGTGTGCTGGATCTTCCATTTCTGGCCATTCCAGTGTTCGGCGAGCGTGAACTCCACGTTGGCGCCATTGGTGCGGTATCCGACCGCGGTGCACGCCGTCGCCTTTGCGCAGGACACGTCGATCAGGAAGCTCGCCGCGGCGCCACTCGGACTTGGGGTGCTCAGGAGTTTCCACTGCGAACCGTTCCAACGCTCGGACAGGGCTACGGTCTTGTTGGACACGTTCGTGTAGTCGCCCACCGCAAGGCACGACGTCGCCGCGGTGCAAGAGATTGCGCCCAGGGTCACCGACATTCCACCCGGAGGCATCTGTGGCGCGAGCAAACTCCATTTCTTGCCGTTCCACCGCTCCGCCAGCGGAAGGATCGCGTCAGCGGCGTTTCTGTAGCTGCCGACCGCGAGACATGAAGGGTGCGCCGGGAGGAGACGCTCAACAGGAAGCTCGACATCGCATCGCCGGGATTGGGTGTCGCCTGGACGAACCATCCTCCCGAGGCCGCTGCGCCGGCAACGCCGATCAACACCGAACCGGCTACCGCCAGCGCCACCGCGCTCTTGCTCCGCCGCCGGAGGCCACGCAACCGGACTCCGTACATCGCGTCCCCAGGGTAAACCAGATTGCCGGCGCCCGGAACAAGATTTGGCCTACGGGTGGGCCGGGAACTTGAACGCGTGCACGACTCCGTCGGTCGTACCGATGAACAGACGGCCGTCGGCGATCCTGGGGGCGGCGTAGATCGGCTGGTACGGCGGCCCGGCGCCGTTCAGCGTGTTGGCGTACAGGACCGCGCCGCCGGCCGCCCCGAGGACGTACAACCCGCCATAGGCAGCGGGCACCGCGACCAGGCCGTGGGCCTCGGCGAGGGCCCCCAGAACCTCTGACGGGAGCCCGACCTGCCACTGCAACCGTCCCGTCGTCGGGTCGATTGCGCGGACCGAGCCAGGTAGGCGCGGCCGCCGATCCTCGTGACCCCGGCGGCGAACACGAGACGCCGGCCATCGAAGAGCCCCGTCGAGGTCGTCCCATCTCCGCACTGAGGACAGTCACCGCCGCGCCGGCGATGTGCCCCAGTCGGCATCGTGTGTCGGGTCGCTCAGCGGCAGCGGCCAGTGGCCCTTGACCCGAAGCTTGGTCGCGTCCAATGCGACAACCGACTCGGCATAGGGTTCCTGAGCTGAGATGCGGGTGCCGGTGGCCACGAATACCGTGTTCGTGCTCGAATCAACCACGGGCGTGGTCCAGATTCCGCCCCCCACCTGACCATCGCGAACGACCTTCCACGCCCGCAGGATTCTGTGGGAGGCGAGGTCCACTTGCAACAGCTCGCCATGGGTCAGGGGGTTGTCGCACTGGCTGGAGAGGCCGACGTACGCGTACCCGCGGAACACGGCCGGAGTGGACCAGTTGTAGTACCCACCGCTGAGGGGGTTCGGGGCCGTGCCAACCCGCCACAGTATCTTGCCGCTGCTCGCCCGGAGCGCGTACCAGTTGAGGTCACCGCCGCCGAGGTACAGGGTGTGATCGTCAAGCCGCGCGGCCGAGGTGATGCCCACGGTGCCCAGCCCGTACCCGCAATGCCCGTCGTAGGTGCGGCCGAGATACATCCGCCACAGCCGCCTCCCCGACTTCGCGCGATACGCATACTCGTAGCCGTCCCAGGAACCGACGTATACGTTGCCGCCGGCGACGGTGGGCGTGGCCGCGATCAGGCCTCCTGTTCGCGCCCGCCAGAGTTGCTTGAGCGGACCAAGGGCGCTTAGAGGAGCAGGAGCCACGGACAGCACCGCGACGGCCATCGAGACCCTCGGAGCAATCCGCGCCGCCTGCTGGACGCCCGCATCAAAGGCTCGCCGCCAGGCGAGCCAACGGGCGCAGTGCCTGTCGCAACGTGATCAGCAGGTCTCGCTGGATTGCTTCGAGGAAAACGCGGGAGACGGCATCCTCCCGGTAGAAGAGCTGATCGAACACGTCGCGCGGGAGAATAAGCAGCAGGGCACGCTCGCGTGTGATCGCTGCCACCGGAGATGGGGCATCGTCGATCAGGCTCTCGTAGCCGAAGGCCAGCCCCGGTCCCGCGAGCCCGACGCGGATGCGCCGATCGCCGCGTACGAGCACCTTCTCGACTGCGCCGTTGATCGTGAGGTAGTAAGCCGTCGACGGTGTCCCTTCGGCGACCAGCGTCCGGCCCGTCGGGCACCGCGCATACTTCCCGGAGGTCAGGAAGCCCCACAGCGCCAAGGGATCGAAGTCGTGGAAGGTGGCCATGCGGCGTACGTACTTGCTGTCGGGCGGCCGGCTCGGCTCCAGGTCGGCAAGCGGCGGCACGGCATCGCCGGCCGGCGGGTCGGCCGATTCGCCGCCGAGCGAGACAGCGAGGTGTCGGAGCTGATCACGTAGGCGTGCGGTGAAGAGAGACACCAGGCGGCGCTTCAGGCGGAAAGCCGTTGGATGCTGGCCGACGAGCAGGGCCGCGAAATCGAGCCGGCCGAGCGCCAGTACGGTTGCCGTCTCGGTCACCCGCGCGCTCGTCGTGTGCCCCTGCCCATCGAGCAGGGCAATTTCGCCCAGCGTCTGTCCCCGACCTGCTGTCCCGATCTCCACGGTGCGATCCCCGGGCGCTTGAAACGAGGTCGCCACGGCTCCGTCGACGATGAACAGGACCTCTCGCGCGTCTTCCCCCTGGCGCCAAAGGCCCTCTCCCTCCGGCACCGTTCGTCGCCGCGTCACGCGCGCGAGCTCCACCAGGTCCGCCTCCTCCCACCCTTCGAGGAGCGGAACGGTGGCGAGGAACTCGACGGTTTCGAGATCAGACATCCAGATCCCGCGTCTCGAACGTGAGTCCTCCGGGAGCGAGCTCGGCCGTGAGCATCGAATATTCCGGCACCTCGAGCCAGGTGGACGCGTCGGTCGTGAGCGGCTCGGAGGCGATGATCACCGAGCGGGAGGGATCGCCGGCCGTCATCCGCCACTGGTCGTCGCGGCTGGTGTACCGGTCTCCGATCGCGTACCACAAGCTCACGAACGGGAGGTCGGTCTCGAGCATCTCGTCCTTGGGTGGGTACCAGCCATAGTCGAACGAGAAGCGGGTGGCGACCACGGCGCGGCCGGTGCTGACGCAGATGTTGACCGGCGAGGAGGTGTCGATGCCATGGGCGGCGCGGACAGTGCGCAGGATGCGCAGGGCGTTGGCGGTGGCGTCGGCGAGCTCCCGGGTCCCCGGCAATCCGTAGGGATCGTCGAGTTGCGACAGGATCAGCGCGTAGATCCACTCGGAGTCTGTGGTGCCTTCGATACGCTGGGCCAGCGCCGGCTCGACGTGCTCGACGAGCGCATAGCGCATGCGCGCGAACTGCCGCAGATGCCCGTTGTGGGCGAGGGCGACCCGGGTGCCGCTGAACTGGAACGGGTGCAGATTCGTGTCGGCCACGACCCCGTCGCCCGAGTAGGTGACGCCGCGAACATGGGCGACCAGGCACGTCGGCGCGATCTTGGACGCGATGAAGCGGAGGTTGCGATCGAACGACGGCAGGGTGGTCACGCGGTAGGTGAACGGATCTTCGGGCCGTAGTGACCTCGGATCCCACGCCGTCATGCCGAAGCCCGCGAGGTTGAGAAACGTGTTCATCATCCGCGGGCTGTAGGACTGCCGGACCAGGCTGTTGTCGGTGTCGAAGAGCAGATTCCGCACCGGCAACGGCTCACCGAGATAGGCCAGAATCCGGCACATGAGCGCGATCCTACTGCGCGCCTGGCGCCGTCGCATTGGTCGGCCAAGCCTCCCGCGAGGGGTTAGTAGTATCGGCCGCCTACACAGGAAGAGGAGGGCGGATGAAGCAGTTCAGGTGCGGCGATGTCGTTCCGGGATGTCAGTGGGTGACGCGCAGCGAGGACGAGCGGGCGCTGTTCCAAGAGATTCACGAACACGCTCGCGATGAGCACGGGATGGACGAGGTGCCGCCGGAGGTCGCCGACGCCATCCAGAACGTGATCACCGACGTCTAGGGACCACGGGCCCCGGAGCCGGGCACGGCGAACTCGCCACCGGCGAGGAACATCTCCAGCGCCTCCGTGTACGGCCCGAGCTCGAGGTCTTGATCGCGGACCCAGGCGTCGTCGTAGTAGGTGCCGGCGTAGCGGTCCCCGGCGTCGCAGATCAGCGTGACGACGCTCCCGCTCTCGCCGCGCGAGAGCATCTCGGCCACGAGCAGCGAGCGCGCCCCAGACGTTGGTCCCGTGAGCCGCCGACGCTGCGTCCGGTGCGGGCGCTGACACGCGCATGGTGGCGATCGAGCGGCGTCGGGAACCTGGAGCATCGGTCGACGACGTCGGGAAGGAATGATGGCTCGACGCGCTGCCGCCCGATGCCTCGATCCGCGACGGCCGGCCGGTGAAGGTCGACGGGTCGCCCGTCAGTGCGAATAGAAGATCGAGTCCTCCGGATCGACGACGCACAGCTGCGTGGCATACGCCAGCGGGCGTAGCGACCGATCGTGGCACTCGTCCGCCTGTGCCGGCACCAACACCACAGCGGGAATGGGGTGGCGCTAATGTATCTGGGTGAAGATCGACCGCGATGTGTGTGCCGCGCAGTCGGTGGCGCGCCGGGAGGGAACTGGTCGAGGAAGTGCCCGTCGCTCTGCGCCGCGAGCCGCTGCGCCTCGGCGACGATCATGCTCGGATCCTCGACCAGTAGGCACGACCCTCCCTCGGCCTCGATCAGCGCGATCTTCTCGGGGCTGGTGGAAGCCGGCATCACCGCGACGAACTGCAGGCCCAAGAACCGGGCGAAGTACGCCTCGGAGACGGCTGTCGAGCCGCTGGACGCGTCGACGATCGTCGTCGTCTCGGTGATCCAGCCGTTGCACAGGCCATAGAGAAACAGCGAGCGGGCGAGTCGGTGCTTCAGCGAACCGGTCGGGTGTACCGACTCGTCCTTGAGGTAGAGGTCGATGCCCCATTGCGAGGGCAACGGGAATGCGTGCAGATGCGTGTCGGCCGAGCGATTTTCGTCGGCCTCGAGGCGACGCACCGCCTCGCTTGCCCATCCCCTCGAGCCGAGATGCCCACGATGGTCCGCGCGAATGGTCACGCTTGCAGTGTCTCCGATCCCCGGCTGGCATGCCGAATCATCCCGCGCGCCCGCCGTCGCTTCTCAAGTCTCCTCGTGCCGGATCCGATAGGTCAGCAGCCACCTTGAAAGGAGCCAGTGGAATGAGCGAACACGGTCAGACGGAATGTCCGCGCTGCGGTGAGCCGGCGGTTGGTACCCGATTCTGCCCCTCGTGTGGCCTGAAGATCGGTTCGTCGCCGGAGATCGCGACGCTGCCGGAGGTGGGGACGCTGCCTGAGGTGGCGACGCTGCCGGAGATGGGGACGCTGCCGGAGATGGGGACGCCGCCGGAGATCACGCCGCCGCCGGAGGTGACGACGCCGCCGGCGTGGGAGGTCCACGACGTGAGCCTTGAGGCTGCTGGGGCACCGATGGAGGATGTGCGGGCGCCGCAAGTCGTGGCCACGAGTGCGCCGGTCGTGGAGGCCCCGCTCCCGGACTGGTGGGAGGTCCGCGATGACTCCCACGTGCCTGGCGAGGCGTCGGTCGATGCGGTGTCCGAAGTCAGCTTTGCGTCAGGTCAAGAAGTGAGTGAACCGACCGTCGAGAGCCCGCCTGTGGACCCGGGAGATGACGCTGAGCCGGTATCACAGCATCACGTCTCCCGCCCGGTGGCGGAACCGTGGACTCCTCCCAGATCACGCAGCCGGCGCGTTGCCTTCCTGTGCCTCGCCGCGCTGATCGCACTGGTCGTGCTGGTGCCTGTTCGTCGTCTTCGCCGCTAGCGAGCAGCCCCGGCATCAGCTATTGCCTGGCCATCGCCCGGCTCTCCTCCGAGGTGCAGCGGTCGCTGACGGTGGTGCCGGTGTCCTGGCCGACGTCCGCTGGTCTCGTCGACCGAGAAGATCATCGGCACCGTGGCCTCCACACGCCCCTCGCCGACCATCGAGCCGGGGAAGAAGACGCGCCGAGTGGTTTTGGTCGAGTCGATGAGCGGGATCATTCTGGAGCCCAGGCTCCTCCTGATGATCGGTCGCATCGCCTGGGTTGATGTCGCGGCGACGGCCAGAGTGGCCTCGATCTGCGCGGCGTTCGCCCGACGTGAGCTCACAAGGTGAGGGTGGTACGGTCGAGATGAGGTTGCCCGATGCCGAGGCGTGCCGCCTCCACGCTTGCCTCGCGCCGGTTGCGTACGCCGAGCTTCCGAAGCACGGCCGAGACGTGGTGATCGACGGTCTTCTCGGAAATGACGAAGCGTTGCGAGATCTCAGCGTTGCGCAGTCCCGAAGGTAGGAGGGCGAGCACCTCGAGCTCCCGCGGGGTGAGGCCCGTAGGGTTCAACAGCGTGCACAGACGCGGGCCGGATGGCGCGGCTGGGGTGCGTCGCTCGCGCATCTGCTGGATCACTCTTGCGGCTGCCCGGCGCGCGCCTACTTGCCGGAGCTGTTCGATCGCGGTCCGGCAGGCTGGCTCAGCACCGTCTGCCAATGCCAGCGCCGACTCATACGGACATCCGATCGCGCTCCACGCGTGCCCCGCAGCAGCCCATTCCCGGCAATTGCCAAGCCGTGGGTGTCGGGAGCTCGTGCGGGGCAAGTTCGTCGCGAAGATCTGCTCGATTGCGCCGGTACGCAAGCTCGCCAACGATCCAGCGTCTCTGACGCCGGCGCGCGAGGTCGGCACGCCCCCCTGGTCTCCTCGGCAACTGTCTCGTTGTTGCCGACAAGCCACGCCGCCTCGGCCCTGGCGACCACGATCGGCGCAGTTCGCTGAAACTCCCCGGTGCACTGGGCGATCGCGAGCGCCTCGTCCAGCGGTCCGGACGGGTTGGGATCGCCCCGCCGCGCCCTGATCAGCCCCAGCGCCGTCAGCGCGCGGGCACGTGGAACAGGCGGGCACTGGGAATTGCGTAGGACGGTGGCCGAGAAGTCGGTTGACGTGTCCCAATTGCCGAGGTCCAGTTCGAGGCGCGCGCGGTACGCGAGCAGGTGCAATCGCCAGCCGTGCGGTACCCGCCATGCGCCGAATCGCGATATCGGCACGCGGCCGCTCCCGGCGACCGGACCGTATGAGGTTGCCAGCGACACGCCACGTCAGGTTACGCTAGTGCGTAACCCTTCTTCCACGAGTGATCACATGCCGCGCAGCCCAATGGCTACGCCGACCGGATCATATGGCGGCTTGGGGCCAGCACCGAAGCGACGGTTACTGACGTCGAACGTGGGAGGGCTGACTTCACGCTCGACGGACCGCCGCCAGATCGGCTCCGCGAGGTAGAGACCCGCTTCGCCAGCCAGGTGCAGATCAACGCCACCGACGAGCTGATCTTCATGGGTGTCAACACGAGGGCACGGCCGTTCACAGATCCACGCGTGCGCCGCGCGCTCAACTACGCGATCGACCGCGCCAAGCTGGCACGGCTGCTCGGCCAGGACTCGCACCCCACCTGCCAGATGCTGCCGCGGTACGTACCCGGACATCGGGCCTACTGCCCCTACACGCTCAACCCCAGCAACGCGGGCGTTTGGCGCGCCCCCAACATCCAAAAGGCGCGGAGCCTGATCGCCGCCTCCGGAACCCGTGGCACGCCGATCACGATCTGGAACCAGCCGGGGTTCTTCACAGACTTCACGGCGACGGGAAGGTACCTGGTGTCGTTGCTGGACCGGCCCGGCTACCCCACGCGGGTCAAGACGTTCTCCGTCAACGACACCACGTTCCTGCCTCGCGTGGCGAATAAAACCGCACAACCGCTGGTCTGCTCCACGAGAACTCGATGTGCGACGCCCACGAGTTCGCAAAGATCAGGTCAAACGGGCCCGACCCGACTTCCTGATACGCGATGTGGACACCGTCAGCCGTTCTCGCGTACCGCGTCTCGGGCATCACCAACGCCACGCGGCGATTGTCTCCTATCTCGAGCCCCGAGGACAGGCGGCCCTTCAGCGGCGTGCGCATGCGTGGGTCCCTTTGACGCGTTAGCAGTCATGCGCCGGGTCGGTTCCCGGCCCTCAGGCCACTTCGCGAGCCGAGTAGGTCGTGGCGCGGATCGGCATGTCGCTGATGGTCGCAACCGCCGCAACTGGGGAGCCGGCTTGGTACCCGGCCGACGACCCGCCGGCACGCAATCTCCTGACAGTGATGAGATCGCTAGTGGCGGCCCACTAGTCGCCCGAATCGTCGCTCTTGTGCGTTTTTGATCCTGGGGTAGGTTTGGTGCGGCGATGGCTGTTCCTGAGACTCGCTACGCGCAGCGCACCGATGGCGTGAACATCGGCTACCAGGTGTTGGGCAGCGGGCCCGCTACGCTCGTGTGGTCCTGGGGCTGGATGTCTCATCTGGACCTCGGTTGGACAGACGCGGCGCTCGCTCGCATGTACGAGCGGGTCGCGGGGTTCTGCCGGCTGGTGGTCTACGACAAGGCAGGTACCGGCGTCTCGGATCCGATCCCACACGTCGCGACGTTGGAGGAGCGGGTGGAGGACGTGCGCGTCGTATTGGAGGCCGCGGGGATCGAGCGCGCCGCGATGCTGGGTGAGTCCGAGGCAGGGCCGGTCGCTGCGCTGTTTGCCGCGACCTATCCGGAGCGCACCGAGGCACTCATCATCTACGGGTCGCTCGCCACGGGACAGCCAGACGACAACGAGCTCGCGATCTTCGGTGGCCGTCCGGGCGAGACGGCCAACCTCGTTGAGCGGCTTGACGACTGCCTCGATCACTGGGGGGAGGGCCGGACCGCCGACTGGATCGTGCCCAGTATCGCGACATCCACCGTTCGTCGCTTGTTTGGGGCCGTGGAACGCTCCGCAGTATCGCCCGGGATGGCGCGTGGTCTCATAAACGCGCTCCTGGAGATCGACGTGCGCCCGGCTCTCGGCGCGATCTCAGCTCCCACGATCGTTATGCACCGGCGGGGTGATCTTGTGCCAATTGCACACGGCCGTCTGCTTGCCGACCGGATCCCGCACGCTCGCATGATCGAGCTCTCCGGATCAGATCATGCGATCTGGACCGAGGATGCAGACGTGATCGTCGGCGAGATCGAGCAGCTCCTCACCGGCTCACGTGCCACACCTGAGCCCGATCGCGTTCTGGCCACCATCCTGTTCACCGACATCGTGGGCTCCACCCGGCGCGCGGCAGATGTCGGTGATGCGGCCTGGCGCCGCCTGCTCGAGCGGCACGAGGAGTTGGTGGGCGAGGAGGTACCGAACGCCGGCGGGCGGGTGGTGAAGTCGCTTGGGGACGGCATCCTCGCCGTGTTCACCGGTCCGGCCAAGGCGATCGCCTGCGCACAGGCGCTGATGAGCGGCGTCGCCGAACTCGGCCTCCCGCTACGGGCCGGCGTTCACACCGGCGAGTGCGAGGTGCTCGGTGACGACCTCGGCGGCGTGGCCGTACATATCGGCGCGCGTGTCAGCGCGCGTGCCGAGGCCGGGCAGATCCTGGTGTCACAGACCGTGGTGGATCTGGTAGTGGGTTCAGGCCTTCACTTCTCAGACCGAGGAGAACACGAGCTCAAAGGCGTGCCCGGTTCATGGCGCATCTACGGGGTCAGTACGGATTCCAAGGACGAGCGACCGCAGGTCGAGCCGCCAAGCGAGTTCATGACCGGCGCCGACCGTCTCACCGTCAGACTGGCTCGACGCGCGCCTGGTGCCATGCAGACGCTCGGACGACTTGCCCAGCGCGGGTCCCGGCCTGCCGAGAAGCACACCGACTAGCTCCGCGCCGCGCGCGCGGGCCGGGGAACGCCTCGCCCGCCCGTGCCGTGCGGGGACTTTATCCGGAGGCCGCACTCCTGCTCGTGGTCCGAAGGGTAGTCGTGTTGGCGTGACTCGTGTAGGCGTAAAGCAGTGCCCGTGGACCTCCGACGGGCTGCCGTTCGAATTTCGTTCCTTCGGTTCCGAAGGCACGGTCACGAGCCCGATCGGTGACCTCCAAAAGGGCAAGCCGGCAGTCATCGGGCCGCTCAGCCGTGGCCACCACCGCCGCGAACTACCGCTCGAGCTAATCAGCTTTCCTGGGTCAACGCAGACACGCCGTAGCCGAACGAGCATGACTCCCGAGACCGAGCGTTGCTCACCGTGTCGCAGTGATCGAGCCGTGCCGGCAGTCTCGGACACTGGACCAGATCGGTCAATGGGCCCGCTAGCGGCGCTTTCGCGATGCGGTGCTCCGCTGTCTCCCGGCGCGCGGCTCGGCCCGTAGAGCACCGCTTGCCGGCGCGTAGATGCTCTCGTGGCCGTCATCCCAGCGGATGCGATACCGAGGCGACGGATCACCCCGGAGGACTTCCTCCACAACACCCGGGCGAGGCTGGCGGTTCGTTGACTCGGCCTCGGCCACCACACGATTCCCGACTTCAAAGGCCACAGCCATCACTCCTTCGGTCTTCTGGCACCTCGCCATAAAGCTACTCTGTGGCAAGAGGCGGCGCGGTTTGGGCGCTGCGCGGCGCAAGGCGCTGGGTCAGGCGCATCTAACCTCGCAACCCACCGCCGAGAACATATAGCTGAGCGGACGTGCGCCGGCCAGCGAAAGGCATTCCTATAGGAATGCGCGGGCTATTTGTCCACGAACCCGGACGCACCATGCAGATGTCGGGGGCGAGGCGCGTAGCCAGAAGGGTCCCAACCTCGTCGCCGCCGAGCAGGCCGATGCGACTTTCGTCGGTCGGCACAATCGTCGCACTGAGACCGGCGCGGGAGCGAGCATTCATGGCCAGCAGCGGCCGCTGGAGCTTGTGCAGGCATGGCTTCTGCGCGCACAGAGCGGCTGAGGGCGGCCTGGTACCGTGCGCGCTGGTGCACGGAGCGACAGCGGGAGCGAAGGCACGCGGACGGTGAAGGCATCGGACGCTCTTTGGCTGACGCGAAGCCAGTTCCTCAGGGCCGCTGGGGTGGCGGGCGCCGGCCTTGTTCCGGTGGCAGCGGGCGCAGCGGTTGCCCGGCCGCGGGAGCGGCTGGGGGGTCTGGCGGCCGGGGCGCCGGCGGGTGGCGGCGGTCCGATTCTCTTGTTTCGCTCGCGCCCCGACCTCCGTCCGCCCCGTGTGACGGTCAGCCGCGGTCGCCGGGCGTTTGCTGACTCGGCGGGCGAGTACTGGTTCCTCGCGCCCGGTCGTGGCGGTGGCGTGCAGACGGGCCCTCTGATTGTGGGCGAGTTCGGCAGGCTCGTGTGGTTCAGGCTGGCGCCACCGGGCCGGATTGCCGCGAACCTCAGGGTGCAGCGGTATCGGGGCAAGCCGGTACTCACGTGGTGGGAGGGCACGACCCTGGGTCAGGGCGAGGGAGTGATTGTGGATGCCTCGTACCGGGAGGTCGGGCGCGTACGGGCGGGGAACGGGCACATGATCGATGTACATGAATTCCTGCTGACCCCGGAGGGCACGGCGCTCATCACCTGCTCGCCGCCGGTCGTTTCCGCCGATCTGTCGTCGGTCGGTGGTTCGAAGGACGGCCAGGTGGCCGAGTCGGTCATCCAGGAGGTCGACGTGGAGACCGGACGTGTCCTTCTGGAGTGGCGGAGCCTCGAGCACGTGTCGGTCTCGGAGTCGTACATGCGCCCGGGCGGGGTCTATGACTTCATGCACGCCAACTCGATCGACGTGACCCCGGACGGCAACCTGCTCGTCTCGGGTCGCCACACGTGGGCGCTGTACAAGCTCGAGCGAAGCACCGGTCGGATCATGTGGCGCCTGGGGGGGAAGCGCAGCGACTTCTCCATGGGGCCCCACGCTCAGTTCGCCTGGCAGCACGACGCCCGGTGGCGCGGCGCTGGCACAGTCACCGTGTTCGACGATGGAGCGGCGTTCTTCTTTGGACCGCAGCCGGCGCGGGCGACGCATTCGCAATCGCGCGGCCTCGTCCTCGACCTCGACGTAACGCACAAGGTCGTGCGCACGGCCCGCGCATACGTCCACCACCCTCGATTGCTCGCCTACGCCGGCGGAAACATGGAGACCATGCCCGATGGGGATGTCGTGATTGGCTGGGGCGGCCTGCCGGTGTTCAGCCGGCTCGCCGCCGACGGATCCGTTCTCGCCGAAGCCCGCCTGCCTCCTGGATATAGCTCCTACCGCGCATACCAACAGCCGTGGACCGGAACGCCGGCGCGGCCGCCGGCACTGGTGGCGAGGCGAGCTGGGGGTCGGCACCGCACCGAGCTGTACGCCAGCTGGAACGGTGCGACCGGCGTTGCCGCGTGGCGGGTGAGCACGGGACGGCATCCAGGCAAGCTGCATCCGCTCGGCCGGATGAAGGCGCGCTCCTTCGAGACCGCCGTTGAGCTCGACGCCACCGGTGGATACGCCGCCGTGACCGCGCTCGACCACACCGGACGCACGCTCGCCACCAGCCACCCGGTCAAGCTCTGAGGTCCACCCGGGCTGACCGCTGCCCGCACAGAGCGGCTCAATTGTCGTCCGCCGGCGCCACGGGGGCCGTACCCCCTCATGACATCCGTGGGCCCGCCAGCCGAAGTGTCCGGGTTCGCGGCGACTCCCGCTCCTGCCGGCACACCGTTCTCCTCGATCGCGGTGTCAATGCCGGTCGACGCCCGGGACGGCTCCCTCAACCGCTATTTCGACGCGGCAACAACACACGCACGCGAGCTTCTAGCCGCTCCCGGAACCAACCCGACCACCGCCCAGGAAGGACACCTACAACAGGCCATCCGACTGGTCTCAAGCGTCTAATCCGACAAGCCGGGCGGAACTTGTCAAGTCGATTGAGACGCTTGGTGGTCGGATTTAGTGAGCAGCCTCCTTGTCCGCGGGCTTGTTGATCCACGCGGCGGTCGGTAGCTTGGGCGGGACGGGTGGCTGGCGCACGAACCGTTCGGGGTGTCGCGTGTAGGCTTCGGCGAGCACGACGGTGCGCTGGGCGTGGAGTTCGTGCGCGCGCTCGTGGTGGACGGCGGCTGGGGTCATCAGCCCGATCCCCGAGTGGCGGTGCTCGTGGTTGTACCAGTCGAAGAACACGCGGCAGTGTGCGCGGGCGTGCTCGATGTCGTCGAACCGTTCAGGGAACTCCGGCCGGTACTTCAGCGTCTTGAAGTGCGCCTCCGAGTAGGGGTTGTCGCTTGAGGTGTACGGCCGTGAGTGGGTCTTGGTGATGCCCATGTCGGCGAGGAGGAACGCGACGGGCTTAGCGCGCTGCGGGGCGCCGCGATCGGCGTGCAACGTGAGCACGCTGCGGCCGATCTGCTGCTGCTCGGTGGCCTGCTCGATCAGCGCTTTGGCGAGCTGGCCGTTCTCGCGGTACTGCACCGTCCAGCCGACCGCGTAGCGGCTGAACACGTCGAGGATCACGTACAGGTAGAACCACGTCCACTTCGCCGGGCCCTTCAGCTTCGATACGTCCCACGACCACAGCTCGTTCGGCCGCTCGGCGAGCAGCTCGGGCTTGGCGTACGCGGGGTGGGTGAGCTGGTCGCGACGCTCGCGCACCCCGCCGTGCTTGGCGGCGAGCAGCCGGTACATCGTCCGCACCGACGCCAGGTAGCTGCCCTCGTCAAGCAGCGTGGCGTACACCTGCTCCGGCGCGCTGTCGACGAACCGCTCGGAGTGCAGCACCTCGAGCACCTGCTCGCGCTCCTGTTCGGACAGCGCCCTGGGCGGCGCCGGCCGCGGCTTCCGCGGCCTGGGATCGGGCGGGTTGCGGCGCCGGTAGACGGTCGCGGGCGACGCGCCGAGCGCCCGGCACGCCGGCCTGGTGCCGATGACCGGCGTCAACTCCTCGACGGTGTCGCAGATCATCGCCCGGTGCTCCCCGACTCGCTCTCGGTACCGAGCATCTGCTCCAAGAGCGCTGAGACGTTGGTTTGAAAATTACGCTGGCGCTGCCGCAGCCTCTGGTGCCGTTGACGTTTGAAGCGTTACGGAATGCCCGAGACGCTCGAGCTGCGCGACGAGTCGTTTGGTGATCCGCGCCGGGTCCGCACGACGAGCGAAGTAGTCGCCGCCGAGATCGTGGTAGGGGACGTCGTCCTTGAGGATGTGGTAGCTGGCGATCAGGATCGAGTGGGCTACCGCGACGATCGCCTTCTTGTGCCCGCGGCGGCGTTTGACCTGCTCGTACTGGGCGCGCAGGTAGGTGTCCTTGCTGCGGGCGGCGGCGTTCGCGCACTCGATCAGCGTGGCGCGCAGATACGGGTTGCCCTTGGTCGTCTTGCCGGAGCGCCGCTTGCCAGCGGACTCGTTGTTGCCGGAGCAGAGCTTCGCCCAGCTGGCGGCGTGCCGGTCTGACGCGAAGCGGTCCATGTCTGGGCCGAGCTCGGCGATGATCACTTGGCTGGCGCGCTGTGCGACGCCGGTGATTGTGCAGAGCTTCTCAGCCTTGCCGGCGAACGGCACGAGTCGCTGCTCGACCTCCTCGGTCAGCACGGCGATCGTCTCCTCGAGATAGTCCAGGTGCGCGAGGATGTGCGAGACGATCAGCGCGTGGTGGGGCTTGAAGTTCCCCTCCAGCGCCTGGCGCAGCACGGGGAGCTTTGACCGCATCCGGCCACGGGCCAGCTCGGCCAGCACCTCGGCATCGCGCGTGCCGGAGATGAGCGCCTTAAGCATGTCGCGGCCCGAGACGCCGAGCACGTCGCTGGCGACGCAGGCGAGCTTGATCCCGGCGTCCTCGAGCACCTTGTGCAGCCGGTTCGCCTCCTGCTGGCGCTCCTTGATCAGCGCTTTGCGGTACCGAGTCAGGTCGCGCAGCTCACGGATCGGCTTGGGCGGCACGAAGCTCGCCCGTAACAGCCCACACTCCAGCAGCTGGCACAACCATTGCGCGTCGAGCGTGTCGGTCTTGCGACCGGGCACGTTCTTGACGTGCCGGGCGTTGACCACCTGAACGCAGTGAAGAACTCGACGGCTGGGCGCCCTGCGGGGCGGGGATCGAGTAGCGGATCCTGATCTGGTCCTCGCCGACGAGCACCTCGCGGACGAGCAGTCGCACGACCTGCTGGCGCTGCTCGATCGTCAGCTGTTGTGCGTTGGCGCCGAGGCGGGTGCGGAAGCTCTCGAGCGTCTCGGTGAGCTTGAGGTAGCTCTCGGCGTCGTGCAGCTCGGCATCGAGCGCGTCAAGCTCGGCCTGCAGGGTCGCTTCGCGCTTGCGCAGCCCGGGGGAGCGGGCGCGCAGCTCATCGAGCGAGATCAGCTCTTCCTGGTATGCCTCGATCAGGCGCTCGACGGCACGGCGCGCGCGCACCAGGTCGCGCTCCAATCCCTCGCGGCGGTGGCTGGCGGGATGCTCGACGCGCAGGCTCTCAAGCCGGCGCTGGATCTCTGCCTGGATCAGCGCGGGATCTTCGAGCAGCCGGAGCACCTCGCTCCAGACGAGCTCGTCCAGCTCCTCCAGGCGTGCCGGCCGATTGCCGCACACCTGCCCGTGCAGGCGACGCGAGCCGTCGGTGCCCGAGCAGCGGTAGTAGTGGTAGACGCGGCCCTGGCGGGTCGTGGTCTGGCTGCGGTAGTAGGCGTAGCCGCAGCCCGCGCACACGAGGATCCCCTGCAACAGCGACGGCCGGCGGGTGTTGCGCGGCGAGAGCCGCTTGCCTTCCGTCAGCCGCTTCTGGGCGAGCGCGAAGGTCTCCTCGTCGATCAGCGCCGGCACCGGAATGTAGATCCACTGCTCCGATCCGACCCGCTCGCACGCCTGCCCGCCGTGACGCTCGCCGCGCTGACGCGTGGTACGCGTCAGGCGCGCGCGCTGCTCGGTCATGCGCGTCTTGCCGTACGCGGCTTGACCGGCGTAGGCCGGGTTGCGCAGCATCCCCCAGATCGTCGACTGGCTCCAGCCGCCGGCAGCGGTCCTGGTCGGCACCCCGCACTCGCTCAGCGCGCGCGCGATCGCGCCGACCGACTCGCCGTCCCGCGCGTAGCGATCGAAGATCTCGCGCACGATCCGCGCCTGGGCCTCGTCGATCTCCAGGAACGCGTCGGCGTGCTCTGACTTGCGGATGTACCGGTAGCCGTACGGGGCGCGGGACAGTACCGCGACGGCGCCAGCCCGCGCGCGGTGCAGCGTCCCGCGCCTGGTCCGCTCGGCGATCTGCGCGCGCTCGTACTCGCTGATCATCCCCTGGAACTGGCGCAGCAGTTCGTCCTCCGGCGAGCCGGAGCGCTCCGGCTCCTTGGCGAAGATCACCTCCACCCCGACCCGAGCCAGCTCCTCCAGCAACAGCACCTGATAGGCATAGCGGCGCGCGAGCCGATCGGGCGCATGGCACAGCAGCACCTCGAACGCCCCCTCCGCCGCACGATCGCGCAGCCGCTCCAACGCCGGCCGGATCAACGTCGCGCCGGAGAACCCCTCATCCTCGAACACCAGATCATCCGTCACCTGCAGCCCACGCCCGCCGGCCAGCTCACGCAGCGCGACGAACTGACTCTGGATCGTCTCGGCCTGACGCTGACGCTCGGAGGACACCCGCGCGTAGATCGCCGCCACCCGCGTCCGCTGCCCGTTCTCGCTGCCCATCGCTCAACTCCCTTCCAGATCGCTCATCAACACCCGCACGACGCCGCCGCTCCGGCGCCAACAGCGTGTACGCCTGCGCGAGCCGGGCCGCCGCCAGCCGATCGCCACCGAACTCGGCCTCAACGCGGCGCGCCACCGCACGCGCTCCTCCCGCGCGACCCGTCCACCCGCTCCAACCCGGCCCCGAGCGCAAGCGCGGTCGTCTCGCTCAGACTCGCGCCGCTGCGCGCCGCCGCAGCGCGCACCGCGGCGATCAACGAACCCGGCAGCCGAACCGTGAACACCGCCGCCCGCTCCGGCACCACCACACCATCCGGACACCGCCGCGCCGCCACCACATACCGGCGAGCCTGGCGCTCCGAGAGCCCATACTCCCCCGCGAGCAACCGGACCGCCCCCGCCGGCGAGTACTCGCCGAGCAGCGCCACCGCCCGGTTGACACGAATCGCGTACTCGTCCGCGTAGGCTCGACGCTCGGCCACCGGTCATAAGCGTTCGCCGTCTCACGACCGATCCCTGCCCACCGACCGTGCGAACGAGCGCTCGAACTCGAAGTTCGCAACTGCGTTCAGGTGGCCTTGACCAGCAGCAGCTCGAAGTCGTCCTCCAGCGCGTAGTACACGGGCTTCCAGTACACGCCGGTGGCCTCCATCGCGACCTGCGTGACCCCCAGTTCCTTCAGCCAGTCGCGCAACGCGAGCAGGTCGGCCGCCATCGTCTGGAACTCGGCGATCACCTCCTCGAACTCGCCGCCGGCATTCACGATCCGCGCGCACGCCATGACGGTCTTCTGATGCACGTCCAGCGCCGCGCAGCGCTCGAGCATCCGTCGCATACCAGCTCCCTTCGGGTCGGATCACGGTGACGTCCGTGGGGAGCCAAATCGTTCAGACGTTGGTTTACGTGCTCGCAGCACAGTCCGGGGTACCACCCGGGCTCCCGGGGCCTAGTTTCCCTTCGGCCTCTGCACGGCCGATGTCTCGACGGCCTCAGCACGGACCCGCCGAGTCTCGGCCATTTTCATCCGCCGGGGTGCACGCGCGCGTGCATGATCAGTTTCCCTGGATCTCGATCACCTTGCGCGCCTTCGCGAGCTCCGCCTCGCTGCGCTCCAGCCGCCGCGCCAGCTCCGCGATCTCCGCGTCGCGGCGGTCCGTCGGCTTGCGTCCCCGAGGGCGCCCGAGCTCCCGTAGCGCGCCGGCGTCGCGCTGCTTGCGCCAGTACGTCAGATGCGACGTGTACAGCCCCTCGCGGCGCAGCAGCGCGCCGATCTCACCCGGGCGCTCGCACGCGTCCGCCTCCAGCACGATCCGCAGCTTGTACTCCGCCGAGTACCGCCGCCGCGCGGGGCGCTGCACCAACTCCGGGTCCGGCGCCAGCCTGGCAGCGTTCGATCCGATCTCCGTCATGTTTCGCTGAGACTCCCCATTCTCCGCCCAGTTATCAACAATGGTCAGAAAAAATTACTACTGTGGAAAACGTCTCAAACTAGATTGACAGAGAGGGGACTACGAGTTGCCCGATCACGAGAACCTTCCTCGAAAGCTCAGCGACATCCAAGGCGACGACCCCCCGATCCTCACGCTCGCGCGCGGGCACTACTGCCCCAAGGAGCACCAGCAGCACCTTGACCTCGCCGCCAACTACCCCAAGATCGCAGTGGCCTACACCCAGGTTGCCACCGTCTCCACCGACACCCATCACGCGAGCCAGGAGTTCCGCGCGTCGACCGGCGCCCAGTGGCCCTTCCTCTCCGACCCGGAGCGGACCGTCCAGAAGGACCTCGAAATTCAGGAGTACACCGACCCCGAGCACGACCCGATGATCCCCCACACCCTCGTGCTCAAGCCCGGGCTGGTCATCCACAGCATCTACAACGGCTACTGGTTCTGGGGACGCCCCTCCTTCGTGGATCTCTGGCACGACCTGCAGACCGTGACCCGCGAGATCCGTCCCGACTGGGATCTAAGCAAGCCCGGGCTGCGCGAAGCGTGGGATGGAGGCGACTACTCGCCATTTCACGGATGGGACAGGCGCTCCCCTGAGTCGATCCCATCTTCTTACAACTCCTAACACCGCAGTTGCCATCACGCACGGCCGCGGGCATGGGGCGGAGGCTTCCGGTTCCGTGGCTCTCGCAATGGGGTCGCGGCGATCTGACGCCGCTACCGAGGTCCCAAGCTGCGCGAGACCCTCGGGTAAGATCTGTCGTCTGAGCCAGCGACATTCCTTACTGGTCATGAGGGGCTAACGCGTGAGCAGCGCCATTGATCGTGACGCGGATATCCGGGCTCGGATTCAGCAGCACTGGGAGGCCTCTGAGCGCGGGGACATCGACGCTGAGCACGCGATTTACGCGGCCGACGCGATCCTCGACTACCCGCAGTCCGGCGAGCGGTTCAGGGGCCGGTCAAGGATCCAGGCGCAACGCGGCGGGCATCCGGCCGAGCGCCACTTCACCGTCCGCCGGATCCTGGGTGGCGGCGACCTTTGGGTGAGCGAGTGCGTGATCACCTACGACGGGGTGCCCACACACTCGCTCAGCGTCATGGAGTTCACCGACGGTTTCGTGACGCACGAGACCCAGTACTTCGCCGACCCCTTCCCCGCGGCACCCGGGCGCGCTGCGCTGGCTGAGCCGATTCCCGCCGGCGATCAATGAGCCGATGCATCCGCGCCCCTTCCTCATGCTTCGACGCTTCCTCAGCGGATCTCAGCTATCGGCTTGTCGTCTGGACGCCGCCCTCCTAACCCAGGCCCATCTGCTCAACCGGCGGCCTCTCGACAACGCCGCCTTCACGAGCAAGGTGGTACCAGACCGGCAGTCAGTGTGAGATCTGGGGCCGCTGTTTGGGCGTTTGACATCTCGATCAAGACCGGGTAGAAGTCATTTTGGGGGATGCGCGGAGGGGCGAAATCGACGGGGGATCGGCATGAGCATGGGAGGGCTGGACGTAACCGAAGAGCTGGGATGGCAGCGATCGTCGATCGCGCTGCGATTGTCGATCGCGCTGGCGGCGATGTTGATCGCCGTGTGTTTCACCCCATCCGGCGCTCGGGCCGACTATCCGTTGGTGTCGAAGTACATCCAAGCCACGACGGTCTATCCGGCAAACCGCCCGGGTGACATTCCGATCGATTCGATCATGATCCACGACACGGAGGGTTCGTGGCAGAGCGCCATAGACGTTTTTACCGCCCCGGCGGGTACGTCAGCCGCGTCCTACCTCGTCTCCGGTCAGGTTGACTCATCAGATCAGATCCCGAGGTGACGCAGTTCGCACACGACAAGGACTGGGTTCGGTCGGTGAACAATTGGGTAACTATTCAGGTGCCGGTGGCGGCGCGTGAGTCCGGATCGGCGCGGCGCGGGCAGGATCGCCTGGGTTTGCAGGGAATGTTGCATGCATGGTTGGTGCGGGCCAGCGTGCAGGGCGGCTGAGTTATGACGAGCTTGAGGCGCTGGTCGCTGAGCAGGCGGTGTTGATCGAGACGCTGCGGGCGCGGATCGGCGAGCAGGATCGGGTGATCGAGGAGTTGCGTGCGCGTCTGGGTCAGAACTCGCGCAACTCGTCCAAGCCGCCTTCGTCGGATGGGTATTCCAAGTCGTCGTCGAAGGATCGGTCTTTGCGCCGCCGGTCGGGGCGCAAGCCGGGCGGACAGCAGGGTCATCGCGGTCATCATCTGGAGCGACGGGAGGATCCGGATGTGACGCTGCTTCATGTTGCGGAGCGCTGCGAGGGGTGTGGCGGTGATCTGTCGGGGTCGCCGATCGTGGAGTCGCAGTCGCGTCAAGTGTTCGATCTGCCGGAGGTGCCGCGGTTGCATTGTGTGGAGCATTGGATCCAGCGGCGACGTTGTGATTGCTGCGGGCATCTGACGAGATCTGCTTTTCCCGCGGAGGCGAAGGCGCCGGTGTCATACGGGCCGAGGATTCGGGCAATGGGGATCTACCTGGTGTCCTATCAGCACCTGCCGTACGTGCGCGCGGCGGAGATCCTGTCTGATTGGGCGGGCGCGACCGTGTCGGTCGGTAGTCTGCAGGCGTTCGTGGCCGACGGCGCCGAGGGCCTGGACGAGTTCCTGGAGGAGGTCCGTTGCGCGCTTGAGCGCTCGGAGGTCGCGCATTTCGATGAGACCGGCGGGCGGATCGACGGCGAGCTTTCCTGGATCCACTGCGCGTCGAGCGAGACGCTGACGTTGTACGCGGTGCATGAGAAGCGCGGCTGTGACGGGATCGACGCAGCCGGTGTCCTACCGGGCTTTGCGGGGATCGCGGTCCACGACGGGTGGGCGCCCTACCGCGTCTACGAGAACGCCCGTCACGCGCTTTGCGGCGCTCATCATCTGCGCGAGCTCGTCTGTGCCGAGGAGGCCGGGCAGAGCTGGGCGTGCGCGATGAGCGCGCTGCTTTTGGACGTCAAAGACGCGGTCTGGCACGCCCGCCAGGAAGGCCGCGACGCGCTTGACCCGGACGCGCTCGGAATCGTTGTCGACTGCTACCGCGAGATCATCGCCGTCGCCTACGAGCAGAACCCCGGTCTCGCCGCTGACATCAGCACTCGGCGACCGAAGCGCACCAAGGCGCAGAACCTGCTGCGGCGCCTCGACGAGCGCGAGGCCGAGGTGCTGCGGTTCGCTCATGATTTCCAGGTTCCGTTCGACAACAACCTGTGCGAGCGGGATCTGCGGATGGTCAAGCTGCAGCAGAAGATCTCCGGCTGCTGGCGCACGCGCGAGGGAGCCGAGCGGTTCCTCGCGATCCGCTCCTACCTCTCCAGCGCCCGCAAGCAAGGCCAGCGCCCGGCCGAGGTGCTGACGAAGCTCGCCGCCGGCGAGCCGTGGCTGCCGATGGCAGCCAGCCCCTGAATCTGTCTGCACCGCTTCGGATACTCCCGGGGGTGAGCAACCGCTCCCGACGACAAGCACGTCGCCAGACGCATCCCCAACTGCCGGCGTCGCGATCCGCGTCGGCCCCGCGACCAGACCCGCCAGCCGAACCTGAGGTCCTCCTGCTCGACCAGATCGCCGCCGGCGAACTGGACCCTCACCTGACCGCGATCGCCGCCGCGATCCGTGCCCGCTACGAGCTGTTGCAGACGATCGGCTCCGCCAAGGCGCTCGCGATGCTGAACGTCGGCGACCGCGTGCGGATCAACCACCACGCCAGCCCCCGCTACCTCCACGGCATCCACGGCACCGTCGTCGAGCTCGACGAGCACAACGCCACCGTCTGCGTCCACCGTCCGATCGGCCGCTTCAAAAGCGGCGAGATCCGCTGCCCACCACTAGCCTGGACTCCACGTGGGGCGCGTGAGGTAACGCAGCAAAGCGTCCTCCGGCACGGTCGTTGGTCGGCCGCCGCAGCGATGTTAGCGATACGGTGGAACTTCTGACCGTATCCCACCTTGTCAGGCTAGGACAGGCGCTGCCAGCCGCGTGAGTATACGCCCAAATTACTGGGCTCGGGGTCCAGCTGGCGCCTGGCACGCTGGTTCCGCCTGGCCATCTGAGATAGTGGCTATGTGTGCAGCGGTGAAGATGGACGGCTAACAGAGTTGGAGCGGGTGTTCCTCGAGCCACGAACGCCACCCACCGCCAGTACGAGGCGCTGCGCGCCTTCTTCGTCGACAAGCTGCCCTCCAAGGAAGTGGCCGAGCGCTTCGGCTACACGCCGGGCAGCTTCCGAGTGCTCTGCCACCACTTCCGCGCCGACCCGACCCGGGAGTTCTTTTTGCCCGAGCGCACCCGCGCGACGACGCGGGAGAAGCCGCCGACCAAGTCCAGTCGACTGCGCGACAGGATCGTGGCGATGCCAAGCAGAACCTGTCGGTCTACGACATCGCCGCCGCCCTGGGCGCCGACGGCGAGGCGATCTCGCCACCGGCGATCTGGGCGATTCTGTCCGCGGAGGGGTTCGCGCGGCTGCCGCGCCGCGCCGATGAGGGCGAGCACCGCGTGTGGGGGTCACAGCGGCTGCCCCGGCCGACGTGCGGGCCTTGGACCTGAGCGCCCGCGAGTTTCGCACCGACGTCGGCGGGCTGTTCTTGTTCGTGCCGCTGCTCGCGCGGCTGCCGTTCGAGCAGATCATGCAAGACGCCGGCCTGCCGGGCAGCAAGATGGCCCCAGCCGCCGCGGCGATCCGCTCGCTGCTCGCGCTCAAGCTCACCGGGGCGGCGCGCACCAGCCACGCGATGGCGTCCGTGTTCGACGAGGGCCTGGCCCTGTTCGCCGGTCTCAACGTGATCCCCAAGCGCTCATTCTTGACCGAGTACTCCTGCCGGATCGCGTCGGCCAGCTACCCGAAGCTGATGAGCGGCTGGTTTGACGCGATCGGCGCGCTCGGCCTCGAGCGGGGCCTGAGCTTCCACCTGGACTTCCACACCATCCCCTTCCACGGCGAGGACGCCCTGATCGAGAAGCACTACGTGTCCAAACGCAGCCGCCGCCAGAAAGGAGTGCTCGCGTTCCTGGCCCAAGACGCCGACAGGCACGTGTTCTGCTACGCCAACGCGGACATCCGCAAGGCCGACCAAGCCGACCAGGTGCTGCGCTTCGCCGAGTTCTGGGAAAAGCGCACCGGCCAACTG
>CAVTTU010000034.1:0-220511 GCA_963737535.1 uncultured Solirubrobacterales bacterium
CCGTCACCACACCCTCAAAGCCGCCGGCGATGATGTTCTCCAGCACCGCACGGCCGACATTACCCGGCGTCGCCGCGGCGCCCACAACCGTTATCGACGCGGGCGCGAGGATCGCCCGCAACGATGCGACCGCGGCGAAATGGTCGCGCTCGTCGATCCGCTCCAGCACCGCCTCGGTCGGCGAGATATCCAGCGACACCATCAGCTCGCCAGACCCCTTGCGCCGCACGACGAAGCCGGCGTGCTCGAACACCCCGAGCATCAGCCGATTGCCGGCTGCCACTTCCGCATCGAAGCGGTGGATCCCGCGGCCCGCCGCGATCTCAGCGAGCTGCTCGAGCATCCGCATCCCGATCCCACGGCGCTGATCATCATCAGCCACCGCAAACGCGACCTCGGCGACACCCGGCTCGCGCAACCCGTCATAGCTGGCGACGGCCACCACGCGACCGTCGTGCCGGCCGAGCAACGCCAAGCGATCAACTCCACCAGCCTCCGCGTCCGCCCGCGCGACAGCGTCGGTACGCCCAAACCCGTGGAAGCGCAGGTAACGGCTCTCCGCCGAGAGACCGTCATAGAACGCCTTGATGTCCTCGTAGTCCACCGGCGTCGGGGTCTGCAACCGCAGCGTCGCCCCATCGCGCAGCAGCACGTCGCGGACCAGCCGCCGGGGCTCGGGCGCCGAAGCGAGCGTCACATCTCTCCTCTGCCGTCGAGCGCCCACACCCGGCCGGTGATCAAGGAGCAGACCTCCGCGAACAGGAAATGCACCACGCGTGCCACCCCGTCGGGCCACCCCAGCCGTCCCACCTGCCTGGCCAGGCTGCGACCAATCGCCGCGCCGACCCTCGCGTGTTGCCCGTGACCCGGGCGATCCGGCCGTGCAGCCTCGCTCGGGCGGGCGGCTGCGTTGTTTCACGAGTTTCCAAGGTCGTCATCTCTACTCGCTCTCAGGGTCGTTTGCGATCCTGCTCCAGCTGCGCCGCGAGGTCTCTTCAGATCTCCCTGACGCGCATTGAAGCCGGCGATCGACACGACGGCGAGAAACACTAAGCGTTTGCCGAACGCAGCGCCGCCGTCGCTACCTTGGAAGCTGACGCGGGCGCTCGCGATCCGGCGCGATCGTGCTAGCGTCCGTCCACGGCTAATTAGGAGCCTCAGTCTGGACGTGGCCAGATCGGCCCGACCAGGTCTGACCCGGAAGCGCCGAGGCTGATCCTCCCCGAGTGCTGAGCCCTCCCGGAACAGCAATGCGCTGGGACGGTGAGGGATCGCGAAGGAGGAATCCATGTCGAATCCGACACACCCGTCTGCCTCGCCGGGATCTGCCGCGCTCAGTTCTTTGCCCGGGCGTCCGGTCCGCGAGCCTCCCGGTCACCTGGCGCGGCTCGCCGTCCGCGCGAGCCGAGATCGCGAGCGGCGCCTGCGCGCGGAGGGCCTTCGGCTCGTGTCCGTCTGCCGGCGTGAGCTCCTGCGCCACGACGCCGAGCCCGGGCGCGGGAGGTGACCGATGACTAACGACAATCGCCCGGCTCCCGGGCTCCATGTCGAGCCGACCGCGAGCGGACGCTGGGTCGTGTGCTACGAGCACCATAAGCAGCCGCTCTCAGACCACCCGACGGCAAGCGAGGCGCAGGGGTCCGCGCAGCGCCGCGCGCGCACCGAGGGCATCGCCGTCGTGCTCTTGCACGACTGCTACGCGCGGGTGCACGAGGTCTCGCCCTCGGCCTGATCCCCTCGGCTACGCGCAGTCGATGAGGACCGAGACATCATCACCGCTGCACGGTTCGGCTTGCTTGGACAGTCGATGACTCCTCGTCCGTGTCAGCTGCGAGCGGCCACGGCGATTAGGTAGTCGAGATGGAGCAACAGCTTGTCGGCGTGCTGCTCGCCTCGATCGGCGACGAAGACCGCGAGGTCGTCGCGCAGTTGGTGCCATTGACCTGTGGCGCGCAGCTCAGGTTGATGGCTGACGATATGTCCGGCGGTTCTGATCAGGAAGTCCGCGCCGGCTGGCGCGTTGTCGAACCTCAGCGTCAACTGCTCGACCGTGGTGAGCTGAAGCGTCGCTCCGGCGTCCTTGAGCAGGACTCGCAGAGCTTCGGGGTCACCCCAGCGGCTCGGCGGCCCACTGGCGGGCGGTGGGGGCGGGAGGTAACCGCCGATGACGCTACCCATCGCCGGCATGACGCTCCCCGGAGTCCACGCTGCGAGCGCGAGCCGGCCGTAAGGAGCGAGCACCCGCACGAGCTCCCGGGCCGCGGCGGCGTGGTCGGCCGCGTACATCGCTCCGAAGACCGACAAGACGACATCCGCGTGTTCGTCGGTTACGGGTAGGGCCTCAGCGTCACCTTCGACCCACCGGACGTCCAGGTTGGCGGAGGCGCGTTGGCGTGCCAAGGCCAGGAGCGCAGGTTCGGTGTCGATCCCGAGCACGTGGGCGCCGCGCGCGGCAGCCAGGAGAGCGGCGTTGCCCGTGCCGGTGGCGACGTCGATGACCCGCTCACCCGCGGAGACGTTGACCGCGTCGACCGCCAGAGCACTTGCCGGCTTCAGCGCCTGCGCCATCAGGGCGTACTCGCCCGCGCCCCACGTCGTCTTGGACCCGTACATTGGCCGCTCCACTCTAACCCGTGGTGCTGTCGCTGACTCCAGCCGAAGCGAGGCTGGCTGAGGAGTTCGGTTGCTGTGCCTTTAGCGATGACGAGCGCCCGCGCTCCTCTCGTGTTGTGGGTTGTTTGGGGTGGACAGGATTGCCGGGGGCACTGGCGCTAGTCAGGGTCGCGAGATCGGGCGTCAGTTCGAGTTCGAACTCGGCCTCGTAGCCATGGCTTGACAGCGGCCAGAAGTGCAGACGTCGCAGCAGGGCGCGGGCGGGGCGGTTGTCATGCAACGTGATTGCGGTCACGCGCGTGAAGCCGTTGGCGCGGGCGCGTTCCAGTGTCCGGATCGCGAGTGCCGTGCCAATGCCCTGTCTGTGGAGATCGTCTGCGACTTCGATCGCGACGTCGGCGACGTCTGGCTGATCGGGCAGCTGGACATAGCGCGCGGCGGCGATGAATGAGCCGTTGGTTTCGTCGACCGCGGCCAGGGCCTCGTGGTGGACGTGGTCGACGTCGAGGAGATGGTCAAGTTCACGCTCGCTGAGCGCGGGTTTTGGCGAGAGATAGCGCCGGTAGCGCGATTCGGGCGTCAGCCGCATGAAGAGTCGTCTGAGCCGGTCTCGGTCCTGGCGCTCGATCGGCCGGATCTTCAAGCGCCTGCCATCGGCAAGCACGAGCGGACCCGCAGCCGTCGGTCTGGAGCGCTCGACCGTGCGCATCTCCTCGACCCGTTGCTGGGCGATGATGTAGGTGAGCTGGGGGTGCATGGGTTCCTCCTTTGGCGCGCTCAGGCGCGGGCCTCGAGCACCAGGTTCAGGGGTGTCTGTGCGGCGCGGCGGACCGAGCCGAAGCCGCCCTCGAGCATCACCTCGCGCAGGCGGGCCTCGCCGGCCTGGGTGCCGAGCCCGGCGCGGCCGGGTTGCGAGAGTGAGCCGGGTGTGCAGACGAGCGTGGAGAAGCCGTAGTACATGCGCCCCACGGGGTTGAGGTTGTCCTCGATCCGGTCACCGGCGAGTGGCTCGACGAGCATGCACGAGCCGTCGTCGGCCAGTGCCGCCCGGGCGTGCCGGGCCGCGCCGACCGGATCTCCGAGATCGTGAAGGGCGTCGAAGAAGGCGATGAGGTCGTAGCCGCCGCCTGCGTATCGGGTGGCGTCCGCCACCTCGAAGCGCACCCGGTCTGCGACGCCCGCCTCCTGCGCGCGGGTGCGGGCCGTGGCGATCGACTCGGCATGGACGTCGATGCCGGTGAACGTCGAGGCGGGGAACGCCTGCGCCATGAGGATCGTCGACGCGCCGTGGCCGCAGCCGACGTCGGCGACCCTGGCGCCGCGTTCGAGCTTCTCGACGATGCCGGTGAGCGCCGGAAGCCATTCCGCGACGAGGTGCATGCGGTAGTTGGCGCCGAAGGAGCGCTCGGTGCCGCAGAAGAGGCCGTCGTGGTGCTCGTGCCAGCCGACGCCCTCGCCAGTGCGGAAGCGCTCGGCGACGCGCGTCCGGCTGTCCATCACGGCGGTCGCGGCCTGGAAGATCCCGGCCATCGCCACCGGGCTGGACTCGTCGGCGAGGATGAACGCGTGTTCGGCGGGCAGCGTGTAGCTGTCCTCGCTGCTGTCGTAGGTCACGAAGCCGCCTGCGGCCTGCGCGTTGAGCCACTCGCGCACGTAGCGCTCGTGCGTGTTGGTGCGCGCCGCGAGCTCGCCGGCGGTGATGGGCTGGGCGTCGGCCATCGCGCGGTACAGGCCGAGCTGGTCGCCCACGGTGACGAGCGCGGCGTTGAGCGCGGCGCCGACCTCGGTGGCGATCTGACCGGCGAATGCCTCGATTCGACTCTGGTCGAGTGTCTGCATGGTGTCCTCCTTGGGGTTGTGAGGCGAGCACCGTACGTCCGATCTGCGGTGATTCCTGAGATGTGTCTGAGGGATCTCTGAGGTCGGCCGGAGCCACGCCGCTGCGGCGCGGCGATCCGGACTTCAGGAACCCCTCAGGGAAACCTCACGGTGTGGGTACGCAACCGGTCTACGTTTGCGCCTCCCCGAACTCAGGAGGCAGACATGAATCCCACCGATCACATCCAGCTCGTCACGTTCCAGCTCGCGGGCGTCGAGCCCGATGCCTACCGCGCGCACTGTGAGGCGGCGGCACCGGCGTTCGCCGAGATCCCCGGGTTGCGCGCGAAGGCGTGGCTGGCGAACCCCTTCACGAACACTTACGGCGGCGTGTACGCCTGGGAGAGTCGGGAGGCGATGGAGGCCTATGTCAGCGGTCCGATCTTCGGCGCGCTGCTCGCAAACCCCGGGATGGCCCACGTGACGACACGCGACTTCGGCGTCCTCGAGCGGCCGACGGAGATCACGGGCCGCCGGTGAACGGACCGCCGACACCGCAGCCGCCAGCCGCCGGCGGGCACCAACACGGCTAGGTAGACTCGCCGAGGAGCGATGGGGCCGCGCACGTTGGAGTCGATGCTCGATCAGCGCGCCGGCGCGCTGATCGGGCGCGAGCGGGAGCGGGCAACGTTGCTCGAGCTCGTCGAGCGCGACATACCGCTTGTCGCCGTCGTCCACGGCATTGCGGGCGTCGGCAAGTCGACGCTCCTTCACGCCGCCGCCGTGGACGCGCGCGCACGCGGCACGTTCGTGGTCGCCCTCGACGGCCGCGCGTTCGAGCCGACCGAACGCGGCTTCCTCACGTCGCTGGGAAACGCGCTCGGCACCACCCTGCCCACGATTGCCGACGCGACCGGGGCGCTCGCGGGCGATGCGCGCGTCCTGCTGATGATCGATACGCATGAGCAGCTACGGCTTCTCGACGCGTGGCTGCGCCAGTCATTCGTGCCCGCGCTGCCCGAGAACGTGCGTCTCCTGCTGGCCGGCCGCGACACCCCCTCCGCGTGGCAACGTGACCTCGGCGACCTGCTGCGCACGATCCGGCTCGAGAACTTGAGCGACGAGGCGGCCCAAACCCTGCTGCGCCGTGCCGGCGTGGACCTCACGGTCGCCGCGCGCGTCGCCCGGGTCGCACGCGGGCACCCGCTCTCGCTCCAGCTGGCCGCCGGCGCGCTCGCCGAGCGGCCAGGGCTGCCGGCGGAGGACGCCGTGCTGGGGCCGATGGTCGAGGAACTGGCCCGCCTGTACATCGACGGGCTCGATCCAATGACCCGCCGCGCCCTCGACGCCGCCGCGGTCGTCCGCCGTGCGACGCTCACCCTCTTGGAGGCGATGCTGCCCGACGACGACCCGGCCGAGCTCTTCGGCGCGCTGCGCGCGCTCCCGTTTGCCGAGATTGGCGCCCAGGGCCTGGTCGTTCACGACACGGTGCGCATGGCCACCAGCGCGCTGCTCCAGGCATCGGACCCGGCCCGTCACCGCGCCCACCGCCGCGCCGCGTGGACCCGGCTGCGCGCGGAGCTACGCACCGCCGGACGGGCCGACCTCTGGCGCTACACCGCCGACCTCCTCTACCTCGTCGAGAACCCCATCGTCCGCAATGCGTTCTTCCCAAGCGGCTCCGACGAGCTCACGATCGAACCCGCCCGCGCCACTGATCACGCAGCCATAGCGGCGATGAGCGCGGCCCAGCAGGGTCCCGAGGCGACAGCCCTCGTCGACGAGTGGTGGCGCTCGGCACCGGACACCTTCCGAGTCGTGCGCGACGCCGAGGGGGTTGTGCAGGGATTCTCGAGCCTATGCCAGCCGCAAGACGTCAGCCGCTCGTTGCTGCGCCGCGACCCCGTCACCGCCGCATGGATGGAGCATCTGCGCCGCGCTCCGATGCCCTCCGGCCAGCGCGTGCTCTTCACCCGCCATGCGCTGGCATCCGGCGATACCGCCACGGCGACGCTGTGGCTGGACGCCAAGCGCGCCTATCTGGAGCTCCGCCCGCACCTACGGCGGCTGTACGCAGTCGTGCCTGACCTCGATCGCGCGCTGATGGCACTCGCTCCGCTCGGATTCGTCGCGCTGTCGGGCACGCCGGTTCAGATCGGGGAAGACGCTTACTGGACGCTGATGAATGACTTCGGGCCGGGCTCGATCGACGGCTGGCTCAGCGAAGTCGTCGGCCGGGAACTCGCGGCGGACGAACCCACCGTGCTGGACTCGGAAGCGCGGCGGCTCGTGCTCGACGGCCGCGCGGTCGACCTCAGCCGCCTGGAGCTGGACGTCCTACGCCACCTGCAGCCCGCCAGGGCATCACAGTCACACGCGAGGAACTGCTCCGCGAGGTGTGGGGCCACGAGTGGACGGCGACAAGCTCCAACGTCGTCGAGGCGGTCGTCAGCGGTCTGCGAAAGAAAATGGGCGACCGCGCCGCCGCGCTCCAGACGGTCCGCGGCGTCGGCTACCGACTTGGTCCGCTCGAATAGGCGGACAGGAGGCAGGAGGCAATCACCGGCGAGTGGTGCACAGGACGACACCACGCGACAGATCCTGCGCACGACAAGGTCCGGGCGGCCGCGTTGCGCACGACCGTTGTCGGCTGTACGACAAGCACCCGACGGGCCAAGCTCGACGTGGGCGTGAACTTCTTCCAATGGGCACAGGAGCAGTGGCCTGAGTCGCGGTGGACCGTGGAGATTGAGCAGCTCGCCCCGAATAGTCAGCGCCACGCCCGAAACCTGACCGAGCGCCTGGGTCTACCGGCATCAGTTGCAGCGGACAACGATACGGGCGTGGAGCGCCGCCACGGTGCTGTCCCTGGTGCAGGTGCCGGGGAGATGCAGCCTGAGGAACCCGATGTTTGGTAGGCCTGTCGTGTGAGGTGTACCTGACCCATAGGCGTAGTACGACGCGGTAGCGCGGATCGGCGCCCAGCCGAGCACCATGTTTCGGCGCCACATGGGAAGGGCCGAGACATCGGGGCGAGAACCTCGGCATCGCTCAAATAGTCGCCGCTGGATCCCACGAGCCCGACACCCGCCGTCTGAACCAGACGGCGGCGGAGAAGGCTTCTCGCACCTCCGTTCCGCCGGCCGAGACCTGACCTGCCCACCACGTCCTCAGCGGAACGCGCGATCACGCACAATCCCCATGTCGCCGTTGCGCTCGTCCGCCCTGAGGCCGGCGGGGCGATCGCTCTCGAGGAATGCGATCGTACCGGAGCCCGGCGCCGGTTCGCGGACGGAGCTATCGGATTCATCGGCTGCTGGTTTGCCGGACGGATCCAGCGGCGTCAGCCTCGCATCGACGTCGATGCTGCTAGCCGTTGCGACAGTCTGGCCTCGGTGCGTGCGATCACCCGGCCCAACCGCTGTCGGCTCTACACCCTGTAGGGTCGGATTGTGACTGTGCTAGATCTTGAGGTTCCCGTGATGCAGGCGCCGGTGGCCAGCGCGGCCACGCCGCAGCTCGCCAGCGAGGTATCACGGGCAGGCGGCCTCGGTTCGTTGGGAGCGTCCTGGACCGAGCCGGCGGTTTTGCGCGAACAGGTCCCGCTGGATCGGGCGGGTGACCGACCGGCCGTTTTGCGTGAACCTGGTGCTGGACTTCGAGCAGGACGAACGACTTGATGTGGTTGTTGAGGAGCAGGTGCCGATAGTGTCGTTCTCCTTCGGTCTGCGCCCGGACCTCGTCGCACGCGCGCGTGCTGGAGGCTCGCGAGTGTTTGTGCAAGTCGGCTCGGCGGATGCTGCCCGAGTGGCGACGGACGCGGGCGCCGACGCTCTGATCGTGCAGGGTGTCGAGGCTGGCGGGCACGTGCAGAGCGTCGTGGGTCTGCTGCCGCTGCTGGCTGAGGTGCGGCGCGCGGTGTCGCTCCCGTTGCTCGCCGCGGGCGGGATCGGCGACCCGGCATCCGCGCGGGCAGCGCTCGCTGCCGGTGGCGTCGCCGTCGTGATGGGTACTCGTTTCGTGGCCAGCGATGAGAGTGCCGCGCACGAGGACTACAAGACGCGGCTGACCGACGCCCAGGCTCGGGACACAGTGCTGACCGAACTGTTCGACGTGGGCTGGCCGCAGTCGCCGCATCGCTTGCTGCGCAACAGCACCTACGAGCGCTGGGAGGCTGCTGGCTGCCCGCCCTCGGGCGAGCGCCCAGGCGAAGCTGAGGAGGTCGCCACCGGCGTACCGCGCTACGCATCCAACCTGCCGACCACAAGCAATGAAGGTGACGTTGAGGCGATGGCAATGTACGCCGGCCAGAGCGTCGGGGCCATCTCCGCGGTCGAGCCGGCAGCAGCGATCCTGGAGCGTTTCGGCGCCGCGCTGCGCAACGCCTAGTCCGGCCGGGCGCTTCCCCCGTTCAGTGCCAGGCCGAGCTGACATTTGGCTGCGGTCACGAACGAACTCGCAGCCGGCAACCTGAGGCACGACGTTCCTCATGCAGTTCGATGGAGAGTGTCCCATCGATGGAGATGCAGCACTCCCGGGGGGCCGACCGTTTCGGTGATATTCGCATTGCTGCTGCTTGTAGCCCGATGCAGAAGCGCGGCAACCTCGCACCGGGGAGCGCACCTCTTCCTTAGGGCAGCAACGAGCGCGACGACGCTCCTACGGGCTGTTGTGGCGTTCCTCTTCGAGAGTGAGCCGCGCGCCGATCGTGACGCCTTTGCGGAAGCGCTGTGCTGCGTTCCCGCGACGAGGAGAGATACTCCGTGGGTGCTTCGACGGGCTGCCATCTCCGTTCGTCTGCGGCTGGCGGACGCGCTCGATGTGGTGCTTGGTCACGGCGATCCATTGATTCCCCCGCGCCGCTTGCAGTTCGTGGGCAATTCCGACTTTCGAGCAACCGGCGAGAAATTCGACGCTCATTTGCACCGCTTCGCGGACCTCGCTCCCCAGGATCGAGTGCTAGACATGGGCTGCGGTATCGGGCGCATCGCGCGGGTCCTCGTCACCGAGCTTGCGCCACCTGGCGGCTCTTACGACGGCTTCGACGTCGCGCCGCAGGGAATCGCCTGGTGTCGAGAGCATTACCGCAGCACCACGGTCCCATTTCGCTTCACCCACGTCGATCTGTACCACCCCGCTTACAACCCATCCGGAGCCGGCGACCCGGCAGCCTTTCGCTTTCCCTACCATGATGGCTCGTTCGATCTGGCGATCGCCATCTCGCTGTTCACGCATCTGCTGGACGGCCCAGCAGAGCGTTATATCGCTGAAGCCGCACGGGTGCTCGCGGCCGGCGGAAGGCTGTTCTCAACCTGGTTTGCCATCGACGAGAAGCGTCCGCCGGTGCCCGAACAAGCGATGACCAGCTTTGACTCAACTGCTGGTGCCGCGCGTGTGGTCGATCCGGCCGAACCCGAGGGCACGGTCGGCTACCCGCTTGCCTGGATCCGCGCGTGCTTCAGGCGCCACGGGCTAGCGTTGCGCGAGCCGCACCAGCACGGCTCGTGGACCGGACGGGCTGGGCCCAGTTCCCAGGACATCCTGGTCGCCGAGCGCATCGCGACCCCTGAGTGAGGGAGACTGTCGCAACGATCGAGGACCAGCGCTGATGCATCGCTGCTGCTTTCTCAGTGTGTCCAGAGCGTGGGCACCTCTTGCCTGGGAGGTGATGGCGGCATGAGGTGATCTACGCGCAAGCTTGCGTTCGCCAGCCGGTGTGAGTCCGGCCCCGGTAAGTGTCAGGACGCCGGGTAGCAGACTGGCGGCGTCGGGGGGAAACCCCCGGCGTCGAAGCCCAGTGTCGAGAGCCCCGATGGGGGGAGCAAATGATTCGGTCCGTAACTTCAAGTGAATCCTGCCGCCTCGTGATAGCAGCCCGAAAGGGACCAAGGAGGAGCCGAGCCGCGTGTGTCACGGCGAAGGCCGATGGACGGCGTGAAGAGCCTGGATTGCAGCGCCCAAGAACCTCTCGGGGTATGGGGAGCGGAACGGTCAGAAGGTGGACGCAGGAACTGGAGAAGCCCTCCCCGGCCCACCCGTTGCGATCGGGCGGAGCGCGACGGCGTATAAGCGGTGAGCCCCGCGAAGTCGCCGGTCAGCCGGGAGGGTGGCGGAGGGGGCCGTATTACCGCTTGAGGGCGCGCGACAACACAACGCCGCTCGAGGGAAGGGCCCCTGCGACATCGATGCTTGCACGAGGAGGCGGGCCGGCGAATGCCAAGATCGGCTAACGACGCCCCAGACAAGGTTCGCGGCTTTCAACGCAAGCTCTACCGGGCAGCCAAGCAGCAGCCTGGTCGACGGTTCCACGCGCTCTACGACAAGATCCATCGCAAGGACGTCCTGGAGCGCGCGTGGAAGGAAGTAGCCGCGCGCGGCGGCGCCGCGGGCGTCGACGGCGTGACGATCGAGATGATCCGCGAGCAGGGCGTGCAAGCGTTCCTCTCAGTGCTCGAAGGCGAGCTGCGAGAGGGCGCCTACCGTCCGCTGGCGGTCAAGCGGGTCGCGATTCCCAAGGCGTCGGGTGGCGAGCGAATGCTCGGCATTCCCGCTGTTCGGGATCGCGTCGTCCAGGCGGCCACGAAACTGGTGATCGAGCCGGTGTTCGAGGCCGACTTCCTGGACTGCTCGTGGGGATTCCGTCCCAAACGCTCGGCGCGAGAAGCGCGCGAGCAGATCCGGACGCACGTCCAGCGCGAGCAGCGCGTCGTGATCCTTGACGCCGACATCAAGGGCTTCTTTGACAACCTCGACCGGCGGATCCTCGGACGCTTGTTGCGCGAGCGGATCTCCGATCGGCGCGTCCTGGCCCTGATCGACGCGTGGTTGAGGGCGGGTGTGCTTGCCGACGGGGAGCTGCTGCACCCCACGGCGGGAACCCCGCAAGGCGGCGTGATTTCACCGTGCCTTGCCAACGTGTACCTGCACGCGCTCGATAGGGCGTGGCAGGAGCGCTACTGGCGGCTCGGGAAACTCACGCGTTACGCCGACGACCTTGCGATCGCTTGCTGGCAACCCTGGCAGGCGCAGCGAGCGAGACGTGCCCTGGCTCGGCTGTTGGCCGAGCTCGGGCTTGAGCTCTCGCTGGAGAAGACCCGGATCGTCAACCTCACGGTGGCAGGCGAGGGATTCGATTTTCTCGGCTACCACTTCCGCCGGCTCCCGGTCCGCCGCAACCCGGACCGCTACTACTGCGCGTGCTGGCCCAGCCAGCGGGCGATGGCAGCGGCCCGGCAGCGGATCCGGGACCTGACCCCGATGGAGCGCGTCGGTCTCCCCGCGATCATGGTCGCGCAGGAGATCAACCGGTTCCTGAAGGGCTGGGGCGCCTACTTCCGACACGGCAACTCCACCCAGCAGTTCAAGGCTCTCGACCACTTCGTGTTCGAGCGGGTTGCGCGCTTCCTCTCCCGGAAGCACGGCAAGCCCGGGCGAGGGATGGGGGTCTACCTGCTGATGAAGTCCGACACGAGGCTTGGCATTCACTGCCTGGCCGGGACCGTCCGCTACGCCTCAGCCGCGCATGCAGCTCGGTGAACGATGCTCGTTGAGCCGTGTGAGGGAGAACTTCACGCACGGTTCTCTGGGGGGTGGGAGGAAACCAGGCACCAGTCGGCGATGCCGTGCGGAGCCGGGCGCCTCCCGCCTACCCGACAGGAGCGCAACGTGACCGACCTGCTCCCCGGAGCGCGACCGCCCGGCGATCCTCGCGCGCATCCGCGGCGCGTGGGCGCTCAAGGACCCCGAGTTGGCCGAGCAGCGGCTCGACCTGCTCGCTTCGGAGCTCGAGCGGACGTGGCCTGACGCCGCCGGCTCGCTCCGCGAGGGGCTGCCTGAGACGTTGACGCTGATGCGGCTCGGGATCGCCGGCCAGCTCGCCAAGACGCTGTCCTCGACGAATCCCTGCGAGTCCATGATCGAGATCGTGCGCTACACGCAGCGCTACGTAAAGCGCTGGCACGACGGCGACATGCGCAAGCGCTGGACCGCCGCCGGGATGCTCGTCGCTGAGCAGCAGTTCCGGCGAATCATCGGCTACCGCGACCTCGCCAAGCTCGTAATCGCGATCGAGCGACACGCCGACCGCGTCAAGCCCAACACGGCGGAGAGTGTCACTCACACTGACACCCTCGCTGCCGCTACCGTATAACTGTCAATCCGTGGAGACCGCCGCCGAAGTTCCACGACGATCCGGACATCCTCCGCTGACACCTGGTTACTGCTTGCTCTCGTAGCGATACTCTCGTTGAGCACGTCGCGCGAGCTCCGGTTCCTGACGCCCGTCCACTTCCGTGGTGCCGGGGGAAACCAGCAGCCCTCACGCTCGCGTCGACGCCGATGCTGCTAGCCCTGAGCAGCAGTGACCCAGGCCGAGGAGCGCTTCCGGTCCCTGGATCGCTGCCTAGGAGGCTGGTGTTTTTCGCGAAAGACGCAAATAACCCAGATCCGGTGTTACTACGTATAAAGGGTTTAAGCATTGACCGGATGTTGGTGCATCAAGCGGGTCACACGTTTGACACCTGACTCCTAGCGGCTCTTCTGCGTCCCGCGAGCGTGAGCGGCACCCAAATCCAGCCCGATCGCGAGGATCAGGGTTGCCGTCCATGCGTTGACGGGGTTGAAGAGCAAAGGTTCATGGCCTCCGACGTTGTTCGCGATCAGCCAGACGATGAACCAGACGATCGTCATCCCTCAGTGCTCACCACCTCGATCGTAGGCTTGAAGATGCTTGATCTCACGCTGGAGTTCGTCCTCGGTGATCGGTTTGCGGACGTAGACGTCCCAGGCGTTCATCACGAGCCCAATCCCCCAGCCAAGCGTGATGAAGACCGGCCAAGGCCACCAGCTATGTGAGCTCAGGCCGATCACGGTCCAGATGCTCCACACGACGGCGTTTACGATCACGTACACGAAGGCATGGGCTTTGAAGTCGCGACGTTTCTTCAAGCGCACTAGGGCCTGCTCGCGCAGAGCCTCCGGGGTTGTGCCAACTACGTCCTCACGGTCATCAGTTGTAGCTGTCGCCATATCGATCACTCCCGATCGTCAGCCGTATTTCGCCACCTTGGTCATGATCGCGCTGATGGGGCGATGCACCATCCGGAATCAGATGCGCAGACCGTGCAGAGAACTACGGAAAACGCTGCCGCTTCGATCGAGGACGAGTAGCCGCCGCGTGTGGGTGGCGCGGGTGCACCGGGTGCACGTAGGTTCGTGTCGTTGTCCCGGACTGCGGCTCGATGGTGATCGTGAGCTATGCCGGGCGGGTGACGCTGTCGATGATGCGGATCAGCTCGTCGCGTTCGTAGCCGTGTTTGCGGGCGAGCTCGACGAGTTCACGAGCACGGGCGGTAAGGACGCTGCGGTCGGGGGTTCCGGCAACGGTGATCCCGCGGCCGCGGCGGAATTCGAGGAGGCCTTCGTCACGGAGGGTGCGTAGTGCGCGGAGCACAGTGTTGGTGTTCACGCCGATGACGGCGGCGAGGTCTTTGGCCGGCGGCAGTCGCTCTCCAGGTGTGGCTTCGCCGTCGGCGATCGCCCGGCGGAGCTCTGCGGCGACCTGCTCGTGCAGGTCGGCGGAACTAGTGTGGCGATCGATTTTGACCGGACGCATGATGCTAGCTACACTAGCATTATGATGTTGAGGCGTGGGGTTGCGTTATGACGGTCATCTCACCGTCTCGGCCGCCTGAGCAGGACGAGTTGTGGGCGCTGATCGAGGAGGCGCGATGTCGCGCTCGACGACGCCGCCGGCGTTACGGGATTGCGTTCGTGCTCGCATGTTTGGGCGGCGCGGGCGTGTACGCACTGCTCGCGCGGGGCGCTGATCGTCCTGCGTCGGCGATCGGTGGCGCGCGTGGCGCTGTTGCGTCGCCGAGCGCCGCGAGCGGCGCCGTCTGGTACACGCGCACCGTCCGCTCTATGCACGAATCGCTGCCGGCGGGCGGGATCACCCTGACTCGCCGCGGCTTCACACACCGGCAAGGCCCCGAGGTCCGCTTCGACCTGCGGGTGAGCGAGGAGACGTGGGTCGGGATCGACGGCACGATCCGTGACCGCACGGTGGTGGCCGCGGTGCGCTTCAGATCCGGGGCTGATCGCGCGAAGTGGCTCGCCTACGGCCGGCCCGTCCCGAACTTCAACAACGTCTGGCTCGGCTGGATCAGCCACGACGGAATTGACGTCGCGGGCGGGAGGTTCCCGCCCCAACCCGGATATCAAGCCGGCGAGTGGCATGGCCCCGCCGGCAAAGACGTCGCCGACAGCCTGTTTACCTATCCGCAGCTGCTCGCGCTGCCGAGCGGGCCGGTGGCACTGCGCGCCCGGCTGAGGGAGGCGGAGACAGCGCTCGCCCGGCGCCAAGCGCCGCTCGGCGGCCGGCAAGTGCCCGTACGCCCGCCGCCGGCCGTCTTCGAGCTCATTGATCTGGGCAGCTTGCTCGCCGCACCGATCCCGGCGTCCCTGCGACGCGCGTTGTTCAACGCTGCGATCACGATGCCCGGCGCTCGGATTAACCGGCACGCGCACGACGCGCTCGGGCGTCCCGGCATCGCCGTGAGCGCATCCAACGGCGCCGCCTTCCAGCGACTGATCTTTGATCCCGCCAGCGGTGCTCCACTCGAAAACGCGCCGAACGTCGCCGTGGCCGCGCAGGGCACCGTCGGCTCCGTCTACGCACTTCCCAAAGGAGTCAGCCCAGTTCACGCTGCCGGTGCGCCGCCGCAGCCGCAGGTGCCGACGATCTCCCCCGCGGCCGGACAGCGGGCGACCGTCTTTACAGTGACGCTCTCACCCTCGCGCCAGCAGCGCTCACGACGGCCGCCAGCGCTCGACTGGCTGCTGATCGGCACGCCAGGCCCCCGCTGCTTCGCGACGTTCGCCCCGCAGCTTCCACCCCTCGCCGCTGCCAGCGGCGTCACGCACCACGGCCGGCTCAGCTACACCTACCGGCTCACACCGGCCGACGAGAATCGCCGCACCTGGTGCCCCGGCCGCTACCAACTAATCGTCGTCCCCGCCGATCCACGACAGCCAAACGCTGCATACCTCGGCAGGGCACGCAACATCGGCAGCTCGATCACCTTCCACATCAAATAGCCACAGACACGCGGTGCGATCGCAAGTGATCGCGATCCGCAGAACACCCACTCCTGCATCTCCATAGACAGCGGCGTCGACCTCACCAACCAGAGTGCTACTTCGATCGAGCTTGAGGAGTCGAGGGACCACGGCGAGGACGTGCCGCTGCTCGATAATCGAGCGCACATTTCGATGAGGCAATCCGTGACCTATCTCCAGGAGCAGCCGTTGCCAGCGCGCTGCGGGCTTGTCGAAATGGTCCTAGGAGACAGGTGTCAAACGTGTGACCCGTTCGATGCACCCCCATCCGGTCAATGCTCAAACCCTTTATACGTAGTAAAACCGGATCTAGGTTATTTGAGTTTCCCTCGAAAAACACCAGCCTCCTAGCCGGTGGCGTGGAGCGATCGTCGGCCTTGTCGTTGGCCTGAATGTCTACGCGGCGACTGCGTGGTTCGCGATGTTCGAAATCGGCGTTCCGGCGGCGATCGCTGGTGGTGCGGTGGGAGCACTTCTCGGTTGCATAGTGGTAGTGGTCAACCGGGCCAGGCGACGACGCAGCTGAGCCCACACTCCCGGATTGATCGAGCACCAGCGGTCTCATCCCGATCGCCAGCCTGCTGAATCCGCCCGGCGTTGCAGCAGTCCGCGCGGGTCGCAAGCCGGACGTCTCGCCGATCGCTGGTTCGGCGTCGCGTTTTGAGAAAGCAGCAGCGATGCATCAGCGCTGGTGCTCGATCCGAGGAGCAGTCCGCAGCTGCATCTCGGAATCTCAACCGTTGGACTAGTGCCGCTTAGGACTTGCTCGCCGGCGTTGCTGCTTTTTGCGCTTCTTCTTGACCGTGTAATGGATGGTTTTCGAGACCCGGTTACCAGCCTTGTCGATAGCCGTTACGGTGAAGCTGCGGGTCCCCGGCCTGGAGGTGTTGATCAGGTGGCCGTTTGTGAGCGTCCCGAGGCAGGAGCGGATGAAGCTGCGCGAGCCGGCCTCGGTACAAGTGAAGGCGGCTAGGACGCGCGCGCCGTGCTTGTAGCGGGCGCCGTTGCGGGGCGCCACGATCGTCACGAGCGGCGTCGCGAATTCGAAGGCGCCGAGGTCGCATGCCGCTCCTTGCGGACGTGGGAGGCCGCGTTGGTCGGTCGCGTAGCAGGCGGCGATGTCGCCCTTGTTGATCGCTGGGCTGCCGGGGAGGAGCGCGAAGGTGTTGATCGGTCCTCCGTTGTCCGCGAGAGGGCCAAGCTTGGGGTTAACGTTGGGCCTGCTGGTTGGATCCGTCAGGTTGCAGTTGGCGTCGACGTCGTCGAGGTTGTGACCTTGATCGACCACGTGTGCGGCGCCGTTGCCGCAGCTGCCGGGAACCTGGGAACGCCGGCCTGCGACTGGTGTTTTTGGCCAGAATCGAGTTCGAGACGTCCGCCTGGTTGTTGATCCCCGCGCCGCAGCCGCTCCCGTTCCAGCACTCGTTGCCGGCGATCGTGCTGTAGGCGACCGAGGTGTGGCCTCCAGAGCTCGCGTCAAGGCCCCCGCCGTCCCCGTTGTGGCCCGGCGTGGAGTCCCCGGCATGGTTGTCCGCGATCGTCGAGTTGAGGACCGCCAGCGTGCCGCCGTTTTCGATCCCACCACCATCGGCGGCGCGATTGTTGGAGACGAGACTTCGGACAAGCGTCAGCGAGCCGGACACATCCACCCCGCCGGCGTCGCGGTCGGTGGGGCCGACCGAGCTGCCCGAGATGGACGAGTCCGTGACCGTCAGCGTTCCCCTCGTCCTCGATCCCGGCGCCGTCGCCGCTGGCGGCGCTTCCCGCGGGTGATTGTCACGCCCCGAATCGAAGCGGTCACACCCGAGAACACCTCGAACACGCGGTCGATGCCGTTGGCGTCGATCCTGGTCGTACGTGCGCCCGCCCCGTTGATCGTGACCGAATTCGTGAGATCGAGATCCCCAGTCGCCGCGGCATCTTCGTTCGCGCCTGGCACTGACAGTCGATAAAGGCCGGGGGGCAGGGCAATCGTGTTGAGGGTCGGAGTGCGCGTTGGCCTCCTGGACCGCGGCGCGCAGCGTGGCACTTGCCGGCGGCTGGCGCCAGAGCGACGCAGTGTCCGTCGCCGGGTGTTGCATCAACCGCGTCGGCGGGCGAGTTGACGATGAAGATCGCCGCGCGCGCCGGAGCGGCCCACGCGAACAGAACTGAAACCGCGAACAGACTGCCGAGCACTGGCCCCGCGCGGCGCAAAAGCAATGCCATTCGAGCGACCCTAGCCGCGGAGCACCGGCGACGAGAACCGCTTGTCGACGTGGCGGCAGCGGTCCGCTCGAGCGCTCCCATCCGGTTCAAACGCCAGATCCTTCAGACCAGCGGCGTTGTTGCTTCCTGCCGGTTCTCGATCGAACCGGGAGCGTGGGACGCTTGCCGGGTCATGTCGGTAGAAGTGGTGTGACGGGCGTCGTGTAGGTCGACCGCTGCGAGGGTCGGCCACCGTGGCGCCGAACTCGTCGGTTGTTATCGCAGTCGACGTGAAGGAGAACACCACGATGGCCGAGGGTCAGAGCATGACGGTTGCCGATGTCGTCGCCAAGATGATGGATGGTCGCCTTGAGGATTTCGTCAGGGAGGCGGTCGTGCTGGTCGCCCGCGAGTTGATGGAGGGCGAGATCTCGGCTGAGATCGGCGCCGCGCTCGGCGAGGTCGCGCCCGAGACACGTGTGACGCATCGCAACGGGTATCGGTCGCGGGGGTGGGAGACGCGGGTCGGGGAGATCGAGCTGCTGATCCTGAAGAAGCGGCAGGGCCCGTGGTACTTCCCCTCGTTCCTGGAGCCGCGACGCCGCAGCGAGCAGGCGATCATCGCGGTTGTGCTGGGGGCGTATGTCAACGGCGTCTCCACGAGGAAGGTCGACCGGCTCGTCGAGCAGCTGGGGATCGACGGGATGACCAAGGACCGCGTCTCGGCGCTCTGCCGGGCGTTGGACGAACAGGTCGAAGCGTTCCGGCAGCGGCCGCTCGAGGGCGCCTATCCCTACCTGTGGCTCGATGCCAAACAGGTCAAGGTGCGTGATCACGGCCGGGTCGTGTCCAAGGCCGTCGTCGTGGCCTACGCGGTGCACGAGTCCGGCGTGCGCGAGGTGATCGGCCTTGACATCGGCGAGGTCGAGTCGGGGCCGTTCTGGGTCGAGTTTCTGCGCTCGCTCAAGCGCCGTGGCCTGTCCGGGGTGCGGCTGGCGATCTCCGACCAGCACGAGGGGCTGAAGGCCGCAATCGCCCGTGTGCTGGGCTGCCCATGGCAAAGGTGCACTGTCCACTTCACCCGCGACATGGTCATGCACTGCCGCCGTGACCAGCGCGGACTGGTCGCCGCCGCCCTACGGGAGATCTTCAACGCCGAGAGCTACGAGCAGGCCCGCGAGCGCGTCGGAAGCGTGCTCGAGCGCCTCGCGCCCGTCGCGCCGAAGGTCTGCGAGCTGCTCGAGCAGGCCGAGGAGGACCTGCTCGCCTTCTACCGGTTCCCGGCCGAGCACCGGACCAAGCTGCGCAGCACGAACCCGCTCGAGCGGGTCAACAAGGAGATCGGCCGGCGCACCGACGTCGTCGGGATCTTCCCCAACGACCAGGCGGTGATCCGGCTCGCCGGCGCGCTGCTGATCGAGCAGAACGACGAATGGCTGGTCTCCCGCCGCTACCTGTCCGCCGAGTCGATGGCGCTGATCCTCCAGGAGGACGTCGACAGCGACCAGGACAGCCTCCAGCCGGCCGAGGAGGTGGGCAGCCTCGCCGCCGGCTGAGCCGCTCAGCACCCCACAAACCCCTCATCGCAACCAGCCGGTTGCAGGTCGGCGCGTTCTCCGACGTCCCGGCGCCCTCCGAGCGACAACCGCGACCAACAGCACCCCTGAAAATGACGGGGCGCGCGCCCGCCTGCCCGCTCCGCCTCGCCCCTCCAGGCGAGTCGCCGCACCGCACGCGCTCAGCAACCCCAACCAGGCAACGAAGGGGGTGGGCACCCTCACCCCGGCCTGAGCAGCCACCCCGAAGCCGACGAGCTCAACCCGTTACACCACGAAATCCGACTTGACTGTGAAGACCTCTCAGAGCCCGCCGGGGGACTCGAACCCCCAACCCCTTCATTACAAATGAAGTGCTCTGCCAGTTGAGCTAGGCGGGCGTGGCTGAAGTGTCGCAGGGCTGTGGGCTAGGCGTCGTGCCTCGGGCCGGCGAGAAGGCGACCGGGGATGCGGCGCCTGGCGGTGGCTGGGGATGCGGCGCCTGGCGGTCGCGGTCAGCGTCACACTCGACCTCGCGTCTGCGGCGAGACTGACGTTCCCGGCGCTCACCGCCGTGAAGGTCACACTGGCGGTCTTGCGCGCGGCGAGGGTGCCGTTGACGCGCATTAGGGCCTTCGCATACGGCTTGCGAAAGGCCGCCCGCGCGGCAGAGGGCCTGTTGGTGAAGACTCTCGAACGACGATTACGTCAAGAGGCCCTCGCCGGCGCCGGCCGCTCGTCCGCCAGCTCGCGCTCCCACCACTCGAGCATGTCGCGCATGGTCTGCTCGAGCGGGATCTCGGGCCGCCAGCCCGTGACGGCGGTGATCCGGTCGTTGGCGCCGCACAGGTCCATGACCTCGTGGGTGCGGACGCGCGCCGGATCCGTCACCTGCTCGACTTCGATCGGCGCGAGCAGATCGCCGAGCAGCGCGACCTGCTCGGCCGCCGACACCGAGCGCCCGGAGCTGACGTTGTAGGCGCCCGGCTCGGCCCGCGAGGCCAGCAGGCGATAGGCGCGCGCGACATCGCGCACGTCGGTGAAATCGCGGCGCGTGGTCGGATTGCCGGTGACGATGGTCACCTCGTGGGCCCCGCGCCGCCGTGCCTGAGCGCCCTGTTGCGCCACCGAGGACATGATGAACATGGGCAGCTGACCCGGGCCGGCGTGGTTGAACGGGCGGACGCGCACGATGTCCAGCGCAAAGGCGTCGGCGTACACGCCGGCCAGCATCTCGCCGGCGCACTTCGAGACGGCGTACGGGTTGGCGGGGTTCAGCCGAGCCTCCTCGGGGATGGGCGTTCGCTCCGGCACCCCGTAGACCTCGCACGAGCTGACCCAGACCACGCGTGCGCCCGGCGCCTCGTGGCGCACGGCCTCGAGCAGATGGGTGGCGCCGGCCACGTTGTCCTGAACCGTCCGCGCCGGCTCCTGCCACGACCGTCCCACGGAGCTGAGCGCGGCCAGGTGATACACGACCTCGGGCCGGAAGCCGCGCACCGCCGCGCGGACCGCGTCACCGTCGGTCAGGTCCAGGACGCGAGCCTCGCCAGCTCCATCGGGTATGCGGCCCGTGCGCGAGACCCCCAACACCAGGTCTCCGGCGTCGGTACACGCGCGCGCGAGGTACCCGCCAGCGAAGCCCGAGGCGCCGGTGACGAGAACCTTCAACAGGACACTACGGCGCCTGCTCGACCGATCCGGCGTATTCGAGCGGGCTGTTGCCGTTGCTCGAGAAGTCGGTCTCGGACACCAGCGGCGCCGGCTCGGGTGCGGCATTCACGCGGCGTTCGAGCTCGCCCACGACAAGGCCGAACAGCAGGTGCCGCCAGGTTGCCTGGGCGAAGGCACGGCGATTGCCGGCGAACTTCGGCAGCTCGGCGCGCGCCGGATGAACGCGATCCGACAGCAGGCCCAGGGGCCACAGGGCCAGGTGCTCGCTCAGCGCCACGACGGGGCCGCGCAGGACGGGCGGGAGCGGAAGGGCGGGCGCGATGTTGGCGTAGATCGCGCCGAAGGCGGCGCCGTTCTGAATGTGTAGAGCCAGGCCGGCCGGGTACCAGCCCTCGCCCCGGCGTACCGCGCGACCGAGCCACTCGACGTCGTCGTAATTGCTGCCGAAGGCGAGTTTGTCGAGCGGCTGCTGCACCGCCCACACCGCCGCGGCGACCGCGCCGCAGACGGCTCCCCTCAGCGTGCGCGTGCTGTCGATGCCCGTGCTCAAGACACGCAACTGTAACGGGCGCGACCGGAACGGGTACGCCTCTGTGAGATGAGCCACGAAGTGCTGCATCGCCGTACCCGCGAGCGCGGAGCCAATCCAATCGTCTACTGGCTGACTCGGGCCCTGATGCAGCCGTTTTTCCACATCTATTTCCGGCTCTCCCGGATCGGGCGCGAGCACATTCCCGCCGAGGGCCCGGTGATCGTGGCCGCCAACCATCGCAGCTTCCTGGATCCGTTCGTGATCGCGACGATGGCCCGTCGGCCGATGTACTACGTGGCCAAGAAGGAGCTGTTCAGGAACCGGCTGCAGGCATGGATCCTCAACGCCCTGGGCGCCTTCCCCGTCGATCGGGGGGCCGGCGACGGCGAGATGATCGACACCGCCAAGGCGATCCTCGCCCGCGGTGACATCGTCTTGATCTTCCCCGAGGGGACCCGTATCCGCCCCGGCTCACTGGGCAAGCCCAAGCGGGGGGTGGGACGTCTGGCCCTGGAGACCGGCGTCCCCGTCGTGCCCGTCGCCGTGATCGGCACCGAGGCGGTGAGGCGCGGATGGCGAATCCGCCCGCATAAGGTCCGGATACGTGCCGGGCGAGCGCTCCGCTTCCCCCAGGTCGAGGATGCGTCGCCGGCGCTGGCCACCGCCGTCACGGACCGCATCTGGCCGTGCGTGATGCTCCAGTGGGAGTGGCTGGGCGGGCTGCCGCCGATCCGCCGCGCCGCCGTCATCGGCGCTGGGACCTGGGGCACGAGCCTGGCGGTGTCCCTCGCGCGCGCGGGCTTCGACGTCGACCTCGGCTGCCGCACGGCGGAGCAGGCCGCGGCTCTGACCGCCAGCCACGAGAACGCCTCGCTACCTGCCAGGCGTGAAGCTTCCCGACGCCGTTCGCGTGATGCGCGCCTCGGAGCTCGAGCTGGGCGGTCACGATCTCGTGTGCCTGGCTGTCCCCGCGCGCGCCCTCCCCGGGGCGCTCGCCGCACACGGCGAGCGGATTCCGCATCGCGCGGGACTGCTGGTGCTCTCGAAAGGACTTGTGCCGCCGCTCGGAACCGTGCCCTCCGCATTTGCCGCCGAGCGGTGTCGCGCTCGCGCGGTCGCCGTGCTCGGCGGCCCGTCGCATGCCGGTGAGGTGCTCGAGCATGGCGCCTCGGTCGTTCTGGCCTCCCTCGATCAGGGATTCGCTGGCCAGCTTGCCGACGCCCTGGCCAGTGCGGGCCTCGACGTGTCCGTCAGCCAGGACGTCACCGGGGTCGAGCTAGCCGGCTGCGCCAAGAACGCTGCCGTTCTGGCCGCCGCCGCTGCCTCGATCGCGGGGCCGAACATCGCCGGCGCCGCCGCGGGCAAGGTGTTCGCCGAGGTCGACGCACTGGCACGCGCCCACGGCGGTCGCCCGGAGACCTTCGCCGGCCTGGCCGGCGCCGGGGACCTGGTGGCGACGGTCACCTCGGCCAGCTCGCGCAACCGTCGCGCAGGTGAGCTGCTCGCCCAGGGCGTCCCCGGATCGGAGATCTCAGGCGCCCTCGGTCAGGCCGCCGAGGCCGTCGACTCGGTGCCGCTGCTGGCCAACGCCGCCCGCGATGCCCATCTCGAAACGCCGGCGCTCGACAGCCTGGCCGCGCTGGTCGAGGGCCGAATAGAACCCGACCGCTGGACGGCCGCGGTGAGCGCGCCGCGCCGGCGCAAACGCACGCGACCCGCCAGAGCGGCGTAGGCTCCCATGCGGTGGAGGAGCTACCCAAGACCAAGGCCGAGCTTGACGCTCGTTTCACCGAGCTGTATCGCGCTCACCTGCGCGATGTGTACTCCTACAGCTACTACCGCGTCGGCAACCACCACGACGCCGAGGACCTCACCGAGCAGACGTTCCTGCAGGCCTACCGCCACTTCGAGCGGGCGCTGCGCGAGTCGGACGGTCGTCCGCTGCGCCCGTGGCTCATCCGCATCGCCCACAACCTGGCGGCGAACTTCTACCGAGATCGCTCACGCAAGCCGGAATCGGCGATCGAGGACGCCGGCATGATCTCCTCACCTCACACCACGGAGTCGCTGGTCGAGGGACGCGAGGAGCTGAACACAGTCCTCAAGGGAGTGCAGCAACTGCCCGATGATCGTCGTGAGGCACTGATCATGCGCTTCGCGCTGGGCATGGACAACCGCGAGATCGCACGCGCCCTGGGGCGAACCGACGGGGCGACGAAGGTCCTGCTGCACCGCGCGATCAGGCAGCTCGAGGGAATCGTCGGCGAGGCCGCGGAGGTCGAGAGCAAATGAGCGCGGACGCCCATGACTTCGAGGCCCTGCTCCGCGAGGCGCTGACGCCGGTCGACCCGCCGGCCGACCTGGCCGAGCGACTCGAGGTGACGCTGGTCAATCTCACCGAGCTGGCCCAAGAGGAGCTCGAGGCGTGGGAGATGTCCGCGATGCGCGACCCGCGAAACTGGGTCAGACCCGCCGCGGCGGCAGTGGTCGGCGCTACGGCCGGGACCGCACTGGTCGCGCTCCGCGTGCGCAGCCGCCACCGGTCGCGCAAACAGCAGTCAACCGGCCTGCTCGAGCTGGCCGGGCGGACGGTCCACGACGTCACCGTCGAGGCGCGGCGGATCCTCCCGCATCGCTGACCCGGCGCGAGCCTGCACTCACCGGCGCGATAGTCGCCCATTGATAGCGTGGTTAGGGCGATGGAGCACTGTTACCGACATCCCAATCGAGAGACTGGAGTCTCGTGTTCGTCGTGCGGTCGTCCCATCTGTCCGGACTGTATGACCCCGACGCCGGTGGGCATGCGGTGTCCGGAATGCTCGCGCGAGCGCACCCAGGTCAAGACGATTCGCTCGGCCCCCACGGCACCCGTGGTGACGATGACGCTGATCGCCATCAACGTAATCGTGTTCCTCGCCGAGACCGCCTCGGGCGCCTCGCTCGGCGGCGGGGGCGGCGGCACGATCTACGAGAAGGGAGCGCTGTTCGGCCCGCTGATCGCCCAGCAGAACGAGTACTGGCGGATCGTCACCGCGGGCTTCCTGCACGACGGCGTCTTCCACATTTTCGTCAACATGCTCTCGCTGTATTTCGTCGGCATGGTGCTCGAGCCGGCGATCGGACGGCTTAACTTCGCGGCGATCTACTTCGCATCGCTGCTCGCCGGATCATTCGGCGCACTGCTGTTCCAGCCGGGCATCCCGACAATCGGCGCGTCGGGGGCGATCTTCGGGATCTTCGGGGCGCTGATCGTCGTCGCCCACGCGCGGGGGATCCCGATCTGGCAGAGCGGACTGGGGTTCTGGCTCATCCTCAACCTGATCATCTCCTTCAGCTTCACCGGCATCTCAGTCGGTGGGCATCTGGGCGGCCTGGCGGCCGGACTCATAGGTGGCTGGCTGGTCGTCGAGGTCGGGGAGCGCCGCCGTCAGCAGGCGGTGGCCCTGGCCGGGATCGCGCTGATTGGCGTGCTGGGCGTGGTCGGCGCCATCGCGGTGGCCGGCGGCCACGGGATCGCCCCGCACGGCATCGGCTTCACCGGCTGAGCAACGAGTCGTACAGGGCGTGAATGGCGTCCCGCAGGCGACTGCGCGCGAACCGCTCGCGGACGTCGGCGGCCGCGGCGACGCCCAGCCGGGCTCGCTCGACGGGGTCATCGATCAGCTCGCCGGCGACGCGCGCCAGGGCCGTCGCATCGCCGGGAGCGATGAGGCGGCCGGTGTCGCCGTCACGGATGATCTCGGGCAGTCCGCCGTGGTCGCTGGCCACGACCGCGCATCCGGCGGCCGCGGCTTCGATCGCCGCTCCCGGGAGCGGGTCGGGGGCCGTGGAGGGAATCGCGACCACGTCGGCGGCGCCGTACACGGTCTCGACGTCCTCGCGGAAGCCGAGCATGTGGAGTCGCTCGCGCACGCCAAGCGAGTCGGCGAGCTCGAGCACGCGCTGGGTGCGCTCCTCGGACCCGGGCCACGCCTCGCCCGCCAGTCAACCCGATCGCGCCGCGCTGGCTCAGGGCGGAGTCAGCCAGCGCCCGCACGAGCACATCCTGGCCCTTCCAGTCCGAGATCCGGCCGAGGACGGCGATCGCCGGCGGGTCGGTGCCGAGCCCGAGCGCGGCGCGGGCGGCGGCACGAGACCCCCTGCGCACCTCGACAGCCAGCCCGTCGGGGATGACCTGGACCGGGTCCCGGGGCCTCGAACTGGCCGCGGTGGCGTGCGACACGCAGGGCAGGACCCGAGCGCTGGTGAGGATCTGGCGGTAGGCCGGCCAGGCACGCCCGAAGCCGCGAGTAGATCTCGCGCACGTGCCAGACGTGCGGCACCCGTGCCACCAGCGCGGCCGCGCCGCCCCGCCAGCACAACCGAGGTGTTCGAATGCACGAGCTCGACACCACGCTTGCGGATCAGCGTCGTCAGGCCTCCCGCATCGCGGACCGCGGAGTTGACCATCGCCGTCAATCCGCGCGGGTTGGTCATACCCCGTCGGATGACGCTGACCGGCCTGACCAGCACCTCGACGCCGGCGGCCTGCAGGTCGATCCCCAGCTCGCCCTGGGTCGGGAGCACGACGATCGGCTCGTAGGGCTCCCGGTCGAGCCCGGTGGCGATCAGGTACAGCTGGCGATCGGCGCCATAGCGTCCGCTCGAGGAGTGGACGAGCAGGACCCGCGCGGGCGCTCAGAGCCGCACCGCGAGTGCCGGAGCCGGCGCCTGGTCGAACAGCTCGGGGTGCAGGATGTGCGCCAGTAGCTCGAGGCCGTCGACGATCCGGGGCCCGGGCGCGAGAAGTACGACGCCGCGTCGACCGCCACCACCTCGCCGGCCCCGACGGCCGCGAGCTCGTCCCGGTGCATTTCGGCCTCGCGCGTGGGCGATCTCCGCGTCATAGCCGCACGGCATCACGATCGACGACATCGGGCTGCGCGGCGCCCGACCTCGTCCCAGCTGCGCTCTGCTCGGACTTCTCCCCGGCGAAGCCGAGCACATCGTCGCCGCCGGCGTACTCGATCGAGCTGGGGGATCCAGTGGCCGGCGGCAAACGGGGGATCCAGCCACTCCAGCGCGGCCACGCGCGGGCGGCGGCGCCTGCGGACCGCCACGCGCACGCGATCGATCCGCGCCGCGGCGTCCTTGACCAGCTCGGCCGCGGCGTCGCGGCGATCGGTCGCCTGGGCCAGGGTGCCGGCGTCGCCGAGGACCTCGCCGACCGTGTGCGGGTCGAGCGAGATAACGCGGGGATGCGACTCGATCTCCTCCGCCACCGCGCGGACATCGTCGTAGGAGACGGCGCACACCGAGCACAGCGCCTGGGTGACGATCAGGTCGGGGCGCAGGTCGTGCAGCGTGTCGGCGTCGAGCTCGTAGATCGACTCGCCGGCCAGCGTCAATTCCTTGACCGCTGCGTCGATCTCGGCCGAGCTCAGGCCCGGAGGCAGCACATCGCGCGTGATTTTGGGTAGCTCGCGCGCCGCCGGCGGGTAGTCGCATTCGTGGGTGACGGCGATAAGGTCGGCGCCCAAGCCGAGCGCAAACAGCATCTCAGTGGCCGATGGAACAAGGCTGACGATTCTCATCAAAGGAGAACGATATGGCAGAGCTGCTCACCGACGACGACGTGACGGCCCGACTCGAAGGTTCCGAGTGGTCTCGCGAGGGCGATGAGATCGTCCGCGAGTGGAAGTTCGAGGACTTCGTCGCGGCGATCGCCTTCGTCAACCGGGTGGCTGACGCGGCCGAGGAGGCCAACCACCATCCCGACATCCTCGTCCACGGCTGGAACAAGGTGAAGCTGTCGGTCACTAACCACTCCGCCGGCGGCCTGACCGACGCCGACTTCGCCCTGGCGAAGACGGTGGACGGGCTCGTTTAGCTGGAGGTGACCTGGTAGATCTTGTTCTGGCTCGGGACCGAGACCCACAGGCCGCTGCCGTCGACGGCCAGGTGACCGGGCTGGGCGTGGAACTGGATCGTGGTGACGGCCTTGTTGTTCTGTGCCCCCGCGGTGGCGAGGCGCACGACGGTCTGGTCGCTCCCCGAGCCCACCCAGATCAGATGCTTGGGTTCGAAGGAGGCGATATCCGGCAGGGGGTCCGCGATGTGGAACTGCTTGGCATGTTCTGCGTAGGTCCCGTTGGTGGCGACGTCCGGGCTGGTCCGCGGGTCGACCCGGGTCAGCGACCCGTTTGCAGCCGCGAACCACACGCCGTCGCTGTGGCCGACGGCGACCGTGTTGCGCGGTAGCTGCGGCCCCTTCAGCGTGGGCTTGCCGTTGTCGTCGAGCGCGCTGAGCGTGCCGTCGGGCGAGGCCACCCACAGGCGGCCATAGGCCTCGCCCATCGCCCCGACGGGATTGGGGGCGGTGACGCTCGAGGGGGTCAGCGTGCTCGAGTTGATGCGAGTGATGCTCGTCGAGCCGCTGGCCGCGACCCACACGGCGTCCTGGCTGACGGCCAGGAACGCAGGGCTCGAGTCGAGTTTGATTTCCCCTCGCCGACTCCCGTTGGTGTTGAACACGACGACCGCGTTGGGCGAGGTCTCGGCCACCCACACCTTGCCGGTCGGATCCTCGGCCACATCGGTCGGGTGGCCCGGCGTGGCGAACGTTGTTGTCGCTCCGTTCGTCCCGACGCGCCGGACCCCGTCGCTCGTCGTCACCAGCACGGTCGACCCCTCGCCCCACATCGGACCCGGATCGCTCCCCGAGGGCAGCGCGATCGACTTGATGCTCACGGGGCTGCCGCTGGCGGTCGGCGCCGCGGCTCCCCCGCCACCGCCCGAGCTCAAGACGATGATGGCCACGATCCCGATGATCAACCCGACCGGGATCGCCAGCAGCAGCGGCGAACGGCGCTTTCGCGGGGGCTCGGTCGGGCCGGTCGGGCCGGTTGGGGCAGCCGGGGCGCTCGGGGGGCGACCGCCCACCGCGGTCGGTCCGGTGGGTGCAGGTGCGGGGGGCGCCAGCGCGGTCGGCTCCTCGGCGGGCGCCAGCGCGGTCGGCTCCTCGACCGGGGGCAGCTCGGTGGGCCCCTCGGCGGGGGCGAGCTCGGTGGCGCCCTCCTCAGCGGGCGCAAGCTCGGTGGGCTGGTCAACGGGCGCCAGCTCGGTCGGCCCCTCGACGGGGGCCAACGTGGTCGGCGCGCCACCGGCGTCGACCACGGTCTCATCGGTCGGCAGCGGCAGCAAGGCGTCGGTCGTCCGTTCCTCGTCGAGCGCGCTCCCCAGCGCGGCGGATAGCTCGGCCGCCGAGGCGAAGCGGTCCTCGGGGCGCTTGGCCATAGCGCGCTCGGCGACCTCGGCCAGGCGCTCGGGAACGTCGGGGACCTCGCTCCGCACCGACGGAGTGGGGTCGTTCATATGCGCGTACATCTTCATCAGCTCGGTCGGCCGATTGAACGGCACGTGACCGGTGAGCGCCTCGTACAGCATGCAGCCGAAGGCGTAGATGTCCGAGGCGGGAGTGCCCCTGCCGCCCTCGATGCGTTCGGGCGAGGTGTAGTCGATCGTGCCGACCAGCACTCCTGTGCGCGTGACCGCCATATCGCCGCTGGTCCGGCGGGCGATCCCGAAGTCGGTCAGATACACATGCTCGTCGGCCTCATCCTCGCCGCGCGCGATCAGCACGTTGGCGGGCTTGACGTCGCGGTGGACGAGGCCACGGCGGTGGGCGGCGGACAGGGCCGAGGCGACCGGCCGGAGCAGGTGCACCGCGCGCTCGGGCTCAAGCCGGCCGCCCGAGGTGATCATCTCGCGCAGATCGGTGCCGTCGACCCAGCGCATGATCAGGTACAGCGTCCCCTCGAGCTCCCCAGCCTCGTAGACGGGAATCACGTTCGGGTGCTCGATCGAGGCGGCGATCTGCCACTCCCGCTGGAAGCGCTCGCGGAACGCCTCGTCCTGAGCCAGCTCGGGAGCGATCGCCTTGACGGCGACAGGCCGCCGCAGCGCGACCTGCGTCGCGCGATAGACGACTCCCATCCCGCCCCGCCCGGCAACCGCCTCGAGGCGGCAACCCGCGATCGTGGACCCCAGAGTGAGGTCAGCCATGACCGCTGTTTATACCGGTCGGCAGAGGTACGATCGGTCGCGCGATGTCAGATAGCCCGGTCCAGAGCCCGCGCGAGCTCAAGGCCCAGATCGAAGCCGAGCGCGCCGGCGTGCCGTTTCTGATCTACCGCAATGGCGGCGGAGAGCAGCAGATCGTCGACCTGGGCGACGATCGGGAACAGGTGACGGTCGGGCGCGCAGGCTCGGCGGACATCGTCCTGGACTGGGATACCGAGGTCTCAAGGCTGCACGCGGAGCTGGGCCGGATCGGACGCGACTGGACGGTTTCCGACGACGGACTGTCGCGCAACGGCACCCACGTGAACGGGGAGCGGGTGATCGGCCGGCGCCGCCTCCAGGACGGCGACGTGCTGCGCTTCGGGCAGACGAGCGCCATCTTTCGTCAGCCCATGACCGTCCAGGTGACCGAGACCGTGGTCGCCTCCGACGTGCTCGACCGCGCGAGCCTGTCCGACGCCCAGCGCCGGGTTCTCCTGGCTCTGTGCCGGCCGTTCAAGGAGGCCAGTGGGTACGTAACTCCGGCCACCAACCAGCAGATCGCCGACGAGCTGTTCCTCAGCATCGATGCGGTCAAGACCCATCTCCGGGCGCTGTTTGGCAAGTTCGGGATCGAGGATCTGCCCCAGAACCAGAAGCGCGTACGGCTGGTCGAACTGGCCCTGAAGAGCGGCGTCATCACGCCGCGAGATCTGTAGAAAAGACCCCGAGGCTGGCTCCCCCGGCTGCTACCGTTCGCCGCGTCGGTTCATGAGCGACGACGATCCATCCCGAAGTAGCAGCGCGCGCGACGTGGACCGCGCGGCCCGGACGGAGAGCAGCGGCCCCTGGCAGGTTGGCCGCATCGTCAGCCAGCAGTGAACCTCCTGTTCATCATCCTGACCGGGCTCCTGGTCCTGGTGAACTCGTTCTTCGTGATCGCCGAGTACGCGCTCGTGCGCTCGAGGCGAACCCGCCTGGAGACGATGGCCGAGCGAGGGGCTGCGCGGAGCTCGCCTGGCCCTGCGGCAGATCGACCACATCGGCGACTACATCGCGGCCTGCCAGGTCGGCATCACGATGGCCTCGATTGGCATCGGTGCCCTCGGCGAGCCCGCGCTGGCCCACCTACTCGAGCCGCTGCTCGGCCCCGCCTTGGGTCACGCTGCGGCGGTGGTGATCTCGGTCGTCATCGCCTACCTGATCATCACGGTGGCCCAGAGCATCATCGGCGAGATCGTCCCCAAGCTCTACACGATCCAGCACGCCGAGGGCCTGGCGCGCCGGATCGCGCGCCCGCTGCAGTTCTTCCGCATGCTGTTCCACCCCTTCATCCTGGTCCTGAACTCGGCCTCCAACGCGATTCTGCGCATGCTGGGCACGGATCCGGACGCCGAGCCCGAGGGCGGCACCCCCGAGGAACTCAAGCGGATCATCGCCGAGTCCCAGACCGGTGGGCAGATCGACGTCGGCGAGGCGAGCATGCTCACCGGCGTCTTTCACCTGCACGAGCAGGAGGCTCGTCAGGTGATGACGCCGATCCCCGCCGTCGTCACCGTCGATGTGGCCGAGGACGTCGAGGCGGCGCTGCGGCGGTGCGTCTCCACCGGGCACTCGCGGCTGGTGGTCACCGAGGACGAGAACAAGGACCGCGTCAAGGGCATCGTCCATGTCAACCAGCTCGTGAAGCTGATGATGAACGAGGGCATGAAGGCGAACTTCGCCAGCCTGGTCCGTCCGGCGCCGATCGTGCCCGAGACCAAGCCGCTCGACGACCTGCTCGCCGATCTCCAGCGCGAGCGGACCGAGCTGGCGATCGTGATCGACGAGTACGGACGCACGGCCGGGATCGTGACCATCGAGGACATCATCGAGGAGGTGGTGGGGGAGATCTCCGACGAGACCGACCCCGCCGGCGGCGCCGTGCGGCGCCTGGCCAACGGCGATTGGTTCGTCCGCGGCCACGTCGCGATAACCGACCTCACCGACCACGGGCTCGATCTGCCTGTCGATACCGACGCCTACAACTCGGTCGGCGGCTTCGTGTTCGCCCAACTCGGGCGGCTACCCAAGCGCGGCGACCAGATCGCCGCCAACGGCTACTCGATCCGGGTCGAGTCGGTCCGCCAGAACCGAATCGAGGCGGTGCGAATCAGGCAGCGCCGGGCCGCGGCGGCGTCGGGATCCTAGTGCCGACGCGCGTTCGCGACATTCGTTACATTTACGCGAGATTCACAACCGGGCGTGGCTGCAACCGTCACGCGCTCCCGGTGGTTGAATGAGGAGAGACTGAAGCCGGCCCCCGGGGGCCGGCTTCGCCAGTTCTTGATGGAGATCCGTGGTCACTATGGCCACAAATCTCCAGCAGCCCCGCCGAAGCCGGCGCGCACGGACCGCGCGCCCAGAGCCAAAAAAGAGCCGGCCCGCTGGGGACGGGCCGGCTCGTGCTTCTGGGGAGGAGGTGCTGCTATGAGGTACGTCGCGACGCGAAGTCTGTACTCCGGAGATGAATAGGTCCTAAATCCTCCGGACGACGTATGTAAGAGCCCGATCTACGAGTAGCTGAAGAAGCCCTGCCCGACCTTGCGCCCCGTCGAGCCGGCCTCGATCAGCTCACTCACCCGCGCCGGCACCGGAATCGAGAGCGCCTCGCCGATCGCCTTGGACACGTCGAGCCCGACCAGGTCGAGCAGCGCCAGCGGCCCCATCGGCATGCCGGCGCCGAGCTTCATGCAGTTATCGATGTCCTCGGGATCCATGCCGGTCTCGACCAGCAGATCGACGGCGCTGAACAGGTACGGGAATAGCAGGCGGTTGACGACGAAGCCGGGGGTGTCGGGCACCTCCACCGGCGTCTTGCCGAGCGCCTCGCACAGCGCGCGCGACCGCTCGCGCGTCTGCGCCGAGGCTGCGGGCGGGAAGGCGAGCTCGACCAGCTTCATCCGCGGAACCGGGTTGAAGACATGGAGGCCGGCGAACCGCTCGGGCGAGCCGCTGGCGGCGGCCAGCTCGGCGATCGAGAGCGACGAGGTCGTCGTTGCGATCACGGCATCCGCCCCCGCATGGGGCACCAGCTCGCCCAGATCGGCCAGCACCGCGGACTTGTGGCCGTGATGCTCGATCACCGCCTCGACCAGGTAGGTCGCGGCCCGCAGCTCGTCGATATCGGTGACCACGCGCACCCTTCCCGGGTCGCCGCCACTCTCGGCCAGCTTCGCGCACGCCTTGTCGATCGTGTTCCTGGCCCGCTGGGCCGATTCGTCTGACCGAGCCCAGAGCAGGACCTCGCCGTGACAGGCGGCGGTGGCGGCCAAGCCGCATGCGATCGTGCCCGAGCCGGCGATGCCAAGTCGCTCGTTCATAGCCGAGTACAGTACGGGAGAGTTCATTAAGATGCGCTTGACCAAGGAGAAACCCAATGTCCGAAGGCCGTGAGGTCGTCATCGTCGAAGCCGCGCGAACACCGATCGGTCGCGGGCATCTCGAGAAGGGCTACTACAAGGAGACCCACCCCAACCAGCTGCTGGGTGCCTCCTACCGAGCGGTGATCGAGCGCGCCGGGATCGAGCCGGCGCAGGTTGAGAACGTGATCTCGGGCTGTGTGTCCCAGTTCGGCCCCCAGGGTCTCCATGTGGGGCGCAACGCCTGGCTCCAGCAGGGCTTCCCGGTTGAGACCTCGGCGACCACGATCGACACGCAGTGCGGCTCGGCCCAGCAGGCGGTCAACCTGGGGGCGTCCCAGATCGCCGCAGGCGTCCACGAGATCGTCATCGGGGGCGGGGTCGAGCACATGGGCAAGCTCCCGTTCGCGGCCACGATGAAGACCCAGCAGGAGTTCGGCGTCGCCTTCACGCCCGAGCTCATGGCCCATTACAACATCGTCGGTCAGGGGCTCGGCGCGGAGATGATCGCCGAGGAGTACGAGATCCCCCGGCCGGAGCTCGACGAGCTGGCCCTGCGCTCGCACCAGCTGGCCCACCGCGCCACCGAGGAGGGCCGCTTCGAGCGCGAGATGATCCCGATGCGGGTCAACGGCGACACCTACGTCTCCGACCAGGGCATTCGCCCCGACACCAACCTCGAGGCGCTCAGCCAGCTGAAGACGGTGTTCAAGCCCGACGGGGTGATCACCGCCGGGAACGCCTCGCAGATCTCCGACGGCGGCGCCGCAGTGCTGCTGATGAGCGCGGCCAAGGCGAGCGAGCTCGGCCTCAAGGCGCGGGCCAGGATCTACGACCAGACCACGGTCGGTTGCGACCCGGTCAAGATGCTCGAGGGTCCCATCCCCGCGACCCAGATACTGCTCGACCGCAACTCGATGACGATCGACGACATCGATCTGGTCGAGATCAACGAGGCCTTCGCGCCCGTCGTGGCCGCCTGGCGGCGCGTCCACAACCCCGACATGGATCGCGTCAACGTCAACGGTGGCGCGATTGCGCTGGGGCACCCGCTCGGGTCGACCGGCGCGCGGCTCATCACCACCCTGCTCCACGAGATGGAGCGCTCCGACAAGGAGATGGGACTGGTGACGATGTGCTGCGGCGGCGGCCTCGGGACCGGGACGCTGATCCAGCGGATCTGAATATGGGAGGGCCGGGTGCATGCACCCGGCCCCGCCGGGCCGCATGCGGCCCGGCGCGGGGGCGCGCAGCCGGATGACTCCAGCGCGGTCCGGTAAGGCGAGGCGGGATGCCGAGCGGACCGCGCTGGAGGCGCCCCCGGACTACTAGATTAGCCTGCTCGGTGGGCCGGATCAGCACCTCGTTGATCGCCACGTGCCGGGGTCGCGTGACGATGTAGGCGATCATCTCTGCGATGTCGTGGGCGGACATTCGCTGCACCGCCCCGATCCGGCCTCCGATCACCTCCTGGATCTCGGGACGGTTGTGCGAGACGAGCTCGGTCTCGACCGCTCCCGGCTCGATCAGCCCCACGCGGACGTGCCGCCCCGTCACCTCCTGGCGCAGGGACTCGCTGAACGCACCCACGCCGTGCTTGGTCAGGTTGTAGACGCCGCTGCCCATGCGCACCTGGCGGCCCGCGGCCGAGCTCACGTTGACCAGGTCGGCCACCCGACGCGGCGCCTCCTCGGCCGCGCGCAGCAAGTGGGGAAGCGCGGCGTGAGCGCAGTACAGGAGGCCGAGGATGTTGATGTCGACCATCCGCTGCCACTCCTCGAGCGGCGCGTCGACGATCGGGCCCAGCAGCATCAAGCCGGCGTTGTTGATCAGGATGTCGAGACGGCCGAGCTCGGACGCGGTCCGCTCGACGGCCTGCTCGGCCTGGGGCTGCTCGGTGACATCGGCGGTGATCGGAAGCGCGCGCGATCGCCGATCCGATCGGCGAGCGCTGCCAGCCGGTCGGCTCGGCGGGCGACGATGGCGACCGCGGCGCCCCGCCCCGCCAGCTCGAGCGCAGTCGCCTCGCCGATTCCGCTCGAGGCGCCAGTGACGAGGGCAACAGTTCCTTCGAGTTCGTTGGTCATGCCACCATTAACAGATGGTCCGAGCCGCCCGCCTCAAACAGCACGGCGAGCCGCTGGAGATCGAGCCGGTCGAGCCGCCTCAGCCGAGCGACGGCGAGGTTCTCGTTCAGCTCGCCTTCGGCGGCGTCAATCCGGTCGATCGCTACGTGGCCGAGGGCCGTGTGGCGCCCGACGGCCCGCTGCCCCGAACCCTCGGCGGCGAGGCCTCGGGATGGCTGAACGGCCTGCCCGTGCTGGTGTTCGGAGATGGCCTCGGCGCGGCGCGCGACGGCGTGTGGGCGGAGGCGGCGGTCGTCCCGATGACGGCGGTGTTCGAGCTGCCCGACGGGGTGGACCTGCGCGACGCCGCCGCCATGGGCGTGGCCGGTCTGACCGCGTGGAACGTCGTCCACGGCGTGGCCCACGTGACCGGCGAGGACCGCGTGCTCGTGCTCGGCGCCTCGGGAGGCGTGGGCAGCATGATCGTGTCGCTGGCGGCCGCGGCGGGCGCGACGGTGTGGGGGCAGACGGGCTCGGAGGACAAGGCGTCACTCGTCCGCGAGCAGGGAGCCGAGGTGGCGGTGGTGGCCGGGCCGGATCAGCTCGCCGACGCCCTGTCGGACTACCAGCCGACGGTGGTGTTCGACCCCCTCGGCGACGGGTTCGTGGCGCCGGCGATCAGCGCGATCGCGCCGCGCGGCCGGTACGTCGCCTTCGGTACCTCGGCCGGGGCCGAGGTCACTTTCAACCTCCAGACGCTGTACCGCAAGGCGGTCGACCCTGCTCGGCTACGGCGGGTTGCAGCTGCGCCAGGACGAGCGCCGGCTCGGCCTCGAGCGCGCACTGGCGGCGCTCCGCGACGGCGAGCTCAGGGTCCACATCGACGAGGCGCTGCCGCTCGAGCAGGTGAACGAGGCGTTCGCGCGGATCACCCAGCGCCGGGTGCAGGGGAAGCTTCTGCTGCAGCTCGACCCCACACGCACGTGAATGTGATCGTCTCGGTCCACCAGCTCGGGTCCTGGCAGTAGCGCAGGAAGGCGTCGAGCGCTTCGTTGTCGATGCCCAGGTCGCTGCGCAGCTCCGCCACCGTCCGCGTCCAGGTGGTCGAGGACGTATTCGGGCATCAGCCCCAGCGAAAGCCGACGGTCTCGGCCGCCACCGGGAGCGGGCTGGCCGGGAGTCCCGGCGCCGGATCGTTCTCGTTGTAACCGCTCGGCGCGAGGTCGTTGGGGGTGTCGGGATGGAACAGCGAGGCCAGGTACTGGGCCTGACCGCGGCCCGGCCCGAGCTCGAACTGGCCGCCGCCGTAGGCGCCGATGCCGCGCTCCGCGCAGTAGTCGTAGGCGGCGCACAGCTTGGCCAGGCCGCCGATGCGCGACGGCTTGATGTTGACCATGCGCGGGGGGAAGGGGAGCGACTCGATGTCATCGATCGAGTGGATCGGCGCGTCCCAGGTGATGCGGTCGTGGTGGTCGGCCAGCACCGCGGCGGTCTCGGGCGTCACGACGTCGGGGTCCTCGATCCAGGCGTCGGGAAAGCGCGTCGACGACACGCTCGATAGAGCACCGGGTCCGGCTGGCTGGTCGACGATCGTGCCGCGGTAAAGGCTCTTGAAGTCGACCGAGTCGACCGCTCCGGTCTTGACCAGTCGCCGCGATCAGCTCGGGCGTCCACGAGCTGGTGGGATCGAGCTTGAAGCGCAGCGTCGGGTAGGCGCTCCAGGCGATGTTCGATCGGCTCGAGCGTGGGCGGCTCGCCCAGCCGCAGCGAGACGACGAAGTTGACCGGCCTGGGCTCTCGGCCCAGGACCTCGTGCAGCGCCTTGCCGGCCTGGCGCAGCGCGAGGTCGAGCGCCGCGCTGTGAAAGGTCCAGCGGCGGTACAGGCGCGAGACGTCGCGCTGCGGCGCGACTCGGGAACAGGTCGAGCGACGTCGATCAGCTCGCAGAACTCGCCCAGGGTGCGCGAGCCGTAGAGGTAGTGCACCGAGCCCGGCCTCCTGGAAGGCGACGTGGTCGGCGCGCGTCGTAGACGACGTCCTCGCCGACTCCCTCGTGGCCGCCGCCGTGGAGATGAACCACCGTCGACAGTCGCTCAAAGCCGCTGGAGACGTCGGCCTTCAGTCCCTCGAGCGTCGTAGCCGTCGACCTGGAGCGGGCAGGTCCTTGAGGAAGTCGTAGGTGCTCATCGCTTCGACGTCCTGGCGTCTCCAGTCGCGCCACAAGCTCCTCCAGTCGCAGTTCCTCGAGCCCCTTGCCGACGGCCTCGAGCTCGCTGGCGCAGTATTCGACCAGATCGCGGCCCTCCTTGACCAGATCGAGCGTCTCGCGCAGCCCGGCCTCGCCCGAGTCAAGGCGGCGGATGATCTCCTCGACCCGGCTGACCGCGGACTCGTAGGTGCGTCTCGGTCATTCGGTCACCCGTGCGCTCGAGCTCGCCGTCGTGGAAACGCAGGCGCAGGTCTCCTGCCTCGCGTGCCGCGGCGGCGCTGCCCAGCGGCTCGCCGGCGCCGTCGCCGACAAGCGCGTAGCCGCGGGCGAGCGTGCGATCCGGGTCGTGGGCGGCGAGCGCGAGCGCGAGGCGTTCGATGTCCGTGCGCCGGCGCTCAACGTCGCTCTTCGCCGCGCCGCGTGGCCGTGCGCCTGAGCACGAGCAGATGGGTTTCGGCCAGACCGCGGCCGGAGGCGCAGGCGCGGCGGCCGCTGGCGCGCAGCTCGCGCAGCAGCTGGTGCAGGTGGCGCCGGTTGCGGGCCACGTGATGACTCGGGGCGCGCGAGAGATGGACCAGTGCTCTGGCCCGGTGGAGGATGGCGCTCGCGGCCGTGTCCGTGCAGGCGGCGCGCGTAGGCGGCCACGTCGGCGCGGGCAGCACGGCAGTCGATCGGTACGGCCGCCTCGGCGGCGTGGGTGGGGGTTGAGCAGCTCACCGCGGCGACGTCATCGATCAGCGTCCGATCCGTGTGGTGCCCGACCGACGAGATCACCGGCACCCGGAGCAGCGCGACCGTTCGGCACAGCGCCTCGTCGCAGAAGGCGAACAGGTCGGCCAGCGAACCACCGCCGCGCGCGACGATGACCACCTCGACGTCCTCGATGGCCGCCAGCTCGCGCAGCGCTGCGGCGATGGCCGGCGCCGCGTGGCGATCCTGGACGGGGGCGAAGCCCACACCAGGCGACCGCCCCAGCCTCGGCGGCGCAACCCGGCGACGACGTCGTCGCGGGCCTTGCCCCGCTCGCCGGTGACCACGCCGATCGTGCGGGGCAGCAGGGGCCGGGTCAGGCGCTTCTGGGGCTCGAACAGGCCGTCGGCGTGGAGCTGGCGACGCAGCCGTTCGAGCTGGAGCAGCAGGTCTCCCTCGCCGGCGATCCGCAGCTCGGACACGGCGAAGGTGAACGAGGGCGAGGAGGCCGCACTTCCCGGGTAGTAGTCGCAACCGCCGCCCACCACGATCTGCATGCCGTCGCTGAGCGATACGCCGAGCTGCTCGAAGTCGCTCGACCACATCGAGCACGGGAGCGCTCCGCGACCGTCGCGGAGCTCGAAGTACACCCGCGCGCGAGCTTGCCGGAAGCCCCACACCTCGCCGACCAGCTGCACTTGGGCGAACTGCCGCAGTCGCTCGCGCAGCTGCGCCGCATACGCGCCGACGGGGTACGGGCCGGGTAGGTCGCTTCCGGGGATCCCCTGGGCTGATTGGGGCTGGGGCACATTTCGAGGCTACAAGCCCGGGCGGTTGCAACCATCTAGGATCCTCGCCCCGTGGACCTGACCCTATCTCCTGCCGAGGAAGCCTTCCGCGACGAGCTGCGCGAGTGGCTGGCCGTCAACCATCCGGGCCGCGAGCCGGTCGGCGACGAGGCGTCGTTCGCGTTTCGCCGCGACTGGCAGCGCAAGCTGCACGAGGCCGGCCTGGCCGGCGTGTCATGGCCGAAGGAGTACGGCGGACGCGGGGCGACGCTGATCGAGCAGGCGATCTTCAACGAAGAGATCGCCCGCGCGCAGGCGCCCCAGCTCGCCAACGGTCTCGGGCTCGCAATGGGCGGCCCGACCGTGATCGCGCACGGGACCGAGGAGCAACGCCGTCGCTACCTGCAGCCGATTCTGTCGGCCGACGAGATCTGGTGCCAGGGCTTCTCGGAGCCGGAGTCGGGCTCGGATCTGGCCTCGCTGAAGACGCGCGCGGTGCGCGACGGCGATGACTGGGTGGTGACCGGGCAGAAGGTGTGGACGACGTTCGCCCACCACGCCAAGTGGTGCATGCTGGTGGCGCGCACGGATCCGGACGCTCCCAAGCACAAGGGCCTCACGTACTTCCTGATGGACATGGAGCAGGACGCGGTCCAGGTGCGGCCGCTGCGACAGATCACCGGCGAGGCCGAGTTCAACGAGCTGTTCATCGAGGAGGCCCGGATCCCCGACGACAACATCGTCGGCGGCCAGGGCAACGGCTGGGCGGTGGCGATCACCACGCTCATGCACGAGCGGGCCACGCTCGCCTTCAGCCTCCAGGTCGGGGTCCAGATCGCCCTGCGAGAGCTGGTCAAGAAGGCCTCGGAGAGCCGCGGCTCGGGCGGCCGCCCGGCCAGCGAGGACCCCGTCATCCGCCAGCGCCTGGCCCAGCTGATGATCGAGGCCGAGGTGCTGCGCCTGAACGCCTACCGAGGGCTGAGCGCGACGATGCGCACCGGCGTGCCCGGACCGGAGGGATCGCTGGGGAAGTGGCACTGGTCGGAGATCAACCAGTCGCTGACCGAGCTGGCCATGGACATCGAGGGACCGCGCGCGATGCTGGCCGACGACACGTGGACATATCGGTTCCTGCGGGCGCGCGCCAACTCGATCGAGGGCGGAACCACCGAGATCCTCCGCAACATCGTCGCCGAGCGCGTGCTCGGCCTGCCCAGGATGCGATGAACTTCGACTTCACCGACGACCAGGAGGCGATCAAGCGCACCGCCCGCGACTTCCTCGCCGCCCGCTACAAGCTCGAGGTGGTCCGCGAGCTTGCAGCGTCCGAGCAGGGCTTCACCGACGAGCAGTGGCGCGAGGTGGTCGAGCTCGGCTGGCCGGGCGTGGTGGTGGCAGAGGAATACGGTGGACTCGGGCTCGGGGCCGTCGAGCTGGTGGTGATCGCCGAGGAGATGGGCTACGCGCTCGTGCCCAGCCCGCTGCACTCGTCGGTGTCCGCGGCGCTGATGTTGGAGGCGGCGGGGACCGATGAGCAGCGCGCTCGCTGGCTCGGAGAGCTGGCCGCCGGATCGGTCCGCGGAAGCGTGGCCGTGTGGGACGAGTACGCCGGGTGGGCGCCCGACCATTCCGAGGCCGAGGCGGACGCGGGGAGGCTCTCGGCGGTGAAGATCGCCGTGCCCGACGCCGCGGCGGCCGATTTTCTCGTCGTGGCCGGCGCCGATCGCCACCACTACCTGGTGCAGGCCGGCGCCCCCGGCCTCCAGATCGCCGCCGAGCCTGGGCTCGATCCGACCCGCAAGCTGTTCCGGGTGACGCTGCACGACACCCCGGTCGAGCCGCTCGGCGGCAGCGATCCCGACGCGGTGGCGCGTGCGTACGCGACGATCGTGACCGCGCTGGCGGCGGAGAACGTCGGCATCGGGCAGCGCGCGATGGAGATGGCGGTCGAGTACGCCAAGGACCGCAAGCAGTTCGACCGACCGATCGGCTCCTATCAGGCCATCTCTCACCGCTGCGCGCAGATGCTGCTCGAGGTCGAGGGCGCGCGCTCGGTCACCTACTGGGCGGCCTGGGCGCTCGACCACGAGCACGACACCGCGCTGCGCGCCGCCTCGATGGCCAAGGCGTACGCCGGCGACGCCGGCTTCCGGGTGGCTGCCTCAGCGATCCAGGTCCACGGAGGGATCGGCTTCACGTGGGAGCACGATCTGCATTTCTTCTTCAAACGCGCGAAGGCCAACGCCCATGCCTTCGGCGACTCGCGCTGGCACCGCGATCGGGTGACGGAGCTGGCCGAGCTCTAGCGCTTCTTCGGGATCGTGATGTGGAGGTCGAGGGTCCGGATGCTCGTCCGCCCAGCGGTGGGCGTGAAGCCGGCGGTCACGACCACGCGGATGCGCTGACCGCGCCGGACCGCGCGTTTGAGTTCCGCGCCCTCCGCGAGCGTGAGCGTCAATGTCTTCGCGAAGCGGGTGCGGGCGCTGGCGCGAGGACCGAATGAGACTCTCCGTGCCGGTCTGCCCTTGCCGGAGACTGTCGCGACCGCGCTCGCGCGGATCCGCCCGGCGGCCGGGCTGCGCAGCCGCAGAACGATCCGCCCGCGATGATCCTCGCGGGCGCTGATGATCGTGAGCGTTGCCGCTGGTGTGGTGAACGTGAGCACGGGGCTGGTCAGCGATCCGAACGGGCTCTTCGCCCTGAGCTGGAAGAAGTACTTTGTGCGCGGCCTCAGCCCGGCGACGGTGAACCGCGCGGCTGAGCCGAACACGACCGTGCGAGCGGCGCCCGACGGGGCCAGCTTGCGCGCGGAGATGCCGAGCAAGAGCTGAGCGTTCGTCGCCGTGCCGACGGACAACGGGTAGGAGATCCGCGCCGAGCTCGGCGTGCTCGACACCGACGGCGTTCCGGTCAGGACCGGTGTCACCTCAAATGCGCCCACATCGCAGCCACGCCCGACCGGTCGCTGGACCCCACGCTGATCGACGCTCTGCGCACAGCTCGAGTCCCCGGCGGGAATTGCGTCGAGTGCGGCGCTGCCAGGCTGCAGTGCGATCGACTCAGTGGGGCCGCCGTTGGGGCTGAGCGAACCCAGCCTCGGATCGCCAGTCAGCTCGTGCGGGCAAGTCAGATCGGGGAAGTCCAGGTTGTGCCCCTGGCTTGAGATCCTGCCCGAGCTCAGCTCGGCGCAGTTGGTCGTCCCGTTGTCGGAGACGAGCGAGTCGTGCTCGGCCAGGCGCGACGTCGGTCCGATCACCTCGATCCCCGTACCGAGCGACGGCGCGCCCGCCTCGGAGTTGCCGGCCACGGTCGCCCGGAGCAGGGTCATCGATCCGCAATCGACCTCGATCGCCTCTGAGTCAGCCGAAGGGGTCGTGTTCTCGGTGATCGTCGAGTCGTCGACCGAAACCGTCTGCGGAGCGGCGACGCAGGCCATGATCCCACCGCCCCCGCCGGCGGCAGCGTGGGCCGCCGCCGCGGCGCGGTCTCCCGTGGTGTTGGCGACGATCGCGTCCCCGGCGATCATCGCCGGCCCCGACGTCGAGATCCCGCCACCGCCTCCGCCCGAGCCCGGGGCGCCGAGCGGTGCGCCCATGGTGCCTGTTCCGCCGGTCGTGCCGTTGCCGGTGGTATTGGCGGCGATTGTGCTCGTCTTGACGGTCAGTGTTCCCTCGTTGTCGATCCCGCCACCGGGGCCGCCAGCGCCGCCGGCGCCCCCCAGGAGTCCACCCGCACCGCCGGCCCCGCCGGCGCCGAGGGAGCTGTGGTCGATGGTGCTGGTGAGCACGGTCGCCGTGCCGTCCTGGACGGCGACCGCACCGCCGGCGCCGCCGCTGCCGCCGGCGCCGCCCACGCTGATCGTGCTGCCACCGGCTCCGCCGGTACCGGTGCCGTTGAAGGCGAACGTACTCGCGGAGATCGTCGTCGCGCCGCCGTCGACCGCGACCGCGCCGCCGGCCCCGCCGGCACCCCCAACCCCCCCGACTCCGTCGCCGTCCGTGGAGGTGCCTCCGGTACCCCCACCACCGGTCTCGTTCCCTGAGAACGTGGATCCGGCGATCATCAGCGTCCCGCTCGAATCGACCGCGCCGCCCGGTCCGCCGGCACCGCCCCGCCCGCCCGGTTTGGCCGTGCCCGTGCTTGTGCCCCCGGTTCCGCCACCGCCGGTGGAATTCAGCGTGAGCACGCTGTCGAAGATCGTCACCGTGCCCGCGTTGAGGATCGCGCCACCACCGCCACCGGAACTACCCTGGCCGCCGGTCGTGCCGGTGGCGCCCATCGTTCCGCCGCTCGTGAGACCGTGTTCGAGGGTCACATTGTCAATCGCGAAGAACACCCCTGAGCCGATGTCGAACACGCGCCCGAGCCGCTGGGCATCGATCGTCGTGTCGGTCGCCGAGTGACCGCGCAGCACGATCCGCCCGGTCGTGATCTGAAGGTCGTGGTTGGCGTATGTTCCGGGAGGTAACTCGACCGTGCTCACCCCCGCCGTGTCGCCAGCCGGACAGCCGCCCTTCGGTGCTCCGGTCTGCGCGGCGGTGAGCGCATCCGCGAGCGTGCAGCCGCCGGTCCCGACGGTGATTGTCGCATCGGCCCGCGCGGCGCCCGGCAACAGCGCGAGGATCAGCGCCGGGAGTGCGGCCAGGATCCATCCGGGCCGTGGGAAGCGCCGGTCGCCCATCGAATCGATCCTATTGGTATGCCCGTCTCAAGCCCCGTACGGGTACCACCACTCCTTGACCTCGATGGGAGGGTCTCCATGTGCACGTGCTTGGTCTCCTGAAACGCCTCGAGGCCCTCGCGTCCGAGCTCGCGCCCCAGGCCTGACTGCTTGAAGCCGCCGAACGCGCTCCACGGCGGGCGTCTGACCCCAGCCCTGAGCTGCCTCGCGGGCCGCGGCGACGGCGGCAGCCACCTGATCGTCCGAGGCGCTGGCCACGGTCACGATCGGAGTCTCGGTGAATGGATTCTCGACCTCGAGGGGCTCGCCGGCGCCGGCGACGCGCTCGCCGTTGATCAGCAGACCGGTGGCGGGCTGGACGCTCACGGCGCGGCCACCCCTCGGTGGGCGAGCTCGCGCTTCAGCAGCGCCAGGTCGGCGTCGACCATCATCCGCATGAGCTGCTCGAAGTCGATGTGGGGCTCCCAGCCCAGGATCTGCCTGGCCTTGGACGGGTCGCCGACGAGGTGCTCGACCTCGGCCGGGCGCATCAGTGCCGGGTCGATCACCACGTGATCGTCGATGGGGACCTCAGCGTGGTCGAAGGCGATCTGGAGGCACTCCCGGACCGAGTGGGCGATCCCGGTGGCGATCACGAAGTCGGTCGGGTCGTCGAGCTGGAGCATCATCCACATCGCCCGCACGTAATCGCCGGCGAAGCCCCAGTCGCGCTCGGCGTCGAGGTTTCCGAGCCGCAGCTTGGCCTCGTGGCCGAGCTTGATCGCCGCCGCGTGCCAGGAGATCTTCCGGGTCACGAACTCGAGGCCGCGGCGCGGCGACTCGTGGTTGAACAGGATGCCGCTGGTCGTGTGCAGGCCGTAGGACTCGCGGTAGTTGACGGTGATGAAGTGGCCGTAGGCCTTGGCCACTCCGTACGGCGAGCGCGGGTAGAACGGCGTCTGCTCGGTCTGCGGCACCTGGCGCACCTTGCCGAACATCTCCGATGAGGAGGCCTGGTAGAAGCGCGCCTCGGGACAGGCCTCGCGCATGGCCTCGAGCAGCCGCGTGACTCCCGTCCCGGTGAACTCGGCGGTGAGCGTGGGCTGCACCCACGAGGCCGCGACGTAGGACATGGCGGCCAGGTTGTAGATCTCGTCGGGTCGGCTGGCCCGGAGCGTGTCGACCAGCGAGCGCTGGTCGAGGAGGTCGCCCTGGTGCAGGGTCAGACGATCGCGGACGTGCTCGAGGCGATCGAAGCGCTCGGTCGAGGAGCGGCGGACCATCCCGTGCACCTCGTAGCCCTGGTCGAGCAGGAACTCGGCCAGGTACGAGCCGTCCTGCCCGGTGATCCCGGTGATGAGGGCACGGCGGACGCTCATGCCGCGTGCTCCCGCAGCCAGGTGATGGTCTCGTCGATGCCGTCCTGGAGAGGGACGGTGGCCTCCCAACCGAGCAGCGTCCTTGCCTTCTCCACCGAAGGCCATCGGCGTTGCACGTCGACCGTGAAGCTCTTGCGGTGCTCGAACTCGAGCGCCGCGGGGTCGTTCCCGCAGCCGGTCCAGATGCGGCGCGCGATCTCGGCCACGGTCAGCTCCTCGCGCGCCGAGATGTTGAAGTCCTCGTTCTCGCCGGCCGCGCAGGCCATCGCGGTGACGATGCCGTCGGCGATGTCGCGCACGTGGGTCAGCGTTCGCGTCTGCGTGCCATCGCCGAAGATCTCGAGCTTGACCGGGTTGGCGAGTGACTTGGCGATGAGGTCGGGGACCGCGTGGGCAATGCCCGGCTCGTCTGGATCGGGCAGCTCGCCGGGGCCGTAGGCATTGAACGGGCGGCAGATGGTGAACCGCAGGCCGTGCTCGTCATGGGCCGCCCGCGTGTAGACCTCGCCGGCCAGCTTGGAGAAGCCGTAGGCCGAGAGGGGCGCCGGACAGTCGAGCAGGTGCGCCTCGGTGGTCGGGAACTGGGTCGCGCGTTCGAACACCATGGAGGACGAAACGTAGACGAATCGATCGACATCGTTCTCGATCGAGGCGCTCACGAGCGCGGCGGTAAGGCCGTTGTTGGCCTCGGTCAGGGTGTAGGGAAGCTTGTGGAAGTTGGCGATGCCACCGACGATCGCGGCCAGGTGGATGACGTGGCTGGTGCCCGCCACCGCGTTGCCCGCCTGCTCGGGGTCGCGCAGATCGCCGACGTGGACCTCGGACCCCTCGCGGACCCAGTCCGGCGCGGGGCGGTGGTCGGCGACGCGGACCTCAAAGGCCTGGTCGCGGAGCAGCCGGGCGACGACGGCACGGCCGATCATGCCGGCCCCACCCGTCACCAACACTCGGCTCATCCGGCTTCGCGCAGATGCTCGGCGCTCGGGACCAGGTCGGGCAGCTCGGCCGTGAACAGAAATACCTGTGAGGTCTCGAACAGATTCCAGGGATCGACGAGCAGGCACTCATCTGCCGCGCGCGTGGTGATCTCCTGCCGGCACGCGGCTCCCTCGAAGTCGGAGTGGTTGGTGGCCACGATCACCACCTCGGCGTCCTGGACGGCGTCGGCCAGCGGCTGGGTCGGGGTGGCCGCGTGGGGGTCGCACACGGCGACATCGGCGAGCTCGCGCTCGAGCAACCGGATGAGCTTGTGCGACAGCGAGTCCCGCTCATCGTCGGTGTCGCGTTTGAATGTGAGACCGAGCACGGCAACCTTGCGGGCGGCCAGGCTTCCCATTCGGCGCTTGGCCCCCTCGACCAGGAACCTCGGGACCGCTTCGTTGACCCGCGAGACACCGAGCAGCATGCCCGGGGCGTTGGAGCGCTCCTCCGAGAAGGCAAAGTCCTTGCGCAGGCACGTCCCGCCCGTCATTCCCGGCATGGCCATGCCGCCACGGGGGTAATCGCGGTTGATCAGGTCGATGACCTCGAACACGTTCGCCCCGTGGCTCTCGCAGTCCATCATCAGCAGGTTGGGCAGGGCGAACGTGGCGTAACGGAGGATGTTGGTCCAGATCTTGGCCAGCTCGGCCTGGACCGGCGTGGTCCGCTCGAGCGGCACATCGAAGACGCTGAACAGGCTGCACGCCCGCCCGGTCGACGCCTCGCCGACGCCGCCGACGATGCACGGCAGCGTCGAGATCTCCTCCAGGAAGCGACCGGCAGCGATTCGCTCGGGGGCGTGGGCGACGAACACATCCTCACCGACGCGAAGTCCGCGCCGCTTCTCCAGGTACCCGGCCACGAACTCGGTGGTCCCGGGTGCGATCGTTGAGCGGAGGATGAGCGCGTGACCGGGGCGCAGCAGCGGGAGAAGATCGTCGAGCACGTCCCGCAGCCCCCGCAGGTCGCTTTCGACGTGGGCGAAGGACGGCGTGCCGATCGTGATCACGATGTCGTCGGCCTGGGTGGCGTCGGCCGCGCGGTCGCCCAGTTGCATGCGTCCGGTGGGGCGGACGCGATCGAGCAGCGCCTGGGTGCCCGTCTCGTTGAAGGGCATCCGGCCGGCGCGCACCGACTCGAGCACGGCGGGATCGTGGTCGATGCCGAGCACGTGGAGGCCGCGGTCGGCGAAGCACAGCGCCAGCGGTAGTCCGACCCGGCCCAGCCCGATGATCGAGACGCTGGGCTCGCTCACTGCCCGTGCCGGCCCTCGAAGGCCACGCTGGGCATCGGCTCGAGGCCGGGCTCCGCAGGGTGGCCGCGGACCTCGCCGCTGTAGGCGATCCGGTTCAGTCGGGCGATCTCGCGTTCACCCTCGATCCTGGCGGGGTGATCCTCGGGAAGGCCGCGGATCAGCGTGCTGATTCGGTTGCGCAGCTGCAGTGCGAAATGCGGTGTCGACGCGCCCATCAGCTGGCGCACGTCGTCGACCGTCACCTCGCGGCCCGCGCGAAGGCGGTCGGGATGCTCTGCTTGGCTCATTTCTGCGGCACGACCTCCAGGAGATGGTCCATTTCGGCTTGCACCGACACCGAGATGGCGTTCGGATCGCCGATCACCCACCCATGGTTATACACCGCCGCGGTCGGACCTTCCTGCGTGTAGCCCGGGGTCGCGTAGTTGAGGAAGAAGTTGAGGACCTGGGTCGGCAGCGTGGAGGCGCTCTGGACGAGCAGCTGGGGCCCGTAGTCGCCGCTCGCCGACAGCGGACTCGAGGCGGCCGCGTCGAGCGGGCGGTTGCCATTGAGCAGGACGTAGCCGTGCCCCGGGCTGCGCATCGCCCAGCCGAAGCTTCCCGGCACGTGCGCGCAGGGCTGGCCGTACACGCACGGCGGATCGCGGTAGGCGGCGAAGGTGACGGCACTGGAGATCGGGTCCGCGGCGCTGATCCGCTTGACCGTCCCGTACTTGCGCAGCTGCGAGACCACGCTGTCGGGGATCACCGAGGACGGGGCGAGCACGTAGATGTTCGGCTTCTGGCCTGAGAGCAGCGCCTGTCGGGTCGGCGCGGGCACGCCTGAGTGGTTGACGTACAGGACCGGGTCGCCACTCTCCGCCGCCCATCCGGCCGCCGGCATCGCGAAGGCCGCGTTGTCGCCGGAGGCGATGACGACCGCGTTCGGCGCCGAGCCGCGCGCCGCCGAGGCGAACCGATCGATCCCGGCGGCGAGCGTGTAGGGATCGCTGCCCGAGATCGAGACCGTCTTGAGATGCCCGGGCTTGGGCACGTCGCCGACGAGGATCGCCTGCGCGCCGCCGATCGACCCCGATCCGGTCGGCGCCAGCGTGCTCACAGCGTCGGCCGTCGCGGACGGCAGCGTGGTGCTGCCCGAGAGCAGGATCGGCGCCTTGATCGGCGCCGCCATCAGAACCGAGGAGGCGATGGCCGCCTGCCAATCGTCGGTTGGCGCGATCGTCACCGCGGTCGGATGGGTGCCCTGACCCGAGGACGGATAGACCGCCAGCGCCACGCCGGCGGCATCGGCGGTCGGGTCACCGCCACCGACGCGCGTCGTGTTCTTCGTCGCCACCGCCGGGATCCCGAGCTTCTGGGCCGCCTGCGGCGTCTTGGACTCGACGCTTCCCTGCGGGGCGGGCCCGGTGATCAGCGTCGTTCCGCCGCCACCGCAGCCGGCGAGGAGCAGCGCGCCCAGAGCACCTGCGATCAGCTTCCTTGACATAAGCCGGGCGGACGTTACCGAGGCCCGTATGTGCGGGCGCCGATGGTGGGTTTGTTGCGCATTTGGGTTCGGTGTTCGGAGTGCGTGGGCGGTGCCCAGGGTGGCTGCCAGATGTTCATTTGACCTACTCGGGCCGTCAGATGCACATCTGACAGCCGGAGATTGCGATGTCTGTTGCAAGCGTCGGGCCTTCGACGCTGGACGCCGATCTCCTTGTATCGGTATATATTGCGCGACGCCTAATCCGTGGCAGCCAAATCCGCGGAGCGGGGGAACCACCACCCCGGGGCTAATTCCGCGGTGAACCCGTGGAAGGCGCAGGCTCTTTTAGCGCCAGCCCGACAGCTAACCCCGCAGGCCGACGAAAGAGAAGATTGCCGGTCCGTCACCTGATAGCTCTCGGTATCGCCGCCTCGGCACTCGCGTTCGCCGCTCCGGCGGCGGCGTCGTCGGGGGGAGCCGGCATCGCCGGGACACCGGTCGTCAGCACGGCCTCGCATCCGGTCGTTGCGGGTAAGACGGCGAAGATCAAGCACGGCGTCGCCTACGCGCCCTCGCTGGCCCCGCGGGCGGTGCAGCGCGCGATCTGGGCCGGCAACAAGATCCGCAAGAAGCCGTACATCTACGGTGGCGGGCACGCGAGCTTCGCATCGGCCGGCTACGACTGCTCGGGCTCGGTGTCCTATGTGCTGCACGCTGCCGGCCTGCTCCGCTCACCGCTCGATTCCACCGAGTTCGAGAGCTGGGGACGGCACGGCGTCGGCGCGTGGATCACCGTGTACACGAACCCGAGCCACGCGTTCATCGAGATCGCGGGTATCCGCTTCGACACCTCCGCGGAGGCCGACCCGAATCCACCGCCGGGCACCGGGCCGAGGTGGCGGCCGTTGTACCCGAGCCCTCCGGGATTCGAGGCACGTCACCCGCGCGGGCTGTAGGGCTGTGGCGTTCAGTTCGGCTGCGGGCGCTGCGCGCCCGCGCCCCGGGTGGCAGGTGGCGTGGGAAACGGCGGCTGGGGAAAGGGTCGGTGATGGGCTTCGCGGTGCTCGAGTCGCTTGGCAACCGCGATAACGATCAAGGCTCCCCTGGGCCGCCGGCGCTTCTCGACGTTAGCGCCGTCAGAGCGCCATAACGTCGAGGAGTGGCGGTCGGCGCGTCCGCTTTTCAACGTTGTGGCAGTTGGATGGGCCGCCGGGACCACAAAAACGTTGCACGGCGACCGGGACCGCCGGCGCTATGCAACGTTTTGCCGAAATAGCAGCGGTTTCGTTGCGCAGCGAGCGCGCACGGAACCGCTGCGTAACGAAATCGTGGTTGGACAGCCCGCAGCCAAGGCCCACCCACCCCATCCCCAGTCGCCGTTCTCGAAGCCGCCGCCAAACGAAGCCGCGGGCGCGCAGCGCCCGCAAGCGGACTGAACGCGAGAGTCCTCGTCCGCAAACCAACCGGGCGCCACCGCTATGGCTCGCCCTCGGTCGCCCGGCGCGCCATGATCTCGGCGCGCTCGGCCAGCCGATTGGCACGGCGAAGCTCGGCCTCGCGCATGCGCCGCTGCTCGTTCGTGGACATGGCGATCAGCGGCGGCACCGGCGTCGGCCGGCCCTCCTCGTCGACGGCGACCATGGTGAGGTAGGCGCTGTTGGTGTGGCGCAACTCGCCGGTCCGGGGCCGCTCGGCCTTGACCCGCACGCCGACCTCCATCGAGGTTCGCCAGGCGGCGTTGACCGACGCGCTGAAGGTGACAAGCTCGCCGACGAGAATCGGAACGATGAAGGTCATCCGATCAATAGCGACCGTGACCACGCGGCAGCGAGAGTGCTTGATCGCCACCAGGCCGGCCGCCTCGTCGCACAGTTTCATTACCGTCCCGCCGTGGACGTTCCCCACGCTGTTCGCGTCGGGGGGGCCCATCCAATGGACGATCTCGGCCTGGGACTCGCGCACCGCACGGGGGTCCATCCGGCCATCGTAGGGCGACCCTAACTTTTTCTCTCGGTAGGCTTCGTGTAGCCAGTCCAGCCATACGCCAAGGAGGATGCGATGCCGGGCCTTTCCGGGCGCATGTCCACCGTAATCAAAGCCAAGATCTCAAAACTCCTCGACCGGGCCGAGGATCCCGGCGAGACACTCGAGTACAGCTACCAGAAGCAGATCGAGCTGCTGCAGAACGTCAAGAAGGGGATCGCCGACGTCGTCACGTCGAAGAAGCGCCTTCAGCTGCAGGAGCAGAAGCTGCAGGAGCAGGTGGTCAAGCTCGACACGCAGGCCCGCCAGGCGCTGTCGGCCGGCAACGAGGATCTCGCGCGCATGGCGCTCGAGCGCAAGAACGTCGCGCAGACGGAGCTGCAGTCGCTCGACTCGCAGATCTCCCAGCTCGAGGACCAGCAACAGCAGATGACCGAGTCCGAGCAGAAGCTGCGGACCAAGATCGAGCAGTTCCGCTCGAAGAAGGAGGTCATCAAGGCGCAGTACTCGGCCGCGGAGGCCCAGGTGCGGATCTCCGAGGCGGCGACGGGCGTCGGCGAGGAGATGGCCGACGTTGGCCTGGCCATGCAGCGTGCGCTCGACAAGACCGAGAACATGAAGGCGCGCGCCGACGCCGTGCAGGAACTCGAGGCGGCTGGCACTTTCGACGACCTAACTCAGATCGGCCCCGGCGAGGACGACATCGATCGTCAGCTCAAGGAGCTGTCGAGCAAGAGCGAGGTGGATACCGAGCTCGAGAAGATGAAGGCCGAGCTTGGCACCGGCTCCGCCCCAGCGGGCGAGCTGGGCGCCGGCACGTCCAGCGGCGGATCAGGTGCTGAGGAACAGGCTGCACAATGATCGTCCGAATCGCCACCGAGGGGCAGTACGAGGTCGGGGATGGCGATGTCGAGAAGCTCAACGAGCTCGACAACAGGGCCGTGGCGGCGTGTGAGGCCGGCGACGACGCCGGCTTCCGGTCGGCGTTCGACAATCTCCTGCAACTGATTCGCACCAGCGGTCGTGAGCTGGCTGACGACGAGCTGGAAGGCTCCGACCTGATCCTCCCGCCCCCCGACGTCTCGATCGAGGAGGCCAAGGAGGAGTTCAGCGGGGAGGGCCTGATCCCGGGCTGAAGCAGGCTGCACCAAAAAGAGGATTGATGCCTTTCCCGGGCGGGTAGGGACACTTCGTCGCTGCTGCATCCAGGTCGGTAGCGGCGCAGTAGAGGAGACAGCCATCACACGCAGCTCTGCCATTTCGAGGCGGGGTGAGGACGACCCTGGTTGCGATCGAGTCATGAGCGCGACCAGGGAAACCTGACCGGCACACACCCAGGGTGCGTCGCCGGGCGCCCGCGGCTCGGCGACGCCCTGGTTGTCAGCTCGGCGGTGGGGTCCGCATGCGTACCGGCGAAACGCGCCACCGGACTCCATACAATCGCGCCGCGCGGCGGGAGGCCAATGCGGTCCCAGGCGCGCGCCCGCGATGGACATCCAGCTCTGGAGCTACAACTTCGATCCCGAGCCGACCGGCATCGGCATCGTCAGCACGGTCTGGGCCTGCGGCCTGCGTGACCGTGGCCATCGCGTCAGCGTGGTCGCCGCGCACCCCCATGACCCTGAGCCCGTATCGGGCCCCACGGATGCTTCCGTATCGGGAGCGGCGAGATGGAATCGACGTGCTGCGGTTACCGCTGGGGACTGTTGACGACGCGTCCTGCTCGCGTAGCCGCCCGGCGAGGTCGATGAACGAGGCCTCGATCGCCTCCTCGACGAGCTCAGAGGAGCACACGCTCTCGCAGTAGGCGCGCACTGCCTGCTCGTGGCTGTCGCGATATCGGTCGACCGCGCCCACGTACCACCCGGGAGGCAGCCACTCCGAGCTCAGATCGGAATTCCCCACAGCGGGAACCAGCGCTCCAGCTCCTGCTCGACCGGGAGCTCGGTGCCGATCTGCGCCTTCAACACCAGCTCGCGCTCGTTGTCGCGCTGCTGATCGCCGCCGGTCGGGACGAACGGATAGAAGCTGCCGCGCTTGTAGTTGTAGATCCAGTACAGCGGCTTCTGCTGGCGGTCCTGGAAGGCGAACACAGCGCACAGCACGCGGTCGCCGTAGCCGCCCGCCTCGAGCGCTCCGCTGACCGCGTTAATTCCGACGACGAGATCGTCGAACCCCGTGCCCCGCAGGAGCAGCCAGCGGTAGCCGAACTGGTCGTCGGAAGTGTCGACCGTGGTGCCGCTGTCGCTGGCCGTCGCGCGCACGACCTCCTCGGTGTCGCGGACGATCGAATCGAAATCGGCCGTGGAGAGAGGCTGAAACACGATCGCCGCAGCGCCCCGCGAGGTGATGCCCAGCTCGGTCTCGAGCTTGACGTAGGCCGTGCTCATGGCGAAGAGGCGGTCCGGAGCGGGGCCGGCGAGCTTGCGCTTGCCCGTGATCACATCGAGGAAGCCCATGACTGCAGATTGTTGCCGAAGCCGGCGGACTATGCGGTGCCCTGCAGCTGCGACTCCAGTCGCTGGAGCGCGGCGATTCGCGCCTCGAGCGGCGGATGTGTGGCGAACAGGCTGGCGACGGTCTGCTTGGCCTTGGGCGGGAAGATGTAGAACGCCGCCAGCTCGCCCGATGCGGCGCGGAGGTCCTGCTGGGGAATCCGCTCCATGCCGCCGGAGATCTTCATCAGCGCGGAGATCAGTGCGCTGGGCCGGCCGGTGATGATCGCCGAGCCGCGGTCGGCGGCGAACTCGCGGTAGCGCGACAGCGCCTGGAGCAGCACGAACGAGATGATGTAGACCAGGGCCGAGACGAGCACGACCACCAGCCAGCTCGGCCCGCTGTCCTCATCGTTGTCGCCAAACCCGCCCCCGAACCAAAAGCCGATCTGAACGATGAACGACGCGATCGAGGCAAAGAAGCTGGCGATCGTCATCACCAACACGTCGCGGTTCTGGACGTGCGTCAGCTCGTGCGCGAGCACGCCCTCGAGCTCCGAGTCGTCGAGCAGATCGAGGATGCCGGTGGTGGCGCACACAGTGGCCGTCTTCGGCGAGCGACCGATGGCGAATGCGTTGGGCATCGCGGTCTCGGCGATCGCCACGCGTGGTTTGGGCAGGTTGGCCTGGATGCACAACCGGTCGACGGCGCCGTGCAGGCGCGGTGCCTCCTGGGGCGTCACCTGGCGGGCGCCCATCGAGTAGAGCGCGATCTTGTCCGAGGTGAAGTACTGGATCACGAACAGCGCCGCCGCGATCACGGCCACCGAGACGGCCCCCACGCCAGCGGCGATGAGCACGCCGATGAGGACGGCGTACACGAGTCCGAGCAGGAACAGCGTCAGGAGCATCCGGGCCTGAAGCCCGGCATCTCGGCCGAATGATTTGGAACGAGCCATTGTTAGGACTATGTTGGCAGAACCAATAAGTGGGCAGTCAAGGCTAGGCAAGGGGATGCGAAGGGAACGTGGGGTCGGGGCCCCATCTTTCCCAGGCACCTAGCGGGCGGCCAGTACTAGCGATAGGCCCTTTCCCACTCGATCGTGCGGCGCAGACCCTCCTCCAGGTCGACCGCCGGCGTCCAGCCCGTCAGCGCCTGGAGCTTGCCGAAGTCGAGCCACTGACGGTCGATCTCGCCCGCCGGCGTGCCGGCGCCGCGCACATCGGGTTCGAGTCCCGACCCCGATAGCTCGCAGATCAGGCGTACAACGTCGAGCACGCGATGCGGCCGCCCGCCGCCCGCATTGAACGCCTCGCCGCAGGCGGCATGGTCCTCGCGCCCGAGCGCATCCCAGATGGCGAGATAGGCAGCCACCGCGTCCTCGACGTACAGGAAGTCGCGCTCGGGAGAGCCGTCGGAGCGCACGACCGGGGACCGCCCGGCGAGTGCCGCCGCCACTGCCTCGGGGACGATCCGGGATGGGTTGAGGTCACCGCCGCCGTACATATTGGCGAATCGGGTCACCGCCACCGGCAGCCGCCACGTATGCCAGTAGGAACGCGCGAGCAGATCGGCGGCCGCTTTCGAGACGTCGTACGGGTACAGCGGCTGAAGGGCGTGCTCCTCCCGGTAGGGAAGGTCGCGGTGAGGGCCGTAGGCCTTGTCGGACGAGGCGACCACGACCCGCTGGCAACCGTGGAGCCGGCACGCCTCGAGCACCAGCCAGCTGCCGCGGATGTTGGTCTCGAACGTGCCCAGCGGCGAGCGATTGGCGGTCCGCACGATGGCTTGGGCGGCCAGATGAAACACGCTCTGGACGTCATATTCGGCCAGCGCGCGTGAGATCAGGCCCTCGGTGCTGATGTCGCCGGGGACCACGTTCACCGACTCCTCCAGGCCCATCCGCCGCAGGGCCGAGTTGGCCGGCTCGTCGCGCCGGACCACGGTCACCCGCGCGCCCCGCTCCAGCAGCGCGCGCACCAGCCAGCTGCCGAGCAGGCCGTAGGCGCCGGTGACCAGGACCGAGTGCTGGTTCAGTTCCACAGCTTCCATGGCGCTCGACCGCTGGCCCACAGGTCGTTGAGCAGCGCGGCGTCCTTATAGGTGTCCATGCAGCCCCAGAATCCCTCATGCCGGAAGGCGCGCAGGGCGCCGTCGGCGGCCAGGCGCTGCAGCGGGTCGCGCTCCAGCACCGAGGCTTCGTCCATCAGTGCCAGCACGGACGGCTCGAAGCAGAAGAAGCCGCCGTTGACCCAGTGCTCGCTGCGCGGCTTCTCGACGAACCCGCGGACCATCCCGTCGCTGCCCAGGTCGGCCACCCCGAACTGGAGCTCCGGCCGCACCACGGTCATCGTGGCGGCGGCGCCGTGGCGTTGGTGGTCGGCCAGCAGTGCGCCCAGGTCGATGTCCGCCACGCCGTCCGCATAGGTCAGACAGAACCGGTCCTGCTCGAGCGCGGACGAGGCTCGGGCCAGCCGGCCGCCGGTGGGGGTGTCGAGTCCGGTCTCGATGCACTCGACGCACGCGCCGGCCGGCCAGCGCTCACGGCGCGCGAACTCCTCGATCATCTCGGCGCAGTAGCCGGTGAGCAGGTGGAAGCTCTGAAAGCCCTGGGCGAGATAGATCTGGATCACGTGCCAGAGAATCGGCCGGCCACCGATCTCCACCAACGGTTTGGGGATTGACTCGGTGTGCTCCTGCAGCCGCGTGCCGCGGCCGCCACACAGGATCGCGACGCTCGGCAGCACGGCCGGGGATTATCGGCCATCGGCTGCCGGTCCGCCCGCGAGCGGCAACCGCGTCCCGGGCCTTCAGCCTGGCCTAACCTCTGGCCCATGCGACCCGAGATCCACGTCTTCGGTCTCTCGCTGAAGTCGTTCGGGGTCGTCTTCGCCTGCGGCTTCATCGCCGCTGGCGCGATCCTCTACCGGCGCCTGCGCGAACTCGACAAGCCGCCCGACTTCTCCTACGAGATGGCGATCGCGGCGCTCGTCGGCGGGCTGATCGGATCGCGCCTGTACTACATCATCCAGAACTACAGCCAGGTCAAGCACGATCTCCTGGGAAGCCTGTTCTCGGGCTCGGGTCTGGTCTGGTACGGCGGCGTGATCGGCGGCGCCATCGCCGTTCTGGCGTGGGCGAAGTGGCGACGGCTGCTGTCGCTGGGGCTGCTGGACCTGGCCGCCGTGCCACTGGCGATGGGTTACGCGATCGGCCGCATCGGGTGCCAGATCTCGGGCGACGGCGACTACGGCAAGGTGTCGACCTTGCCGACGGCGATGAGCTACCCGCACGGGACCGTCCCGACGCCGCCCGGGGTGAGGGTGCTGCCCACGCCGATATACGAGACCGTGGCCATGGGTGTGGTGGCGTGGTGGCTGTGGCGGATGCGCGACCAGTTCCGCCCCGGCGCCCTGTTCGCGTTCTATCTGCTCCTCTCGGGAGTCGAGCGTCTGCTGGTCGAATTCATCCGCCGCAACCACCGCGTCGCGCTCGGTCTGACCGTGCCACAATTCGAGAGCATTGCGCTGATGATCGCGGGACTTGCCTGGTTGTTGCTGCTGTCCCGGCGCGGCGGGGTTCGTGCTCCAGGTGCGGGAACCGCCGTCGCGGCCGCATAAGAAACGGAGAAATCGTGAGCACAGGGGTACAGACGCTGACCGTCTCCGATCAGTTGTCGAACCAGAAATCGGTGCGAGCGGGCGGTGCACGCGGAGAAGCCGGTAGCAGCGCCGCCGGCGAGGACATTGGCACCGACCGGCGCGTGCTGCGCGCCTGGGTGCGGCAAAAAGGAATCAATCATCTGACGAGCATCCGCGTGATGAAGCGCAGGCTCGCGGCCTGAAGCTCACCGTCGTGCTGGATCGAGCGGTGATGGCCGCCCGGTACGGCGATCAGGCGGCTGTCGGGATGACTGAGATGCGGCGCGAGCTCACGCGAGAGCTGGACCGGGACAACCTCGTCGCCCTCCGCGTGGAGCAGCAGGACCGGGATGTCCAGCGTGGGTGCGATGTCGTGCAGGTCGCGGCGCGCGAACAGCGCGTCGAGGGCTGGAGTGTCGGCGGCGAATTCGAACCGGTCGGCGGCCAGGCCGCGCCGAAGCCCCTCCGCGCTGGCCGGGCAGATGGCGACCACCGCGGCGGCGTTCGTGGCGCTCGCCGCCGCGATGGCCAGATAGCCGCCCATGCTCGAGCCGCGCAGTGCGATTGGCTTGCCGGGGTCACTCAGCGCGGAGCGGAGCAGGGAGGCCATCGAGGCCACGTCGTCGATGGCTCGGCCGTCGAGCGAGCCGCCCGACTCGCCATGCCCGCGCTGGTCGAAGGACACCGCGGCCAGACCAAGCGGGAGCGCCGCGCGCGCGAAGTCGTAATGGCTCTCCTTGCACGATCCGGCGCCGTGCAGGATGACGACGCCGCCGCGCGCCGCACGGCCCTCGGGTAGCCATAGGGAGTAGGCGAGACCGTCGTGGCTGGCCAGCTCGGCCGGCCTGATCGGCTTCACGGTTCGCATCTGGCGCACGCGGCGATGATCCCATGCTTTGGAGCGCATGGCATGATCGCGTCCGGTGAGCGTGACCACGACATCCATCTCGCACGTCTATCCCCACGGGAGCCGGGTCAACGAGCGCGGGCGGCTGGAGATCGGCGGCTGCGACGCGGTCGAGCTGGCGCGCGAGTTCGGCACGCCGGCCTACATCGTCGCCGAGGACGATCTGCGGCGGCGAGCGCGGGTATTTCGCGAGACCTTGGCCGCACGCCACGAGGACTACGACGTGCTGTTCGCCTCCAAGGCCTTTCCCTGCACGGCCGTGTATCGCGTCCTGGCCGAAGAGGGGCTGTCGTGCGACGTCGCCTCGGGCGGCGAGCTGGCCCTGGCGCTGCGGGGCGGTTTCGACCCCGACCGCATCTACCTCCACGGCAACGCCAAGTCCGAGTCGGAGCTGATCCAGGCGCTCGATGCCGGCGTGGGCCACATCGTGGTCGACTCGATTCAGGAGATCGATCGTCTGGAGGCGATCGTCGCCGCCCGCGGCGCTGTCCAGGAGGTTCTGATCCGCGTCACGCCGGGGGTCGCCGGCGATACTCACCACGCGATCTCGACCGGTCAGGCCGATTCGAAGTTCGGCTTCTCGATCTCCGAGGCGCGCGAGGCGATTGAGCGACTCGCCACCGCGCCACACCTCGAGCTGGTCGGGCTGCACTTTCACATCGGCTCGCAGTTGCTCGAGCTCGAGCCGTTCAGGGCCGCCGTGGCGGCGATCGCCGGATTGGGGGAGTTCCCGGTCTACAACCTCGGTGGGGGGCTCGGGGTCGCCTACACCGCTTCGCAGCAGCCGCCCTCGATCTCGGACTATGTCGAGGCGATCGTCACCTCCGTGCACGATCACCTCGGCTCTGACAAGCGCCTGCTGCTCGAACCCGGGCGTTCGCTGGTGGCGAACTCCACGGTCACGCTGTACACGGTGGAGACGGTCAAGCGCAACGTGTCGAGCTGGGTGGCCGTCGATGGCGGCATGTCCGACAACCTGCGGCCGATGCTGTACGGCGCCGTGTATGAAGCGGCGATTGCCGATCGGCCCCTCGCCGCGCCGACCGAGCGCTCCCAGATCGCCGGCAAGCACTGCGAGTCGGGCGATGTGATCGTGCGCGACGTGCCGCTGCCCGACCCCGCCCCGGGCGATGTCCTGGTCACGCCGGTGACCGGCGCCTACGGCTACTCCCTGGCCAACAACTACAACGGCGTTCCGCGTCCGCCGGTGATCTTCTGCCGTGACGGCAACGCCAGGGTCGTCGTCCGTCGCGAGAGCTACGACGACCTGGCCGCCCGCGATGTCGACTGAGCGCCCCTTCCGCGTCGGCCTGCTGGGCCACGGCACCGTCGGCTCGGCCTTCGCCGAGCTGCTGCCTCAGCGCGCCGAGCGGATCGAGGTGATAACCGGGCTGCGACCGACGATCAGCGGAATCCTCACGCGGAGCCGCGGCTCGTTCGACGAGCTGCTCGCCCAATCGGACCTGATCGTCGAGCTGATGGGCGGGCTCGATCCGGCCCGCGATTACGTGCTGCGGGCGCTGCGCGCGCAAAAGCACGTGGTCACGGCGAACAAGCAGCTGCTCTCCCAGTTCGGCGAGGAGCTGTGGGAGGTCGCGCGAACGGAGGGCGTGCAGCTGCGCTTCGAGGCCGCGGTGGCCGGGGTCGTGCCGGTAATCCGCGTGGTCCAGGAGTCGCTGTCGGGGGCGAGGATCGACCGGATTCATGGGATCGTCAACGGGACGACGAACTTCATCCTCACCGAGATGGCCCGGACCGGGATGACGTTCGATGCCGCCCTGGCCGAGGCGCAGCGGCTCGGCTACGCCGAGGCCGATCCGTCCGAGGACGTCGACGGTCGCGATGCGGCGGCCAAGATGGCGATCCTCGCCCGCCTCGCCTTCGACACGCCCGTGCATCTCGACCAGGTGCGCTACGAGGGGATCGAGCACATCCAGCCCGACGACCTCGAGTACGCCCGCGAGCTCGGTCTCGGGCTGAAGCTGATCGGCACCGCCGAGCGCATCGACGCCGGCCTGTCGGTCCGCGTGCACCCGGCGTTTCTCTACCCCGGCCACCCGCTGGCCTCGGTGAGCGGGCCGTTCAACGCAGTCACGGTGGAGTCGGAGGCGATCACCGAGATAACCATGTCGGGGCCGGGCGCGGGTGGCCCCCAGACCGCCACCGCGGTGCTCGGCGACGTGATCAGCGCGATGATCCCACCGGCCTCGACACCGCCCACGATCGGCGCGATGGAGATCGTCCAGGACGTCGTCTCCGCCTTCTACCTGCACCTGGAGGTGGCCGACCAGCCGGGTGTGCTGGCGCGGGTGGCCGAGGTGCTGGCCCAGCATCAGGTATCGGTCAAATCGGTCGTCCAGAAGGGACTCGGCCAGCAGGCCCGGCTGGTGATGGTCGTCCACCCAGTGCTCGAGTCGCGCTTCACCGCGGCCATGGACGGAATCGCCGGCCTAGACGTCCTGCGGGCGCCGCCGCGCTCGATCCGAGTGTTGGAAGAGGAGTTCGGTTAGGGTCCGCGCTGGTGAGGGCGATCCAGATAACCGAGCTGACCGGTCCCGACTCGGCACTGCAGCTGGTCGACGTCCCCGACCCCGAGCCGTCGCACATGATGACCCCGGGAGAGGGTGTGGTCGTCGAGGTCAAGGCAGCCGGCGTGTCGTTCCCCGAGGTCCTTCAGACCCGGGGCGAGTACCAGTTCAAGCCGCCGCTGCCGTTCGTGCCCGGCAGTGAGGTGGGCGGGGTCGTGCGCAGCGCCAGCGACGGCGCGGCGGTCAAGCCCGGCGACCGGGTGGCGGCGTTCTGCATGATCGGCGGCTTCGCCGAGGCGGTCGTCGCGCCCGAGTACTTCTGCTTTCCGCTTCCCGATTCGCTCGATTTCGCCCAGGGCGCCAGCCTCGTGCTCAACTATCACACCGCCCTGTTCGCGCTCAAGCTCCGCGGGCGGCTGACCGAGGGGGAGACCGTGCTCGTCCACGGCGCCGCCGGCGGGGTGGGAACCGCCGTGCTCCAGGTCGCCAAGGGCCTCGGGGCCAAGACGATCGGGGTCGTTTCCACCGACGAGAAGGAGCGCGTGGCCCGCGAGGCCGGGGCCGACGAGGTCATCCGCTCCGATGGGCCCTGGAAGGACCAGGCCAAGGAGCTGTCGGGCGGCGGTGTCGACCTCGTGCTCGATCCTGTCGGCGGTGACCGCTTCACCGACAGCCTGCGCTCCCTGCGCGAGGGCGGGCGCGTGGTCGTGGTCGGCTTCACCGGCGGCTCGATCCCCGAGGTCAGAGTCAATCGGCTGCTGTTGGGAAACACCGAGGTGATCGGCGCGGGGTGGGGGGCCTATGTCACGGCCAAGCCGCACGTGACGCAGCAGCTCGGGGCCGAGATCGCCGAGCTGATCGACCGCGGTTTCGTGGCGCCGATTGTCGGGGCGCGGTTCCCGCTCGAGCGCGTGGCCGAGGCCTTGAACGCCATCGACCGTCGCGAGGCGACCGGGAAGGTTGTGCTCGAGGTCTGAGGGCCTCTGGAGGGGCCGAAACGCGGGCTGTTGCCGGGCCAAGCTGACCCAGCCGCGAACCGTTAGCGTTCGCCCGCGATGAACGGCCTGATCGAGCGTTACCGAGACCGGCTCCCGTTCGCCCAGGGCGACCCGGTCGTCTCGCTGGGCGAGGGGTCGACTCCGCTCGTCCTGGCCCCGCGTCTGTCCGAGCGGGTGGGTAGCGAGGTGTGGCTGAAGCTCGAGGGCGCCAATCCCACCGGGTCGTTCAAGGACCGGGGGATGACCTGCGCGGTCTCGGCCGCCGTCCGCGAGGGCGCCCGGGCGGTGATCTGCGCCTCGACCGGCAACACCGCCGCCTCGGCCGCCGCCTACTCGGCCCGCGCCGGGTTGCGCGGCGTGGTGATCGTGCCCGAGGGCAAGATCGCCACCGGCAAGCTGGCCCAGGCGCTGATGCACGGCGCGCGCGTCGTTGCCCTGCGGGGCAACTTCGATCAGGCCCTGAGCCTCGTCCGCGAGCTGGCCAACCGCCATCCGGTGGCGCTGGTCAACTCTGTCAATGAGTTCCGCATCCAGGGCCAGAAGACGGCCGCCTTCGAGCTGGTCGAGTCGCTGGCCGGCGAGCTCGATGCGCTGTGCATCCCGGTCGGCAACGCGGGCAACATCACCGCCTACTGGAAGGGCTTCCGCGAGATGGGCTTTGCGCCGCGGATGCTCGGCTTTCAGGCCGCCGGGGCGGCGCCGCTGGTCCACGGCGCCCCGGTCGCGCACCCCGAGACGGTGGCCAGCGCGATCCGCATCGGCAACCCCGCGCGGTGGGAGGAGGCGATGGACGCGATGACCTCGTCGGGCGGGGCGGTGAACGCGGTCACCGACGAGCAGATCCTCGAGGCCTACAGCTTCCTCGCCGCCGAGGAGGGGGTGTTCTGCGAGCCGGCCTCGGCGGCCAGCGTGGCCGGGCTGCTGGCCCACGGCGCTCGCGATGCGCGGCGCATCGTCTGCGTGCTCACCGGTCACGGCCTGAAGGACCCGCAGACTGCGCTGGTCCAGGCCGGGGCGGTGGTGCCCTGCGAACCCGAGCTTCAGGCGATCGAGCGGGCGGTGCTCGAGTGACCTTGGGCCGCCGGCGCCTGGTCCGGGTCCCGGCGTCGTCGGCCAATCTCGGCCCCGGCTTCGACGTGCTGGCGGCGGCACTCGCTCTGCACCTGGAGCTCGAGGTCGTCGAGACCGGGCGGTTCGCCGTCGACACCGCCCTGGACCTCCCTACGGACCGCAGCAATCTGATCGTGCGGGCGTTCGAGCGCCTGCACCCGGCCGACGACTTCGAGTTCCGCATCGCGTCGAACATCCCCCTGACTCGCGGGCTCGGCTCGAGCGCCGCCGCGATCATCGCCGGCCTGATGGCCGCCGACCATCTGTTCGAGCTCGACGCCGACGTGCTGGCCCTGGCCACCGAGTTCGAGGGCCACCCGGACAACGTCGCCGCCGCCCTCCAGGGCGGGTTCGTGATCTGTGACGGCCCATGGGCGCATCGCTTCGATGCGCCCATGGGGCTCGAAGCCGTGCTCGTGGTCCCGGAGGGGTCTGTCCATACCGCGGCCGCGCGGGCGGCGCTACCGGCCACGGTCCCGATCGGCGACGCCGTGTTCAATGTCGCCCACGCCGCACTGCTGATACGCGGTCTCAGCACGGGCGACCTCGAGCTGGTTGCGGCCGGACTGGCCGATCGGCTGCACCAGCCGCCACGCGCCCACCTGTATCCGCGCTCGGCCGAGGTGCTGACACAGGCTGCCACCCCCAAGATCGGTGCCCTGGGCGCCACGATCTCGGGCGCCGGCCCGACCGTCCTGGTGTGGTGCCACTACGAGCAGACCGGTCACGTCGTCGACGCGCTCACGCGCCACACCCAGGGCTGGGCGACGGTCATGCGCGCCCCCTTCGAGTCGCAGGGCGCCGATGTCCGCAGCCTGTAGGTGGCCGCGCCGAACCGCGACGCCGGGCTAACCTGGCCGCCGTGCGCACCGCCATCGTCAGCGGATCGGGCGGCCTGGTCGGCTCCGAGTCGGTCCGGCACTTCGCCGAGCGCGGCTATGACGTGATCGGGCTCGAGAACGACATGCGGGCCCATTTCTTCGGACCGTCGGCCTCGACCGCGCACACCACGCGGTCGCTCGAGCGTGACTTCCCCCATGCCTTTCGCTCGCTGGAGATCGACGTGCGGGACGTCGATGCCGTCATGCGGGTGTTCGCGCCGACCGCGGGCTCGATCGAGCTGGTGATCCACGCCGCCGGGCAGCCCTCGCACGATTGGGCGGCCTCCGACCCCCAGGCCGACTTCACGATCAACGCCAACGGAACGCTCAACCTACTCGAGGCCACGCGCCGGCACGCGCCGGCGGCGACGTTCATCTTCTGCTCGACCAACAAGGTCTACGGCGATCTCCCCAACCACCTCCCGCTGGTCGAGCTCGAGACGCGGCTCGAGCTGCCACCCACCCACCGCTACCACCAGGGCATCGACACCTCAATGTCGATCGACGCCTCGACACATTCCCTGTTCGGGGTCTCGAAGACGGCGGGTGACCTTCTGGTCCAGGAGTACGGCCGCTACTTCGGGATGCCGACGGTGTGCTTTCGCGGGGGCTGCCTGACCGGGCCGAACCATGCCGGCGCGCGTCTGCACGGATTCCTCTCCTACCTGATGCGCTGCGCGATCACCGGCGATCCCTACACCGTGTACGGCTACGGCGGCAAGCAGGTCCGCGACAACATCCACTCGGCTGACCTCGTGGCCGCGTTCGAGGCCTTCCATGCGGCACCGCGGACCGCGGCCGTCTACAACATCGGCGGAGGGCGGGAGAGCAACTGCTCGGTGCTCGAGGCCATCGAGCTGTGCGAGTCGATCACGGGCCGCGAGCTCGAGTGGGCCCTGTCGCCCGAGAGCCGCGTCGGCGACCACCGCTGGTGGATCTCCGACCTCGCGCCGTTCCGGCGCGATCATCCCTCGTGGCGGATCACGCGCGACGTCGAGGCCGTGCTGCGGGAGATCTTCGAGCGCAACGCCGAGCTGTGGGGTGCTAACGCGGGTCGCGGAGGCGCTCACGCAGACGCTGCGCGTGACGCTCCTGCATCTCCCGGCCGACGCGCATGAACTCGATGAACAGCTCCAGCTGCTCGTCGCTGTAGCGCTCGCTGAGCTGGGCTCCCTCCTCGGCCAGCGGCCCCATCAGGTCCAGGGAGCCGGCGACCGCCTTCGATGTGAGCTCGACCAGCACGCGGCGCCGATCGGCTGGGTCGGAGACCCGGTGGGCCAGCCCGGCGCGCTCCAGCCGGTCGATCACGGCGGTGACGGCGCCGCTGGTCAGCCCGCTCTGCGCGGCCAGCTCTCCCGCGCTCATCCGCCCGTGCTCGTCCAGTAGGTCGAGAGCGCGCGCATCGGTGCGGTTGATCCCCAGGAGCTGGCAGACGAGCTCGTCAACCATGTCGGTGGCCCGCTGGCTGGCGCGGACCTCGGAGCCCAGCCGCTGGAGGATCTCGTCGCGGGGCGAAATTTCTCTTGACATCTAAAAATCTCGATAGCTAAGATATATGCACGTCAAGAGAAATCCTACTCGGAAGGGGAGACAGTATGGAGCCGGCAATCGAGGCCAGGGGCCTCGTCAAGTCCTATCCGAAGGGCGTGACCGCCCTGCAGGGACTGAGCTTCGCCGTCGCGCCGGGCACGATCTTCGGACTGCTCGGGCCCAACGGTGCGGGCAAGTCGACCGCGGTCAAGATTCTCACCACGCTGGCGCAGCCCGATGACGGCCGGGCCACGGTGGCGGGAATCGACGTGGTCGCGGCGCCCGACCGGGTGAGGCGGACGATCGGCGTCGTGTCGCAGGGCTCGGGCGTCGACGTACAGGCCACGGGACGCGAGAACCTGCGACTCCAGGGGCACATCTACGGGCTGCGCGGGCGATCGCTCGAGCCGCGCGTGGACGAGCTGCTGGAGCGGTTCGGGCTGGCCGAGGCGGCCGACCGGGTGGCCCGGGGCTACTCGGGCGGCATGCAACGGCGCCTGGACATCGCCATGGCGCTCGTCCACGACCCGCAGGTGCTGTTCCTCGACGAGCCGACGACCGGTCTCGATCCCGAGGTGCGCGCCGACATGTGGCAGCAGATCTCGAGTCTGTCGGCCAACCAGGGCAAGACCGTGCTGCTGACCACCCACTACCTCGAGGAGGCCGATCAGCTCGCCGCGCGTCTGGCCATCGTCGACCGCGGCAAGGTGGTCGCCGAGGGCACGCCCGACGAGCTCAAGCGCGAGCTCCGCGGCGACGCCATCCAGGTCGAGCTGGCGGCGAGCCACAACGGCCACGTCCAGCAGGCGCTGGTCGAGCTCGAGGCCGTGCGCGAGGTGGCCGTCGAGGGGCGTTCGCTGCGGGCGCGCGCCGACGACGGCGGGCGCGCCGTGCCGGCTTTGCTGCAGGCGCTCGAGGCCCACGGGATCGCCGTGACCGAGGTCCGGGTCGCCCGCCCCTCGCTCGATGACGTGTACCTGAGATACGCCGGCCGCACGTTCGATGCGGCCGACGCTGAAGCTGCGGAGGTGACCCGATGACGATCGTCAGGCAAACGCTCTACATGACCGCCCGCCACCTGCGCGAGCTGTGGCGCCAACCGTGGTTCGTGGCGGTGACGCTGGTCCAGCCGGTGATCTGGTTGCTGCTGTTCGGGGCCCTGTTCAAGAAGGTGGTGGAGATCCCGGGCTTTCACGGGAGCTCCTACATCGCCTTCCTGGCTCCCGGCGTGGTGGTGATGACCGCGATGTTCAACTCGGCCTGGAGCGGGATGGCGCTGATCGAGGACCTCAATCGGGGCGTGACGGCGCGGTTCCTCGTCTCGCCGGTGCGGCGCGAGGCGCTGATCGCCGGGCGCCTGCTCAAGGAGGCCGTCGTGGTGGTGATCCAGTCCGTGATCATCGTCGTGCTGGCGCTGATCGTCGGGGCCACGTTCCCCGGCGGCGTGGCCGGCGTGGCCGTGCTGTTCGCGGTCTCGGCGCTGCTGGGGGCGGCCTTCGGCGGCCTGTCGAACGGATTCGCGCTGATCATGCGCCAGGAGGAGGCGCTGATCGGAGCGGTCCAGTTCATCGTGCTGCCGCTGACCTTCCTCTCGGCCACGTTTCTGGAGACCAACCTGATGCCGAAGTGGATCCAGCACGTATCCGACTTCAACCCGGTCAACTGGGCGGTGCTGGCGGGACGGACGGCGACGTCGACCAGCCCCGACTGGGGCCTCGTGGCCTCGAGGGTCGGCTTCCTCGTCGCCGTGCTGGCCCTGTGCCTGGTCTTCGCCACCCGCGCGTTCAAGTCCTATCAGCGGTCGGTGTGAGGCAGGACAAACACGGGGCGCCCCCTTGCGGGGCGCCCTTTATTTAAGGGGCGGCCCTGCGGGGGCCGTCCCCTGTTTACGACACCGCGGGCTGCGACTCCGCCAGCATGGGGGCGAGTCGCTCGCGGGCGTCATCGAGGCCGACTCGACGCAGCACCTGGTCGGCCACCTGGAGGTAGTCGGCACCCAGATCGGGCCGGTAGTCGAGGATCGAGATCGCCCGTTCGGCCGATTCCGCGTAGGCGATCGAGGCGCGGACGGTGCAGCCGAACAGCTTGTCGCCGTAGTGCTCGCGCAGCGACTCGAACGCCTCGCGCGAGTGCCGGGTGCGCATGTCGGCGATGTTCAGCACCACGCCGAGCCAGTGAAGGTCGGGATTGAGGTTCTCGCGCGCCAGGTCGATCACCTCGAGCGCCTGCTCGACCCCCTGGAGCGCGAAGTACTGCGCCTCGGCGGAGAGGAGCGCGTGGTCGGCCGCCACCAGGGCGTTGACGGTGAGCAGCCCCAGCGCCGGCGGGCAGTCGATCAGGATCAGGTCGTAGTCGCGCCTGACCTCGCGCAGAGCCTTCTTGAGGGTCAGCTCGCGCCCCATCTTGCCGCCCAGCAGGAGCTCGCCCTCGGCCAGCCCGAGGTTGGCGGGGATGATCCCGTCATGGATCGCCTCGCGCGGCTTGGCCGTGCCGGACAGGACATCGCCGATCGTGGGGGAGGCGTCGGGGTCGACGTCGAGGTAGTCAGACAGGTTGCCCTGGGGGTCCAGATCGACGGCCAGCACGCTGAGATCGAGGCGGCGGAAGACATCGCGGAGCGTCCGCACCGCGGTCGTCTTCCCGGTGCCGCCCTTCTGGGACAGGACTGCGATCGTCGGCATCCGCGGCCACTATAGACAGCGTGGCCGGGCCGGTCGTTACTAGCCCGCGGGCGTACTCGAGCCGCGTTGACCGGAGCGGCTGTAGCGCATCCCGGAGATCGCCGGGACGTCCACGAAATGCAGGTGATGGCGCCCGATGACGATCTCGTCACCGTCCGCCAGCGTGCTCCACTCGACCCGCTCGCCGTTGACGAACACGCCGTTGAGGCTGCGGTCATCGAGGACCCGCAGACCGTCGGGCTGGCGCACGATCAATGCGTGGCGCCGCGACACGGTGGGATCGTCAAAACGGACGTCGGCGGCCAGGCTCCGGCCGATCCGGGTCCATTCGCGCTGCAGGGCACAGCTCACCACATCGCCGTCGGCAGCCCGGTAGGCGATGTACTGCCCGGGCTCCTCCAGGGATTCGCGTAGTTCCTCGAGCCACACCTGGTCCTCGATCTCGGGTGAGAAATCGACCATCGTGGCCTGAGCCGTCGTGAACAGCGAGGCCCTGACGAACTCCGTGCCGCCGCAGTTGGGGCAGGTCGGAAGCTCGTCGACGGCGTCGAGCGAGACGGGGTAATCGCAATCGGTGCAGCGAAAAGTTCCGGTCCCCGCTACGTTGCCCGACATCCAAGCTTTCATTTTGGGGCGCACTCCTTCTAGCCGGCATACTCGCCAAGCCGTCTAACGGGACGGGCCCATCATAGCCGCCACGTCAAAGCGTAAGTAAAGCAACGCCAACATAAATTCAATCCAAGTCGACGCTGAAAAACAGGAAATCGCCCAAATGAGCGTTGCACTAGTTTTTTGTATGTAGAAACTTCTCGGGTTTTGCCGGATGCGTGCATCTCGGGTCTGAGGCCCGCTGGGCACGATTCGAGGCCGGATGGGCGCGGGGGCTCGCAATGCGGTGCCCAGTTGGAAGGAACGCCGCTCGAGTCGCCGAAAACGAATTCGAGATGATCAGCACCGTCCGAGAGATGCCAGACCTCGAGCTGGCGCTCCTGCGCCGCGGCGTGGACGAACTGGTGGCGGGCCGCGACCGGTGCGCCCGTTGCCACCGCACGCCGCTGATCGGCGAGCGGATGTACAGCTACAGCTCCGGGGCCGAGCTGTGCGAGCTGTGCCGTGTCGCCCATCGTGATTCGCCGCAGGGATCGCACGTCGTGCACGGCCCGGAGTTCGGGCACACGATGCGCATCACGGATCACCGCGCGGCGGCGTAGCGCGACCGGCGATGGTGGCAGTGGCTGCTTATTTGGCCGCGAGCGCGTTCGGTCCGCGCGCGTCGGGCACTGTCTTTCGCCCGGCCCGCAGGCAGTCCGCCACGCCCGGCCGCCACATACAATGCCCGCCCGTGGATCCCTTCACGGTCTCGACGACGATTTCGGTGCCCCGCGAGCAGGTGTTCGAGTACCTGGCCGACATCGCCAATCACGCCGAGTTCACCGACCACTACATGGTCGACTGGCACCTGACCCGCGAGGATCCGTACGGCCAGGGCGCCGGCGCGCGCTTCCGGATCAAGGCGCCGCTCCGTCGCTTCGCGTGGGCCGATGTGACGCTGGCCGAGGTCCAGCCGCCGTTCCGGATCGTCGAGCGCGGCCGGGGCGGGAAGTACAACCGCATCCGCATGGTCGGGACCTACACACTCTCGCCCGGGCCGAGCGGCTCGACCAAGGTCGAGTACACCCTGGAGACCGAGACGCGGCTGCTCTCGGACAGGCTGCACGAGGCGATCGGCGGGCGCAACTGGACCAAGCGCCAGGCGGCCAAGGCGATGCGCCGGCTGCGCTCGATCCTGGAGGACGGGCGCTCGCGCGGGCACCGCGTGACGGTCGCCGGGGGCTGAGCCGCGTGATGGATCTCCGCGCCAGGGGTGACGGATAAACTTGCCCGCGTCGTGATCACGCCTCGCCGCTTCATCAGCCTGGGTCGCCTGCGCGCAATCGGGTGCATCGGTCTCATTGCGCTCGGCCTCGGAGCCTGCGGCGAGCTACATCATCCGACCCAGGTCGACGGCGAGGGCGAGTACGTCGATGCCGGGCCGATCACCTACCAGGTTCAGATCTCACGCCAGCTCAACCAGTTCTCGACCGAGGACACCGAGTATCTGAACGGCGCGGCCGTTACGACGATCAAGCCGGGTTATCTGTGGTTCGGCATATTCCTGTGGGCGAAGAACCAGACGAAGTCCAACGCCACGACCACCGACCAGTTCGACATCATCGACACGCAGGGCAACAAGTACTTCCCGATCCCGATCAATCCGCACGTGAATCCGAACGCCTGGATCCCGCAGATCCTGCAACCCGGGCAGATCCAACCGAATCCCGACGCATTGCCCGCCTACGGTCCCACCCAGGGCCAGCTCGTGCTCTTCAAGCTTCCCGTCTCCGTGTACTCAAATCGGCCGCTGACCCTGCAGATCTACGCGAAAGGTCAGAATGGGCCGTCCACAGTCTCGCTCGATCTTTGACCGACGAAGAGAGGTGGCGCAGCACCGAACCGCCCCCGAGCGGCCCGTCCGCTCCGCCCACGCTGCGATTCAACCCGCTGGCGACGGGGATCGGCGTGTTCGCCGCCGTCGCCATCCCGATCGTGGTCGTGGGCTACACGCGCCCGGCGGGCCCGAACGGCACGATCATCCTCGTGGGCATCGCACTCGGTTTCATCGCTGGCCTGATCGCCGGGCTGTGGGTGTCCCACCGCGGCGGCGAGGTCTGGCGCGGGCCGCAGCTCTAGCGCTGCTCGCGCTGGCGCTGATCGGCGCTGCCCCGGCCAGCGCGAGGGCCGGTTGGGACACGCCGTTCCGCTTCGCCCAGCCGTTCTCGTTCGACATCCTGCCGCCGCACATCGCGTTTGCCGCGGGCGGCGCGGCGGCCGTCAACTTCAGTGTCCAGGACGCCGACGACCCGTCGCGGTCTCGCGGCTATGTGGCCTGGCGCTCGGCCTCGGGGCGGCGAGCGGCGCCGGTTCGGGTGCCCTCGACCCAGCAGGTGCTGAACTCCGCCTTCAGCGGGTCGACGCTCGAGCTGCTCACGGGGAACAGCCCCGCCGGGAACGCGTGCTGCAGCTCGGCCGCGATCCGGACGATGAGCCGCAAGGGGAAGTTCGGCTCGGTGCACACAATCGTGCGCGGCCTCGCCGGCACGGCCAGCAGCCGGCTGCTGGCGCTGCCGGGAGGTCTGTTCGTCGCCGTGGCCACCAACCGCGGCGTCTGGGTGGCGCAGTCATCCCCCCGGGGTCGATTCGCCGGAACCCGTCGCCTTACCGGCGTGGATTCTCGGCCGCAGGAGATGCGCACGGCCGAGCTCGGCAATGGCCGGGCGGCGGTGGCGTGGACGGAGACCGATCGCTTCTCCGGTCCCGGCGGCGCACGCCAGATCTTCCTCGCCACCTCGCCGGCCAACGCCGCGCCGACGCGAGGGCGGGCTGCGGTGACCGTGGCCGCGGGCCACTCGATCGACGATCTGGGCCTGGCCGACGGAACGACCGCCGACGCGCCGGCGGTGGCCTGGGTCGAGGATTGGTACGACCGCCACGGCAACTATCGATCGAAGGTCGTCGTGCGCGACCTCGCGCCGCACGGGCAGCGCAGGACCTACGCCGTTCGCGGGACGATCGCCTCGGGCCTGGCCTTCGTCGATAACGGCCGCGGAGATCAGGTCCTGGCCTGGCGGACCTGCACGTTCAGCGCCGCGTGCGCCGCCCATGTCGCGTGGCGCCGGGGTCGGGACGGCTTCGGCGGGGCGTCGCGGCTCGGCTACATCGACGACGCCGAGGTGCCGACGGCCGCCGTGGCGGCCACCGGTGAGTCGCTCGTCGGCTGGATCCATCACGGGCACGTGCTGGTCGCCGACCTGCGACCGCGGGCCGGCAAGTTCTCCGCCCATCACACCGTCTCCTCGACGGACTACGCCGCCGACCTGACGATCGGCTTCGGCCCCGCCGGGGACGCGATCGCGGCGTGGTCGCAGGGCACGCTAGCGCCGGATGTGATCGGCGCGGTCTACAAGCCGTAGCTTCCCGCCGCTGCCCAGCGGGGGAACCGTCCGGGGCTCAGTGCACCACCGGAAGGGACGCGGCGAGCACGTCGTGGACGGCCGGCGCTGCGGTCTGCGCCGCCGGCGCCCTGCTTCGGGAACAGCGCGCCGACGACGATCCGCGGGCGCCCGGCGGGGGCGTAGCCGACGAACCAGGCGTCGGTGTTCTGCGGCGAGCTCGCACCCGGCGCGCTGGTGTTCGTGCGAGCTCGGCCGTGCCGGTCTTGCCCGCCACGTTGACGCCGGGGATCTGGGCCGAGGTGCCGGTGCCGAACTGCACGACGGCAATCATCATCTGCTGGACCTCGCGCGCGACGTGGTGGCTGGTGACGTGGACGAACTGCGGGCGGCTGGTGCGGCCAGCAGCGTCGGGATCGGGCGCCGGCCGCCCATGGCGATCGTGGCCGCCACGTCGGTCATGGCCTCGAGCGAGGTCGCAGCACCTTGCCCTGGCCGATCGCCGAGGAGCCGACGTCGAGCGGGCCCCCGATCGTCGCAGGCGGAGGGGATCTTGCTCTCGCCGGCGCCGGGAATCGAGGGCGGCTGGTTGAAGCCGAAGCGCTCGGCGATCCGTGACCAACCGCTCGGCGCCGAGCTTGACGCCAAGCGGAGCGAACACCGAGTTGCACGACACGGCGAACGCGTTCAGCAGCGTGCCGCCGCACGCCTCGCCGCCGGCGTTCTGGAGCCTGTAGCCGTCGATGTCCGCCCGGTCTGGATCGGGAAGGTGTCGGTCAGCTTGACGATGGCGGCCTCGAGCGCCGCGGTGGCGGTGATGATCTTCATCGTCGAGCCGGGCGGCTGCAGCGCCGAGAACGCGACGCCGGCCAGCGCCAGCAGGGCGCCGGTGCGCGGATCCATCGCCGCGATCCCGGCGTAGTCGCCGCCCATCGCGGTGATCGCGGCGCGCTCGATCGTCGGGTTGATCGTGGTCTTGACCGTGTCGGCCGCGGAGCGCCTTGGTCCTGGCCAGCGACGCGTCGGCCGGCGAGCAGCTTGCCGCCGGGGTTCCCGGCGAGTCTGGTGCTGGAAGATGTGCTCGAGTCCGTTGAGGCCGACGTCGCGCTCGCGGGATAGCCGGCGGCGGCATACAGTCGGCGTCTCGGCGCGCGGGATCGGGCCCGAGCTGGCCGACGATCTGCCCGGCGACGTCCGGGATCGGCGATGTGCGGTCGGGGCCCTGCGGCGAGCGGCGTGCCGTCGCTGGCCAGCAGCGTCGCGCGCGCGGCGCCAGATGCGTGTGCCGGCGGAGCTGCTCGCCGGGCTTGAGGCCCGGGAACAGCAGCGTGCGGCTGAACTTCACGCTCGCGCCCGAGCCGCTGCCGGTGAGCGGAACCTCGAGCATCTCGCTCGAGCGTCCCGAACACCCGCGTGCGGACACGCATGCGGACGGGGATGACGTCGCCCGTGCGGCTCCCACGTGCAGTGGCATGACCGAGAGCAGGGTCGCGGTCGCGGCGGCGCTCCGGTAGGCGGCGATCGAACTGCGCCTCGGAAGCCGGCGCGCGCGAGTCGGGGTCGAGCAGCGAGTACATCTGCGCGAAGTTGCTGCTGCGCCCACGCGTCCACGTAGTGCGGTGACGAGGCGGCGCTCGGCCTTGCCCGGTCCGGTGCCGATCAGGATGCCGGCCGCGAAGGCCAGCGACCGCGAGCACGATGAGCGGGACCGCGCGGGTCAGCAGCATGCCGCCGGCCGCTGCCGCTCCGCTCTGGAGCGCGGTCGCCCGTTGTACCCCAATTGCACCTGCTTGAGCCACCTCAGCGGGAAACGGTACACGTGCGGCCCTGCCCGGGCAGCGGTGATCGCCTGGCTAATCTCCAGCCGGTGACAGCGATCGATTGGCTGATCGTCGCGTTCACCGCCCTGCTGGCCTTCTACGGATATCTCCAGGGCTTCATCGTCGGAGTGTTGTCGCTGCTGGGCTTCGCGCTCGGGGCGTTCCTCGGCACGCGGCTCGGTCCACTGCTGCTGCCGGGCGGCTCGCACTCGCAATACGCGCCGCTGTTCGGCCTCATCGGCGCGCTGCTCGCGGGCGGGATGCTGGCCAGCGGCTTTGAGGGGATCGGCGTGCATGCGCGCTCGGCGCTGCGGATTCCGGGGCTGCGCACGGTCGACGGCCTGCTCGGCGGCCTGCTGACCGCGTGCGTCGGGCTCGGGATCGCGTGGATCGTCGGCGCCGTCGCGCTGCGACTCCTCGGGCTCGCTGCCGCTGCGCCGCGACATCCAGCGCTCGGCGATCCTCGGCGAGCTGAACCAGCTGCTGCCGCCGTCGGGCCCGATCCTCCACGCGCTGGCGCGCTTCGACCCGCTGCCGTCGGTGCGCGGGCCGGCGGCCGACGTGCCGGCGCCGACGCGCGGGATCCTCGCCACGCGGCGGCGTGCGGGCGGCGCGCGGCAGCGTCGTGCGCGTGATCGGGACGGCCTGCGGGCTGGGATCGAGGGCAGCGGCTGGGTGGCAGCCGCCGACCCGTGGTCACCAACGCGCACGTGGTCGCCGGGGAGAACGACACGACGGTCGTGCAGATCGGCGGCCAGCCCCCGGCGCTGCCGGCGCGCGCGATCGGCTTCGACCCCCACGACGACATGGCGGTGCTTCACGTCCGCGGCCTGTCGCTGCGCCGCGCTGTCGCATGGCCACCAGCCGACAGCTCCGGGACGGCGGCCGCGATCCTCGGCTACCCGCTCGATGGGCCGTTCGACGCCGAGCCGGGGCGGCTCGGCCAGACCCAGACGTCAACACCCAGGACGCCTACGGCAACGGACCCGTGTTGCGCAGCATCACGTCGACTGCGCGGCCGCGTCCGTCCGGGCAACTCGGGTGGCCCGATGGTCGACGCCGCCGGCAACGTCGTGGCCACCGTGTTCGCGGCGATCACCGGCAACGGCCGGGCGCACGCGGGGGCTTCGCGGTCCCCAACGCGCTGGTCCGGACGCAGCTGAACAGGCGCTGAGCCGGCGCACGGAGCGCCGGGGAGACCGGAAGCTGCGGCGGGCTAGCCGCTGGCCGCCCGGGAGCGTCCCGAAACATGCTCGCTATCCGGCACTATTCGGGGACGCTCGCTCCAGCGACCGAGCCCGTTAGAACGCCGAAGGGCGGGCGGTGGTCTGCACACCGCCCGCCCGTAGGCGTGCTGCCCCCGGTACGCCCGAAGGCGTTTACCCCCGACGTCCTCGGCCATCTGATGCACCACCTCCAGCTCCAACGCCCCCAGGAGCTGTGGGTGATGATGGGCGAGGTGTCGCTCGAGCCGCTGCAAACAGCTCCTGCTCGGAGTCGCCTGCGATTTGCGCCCCGCATTCGCAGTAGGCGATCCGTCGGTGCCTGTTCTTGATCGTGCGTCATATGACCCTGGTCTATGCGGCTCCGTGGCTCATCGTCGCGCGCCCCACCGAGCGCGTCGCTGTGTGTGACCCCGGTGTCCACGAGTCGGCAGCATTCACGCGCTTGCCGTTGTCGATACGTTTCCAGATCGTTGCCGGTGGCAAGTCCCGCCAGCGAGAGAACTCGGATCCAGCTCTGCGGACGATTGTCCGTGGAGGTCGATGGCGTCGCAACTCGCCGACGCTCTGCGCGGCAAGCAGGTGCCGCTGTTGCTCGCGTACCTGCTGCTCAACCGCACCCGGCCGGTCGGTCGCGAGGAGCTGATCGGCGCGCTGTGGCCGCGACCGTGCCCCCGTCTCGCAGGACGCCGCGCTGCGGACGCTGCTCTCGCGGCTGCGCTCGACGCTCGGGCGGCGAGCGCTGCTCGGTCGCGACGAGCTGGTGCTCGACCTGCCCGCGCCGGTCTGGATCGACCTCGAGGCGGCGGCGCTCGAGGTCGAGCGCGCCCAGCAGGCGCTCGACCGCGGGGACGCACGCAGTGCCTGGGCGCTGGCGCAGGTTCCGCTCAATATCGCCAGCCGCGGGCTGCTGCCCGGGGTCGCAGGCGAGCTGGCTCGAGCCGCGGCGCCGCGAGCTGGAGGACATCCGGCTGCAGGCGCTGGAGGTGATCGGCCGGGCCGGTCTGACGCCTCGGCGGGACGCCAGCTGGCCTCGGTCGAGCGGGCCGCCCGGAGCCTGATCGACCCGAGCCCTACCGCGAGTCGGGCTACGCGCTGCTGATGGAGGCGCTCGCGGCCGCAAGGCAACGTCGCCGAGGGGCTGCGGGTGTTCGAGCGGCTGCGGACGCTGTTGCGCGAGGAGCTCGGGACGACGCCGTCGCCGGAGACGATGGCAGCGCACGAGCGCCTGCTGCGGCCCGGGCGCACGGTCGGCGCGCGGCGGTCGGACGGGCGCGAGCGCGGCGGCGGTCGATCGAGCTGCCGGCGGAGCTGCGCTGCGGGCCGGTGCGCCGTTGGTGGGGCGCGAGCGCGAGCTGATCGAGCTCGAGGATCTGTGGGAGCGCGCCAGCCGAAGCCCGGGTGCTCGGGCAGGGCACCAGCGGCCGCGTGGTGCTGCTGACCGGCGACCCGGGGATCGGCAAGACGCGGCTGGTGGCGGAGATCGCCCGCCGGCGCGCACGAGGCCGGCGCGTTCGTGCTCGCCGGCCGCTCGCCGCAGGAGACGCTCGTGCCCTACCAGCCGTTCCTCGAGGCGCTGCGCCACTACGTCGCTGAACGTGCCGTTCTCGGCAGCTGCGCGCGACGGCGCGGGAGTACGGATCCGAGCTCGCGCGGCTCGATCCCGGAGCTGCGCCGGCGCGTGCCGGAGCTGCCGGCGCCGGTCGCGGGCGAGCCCGAGACCGAGCGCTACCGGCTGTTCGAGGCGGTCGTCGGGCTGCTGGCCGAGATCTCGGCAGCGCCCCGGTGCTGCTCGTGCTCGACGATCTCCAGTGGGCCGACCGGCCGACACTGCTGCTCCTGCGCCACCTGGCCCGGTCGCACGGACCCCGGGCGGCGTGCTGATGCTGGGCGCCTACCGCTCGACCGAGGCGCGGATCGGCGGCTTCGCCGACGCGCTCGTCCGAGCTCCGCCGCGAGCGGCTCGTGACCCAGATCGACGGTCAACGGGCTGGCCGAGCCCGAGACGGCGGAGCTGGTGGCGCTGCGCGCGGGCGGGACCGCGCTCGCCGCTCGTTCGTGCCGCGCGCTGCATGCGGAGACCGAGGGCAATCCGTTCTTCATCGAGGAGATCGTCCGCCACCTGCTCCGAGGCCGGCGTGCGCACCGATCGGCGGGCGCGCTCGAGCTCCAGCGGGTCGGGCTGCCGGAGGGGGTCAAGGAGGTGATCGCCCGCCGGCTGGCGCGGCTGGACAGCCAGGCCGATCGAGTGGCTGCGCGTCGGCCGCGGTGATCGGCCGCGACTTCGATGCCGCGCCTGCTCGAGCGCGTGCTGTCGCTTCGACGAGGACGAGTTCCTCAACGCGCTCGACGAGGCGCTGGCCGCGGGGCTGGTGGTCGAGTGCCCGACACGGCCCGGCCGCTACAGCTTCTCGCACGCGCTGATCCGGGAGACGCTGTACGAGGGGATGTCGGCGCCGCGCCGGGCCCGGATCCACCGGCGCGTCGGGGAGGCGCTCGAGGCGCGCCGGCGCGGAGCGCTACCTGACCGCGCTGGCGCTGCACTTCACGCGGGCGGCCGGACGCCGAGGACGCCGAGAAGGCGATCGAATACGCGCCGCGGGCGGGCGAGCAGGCGACCGCGATGCTGGCCCACGAGGAGGCCGCCGACCACTACGCCCGCGCGCTCGAGGTGCTGGAGCGCTTCCGGCCCGAGGCGATCGCGCGCCGCTGCGAGCTGCTGTCGCTGCTGGGCGAGGCGCAGGTGCGCGGCGGGCGAGCGCGCTCGCTGGCCTGGTGAGACGTTCCGCGAGGCCGCGGCGCTGGCCGCGCAGCTCGGCGACAGCGCGCGGCCTGGCGCGAGCGGCGATCGGTGCCTCGCGCCGCTACATGCAGCCGCCGGGAGTGGTCGACGAGGAGCTGATCGCGATGCTCGAGCAGGCGCTGGCGATGACCGAGCGGCGAGCGCACGGTCGTCCGCGTGCGGCTGCTGGCGCGCCTGTGCGGCGCGCTGTACTACTCGCCCGGCGCGACGAGATGGCGGACGCTCAGCCGCCGAGGCGACCGACGATCGCCGCCGAGCTGGGCGATCCCGAGGCGCGCGCCCTCGCCGCCGCGGCGCCGCCGGCGGGCGTTCTGGGGACCCGACGCACCTGCGAGCAGCGGCTCGCGGACTCGACCGAGCTGCTGACGCTGGCCCGCCGAGGCCGGCGACATCGAGCTCGCCGCTCCAGGGCCACGCGTGGCTCGTGGTCGACCTGCTCGAGCACGGCGACCCGACGCGGTCGACGCGCAGATGCGAGGCGTTCGAGAGCGGCGCCGAGCGCCTGCGCCAGCCGCTGTACCTGTGGACATGCCGCCGATGTGGCGGGCGATGCGCGCGCTGCTGGCCGGGCGCGCTCGAGCGAGCCGACCGGCTGGCCGCGGAGGCGCTGGCGGCCGGGATCGCACGGCGAGGCGGTGACCGCGCCGCAGTACTACGCGATCCAGCTGCTGGCCATCCGGCGCGAGCAGGGACGGATGGGCGAGCTCGAGCAGCGCCGCCCGCGAGCTGGTGGCCGCCAACCCCGACCGGCCGGCCTGGCGCGCCGCGCTGGTCGACCTGCTGCTGTGGGAGATCGGCCGGCTCGACGAGGCGCGCGCGGAGTTCGAGCGGCTCGCCGCGCGCGACTTCGAGCGAGATCCCGCGCGACGGCGACTGGCTGATCGCGATGACGCTGCTGGCCGACGTGCGCGCCGAGCTCGGCGACGCCGAGCGCGCGGCGCACGCTGTACGAGCTGCTGCAGCCCTACGCCGACGTCAACGTGGTGATCGGGCTGGCCGCGGTGTGCCTGGGAGCGGCGGCGCGCTATCCTGGGCAGGCTCGCCGCGACCGATGGGCCGGCGGCGAGGCCGCCTGAGCACTTCGAGCGGGCGCTGGCCGCCAACGCCGCGCTCCAGGCACCCCGGCTGTACCTGGCCCACACACAGCTCGACTACGCCCGCGCTGCTGGGCCCGGCGAGCCAGCGTCGGCGCCGAGCTGCATCGAGGCGGCCGCGCGGACGGCGGAGGAGCTCGGGCTGGCCGACGGTGGCGCGCACGGTGCGCGGCGCTCGCGCGAGCGGGCTGCGGCAGCGCGAGTCCGTGCAACGGGTGAGCGCTTGCGGCTGACGGGGCGCTACCCTCCGCGGACTCATGAGCCAAGACGCTCGTCATCGCCGAGAAGCCGTCGGTCGGGCGCGACCTGGCGCGCGTGCTGCCCGGCGCCTTCACCAAGCACGAGGGCTACCTCGAGGGGCCCGAGCACGTCGTGACCTGGGCCGTCGGCCACCTGGTCCAGCTCGCCGACCCCGACGAGTACGACGACCGCTTCAAGAAGTGGCGGATGGCCGACCTGCCGATCGTCCCCGACCGCTTCAAGCTGGTCGTGCGCGACGAGCGCTCCAAGAAGCAGATGAACGTGGTCAAGCGCCAGCTCGGCCGCGACGACGTCGACGCGGTCGTCAACGCCTGCGACGCCGGGCGCGAGGGCGAGCTGATCTTCGCCTACCTGTACGAGAAGGCCGGCTCGAAGAAGCCGGTCAAGCGGCTGTGGCTGAACTCGATGACGACCGAGGCGATCAAGGACGCGTTCGAGCGCGCTGCGCCACGGCGCCGAGCTGGCCACGCTCGAGGCGGCCGCCCGCTCGCGCTCGGAGGCCGACTGGATCGTGGGCATGAACGCCACCCGCGCGGCCACGATCCGGCTGCGCTCGCTCGTTCGACGGCGCGGTCTCGCTGGGGCGGGTGCAGACGCCGACGCTGGCCATCCTGGCCCGCCGCGAGCAGGAGATCCGCGACTTCAAGCCCGAGCCCTACTGGGTCGTCGACGCCGTGTTCGACCCGGTCGACGAACCGGGCCGCGCGTCTACGAGGGCCGCTACCACGCGGGCGCGAACCCGCGGGTCAAGAGCGCCGAGGAGGCGCGCGGCGATCGTCGAGGCCTGCCGAGGGCCAGACCGGCGAGATCACCAAGCTCGAGAAGTCCGAGCGCAAGGAGCGCCCGCCGCTGCTGTACGACCTGACCTCGCTGCAGCGCGACGCCAACAGCCGCTTCGGCTTCTCCGCCCGGCGCACGCTGGCCGCCGCCCAGCGGCTGTACGAGGAGCACAAGGCGCTCACCTATCCGCGCACCAACTCGCGCTTCCTGACCGCGCGACATGATCCCGCGAGATCAAGCCGATCGCGCGGCTGGTCGGCGAGCAGCGCGAGTACGCCGCAGGCGTCGAGGTACGTGCTCGGCCTCGACGTGCTGCCGCTGGCGCCGCGTGGTCAACGACGCGAAGGTCACCGACCACCACGCGATCATCCCGACCCGCGCCGAGCGCCATCCGGTCGACAAGATGAACGACGACGACCGCCGGATCTACGACCTGGTCGTCCGCCGCTTCCTGGCCATCTTCCATCCCGATGCCGTGTTCGAGAACACGCGGGTCGAGACGACGGTCGGCCGACGCACGTGTTCCGCACCCGCGGCAAGGTGATGCTGGTCCCGGGCTGGCGCGGGGTCTACGGCGAGCTGCCGGACAGCCGACGCCGACGCGCGACGACGACGAGGGCCGCGAGCAGCAGCTGCCGCAAGCTCGAGCGGGGCGAGCGCGTCGCGGTCAACCGAGGTCGAGCTCGCGAGGAGAAGGAGACCAAGCCGCCGCGGCGCTACACCGAGGGCTCGCTGCTGGCCGCGATGGAGACCGCCGGCAAGCTCGTCGACGAGGAGGAGCTGCGCGAGGCGATGAAGGACTCGGGGATCGGCACGCCCGCCACCCGCGCGGCGATCATCGAGCGCCTGCTCCAGGTCGGCTACATCGAGCGCGACGGCCGCGCGCTGGTCGTGACCGAGAAGGGCCTGAACGTGATCCGCCTGCTCGGCGAGCACGCGCTGACCTCGCCCGGGCTGACCGGCGAGTGGGAGCACCGGCTGGCGCGGATCGAGACCGGCAAGGACTCGCGCGAGGCGTTCATGGGCGACATCGTCAAGTTCACCGAGGACACGGTCGGCGAGCTCGACACCAAGCTCAAGGACGTGCGGATCCCGCGCGCCAACCTCGGCCCGTGCCCGGTCTGCGGCCGCGACATCGTCGAGAACCGCAAGGGCTACTCGTGCTGGTCGCGCGAGGACCCGGGCTGCGGGTTCGTGATCTGGAAGGCCAAGGCCGGCAAGCAGCTGCCGGTGGCGGTGGCGCGCGAGCTGATCAAGACCGGTCGCACCGAGAAGCCGGTGACCGGCTTCAAGGGCCGCTCGGGCAAGAGCTTCCGGGCCCGGCTGGCGCTCCAGCAGACCGAGGACGGCAAGTGGCGCGTCGAGTTCGACGAGCCGTGGGCGAAGGAGGGCGCCAAGCCGCCGGAGGCCGAGGCCCTGCAGATGACGACGGAGGGCTGGTCCGGGGCCGAAGCCGTCCGCGAGCGCGGAGCGCTGGAAGCGACGCCAACGCCCGCCGCAGCGTAGCCGTCAGGCCCGAGCGCCACCATGGGTGGATGCCGCTGACGCTCGTCCTCGGTCCCGCCAACTCCGCCAAGGCCGGCGAGGTGCTGGGCGCCTACGCCGCCGCCGCGCACCGCGGCGCGCTGCTCGTCGTCCCGACGGCCGCCGACGCCGAGTACTACGGGCGCGAGCTGGCCGGACAGGGCGCCGTGCTCGGCTCGGTGCTCACGTTTCGGGCCTGGCTGCGGAGATCGCCCGCCGCGCCGGGTACGCCGCCCGGCGGCTGTCGCCGCTCCAGCGCGAGCGGGTGCTGCGGCGGACGGTGGCGCGCGCGCGGCTCGAGGTCCTGTGCGAGTCGGCCGCCTCGCACGGGTTCGCCACCGCCGCTGGCGACCTTGATCGCCGAGCTCGAGCGCTCGCTCGTCTCGCCGCAGCGGCTCGACCGCAGGCGCTCGGGCGCTGGGCGGCCGCAGGACGCCCGCCGGGCGGCCCTACGCGCGCGACGTCGCCGCGCTCTACCGCGCGTACGCGCGTGAGCTCGAGCACATCGTCGCGTCGATCGCGATCTGTTCGCCTGGCGCGCGCTCGACGCGCTGCGCGCGGCTCCGGGCGTGGGGGGACGACGCCGGTGTTCTTCTACGGGTTCGACGACCTCACACGCGCTCGAGCGCGACGCGGTCGAGACGCTGGCGCGGGTGGTGGGGATCGAGGTGACGGTGTCGCTGACCTACGAGTCCGGCCGGGCCGCGTTCGCCGCCCGCGCCGAGGCGGTCGAGGAGCTGCGGCCGCTGGCCGCACCGCGTGCTCGAGCTGCCGGCGCTCGAGGAGCACTACGCGCCGGACTCGCGCGCCGCGCTGCACCATCTCGAACGGCGCCTGTTCGAGCCCGCGCCCGAGCGCGTCGATCCCGGCGACGCCATCCGGCTGCTGGAGGCCGGAGGCGAGCGCGCCGAGGCCGAGCTCGTGGCCGCCGAGGTGCTGGCGCTGCTGCGCGCCGGGGTCCCGGGCGACGAGATCGTGGTCGTCGTAGCGCTCGCTGGCCGGGATCGGCGCCCGTGCTCGAGCGCGTGTTCGCGCAGTACGGGATTCCCGCTCGCCAGCCGGCGACAGCGTGCGATTCGCCCACACCGGCGCTGGGTCGCGGGTCCTGCGCCCTGGCCCGCTGCGCCTGCTGGTGGCGAGTGCGCCGGCTGAGGAGCTGGTCGCCTACCTGCGCACCCCGGGGCTGCTCGAGCGGCCCGAGATCGCCGATCGCGCTCGAGCTCGAGGTCGGCCGCGGCGCGGTGGCCGGCGCCGACGCGTGCGCGCGAGCTGGTCTCGTGGAGCCTCGGTGAGATCGACTCGCTGCGCGAGTCGTCCGAGACCCCGCCGCTGAGCTGGGCTGGCAGGCGCGGCGGCTGTTCGCCGCTCCGTTCCGCGGACGCGCGCCCGAGCTGGCGGCCGGCGCGGAGCTCGATGCGCGGGCGCTGGCCGGGTTGCTGCAGGCCCTGGCCGAGCTCGAGGAGCTCGGGGAGCGCCCGTCGGGGCCGAGCTGATCGAGTTGATGGACGAGATCGAGGTGCGTGCCGGCGCGCTCGAGCGCGCCGGCGCGGTGCTCATCGCCGACCCGCTCGGTGTCCGCGCTCGCCGCTTCCGCGCGGTGTTCGTATGCGGACTGCAGGAGGGCGAGCTTCCCGGTGCCTGGCGCGCCCGAGCCGTTCCTGTCCGACGAGCGCCGGCGCGAGCTGGCCGCGGCCTCGGGGCTGGCCTTGCGCACCAGCGAGGACTGCGGTCGCGCGCGAGCGCTACCTGTTCTACGCCTGCCGTCCCGGGCCACCGAGCAGGTCGTGCTCAGCTACCGCAGCTCGGACGAGGAGGGCAACCTCGAGCTGCCCTCGCCCTTCCTGGCCGACGTCGAGGATCTGCTCGCCGCGGGCTGGGCCCAGCGCCGCCGCAAGCGGCTGCTGGCCGACGTGGTGTGGCCGCCCGAGCTCGCGCCCACCCCGAGCGAGCTCGAGCGCAGCCTGGCGGCGCCGCCAGGCTCCGCTGGCCGGGGAGGCGCCGGCCCCGACCGCGTTCTCCACCAGGCGGCGTTGAGCCACGTGCGCCATCGCGAGGTGGTGTCGGCCGGGGCGCTGGAGGCCTTCGCCGAGCTGCCCGGTCAGCTGGCTGGTCGAGCGCGAGCTGGCACCGGCCGAGTTCGAGCCCGACGCCGACGCGTTGACGCGCGGGAGCTACATGCACGACGGTGCTCGAGCGGCTGCTGCGGCGGCTCGGTGGCCCGGTCACCCCGACCTCGCTGCCACGCGCCCAGGAGCTGCTGGGCGAGCTTCTCGCCGACAGTCCCGCGGCGATCGCGCCGGGGCGGCCCGAGGCGGTGCGGGCCGGGGGCGCTGAGATCGATCGAGGCCGACCTGCGCCGCTACCTCGTACACGAGGCGGCCGACGGTTGCGGGTGGGCGCCGCAGGGGCTGGAGCTCCGCTTCGGCTTTGCGCAGGACGATGAGGACCGACCATCGCTGCCCGCGCTGACGCTCCGCGACGGGGATGCTCAGATCTCGGTGCGCGGGCTGATCGACCGCGTCGACGTCGAGCCGGGCGACAGCGGCCGCGCGGTGGTCCGGGACTACAAGAGCGGCGGCGCGCGCAACGAGCACCAGGGGGCGCGGTGGGCGCTGGACGACCAGCTGCAGGTGGCCCTGTACATGCTCGCCGTACGCGAGCTGCTGGGGCTCTCCCCGGTGGCCGGGCTCTACCAGCCGCTGGGCGGCAACGACCTGCGTGCGCGGGGCGTGTTCCTCGAGGGCGCACCGGTCGGGGCGAAGGTCGTCGACCGGGACAGCCGGACGCCCGAGGAGCTCGAGGAGGTGCTCTCGGTGGCCCGCGAGCGGGCCGTCGCGCTGGCGGCAGCGCTCCGCAGCGGCGAGCTCGAGCCGTCGCCGCAGACCTGCTCGCGCGACGGGTGCCGCTACCCGGGGATCTGCCGCAGCCAATGATCGCCGTGGACGCCGAGCGCGAAGCGAGATGCTGGACCGCCGAGCAACTGCAGGCGATCGAGCGCCGCGAGGGCGAGCTGCTGCTCGACGCCGGCGCCGGCAGTGGCAAGACGTCGGTGCTGGTCGAGCGGTTCGTGCGCTCGGTGCTCGAGGATGGGGTCGCCGTCCCCGCGATCCTCGCGATCACGTTCACCGATAAGGCGGCCGCCGAGCTGCGCGAACGCATCCGTCAGCGGCTGCGCGACGCGGGCGCCGACGTCGAGGCGCGAGCCACCGAGGGCGCCTACATCTCCACCATCCACGGCTTCTGTGCTCGCGCGCTGCGGGCCCACGCGCTCGGTGCGGGGATCGATCCGGAGTTCGCGGTGCTGGACGAGATCGAGGCGCGGCGCCTCGCCGACGCCGCCTTCGACGGCGCGCTGGAGGAGCTGGCCGCTGAGCGCCCCGAAGGCGTCGAGCTGATCGCCTCCTACACGGCCGGCGCGTTGCGCGGCGCGATCGCCCGCACCTACGCCGAGCTGCGCTCCCGCGGGCACACGCATCCGGTGCTCCCGCCCCTGCCGCCGGCGCCGGATCTGGAACAGGCCCGGCGGGCGCTCGAGCGCGCTGTCGACGCGGCCGCGCACGAGCTCGGCGCGCTGCCCGACCCGAGCACCAGGGTGGTGCAGGCGCTCGAACGCCTCGAGCGCTGTCGTGTGCTCGTATCCGCCGCCCACCTGTGGCCGGCCGCGCTTGACCGGGTCAGCCTCCCCGGCGGCAATGGCGCGGCGCTGACGACGCCGCTGTGCGCCGGGTACACGGAGGCGCTGGCTCGGTTCCGCCGGGCCCGCGAGCACGCGGAGGCCGAGCGGGTGTGCGCGCTCTTGGACCAGCTGCTGAGGGAGTTCGATCGCCGCTACAGCGCCGCCAAGCGCGCACATTCGGGGCTCGATTTCGAGGACCTCGAGCTGATGACGCGCGATCTGCTGCGCCGCGACCCCGAGCTCCAGGCGCGCTACCGAAGCCGGTTCAGCCACGTAATGGTCGATGAGCTCCAGGACACCAACCGGGTGCAGCTCGAGCTGGTCGAACTGATCGCCCAGGACAACCTGTTCCTGGTCGGCGACGCTCAGCAGTCGATCTACGCGTTCCGGCACGCCGACGTCGAGCTGTTCGAGCGGCTCGGCGAGCGCATGGAGCTGGCCGGGGCACGCGCTCGCCTGCAGACGAACTTCCGCTCGCGGCCCGAGATCCTCGAGGTGATCGACACCGCCTTCGCGCACGAGCTGGCGATGGGAGATGCGTTCAAGCCGCTGCGCCCGGGCCGAGACGGCGAGCCCGGGGCCGAGCCGCTGGTCGAGCTGTTGGTGGCCGACAAAGCCGGCGACTGGGGTGACGAGGGGCTCGCCGCTCCCTGGCGGATCGCCGAGGCGCGGGGATTGGCGCGGCGTGTGCGAGAGCTGATCGAGTCAGGGACGGCGCCACGCGAGGTCGTCGTCCTGACCCGCGCGACCACCGACCTGCGGGCCTACGAGCGGGCGCTCGAGGAGCGGGGGATCCCCACCTACGTGATCGGTGGCCGCGGCTACTGGGCCCATCCCCAGGTCATCGACATGGTGGCTTACCTGAGGACGTTGGCCAACCCGCGCGACGAGGAGGCGCTTTACACCGTGCTCGCCTCGCCGCTGCTGGGAGTCTCGCTCGACGCGCTCGTCCTGCTGGCGGCGGCAGCTCGCGAGCACGGCCGCGATCCCTGGTGGCTGCTGCGCGAGCCGGCCGGCGCGCTGGACGAGCTGTCCGCCGAGGACCGCCGGCGCCTGGAGCGCTTCGTGGCCTGGTTTGCCGGCGAGCGTGACGCCGCGCCGCGGCTGGGGGCGGAAGAGTTGATCGAGCGCGGGCTGTTGCAGAGCGGCTACGACGTGGCGATGCTGGCCATGCCCGGCGGGCTGCGCCGACTGGCCAACGTGCGCAAGTTGATGCGCCTGGGGCGTGAGTACGAAGCGGAGTCGGGCCGGGACCTGCGTGGCTTCCTCGAGCTGGTCCGTGGCCGCGCCGCCGGGTGGGCCGGTTTCGGCGACGCCGTGCGCGAAAGCGAGGCGCCGGTGGAGGGGGAGGCGCTTGATGCGGTCCGGCTGATGACGATCCATCGCGCCAAGGGCCTCGAGTTCGAGACGGTCTGCGTGGCCGACCTCGGTCGCCAGCCGTGGCGGCGCTACGAGCTGCTGAGGCTCGGTGCCGACGGTCGGTTCGGGCTGCGGCTGGCCGAGCCCGGGACGGCCAGGCCGGAGGCCGCCCTCGACTACGAGGCGATCGGCGAGGACGAGCTCGCCGCCCAGGCGCGCGAGGAGCGGCGCCTGTTCTACGTCGCCATGACCCGGGCCAGGGAGCGGCTGCTGGTCAGTGGCGCGGCCAAGCTCGAGACCTGGCCGGTGGTGCCGGGGACGACGCCGATCGCCTGGGTCGCGCCGGCGCTGATGTCGGCTGGAGTGCAGCCGCGATTCATCCGCGCCGAGGACCTGGTCGATCGAGTCCACGATGACCCCGCCGTCGAGGGTCCGGGCCGGCTGGAGGCGACGATGGCTCCGGTTGCACCAGAGCTGCCGGCTCCCGCGGCGGCGGCTCCGGCCGTCGCCCATCTGAGCTACTCGTCGCTCGGCGAGTACCGGCGCTGCGGTTATCGCTTCTACGTCGAGCGCGTGCTCGGGATCCCCGGTGTGCCGGCGCCCGGAGCCGACGGCCCCGGCTCCGGCGCCGACGGATTGAGCGCCACCGATCGCGGCATCATCGTCCACGCGCTGCTCGAGGGCCTGGACTTCCGCCGACCTGTGCTGCCCACGGCGGACGCGATCTGCGGCGCTGCGGAGCAGCCGGTGAGTGCGGATGAGGCCGAGGAGATCGCCGCGCTGATCGCGCGCTTCGCCGCCAGCCAGACGTGCCAGCGGTTGGGACGCGCGACCGAAGTCCGCCGCGAGGAGCGCTTCTCGTTCCTGCTCGGTGAGGTGCTGATCACCGGCGCGCTCGACGTCCTCGCGCGCGAGTCCGGTGGGCGGCTGTTGGTCGTCGATTACAAGAGCGACCGTCTGGCCGGTCAGCGGCCCGCCGAGCTGGTCACCCGGCAGTACGCCGTGCAAAGGCTGATCTACGGCCTGGCAGCGCTGCGCGCCGGCGGCGAATCGGTCGAGGTGGCCCACGTCTTCCTCGAGGCGCCCGACGGTCCGGTGACGGCAACCTTCAGCCGCGCGGAAGCGCCGCAACTGGAGCGCGAGCTGGGCGATCTGGCCGCCGGCGTGATGCGGCGCGAGTTCGCGGTCACGGAGGTTCCCCACCGAGCCGTTTGCCGCGGCTGCCCGGCGGAAGGGGGATTGTGCTCACATCCACTCGCGATGACCCGGCGCAGCGACGCCGAGCGTTTGTTCTGATTGGCGACGCGGCCCTATAAGCTGATTCACCGAATGCGGCGACTGGAGCGGGGACACCGAGCAGAGGACACCGCCAGGCCCTCTCGGATCAAAGCGAAGTCCCTCACCTGGGTTGTGCTGGCGACGGTGATCCTCGGAGTCCTGGTCCTAACCAGCCGCGGTGAGGGCACCGCTTCGAGTCGTGGACTTGCCCCGCGCCTGAAGCTCTACACGACAGCGCCCGTGCGAATCACTCCGGCGATTCACAAGATCAAGCACGTGGTCATCATCATGCAGGAGAACCGGTCATTCGACAACTACTTCGGGACCTTCCACCACGGCTCCGACGGCATCCCGGCCAAGAACGGCCACTTCACCGTGTGCTCGCCCGATCCGGACACGCACCGCTGCGACCACCCGTTTCACGACCCTCAGGACATCAACGTCGGCTCGTGGCACAACTTTCCCGCCGCGAAGGCGGACGTCAACGGCGACAAGATGAACGGTTTCGTGGCGATGGCCGAGCGTGTCGACGGCCACACACCAACCGACGTAATGGGCTACCACGACGCTCGCGAGATTCCCAACTACTGGAAATATGCCCGGAACTACGTGCTCCAGGACCACATGTTCCAGTCGGACGCCTCGTGGAGTCTGCCCGCGCACCTGTTCACCGTCTCGGAATGGGCAGCCAGCTGCTCGGGTGACCGCGCCAAGAGCTGCGTCAACGACGACAAGCAGGGCAAGTTGGAGCGAGAACTCGTTGAGCGCGAGAAGGTGAGGCGCACGGTTCCCTCGATCCCGCACTCGACGGTCTTCGCCTGGACCGACATGACCTACCTGCTCCACCGCCACCACGTCAGCTGGGCCTACTACGTTGCACCCGGCACCGAGCCGGACTGCGTGGACGACAAGGCTCTCTGCAAGGGCAAGCCCCAGCAGGGGCCGGGCACGCCGGGGGTGTGGAATCCACTCCCCAACTTCCAGACGGTCCGGCAGGACCGGCAGGAGGGCAACATTCAGAGCACCTCCAGGTTCTACGCCGCGGCGCGTCATAACAGGCTGCCGGCCGTTTCCTGGATCGTCCCAAATCGCCGGGAGTCAGAGCACTATCCGGCCGGGGTGAGCGCCGGACAGACGTACGTGACCGGCCTGATTAACGCGATCATGCGCAGCCGGGACTGGGGCTCGACGGCAATCTTCCTCACGTGGGACGACTGGGGCGGGTTCTATGACCACGTCCTGCCACCGCGGATCGATGAAAACGGGTATGGACTCCGAGTCCCGGGGATCGTGATCAGCCCATACGCGCGCCGCTACTACGTGGACCATCAGACCCTAAGCTTCGACGCGTATAACAAGTTCATCGAGGACGACTTCCTGGGTGGACGGCGACTTGACCCGTCCACCGACGGGCGGCCCGACCCCCGACCCACCGTCCGCGACAACGTCGCCATCCTGGGCGACCTGCTGCGCGATTTCAACTTCGCCCAGCGTCCACGCAAGCCGATGCTGCTGCCCCTCCACCCGAAGCCTGGCCGAGCCTCGACCCCGTGACGAGGGGGACCGCCCGCGTGCCGGAGGCTGCGTGGCTTCTACGGCTGCTGCTGGCGGTCACCGTCGGCACGCTCCTGTTCGCCGCCAGCGCCTCGGCGGCGGATCAGGTCAGCGTGTATCCCATTCCCGGCAGCCGCCTGGCGACGACGCACACGCAGATCTCATTCCGAGGCGTGGCCTCCTCGGCAATCGGAACGATGAGCGTGACCGGCTCGCGAACCGGAGCTCACCCCGGTCTCATGGTCCGCGACTCAGACGGCCGCGGGGCGAGCTTCTACTCCAAGCCGTTCAGCGACGGTGAAGTGGTCACCGTCCACACCCACCTGAGCATCGCCAGGGGGTCGCACGGCACGTTTCGCTTCACGATCGAGGATGCCGCCGCTCCGATTCCCCCGCCCGACCAGCGCTCGGTCGGGCCGCGCGCCCGGGGAGACACGGAGTCGTTCCACTCGCGGCCGGACCTCAGGCCGGCGACGGTCAAGATCCTCAAGCCCTACTCGGGTGCTCAGGATGTGTTCCTGACCCCCATGCACGGGCCGCTGCAGTGGGGTCCCACGATCATCGATCGCACCGGCGCCGTGGTGTGGTTTGACCCCATGCCTGGCGATACGACGGTGGCGTCCGATCTCAAGGTGCAGCACTACCTTGGCCAGCCGGTGCTGACCTGGTGGCAGGGGTATGTGAACGTTGGGTCCGGCCGGGGGGTCGACGAGATCTACGACCGCCACTATCACCACCTCGCCACCGTGAGCGCGGGCAATGGCCTGATGGCCGACCTCCACGAGTTCACGATCACCCGGCAGGGCTCGGCATGGATCACCGCGTACAGCGTTGTCCACTGGGACGGCTCCGGAGTTCACCGGGGCAAGGACATCAACGTCCTCGACTGCACTGTGCAGGAGATCGACATCCGCACCGGCAACGTGCTCTTCCAGTGGGACAGCCTCGACCACATCGGCCTGCGCGATTCCTACGCGATCCCCCCGCCGAGCCGCTACATGGCCTACGACTACTTCCACATCAACTCGGTCCAGCCGGACACCGACGGCAACCTGATCGTCTCGGCGCGCAACACCTGGACGGTCTACAAGATCAGGCTCGCCACCGGGTCGGTGATGTGGAAGCTGGGAGGCAAGCACTCGAGCTTCAAGATGGGCCGCGGCACGCGCACCGCCTACCAGCACGACGCCGTCATGCACTCGGGCGGGCTGTTGACGATCTTCGACGACGGCGCATCGCCCGCGGTCCATCCGCAGTCGCGCGCTGTGCTCGAGCGACTCAACGTGCGCAAGCGGACCGCGACCCTTGTTCACGAGTACGACCACGCGCCCAAGTTGCTGGCCGGGGTGGAGGGCTCGGTTGAGCGACTCGCCAACCGGCACACGTTCGTCGGTTGGGGCATGGAGCCGTACTTCACCGAGTTCGACCGGCGCGGCAGGCAGATCTTCGACGGGCGTCTGGTCAGTGGCAACGCCAGCTACCGGGCCTACGAATTCCGCTGGCAAGGCGAGCCGACCACGGTGCCGAACATCGCGGCACGCAAGCACGGCAAAGACTCCACCACGGTGTGGGCGAGCTGGAATGGGGCCACCGACGTCAGCCGATGGCGAGTGCTGGCCGGCAAGAGCGCCAGGCAACTCACCCGCGTGGCCACCGTGTCCCGCGACGGCTTCGAGACGTCGATTGTCCTCGACAGCCAGCGACGCTACGTGGCCGTGCAGGCACTCAATTCCTCAGGCCGGGTTCTCGCTCAGTCGCGGACGCTGACGGTCAAGGGCTAGGTCGCCGCGCCTTTCGGACGTGCCGCGTGTTTTCAGATGGCGTGATCGGCGTACGTGAAGGCATGGTGAGGGTCGCGCTTGCCGTGGCTGCAGGCGCGCTCGTGCTCGTCGCCTCCGCGCGAGCGAGCGCCCCGGAGGTGGACGCGTTTCCGAGCCCCGGCAGCCGGCTGGCCACGCGGCACACCCAGATCTCGTTCCGCGGCGTCGCCCGCCCCGCGCTCGGGGCGATTCACGTGTCCGGCTCGCGCAGCGGCGCCCACACGGCCGGATCGTCGCCGACTCGGACGGCCGAGGCGCGAGCTTCTATCCGACGACCCCGTTCGTCGCCGGTGAGCGCGTCACCATCGCGACCAGCCTGAACGTGGCGGGCGGCCAGGGGGGCACGTTCCACTTCACCGTAGAGCGAGCGGACGGGCCGGATCCGCCCCGGCGGGCGCGACCCGTCCCCCCGCGTCAGAGGAGACGTCGACTCGTTTCGCTCGCGTCGCGACCTGATGCCGGCGAGCGTCCACGTCGACCCGCTACTACACGGGAACCAAGGACATCTTCCTGGCCCCGATGCGCGGACCCCGCCAGTGGGGACCGAGGATCGTTCGACCGCTGGGGAAAGCTGGTCTGGTTCGATCCGCTGCAGCCCGCACCTGGGCGGCGAGCTTCGAGGTTCAGCGGTACCGCGGGCGGCCGGTACTGACGTGGTGGCAGGGCTTCCTCAACGCCGGCTTGGCCAGGGACACGACGTGATCTTCAACAACCGTTACCACCAGATCGCGACGGTCCGTGCCGGCAACGGTCTGGGCGCCGACCTGCACGAGTTCGCCTCACGCCCCAGGGGACGCCGCTGATCACCGCCTACAGCCTGGTGGACTGGACGGATCGTCGGTCGGCTCCCTGAAGGACTGAGCGTCATGGATCGCACCATCCAGGAGATCGACATCCGCAACGGCAACGTCCTGTTCCAGTCGGACAGTTGAACCACGTGCCCCTGACCGATTCCTACACGAAGCCGCCGCAGAAGCCGGGCCATCCGTATGACTACTTCCACATCAACTCGGTCCAGCAGGACGGCGACGGGAACCTGATCGTCTCGGCGCGCAACACCTGGACGGTGTACAAGATCAACCACAGAACGGGCGCCGTGATGTGGAGGCTCGGGGGCAAGCACTTACGTTCCGCATGGGCCCCGGCACGTCCACGGCCTACCAGCACCACGCAACCATTCACCCGGGTGATCTGCTCACCGTGTTCGACGACGGCGGCTCGCCCCAGGTGCATTCGCAGTCACGGGCCACGGTCGAACGGATCAACACGCGGGCACGGACGGCGACCCTGTGCGTGAGCTCGACCATTCGCCCAAGCTGCTCTCGTCGGTGGAAGGGTCGGCCCAGCTACTGGCGGGCGGGCACGTGTTCGTGGGCTGGGGCGAGAGCCGTACTTCAGCGAGTTCGACGAGCGCGGCACCAGCTATTCGACGCCGGTTCGTTGCCAGATCTCCGAGTACCGCGCCTACGAATTCCCCTGGCACGCAGCGCCTGACACGAAGCCGGCCGTGGCACTGTCCCGCTCCGCCGACGGGATCAGCACGATCGCGGCAAGCTGGAACGGCGCCACCGAGGTGCCGGCCTGGCGGGTGCTGGCCGGCTCGAGCCCGAGCACGCTGGCGCCGGCGGCGCTCGCTCGCCGCCACGGTTTCGAGACGCGGATCGAGGTCCATGGCGAGCAGCCGTATTTCGCCGTCCAGGCCCTCGATTCATCGGGGCGGGTGCTGGGCCGCTCAAAGACCATTGGATCGAGCCGGTCGCGCATCTCGATGTTTCTCGCGCCGCGTTCATATCGGGTGGCGGCGTCGGCGGACTGGAGGTGGCGTGCTTCGCGGCCAGGCCCTGCCGGCTTACCGGCTCGATCAGCTCGGGGAGGACCAAGATAGCCCACGTCACCACACAGACCATCCGCGCCAACAGCGGTGGTGTGGCGTTCTTCACGCTCTCGAGCCGGGGACGCAACCTGCTGTCGCACGCCCGCGGACGGCGTCTGGCCGTCAACGCCACGTTGCGCAACACCGACGGCGCTGTTGCATTCAACCACCTCGACCTGGTGCCCTACCGCACCAGCGGTAAGGCACCGGCCCACAGCGTGCGCCAGACGCGCTCACTGCGGACTCTCGTCCATACTGCGTTCATCTCCGGGGGCGGCATCGGCGGCGTGTTCGCGCAGTGCTCGGCCACCACGCCCTGCCACGTCAGGGTGACCGTCCGCGCGGGCGGGAGGGTGGTGGCCACGACACCAAGCCAGTTCATCGCCGCGCAGGACTGCGGCACCCTGTTCTTCAGGCTGACCCGGGCGGGCTCGGAGATGCTCTACCGCTCACGCGGCAACGACCTCGCCGCGCAGCTGAGTGCCAGCAACGCAGGCCAGACCGCGGTGGCGCAGATCTCGCTGGTGCGTTACCGGTAGCGCGGGCCGCCCGTACCGGCCCTCAAACTGATTCTTTCGTCAGTCGAAGGCCGTGGATCGCGGAGCCCGGGGCGCTCTGGATCCCGCTTGGTCGGAATTGTTGCGTGTTGGCAAGCCTTATCAGAAAATGCGGCCTGTTGCTCGTGCCGGTGGTCTGTCCGGCGATCGCGGTCATTGCTATCTCGTCCGGATCGCCGGCGCGGGCCGGGAGGGACGCGCCCCAGCACGTGGGACAACGTCCCAACATCGTCTTCGTCCTCACCGACGATCTCTCGATGAACCTCCTGCCGTACATGCCGCATGTCCAGGCGATGGAGCGAGCGGGTCTGACCTTCAACAACTACTTCGTATCGGATTCGCTCTGCTGTCCCTCACGCGCGTCGATCCTCACCGGCAACTTCCCGCACGACACCGATGTGTTCATGAATGTCGGCCGCCAGGGTGGCTTCAACGTCTTCTACAGACGCGGCGAGGAGCGCCACACCTTCGCGGTGGCGTTGCACGGCGCCGGCTATCGGACGGCATCGATGGGGAAGTACCTCAATCGCTATATGCAGACCCGGTCGGTTCCGTCAACCTACGTACCGCCCGGATGGTCGGATTGGGACGGCGCGGGGGCGGCTTCGGCGAGTTCAACTACACGCTGAACCAGAACGGTGACCTGGCGTACTACGGCCGCCGCGCCTCGGACTACCTGACCGACGTGTTGGCTCGGAAGGGTGTGCACTTCATCAACCGCTCCGCGAGCCAGGGCCAGCCGTTCTTCCTCGAGCTGGCCACATTCTCCCCGCATTTGCCGTACGTGCCGGCCCCGCGCGACGCCGGCGACTATCCGGGTCTGCAGGTGCCGCGGACCCCGAACTTCGACCGTCTTCCCACCCACCCGCCGCTGTGGCTCGGCGCCCGCCCGCCGCTGACCCGGGGGCAGATCCGGGAGATCGACTGGGTGTACCGGCGCCGGGCCGAGGCGGTCCGGTCGGTCGACGGCATGATCGCCCGCGTCGAGCGGGCCCTTCAGCGTGACGGGATCGCCGGAAACACCTATCTCGTGTTCAGCTCGGACAACGGACTGCACACTGGCGAGCACCGGTTGATGCCGGGGAAGCTGACCGCATTCGACAGCGACATCCATGTCCCGCTGGTCGTCGTCGGCCCGGGCGTGCCGGCCGGCGCGAGCACCGACGCGATGACCGAGAACATCGATCTGGCCAAGACGTTCGCCGACGTCGGCGGCGTGCGGGTGCCGGGCGACGGCCACAGCCTGGTCACGCTGCTGCATGGCGGCAATCCGCGCGGGTGGCGCAACGCGATTCTTGTCGAGCATCACGGTCCCGACATGAGCGGCCGCGATCCCGATTACCAGAACCCGGCCGCGGGCGCTCCTCGAACCTACGAGGCGATGCGCGCGCGCCGCTTCCTGTATGTCGAATACAACGACGGCGAGCGCGAGTTCTACGACCTCAGGCACGACCCGTTTGAGCTGCACAACCTGGGCTACCGGCTGAGCACGGATCAGCTCGCGCAGCTCCACTCGGAGCTCGCGGCGATGGAGAACTGCCACAATGGCTCCAGCTGCTGGCGTGCGATGCACGTGTCCCGCTGGCCGACCGCGGGTGGCGCCGGCGCTGTCAAATAGGGCCGCCCCCCGCAGGGGCGGCCCCTTAGACACGGCTCCAGATCGCGCCCGCGCGGCCGACCGTCATACTTCCCTCGGTGGCGCGGTTGACGAGGGGCAGTGCGACCCTGCTGTATCGCACACGAGCCATCTGGCTCATGCTGGCGGTATCGATCGTGCCGTTGATGCTGGCCGGAACCGCCTCGCCGGCCTCATCGCCGGTCAGCGTGTTCCCCATCGCCGGGAGCCGGCTGGCCACCCGTCAGACCCAGATCTCATTCCGCGGCGTCGCGCCGTCGGCGATCGGAGCGGTCAGTGTCACCGGCTCGATCAGCGGTCCCCACTACGGGCACCTGGTCGCCGACTCGGACCGCCGCGGAGCGAGCTTCTATCCCAACCGACCGTTCACGGCCGGCGAAGTGGTAACCGTCCGGACGGGGCTGAACATCGTCCGCGGGACCGGCGGGGCGTTCCGGTTCACGATCGAGCGATCGTGGGGAGCCATCCCCCCACCGATCCAGCGTGCGGTGGCGCCGCGCCAGCGCGGGGACACCCAGAGCTTCCATTCGCGCCCCGACCTCAACCCAGTGTCGATCGACGTCGACCAGCGGTACTCCGGGGGCGGCGACGTTCTTCTCACGCCAATGCACGGTCCGACCCAGTGGGGGCCGATGATCATCGGGCCTCGAGGCTCGCTGATCTGGTTTGACCCGATGCCAGGTCCCTACACGGTGGCCTCCAACCTGCGGGTGCAGCGCTACCTCGGCCAGCCCGTGCTGACCTTCTGGGAGGGCTACGTGAACGTCGACTCGGGCCAGGGAGTGGACGTGATCTTCAACCGCCACTACCAGCAGATCGCCACCGTGCGCGCTGGCAACGGGTTGATGGCCGACCTCCACGAGTTCACGATCACGGCGTCAGAACACCGCGCTGATCACGGCATACAGCCTCGTCCACTGGGACGGGAGCGGGGTCGGGCGGGGCAAGGACATGGACGTCGTGGACTGCACGGTGCAGGAGATCGACATCCCCACCGGCAACGTCCTGTTCCAGTGGGACAGCCTCGACCACATCGGCCTGCGAGATTCGTATCTGGTGCCGGCCACCAATCCGGCGTGCCCTACGACTATTTCCACGCCAACTCGATCCAGCAGGACAGCGACGGCAACCTGATCATCTCGGCCCGCGACACCTGGACCGTGTACAAGATCAACACCAGCACCGGGTCGGTGATGTGGAAGCTGGGGGGGCAAGCACTCGAGCTTCAAGATGGGACCCGGCACCCGGACCGCCTACCAGCACGACGCCACCTGCACCGCGGGAACGTGATGACGGTCTTCGACGACGGCGGCGGCCCGCCGGTGCACCCGCAGTCCCGGGCGGTATTCGAGCGTCTCAACACGCGCACGATGAGGGCCACGCTCCTGCGCGCGGACGACCACCGACCCGCGCTGCGGGCAAACGTCGAGGGCTCGGTCGAGGAACGTCCGGACGGTCGCACGTTCGTCGGCTGGGGCGATGCCCCCTACTTCACCGAATACAACCGGCGCGGCCGGCAGATCTTCGATGGCCGGCTGCGCAGCGCCAACTCCAGCTATCGCGCCTACGAGTTCTCCTGGGACGGCCAGCCCCTCACGCAACCGGCGCTGGCCGTGCAGCAGCGGGGGCACGTCAGCACCGTGTATGCGAGCTGGAACGGCGCCACCGATGCCGCCTCCTGGCGGGTGCTGGCGGGTTCCGTGCCCGGGCGGCTCCATCCGGTGGGGAAGGGCCCGCGGCGAGGTTTCGAGAGCGTCATCAAGGTGCACACCAAGGCGAGGTATTTCGCCGTGCAAGCCCTGAATTCGGCCGGCCACGAGCTGGCCGAGTCGGTGGCGGTCAAGCCGGTCGGGTAGTGGCCTGTCTCGGAAATTCGGTGGCACCAAGAGTGGTCACTGGCGGGTGCCGCGGAAGGACGCACCGCGGCGCCGCCAGGGGCCGCTCGACTGGCATCCAGTTTCTGAAACAGGACACTAGGTCAATCGACTCGGCGCGCCGAGGGCTCGAAGGTGACGTCGATCCTCTCGCGGTCGTGTCGCTGCTCGGCCTTGGCCAGTGCCTCGAGCGTCTCCTCGTCGCCGGCGACCGGAGGGTCGAGGAGGCTGCGCGGCCACAGCCGGCGGACGACCACGACATTGATCTCGGCCGCGTAGAGCGTCGCCTGTGCGCCAAGGTGGAGCCACGCGAGCAGCCCGATGACCAGGGCGAATAAGCCGTAGGTGCTGCTGGCGTGGCGGACCACGTGTCCGATGTAGTAACCGCCGATGATCTGGAGGATCTCCCACACCAAACTGCCCACGACCACGCCAATCCACAGGCAGCGCGTGGGTACGCTGGCGGCCGTGAGGAGCCGGAACGCGGCCGCGAACAGAGCGAAGTTGAGGACCAGCGAGAGCGCGATCCCGACCACCTTGACCGCTGCGCCGCCGAGGCCGCCGGTGACCAAGCCGGAGGCCAGCGAGGAGATCAGGAACAGGATCGCCAGGACGAGGACCAGGGCGATGCCCCGCAGGCGCTTGCGGAGAAAGTCGCCGCGATCCTTGTGTGGCACCGCCCACACGGCGTCGAACGCGTTCTGGGCCGCTTGGGTCACGCCCAAGCCCGCCCACAGCGCCGCGAGGATGCCAATCACGAGCGCGACCGTGCGGCCGTGCAGCTGGTGGTGCTGGAGCTGCTGGCCGATGATCGGAAACTTGGCCAGCACCGAGTCGGAGATCGTGCGCTGGGCGCCGGGGTCGCCGTGGAGCACGAAGCCGAGGATCGTCACGAACACCAGCAGGAGCGGAAACAACGAGAAGAAGGCGTAGTGCGCGATCAGCGCGGCGAGGCCGCCGGCGCCGTCGTCGGAGAACTTCTTGAGCACCGCGACGGGGACGGCCAGCCAGCGACTCCGCTGCTGGCGGCGGTCAAACGCCCGGATTGGACGCAGTGCATCCACATCCTTCTAGCTACCCGAACGGGCGGGGTTCAGGCGCTGGCGAGCAGCGCGTCTCGCTCGGCCTCGCGTGGCGCGCGCGTTCGCTCGCGGAGGATCACGGTGGCGCCGCCGGTGGGGCTGAACGTGATGCTCCGGCGCGCGGTCTGCTCGGGCCGCGGGCCGGCCGCGACCAGCTCGTAGCGGCTCAGCACCGCGCGCATCACGATCTTCATCTCCTGGAGCGCGAAGCTTGCGCCGAGGCAGCGCCGGCGGCCGCCTCCGAAGGGGATCCAGGTGTAGGTCCCGGGCGCCTTATCGAGGAAGCGCTCGGGCCGCATCTCGTAGGGCTCGGAATAGATGTCGGGATCGTGGTGCACCAGCCATGCGCTGGCCAGCAGTGCCACGCCGGCCGGGTATTCGAAGCCGCCGATCGTGACCGGCTTCTTGGTCAGCCGCGGTTCGGCATTGGGCAACACCGGACGGAGACGGAGGATCTCGTAGACGGTGGCGGTGAGGTAGTCGTCCTGCCCGCCCGCGTCGAGCTCCTCGGTGAGGCGAGCGACCACGTGTGGCTCGCGGGACAGGCGCTCGAACCCCCAGGCGAGCTGGGAGGCGGTCGTCTCGTGACCCGCCACCAGGGAGGTCATCAGCTCGTCTCGCAGCTCCCGGGGAGACATGGGGCTACCGTCCTCGTGGCGGGCTGCCAGCAGCATCGCCAGCACGTCGTTGCCGTCGTCGTCGCTGGCCGCCCGGCGCTCCTCGATCTCGGCGAAGATCAGCTCGTCGGCGCGCTTCCTCGCCGCGCGGAAACGTCTGAACGTGCCCGACAGGCGCGCCCAGCGCTCGGCCGCGGGGAGCACCGACAGGGGGCTCTCGCTGAAACCGAGCACCTCGGTGACACTCTCGCGCAGATCGTCGAGGCGCTGCCCCTGCTCGAGACCGAAGACGGCGCGGAGGATGATCTCGAGCGTGACGCGTTGCAGCTTGGAGTGGAGCGCGACGGGCTGTCCCGTGGGCCACGACTGGACCTCGCGTTCGGCCAGCTCGGTCATCAGGCCGGTTAGCCGCTTCATCTTCTCGCCGTGGAAGGCGGGGAGCAGGAGCTTGCGCTGTTCGAGGTGCGGTGCCTCGTCGAGCAGGATCACCGACTTGGAGCCGACGATCTGGCCGAGGACCCGCGCGCCCTCGCCGGGGTGGATCAAGTCGGGCGGGGCGGTGAACAGCTCCTTGATCTCGTCGGGATCGGACAGGATCACGAACGGTGGCTGGAACGGCAGCTGCACGGTGATGCGCTTGCCATAGCGCTGGCGCAGCCGGTCGAGTGAGGCAGCCGGGCGCTTCCAGGTGGCGGCCATCTGGATCGGCCCGGGCACCCGCGGGCCGGGCGGTAGAAGCGCCCTGCGATCTCGCCGCGTCATGCTCGCCACTCTGAGGCCCGCCATTCCGGGATCGTCGCACGCGAGCGCGGTGGCGGCCATGGGAGTTGTGTGAGATGGATCACGGAGGAGTGTGGGCATAGGCCCGGGGGTCTTGGCGGGGCGGAGCCGGGCCACGGTCTGGGCCTGGGTGGCCTGGGCCCGGGTGGCCTGGGCCCGGGTGGCCTGGGCCTGGGTGGCCTGGGCCTGGGTCTGGGCGGTCAACGTAACAGTCGACTCCGTTTACCCGGCGAGTTTGACGTTGACGGCCGCAGGCGCCGTGTTTGTCAGTCTCGCGTCCGGCGCGGTGGCGAGCGTGACGTTTTCGGAGCTCGACGAGCTCAGCCCACGCGGACCACAGCAAGGTTGTGGTCGGCCTGGCTAAACGTGGTTTCGGACCGCCCGGTGGCGTCAAACGCGCGCGAGATCACGATCCATGTCCCGCGGGGCAGGCCGCGGCGCAGGTGCAACGACCACTGGCCCGTGCCCGTGGCCTGGATGAACAGTCGGGGTTGGCACTGCCCGCCGAGGCCGCGGCTGGTGCCGCCACCGGGTTTGATGCTGAGACAGTGTCCGTTGACCGGGCGAGCGGAGAAGACCGACACCGCGACGGCGCTCAGATGCCGTCGGGATCGGTGGCGGTGCCGTGGATGCTCTGCAGAGGGCCGGGCTTGGCGTGGCCGGGCACTGTGCCGCGGTCATCGCGGCGGCAATAACGGCGCTCTGTTTTTGCCCGGGACTGTCACGGTGACCCTCGAGAGCTCGATTCTGCGTGGCTACTCCCACTCGATCGCTGCCAGCGCGGTGGCTGGAATTAGCACGAACGCGAACGAGACCACGATCGTCAATGTGCGCCACAGCAGCTACGCGCCGACCACGGACACGACGACCTCGCCCGTGACGGGTCCGCCGTCGGCCAGCGCGGCGATCCTTGCCGACTCCCACTCGGGCAACTTCAATCCCCTGTTCGTCGACGCCCCGGCCGGCGACTTCCGCCTGCAGGCCGGATCGCCGGCGATCGACGCCGGCGAGGCGACCCTGGGCACCGGCGAGTCGACCACCGATCTCGACGGCAACCCGCGGCGGATCGCCGGCCACAAGGGCGACGCGGCCATCAGCGACGTCGGCGCCTACGAGTTCCGGCCCCAGGCGCCGACCGTGAAGGCCACCACGACCACCCTGAAGATCGCTCCGGGCAAGAAGGACACCTTCCACGCCCGGCTCTGAGACCTCTCGCCGGGAGATGCCGTGAGGTTCAGGTGGACGTTTGGCGACGCAAGCGCCGCCACGGGCGCCGTCGTCAGCCACTCGTTCGCCAAGGCCGGTCACCATCACGTGACGGTGACCGCCACCGATCTCGACGGCTTCACCTCCGCCGCCTCGCTGACAATCATCGTGCCCGGGCCCGCGGTGAGCAAGCTGTCGATCGAGCCCCACCGCTTCCGGGTCCGCCACGGCGCCAGGATTGCCTACACGGCATCGCAGCCGGCGGCCACGACCTTCAAGGTGATCCGCGCCAAGACCGGCAAGCTGGTGAGCAAATTCACGCACCGTGGAGCCGCGGGCAAGAACCACCTTCACTTCGCGGCCAAGGCCAAGACTCACGCACTGGCGCCGGGTCGCTACCGCCTGGTGGCGATTCCCCACAACGCCGCCGGTACCGGGCGGCCGGTGTCGGTGAGGTTCACGATCGCGGGCTGAGGCCCCTTTAAGGCCCGGAGCACCCGCGCGGTGGAGGGTGGCGCACGCGCGGTCAACGTAACAGTCGACTTCGCCCTATCGGCCAGTCTGACGTTGACGGGCGTGAGCGCCGTGAATGTCGGTCTCGCCTGCGGCGCCGTGGCCAGACCGACGTTGACGGCCGGCCCCGGACCCGGCCGGGATGGGGTTCACGATCGAGGGCGGATGCCCTCGATCCCCAGCAGCACCCGCTTGCGATCGAGACCGCCCGTGTAGCCGCCCAGCCCGCCGCCCGAGTGCAGCACCCGGTGGCAGGGGACGACGATCGGCATCGGGTTGTGCCCGAGCGCGTTCCCGGCGGCGCGGTGCCCTCGCGGGCTCCCCGCCTCGTCGGCCACCTCCTTGTAGCTCGACACGGCGCCGAACGGGATGCGCGCGGTGGCCTGGAGCACCCGGCGCGAGAAGCCGTGCGTGAGCTGCCAGTCGAGCGGGAGCTCGAACGCGCCGCGCTCGCCGGCGAAGTACTGCTCGAGCTCGCGCCGGGGCTCATCCACCCGTCGCGGCGCCCGAAGCACGCGCGGGGAGATTCGGGCCGCGAGCTCCTCGAGCACCTCATCCTCGTCGCCGTCGAGGTACGCGATGCGTACGAGGCCGCGTGGCGTGGTGGCGACGAGCAGCTTGCCCACCGGCGAATCGGCGGTGGCGTAGGCGACGTCGAGCAAGCCGACGCGAGTCGCTGCGGTGCTCAGATCGGGCAGCGGAAGGTCGAGGCCCACTCCGGTGAGGGCTTTCTCCAAGGGGTCAATCATCGCCGTACTCCTGTCGCAGTCGCTTGAGACCCTCGTGGACGTTGCGTCGGGCGGCTTCCTCCGAGGTGCCCATCACGGCCGAGATCTCCGCGTAGTCGGAATCGGCGACGAACCGGAGCGCCAGCGCCGTGCGCTGCTTGGGTGGGAGCTCGCGGACCAACGCCCACAGATCATCATCGGTGTCCACCAGCCAGGCCCCGTCCGAAGGCGCCGAGACCTCGGGAACAGTGGCCACGGGTACCGGCCGGCGCGCACGGCTGCGCACATGGTCAATCGCCTTGCGATGCGCCACGGTGAGGATCCAGCCACGGAGGTTGGAGGCATCGCGAAGCCGCGGGTAGGCGCGCAGCGCCGACAGCCAGGTCTCCTGAAAGCAATCGTCGGCATCGTGGCGGCCGACGGAGGCAACGAGGAAGCGGTGAACGTCTCGGGCATGGGCATCGAGCAACTGCTGGAACGGTGGAAGGTCCACTGACGATGAAACGCGCCGACGGGGCATCACGTGAGATTGTCGTTTGGGGTGGACCCGCCCGGAGCCGATTGGCACCGATGAGTTCCGGGCAAGACCCCGGTCAAAGGTTGCTGAGAGCAGATGTTCGGTATACAAACCTGATATGGCCCGCGCAATCTGGACAGGCGCGATCAGCTTCGGGCTGGTCAACGTGCCCGTCAAGCTGTACAGCGCGACATCGCCCAAGACGGTCCGCTTCCACCAGCTGTCGAGCAAGACCGGGGCTCGCATCCGCCAGAAGCGGGTCGATCCCTCGACGGGCGAGGAAGTCCCCTACGAGGAGATCGTCAAGGGCTACGAGCTCACGCCCGACCGCTACGTGACGATCAGCACGAGGAGCTCGAGGCGCTGGACCCGAAGGCGACGAAGACGATCGACATCGAGGAGTTCGTCGACCTGGCCGAGATCGACCCGATCTACTACGACCACTCCTACTACCTGGCCCCGACCGCCGGTGGCGCGAAGGCCTACCGGCTGCTGCTCGATGCGATGCGCGAGTCGGGCAAGGTCGGCATCGGCAAGGTCGTGCTGCGCTCCAAGCAGCAGCTGTGCGCGCTGCGCCCCACCGAGGCGACGTGCTGACGCTGAGCGACGATGCTGTTCGGCGACGAGGTGCTGACTCCGGACCGCCTCGACGAGCTCGATGCGGTCGGCGAGGCGCGAGGCGACCGACCGCGAGCTGACGATGGCCGAGCAGCTGATCGACTCGCTGTCGAGCGAGTTCGATCCCGCGAAGTACCACGACGAGTACCGCGAGCGGGTGCTCGACCTGATCGAGCGCAAGGCGCCGGGCGAGGAGATCGCGGTGCAGCCGCGAGGCCGAGGAGACCGCGCCCGCGCCGGACCTGATGGCCGCCCTCGAGGCCAGCCTCGCCGCCGTCGAAGCCCGACGGCGACGACGAGCCGACGACGGAGACCGCGGCCGCCAAGCCGGCCAAGTCGCGCAAGCAGGGCCGCCTCCGGCGAGCGCGGAACGGCTCCAAGGCCTGCCGAAACAGCCGGCCAAGGCCAAGACGCTAGCCACTCAGCGCCTGGCGCTAACAGCCGCTGGTTAGCCTTAACGGTTGGCAGCCGCTGGTACGACGGCCCTCCTCCTGACCCCCCCGAGCCGGGGATTCGTCATGCAGATCGCTTCGCTCTCCCCAGAGGCCATGGGCCTCTACGATCCCGCAAACGAGCACGACGCGTGCGGCATCGCCCTCGTGGCGAAGCTGTGGGGCGAGGCGAGCCATGCCGTGGTCGAGAAGGCGCTCGACGCGCTGGAGAACCTCGAGCACCGCGGCGCCGAGGGCGCCGACCCGAACACCGGTGACGGCGCCGGGATCCTGCTGCAGATCCCCGACGCGTTCCTGCGCGGCGCGGTGGCGGGCGTCGAGCTGCCGCCGCCCGGGCGCTACGGCGTCGGCGTCTGCTACCTGCCGACCGACGCCGAGCGCCGGCCGCGCTCGAGCAGCTGATCGAGGAGACGATCGCCGCCGAGGGCCAGCGGGCGATCTGGTGGCGCGACGTGCCGGTCGACGAGCGCCACGTCGGCGAGACCGCGCGGCTGTCGGCGCCGGTCATCCGCCAGGTGCTGATCGGGCGTCAGCGAGGACATCGCCGATCAGGACGCGTTCGAGCGCAAGCTCTACGTGATCCGCCGGGTGATCGAGCGCGAGGCCGGCACCGGCCTGGCGCTGCCGAGCTTCTCCCGCCGCACGCTGGTCTACAAGGGGATGCTGACCGCGCCTCAGCTGCCTCGCTACTTCACCGATCTGCGCGACCCGCGCGTGGCGTCGCGGCTGGCGCTGGTGCACTCGCGCTTCTCCACCAACACCTTCCCGAGCTGGGAGCTGGCCCACCCGTACCGGATGATCGCCCACAACGGCGAGGTCAACACGCTGCGCGGCAACATCAACTGGATGCGCGCGCGGGAGTCGCAGCTCGCCTCGGAGCTGTTCGGCGACGACCTGGAGAAGGTGATCCCGGTGGTGCGCGAGGGCGGCTCGGACTCGGCGATCTTCGACAACGTGCTCGAGCTGCTGGTGCTCAGCGGTCGCTCCATCCCGCACGCGGTGATGATGATGGTCCCGGAGGCCTACCGGACGCGCAAGGACCTCGACCCGGACGTCAAGGGCTTCTACGACTTCCACTCCTGTCTGATGGAGCCGTGGGACGGGCCCGGCCGCGGTGGTGTTCACCGACGGGCGGATGGCCGGCGCGGTGCTCGACCGCAACGGCCTGCGCCCCGGCCGCTGGGTGCAGGACACCGAGGGCTACGTGGTGCTCGCCTCCGAGACCGGCGTGGTGACCGTCGCCCCCGAGCACGTGCAGCGCAAGGGCCGGCTGGCGCCCGGGCAAGCTGTTCCTGGTCGACCTCGAGGAGGGGCGGATCGTCGAGCGACGAGGAGGTCAAGCGCCGCGGCGGCCCGCCGCAAGCCCTACGGCGAGTGGTACGAGCGCTCGGTGGTCCATATCGACGACCTGCCCGAGCGCGAGCCGCGCGCGCCGCGGATCGAGCCGCTGCGCTCCAAGCAGCTGGCCTTCGGCTACTCGCAGGAGGACCTGCGGATGATCATCGCGCCGATGGCCGCCAAGGGCGAGGAGCCGGTGGCCAGCATGGGCAACGACGCCGCGCTGGCGGTCCTGTCGGATCGCCAGCCGCCGCTGTTCTCGTACTTCAAGCAGCTGTTCGCGCAGGTCACCAACCCGCCCATGGACCCGATCCGCGAGAACGTCGTCATGAGTCTGCAGGCCGGTGTCGGCGCGGAGGTGAACCTGCTCAGCGAGGCTCCCGAGCAGGCCCACCAGCTGGTCATGGACCAGCCGATCCTGCGCAACCACGAGCTCGAGAAGCTGCGCCAGGTCTCCCACGAGGTGTTCGACGCCGCCACGCTCGACATCACCTGGCCGATCGAGGCACGGGCCGCGACGGCATGGAGATGCGCCTTGAGGACCTGTGCGAGGAGGCCGCGAGCTATGTCGACAACGGCGCCAACATCCTGATCCTGTCGGACCGCAACCTCGGGCCCCGAGCGGGTGGCGATGCCGTCGCTGCTGGCCGTGGCCGCGGTCCATCACCACCTCGTGCGCCGCGGCACGCGGCTGCGGACCGGCCTGGTGATCGAGTCCGGCGAGCCGCGGGACATCCACCACATGGCGACGCTGATCGGCTACGGCGCCGCCGGCGATCAACCCGTACCTGATGTTCGAGTCCCTGGACGAGCTCGCCGACCGCTCGCTGCTGCCCGAGCGACCTCGACCGCGAGGAGGCCGAGAAGCGGATCGTCAAGGCGATCGGCAAGGGCCTGCTGAAGACGATCTCGAAGATGGGGATCTCGACGATCCAGTCCTACTGCGGCGCGCAGATCTTCGAGGCGGTCGGACTCGAGCCGCGAGCTCATCGACAAGCACTTCACCGGCACCGCGTCGCGGATCGGCGGCGTTGGGCTCGACGTCGCTCGTCGACCGAGGCGCATGGAGCGCCACTTCCGCGCCTATCCGCGCACCGACCGCGAGGTGCTGCCCGGTCGGCGGCGTCCTGCAGTGGCGCCGCGACGGCGAGCGCCACGCTGGAACCCGGACACGATCGCCAAGCTCCAGCAGCTCGGTCCGCAGGCGACGGAACGGCGACGCTGCCGCCAGACCTACGAGGAGTTCGCCCGCCTGGCCAACGAGGACACCGCCCGCGCGCGCGGCTGCTGCGCGGGCTGATGAAGATTCGCGCCCGCCGGCGCGGCGATGCCGCTGGAGCGAGGTCGAGCCGGCGGCGGAGATCGTCAAGCGCTTCACCACCGGTGCGATGAGCCTCGGCGCGCTCAGCCGCGAGGCCCACGAGACGCTGGCGATCGCCATGAACCGGCTGGGCGGCCAAGTCAAACACGGGCGAGGGCGGGGAGGACCCGTCGCGCTACGTGCCCGACGCCAACGGCGACCTGCGCCGCTCGGCGATCAAGCAGGTCGCCTCGGGGCGCTTCGGCGTGACGATCGACTACCTGGTCAACGCCGACCAGCTCCAGATCAAGATGGCCCAGGGGGCCAAGCCCGGCGAGGGCGGGCAGCTGCCCGGGCCACAAGGTCGACAACTACATCGCCTCGATCCGCCACTCGACTCCCGGCGTCGGGCTGATCTCGCCGCCGCCGCACCACGACATCTACTCGATCGAGGATCTCAAGCAGCTGATCTACGACCTGCGCTGCGCCAACCCGTCGGCGTCGGTGTCGGTCAAGCTCGTCTCCGAGGTCGGGGTCGGCACAGTCGCCGCCGGCGTGGCCAAGGCCAACGCCGACCACGTGACGATCTCCGGCCACGACGGCGGCACCGGCGCCTCGCCGCAGTCCTCGATCCAGGGCGCCGGGCGTGCCGTGGGAGATCGGCCTCGCCGAGACCCAGCAGACGCTGCTGCTCAACGACCTGCGCTCGCGGATCACGGTCGAGGTCGACGGCGGGATGCGGACCGGGCGTGACGTGGTCATCGGCGCGCTGCTCGGCGCCGACGAGTTCGGCTTCTCGACCGCGCCGCTGATCGCGATGGGCTGCATCATGATGCGCGTCTGCCACCTGAACACCTGCCCGGTGGGGATCGCCACGCAGGATCCCGAGCTGCGCCGGCGCTTCCGAGGCACCCCCGAGCACGTCGTCGAACTACCTGATGTTGGTCGCCGAGGAGGTGCGTGAGCTGATGGCCTCGCTCGGGATCCGGCGCGTCGAGGAGCTGATCGGCCGCACCGAGCTGCTCGACATCGACGAGGCGATCGAGCACTGGAAGGCCCGCGGCGTCGACCTCTCGATGGTGCTGGCCATCCCCGACCTCCCGCCCGACGCGCCGCGCCGCCGCACCCGCCAGCAGGTGCCGGTGCTCGACGACGCGCTCGACTGGGAGCTGGTGCGCGCGCTGCGCGCCCGCGATCGAGCGCGGCGAGCCGCGTCCGGCTCGGGCCGCTCCCGGTGCGCAACGTCAACCGTACGGTCGGCGGCATCCTGTCGGGCGAGATCGCGCGCCGGCGCGGCGCGGACGGGCCTGCCCGAGGAGACGATCGAGATCTCGTTCTCGGGCTCGGCGGGGCAGAGCTTTGCCGCCTGGCTGGCGCCGGGCGTCACCTTCACGCTGCGCGGCGAGACCAACGACTACACCGGCAAGGGCCTGTCGGGCGGCATCGTGGTCGTCCGACCGCCCGAGCGTGCGCGTTCCGCGCCGAGGAGAACATGATCGTCGGCAACACCGTGCTGTACGGCGCCACCGCCGGGCGCGCATTCTTCCGCGGGCTGGCCGGCGAGCGCTTCGCTGTGCGCAACTCGGGCGCCTACGCCGTGGTCGAGGGCGTCGGCGATCACGGCTGCGAGTACATGACCGGCGGGCGCGTCGTCGTGCTCGGCCCCACGGGGCGCAACTTCGCCGCCGGGATGAGCGGCGGGATCGCCTACGTCTATGACCGCGATCGGCGCTTCGAGGGCCGCTGCAACCTCGAGCTGGTCGACCTCGAGCCGCTCGGGCCGAGGACGTCGCAGGAGGTCAGGACGCTCATCAAGGAGCACGCGCCGCGCACCGGGTCGCTCGTCGCGTCGCAACATGCTGGCCGCCTGGGACCGCGGGCAGGGCGAGCGGTTCGTCAAGGTGATGCCGCGCGACTACAAGCGCGTGCTGGCCGAGCGGGCCGCGGCCGCCGAGGGCGCGCCCGCGTAACACAGCGGCGCTCCCGCGTAGTTAGAGCAGGGAGGCCGTGACGTCCTGGATCGTGTCGATGCCGTAGCCCATGTCGGGATCGCCGTCGGTCATCACGGCCATCGAGAACGTGCGCTTGTGACCCTCGAGCCGGGCTATCTGGTGCACGAGATAGCCGAGGCCGGTCGGCCGCCAGCCGGCCTTGAAGAACACCGTGTAGCCCTTGGGGCGGGCAACGGCGGGGATGCCCCAGCTCTCGTAGCCGGCGATCGTGGGAGAGCAGGTTGTTGGCGTAGCCGACGAACTCGTGCGGGATCAGCGTGTCCATCTCGAAGAAGAACTTGGCCTGGTCGGCGGCGCTGATCATGCGCGTTGGCCCAGATGCCCGAGATCGAGAACTCGGTCATCCCGGCCGCGCGAGCCACGGCGTAGAGCCCCGAGTCGCCGACGATCGACCACGTCTGGGTCGCCGCGTTGTTGTCCGAGACGTGGATCATCGGGTACAGGAACGAGTTGCTGTAGGAGTCGATGTAGTGCTGGCCGCGGGCGTCGAGCATGCGCAGGTAGGCGACGAGCAGCATCGCCTTGACGACGCTCCCGGTGATGAACGTCCGGTGGACATTGACGCCCGACAGCCGCCCCTCGGTGTCGACGACGGCGAATGCGGTGCGGCCCGCGCGACGGGCCAGCTACGCGCTCGGCGCGCTGGATCGCCGCCGGGCCGGGGAAGCCGACGGGCAGTGAGCCCCGGCCCCAGTAGCCCCGGCCCTTGCAGCCGATCGGTCGCTGCGGGTTGAGCAGGGCCTGATCGCGCGGGGCCTGGAAGCAGACGCGCCAGTGGTAGTGCCCGGCGGGCAGGGTGATCTTGGTTGAGAGCACGGTCACGTACGGGCTCAGGCGGTGAGCGCGGTTGGTCTGGTGGCTGGTGAAGCGGCCCTTGCGGCCGCTGGCCGAACCACCAGTGCACGCGGAAACGTCCCCACTTCATGTCCTTGGGGTGGAACAACACGATCGTGACGCCGGCGCGGCCCAGGGTCAGCGCCTTGAGCTTGATGAAGACCTTGCCGAGGACCCCGACCTGCACCTGGGCGTGGGCCATCGTCCCGGCCAGGGTCACCGTGTAGCTGATGTTCTCTGACGTGTGGACCACGAAGGAGAAGGTTCCGGTGGCGCCCGTTGGCGGTCGTCTTGACCAGCTTGCGGTGGTGATATGGATACAGAGCCCTGAAGAGATGCACCTTCGTGCCCGTCGCGACGCCTGTCGCCCGCCCCGAGAGGACGACGTCCCCGCCGTGTGGCAGTCGGGTCCTGGAGGCGTGGAGGCGTGATCGACGGCGCCGGCGGAGGCGGCGGAGGCGCCGCGGACCTCGAGTCCGCAGCCGCCCACGAGGGGGTCGCCAATGCGATCGCCACCAGCGCTCCGGCCCCGAGTGCCAGCACCCTCCTACGCACGGGACGAACTCTAAGGTTTTTTGCGATGCGCTGCTACTCTGACCAGCCCTCATGGGCGAGCTCGGCGCGTTTCTGAAGATCCACCGGGTCGGCTTCGACAAGCGCGATCCCCGCGAGCGCGTGCGCGACTACCACCAGTACTTCGCGCTGCAGCCCGCGAGCCGAGCTTCAGCGCCAGGGCGCCCGCTGCATGGACTGCGGCATTCCGTTCTGCCACGAGGGCTGTCCGCTCGGCAACCTGATCCCGGACTGGAACGACCTCGTCTACCGCGACAAGTGGCGCGAGGCGATCGACCAGCTCCACACGACCAACAACTTCCCCGAGTTCACCGGCCTCATCTGCCCGGCGCCGTGCGAATCGGCGTGCGTGCTGGCGATCAACGACGACCCGGTGACGATCGAGCAGATCGAGCTGGCGATCGTCGAGCGGGCCTTCGCCGAGGGCTGGGTCGTGCCAGAGCCGCCGGACCGGCGCACGGGCGGACCGTCGCCGTCGTGGGCGCCGGACCGGCCGGGCTGGCCGTCGCCGCCGAGCTGAACAGTGCGGCCACACGGTGACCGTGTACGAGCGCGACGAGGGCCCCGGCGGGCTGATGCGCTTCGGCGTGCCGGACGCGAAGCTCGAGAAGTGGATCATCGACCGCCGCGTCGACGATCCTCGAGAAGGAGGGGATCGAGTTCGTCTACAACACCGACGTCGGCCGCGACATCCCGGGCCGCGAGCTCCAGGAGCGCATTCGACGCGATCGTGGTCACGATCGGCTCGCGGGTCTCCCGCGACCTCGACGCGCCCGGGCGCGAGCTGCGAGGGATCCACTTCGCGATGGACTACCTCTACCAGCGCAACCGCTGGGTCGCCGCCGAGGAGGGCCGGCCCTACCGCGCGCGCCGAGCCCGGAACCGAGATCACCGCCAGCGGGCAAGAAGGTGATCGTCATCGGCGGCGGCGACACCGGGATGGACTGCATCTCGAACTCCCACCGCGAGGGCGCCCGCAGCGTCGTGATGCTCGACGTCTACGCCGCAGCTGCCGCAGAGCGGCCACGATCCGCGCCATCCGTGGCCGCTGCCGCCCAAGCGGACGCCGATGACCTATGCGCTCGAGGAGGGCGGCAAGCGCCGCTGGGGCACCGAGGTGACCGGCTTCGGCGGCAGGACGGGTGCCGTCAGCCACGTCTACGCCCGCCAGGTGACGGGCACCTCCTCGCGCGACCTGACGCCGGTGCCCGGGCAGCGAGTTCGTCGCTCGAGGCCGACCTGGTGCTGATCGCGATCGGCTTCGAGCATCCCGAGCACGACGGGCCTGATCGAGCAGCTCGGGCTGGCCATCGACCACCGGGGCAACGTCCGCACCCACCAGACCTACCGCACCAACGTCAAGCAGCGTGTACGCCTGCGGCGACGCGCGCATCGGCCAGTCGCTGGTCGTCACGGCGATCGCCGAGGGCCGCAAGTGCGCGCGGATCGTCAACAAGGACCTGGGCGGCAGCCCGATGGACGAGGACCGCGAGAAGCTGGCCATCGGCGCCTGGAGCGGCGAGGCCGACCGCACCCTGCGCCACGAGGCCGAGGCGGCCGGCAGCGTGCGTCCGGGCGAGGAGTTCTTCAGCGGCCCCGGAACTCGGTCGGGCTGACCAGCGGCGGCGCGCGGTCATCCGGCGGCAGATCTGTGCTTATCGACACATACGCGGCCCGAAGCCGCTGAACCCGTATTTGGACCCAAGAATCCCCGCAACCGTCCATGACGGAGCACCGGCGGAATTTTCACTCCGGCGCGACACAAGATCTTGCAGTCGAGTTCACGAGGCTGCACGTTTAAATCCTGCTCGGGCACGTCGGCGGTTTGGCTAGACACCTGTCGATGAGGATTTAGGTTTACTCAAGGCTTGGGACGGGGAAACTCGCCCCTGTCGGTCAGGGAACTGCGCCCCCACTTCCCTGACTCTCCGGGGGGCCCAGATGGATCTGGGCCCCCCGGGTCTATTTATGCGTGGTCCCACGGGCGCGGATCGACCCACCGATGTGCCACCGTTTGTCGATGACGGTCGACGCGGTCAGTCGTGCATCACGGCACATCGATCCAGACGACGATCTCGCATGTGCTCGAGTCGGCCGGGCAGTTCTTCTCCCAGCTGGCCAGTCTCCGCTGGGGCTCGCTGCTGATCGCGCTCGCCCTGTACGCGATCTACCTGCTGCTGCGCTCGCGGGCCCTGTTCAACTCGGTACGCGCCGCGTATCCCGGCGAGACGATCCGCTGGCGCGACGTGTGGGGCGCCTACATGGTCGGCTACGCCATCAACAACGTGTTCCCGCTCGGGGGCGGCAATATCGCCCAGCTGTTCCTGACGCGGCTGTCGATCCCGCCGAGCAGCTACCCGACGGTCGCGGCGGCGATGTTCACCGTCGTGCCGTTCGACTGGTTCATGGGGCTACTGGTGATGTGCTTCGCATTCACCCAGGGCGTGTTCCCCAAGCCGCCCGACTTCTCCAAGCTGCCCGCCTTCGACATCAGCTTCTTCGCCGCCAACATGCGCTTCACGCTGTTCTTCGTGACCGCTCTGGCCATCGCCTTCCTCGTCGGCTTCGCGCTTCTCTCGGCGCGCGTGCGCGCGTTCTGGCAGCGCGTGAGGCAGGGGTTCACGATCCTGCGCGACCGCCGGCGCTACGGGCGCGAGATGGCTAGCTGGCAGTTTGCCAGTTGGGTGTTCCGGTTCGGTGCCTACTGGGCGATGCTCGATGCGTTCCACATCGGGGGATCGGTGCGAAACGCGCTCCTCGTGCTCGGCGTCCAGGTCGTCGCGTCGGTGTTTCCCTTCACGCCAGGGGGCCTCGGACGTGCAGCAGGCCCTGCTCCTGACGATCTTCGCCGGCAGCACCGAGGTGGCTGCCTTCTCGGTCGGTCAGCAGATCGCCACGGCGGTGCTGGGCGCGGTGCTCGGCTTCGGAGCGCTCGTGTTCATCTTCCGGTTCAAGAGCTTCGGCGAGGTGATCCAGCGCGGGCGCGAGCATCGTCGCCAGGAGGCGGAGGTGCGGGCAGCGCAAACTTGACGCCCCCGTCATTTTTGACTAGTCTGCCGCGATCCGACCCTGGTTCCACGACGCGCGTGCCGGACGAATCCGGACGGTCAGCGCATCCAGCCGGCCGGTCCCGACCGCCCTCAGACCTCACCTCCAGGAGCGCCGCCGATGACCCAGCTTCCCTCGACCTGCGTGATCGGTGCCGGCTCCTCGGGGATCGCCGTGGCCAAGGCCCTGCACGAGCGTGGGCTGCCGTTCGAGTGCTACGAGAAGTCCGATCGGGTCGGCGGCAACTGGGTGTTCGGCAACAAGAACGGCGTCTCGTCGGCCTACCGGTCGCTGCACATCAACACCTCGCGCGAGCGGATGGAGTACTCGGATTACCCGATGCCGGCCGATTACCCCGACTTTCCGCACCACACCGAGATAGCGCGCTATTTCGACAGCTACGTCGATCACTTCGGGTTCCGCGACAAGATCGTCTTCAACTCCGGGGTCGAGCACGCGGGGCGCGGGGACGACGGCGTCTGGTCGGTCACGCTCGACAGCGGCGAGCACCAAGCGCGTACGACATGGTGCTGGTGGCCAACGGTCACCACTGGGATCCCCGCTGGCCCGAGCCCGCCTTTCCCGGCCAGTTCGACGGCACCCAGATGCACTCGCACCACTACATCGAGAACAGCGCCATGCGCGGAAAGAACGTGCTCGTGGTGGGAATCGGCAACAGCGCGATGGACATCGCCGTGGAGTCGAGCTTCGTGGCCAACAGGACGTTCATCTCCTCGCGCCGCGGGGCCTACATCCTGCCCAAGTACCTGTTCGGGCGCCCGCTCGACCAGATCGGCGTGAACTCGCTGACCCCGATCCTCCCCTTCTCGTTCCGGCGGGCGATTCTGATGTCGATGTATCGGGTCGGGGTGGGCAAGGTGCAGGACTACGGGCTGCCCGAGCCCGACCACAAGATCGGAGAGGCCCACCCGACCATCTCGGCCGACTTCCTCAACCGGATCGCCCACGGCGAGATGACGTGGAAGCCGAACATCTCGGAGTTGCAGGGCGGCAGCGTCCGCTTCGAGGACGGCAGCGTCGAGCCCATCGACATCATCGTCTGGTGCACGGGTTACAAGGTCAGCTTCCCGTTCTTCGACGAGGACTTCATCTCGGCTCCCGACAACGATCTTCCGCTGTTCCGGCGGGTGTTCAAGCCGGGGATCGACAACCTCGCCTTCATCGCGCTCCTGCAGCCGCTCGGGGCGACGATGCCGCTGGCCGAGGCCCAGGGGCGGTGGATCGCCTCCTACCTGCGCGGCGAGTATCGCCTGCCCACGCGGCGCGACATGGAACGCGACATGCTACCGGGAGCGCGAGAGGATGTTCAAGCGCTACGTCGCCTCCAAGCGCCACACGATGCAGGTCGATTTCGACAACTACCTCTACGACCTGCGCAAGGAGCTCAAGGCCGGCGCGGCGCGGGCGCGCGCGGCCGGGTTCAGCCTGCCCGTCCCGGCGCGCGCCGCAGCGCTGGCGCCGGTCGCGGCGACATGAGCTCAACCGCCGTCCTCAGCGGCAAGGAGGCTGGATGCCGAGCGGGCAAGCGCGAGCGCACCAAGGCACAGAACCGCGCGGCGATCCTCGACGCGGCGCGCGAGGTGTTCGCCGAGCTCGGCTACGACGCCGCGGGCGTCCGCGACGTGATCCGCCGGACTGACCTGGCCTCGGGCACCTTCTACAACTACTTTCCCGACAAGGAGGCGGTGTTCCGCGCGGTGGTCGACGAGAGCGCCCAGGAGGTTCGGCGGCGGCTGCGAACCGTGCGCGCCCAGCGCAAGCACGCTCGAGGAGTTCGTCGGCGACGCCTACCGGGCTTGGTTCGCCTTCCTGGTCGAGGATCAGCTGATGTTCGAGCTGATGCAGCGCAACGCCGGGCCGATCCGCTCCCTGTTCGGCGATCCGATCCTCGGCGCCGGCATCGATGAGCTGCTCGAGGACCTGCGCGCCGCGATCGCTCGCGGCGACGTTCCCCCGCTCGACGCCGAGTACATGTCGGGCGCGATGGCCGGCGTCGCGCTCGAGCTCGGGGTCCGCATGGCCGAGCGCACGCCGGCGGACGTCGACGGCGCGGCCCGGTTCGCCACCGAGCTGTTCCTGGGCGGGATCGCGCGGCTCGGCCGGGGCTAGGCCCCCGCGAGCTGCGTCGCGCGCACGCGCAGCAGCTGGATCAGTTCGGCGCCGCGGTGAAACGGATCCGCCACCGGGGCTGAGCCGTCGAGCGGCAGCGCCGCGCGCAGACGTCCATCGACCTCGGCCACCAACGCCGGCAGCTCGGGCATCGGCGCGCGAGTCGAGTTCGGCGAGCTCGCGCAGCCGGCCGTCGTCGGCCGAGCTCGCGTAGCGGAGGGTCACGCGCGTGACCGGCGTCTGTCCGGGATCCATCCGCCGCCGCTGTCCGGCCGCTCGCAGCAGATCCCGACGATGCTCGCGGGCGGCGAGGAAAAGGAGCTGACCAGGATGCATAGCGTCTCCGTCCCTTGCGTTGATAACTATCTAACAAGTATAGACAGTTACGTCACCGTTCAACTAACATTGCTGGTTATGAGCAAGCAGCAGGAGGCCCCCGGAGAGCTGGAGCACGTCCGTGCCTTCGTCAACACGATCGACATCGAGGCCGGGACCGAGGAGATCGCCAGCCCCGCTGACCTGGCCGGTTGGCTCGAGCGGCGCGGGCTGGCCGCGCCACCGCTGAAGGCCGGTTCCGCCGACCTCTCGCGCGCGCTCGAGCTGCGAGAGGCCCTGCGCGCGGTCCTGCTCGCCCACAACGGCGGGGCGCAACCGCCGGACGAGGCCACAGCAATCCTCGACGGGGCCGCGCGACGGGCGCGATTCGCGCTGCACTTCGACGAGCACGGCGGGGCGCAGCTCGAGCCCGAGGCGACGGGAGTGGACGCCGGTCTCGGTCGCCTGCTGACGATCATCCAACGCGCGATCGCCGAAGGGACGTGGCCGCGCCTGAAGGCGTGCCGCGAGCACAGCTGCGAGTGGGCTTTCTACGACCACACCAAGAACCACTCCGGGGCCTGGTGCACGATGGACGTGTGCGGCAATCGAGCCAAGGCGCGCTCCTACCGCGAGCGCCGCTCCGACGGCGTGCGGCAAAGCTGAGCCGCATACACGAGGCGCTCACTCGGGCCCGGCGGGCCATCGTTATCCTCGCCTCCTGGTGCCGACGTTCTGCCGCCACAACCGCTTGGTCCAGAACTGCCCCATCTGTTCGCGGGAGCAGTCGATCGAGCTTCGCCCCGTGATGTCGTCGAGCGCGCCCCGCGTGGCCGCGCCGCGCGAGCGCTCACCCCGCCAGGCCAAGCCGGCAGCGACCGGTGGCGTACGCATCCGCCGACTCGCGCGCGGCGCCGAGGACGGCTATCAGTCGGGCCTGCTGCCCGGCCTGCGCTCGAGCGAGGATGCCGAGCGCCTGGCCGAAGAGCTGGCCTTCGCGGCGGCCCGGCTCGAGCTCCTCGAGCGCGATCCGCCAGGCCTGTACGCCGAGATGGCCGCCGGCGGGGATCTGGAAGAACGGACCTGGCTCGGCTTCTTGATCGCGTACCTCTGCCCGCTCGACGATGGCGAGGATCCGTTCGCGGCGATCGCGCGCGTGCGCACACCCTGGGCCGGCGGACAGCTGCCATCGCTGGACGACGTGTCGACGGGGCCGCGGACCGCTCACGACCCGGCCCGCGGGACGCGTACCCTCGAGGCCTACCGCGCCTGGGCCGCCCGATCCGGCTCGCAGGCGGCCGCGTTCGTGGGCGATGCCGCGTGGACGGCCGAGCGGCGGTTCGAGCGCGTGTTCGAACGGCTCGCGCTTCCGGGCCTGCACCGCGACGCTCGCTTCGATCTGCTGGTCACGCTCGGCCGGGTCGGAGCCTACGAGTTGCAGGCGGCAAAGCTCCAGCTCGGCGGCGGCGGCGAGGTCACGCTGGCGGCCAAGCGTGCGCTCGGCATCGGCGACCCCTTGCTGCTCGAGCGGCGTGCCCGGGACCTGGCCGACGCCTGCCAGCTTCCGCTCGAGGCGCTCGACGTGGGGCTCTACAACTGGGGGCGGGGCGAACGGGCCCGCCTCGGCCTCCCCGCCGGGGCGGTACCGGATCCGGAGGTCCTGGATCGCGTCCGCGGCGCGCTGAGACTCTGACCGGTTCGCCGCAACTCGAGCCTGCCGCTTGGGTTACGGTTTCGGGGAGGCTCGCTGCCGTCCCGGAGGTTCGATTGCCCCGCAAGCTCGTCCCACTGGTGTGCGTGGTCTGCGCCGGTCTCGGCGCTCCGGCCGGCGCAATCGCACTGCCTGTGCTGACGCTGAGGTCGGAGCCCAATCCTTCGCACGCCGGCGACGCGGTGGTGCTCCAGGGCCAGGCGCGCGGCCCGCATTCCGCCCGCGCACGGGTCTCGCTCTGGCAGCAGCTGCCTGGACAATCGAGCTTCCGCCGCGTCCTGCGAACGACTGCCGACGACACCGGCTTCTACACGTTCACTCGTGGGCCAGGCCTCGTCCGGACCACGCGGCAGTGGTACGCCAGCGGAGCGGGGCTGAGAAGCGCGACCAAGGTGCAGCAGGTTCTCGCGCGGATCACGCTGGCGGCATCCCCGACCACTCCCGACAGCGGAGATCTCGTCACGCTGGCCGGGGCCGTCAGCCCCTCGCACGCGGGCCAGGGCGTGCTCATCCAGCAACGCGTCGGCGGCCGGTGGCGCACTCTCGTGCGCCCGGTGCTGGGTACGGACTCGACCTACCTGGCACATCGTCGCTTCAGCGTCGGCGGCATCCATCTATTGCGCGCGGCGCTGCCCGGGGATACCCGCAACGTCCGGTCGTACTCGCCGACCGTGACGATCAACGTGCTGAGCGGCATCCACAAGATCCGGCACGTCGTGATCATCATGCAGGAGAACCGTTCGTTCGACTCGTATTTCGGCACCTACCCGAGGGCCGACGGGATCCCTCACGGCGTATGCGTACCGGATCCCCTCAATGGAGGCTGCGTGGCCCCCTTCCACGACTCCGCCGACGTCAACTTCGGCGGTCCCCACAACGCTGACAACGCCACCGCCGACATCCACGGCGGTCTCATGGACGGCTTCGTCGGTCAGGCCGAGCGGGGGGCCAGTTGCAGCACCGATGACCCCAACTGCAGCCCCTGCGAGCAGGACCAGGCCAGCAAGTGCATCGATGTGATGGGCTACCACGACGCCCGCGAGATCCCCAACTACTGGACCTACGCCAAGGATTTCGTGCTCCAGGACCACATGTTCGAGTCCGCGTCCTCGTGGAGCCTGCCCGAACACCTCTACCAAGTGTCCGAGTGGTCGGGCTTCTGCACGAATCCGCTGAACGCGTTCTCGTGCCGGGACGCCCTCCAGAATCCCAACGCCGACCACCTGCCCGGGACCGGCGCGCCCTCCGATCACACGCTCCACTACGCCTGGACGGATATGACCTACCTGTTACACGCGAAGGGGGTCAGCTGGGGCTATTACGTGTTTCAGGGCACCGAGCCCGATTGTGAGAACGACGCCGCGATGAGCTGTGCGCCGGTCAAGCAGGGCCCCAAGACCCCCGGCATCTGGAATCCCCTGCCCGACTTCACCACCGTCCGCCAGGACGGCCAGCTGTCCAGGGTCCAGAGCCTGACCAGCTTCTTCACCGCGGCCAAGAACGGCACGCTGCCGGCCGTCTCGTGGGTCACCCCCAACGGCAAGGTCTCAGAGCATCCGCCGGCCCTGGTCAGCGCCGGCCAGACCTACGTCACCGGCCTGATCAACGCGATCATGCAGAGCCCCGACTGGACCAGCACGGCGATCTTCCTCTCCTGGGATGACTGGGGAGGGTTCTACGACCACGTCGTACCGCCGTCGGTCGACCAGGACGGCTACGGCATGCGGGTCCCGGGCCTCGTCATCAGTCCCTACGCCAGCACCGGCTTCATCGACCACCAGGTGCTGAGCCACGACGCCTACAACAAGTTCATCGAGGACGACTTCCTGGGCGGTCAGCGGCTGAATCCGGCCAACGACGGCCGTCCCGACCCGCGGCCCGACGTGCGCGAGGCAAACCCGCTGCTCGGGAACCTCGCCGCCGACTTCGACTTCAACCAAAAGCCCCGGCCCCCGGTGATCCTGCCGGTCCATCCGCCTCCGGGGCCGGCGTCGAACGCGCCATAGCAGGTTCCGAAGGGATCGCCCTGCGGAGGCGACCCTGGGTCGGGCAGTCGCGGGCCGAGTCCAACGTTTCTCTAGATAATCTCGGTTATCGTTGGACTCGTGTGCGAAACCGGCTCCGTCCGGGGCACCGCCTACCTTCTGCGGCGTCATCCACAACCGGAGCCGAAATGTCACTGTGCTTCATCGAACCGCAGAACGCGATTAGGGTCATCGCCGAGTCGGTTGGGCGCGAAGCGCGTCGCCAGATCCTTGGGGAGGTAGTCCGCGCGTGGGTCGACGAGATCCCCGAGTCGGAGTTGGAATCCCATTACGCCAAGGCAGTGGCCGACCTCGACGAGCACGACCTGTCGATGCTGGCGGCCTGGCATGCGTCGCTCGAGTTCGGGCACCCGCTCCCCAACAAGGAGTTCCTCGTCAACGTGTTTCCGTCCCTGGGCGAGAACCGGCGGGAGGCGCTGAAGATCGCCGCCGGCTTCCGTGGCGAGGAGGCCTTCGAGGCCGGCGTGGGGGAGGAGCAGGCGTTCGACACCGTGCTGCCGTGGCTCTCCGATGAGCGCTGCGTGCAGCTGGCGGCGGAGTGCCTCGAGCTCTACTGCTGGGACCGGCTGGGCGCCGAGAACTGATCCGTGGGCGCGGCCAGCGCCTGCTCGATCTCCTCGATCGCCTGCTCGAGTGCTCTGGAACCACACGGCTGAGAGACCCAGCTCTCGCGCGCCGTGGCAGTTGAGCTCGACGTCGTCGACGAACAGAGCCCCCGCTGGCTCGACGCCCAGCCGCTGCAGCGTGATCTCGTAGATCTCGGGCTCGGGCTTGCGCGTGCCCACGAACCCGGAGTCGACCACGACCTCGAAGATCTCGTCGACGGGGAGCATCGAGCGCCACCGGTGTTCCCATTCGCGGACGTTGTTGGTGCAGATCGCCAGCCTGTACCCGCGGCGTTTGAGCTCGCGCATGTAGTCGATCATCGGCGGGTTGCTCTCGAGGTGCTCGAAGTAGCGCTGGCCGAACTCGTGCAGGGTCACCGGCTCGCCCAGCTGCTCGGTCAGCACCTCAGCCAGGCTGCGCAGGAACTCCGCCTCACTCAACCTCCCCTTCTCCAGCTCGAACAGCGGGTTCTTGCCCGTCTTGAGGGCCACCGTGGCCATCGCCTGCCCAAGATGCTCGAGCGAGATGCCCTCGGCCTCCTGAAAGGCCGTGAAGGAGTCGATCAGGGGCGAGGTCAGCACGCCCCCGAAGTCACTGATGACGGCCTCGATTCGGGTCATGGGTGTCGCAGCAGGAGGTAGATCCCGGTCCCGTCGTTACCGCGACTGTGGCAACGGAGCGGCCGTGCGGTGAGCTCGACGCCGTCGCCGCTGGCACCGGCCGCGTCGCCGGCCGCCTCGCCCGCCATCCGTCGCGGGTACTGCTGGTCGCCCTCTTGCTCGGGCAGCCACAGCTCCAGGCCCATCCGCGCCGGCGCCCCGGCCGCGTCGTAGGTGGTGGACAGCCGTGGCTCCTCCACGGCCGGGCTCCCGGCGGCATCGAGGATCGCCGCGACGGTCAGGTCGCGGTCGTGGCCGCGCGCCTTGCGCCGGCGCAGGGCGGTCATCGCCAGCCCGTCGTCGACGGCGAACCAAGCCGACACATCGCGCACCGAATCGAGGTCGCGCGGGTCGGCCACCTCGCGCTCGGCGCGCCGCCCCAGACACTCAACCTCGCCCTCCGGATCGGTCGCGGTGGCGATCCGGCCGTGAACGTGGCACAGCTGGTCGAACCCCTCGAGCGCATGGCCGTCGGCGCCGGGCACGCGCTCGGTTGCCGGGAGGACCACGAGCTCGATCCCGTCGGCGGTCAGGCGCCACTCACCGTCCCCATCGGTGCCTGCGATGCCGGCCACTCCGCTCAGCTGGCGGCCGCCGACCGAGGCGACGAACAGTGGCTCCTCGGTGCCGATCGCCGCGCCCCACACGCCCGCGTCAAGGTCTCCGAACGCGACGATTCGAAGCGGCGACTGCCCCGATGCTGTCAAGGCTTGAGCGGCGGGGGATCGATGTCGTGGGCCGTCGAATCGACGTCGTAGTGCCGCTGGGCGAAGCGCACGGTCCCCGAGACCAGGCGGCTGCGGAAGTTCCGCTGAAGCGCCATGCGCAGCAGCATCCGGGTGGGCGCCAGCAGCAGCACCAGACCGACGACATCGGTGATGAAGCCGGGGATCATCAGCAGGAAGCCCCCGGCGAGCACGAGTGCCCCGTCGATCACCTCGCGGGCAGGGGTTCTGCCCTCCGCCACGGCGGCGCTGAGGCGCCGCCACGCCGCGCGACCCTGCGAGCGGAGCACCCACGCTCCCAGCGGCCAGCTCGCGATCAGCAGCAGGATCGTCGGCAGCGCGCCGATCGCTTCTCCGACCTTGATGGCGACGAACACCTCGGCCACCGGCCAGCAGATCAACAGCAGCAGGAAGAGCATTGCCTCTAAGGCTACTCCGCCCCGATCACGCGGCCGGTGATCGCCGCGAGCTGTCCGGCGCTGCTCAGGCCAGCGCCGACGCGGGGCCCTCGAACTTGACCCCGGGGAGGCGATGCAGGCCGACGACCTCGATCAACGTCCAGATCTGCGGCTGGGCCCCGCGGAGCAGGATCGCCCGGCCGTGAGTGCGCAGGCGGCGGGCCAGCATCGCGAGGTCGAGCATCAGTGACGGGTCAGCGAAGACGAGATCCGTGAGGTCGACGACGACGTCCGACTGAGAACGAATTGCCCGGGCCAACGCTCTGCGTCGGCTTCCCTGCGTCGTCCGGTCCTCGTCGCCCTGGCAGCGCAGCGTCGCGGGCTTGTCATCGAAGTCGACGATTCGCGAAACCTAGCGAAATCTCGCCATCACCAGCAAGCTCGCAAAGCTGTTTTCATACACTGAGCTGACATGCCCTCCGTAGAAGACATAACCGAGGCTCTCCGCGACGTGATCGACCCCGAACTGGGGCTCGATTTCGTCGAGCTTGGCCTGATCTACGACGTTGAGATCGAGGATGGCACGGTTAGGGTCACATACACGCTGACCAGCCCCGGCTGCCCGATCGGCCCGCAGGTCTCAGAGCAGATCGAGGAGTTCGTCTCCGAGCTCGCCGGCGTAGACGCGGTGCACCCGACGATGACTTTCTCGCCGCCCTGGACGCCCGATCGGATGAGCGAGGACGCCAAGTTCGCGCTCGGGTTCTGAGCCGGGTCCGCGAACTCGGCCAGCCCAGCCGACGCGTTCAACGCGTCAGGCGGGTCCGTTCCCCGGAAACCCGCCCGACGACGCTCCGCCCGCCGGACAACCGCCGAGACGGTGTCCCGGCCGAGACTGGGCGGTGAGGTAGGGGGCGCGCTGACGCCGAAACCCCCACGCTGCTTGTAATAACGCCATGGTCGTGCCGAGGTTGGTCGGTGGGCCACATGGGCAGCCGCCCATCGGTCAGGAGCGACCGAGCTCCCGATCCAGATCGATCGCGCGGATGTCGTGCTCGCCCGGGAGCTTGTCGAGCACGGACGCGACCACCTTCCGGACATCACGCTCCTCGTGCCCGAGGTCGTCGTACAGCGACTTGAGCGCGGCGTAGACAATCTTCAGCTGCGCCGCGGTCAACTCGAGACGAAAGGCCGTCTCGCCGGGTTGAATTAGATCCTCCGCCATGCCGGAACCGTATCCGGAGAACGGTGGCGCAGCAACCGAGCGGTCCGGCAACGGTCGCTAGTACTAGCTGCCGTCGGGCCGTTTGCGCGCCGGCCGGGAGCCACGGGTGCGCTTGGCCCGCATGTCCGCCGCCGGGCCGCGCTTGGTCCGGCCGTGCCCGGAGGGAAGGATGGCCTCCGGCCCGCCGTTGCTGGGGCGCTGCGGCGCGGCTTTCGGCGTGCTGGCCCGGCCGTTGGTCGCCGCGGCGCGTCCGCGCCTGCCGCGGGCGGCGTCGAGCAGCTCATTCAGCGCCGCGTCGATCCCCTCGGCGAACACGTCGATGTCGGGGAGGGCGTCGAAATCGCCCAGCAGCCCGTAGTCGATCCCGCCGTCGTAGGACATGATGGCCACGGCGAGGGCATGGTGGTCGGGCAGGAAGGCGATCGGGAACAGGACCTCGAGCCGGCGTCCGAGAACGTAGAGCGGCACCTGGGGGCCCGGAATGTTGGTGACGATCAGGTTGAACAGTCGCGTGGAGAAGTTCAGCCGGCTGGCCTGGGCAAGGATCGTCGGCGGGGCGAGGTTGTTGACCTGGGCCAGCGTCGCCGCTCCAACCGCCTGCTTTGACTCCTTGAGTCCGTCCATGGCCTGCCTCACGAAGCGCAGCCGCGCCACCGGATCGCGGATGTAGACCGGCAGCGGACCGCGCATCACGGTCAGCTGGTTGCCGAGCGAGCCACGGTCATCCTTGGCCCGCACGGAGACCGGAACCAGGGCGCGCATCTCCAGTCCCTCGGTGCGGACGCCGCGCGAACGCAACCACCCGGCCAGCGCGCCCGAGACCACCGTCAGCACGACGTCGTTGACGGTCCCGCCGAGCGCGTCCTTGACCTCCTTGTAGTCGGCCAGCTGCTGGCGCACGACCGCGAAACGGCGGTGGGGTCCGATCTCGACGTTGAGCGGGGTCTCCGGGGCAGGATTTAGTCCGGCCCACACGATCTCCCCGAGTCCCTCGGCGGCGTCCCTGACGACCCCCAGCGAACTGCCCGGATGGGTGCAGGGCCGTGAGGGCGCGGGTCACCAGGTCGGCGGTCGTGCGCACGGCCCCGCGCACGCCCGGCCAGCGCCAGCTCGGCGGCCGACGGCTCCGGATGCGGCTGCCACGGTTCGAGATCGGTCGGCGCCGGCGCCGGGTTGGGGCTGAGGTCGAACAGGACGGTCGCGAGATCGACGCCCGAGACCCCGTCGACCAGCGAATGATGCGTCTTGAAGAGCAGCGCGAAGCGGTCGCCCTCCAAGCCCTCAACCAGCCAGCTCTCCCACAGCGGCTTGGCCCGGTCGAGCTGCTGTGACGCGATCCGCGCGGCCAATCTGAACAGCTGCTCCTCGGTTCCCGGGGCGGGGAGTGCGGCATGGCGGATGTGGTACTCGAGATTGAACGACGGGTCGTCGACCCAGAGCGGACGCCCGGTCTCCAGCGGCGGCGTGGCGAGCTTCTGACGGTAGCGCGGCACCAGGTGCAGGCGGCCGCGAACATGGTTGAGGTAGTCCTCGAAAGCCGGTGGAGGGCCCTCGAACAGCAGCAAGCCCCCGATGTGCATGTGCGACGCTGCTCCCTCCTGGGCCAGGAACGAGGCATCGATCGAGGTCAGCCGGTCTAGGTGCTGTTGGGGCACCACGTCAGCCTAGATGATCGCCGAGCGGCATCGGCTGATAGTTGCGTCCGCGTCGCGGTAGGCTCCGCGTGCGTGTCCTGGGACTTCTCCACCGAGCCCGAGTTCGAGACCAAGCTCGATTGGATGCTGACGGTCGTCCGAGAACAGATCTGGCCGCTCGAGACGCTCCTTGACGAGCTCGGGTGGGAGGGGCTGACGGCGGCGCTCGCGCCCGTCCAGGAACAGGTCAAGGCGCAGGGATTGTGGGCCGCGCATCTCGATCCCGAGCTGGGCGGGCAGGGGTACGGCCAGGTCAAGCTGGGGCTCATGCACGAGATCCTGGGCACAACGCCGATCGCTCCGCTGGCCTTCGGCAACGCGGCGCCGGACTCGGGCAACTCCGAGATCCTCGCGCTCGCCGGCACGGCCGAGCAGAAGGACCGCTACCTCCACCCGCTGCTGGCCGGCGATTTGAAGTCGGCCTTCAGCATGACCGAACCCGACACCGCCGGCGCGGACCCGACCCTGCTGAAGACGCGCGCGGTGAAGGACGGCGACGAGTGGGTCATCAACGGTCACAAGTGGTTCTCCTCCAACGGCTCGATCGCCGACTTCCTGATCGTCATGGCGGTCACCGATCCCGACGCGCGACCCCATCAGCGAGCCTCGATGTTCGTCGTCGATGCCGACACGCCCGGTGTGAGGATCCTGCGCGACGTGGCCACGATGGAGCATCCGTACGACAGCTTCGGGCGCTACGGCAACCACGCCGAGATCGTCTACGAGGACGTGCGCGTCCCGGCGGGCGCGCTGCTCGGTGCCGAGGGGGCAGGATTCCTGATCGCCCAGCAGCGACTGTACCCCGGCAGGATCCACCACTGCATGCGGTGGCTGGGGGTCGCGCGGCGGGCCTTCGACATGCTGTGCGAACGCTCGCTGTACCGCTATGCCCACGGCAGCACGCTGTCGGGCCACCAGTCGGTCCAGAACTGGATCGCCGATTCGGCGGCCCAGCTGCAGGCCGCCAGGCTGATGACCTTGCACGCGGCCTGGAAGATGGACACCGAGGGTGTCGCGGCCGCCCGCACCGAGATCGCCATGATCAAGTTCTTCGGGGCCGGAGTGCTCCACGACGTGATCGACCGCGCCGTCCAGGCCCACGGTGCGCTGGGCTACTCGACCGACCTGCCCCTCGAGGCGATGTACCGGTATGCGCGCGCGGCCCGGATCTACGACGGTCCCGACGAGGTCCACCGCGCCTCGGTTGCCCGCCAGATCCTGCGCGGGTACGAGCCGCCCGCCGACGGGGTGCCGTCCGAGCACGTGCCCACCCGGCGCGAAGCGGCGCGGGCCCGGTTCGCGGACCTGCTCAGCGCGGCCACCGCCAACGACTAGGGCAGGCCGCCCTCCTCCGGCCGGCGCCACGCCTCCTACACTGTCTCGGGATGGCGCAAGGCCCCGAAAAGCTGCTGCTGGCCGCACCGCGCGGCTACTGTGCCGGCGTCGACCGCGCTGTCCAGACGGTCGAGCACGCCCTCGAGCTGTACGGCGCCCCGGTGTATGTGCGCAAGGAGATCGTGCACAACAAGCACGTGGTCGCGCAACTGCGCGCTCGGGGGGCCATATTCGTCGAGTCCGAGACCGAGGTCCCCGAGGGCGCCACCGTCGTCTTCTCCGCCCACGGCGTCGCCCCCTCGGTCCACGCCAACGCGCGCACCCGCTCGCTGCACACGATCGACGCGACGTGTCCGCTCGTGACCAAGGTCCACGTCGAGGCTAAGAAGTTCGCCTCCGAGGGCTACACGATCGTGCTGATCGGCCATGCCGGTCACGAGGAGGTCGAGGGCACCATGGGCGAGGCGCCCGGTCACATCGTCCTGATCGAGACCGAGGCGGACGCGGAGCGACTCGAGGTCAAGGACCCGACCAAGGTCGCCTATATCTCGCAGACCACGCTGTCGGTCGATGAGACCCAGGCGATTATCGATCGCCTGCGGGAGCGCTTCCCGGCGATCGTCGGGCCACGCACCGACGACATCTGCTACGCCACGACCAACCGCCAGGCCGCCGTCAAGCAGCTGGCGCGCGAGTGTGATCTGGTCCTGGTCATCGGCTCGCGCAACTCATCGAACTCGAACCGGCTGGTGGAGGTCGCACGCGAGCACGGCGCCGACTCCTACCTCATCGACAACGAGGATGAGGTCCGCGAGGAGTGGCTCACCGGCAAGCGTGTCGTCGGCATCACCTCGGGCGCGAGCGCGCCCGAGGAGCTTGTCCAGCGGCTGATCGCGTTCTTCCGCGATCGCGGCGCTGCTGACGTTCAGGAGCTGGAGGTCGTCCAGGAGGACGTCCGCTTCATGCTGCCCAAGGCCATCCGACAGGCGATGGCCGCCGCCTCCGCATAGATCGGGCGTCAGCTGCGCACGCTGGTCGTCTCTGACCTGCACCTGGGCTCGCACACGCGGCGCGATCAGCTCCGCGTGGCCGCCCCCCGCGCGGCCCTCGTCGCGGCCGTCGCGGACTGCGAGCGCCTGGTGCTGCTGGGAGACATCCTCGAGCTCCGGCACGGACCTGCCCGCGATGCGCTGAGCGCCGCCGCTCCCGTATTGCGGGAGGTTGGCGCGGCCCTCCCGACGGGCGCCGAGGTGGTGATCGTTCCGGGCAACCACGATCACCACCTGCTGACACCCTGGCTCGGACGGCGTTTCCAGACCGCCTCGCCGCCGCCCCTTGGGCTGGAGTCCGCCGTGAGCTTCGAACCGAGCGACCCGCTGGCCACCGTCGCGGGGTGGTTTGGCGGCGCGGCCGTGCGCGTGGCGTATCCCGGTGTGTGGCTCCGCGACGACGTCTATGCCATCCACGGGCACTACTGCGATCGGCACACAACCGTGCCGATGTTCGAGCGGATCGGCGCCGGCGTGATGGCCAGGATCGTCGGAGAACCGCCGGAGGGACCGGTCACGCCCGAGCACTACGAGGCCGTCCTCGCCCCGATCTACGCCTGGATCGCCGCCATCGCCGAGCGAGGCGGTCCCGATCTTGGTCGCAGCTCGCACGGGGCATCGGCACAGGCCTGGCGCGCGCTGGCCGGCCGCCGGCGTGGCGGCAACGTCCGGCGCCTGGCGCTGGGCGCCGCCTTCCCGCTCGTCGTCGCCGCGCTCAACCGCGCGCGCCTGGGGCCGCTGCGCGCCGACATCTCGGGCCCCGAGCTGCGACGCGCGGCGATCGTCGCGTTCGGCCAGGTGGTTGAGCGGCTGCGCGTGCGGGCCGAACACGTGGTCTTCGGGCACACCCACAGGGCCGGGCCGCTCGGCGGCGATGATCGGTCGCAGTGGCGGCCGCCGGCCGGCCCACAGCTGATCAACACGGGCAGCTGGGTGCTCGAACCCAGCTTTCTGGGACCGCGCCCGGACGAGTCCCCGTACCGCCCAGGGTTCGCGGTGAGGCTCGAGTCAGACGCGCCGCCGGAGCTGGTCAACTTGCTCGACGGGGTCAGGACGCCAGACCCGGCGTGAAGCAGACGGCGTAACAGGTGACGCCGTGGCCGACGTCGAGCTCGAGCCGGCCCTCGGTGCTGCGGGGGTGCGCGATCAGCTCGTAGCAGCCGGGATGGTGGACGGGGACGGTGCGCCCGTTGACGGTGAGCTGACCGTCGCCGTCAAGGACCGCCCAGACGCCCCCGGCCTCGTACGGGCCGCTGTATGGACCCTCGACGTCCTCGCTCTGGGGGCTCAGCCGCGCGTCCGGGCTGTCCTCGGGCCGCAGCGGCTCGAGCGTCGGACGATCGACGCCGAGCAGTTCCTGGATCGCCTCCTCGGTGTCGGCGTAGCCGCCCTCGCCGTAGTGGTAGTCGAACAGCTTGAGCTCCTGGTTGAACAGGTAACGCCCGGGCCAGCCCAGGTTGCCGTAGAGCTGCCAGATCTCGAACTCGACATCGACGACCACTGGGTAGTCGATGCCCAATCGCCGGACGGCATGCTCGACGGCGGCCGGGTCCTGTGAGGGCGGAAAGCCCGAGGCATGGATGCCGATGACCCGCAGCCCCATCGCCGCATAGCGCTCGTGCCAGGCCTTGACGTAGGGGAGGGTGCGGATCGAGTTGGGCCGGCAGAAGTCCCAGAACTCGACCAGCACCGGGTGGCCGAGCTGCTGATCCATCCGGAGCATGGCGGCGTTGATCCACGGCAGGCGCGGCGGGAAGTAGGGGGCGGCGATGTGGTCGACCGGGGCGCGCACGATGGGCGATGGTAGACGCGCCCGGCGCCCGTGCCGCGGCGGTCGACCGCGGTCATCGGCCGCCATTGGGTGCAACGTTCCCGGGGACTCAGGGTTCGACCAAGCCCCGGCGGATCGCGTAGCGCACGAGCTCGACGCGGTCGCGCATCCCGAGCTTGCGCAGGACATTGGCCCGGTGCGACTCGACCGTCTTCTCGGACAGGTGGAGGATCTCGGCGATCTGGGCGTTGGTGTGTGCCTCGGCGATCAACTTGACCACCTCCTCCTCGCGTGGTGTCAGTGGCACCGGCGGCCCCTCGGAGCCCTCGTCCATCCACTGTCGGATGAGCGAGCGCTCGGCCGCGTTGGTCAGGAACGCCTCGCCGCGACCGACCGCCCGGACCGCCCCCACCAGGTCCTGATCAGCCTCGCGCTTGAGCACGTAGCCCGACGCGCCGGCTTTCAGCGCCTCGAACAGGTAGCGGTCGTCATCGTGCATCGAGAGCATCAGCACGCGCGTGTCGCTCAGATGCAGGCGGATTGCCCGCGCGGCCTGAAGGCCCGTCATGCGCGGCATCCCGACATCGAGGATGCACAGGTTCGGGCGCAGCGCGAGCGCCTGCTCGAGCGCGTCGACGCCATCCGCGGCCTCCCCGATCACGCTGAGCCCGGGCTGGCGCTCGAGCAGGAGACGGATGCCGGTGCGGACGATCCCGTGATCGTCGGCGATCAGGATGCGCATGGCGGTGTCGGCGGTCTCAGGCAATGGTCAGCTCCACTCGAGTGCCCTGGCCGTTGCCCGACCAGATCGACAGCTGCCCACCGGCCAGCAGCGCCCGCTCGCGCATTCCGGACAACCCCAGCCCGCCGTTTCGCGGACCGGCGAACCCGTGGCCGTCGTCGCTGATCCGCAGGAGCGTGCGGCCGATGAACGACAGCTCGACGTCGACGTTGTGGGCGTCGGCGTGCTGGGCGATATTGGACAGGCTCTCCTGAGTGACGCGGTAGATCACCAACTGCTGCTCGGGACTGAGCCTCGGCACGGTGCCGCGCGCGTTGAACCGCGCTCGGATGCCGGTCTGATCGGAGAAGTCACGCACCTGGCTGTGCAGCGCCGGGAGCAGCCCGTGGTCGTCGAGCACGGCGGGCCGCAGCTGCCGGGCCAGTGCCAGCAGCTCCTCCATCGCCTGGCTCGACAACCGCTTGGTCTCCCGCAACTCACGCTGGAGCTCGGGAGGGGCCTGCTCGATCGAGGCCTGGAGTCGCAGCGAGACCGCGGTCAGGGCCTGGTTGACCTCGTCGTGAAGGTCCTGCGCGATCCGCCGGCGCTCGCGCTCCTGGGCCTGAATGGCCGCTCGTCCCGCCTCGCGCCGCTCGGCCTCGAGGCGGGCGATCATGCGGCGGAAGGCACGGTCGAGTCGCTTGGCCTCGGCGCTGTCGACCCGATGGTTGGCCAGGGTCAGGACCTGCGAGGCCGACAGGTCGAGCGATTCCATCTCCGAGATCAGCTCGTCCAGCGGCTCGAAGCGCCGGCGCAGCAGAAGCCAGTTTCCCAGCAGGGTGGCCACGATGGCCAGAACCAGGACGAGAAACTCCCGCCCCTTGACGAGGTTGCCGAAGTGAGCATCCACGGCGATCGTGGCCACCAGCACGGTGGCCGCGACCAGGAGCAGGTTCACCGCGAGAACCTGGGCGAGCAGGGGACGGGTCTTCATTTGTGAACCGACCGGGTCAAGTGGAGCGAGGGCAGTCTCGTCAGAGCAAGATGGGGTCTTCACCCGATATCGGCCAAAACGCCCCGTACCGATAATCCTGATGCAACCCCTTAACAACACTTAGCCCTCAGCACACGGGCTGGGTTGCGATTGGGTCTGGTCATCAGGGCGCCCTTCGGTCGGGGGGCGCCCTGTTCTTGTTCTGCGCGGCTGTGTTTTGGCCGCTGCGTTCGCACTTCACGCTCGTCCGCGACGAGTCCAACGATGTCCGAGATAATCACCAGGAACGTTGGACTAACTCGGTGCGCGGAAGCCACAGTGGGACCCCGGAGACCCGTCCCATCGCCCCAATCACCCGCGCTATACTCACTGAAGTATTGAATCCAGACAGCATTTAGGAGTTTTTCCATGAGTCCCTCGGGAGTAGAGGTTCTCCGCAATATCAAGAGCCGGATCGACGAGGTTGATCCCGCCGCCGTGCGAGAGCAGCTGAACAATGGCGCCGTCGTGGTCGACGTGCGCGAGGCCGAGGAGTGGTCAAGCGGCCATCTGCCGGGCGCCAAGCACGTGCCCAAGAGCTATCTGGAGAGCCGGATCGAGGGGACGGTGCCGGACCATTCCCAGCACGTGATCCTGTACTGCCAGTCGGGCAACCGCTCGGCCTGGGCCGCGCGGACGCTGCTCGATGACCTCGGCTACGAGAACGTCGAATCGATGACCGGCGGAATCACGCTGTGGAAGGACCGGGGCTACGAGGTCGAGGTGCCGCGGACGCTGTCGGCCGAACAGCGCGAGCGCTACTCGCGCCACCTGCTCCTTCCCGAGGTCGGGATCGAGGGCCAGCAGAAGCTGCTCGATGCCAAGGTGCTGCTGCTCGGCGCCGGCGGCCTCGGATCGCCGGCGGCGCTGTATCTGGCCGCGGCCGGCGTGGGCACCCTTGGCATCGTCGACAACGACGAGGTTGATCTGTCGAACCTGCAGCGCCAGGTGATCCACTCGAGCGAGCGGATCGGGATGCCGAAGGTCGATTCGGCCGAGGCGGCGATCAACGCCCTGAATCCGGACGTCAAGGTGCAGAAGCACGCGCTTCGGCTTGGCCCGGAAAACATTATGGACGTGCTGCCCGGCTACGACATCGTCGTCGACGGGCTGGACAACTTCCCCACCCGATATCTGCTCAACGACGCCTCGGTGCGGTTGCAGATCCCCGTCGTGTCGGCCGCGATCCTGGGCTTCGAGGGCCAGCTGTCGGTGTTCAAGCCCTATGACGGGCCGTGCTACCGCTGCCTGTTCCCCGTGCCGCCGCCGGCGGAGCTCGCTCCCTCGTGCGGTGCCAACGGCGTGCTCGGCGTGCTGCCCGGGACCATGGGCCTGCTCCAGGCCACGGAGGTCGTCAAGCTGATCCTTGGCGAGGGCGAGCCGCTCATCGGCCGCCTGCTCATGTATGACGCGCTCGCCGCGCGGACGACCGAGGTCAAGGTCCGGCGCGATCCGGAGTGCCCGATCTGCTCGCGCGAGCCCGACGCCATCTCGGACGACGAGATGGGCGTCTTCCCAGACTACGAAGCGTTCTGCGCCGGCGCCCACTAGGGTTAGAGTCAGATGGCCACGGTGCGGATCCCACCTGTTCTACGTCCCGCTGTCGGCGGTGAGAAGGAGCTGAGCGCTGACGGCGCCTCGGTGGGGGAGATCCTGCGCTCATTGGCTGGCACCCATCCAGAGACTCAGGCGCAGCTGTTCGGCGCCGACGGGGGCCTCAACCGCTACGTGAACGTGTACCTCAACGACGAGGACGTTCGCGTGCTCGACGGCCTCGACACGGCCGTGGGCGCCACCGACACGCTCGTGATCCTGCCCGCCATGGCGGGCGGGGCGCTTTCCTGACCGTCGCGCATCGGACCCGGAGACATGTTCTCGGGAAGTCTGGCGCCGCCGCAGGCGTCTATAGGGGCGTGTCCGAGAGCGAGTGGCGGGTTCACAGAGGGATGGAAACCAGCACTCAGTACGCGACGCCGGGCCCGCGCGACGGTCATGGCGATCGCCGGCATCGCGGGGTTCGCGCTCGCCGCGCTGACCGGGCTGGCGCTGGCCAGCACAGGGTCGAAGACGGTCAAGGCGGCCCACAACAAGAAGCTGGGGAAGACGATCGTCGTCGACTCCAAGGGCCTGACCCTGTACCACCTGGCCCCGGAGACCACGCATCACCTTCTGTGCAAGAACCAGGCCTGCTTCAGCTTCTGGCCCCCCTACAAGGTCTCCAAGAACGCCAAGCTGACCAAGGGCCCGGGAATCAAGGGCAAGCTCGGCAAGCTCCATCGACACGGCTTCTGGCAGGTCACCCTGGGCGGCAAGCCGCTCTACCACTACTCGGGTGACCACAAGAAGAAGGGAGCGGAAAACGGGAACGGGTTCCCGGACCCGCCCGGGACCTGGCACGTCATCACGGCCTCTTCCTCCAAGGGGAAGGGCTCGACGACCACGACGCATACGTCGACCAGCACCTCCTCGACGTACTCGTACCCGTATCCGTACTGACGCTTTCCGGCGAGGAACCCGCGTGCCCGCGCCACTTTCCCCGCGGGCACGCGGACCTTCGCAATTCCTGAGGGCGGGACTGCCACACCGCTACACTTGGTAAAGCAATGGCTGCCGAGGAGCTTCGCAACAAGCCCTGCGGAGGGCGCTATGGCGACATCGTCCAGGCAATCGGGCACACCCCGCTGGTTGAACTCAAGCGGCTGAGTCCCAAGCCCGGCGTCCGCATCTGGGCCAAGCTCGAGTCGCGCAATCCGACCGGCTCGGTCAAGGATCGTGTGGCGCGCTCGATGATCGAGGATGCCGAGGAGAAGGGGCTGATCCGCCCGGGCCAGACGATTCTCGAGCCCACGTCGGGCAACACCGGCATTTCGCTGGCGATGATCTGCGGTCGCAAGGGCTACCCGCTGAAGGTGGTCATGCCGGAGAACGTCACGCCCGAACGCACCGACCTGCTGAGGATGTACGGCGCCGAGATCGTTTACTCAGAGGGATCGAAGGGGTCAAACGGAGCCGTCGAGATGGCTCTCGACATGGCCGAGCGCGACGCCTCGTACTACATGCCGTATCAGTACGGCAATCAGGCCAATCCCGACGCCCACTACAACGGGACCGCGCTCGAGATCCTCGAGGAGCTCGACGAGGTGTCGGCGTTCGTGGCCGGACTCGGCACCGGCGGCACCTTGATGGGCAACGGTCGCCGGCTCAAGGAGGAGCTCGGGGACATGGTCAAGATCGTTGCCGCGGAGCCGATGCAGGGGGAGGCGGTCCAGGGTCTGCGCTCGCTCGACGATGGCTTCATCCCACCGATCATCGACCTCTCGGTGCTCGACCGGAAGATCTTCGTCACCAACGCCGACGCGATCACATTCACCCGCAAGCTGCTCGACGAGGAGCGGTTGTTTGCCGGCGTCTCGTCCGGGGCGATCGCGCGCGTGGCCGTACGCATCGCAAACGAGCTCGACGAGGGCAACGTCGTGTTCATCGTTGCTGACGACGGCTCCAAGTACTTCTCCTCCGGGATCTATACCCGTCCACTGGAAGAGATAGAGAACTTGGAATCCACCGTCTGGTGGTGAGCGGACCAGAAGCGGTGGCGTCCTCGCGCAGGACGCTGCTGCGGCTCACCGGCGCCACGGCCGCAGGGGCGCTGGCCACCGTCGTCGCCGCGTGCGGATCACACAAGTCGACCGCCAGCGGGACGACGACCACCACGCGCGTGCCGGGGCCGGACGTCCCCATCCTCAACCATCTGCTCGACCTCGAGCACATGACGATCGCCGCCTACACGGCCGGGCTGCCGCTGCTCGGCGGCACATCACACATGGCCGGCCAGCGCTTTCTGATCCAGGAGTTCGCCCATGCGGGTGAGCTCGGCGGGCTCGTCCGGATGGCCGGAGGCAAAGCCGACAAGGCGCAGTCGAGCTACGCGCTGGGGCACCCGGACAGCGCCGAGGACGTCCTGTGGCTGCTGCACAAGCTCGAGCAGGCCCAGGTGGGCGCCTACGTCGAGGCCATTCCCCGCCTGAGCACCCCGGCCACCCGCGCGGCGGTATCGGCGATCCTCGGCAACGACGCCCAGCACGTCTCGATCCTGAGGCTCGCCCTGGGGCGCAATCCGGTGCCCTCGGCGTTCGTGAACGGGCACGAGTGAGGAAGCGACGGGACGATGGCACTCAGCGACGATGCGACGCGGCGGGAGCTGCTCAGCCTGGCCCTAGCGTCGGGCCTCGGCGCCGGCGCGGTGGCGCTGCTGGGGCCAGGGACCACGGCTGCCGTCGCGCAGACCGACTCTGCCCTGGTTTCGGCCCTGCTACAGAGCGAACAGCTCGCCGTGTTCTCCTACCAGCACGTCCTGCACACGGGCCTGCTCTCGCCCTACTCGCGGGCGTTGGTCCACCCGTTCCTGGGCCAGGAGCGCGCCCACGTGCGCGCGCTGGGGAGCGCGTTGCTTCGGCTCGGGTCGCCGCTCCCCGAGCAACAGCCGACGGTCGGCAACGCCAACAAGCTGCTGGCCGCGGCGGGCCAGACGGCGAGCCTCAGCCAGCTGCGCAGCGAACGCGACTGCATCATGCTGCTGATCCAACTCGAGTTCGCGCTCGAGGGCTTCTACTACACGGCGCTGACGAAGCTGCAGAATGCGCGCCTGGCCGGCACGCTGGCCCAGGTAATGGCGACCGAGGCTCAGCACGCGTGCGTGCTCAGCGAGCTGATTCGGCCGGGTAACGTCGACAAGGCGGTGCCCAGCGCGTTCGTCGAGGGCTGAGTGGCTCAGTAGTGGTGAGCCCGCCGCATGCGGGATGACCCGCTGAGACGGAACGAGCGTGCGGCTGGGTCGCGACGGAAGGATCTGGCCAGCGGGCCGCGCTCCGCACTCCGGAAGGTCTGTTCGGGGAGCGCGAGCTTCGTCTGGGCGCGGAGGATGATCGCCTCAGCGACCGCCTGCTCCGAAACGACGTACATCGAATCCCGGACCAGTTCTCTGAGCACCCTAACCCGTGGCTGCACGTTGTCTTAATCGGCAGCCGGCGCGAAAACATGAGCCCGGTGGGACGGCTGGTAGGCTCGGCCCGATGCGGTTGGCGCGATCCCTTTACGACGAGCTCGTGGCCCACGCGGTGGCAGATGCCCCCAACGAGTGCTGCGGAATGATCGCCTCGCGCGACGGCGAGGCGATGACCGTTTACCGCGCCGCCAATGCGGCCGCGAGCCCGCTGCGCTACGAGATCGATGGAGGTGAGCAGTACCGGATCCAGATGGAGATCGATGACGCCGGGCTCGACCTGGGCGCGATCTACCACTCGCACACCCGCAGCGAGCCCTATCCCTCGCAGACGGACATCAACCTCGCCTTCTACCCGGAGGCGATCTACGTGATCGTCGGCGTGGCATCCGAGCAGCCCGACGTACGCGCCTACACGATCCGGGACGGGCAGGTGGCGGAGGCCGAGCTGGTCGTCGAGTGATGCCAGCCGAGAACGACCACGGGGAGCCCCTGGTCTGTCCGAGCTGCGCCTCGACCTACCCGCCCGACGAGCGGTTCTGCCCGAAGTGCCGGATGCCGCTCGTCAAGAGCGCGCGGGTGGACGACGCCGAGGACGTATCCGAGCGCCACGAGCGCGCGCGGAAGATCAAGCCCCAGCTCGCCGAGGGCAAGCTCGTTCGCGTGGCCACCGCGCGCAATCAGGCCGAGGCCGAGTTCATCCAGGGCATGCTGCTCGAGGAGGGCGTACCGAGTCTGCTGCGCAGGACCGCCGGTTTCGATGTGCCCGACTTTCTCGCTGCCGGCCCACGCGACGTGCTCGTGCCCGCGTCCGGCGCGGCCACGGCGCGCGAGGTGCTGCTCGAGGCGGACCTGATCTCGGCCGAGCCCGAGCCGGCCGCTGTCGCTCCGATCCGGTTGCTCGTCGGGCTCCTGGTCGCATTGGGGCTGGGAGTCCTGCTCGTGTGGCTGCTGATCGAGGTGCTGCGCTGAGTCCTTCGACCCCGATGATCCACGCCGTGCCCGTCAACCCGGGCCGGTGATCGCCGAGCGGCTCACTGCCCAGCTGCTGGCTGGGCAGCCGGCCCGCGACCCGGTGGCGGTGGCCGCGCGGCTGCTCGCCGTGCAGGGCCAGGACGCGCGCGGCGTGCGGTTGGCCATCCGGGCTCGGAGCACCGGACTGACGACCGCCGACTTTGACCGCGCGCTCGGGCCCGAGCGCGCGCTCCTGATCACCTGGCTGAACCGGGGAACGCTGCACCTGGTCCGCAGCGAGGACTACACCTGGCTCCACGCCCTGACCGCCCCACGGCTAACTACGGCCGTCGCGCGGCGGCTGGACCAGGAAGGGGTCAGCCGATCCCAGGCCCAGCGCGCGGTGGAGACGATCGCGCGGGCGCTCGGTGAGGACGGCCCTTGCACGCGGGCCCAGCTGCGCGAGCGCGTGGCCAGGACCGGGGTCCGTACCGATGGGCAGGCGATGATCCACCTGCTGGCTCTCGCCAGCCTGCGCGGGATCGCGGTGCGCGGGCCGATGATCGGTCGCCAGCACGCCTACGTGCTGGTCGACGATTGGCTCGGCCCTCAGCCCCGGGTTGATCGCGCCCGCGCCCTGGCCGAGCTGGCCCGGCGCTATCTGATGGGCCATGCGCCGGCCGACGAGCGCGACCTCGCCAAGTGGTCCGGCCTGCCGTTGCGCGACGCGCGCGCCGGACTTCAGGCGATCGCGCCCGAACTGGTGCAGCGCGAGGACGGCCTCGTATCGCTGCACGCCGCCCGGGTCGCAGTGGCGTCGCCGCCGGCGCCAAAGCTGCTTGGCGCCTTCGATCCGGTGCTGCTGGGATGGGCCTCGCGCGCGCCGCTGCTCGGCCAGCACGAAGGGGCGCTCATATCCGGCGGCGTGTTCCGTCCCTTCGCGCTGGCCGGCACACGGGCCGTCGCGCTCTGGCGGCTCGTCGGCGCCGAGATGATCCTCGAGCCGTTCGCCCGGCTCTCCAAGGCGACCACGGCGGCGCTGCGTCGGGACGCCAACGACGTCACGCGCTACCTTGAGCTGTAGGGGTTATTGCGTGCTCGCCAGCCGGGCCAGATGCGCGCGCCAGGCACCCTCGGTGTGAACGAGCGGGCGCCCGCCAAACGCCGCGCCCAGGGCCTCGCGGGATCCGCCGGAAGGCAGGCGGCAGGCGAGCTTGACCGCCGCTCGCTCGCCCTCCTCGCGGGCCAGGAGGTCGATGACCGTCCCGCCCAGCAACGGGGCGTCGCGGACCCCCGGAGGGAAGCTCGGCCGGCGCCCCTCGCGCAGGCGCCGCGCGATGGCCGGACGCGCGTGGTCGGTCTGACCCGAGAACCACCGCGCCGCGCCCTCGAGCAGCCATGCCCAGCGCAGCTCCAACCGCAGGCGCACCGGTGGGGCCACGCCGGTCAGTCCGCGGTTGTTCTCGGTGATTACACGCTTGGTGTACAGCGCGGCCGCGGTCAGCGCCAGCATCTCGCGCGACCCGGGTACGTTCGAGGCGCGGCGCTCCTGAACGTCTGCGGCCAGGACGTGGAGCTCCGTGGCGCCCGCCCAGCCCGCGACGTAGCGCCGGGCCGCCGGCGCGGTCAGCAACCAGATCCCGGGAAGCAGCGGGTTGGACAGCGACAGCGAGACCGTGCTGCGGTGGACGATGACCGTGACGTCGGCGCAGCGTGCGCGGGAACGAGTCCGCGAGTCGCTCGCGCGCGCGCTCGAGCGACTCGAGAATCCGGGCCGCCTCATCGGCCTGGGCCGAGTCGTGGCGCGCGCGGAAGGATGGCGAGACGGACTCGACCCAGGGCATCTGCGCTCAAACCGGCGCGAGCGCCGGCGGTTGTTTCAGACCAGGACGGGCTGCCGGTCGGAGGCGATCGAGGCGATCTCTTCAGAGGCCCGATCGAACTCCTCGTCCGACAGCACCGGAGTGCCCTCGAACGGCAGCTCGCGCGTCAGCTCGAGCCACGAGCGGCAGCCGCCGTACTCGTCGCGAACCTTGACCGTGACCGGCCGGGGGATCCGGTAGGTACGGAGCAGGATCACGTGCAGCGGATGGCGCCGCTTCCACGCCAGGCGCTTCTCGGCGTAGTCGGTCGTCCACACGTAGAACGGGGAGAGCGCATCGACCGCGCGGCGGTCGGTGATCGTGTAGTGCGCGGCCACCTCGGCCCACGCGCGAATGCGCACGCGGTCGGGCTGGACGAGATCGCCCTCATGCAGCAGGGCGTTGGGCGGCGGCTCGCCGTCGCTCCACACGCCCTCTTCGAGGGCGCGCACCAGCTCGGGCTGGTGGGACTCGCGCACCAGGTCGGCGCACTGGTGGTCAAATGTCGGATACAGGAAGAACCGGTCATAGTCGAGCTTGAAGTGCTTCTCAGGCTCACGGATCCCGCCCTTGCGGAGGGTGAGCAGCTGCTCACCCTCGGCCAGAGCCCGCACGGTGACGGCCCATTCTTTAAAAGCAATCGGCATGTATCAATGAAAGGGGAACGAGGATTTACGAGTCAGTCCCGTGCGCGCGATCAGTAAGGCGGCGGCAACGGGGGGATCAGGCATTCTACGTGAGAACTCCGAAATCCCCAAATGTCCCTGTAAATTGCCACCTTTCTGGCTAGCTACACCACCATAGCTTCGGCCGTCGGGGGCAACCTCCGAGGACCCGATCCGGGAGGCTGGACCGGGCCGTCTAGAGCCGGATCCCCGCCGCGGCCTCGAGCACCTCGATCAGCGATGAGAAATCGTGCTCGGCGTGGCCCTGTGCCATCGCGGCGACCATGATCTCCTTGGCCAGCGCCGCCATCGGGAACGGCGCGCCGATGGCTTCACCCTCGTCGAGGCAGAGGGCCACGTCCTTGAGCATGTGGGCGAGGCGAAACATCGGCTGCACGACCTCGATCTCCTCGCCGCTGTGTGAACGCTCGAGCTTGACCAGCGTCGTGTAGTCGTGGTCGCGCATCGGCCCGGCCTTGATGCTGAGCATCGTCGACGCGCCCGAGCCGGCCGCCATCACCTCGATCAGAGCGTCGAGATCGACCTGAGCTCGCTTCGCCACCAGCAGCGCTTGGCCGAGCACCGCCGCGTTGCTGGCCGCGACGGCGTTGTTGATCAGCTTGACCATCTGGCCGTGGCCGAGCTGACCGGCGTGGACGATCACCTTGCCCATGGCCTCCAGTACCGGCCGGGCGCGCGCGAAGTCCTCGTCCGATCCTCCGGCCATGATCGTGAGCGTCCCGTCCTCGGCCCGGGGAGAGGATCCGGTGACGGGCGCGTCGACCATTCTCATCCCGCGCTCGGCCAGCCGGTCGGCGATCTCGAGCGTGGCCTGAACGCCGATCGTCGAGCAGTCGACGAACAGCGCGTCCCGGGGCGCGCCGGCGGCGGCGCCATTGTCGCCGAGCAGTACCTTCCGCACCTGCGGGCCGTCGACGACCATCGTCAGCACGACGTCTGCACCGACAGCCGCCGCGGCCGGCGTCCGCGTCGGCTCGGCCGAGTGGCGCTGGCAGAACTCGGTGGCGCGCGCCGCCGTCCGGTTCCACACGCGCAGCTCGTGGCCCTCGACGACGAGGTTGGCCGCCATCCGCGAGCCCATGATCCCGAGTCCCAGGAAGGCGATCCTCATGGTCGGGCACCATACCCGCCACCGCCCGGCGTCTCGATCCGCAGCCGCTGGCCTGGCTCGAGCGCCCCGATCGCCTTGGCCGGAAGCTCCTCGCCGTCGAGCAGGTTGCGCCCCGGCCGGCCAGGTTCGCCGCCATCGGCGCCCGGTGGTGCGTGGCGCCGGCGCTCGGTGATCAGCGAATAGCGAAGGGGCGCCAGCGCCTCGAGCTCCCGGATCACGCCGTCGCCGCCGTTCCACCTGCCCGCGCCGCCGGTGCCCCGCCGCAGGCCGTAGGTGACCATGCGCAACGGGAACTCGAGCTCGAGCGCCTCGATCGGAGTGTTGAGCGTGTTGCTCATCGCGACGTGCACCCCGCTGGGCCCATCGGCGTCGGGCACGCCCCTTGGCCGCCCCCGATCGTCTCGTAGTAGACGACGTCCTCGCTGCCCAGCGTCAGGTTGTTCATCGTGCCCTGGCCGAGGGCGCGCCCAAACGCCCGCAGGACGAGGTCGGCGACCCGCGACGAGGTCTCGACGTTGCCGCCGACCACCGCCGCCGGCGAGCGGGCGTTGAGCAGGCAGCCCTCCGGGGCGATGATGTGGACCGGCCGGTAGGCGCCGGCGCTCGGAGGGATGTCGGGATCGGTGAGGACGCGAATCGCGAAGTAGCACGCCGAGTGGGTGACGGCGAGCGGGCAGTTGAGATTGCCGTCGTGCTGGGCGGCACTGCCGGAGAAGTCCAGCGTGAGCCCGTCGCCCTCGACGGTCGCCGTCAGTCTGAGCTCAAGATCGCCCTCGCGGGCCTCGAGCACGTCCTCGGCCGTGAGGGTGCCGTCATCGAGCGCTTCCAGGCACGATCGGGTGCGTCGCTCGGCGTAGTCGAGCACGTCTGTGAATGCGTCCCGCAGGCGCTCGGCCCCGACGCGCCCGTGGAGCTCGAGCAGGCGGCGATCGCCGGTGCGCCCGGCGGCCAGCTGTGCCCGCAGGTCAGCCCGGCGCTGCTCGGGCTGGCGCATCTGTCGGCTCAGCTCGGCGATCGCCCGTTCATCGAGGATGCGCGGCGAGATCACGACGCCCTCGTCGCTCAGCGTGCGGCTGTCGGCTGGCATCGACCCAGGCGTCGGGCCACCGACGTCGGCGTGATGGGCGCGGCTGGCAGCGAAGGCGATCAGATCGCCGTCGGAGAACACCGGCGAGATGACGGTGATGTCGGGCAGGTGGGTCCCGCCTCGGTATGGGTCGTTGAGGATCCACGCCTGCCCGGGCCGGTGGTGTTCGTCCTTGACCGCGGCCACGGCGGCGGGCATCGCGCCCAGGTGGACGGGGATGTGCTCGGCCTGCATGATCATCTGGCCGCCGGGGTCGAACAGCGCCGTCGAGGCGTCGCGGCGCTCCTTGATGTTGGCGGAGTGAGCCGAGCGGATCAGCACCGCGCCCATCTCCTCGCAGATGGCCCGGAGTGCCCCGGCGAGAATCTGGAGCTCGACCGGATCGCTCATCGGCCGGCGCTCCAGGTGGATCGTCCCGCCGGCGTCGACATCCCCCGACCAGCCGGGAGGCACGAGCAGGGTCGACTCGGGCAGGTCGACCACGGCCGGCCCGGCGATCTCGGTGTCGGGCGCCGGCGCGCCGCGCACCACCTCGAGCTCGATCTCCTCACCGCCGATCACCGCCGTGCGGGCGCCCCGCGCCGGTGCCTCGCCCCGCCCCTCCGTCCCGAGACCGATCTCGGCGGTGTCGCCCGTCGCCGTCACGCGAATCGTCACCAGCTCGAGCGTCTGGTCGGAGTCGCTGTAGCCGTAGCGGTCCTTGTGCTCGGCTTCGAAGGCCTCGCGCAGCTCGGCCGGGTCCGGGGTCAGACCGGCGGGGATCGGCAGCTCGAAGGCCTGGCCGCGGTAGCGCAGCTCGTACGTGGCGCGCAGCCCGGAGCCAGCGTCGCCGAGGGCCTCCTGGGCCTGCTGCCCGAGGGCTCGGGTCTGCTCGGCGATCGCCTCGGCGCTCAGCGAGGCGCCGCTCAGGTGCACGCTCCGTTGCACGTCGCGGCGCGGGGGCGAGACGACCAGGCCGAGGGCGGCGAGGACGCCAGAGGCTCGAGGGCAGACGATCGTCGTGATCCCCAGCTCGTCGGCGATCTGCGCCGCGTGCAACGGGCCGGCGCCACCGAAGGCCAGCAGCGCGTAGCGCCGCGGGTCGATCCCGCGCTCCACGGTGACGACCCGGAGCGCCCGTACCATCTCGGCGTTGGCGACGCGGATGATCCCCTCGGCGCACTCGCGCGCTTCCAGTCCGAGCTGATCGGCCAGGCGGCCGATCGCGATCTCGGCCGCCCGCGGGTCGAGATCGACGCCGCCGGCCAGCGGCGCGTCCGAGGCCAGGTAGCCGAGCAGCAGATTGGCGTCGGTGACGGTCGGCTCCTCGCCCCCGCGCCCGTAGGCCGCCGGCCCAGGCTGGGCGCCCGCCGACTGCGGTCCAACCCGCAGGGCGCCCCCGCCGTCGCGCCAGGCGATCGATCCCCCGCCCGCCCCGACGGTGTGGACGGCGAGCATCGGCAGCGCCAACGGCCGGTTGGCCACCTCACCGGAGCTGCGCTCCTGCACGGCGCCGTCGTCGACCACACAGACGTCGCACGAGGTGCCGCCCATATCGAAGCACAGGGCGTCGGGAGCACCGGCGGCGCGGGCCACGAACGCCGCCCCGGCCGCGCCGCCGGCCGGGCCCGAGAGGACGGTCCAGGCCGCGTGGTCGGCGGCCGTCTCCGGATCGATCAGGCCGCCGTTGGACTGCATGATCGTCGGATCGGGAATGCTCGCCTCCCGAGCCCGGCCGATCAGACCGCGCAGGTAGCGACCGAGGAGGGGGGAAAGAGCGGCGTCGACCTCGGTGGTGGCGGCACGCTCGTACTCGCGAAACGTCCCCACCGTCTCGTGGGAGAGCGACACGTGGACGTCGGGCAGGGCCTGCGCCAGGGCCCCACCGATGGCCAGCTCGTGCTCGGGATGGCGGTAGGAATGCAGGAGCACGACCGCCACCGCGTGCACCCCTGCCTCGCGTGCCTGGCTGGCCAGCCAGGCGGCGTGGTCGGGGTCGAGCGCGATGAGCTGACCCTCGGCAGTCATGCGCTCGCGTGCCCCGAAACGCAGCTCATCGGGGACCAGAGGCGCCGGCCGGCGCGCGCACAGGCGATACAGCTCGGCCCGGTTCTGGCGTCCCAGCGCGACGACGTCGGTGAATCCCTCGGTGGCGATCAGCGCCGTGCGCGCGCCCTTGCCCTCCAGCAGGGCATTCGTGGCCACCGTCATGCCGTGGGAGAAGCTGGTGATTTCGCCGGCCTCGCGTCCCGCCCGCTCGAGCGCCTGCCTGACCGCCGCCATCACGGCCTCGGACTGGTCGGCGGGCGTGGTGGGCGCCTTGGCCGTGATCACGCGCCCGTCGAAGGCGAGCACGGCGTCGGTGAAGGTCCCACCCACGTCGACGCCGAGAAGCATGGGCGCGACGGTATAGGAAGCGCTGGGCGAGGCGTCGTCGAGCGAGCACGGCAGATCCGCACGCGCCGGTCACGACAAAAAGGGGCCCCGCGCATGCGGGGCCCCCTAAACCACCCGACCTGCGGGGCGTCAGGCAGCGATGCGCGTGGTCACCTGTTCGGTATCGGCGAGGTGCTGGTGTGATGGGCAGTAGCCGTTGTGGGCGAGTGGCATGCGCTGGCACGGCGTGCCCTTGCGCGTGCTGGCCCGGCATTGGAGCGGATTGCCGTAGATGTCGAAGCCGTTGTGCGGCTGGCGCAACAGGAACTCGTCGGCGAAGGACATGTACCGCTCGCACACGCGGAGCACTCGCAGCTGGGACGTCATCGGGACGTACGCGCGGATGTCGTGGAACAGCGTCCGCGCGGGGCGCGCGAAGTAATGGCGATCCGTGGCCAGGCGCTCGACGGCGGCTTCGCACGCTCGCAGCACCCGCTCGTGATTGGCGTGGGCACAGGCGCTGTGCGGATCCTCCATGATCTCGTCCGCCAATTCTCTGTAGATGGCGCGGCTGAATCGGTACACGCAGGCTCAACTCCTTTCGGCTCCGTGCCGGATGCCCTAATCCCTTATCGGGCGCGAGTATCCCCTCCGCATATGAAGCCCACGAGGGACCGATTATTAACTCGATGTTAAGCTGAAAGTTGGTGCGTTGGGTCCACTACTGCGTTGGAGGTAGTGGGTGGTCTCGGTGGAACATCGCAAAGAAACTCTCGGGGGTCGCGGCGCCGGTGTCGGCGTACGTCTGGACGCCTCGGGCCAACACACTACTTCCGCCGGCGTGCTGGCGGAACCAGTTACGACCAGGGCTCGAATCGCGCCGGCTCGCCCGGGTGGGCGATCACGTGCACGCCGTCGAGCTCGGGATTGCGCTCGGGGAAGTCGAGGCGGAGGTGGGCGCCCCGGCTCTCGGTCCGCCGCAGCGCCGATCGGGCGATCAGGCGGACGAGAGGATGGGGGTCCTGGCTCAGCTTGGTGAGGCCGTCGCCGTCGCGCTCGAGGCCGCCCAGTCGCCACAGCGCCTCGCGACTCTCGGGACTGGGGATTGGGGGTCGCTCGAGGCGGGCGGGCTCGGCGTCGAGGAGCGGTTCGGGTTCGGCCATCGCGGCCTCGGCGGCCCGGGCGCCGAACACGAAGCACTCGGTCAGCGAGTTGGAGGCCAGCCGGTTGGCGCCGTGCAGCCCCGTGCACGAGCACTCGCCGACGGCGTAGAGCCCGGGCAGGCTGGCCCGGCCGTGCAGGTCGATGGCGATCCCGCCCATCATGTAGTGGGCGGCGGGAGCGACGGGCACCAGCTCGCGCTCAGGATCGATGCCCGACCGGCGCAGGGCCGCGACCACGTTGGGGAACAGGGCGGGATCGACCTCGCGCATGTCGAGCCCGACCGACCGGGCACCGGTCAGCGCCATTTGGCGCTGGACCGCGAGGGCCACGTGATCGCGAGGCGCGAGCTCGTCGACGAACCGCTCGCCGCTGGCGTCGAGCAGGAGCGCTCCCTCGCCGCGAACCGCCTCGGTGACCAGGAAGCCGTCGGCGCCGTTGGGCGCGGCCACGGCGGTGGGGTGAAACTGCATGAACTCGAGGTCGGCCAGCTCGGCGCCGGCGGCGTAGGCGAGCAGCAGCCCACCCCCGATCGCCCCGGCGGGATTGGTCGTTCGCGACCACAGCGCGGCGGCACCCCCGGTGGCGAGCACGACCGCGGGGCTGGCGATGCGTTCGCCATCCTGGAGCGCGACCCCGTGGGCCCGGTGCCCGGCGGTGAGAATCGCCACCGCGCGGCGGTCCTCGAGCACGTCGATCCGCGGCTCCTCGGCCACCAGCGCGGACAGCTGCCGGATCAGCCTGCGGCCCGTGGCGGCGCCGCCCGCGTGCACGACCCTGCGGACCGAGTGGCCGCCCTCGAGCCCCAGCGCCAGGTTGCCGCTCCGATCGGCGTCAAAGGTCATCCCCAGGCGGAGCAGGTGCTCGACCGCGGCGGGAGCCTCCTCGGCCAGTACGCGCGCGGCCGACTCGCGGACCATCGCGCGCCCGGCCTTCACGGTGTCCTGGCAGTGCAGGTCGGGCGTGTCGTCGTCGGACATGGCCGCGGCGAGACCGCCCTGCGCCCAGTAGGTGGACGATTCGGCCAGCGGCGTCGCCGACACGAGCACCACGCGCGCGCCGTGATGGGCGGCGGACAGCGCCGTGTACAGCCCGGCGGCCCCGGCTCCGACCACCGCAACCTGTGTCCTCATGGAGATACCGTACTCGTCATGGCTTCGGCGCCCGTGTTTCTCGAGCATCCCTCCTCGCTGACCCACGACACCGGATCGCATCCCGAACGGGCCGACAGGATCGTGGCGATCCGGCGCGAGCTCGAGCGCCGGGAGTGGCTTGGGTTCGAACGCATGGAGTCGCCCGCGGCCGATCGCGCCCAGGTGACTGCAGTACACGCAGCGAGGTATGTCGATGTGATCGAGCAGACCGCGCGACGGGGCGGCGGTCACCTCGATCTCGACACGGTGATGAGCGCGGGGTCGTTCGCGGCCGCCATGCACGCCGCGGGGGGCGCTGTCACCCTGGTCGACCTGCTGCTCGACGGGGCGACGCCGACCGGCTTCAGCGCTCACCGGCCCCCGGGGCACCACGCCCTGGCCGAACGCGCGATGGGCTTCTGCCTGTTCAACAGCGTGGCGATCGCCGCTCGTCACGCGATCGACTCCCGCGGGCTCGAGCGCGTGATGATCTTCGATTGGGACGTGCATCACGGCAACGGCACGAACGACATCTTCCACTCCAGCGACGAGGTGCTGTTCGTCTCGATCCACCAGGCGCCCCTGTATCCGGGCACCGGACAGGCCCGCGACGTGGGCTCGGGCGCCGGCGAGGGATTCACGGTCAACCTCCCCGTACCGCCGGGCAGCGATGACGCCCTGTACCTGTCGTTGATCGACGGCGTGGCGGCGCCGCTGGCCCGCGCCTTCGAGCCACAGCTGATCCTGGTCTCGGCCGGCTACGACGCGCACCGCGACGATCCCCTGGCCGAGTGTCAGGTGACCGACGACGGCTTCGCGGCGATGACCACGGCGATGCGTCGGATCGGCGCCGAGGTCGGAGCGCCACTCGGGTTCGTGCTCGAGGGCGGCTACGCCCTCGGCGCGCTCAGCCGATCGGTGGCGCGGACGATGGAGGCGATGGCCGCTCCGCCGGCGGCGAACGGTGGCGGTCCGACCGTGGGGTCGAGCCCGTTCGCGGTGGAGGCCGCGAAGCGGCTGGCGCGATGGTGGCCCGCGCTCGAGGGCTCCTAGCCCACGAGGCTGGCGTGGGCGTGGTAGCCCCTGGCTCGCAGCCGCGTGGCGCGCAGCTTGGCAGTGGCGAGCGTGGGGAAGTGCCCGTTGAAGACGATCCAGTGTCCGGGCTTCATGCGCGGATGGGCCGACGAGCTGAGGATTCCGACGGGAATGCCGACCGTCCTGAAGCGCACGGCGGCGGACTTGGCACCGGCCTGGGCGGTTGTTGACGACAGGACGACGGTGTAGCCGGCCAGCCCGGGAGCCCAGCCGGGGAAGGCGGTTGCCGTGGCGCTCCGCGCGGCCGTCGTGGCCGTCGGCGGTGTGCCCGTCGCGACACTGGCGGACGCCGAGCTGTTGGCGTTATCCGACAGGTTGATCAACGCGATCGCGAAGCCGACAAGAGCCAGCACGATGACGGTGGCCACGATCGCCACGCCGACCCGCCAGTCGGGCGGGCTGTGCACCAGTGTGTGGCCCTCGCCGCACTCCAGGCACCACTCCTGATCGGGGGCCATCGGCTCTCCACAGCGGTGACAGCGCGCCGCGCTCGCCTGCTCCGGGGCGGTGTCCGGCTCGACGGTCTCCGGAGGGGGGGCGGTGATGGTCATCCAGCGCCCACGGGTTCACCGCAGGACGCGCAGAACCTGTCGCGACTGCCGTGCAACGCCCCGCAGTTGCTGCAGGCGCCACCGATGCCCGGCTCGCGGAGCTCGCGCAGCGGCTGGTCGGTCCCGAGCGCTCGGTCGAGCCCGCGCAGCTCCTCGTCGGTCCGGAGCACCTCGGCGAGCTTGGCCTGCACCAGGTCGGGACGCTGCCGTCCGTGGCGCTGAAGCTCGACCATGAATCCGCCGAGATCGCGGAGCTGGAGCTCGCGCAGCTGGCGGAGGTAGCGGGCGCGCCGGCGGACACGTCCGCGTTGCAGGAAGCCCGACGCGGTGGGCGGGACGGCCTCGGGTGCGGACGGGTCGGGCGTGGGTGGGAGGGGCCCGGGCTCCCGGACGGCCGCGACGGGCTCGGGGGTGGCCGCGACGGGCTCGGGGGTGCCCGGGGCGGGCTCGGGCTCTGCCGTGGCAGGCTCCGGGGTGGCCGCGACGGGCTCGGGGGTGCCCGGGGCGGGCTCGGGCTCTGCCGGGGCGGGCCCCGGGGCCGGGGGCTGTTCGACACTTGGGCCAGCTGCGATCGCGACCCACGGCGCTTCCGGCGACGGCCTGACCTCCGTGGGCTGCTCGACCGGCTGCACAGGCGTCGGGGGGGTGTCGGACGTCGGAGGGGGGTCGGGTGTCCGAGGGCCGTCGGGCGTCGCGGCGAGCTTCGACACGGGCACCCAGCGTGGCGCGCCGTTGCCCTGCGCCGTGGTCTCGGGGGCGGAGCCATTCGACGTCTCCGCATGGTTCGTCTCGGCCTCCGGTGGGGGGCCGAGACGGCTGCTCGCCGACGCGCGGCGGCGGCGGGCGATGCTGTCGAGGAGGCCGCTCATGGCTACTGAGGCTTCGCCGAGTATAAGACTCGATCTGGCGGCAGGCGCGGGCCTCAGGCGCTGTCGGAGGCCAGCAGCGTCCGCCACGCGGCGACCACATCGGCCGCCAGCCGATCGGTGGAGAACCGCTCGGCGTGAGGGCGGCCGGCGATCCGAGGATCGGGGTCTGTCAGATGTGGTTCCAGGGCTTTGCGCCAGCGGTCCTGGTCAAACGGCCCGCAATACGTGCCGGCCACGCCGTCCAGCGCTGCTGGGGCGATCCCGACCGGCGTCGAGAGCACCGGGACGTCGCAGGCCAGGGCCTCGAGCAGGGCCAGGCCGAAGCCTTCGCGGTCCGAGGGGATGAGGACGCCGTTGGCCGCGTTCACCCACAGCGGCACCCGCTCGGGGTCCACGCCCCCGAGGGTCAGCAGCGGCGTCCCGCCGGCGGCCGCCAGCGCCAGGTCGTACCGCTTCTCCGGTCGTGACGGGTCGGCGGGGAAGAGCAGGTACGGCCCCTCGGGGTCGAGACCCAGGGCCGCACGGGCCTGATCGCGCGGAATCGACACGAAGCGGCCGAGGTCGACCCCGCACGGAAGCACCGCCCGCACACCGCGGACGGCCCAGTCGGGCACCTGCGCGGCCATCGGGGCCGACACCGTCGCGACGAGATCGAGAAACGGGAGCGCGGCGATGGTGATCGCGCGCGAGCGAGGGTGGGCGAGGTCCGTGCCATGGAGCGTGACCCCCCGCTTGCGGCGCGCTCACCGCCAGCGCCGGCCAGGCCGTGAGCCCGAAATGGGCATGCACGACGTCGAAACGCCGTCCCCTGTACCGCCCGCGCAGCTCGGTGCCGTGGCGCACGTAGCTGGCCGGACTGCCCGGTCCGAACGCATACAACTCGAGCTCGACGTCCTCGATCTTGCGCAGCGCCTCGACCTGATCGCGCACGAAGCTGCCCAGCGCCGGTCGTTCGGGCGTGGGGTACATATTGGTCACGATCAGCGCGCGCACGGTGGCGAGCGTATCCGGCGCGCTCGCGGGCCGGTCGGCCGTCAACGTCACAGTCGAGCGCCCGGGACGGCCGAGACTGACGAACACGGCCCCCCACGCCGTCAACGTCAATCTCGCCTCCGCGCGCGAGTCGAATGTGACGTTCTCGCGCAGTGCTCGCGCACCACACATGTGACGTTCTGTGCAGTCCACGCGACCCCGCACCGGCCGGCCCGCCACCCGTCCACAAGGCGGCGAACGCGCGTCTGCCCGTCGCTCTGGCACCATCCGTGCCATGGACCCCCGCCCCGACCAGCCCGTCGCCGTGTTCGACTCCGGCGTCGGCGGCCTGACCGTCTTGCACGAGCTGCTGGTCTCGCTGCCCACCGAGGACTACCTGTACCTGGGCGACACGGCGCGCTTTCCCTACGGCCAGCGCACCCAGCACGAGCTCCAGGCCTTCTCGATCGAGATCGCCGATCACCTGCTTCAGGAGGGCGCCAAGCTGCTGGTCGTCGCCTGCAACGCCGCCAGCTCGGCCGCCCTGGAAGCCCTCGAAGGCCATCTGGCCGCCCAGGGGGAGGAGATCGACGTGATCGGGGTCGTCGCTCCCGCCACCCAGCTTGCCGTGGCCGGCAGCCGAACCGGGCGCATCGGCCTCCTGGCCACGCCCGCGACCGTCGCCAGCGGCGCCTACGTACGGGCCGTCGGCGCGGCCGATCAGCACGTCCATCTGGAAAGCGTGGCCTGCCCTGACCTGGCGCCGATCATCCAGGGAGGCTTCCCGTTCAACACCCAGGTGGTCGAGACCGTGCGCGAGTACTGTGCGCCGCTGCGCGACGCGGACGTCGACACCGTGATCCTCGGCTGCACCCACTACCCGCTCGTGGCGCCGATGCTCCAGCGGACGCTGGGGCGCGGGGTGACGCTCGTGACCTCGGGCGCCGGGGTGGCTCGTAGCGTCGAGCGTGCGCTGGCTTCGCGTCGGCTCCTCAACGGCCGGCGCGACGAGGGCAGCTACCGGTTCCGCTGCACGGGCGAGGTGGAAGCGTTCCGCCAGCTCGGAACGCGGTTCCTGCAGATGCCGCTCGAAGAGGTCGTGCACGTCGAGGTGCAAACTCGGGTAGCCGCATGAGCGTGACCGCACCCCAGCGGAGCTACAGCCGGGCGCCGGACGGGATTCGCCCGACCACGATCGAGCCCGGATTCGTGCGCACAGCCACGGGCTCGGCCCTGATCTCGATGGGTGAGACGCGCGTCATCTGCACGGCGTCCGCCCAGGAGAGCGTGCCGCGATGGCTGCTCGGGTCGGGCCGGGGGTGGGTCACGGCCGAGTACGGGATGCTCCCCGCCTCGACCGGCGAGCGCAAGCAGCGCGACGTGAGCAAGGGCCGCCCCGACGGCCGGACGGTCGAGATCCAGCGTCTGATCGGCCGCTCGCTGCGGGGCGTGATCGACTTCGGCGCCCTCGGCGAGCGCACGATCTACATCGACTGCGACGTGCTCCAGGCCGACGGAGGGACGCGCTGCGCATCTATCACCGGGGGTATGGTGGCGCTCCGCCTGGCCGTCGAGAAGCTGATCGCGGCCGGGTCGCTCGCCCGGACGCCGCTGACGGGCAGCGTGGCGGCGATCTCGTGTGGGATCGTCGGCGGTACCCCGCTGCTCGATCTGGACTACCCGGAGGATTCCAGCGCCGAGGTCGACGCGAACGTGGTCATGACCGGAGACGGAGGCCTGGTCGAGGTCCAGGCCACCGCGGAGCGGACGCCGCTTTCACGGGCCCATCTCGACGAGCTGCTGGCGCTGGCCGGCGGCGGAATCGAGACGCTGAGGGCGCTTCAAGACGAGGCGGTCGCCGCAGCGGCCCGCTGACGGGCCGTCAGTCCGGTGCGCTCGCTCGTTCTCGCGACTCGCAACCCCCACAAGCTGAGAGAGGTGGCTCGTCTGCTGGCGCCGGCCGGCATCGCGGTGGAGGCGCTGCCGCAGGGGATCGAGCTCCCGCCCGAGGACGGCGACTCGTTCGAGGGCAACGCGCTGCCGAAGGCCCGGACGGCGGCCGCCGGCACCGGACGAGCGTCGATCGCCGACGACTCCGGGATCGAGGCCGAGGCCCTCGCTCGCGTCCCCGGAGTCCGCTCGGCACGCTACGCAGGTCCCAACGCCAGCGACGCAGAGAACCTGGACAAGCTGATGCGCGAGGCGCCGGCCGGCAGTCGGCTCAAGTACGTCTGCGCTCTGGCCTACGTCGACCCCGACAGCGGTGAGGAGAGGGTGTTCTTCGGCGAATGCCGCGGACGGCTCGCCGGTGCGCCCCGCGGGACGGGTGGCTTTGGCTACGACCCGGCGTTCCTGGCCGACGAGGACGACCGGGGCCGGACGATGGCCGAGATGAGCGATGAGGAGAAGGACGCGATCAGCCATCGCGGCCGAGCCGTGCGCGCGATGGCGGAATGGCTGACGCGATGAGCGCCACCGACGCCCACCAGGTGGTCGAGAAGCAGCGCACGGCGCTGCTGTCCGTCGCCTCGAACTCGACTCTGATCCTGCTCAAGGTGATCGCCGGCACGATCACCGGGTCGGTGGCGATGCTCACCGAGGCCGTGCATTCGAGCATCGACCTGATCGCGTCGATCGTCGCCTTCATCTCGGTGCGCAAGGCCGGCGAACCCGCCGACGAGGAGCATCGTTACGGCCACGAGAAGATCGAGAATCTGTCGGCGGCGATCGAGGGCATCCTGATCCTGGTCGGATCGGCGGCGATCGCCTTCGCCGCCATCCGGCGTCTGATCCAGGGCGGAACGCTCCAGGCCGTTGGCCTCGGCATCGCCGTGGCCGCCCTGTCCGTGGTCGTCAACATCGTCATCTCGACCGTGATCGGGCGCAAGGCCAAGGCCACCGGATCGCCGGCGCTCGAGGGCGACGCGGCCCACCTGCGGACCGACGCCATGACCTCGGCCGGAGTCCTGCTCGGACTGATGCTGGTCAAGGTGACCGGGGCCCAGTGGATCGATCCGGTGGTGGCGTTGATCGTGGCCGGCGCGATCGTCGTCACCGGGGTCAAGCTGCTCACCCGTTCAGGGCGGGTGCTGGTCGACCAGGCGCTCCCTCCCGACGAGGTCGACTCGATCCGGGGCGCCATCGAGGCCTTCGCCCCGCGCGGAGTGGTCGGCTATCACGAGCTGCGCACGCGGCGCGCGGGACCCCGACGCTACGTCGACCTCCACGTTCAGTTCGCTGCCGGAACCTCGCTCGAGGACGCCCACCGCACCGCCCATGAGCTCCAGGACGTGATCGCGGCCGACATCCACGGCGCCGACGTGCTGATTCATCTCGAGCCGGAGGACCGCGTGCGCCCGGGCGAGGAGCTGACGCCCCCGGGCGAGGAGCTGACGCCCCCGGGCGAGGAGCTGACGCCCCCGGGCGAGGAGCTGACGCCCCCGGGCGCCGTCACCGGAGGTTGATCGCCGCCGAGGCGGCCACCGCGAAGGTCACCGCGGCATACCCGAGGTAGCCCTGGAGCACGAGGATCGCGACGGCGATGAGACAGACGAGGACAACCGTCAGCCAGCCGATGCGCGCGAGGTCCACCGCGACATTGTCCCCGGCCGCGCCGACAGCGCCGCTCAGGTGGCGGCGGGCGGTTCCGTCCCTGGCGGCCACTGCATCAACTCGATCTGGCTTCCGGCCGGGTCGCGCACGGCGACGCGAGGCGATCCCCAGTGCGAGGGCAGCGGGTCGGAGGCATGCCCGGCGTCATGAAGTCGGGCCAGGGTCGCCTCGTAGTCAGGGCAGACGAGCGCGAAGTGCCCCGTCGCCGGCTCCACGTCGGTCACCTCGAGCAGATGGATCTGGTCCCCGGATCCGTCGGGCGAGCGCGCGAGCCAGACGGCGCGCCCAACCAGCGGGGGCGGCGCCGGGACGGTCTGAAAGCCGAGCAGGGCATAGAAGCTCAGGCAGTCGGTCAGCTTTTCGGGTGGGATTTCGCGGGTTACGTGGTGGATCATCGACTGAGTCGCGGCGCTGGCGCGGGATTGAGGCGCATTAAACAGGCGACGAAAGCCCGCAAATAGCGGGTATGTGGGGCAAACGGATGTGCGAGCGTCCGCGCTGACTGGTGAGAATGAGCTTACGACACGGGATCGGCGGGGCGGAACGCGTCCGCGAGCCGTGTTAGCTTCGTTCGTTCCTACCACCTCGAAGGAGGGAGAAAGTGACGAAGTCTGAATTCGTCGACCAGGTCGCGGATCGCGCCGGGTTGAGCAAGAAGGATGCTGGTAGCGCGGTGGACGCAGTGCTGGACACGATCGAGGACGCATTGAAGCGCGGTAGCGACGTGGTGTTCTCCGGATTCGGGAAGTTCAGCGTCTCCCAGCGCAGCGCGCGCGAGGGTCGTAACCCAGCCACCGGCGAGACGATCCACATCGCCGCATCTCGGGTGCCGAAGTTCACCTCTGGCGCGGCGCTGAAGAAGGCAGTCAAGTAGAGCCTCCGGCTGAGCCGCCGGTCCGCCCGCCAGAGGCCGCACGCGGACAACCGGAGAGGGGGCGCCGCCGATGAGTTCGGGGGCGCCGGCGGCGCATTCCCGTGGGCCCTCGGCTGACCCCGAGGGCCGCGGGTTCGGTGAGCGGCTTGCGTACAGAGTTGGGGCACGGCAATCCCAGCTCGTGCTGGGACTCGATCCCGACCCGCTCCGCCTGTGGCCCCGAGCGCTGAGCTTGCGGGCGGGGCCGGTACGCCACCAGCCCCGCCCGACGCCCAGGTCGCGCACGCGGTCAGTGCCCACTGTCGCCTGGTGATCGAGGCGGTGGCCGAGCAATGCGTGGCCACCAAGCTGCAGAGCGCGTGTTTCGAGCGGCTCGGCGCTCCCGGTTGGGCGGCTATGCGCGAGGTCACCGAGCATGCCCGCGACCACGGGTTGCTCGTCATCCACGACGGCAAACGCGGCGATATCGACGTGACGGCGGCCGCCTACGCGCAGGCGCTGCTCGGCCACACGGATACGCCATATGGTCGCGTCGAGGGGCTGGGCGCCGACGCGATAACCGTCAACCCGCTGCTGGGTCTCGACTCGCTCGCCCCCTTCGTCGCGGCGGCACGCGAACGCGATGCCGGTCTGTTCGTGCTCGTCCGCACGTCCAACCCCGGAGCCGCCGATGTGCAGGAACGCCAGCTGGCGGGCGGCGCGATCGTCAGCCAGCGCCTGGCCGAGATGGTGGCCGAGCTTGGCCGGTCGTCGCTCGGGGAGGCCGGTGTGGCCGACATCGGGGCGGTCGTCGGCGCCACCGCTCCCGATCGCCTGGCCGCGCTGCGCGAGAGCATGCCGCACACGCCGTTCCTGCTCCCGGGGGTGGGCGCGCAGGGGGGAAGGGTCGAGGATCTCGCGGCTGCGTTTGCCCCCGGCCCAGCCGGCGGCCTGGTCTCGTCCTCGCGGGGTCTGGTCGGCGCCGCCGAGCGCAGTGGAGGAGGCGAGCCGGCGGACGCGGCCAGACGCGAGGCCGCTCGTTTGCGGGAGCTCGCATGGAGTTTGGGCGGATGAAACGCTTTTCCCAGATCGGTCGAAAGCCCTGTATTTGCAGGCCGCCCACTTGTATGATCGCGCCGCGATGGTCGCCCGAAGTCGTGCGCGATTCCTTGCGCCGATCGCGCTCGTCGCGGTGATTGCAGGGACATACGTAATCGTCCACCAGGGGCTGACGACCAAGTCACCCCCGGTTCACCACGCCAGCAGGCGTGGCACGCACCCGCGAGGGCGCTACCGGAGGGTCAAGTACTACGTCGTCCAGGGAGGCGATAGCCTCACGAGCATCGCGTCTAAGACCGGGCTAAACCTCTCCACCCTCGAGTCGCTCAACCCGGGCGTCGATCCCAACAGCCTGCAAACGGGACAGCGGATACGCCTGCGACGATGATGCGTCGCACCGTCTGCCGCGTAGTCCTTGCGGTCGGGTGCCTGATGGCGGCGGGGGCGACACTTGCGAGCGCTGCGCAGGCGTCTGAGCCGCCGGCGCTGAGCGTCCGTGCCGCGATCCTGGTCGCCGGCAAGACGGGGCAGGTCCTGTACGCGGTCGATCCCGATCGCGAGTTGGCGATCGCCAGCACGACCAAGCTGATGACCGCGCTGCTGACGCTCGAGCACGCCCCCCTGAACAGGATCTTCACCCAGAACAACTTCTACCCCGCGGCGACCGACTCGCAGATCGGCCTGGTCCCGGGGGAGCGGATGAGCGTCCACGACCTGCTGCTGGCCCTGCTGCTCCCCAGCGCCGACGACGCCGCGGAGGACCTTGCCTACAACGTCGGCCACCACTCGGTCGGGCGGTTCGTCGGGATGATGAATGCCAGAGCGCGCGAGCTTGGCCTGCGCCACACCCACTACTCGACCCCGATCGGTCTCGACACGCCCGGCAACTACTCGAGCGCCTCGGACCTGGTCAAGCTGGCCGACTACGACCTCAAGACGCAGCCGTTCTTCCGCCACGCGGTGGACATGCCGAGTGCGGTTCTCCACACCGGCAACCACGTCCGCGATGTCGTCAACCGCAACGACCTGGTGGGGCGCGTGCCGTGGATCAACGGCGTCAAGACCGGCCACACAAACGACGCGGGTTATGTGCTGGTGGGGTCTGGCACCCAGCACGGGATGGGTCTGCTGAGCGCCGTGCTGGGCACCTCGAGCGAGGCCGCGCGCGACTCCAACACGCTGGCGCTGCTCGGCTACGGGTTCAAGAACTTCAGGCTGGGAACGTGGGTCCACCGCGGCGAGGTCGAGGCGCGCCCGACCGTGCGCGACCAGTCGGGCAAGCGCGCTGTGGTGATCGCCGCGCACGGGTTCAGCTACGTGTTCCCGCTCGGAGCCCACGTGGGGGTGGTGGCCGAGGTCCCCCACCAGCTCGCCGGACCGCTGCCCTTGCACGCCCACGTCGGCACCCTGCTGGTCCGCTGGCGCGGTCGCACGTACGCTCGGATCCCGCTCGTGCTGGCCCACAAGCTGAACGGCGTGAGTCCGTTCACCCTGGCCGCCCACTTCGTCACCCGCTCGGTTACGCTTCTAGTGCTCGTGGTGTTGTTCGCTGCAGCGATCGCTCTGGCCGCGCGTCGGCGCTGGCGGACTCGGGCGACGCGTGAGCAGGGAGCTCCGGCCGGATGATCATCACGGTCACGCTGAACGCAGCGCTCGACAAGACGCTCGAGGTCCCCAACTTCACCCCGGGCCGCCGGCACCGGACCGTCGACCAGACCACCATGCCGGGCGGCAAGGGTATCAACATCGCCCGCGCGATCAAGCGCCTGGGTCAACCGGTGATCGCCACCGGCCTGGCCGGTGGCGCCACCGGCAACCGGATCGTCGAGGCCCTCAATGACGAGGCGATCCTCAATGCCTTCGTGCGCATTCGCGAGGAGTCACGGACGAACATGGCGGTGCTCGATCCCACCACCGGGTTGCACACCGAGGTCAACGAGCGCGGGCCGGCGGTGTCGACCTCGGAGATCGAGCTGTTCCGCGAGAAGCTCCTCTACCTGGCCAAGGGAGCGAGCATCGTGGTGTTCGCGGGCAGCCTGCCGCACGGCGTGGATGTCGACGTCTACGCCGGGCTGATCCGCGAGGTTCGCCGGCTCGGCGCCACCGCCATGGTGGACACCGAGGGTGAGCCGCTGCGCCTGGCCGTTCGAGCCGAGCCCGACATCGTCTCCCCCAATGAGCTCGAAGCCGAGGAGCTGGTCGGGCACGAGTTCAACGACGACGACGACCGCGCCCAGGCCGTCGTCGAGATGACCCGGATCGGCGCCGCCGAGGGGGTCATGACCGTCTCCGACGGGTGCTTCGCTCAGGTCCTCGAGGCGGGCAGTCCCAAGCTCTACCGGGTGCGGGTCGAGGAGCAGGAGGCTCGGTCGAGCGTCGGCTCGGGCGACGCGTTTCTGGCCGGATATGTCGCCGCCCGGTACGCGGGCCGCTCGCCTGTCGAGTGTCTGCGCTACGGCGTCGCCTGTGGCGCCGAGTCCATCCACCACTTCGGCGCGGGAATCGTCGAGGCCGCCAAGGTCGACCGTCTGCTCGACGAGGTCGAGGCCGAGCAGCTGCAAATTCCGGCCGAAATCTCCTGACGGTGCGGGTTTGGGGGAGGCGAGCCGCGGGCGCGACCGGTGGCCGCTGCTAGCATCGGATGACCCGATGGTTGCCGCCGTCATCGCCTCCGATTTCCGCTCCTCACCACCGTCCACTGGACGTTCTACGATGCCGAGATGGAAGTAGAAATCGGCCGCGGAAAGAAGGCGCGTCGGGCCTACGGGTTCGACGACATCGCGATCGTTCCGTCGCGACGGACGCGCGATCCGGACGACGTCGACATCACGTGGACGCTCGGTCCCTACAGGTTTGAGCTGCCACTCCTGGCTGCCGCGCTCGACGGAGTCGTCTCACCCGAGACCGCCGGCGTGATTGGCAGGCAGGGCGGGCTTGCGGTGCTGAACCTCGAGGGCATCTTCTGCCGCTACGAGGACGCCGATGCCCAGCTCGAGCGGATCTCGACCTTCTCCAAGGACATCTCCACGCGCGAGATGCAGGACATCTATCGCGAGCCGATCAAGCCGGAGTTGATCGCCCAGCGGATCCAGGAGATCAAGGCCCATGGTGTCGTCACGGCCGCCTCGCTGACGCCGCAGAAGGTGCGCAAGTACTACGACGTGGCACTCGAGGCCGGACTCGACATCCTGGTCATCCAGGGCACCGTGGTCTCAGCCGAGCATGTCTCGCAGGACGAGTCACGCCCGCCGCTCAACCTGAAGGAGTTCATCCGCGAGCTGTCGCCGACACCGGTCGTCGTCGGCGGCTGCGCCTCGTACCACACCGGGCTTCACCTGATGCGCACCGGCGCCGCCGGCGTGCTCGTCGGCGTCGGCCCCGGGGCAATCTGCACGACGCGGGGCGTGCTCGGGATTGGCGTTCCGCAGGCGACGGCGATCGCCGACGTCGCGGCCGCCCGCTCGCAGAACATGCTCGAGACCGGCGAATACGTGAAGGTGATCGCCGATGGCGGGATGCGCAACGGCGGCGATATCGCCAAGGCGATTGCCTGCGGCGCTGACGCGGTGATGCTCGGCTCGGCGCTGGCCCGCGCCTACGAGGCCCCCGGTCGCGGCTACAACTGGGGCATGGCCACGTTCCATCCCACGTTGCCCCGGGGAACTCGTGTGGCCACCGTGCCCAACGGCCGCCTCAAGGAGATCATTCGCGGCCCGGCGCGCGAGAACGATGGCACCTTCAACCTCATGGGCGCGCTGCGGACCTCGATGGCGACGTGCGGCTACCGCGACATCGCCGAGTTCAATCGCGCCGAGCTGCTGGTGGCGCCGGCGCTGCAGACGGAGGGCAAGCACCTCCAGCGCGAGCAGGGCGTGGGCATGGGCGCGAGCGGCCGAGCCGCGGCTGTCGGTGTCGAATAGCTCAGCCACATTGGAAGGTCGGGGTGCATGCACCCCGACCCCGCGGCAGCAGGATGACCCCAGCGCGGTCCGTCGTCGCGAGGCCGGACGCTGAGCGGACCGCGCTGGGGGCGCCGCCGGCGGGGGCTCGCATGCGAGCCCCCGAACAGCATCAGGAAGTTGTTGTCCTCGATTACGGCGGTCAGTATTCGCAGCTGATCGCCCGGCGCGTGCGCGAGTGCGGCGTGTTCTCCGAACTCCTGCCCCACCACGTGGGCGCCCAGGAGGTGGCGCGCCGGCGGCCGAAGGGCGTGATCCTCTCGGGCGGGCCGGCGTCGGTGTATGCCGAGGGCGCGCCGGCCCTCGAGCGCGAGCTGCTCGAGCTCGGGATTCCCGTGCTGGGCATCTGTTACGGGATGCAGCTCCTGGCCCGCGAGCTGGGCGGGCGCGTCGAGGGAGCCGAGATCGGCGAGTTTGGCCGCTCGCAGCTGACCGTCAGCGACCCCGGGCGGCTGCTGGCCGGCACGCCGGCCGAGCAGACGTGCTGGATGTCGCATCGCGACACCGTGTTCTCGGCTCCGCTGGGCTTCCATGCACTGGCGGCTTCGACGGCGTCGCCGGTGGCGGCGTTCGAATCGGCGGACCGGGGGATCTACGGCATCCAGTTCCACCCCGAGGTGGTGCACACGCCGTACGGGCAGCAGGTGCTGACCAACTTCCTCGAGGATGTGTGTGGCTGCGAACGTACGTGGAGCGCGAGCTCGGTGATCGACGAGCAGATCGAGCGAATCCGGGCGCAGGTTGGCGATGGTCGCGTGATCTGCGGACTGTCCGGAGGCGTCGACTCGAGCGTCGCGGCACTCATCGTCCACCGGGCCATTGGCGACCGGCTCACCTGCGTATTCGTCGACCACGGGCTGATGCGCAAGAACGAGGGCGCCCAGGTCATCGCCGCGTTCCGTGACCACTTCCACGTGCCGCTGGTGGCCGTCGACGCGTCGGACCGCTTCCTGGACAGGCTGACGGGGGTGACCGACCCCGAGGAGAAGCGCAAGCGCATCGGCGCCGAGTTCATCCGCGTGTTCGAGGAGGAGGCGGCCAAGCTGGAGGAGGTCAGGTTCCTCGTGCAGGGAACGCTCTACTCGGACGTGATCGAGTCCGGTGGCGGCACCGGCGCGGCGACCATCAAGTCGCATCACAACGTCGGAGGTCTGCCCGAAGATCTCGAATTCGAGCTCGTCGAGCCCCTCCGGGAACTGTTCAAGGACGAGGTTCGCGCGGTCGGCGCCGAGCTCGGCCTGCCCGAACGGCTCGTCTGGCGCCAGCCGTTCCCCGGACCCGGGCTGGCGATCCGCATCGTCGGTGGCGAGGCGACCCGCGAGCGCCTGGACACCCTGCGCGAGGCCGACGCGATCCTGCAGGATGAGATCCGCAAGGCCGGCCTATACCGCGACCTGTGGCAGTCGTTCTGCGTGCTTCCCGACATCCACACCGTCGGCGTCCAGGGCGACGAGCGCACCTACGGCAACGTGATCGTGATTCGTGCCGTGACCAGCGACGACGCGATGACGGCCGACTGGGCCCGGCTGCCCTACGACCTGCTCGAGCGGATCGCCTCGCGGATGATCAACGAGATCCGCCCGGTGGGGCGGGTTGTGCTCGACATCACGAGCAAGCCGCCGGGCACGATTGAGTGGGAGTAGGAGGGGCTGCGCCCGTCGTCCGCCGCCACCTGTGCGGCTGGTTGGTCAGCCACGTCGATCGAAGGTCACGCGAGGTGCCGGCGGACGACGGTCGCAGCGCCCTTTAGGCGGCCTAGGGCGCCAGCTTGGTCATGATCAGGTCGGCATACTCGCCAAGCCCCGACGGAAGGGCGTCACGCTCGAACCAGTGGGTGCTCTCGATCTCGGCCTGATCAACGGTGAGCCGGGGGTCGTGGAGCTCGGCGCGAAAGCAGTACAGCGTCTCGGTCTTGTGCTGCGAGCGGCCGCTGACGGTGCCGAGGTCCGTCCACTCGCTGATCTCCAAGCCGAGTTCCTCGTGCATCTCTCGCGCGGCGGCCAAGGGGGGCGGTTCGCCCCGCCGCACGCCGCCCCCGGGCAGACCCCAGCGGCGGGGGCCATAGGTGTGCATGACCAGGAGCACGCGGTCGCCATCGGTCAGCACGCACTTGACGCCGGTTCCCGTGGGTCGGAAGACGAACCAGTAGACGCGGAGGCCGAGGTAGGCGAGGCGGTAGAAAGTACGCCGGAGCGCCACCGGAAGCTGCATCAAGAGCAGCCTACGGCGTCGGGTGGCTATCATTGCCCGCGGGCCGCGCGGTAAACGCGCGGCTTGTGCGTGCCATGAAGACCTACGTTGCCACACCCACCGATCGCGAGCGTAACTGGCTGCTCGTCGACGCCTCCGGGCAGACGCTCGGGCGGCTCGCCACGCAGATCGCCGACGCGCTGCGCGGAAAGCGCAAGCCGACGTACACGCCGCACGTGGACACCGGCGATTTCGTGATCGTCGTCAACGCCGAGAAGATCTCGGTCACCGGCAACAAGCGGGCCGACAAGCGCTACTACCGCCACTCGGGCTACCCTGGCGGGCTGCGGTCGCGGACGCTCGAGGAGATGCTCGATCGCCGCCCCGAGGAGGTCATCCGCCTGGCTGTCAAGGGCATGCTTCCGCGCAACCGCCTGGCCCGGAAGCAGCTGACCAAGCTCAAGGTGTACGCCGGTCCCGACCACCCACACGCAGCCCAGCAGCCGCAAACCATGGAGATTCAGCAGTGATCGAGCACCCCGAGGACGAGCAGCGCGACGAGGAGGAGGCTCCCGCCGCCGAGGAACCGACCGCGGAGGCGCCCGAGGAACCGGCCGCCGACGAGGAGACCGCCCGAGGAACCGGCCGCGGAGGCGCCCGAGGAACCGGCCGCGGAAACACCCGAGGCGCCTGAGCCCGTTGCCGAGGCACCCGAGACGCCCGAGCCCGCGGCCGCCGAGCCGCCTGAGCCCGCGGCCGCCGAGGCGGCCCGCGGCCGCCGAGGCGCCCAAAGCCGCCGCTCCCGTCGCTAAGGAGGCCGAGGAGACCGAAGAGGTCGAGCTCATACCGCGCCAGCGTCCGGAGATCCCTGGGGCCGATCTGATCCCCGACATCGTTCCCGAGGGTGAGGAGTTCCTCGACGCCGAGGCCCGCGCGGCCGCCGAGGCCGAGGCCGAGGACGCGGCCGCCCGGGCGGCCGAGGAGAGCGATGACGAGGCCCGACCGATCACGCACGCCGCGATCGACCTGGCCGCCGGCGCCCGCTACACCGCCACCGGGAAACGCAAGACCGCCGTGGCCCGGGTCATCCTCAAGCCGGGGAGCGGGACCTACGCCATCAACGGCAAGGAGCTCGACGTCTTCTTCCCGCGCGACACGCTCCAGCGCATCATTCGCCAGCCGCTCGAGGCCGTCGGTTACGAGGCGCGCATGGATGTCGTGGCGAGAATGCACGGCGGCGGCGTGGCGGCGCAGGCCGGCGCTCTGCGGCACGGGATCTCGCGCGCGCTGATCGAGGCCGACCCCAACCTACGCGGCGAGCTCAAGCGCCGGGGCTTCCTGACCCGCGATCCGCGCGTCAAGGAGCGCAAGAAGGCCGGACTGAAGAAGGCGCGCAAGCGCCCGCAGTTCTCGAAGCGCTAAGCGCTTCTCCTGCCGATGGCGCGTCAGCTCTTCGGCACGGACGGCGTCCGTGGCCGCGCGGGACATTTCCTCACTGCCGAACTGGCCCTGAAGTTAGCTCGCGCTGCCGTGGCGCGGATGGAGGCCGAGCATCCTCAGGTCCTGATCGTCCGCGACACGCGGGAGTCAGGCGAGATGCTCGAGTCGGCAATCGCCGCGGGTGTGACGGCGGCAGGGGGCGATGCGCTGCTGGCTGGCGTACTGCCCACGCCTGCCGCGCCGCTGCTCATCCGCCGACACGGACTCCAGCTCGCGGCGGTGATCTCCGCCTCGCACAATCCCTACGAGGACAACGGGATCAAGCTGTTCGCGGCCGACGGTTTCAAGCTCGACGACGACACCGAGCACGCCATCGAGGGCGAGCTCGAGCAGCCGCCGCCCTCGCCACCCCGCATCGGCCGCGTCAGGCGCCTGCACGGGGCGCTGGAGGACTACCTGCGGGAGCTCCACACGCGGTTCGCGGCCCTCGATCTGGCGGGACGTCGCGTGCTGCTCGACTGCGCCAACGGCGCCACGTTTCGGGCTGCGCCCGAGATCTTCCGCCGCCTCGGGGCCGAGGTGACCGTGCTGGCCGACGAGCCCGACGGCCGCAATATCAACCTCGAGTGCGGCTCGACCCACCTCGGGCGCCTGATCGAGGAGATGGCGGCCGACGGACACGATGTCGGCTTCGCCTTCGATGGCGACGGGGACCGCGTCCTGGCCGTCGACGGTCAAGGCGAGGTGGTGGACGGCGATGAGCTGGTGGCGCTGGCCGCCGTGCATCTGCGCGCGCAGGGCCGCTTACCCGGCGACGGCGTGGCGGTGACGGTGATGACAAACTACGGGTTTCACACGGCGATGGCGGACGCCGGCCTAACGGTGGCGACGACGGCGGTCGGCGACCGTTACGTGCTCGATGAGCTCCGGCGTCGCGGCTGGACGCTGGGCGGCGAGCAGTCGGGCCACATCATCGATCTGGGCTTTGGACCCTCCGGCGATGGGATCGCCAGCGCTCTGCTCACGCTGGAGGCGCTGGGGGAGCGCGATCTCTCACAGCGGGACGGGATGGAGAAGCTGCCCCAGCGACTGGTCAACATCAGGGCCGTCGACCGTGCCGCGGTCAACGCCGCGCTGGAGCACCCGCCGGTGTGCGAGGCGATCGACCGCGAATCGGACGCGCTCAGTGGTCGCGGACGCGTCCTGGTCCGCGCCTCGGGGACCGAGCCGCTGATCAGGGTCATGGTCGAGGCACCCGGTCAGGACGAGACGGACGCGGTGTGCGCACGGCTCCAGGAGGCCGTGGAAAAGGCCCTCGCGTAGGGGCGAGGACGGCCGCCACCCCGGACGAGCACAGCCCCCATGCAGGGGCGAGGACGGCCGCCAAAACCGGGAGCGAGGACGGCCGTCATGCAGGGCCTGCCTACCCAGGCACTAACATGCGGGTTTCGTTCTGCGGTGCGCGGAACGCGGACCGCCGTTGCGGTTTGACCCCGTAGGTATTCACGCAAACGATCAGGAGCGTTCACGCCCATGTGCGGCATCGTCGGCTACGTTGGTCCCCGGGAGGCTAGGCCGCTCCTGTTCGCGGGACTCGAAAAGCTCGAATACCGCGGCTACGACAGCGCCGGGATCTCCGTCCTGGTCGGCGACCGCATCGACGCGGTGCGGGCGGTGGGCAACCTGAGCGCGCTGCGCAGCGCGATCAACGGACGCGAGGAGGCAGGCGGCGGCGTGGCCGTGGCCGAGCGGCCTCAGGAGCCGGATGACTCGCACGCCGCGCGTAGTGGCGAGGCCGGAAGCCGAGCGCGCGGCGGGTGCGAGACCGGTATCGGGCACACGCGCTGGGCCACGCACGGCCGGGTCACGGAAGCGAACGCCCACCCGCACTACGACACCACCGATCGCGTGCACATCGTGGTCAACGGGATCGTCGAGAACTACGTCTCGCTCCGCGACGAGCTGCTCGCCGAGGGTGCGGTGTTCACCTCCGAGACCGACGCCGAGGTGATCGCCCACCTGGTTGCGCGGCATCACCACGGCGACCTGGTGGCGGCGGTACGAGAGGCTTACGCCCAGCTGCGCGGGCACTACGCCTTCGTCGCCATGAGCGCCGATGAGCCGGGCGTGCTGGTGGGAGCCCGCAAGGAATGCCCGCTGATCGTCGGCCGAGGCGATGGGGAGCAGTTCATCGCCTCCGCCATTCCGGCGTTCCTGCGCGACACACGGACCGTCCAGTACATCAACGATGACGAGATCGTCGTCCTGCGTCCCGAGGGGGTCGAGTTCGAGACCGCCGACGGCAAGCCACTCGAGCGCGAGCTAGTGGAGATCTACTGGGACACCGAGGCGGCGGAGAAGCAGGGCTACGAGACGTTCATGCTCAAGGAGATCTACGAGCAGGCCGACGCGGTGGCCGAGACGATCGGCGAACGGGTGGCGCGAGGAGTCGGCATCGATCTTGGCGATCTGGGCGGCGTCGACGATGAGCTGCTGCGGACAATCCGGCGCGTGGTCGTGGTGGCCTGCGGAACCTCCTACCACGCCGGATTGATCGGCCGGTACGCGATCGAGGAGTGGGCCCGGGTGCCGGTCGAAGTCGACATCGCCTCCGAGTACCGCTATCGCAATCCCGTCGTCGGGCCCGACGATCTGGTCATCGGCATCTCGCAGTCCGGGGAGACGGCCGACACGCTGGCCGCGATGCGGACCGCGCGCAACGCCGGCGCCACCGTGCTGGCGGTGACCAACATCATGGGCTCCGAGGCCACCCGCGGCGCCGACGGGGTGCTCTACACCCGCGCCGGGCTCGAGATCGGGGTGGCGGCAACGAAGACCTTCCTCAGCCAGGTGGCGGCCATGTACCTCCTGGCGCTGCGGCTGGCCGAGCTGCGCCAGACCCTCCCCGCGGACGAGCTCACGGCTGCCATCTCGGAGCTCAAGCGCATGCCGCACCTGATCGCCGAGCTGCTCGAGGGCGGCGCGAGCAGTTGCCAGCGGATCGCGGCGGCCCATTACCGATCCGACTTCTTCCTCTATCTCGGACGTCACGTCGGGCTGCCGGTGGCGCTCGAGGGGGCGCTCAAGCTGAAGGAGATCTCCTACGTGGCCACCGACGCATATGCGGCCGGGGAGATGAAGCACGGGCCGATCGCCCTGCTGGATCAGAGCACGCCGGTCGTCGTCGTGGCGACCGAATCGCCCGTCCTGGAGAAGGTCATCTCCAACATCCAGGAGGTCCGCGTCCGGGGCGCGCAGGTGATCGCGGTGGCCAGCGACGGCGACGCAGAGATCGGAGAGCACGCCGACGAGGTGATCAGGATTCCTCGCACGCACTGGATGCTCGCGCCGCTGCTGGCCGTGATCCCGTTGCAGCTCCTCGCGTACTACATCGCGCGGCAGCGCGGCCTCAACGTCGACCAGCCGCGCAACCTGGCCAAGACCGTCACGGTCGAATGATCGGCGTCGATCTGCTCGAGATCGACCGCTTGGAGCGTGCTCTGGCCCGCCGTCCACGCCTGGCCGAGCGCCTGTTCACCGATGGTGAGCGGGCGTACGCGGCGGCTCGGGCGCGTCCGGGGCAACACCTGGCTGCCCGCTTCTGCGCCAAGGAGGCGGTGGCCAAGGCGCTGCGGCTGAAGGCATGGAGCTTTCGCGACGTGGAGATCGTCAACAACCCGGACGGAGCGCCTGGAGTGCTGCTCCATGGCGCGGTCGCGGTCCGCGCCGACGAGCTTGGCGTCAAGGTTCACGTGTCGTTGACCCACACCCGCGCACAGGCGGGTGCGGTGGCGATCGCCGCATGACGCTCCCCGCCTGGCTCGAGCCTCTGCCCGATGCGTCCGAGCAGCGCGCGCTCGACGAGTGGGCGATCAGCGAGCGGGGAGTTGCCGGCCTCGACCTGATGGAACGGGCTGCCGCCGGCCTCACCGCGCTGGTCGGCGAGTTCGTTCCCGAGGGTCCGATCGCCGTCGTGTGCGGAAAGGGCAACAACGGCGGTGACGGTCTGGCCGCGGCACGCCTGCTGCGCGAGCAGGGCCGCGAGGTCCGCGTGCTGCTGCTGGGCGCACCCGAGGAGTTCGGCGGCGACGCCCGCACCAACCTCGACCGACTGCCGGGTCCCACTCCGGAGTCGTTCGTCGCCGAGGCTCTGAGTGGCGCCTCGGGCATCGTCGACGCCATCCTCGGCACCGGGTTCTCGGGGTCGCCGCGTGAGCCGGCCGCGGGGGCCATCGATGCCATCAACGAGGCCGCTGCCGGCGCCCACGCCACGGTGATCGCCTGCGATGTGCCCAGCGGGGTCGACGCCTCAACCGGCGAGATCGCCGGTGCCGCCGTGCGGGCCAGCGCCACGGCGACCTTCCACGCCGCCAAGCCGGGCCTGTGGATCGCACCGGGCAAGGCCCACGCCGGGGCGGTGAGGGTGATCGACATCGGCATCCCTCCCGGGGGGCCGGGCGCGCCGAGGGTGGGTCTGATCGAGGATGCCGCGGTCGATTCGATCCCCCGCCGGGGCCGGGAATCGACCAAGTTCGCCGCCGGCAGCGTGCTCGTATGCGGCGGGTCGACGGGCCTCACCGGTGCGCCGTGCCTTGCCTCGGAGGCAGCCATGCGGGCCGGCGCGGGCTACGTGACCGCGTGCATCCCGCGATCGCTGAATCACATCTTCGAGTCGCGGCTGCTCGAGGTGATGACCGCTCCGCTCCCCGACGATGACGGCGCCCTCGGGCCGCCCGCGGTCGATCGGGTGCTCGAGCGGACCGGACGCGTGGACGCACTTGTCCTGGGCCCGGGGCTTGGCCGCGCCAACGAATCGCTGCGCTTCGCCCGTGAGGTGGCGCGTGACGCCGGGCTGCCCTTGCTGCTCGATGCCGATGGCCTGAACGCCCATACCGGACATCTGGAGACGCTGGCCAAGCGCGCGGCTCCGACCGTGCTGACGCCGCATGCGGGCGAGCTGGCTCGGCTGCTCGGTCGCGACAGCGCCTCGGTGGGCGCTCACCGTCTGGCCTTTGCCCGTGAGGCGGCGCAGCGCGCCCACGCCGTCGTGGTGCTCAAGGGCGACGACACGATCGTCGCCGTCCCGGACGGCCGTGCCGCGGTCAACCGCGGCGCCGCCGCGACATTGGCCACCGCGGGCACGGGCGACGTTCTGTCTGGCATCATCGGCGCGTTCCTGGCCAAGCGCGTCGATCCATGGCAGGCCACATGCGCGGGCGTGCTCCTACATGCTCGCGCCGGGCGGCTGGCGGCCAGCCGGATTGGCCCGGAGGGCGTGATCGCCAGTGACGTGATCGCGTTGCTGCCCGAAGCGCGGGTGCAGCCCAGGGCAAGCGCCGCGTGACATCGCGATGCCGCTGCGCGCCATAGCCAGGGTCAACCTGGCCGCGGTGCAGCGAAACGTGACCCTGCTGCGAGGCAAGCTGACCGGCGGCGCGGCCATGTGCGCAGTGGTGAAGGCCGATGGGTACGGTCATGGGGCGGAGGCGGCGGCGCGAGCCGCGCTCTCCGGCGGGGCCACCTGGCTGGCCGTCGCCACCGCGGCCGAGGCGACGCAGCTGAGGGCCGCGGGGCTCACCGTGCCGATTCTGGTCATGGGGGCCGTCAGCCGGGAGGAGCTGCCGCTCCTCGTCGCGGCGCGAGCCGACGTCGCCGCCTGGAGCGAGCAGTTCATCGACGATCTGGGGGCGGCGGCCACCGAGCCGATCGCCGTTCATGTGAAGTTCGACACCGGGATGGGCCGGCTCGGGACGCGCGACCGGAAGGAGGCCCTGCGGCTTGCCGAGCAGGTGCTGGCGGCGCCGCGCCTGACGCTGGCGGGGGCGATGACCCACTTCGCGACCGCCGACGGGGATCTCGGGTTCATGGCGCTACAGCTGGAGCGTTTCGGCCCGTTCGTCGATGCGCTGCGGCGCCGGGTTCCAGGCATCGTGGTCCACGCCGCCAACAGCGCCGCCACGCTGCGCGAGCCCGCCAGCCACTATGACCTGGTGCGCTGCGGCATCGCCGTCTACGGAGGCGATCCCATGAACGAGGACCCCCTCGCCCACGAGCTCGAACCGGCGCTCGAGCTCATCTCGTACGTTGCCGCGGTCAAGCTCGCCCGACCCGGCGACAGCGCTGGATACGGCCGGCGGTTCGTGGCCGACCGCGAGACGTGGATCGCAACCGTGCCGATTGGCTACGGTGACGGGATCCGGCGCGCGCTGACCAACAACTGCGACGTGCTGATCGAAGGGCGGCGTTATCCGCTCGTGGGGACCGTGAGCATGGACAACATCACCGTCGATCTGGGAGCGAGAATCGATCTCGAACCGGGCGCCGAGGCGGTGATCATCGGGTGCTCGGGCGCCGAGCGGCAGACGGCGGAGGACATCGCCGGCCGGCTGGAGACGATCAACTACGAGGTGCTGTGCGACATCTCGCAACGGGTACCTCGGGCCTATCACCGCGATGGGGAGCGGGTGGCGTGAGCGACCCCCTCGGGCCGCTCCGCGAAGTCGCTGGCGAGGGATCCTGGCTGGTCGGTGGCGCAGTGCGAGATCGGCTGCTGGGGCGAGAGACCACGGACTACGACGTCGCTGTGGCCGGCGATCCGCGCCGGCTCGCTCGGGCGCTGGCCCGCTCGACGCACGCTCACGTGTTCTCGCTGTCGGATCAGTTCGGCGGCTGGCGCGTTGTCGCGCGCGATCGTGGCTGGCAGGTTGACCTGCTCCCGCTGAACGGCAGCATGATCGAAGCCGATCTCGGCCAGCGCGATTTGACGCTCAACGCGATCGCCGAGCCCCTGTCCGGAGGCGAGCTTATCGATCCCTTTGGCGGGGCCGAGGACCTGCATCGGCGCCGGCTGCGGATGGTGTCCCCGAGCGCCTTCGAGCAGGATCCGCTGCGCACGATGCGGCTTGCGCGGCTGGCCTGCGAGCTGGGGTTCGATGTCGATCCCAAGACCGCGCAGGCCGCCGCCGCCAGCACCGCCGGGCTCGGGCGCGTGGCTCCCGAGCGGGTGTTCACTGAGCTGAAGCTGATCATGTGCTCCGAGAACCCGGTGGTCGGGCTCGAGTGGATGGACCGTCTGCGGCTGACCGAGGCGGTGCTGCCCGAGCTGTCGGAGCTGCGGGGCGTGGAGCAGAGCCATTTCCACCACCTCGACGTGCACGGACACACGCGCGCCGTGCTGGCTCAGACGATCGAACTCGAACGCGACCCGGTCGAGGTGTTCGGCGATCAGGCCGACGGGCTGCGCCGGGTTCTCGCGCAGCCGCTGGCCAACGAACTCACCCGCGGTCAGGCTCTGCGGCTTGGAGCTCTGCTTCACGACATCGCCAAACCCCAGACGCGCCAGGTGACCGAGCAGGGGCGGGTGACCTTCATGGGCCACGACGCCCAGGGAGCGGACCTGGCGGTTGGCCTCCTGCGCCGTCTGCGGGCCAGCGAACGGCTGTGCGAGTACGTGGCCGCGCTGACGCGCCATCACCTGCGCCTCGGCTTCCTCATCCATGAGATGCCGCTCAGCCGGCGCGCGATGTATCGCTACCTGAAGGCGTGCGAGCCGGTCGCTGTTGACGTGACCGTGCTCAGCGTCGCCGATCGCCTGGCCACCCGGGGCAAGGGATCCGACGTGGCCATCGCCAAGCACCTCGAGCTGGCCCGCCAGGTGCTGGGCGAGGCGCTGGCGTGGCTCGCAGCCCCTCCGCGGCCCCCTGTCCGCGGCGATGAGCTGGCCCGCGTGGCCGGTCTGAGGCCGGGGCCGGAGATCGGGCGGGTGCTGGCCGAACTCGAGGAGGAGAGTTTCGCCGGCGAGATCTCGGGGCGGGACGATGCGCTGCGCCGGGGGCGGGAGCTTCTCGGCGCGCGGTCCATGGGAGAGGGCGAGCGGTAGGGCCCGGCGGCCGGCCGGCGGACCGTGGCCGAGCGATAGGCTGCCGCCATGACCGACCCGGAGTGCATCTTCTGCAAGATCGTCGCCGGCGAACTGCCGTCGCAGATGGTTGACCAAGACGAGCGCACGATCACCTTCATGGACATCAGCCCCGCGACCCGCGGCCACGCGCTGGTGGTGCCACGGCGGCACAGCCGGGATCTGCTGGAGGTCGAGGCCGACGACCTGGAGGCAACCATCGACGCCGCCCAGCGATTGGCCCGCCGCGTCAAGGAACGGCTTGGGGCCGACGGCGTCAACCTGCTCAACTCATGCGGCAGCGCGGCGTGGCAGACGGTGTTTCACTTCCACATTCACGTCATACCGCGCTACGACGCCGATCCACTGCGGCTGCCGTGGACGCCTTCTCTGGGCGATTCCGAGGAGATCGCCGAGGCGGCCGCCCAACTGCGGTGAGCACTTCCCTGCTACTTTTCCGGCGGTTACGGGGCGGTTGAGCCCGAATCAATCGACAGCAAGTCGCACCGAGAGGAATAGATGGCAACGGGTACGGTCAAGTGGTTCAGCGACGACAAGGGCTTCGGCTTCATCACGCCCGATGATGGCGGCCGCGATCTGTTCGTCCACTTCACGGGCATCAGCGGGGACGGTTACCGCTCGCTGCCCGAGGGTTCGAAGGTTACGTACGAAGAGGAGGCCGGGCCCAAGGGCCCCAAGGCGGTCAACGTAATCAAGGTCTAGCTTCGTTCCGGCCGAGTCGTACCCCGGCTGCCCGGGAACCGGTTGCCTCACCTCGGGAGGTCCGCCGTCATCGGACTGCGTTGTGCCAGGAGGCCAGCGTGAGCCTGGGCAAAAAAGCCCTGCTCGTTACGCGATTTCACACGCCGTCCGGGCGGCCGCTCGCAACTTTCGAGGTGCCAGTCGTGTTCAATGGAGATATGAAACGTCTCTTTATGCTGAGCGGCACGGCCGCCGCACTCGGCGCAGGGCTGATGGCGGGGCCGGGATCGGCCAAGGTCATCGAGTTGGGCGCGCCTAAGACCGCGGTCGCCGCACCACCACCCTGCACTACGAACGCCAACCCCGGGCCGAACGGAGTCCCGAAATGTCCCGGCGGTGTTCTCGCCAAGAACTACGGCATCCTCCTGACTCGTGTAACCGCCCTGCCGACCCTCGCCGACGGATCGGCGTACCCGACCATGGCCAAAGCGGCCGGCCGGATCGTCGCCTTCACCATTGGGCTCTCCGCGCTCGACACAAACCGCACGGAGCGTCGCTACGAAATCCAGCAGGCCGACCTGAGCTACGGGGGAACCACCCGGGTCCAGCTGACCGTGCTCCGGCGCGTCGGCAACAAGAAGGACAACCAGTGGAAGGTCACGGCGCAGACTGCCGCGTTCCACGTTCAGCCGTACCTGGGCCTGGTCGTCCAGATTCCGTTGGATCGGACGCTGGCGGTGCGCAAAGGCGATGCGGTCGCCCTGACCTCGCCGACGTGGGCCCCGCTGCTCGTGCTCAGTCAGAACTCGAAGAAGTTCGTCTATCGCCAGAGCCGCAGGGCCGCCTGCCCGTCGCCCCCGTTGCAGGATCAGGCGCAGCTGAGGATCGGAGCCGAGACGAAGTACAAGTGCGAGTACCCGGGCACGCGCGTCGCTTACAGCGTGACCGAGGTGACCTCGACTCCGTATCCGAAGAACTATGTTCACGCGCCCGACCGGCCGTCGGCCGATGCGGCCGCGGGGTCCAGCCATCACGCGCCCAGCGCAATGCCGCTGGTGACCGGAGGCGCGGGCCTGTAGCTCTTCGCTGCAGGCTCTAGCAGCGCGCCGGGGTTCTGCTGGCAGAACGCCGACCCGAGGCCTGCGCCGCCACTGGGGCTGTTGCCGGTGCCGCTGTTCCCCCCGGCCGGGCTGGCACCGCCGCTGGGCGTCGTCGTCGGCGCGGTGGTCGTGGCCGAGGTCGTGGTCGTGCCGCTCGATGGAGTCGTGACGGCGGCCGGCGTGGTCGTCGAGGACGAGCTGGTCGAGGTCGTGGAGCTGGTCGTGGACGTCGTGGTGCTCACCGAGGCGATCGGGGTGGCATTCGCCGGGATCGTCAGGGTCGGCGCGCCTGCGGTGTTCGTGGCGACGTGCCGAGCGGCGCCGCGGCGAGAGTGCTCCAGCCACAATGCAGCAAAGGGTGTCGACCGCTCGGCGACAGGCGGCCAGGTCCGAAGCGGCCCGAGGGCGGTGTGCACGCCAGCCGGCGATGCGCGCAGCGAGCAGCGACCGGGAGGACGTGGCGATGGGCCGACTGCATGCCGCGCGGGTGCGAACCTCAGTCGCCGAGCGGTTCCATACGCCTGCCGCAGGTGGGGCAGTCGTTGAGGTCCTTCTGGGCAAGCTGGTCGCACCAGTTGCAGAAGCGGAGGTTCTCCACCGCCCACGGCAGCTCGGAGGGCGTGGGAGCAAGGGGCAGGAGCGTGGCAACCACCTCGAGCTCCTCGCCCGTGTCGCGGTCGAGATACTCGTGGTCGGCTTCCGCCTCGATGATCGCTTCATGCCCCGTTGAGGGCGTCCGCATCCTGTACTTCTGGCGCGTCCTCATTTGATACCCATGCTACCAACGGCTCCGGCGACGCAGGCACGCCCTGACCTCGGATAGAGTGCCGCCGGCAACTTATGGTCAAAGCCCTCGCACGGATCCCGCGCGGCTTTGTCGCGCTTATTCCAAGCGTCGTGGTCCTGGTCGCCCTGGCCGGCTGCGACATCAAGCACCCGAGCACAGATCTGGTCAAGGGCAAGCAGCTGTTCGTGCAGAAGTGCGGAGCCTGCCACACGCTCGCCCACGCCCAGACGAGCGGGGCCCAGGGGCCGAATCTGGACGACGCCTTCCGGCAGGATCGCGCGGACGGCGTCAAGAGCACCTCGATCGAGGGGCTGATCTCCTACTGGATCCAGTATCCGAACGATCAGGGCGTGATGCCGGCCGACCTGTTCAAGGGCCAGGACGCCAAGGACGTGGCGGCCTACGTGGCGCATGTGGCGGCCGTCCCCGGCCAGGACGCCGGGGCGCTGGCCACCGCGGTGGCGACCGTGACGCAGAAGCCCGCCAAGGAGAAGAACGGCGTGGTGGAGATCAACGCCGATCCCACTGGCCAGCTGAAGTTCCTGGCCTCGAGCGCCAGCGCCACCTCCGGCAAGGTCACACTGAGGATGGAGAACATGTCGTCGGTGCCTCACGACATCGCGATCCGGGGCGCCGGGGTCAGCTCGATCGGCAAGATCGTCTCCAACGGTGGCGTGTCGACGGTGAGCGAGAGCCTGAAGCCCGGCAGCTACACGTTCTATTGCTCGGTCGACGGCCACGAGGCCGCCGGCATGAAGGGCACCCTGACCGTCAAGTAGGCGCCCGGGCAGGTAGGCGCCGCGGCCAGGTACGACGCGGCGGCGGGCCTGGGCCCCGAGACAGGTCGCGCGGCGCGGGCACTTTCCGGGACAGGTCGCTCGCGGCGGTTGGCGTCCCGCTCGGATCCTCTGCGGCGCGCCGCAGCCGCTCCCACAGCTCCTCGCCACGTCCGGCCGCGACGGCCCTGGCCGCCCGGCTTTCGTCGAGCGCGATGCCGTGCGATCCGGCGTAGTCGAGCAGCTCCTGACGCTCCTCGCCCTCGCGCGCGACCTTGAGGAACAGCCAGCAGAACAGGCCGATGGTGAGAAAGCTCTCCTCGACCATCATCAGCCCGCCGGCGGCGACCTGATCGGCCAGCATGCTGATGCGCCAGTGCGCATCGCCGGCGTGGTAAAAGGGGTACCAGGCGTACCGGAGAAGATCATCGCGTTGGCCAGCACCGTACCGACCAGGCGGACGACGACGATATACACGAGCCGCCAGCTGTTGGTGAACCACGGCTGGTTTGGGAAGCGGCCCCAGCAGGGCCATCCACATGGCAATGCCGAAGCCCAGGAACGTCGCGTGCTCGAGCGCGTGCAGCGGGTCGTGGCGCAGGGCCGCCTGATATAGGGCCGGGATGTGCCACAGGTAGAAGTTCACCCCCCACGCGACCACCGCGACCACGGGGTGCGTGAGCACGCGCAGGCGGCCGATCACGCGGTTGCGCAGCAGCGGGGCGAGCAGCGGTCCGGTGAACCCGAGGACGATCAGCAGCGCCCCGATGTCGCCGATCAGCAGGTGCTCGGCCATGTGGGCGACGAGCAGCTGGTCGCTCAGGGTGTCGACGGGCGGGCTCAGGGCGATGGCGATGACGATCAGCCCGGCGGCGAAGCACGCCTTGCGCCAAGTCGGCACAGCCCGGTGCTCGCGCGCCAGCGTCCGCGCACGGCGCTCGTAGGGCAGCCAGAAGAGCAGGACGAGGACCGGAAGCGCGAGACCCCCGATGGGCCCTACGGCGGCAAGCATGGGCACGCTCCCTATGGTGCCACTTGCTCGCTAGTACGACCTCCGCAATTACATCCGGTCCAGTCGACGTCGCCGCCGGTGGCGTCGTCCTCGTTAGCTCGCGTGCCTTAAGGGCACGACTCGCTGACTGCGTCCTCGCCACGAACGCCGAGCCATACGCCGGACCTCGGACATACTTGCGCTCGGCCGTACTAGATGGCGCGCACGATGAGGACGATGGCGACGATCACCGCGAAGGCGACGACGACGTAGACCAGCAGGCGGAACATCTCCGCCTCTGACCGCAGTGGGTTGAAGTCCATCACGCCCGCCCAGGCAACTACAGCACGTACACCGTCGTGTAGACGATGACCCACATGATGTCGACGAAGTGCCAGTAGATCCCCGGCACCTCCATGCCGAGGTGGTTCTCGGGCGAGTAGTGGCCCCTGAAGGACCGGACCGTGACGAAGGCGAGCAGGCACAGGCCGATGAACACGTGAGCTCCGTGTAGCCCGGTGAGCGAGTAGAAGACCGTGGCCTGAGCCGAGTCATGGCCGGCGAAGCCGATGTGGATGTACTCGTTGATCTGTACGCAGAGGAAGGTCAGACCGAGCAGGAACGTGGAGACCATTCCCGCCCTGAGTCCGAAGCGGTTGCCCTTCTTGACCGAGACCAGGGCCCAGTGGATCGTCAGCGAGGACGAGAGCAGGATCGCGGTGTTGACGCCCGCGACGGCCTCGGGAAGCTTGGTTCCGGGAGCTGGCCACGGGTTGTGGCTGACGACCCGGATGAAGAAGTAGGCGGTGAAGAAGGCCCCGAAGATCATCACCTCGGAGATGATGAAAAGCAGCATCCCGAGGGTCGCCGGCTCCACCCGCGAGGAGCGGTGGGCCGGGGGCGGTCCGTGGTGCTCCGTGGGCGATCGACGCTGCTTCCAAGCTCCTCCTAGGCCTGCGGTGGACGCGGCGTCGCTGTGGACGACGTGCTCTACCGGCTTGCCGGTCGTGCGCCGGACCCGCTCGATCAGATCGGTGCGCAACCAGCCCGACTTGGTCTCCGAGAAGGTGGAGATCACGATGTCATCGACGCGGAAGTACTGCAGCGCGTTGATGATCGCCGTATAGGGATCGGGGTCGCCGATCATGCCCGACGGCGAACAGCCCGGCCTCGACCAGACGATCGAGCACGAGCTTCAGCCGGGTTCGGGCCCGCCGGACGGCGTGGCCGTCGCCGCCCTCCTGGGGCACGACGACGCAGGAACAGGCGCTGGATGTCCTTGGCGGCATCGGCCTGGGCACGTTCCCTGAGCGCGTCGAACAGCTCGTCGCCGCTGGCCGTGCGGTTGGCCACGGCCAGGGTGACATGGAACGGGAGACCCTCGGAGTCCGGATCGGCCACCACATGCTCGACCGGGAGCCCCGACGCCTCGGTCACGCGCTCGACCAGGTCGCGCCGCAGCCAGCCCGAACGCGTCGCCGGGTAAGTGGAGATGATGATCTCGTCGGGATGGTACTCGTGCACCGCGTCCATCGTCGCCGTGTAGGGGTCCGGGTCGCCGACCTCGCCGATGGCCTCGATCCCCTCGGCGTGGACGAACTCGAGCGCGAGGTCGACGCGAGCCTGGGCGGCGTCGTAGACCGCGTCGGCGTAGATCACCAGACCGGCCCGCGGGCGCGTCTGGGGCACGCACAGGACCAGCCGCAGCTCCTCCTTGGCCACGCGGCGCACGAACGGCCTCGATCAACGAGCGCCCGCCGAGGGTCTCGTTGGCCACGACCAGGACTGTCTTCATGTGTGGCTCTCTCGGCCCGGCGGGGCCGCGCTTCCAGCCGCCACCGGCGGCACCCTCGGTCGCGGGCTTGAAGATGCCGTGCACGGCGCCGGGCACCCCGTACTCATACGGGCCGCCTACGACGGTCGGGACGGTGTCAAAGTTGAACATCGGCGGTGGCGAGGAGACCTGCCACTCGAGCGTCAGGGCACGCCAGGGGTTCGCGGCCGCGCGCGGGCCCGCCGCTCCAGCTCGCCACCATGTTGTAGAGGAAGATCAGCGTGCTCAGCCCGAGGATGAAGGCCGAGATCGAGATGAACAGGTTCCAGGCGGCGAACTTGGCCGCGTATTCGGCGACGCGTCGTGGCATGCCCTGAATCCCGATCAGGTGCATCGGACCGAAGGTGAGGTTGAAGAAGATGAACGTCAGTCCAGAAATGCCACTTGCCCAGACGGTCGTCGAACATCCGCCCCGTCATCTTCGGGAACCAGTAGTAGACGCCGGCGAAGATCGTGAACAGCGAGCCGCCGAACAGCACGTAGTGGATGTGGGCGACGATGAAGTACGTCTGGGAGACGTGGATGTCGAACGGGATCATCGCCAGCATCACGCCGCTGATCCCGCCCAGCGTGAACATCGTCAGGAAGCCGAGCGCGAACAGCATCGGCGTGTCCAAGTGGAGCACGCCGCGCCATAGCGTGGCCAGCCACGAGAAGATCTTGATTCCGGTCGGGACGGCGATGATCCCGGTGGTGATCATCATCGGGATGCGGATCCACGGGGCCATGCCCGACACGAACATGTGGTGCGCCCAGACCGTGAACCCGAGCACGACGATCGCCAGCAGCGAGAAGGCCATCATCCGGTAGCCGAAGATCGGCTTGCGGGATTTCACGGCAATGATCTCGCTGATGATCCCGAAGCCGGGCAACATCATGATGTAGACGGCCGGGTGCGAGTAGAACCAGAAGACGTGCTGGTACATGATCACGTTGCCGTTCTTGTTCGCCCCCACGAAGGCGTTGAAGAACTGGAAGCCGAGCGCCTTGTCGAGCAGCACGAAGAACTGAGAGGCGGCGATGAACGGGGTCGCGATGACGACCAGCAGCGAGGTCGAGAAGTTCGCCCACACGAGCAGCGGCATCCGGAAGAAGCTCATCCCCGGCGCACGCATCGTGATGATCGTCACAAGGAAGTTCAGCGCGGTGGCGATCGAGGACGCGCCGGCGAACTGCACGCCGATGGTGAAGAACAGCTGCCCCAGGGGCATCGTCGTCGAGAGCGGCGCGTAGGCCGTCCAACCGCTGGCGAACGAGCCTCCGGGCGCGAGGAAGCTCATCAGCATCATGGTTCCGGCCAGCGGCAGCAGCCAGAACGAGAGGGCGTTCAGCCGCGGGAAGGCCATGTCCGGCGCGCCGATCATCAGCGGCAGCACGAAGTTCGCCAGCCCCGCGAACACCGGGATCACGAAGAGGAAGATCAGTAGCGTCGCGTGGACCGAGAACACGCCGTTGTACTGCTCGGGCGTGAGGAACTGCATCCCCGGCTTGGCCAGCTGGGCCCGGATCAGCATCGCCAGCATGCCGCCGACGAGCAGGAAGAAGAACGAGGTGACGGTGTACTGGATCCCGATCACCTTGTGGTCGGTGTTGACCCTGAAGTAGTCCCGCCAGCTGTGGGCGCCGTGGCCCGAGTGGTCCTCGGGCCGCGTCTGGCGCCCGGACGACCCAGTAGAACCAGTAGTCGGCGGCGCCGAGCCCGACGAGGAAGAACAGCGGCACGGCGATCAGGGCGACGATCGTGATCGCATCGCCGTCGATGACCGGATGCTCGTGCATGAGCCACCGGATCAGGACGGTGAGGCCGAAGGCGAAGCCGAAGCCGATCACATCGAACAGGGCGGCGCGATACCAGCCGGGGCCCGAAGCTTCGCGGGAAGCGGCACGCGCGTGCGATGCGGTCCGTCCGCGAGCTGTTGGGGGGCCGGTGCCGTGGTCGCCATCCGCAGAACTCCTTCCCTACTCGGACCTGCTTCACGGTAGCGCGATTCCCCGTCATCACTTCGTCACGCTCGCGATGAAATCGACCAGCGACTGAATCTGCGTCGGGGTCAGGGTTTGCGCGAAATTCTGGGGCATGATGTTCGGCTGGAAACCAGGGGTGATGAACGCGTTGGGCTTGGTGATCGACTCCGAGATGTAGGCCTTGAGCGACATTCCCGCCTTCTTGGCGCTGGGCACGACCTGCGGTGCCCAGGTTCGGGCCCCACGGTCCCCGTCGTCCCGGCCGCCGCGAGCGTGTGACAGGAGCCGCAGCCGGCCGAGCCGAGGAACACCGACTTGCCCTCCGCGGCGCTCGCCCCGGACGGCGCGCCGGGCGCGGTTGAGGTGGCCGTGGTCGTCGTCGATGAGCTCGAGCTGGGTCCGCCGGGGAGGCCGGTCTGCTGGCGCGTTTGGCGGCGGCGTGCCGATCGGCGGGGGCGCATTGGGCTTCTGGGCCTTCAGCCAGGTCTCGAAGGCGCTGGGGGTGACCACGTGCACGGACGAGCGCATCAGCGAATGGCCGGCTCCGCACAGCTCGGTGCACTCGACCGGGTAGACGCCGAGTCGGTTGGCGGTCACGCGCAGCGTGGTAGCGATGCCGGGCACCGCGTCGATCTTCTCGGAGAAGTTCGGCACGAAGAAGCTGTGGATCACGTCGTAGGAGCGGATCTTGAACACCACCGGCCGCCCCTCGGGCATGTAGAGCTCCGGCGTGACGATCGTGCCTGCCGAGCTGGCGCCCGGATAGGAGAACTCGAACGCGAACTGACGCGCGGTGACGTTGACCGTCATCTCGTTCTTCTGGGTGTCCTCGTTGGCCCGCAGCTTCGTGTAGGCGAAACGTGCACAGCGAGATGATCAGCAGCGCCGGCAGGGCGGTCCAGATGACCTCGAGACGGGTGTTGCCGTGGATCGGAGGCCCGTCAATGTTCTCCTGGCCCGGCCGCATGCGGAACTTCCAGACCGAGAACAGGACCACGGTCTCGACCAGCACGAAGATCGGCACCGAGGCGATCAGCAGGACGTCGTAGAGCGTCTTCGACGTTGTTGGCCTGCTTGGAGGCCTCGCTCGGGAACCACGGGATGATCAGGGCGACCGGGATCCCGATCGCCGTCACGATCACGCCGATGACAACCATCTGCAAGACGGGACGGTTACGCAACGCGGTCTCTCAAACTCCGGTGGCCCTCGCGCATGACTTCGCCAGGCATCCTATGCGTTCCGCGCGACAAACGACGCCGAACTGATCGAGTCCTGACAGAACAAATCGACCCGGCGGCCGCCGGCCGGGCAGCGCATCACCGTCAAGCGACTATGATTGCGACAATCGTTGCAAACTTACTGTGGAGGCGGTATGCGAGTGCGAGATGGCATGTCTGACGTCGTTCTCAGCGTCGGTCCCGGAACACTCACTTCGCGAGGCGGCGGCGGCGATGTCCGCGCGCAATGTGGGCGCCGCGGTCGTGATCGACCCCGACGAGCAAGGGCCCGGGGTCATAACCGAGCGCGACATCCTCCATTCGCTGGGCAACGGTGACGATCCCGACCGCGAGCAGGTGGCGGGTCACCTGACCAGCCACCTGACCTTCGCCGCCCCCGACTGGTCGCTCGAGCAGGCCGCGGCGGCGATGGTGCGCGGCGAGTTCCGCCACCTGGTCGTGGTCACGGCGGCGAGCTGCTGGGCATGCTCTCGATGCGCGACATCGTTCGCTGCTGGACCGAGGAGGGCGCGACGAGCGACGTTCCGGAGACGGCGCGGGCGTAGCCGTCCGCGCGCCTCGGGCGAGGCTTAGTGGTGCTCTTCGGGCAGCGCGTCGATGTCGCGACGCGTGTCCCGGACCCACCTGACCACGCAGACGACGAGGATGATGCCGCCGAGGATCGAGAACAGCCAGTCGATCGTCGTCCCGATGACGATCAGCGTGATGGCGATCGCCGTGACGAACGGGATGATCGTGTTGCCCGGGAGGTGGATGTCCTCGCCCGCGGGCGGCGCTTCGCGGTCGACGTCGTTCACGCGTGCACGTAGATAGCCGCGGCGAGGAACGTCATGCCGAACATGAACAGGCAGATCGCCCCGGCGATCAGGCCGGAACGGATGTTCTTGCGGGCGAGTTTGCGGTCCATACGGTCTCCGGGATCGAATCCTAGTCCTACAGGTGAATCTTCGCGTCGGCCACCATGGCGCCGAACAGCAGCGCGAGATAGAGCAGCGAGAACAGGTACAGGCGCAGCGCCGTACGGCGGTCGGCGCGGCGGTAGAGCAGCACCGCTCCGCCGATGAACGCCAGACCCAGCACGATCGAGGCGACCAGATAGATGCCGCCGAAGGCCCCGGCGCAGAAGGGCAGCTGCGAGATCGCGTAGAGCAGCAGCGTGTAGAGCAGGATCTGCCGGCGCGTCTCCCGCTCGCCGCGGACCACGGGCATCATCGGCACCCCGACCTTCGCGTACTCGTCCTTCATGAGCAGGCTCAGGGCCCAGAAATGCGGCGGGGTCCAGTAGAAGATGATCGCGAACAGGTACACGGCCGTCCAGCTGAGCGAGCCGCGCACGGCGGCCCAGCCGACCAGCGGCGGAATCGCGCCGGCGGCGCCGCCGATCACGATGTTCTGCGGCGTGCGGCGCTTGAGCCAGATCGTGTAGATGCCCACGTAGCCGACAAATCCGCCCAGAGCCAGGGACGCGGCCAGCAGGTTGACGGTCAGGGCCAGCAGGAGGAACGACAGAGCGGCCAGCGTGAAGCCGAAGATCAGAGCCGCCCGCGGCGCGATCCGCCCGGCGGGTATCGGCCGCGAGGCCGTCCGCCGCATCCGCGCGTCGATGTCGCGGTCCCAATAGTGGTTGACCGCGCCCGCGCCGCCGGCCGAGAGGTAGCCGCCGAGGCAGGTCAGCGCCGATCTTCGAGGCCGATGGGGCTCCCGGCCACCTCCATCGTGGTCACCGTGCTGAACAGCAACAGCGTCTGGACCTTGGGCTTGGTCAGCTCGACGTAGTCGGCGAGGACCCGGCGCGCCCCGAGGAGCGCGGAGGCCGGCCGGAGCGCGCCAATCGAGGTGCTCATCCGAGCCGCGCGAAACGCTCGCTGCCGCCTGTCTTCTGCGTAACCCCGGTGTCGCGCTCGATCTGACGGCGGATATCACGCATCGGCTCGACGGAGCGGACGCGAGGGATCGACATCGAAGTTGTTCACCGGCGGTGGCGACGGTACGAACCACTCGAGCGTGTTCCCCTTCCAGGGATCCGGCCCGGCGATCTTGCCGACCTTCAGGCTCCGGGCGACGTTGATGACCGTAAGCAGGATGCCGAAGCCCAGGATGAAGGAGCCGATCGTCGAGATCAGGTTGTAGGTCGACCATCCGAGACCGGGCTGGTAGGTGTAGATCCGGCGCGGCATTCCGGACAGCCCAAGCGCGTGCTGGACGAAGAACGTCGGTGTTGAAGCCGACGAACATGACCCAGAACGAGATCTTGCCCAGGGACTCGTTCAGCAGCCGTCCGGTGATCTTCGGGAACCAGTAGTAGATGCCCGCGAAGATCGAGAACACGGCGCCGCCGATCAGCACGTAGTGGAAGTGGGCGACGACGAAGTAGGTGTCGTTGAGCTGCCAGTCGACCGGGAAGGTGGCCAGGAAGATCCCGGTGATCCCCCCGAGGACGAAGATCGCGATGAAGCCGACGGCGAAGTACAGCGACGCTGTCATCACGATCGAGCCTCGCCACAGCGTGGCTATCCAGTTGAAGATCTTGACCCCCGTGGGGATCCCGATCAGGAACGAGCTGAGCATGAAGAAGCCGAGCACGACGATCGGGACCGGCGAGGCGAACATGTGGTGGGCCCACACCAGCGTGGCCAGGAACGCGATCACGGCGGTCGAGGCGGCGATCGCCTTGTAGCCGAAGATCGGCTTGCGCGAGAACACCGGAATGACCTCGGAGATGATCCCGAACCCGGGCAGGATCATGATGTAGACCTCGGGGTGCCCGAAGAACCAGAACAGGTGCTGCCACAGCACCGGCGATCCGTGGGCGGTGGGATCGAACCAGTGGGTGCCGAAATGGCGGTCGGTGAGCAGCATCGTCACCGCGGCGGCAACCGGGGGCAGGGCGATGATCAGCAGGATCGCGTAGACGAGGATCGTCCAGATGAACAGGGGCAGCCGGCCCCAGCTCATTCCGGGCGCGCGCATGTTGACGATCGTCGCGTAGAAATTGATCGCGCCGAGCAGCGAAGAGATGCCGGTGATGTGGATCAGGAAGATCCAGGCGTCCTGGCCGCCGCTGGGCGAGAACTGGATGCTCGAGAGCGGGGGATAGCTCCACCAGCCGGCCTCGGGCGGGTGGAAGAACAGCGTGGCGTAGAACACGATGCCGCCGAGCAGCAGCAGCCAGTAACGACAGCGCGTTGAGCCGCGGGAAGGCCATGTCCCGCGCGCCGATCATCAGCGGCACGAAGTAGTTGCCGAACCCGGCCATGACCGGGACGACGAACAGGAAGACCATCGTCGTGCCGTGCATCGTCAGCAGCTGGTTGTAGTGCTCGGAGGTGACCAGGGAGTTGTTGGGACGCCCAGCTGCAGCCGCATCATCAGCGCCTCGACGCCGCCCATGCAGGAAGAAGACGAACGTCGGACCAGGTACATGATCCCGATCTTCTTGTGATCGGTGGTCGTGACCCAGTCGACCCAGCTGCTTGGTCGTGCGAGGCCGCTCGACGTCGTGGGCGATCAGCTGCGGAACGGGCTTCAGGGCGGGGGCGGTCGTCGACATCGTGCTCGTCCTTTTACAGGTTTCCGTTCGCGGTGAGGATCTGGCGCAGCTGGGTCACCTGGGCATTCGCCTGCTGAATCGAATCGGCCTGGAACTTCAGCCACGCCTGGTACTGGTCGGGCGTCACGACCTTGACCTTGGCGATCATCGCGTAGTGCTGGCGCCCACACAGCTGCGCGCACTGGCCCCGGTACACGGCGCCGGCGTGGGGGGCCTTGAACCACGTGTACGTCGTGTAGCCGGGCACGGCATCGACCTTGCCGCCCAGCGAGGGGACCCACCAGGAGTGGATGACGTCGGTCGACTGGATCGTCAGAACCACGGTCGTGTCGGCGGGAACGACCATCTCCTCGTAGGAGTAGGGCAACTTGGCGCCGAACGCGCCGTTCTTGCACGCCGACCCGTAGGTGAAACGCCAGATGAACTGACGGCCGGTGACGCAGATGTCGAGCTTCTTGCCGTTGGGCGGCGTGGGCTCGGTCAGCGAGGCCGACAGCACGAGGCCGCCCGGGCCCGAGTTCGGCGGGTTGATGATGCTCGGCAGCTTGACGAAGGTCACCACTCTGAGGATGACCAGGATCAGCGCTGCGGCGAACGTCCAGCCGATCTCAAGCCGCGTGTTGCCGTGGATCTGGGCCGCCTGCGCGCCCTTCTTGGCCCGGAACTTGTAGACCGAATAGACCAGCGCGCCCTCGACGATCACGAACACCACCGCGGCGACGTAGAGGATGATCTTGTAGAGGCTGTGGATCTGGTCCGCGTTGGGCGATCCGCCGGACTTCGGGGTGAGGAAGTTGCGAACGCGCTCGGCGCGATGATCAGTGAGCCGAGCAGGACCAGGGCCAGGGCCAGGGCCTAGCTGGCGGCTCCGGCGACGGGACTTGGCGTCGTTCACGTCGGGTCGCAAGGCCGCGGCATTCTATCCAGGCGAGGGTCCGGAGGTCGGGGTGAGCGGGAGATCGGGCCCCTCGCCGGGTACCCAATGGAACGAGTTGTGAACCGGTCGCGAACGTATACTGGCCGCTCCTTGCGCACCAGGAGGGGCATCAGAACGATCGCCTGGGCTGTCGTGGCGGTCGGGGTGAGCGCACCCATGCTCCGCCGCCGGCTGAACCTGCCGCCGGCGGCCGTACTCGGGATCGCCTCGCTGTCGCCACTGGCCCTATGCGTCGCCGTGCCGCGGACGAAAGGACGCGACGTCGCCGTGGGCGTCCTGAACATGTGGGCCTACTTCGCGGCCTACAAGATGCCCAACGATCACCCCGAGCGGCTGGCGCGCCGCGTGCACGTCGACTATCCGATCGCGCTCGACCGGCTGATCGGCTTCGGCGTGACGCCGACCCTGCGCCTCCAGCGTGGTTTCTCGGCTGCCGGCAAGGTCAATCGCTTCGAGCGAGTGCTGGTGTGGTGCCACTGGATGTGGTTCTTCGTGCCCCACTCCACGGTCTTGTACGTCCTGGTGCGCGATCCGGAGCGATTCCCCGGTGCGGCGTCCAGGATGTACGCCGTCTTCGACCTGGGGGCGGTGTTCTACTGGTCGGTACCCACCGCGCCGCCGTGGTGGGCCGCCGAGCAGGGTCACCTGGTCGACGAACAGCCGGTCCACGTTCGGCGGATGATGATCGAGTACGGCCAGGAGTTCTGGGGCAACCGCTGGACCGACCTCTACGATGTCCTGGGAGGAAATCCGCTTGCTGCTATGCCGTCGTTGCACTTTGCCACCTCCCTAATGGCGGCCCACATCCTCTCTGAGATGGGTCCGGTTGCGGGCGCGCTCGGCTGGACGTACGCCGCGCTGCTCGGGCTGGCGCTCGTGTATCTCGGCGAGCACTACGCGATCGACCTTGTCGCCGGCGGGGCGCTGGCGGAGTCCGTGCGCATCGCGGCACCACGGGTAGCGCCGGCCGTGGGTCGGCTGTCTCGCACGCTTCAGTGGCTGGAAGCCGCGCGGCGGCTGGTTAGGAGAGCGCGTGACCGACGAGGAGCGGATCGAGCAGTTGTCAGCCGAGATCCGGGAGCCTGAGTCGGAAAACCCCGGTGGGGAGGAGATGCCGCGCGTCGTATTCACGCGCCGGCGACTGCTGCTCTCGCTCATATTCGTCATCTCGACCGTCGCCTTCCTGTACTTCGTGCTGCCGAAACTCCTGGGCCTCCAGGAGACGTGGAACCGGATCAGGCAGGGCAACGTCTGGTGGCTGGGGCTGGCGGTTGGCCTCGAGCTGCTGCTCGTTCGCCAGCTACGTGGCGCTGTTCCGGGCCGTGTTTGTCCGCGGGCAGTCGCGGATCGGAGTGGCGCGAGAGCTACCAGATCACGATGGCTGGGCTGGCGGCGACGCGTTTGTTCGCGGCCGGCGGCGCTGGCGGGATCGCGCTGACGGCCTGGGCGGTTCGGCGCTCGGGGATGGAGGGCCGCATCGTCGCGTGCCGGATGATCGCCTTCCTGGCCCTGCTCTACGGCGTCTACATGGCGACGCTCGTGGTGTGCGGGCTCGGGCTGTATCTCGGCATCTTCCCCGGTCCCGCGCCGTTCGCGATCACCGTTGTCCCGGCGATCTTCGGTGCCACCGTGATCGCCATCTTCCTCTCAGTTTCGCTACTGCCCCGGGACTTCGATCGCCTGGTCGCACGGTGGCGCAGGGATGGGGGAGCGGTCGGTCGGATCGCCGGGCGACTCGCGACGGCGCCGGCCACCGCCGCGACCGGCGTTCGGACGGCGATCGCGCTCGTTCGCGACCGCGATCCGTATCTGCTCGGTGCGATCGGCTGGTGGGGATTCGACATCTCCGTGCTCTGGGCGTGCTTCCACGCCTTTGGCGACGCGCCGCCCCAGGCGGTGATCGTGATGGCGTACTTCGTGGGCATGTTCGGCAACGCGCTGCCGCTGCCCGGGGGGATTGGCGGGGTCGACGGCGGGATGATCGGCGCCTTCACGGCGTTTGGCGTGCCGGTCGAGATATCGGTGGTGTCGGTTTTGGCCTATCGTGCAATCGCGTTCTGGTTGCCCACCCTGCCCGGTGCCGTGGCCTACCTCCAGTTGCGGCGAACGGTCCAGCGGTGGCAGACCGTCCGGGCCCCTAGCTATACTTAATGAAGTGTCTGACCAGCGCGTAGAGAAAACGATCATCATCGGCAGCGGTCCGGCCGGCTACACGGCGGCGCTCTACACGGCGCGGGCCAATCTCCAGCCGCTGGTAATCGAGGGGTTTGCCTGGGGCGGGCTTCTCCAGCAGACCACCGACGTCGAGAACTACCCGGGCTTCCCCGAGGGCATCATGGGTCCGGAGATGATGCAGCAGTTCCGTGAGCAGGCCGCGCGCTTCGGCGCTCGGCTCGAGACCGATGACGTGACCGCCGTCGAGCTGTCAACGGACGGCGGCCTGCACAAGGTGATCGTCGGAGGCGACGTGCACCTGGCGCGCACGGTGATCCTGGCCATGGGGGCCCAGCATCGCAAGCTCGGGGTCCCCGGGGAGGATGAGCTCGGCGGTCGTGGCGTGAGCTATTGCGCGACGTGCGATGCAGCCTTCTTCCGCGATACGCCGACGATCATCGTCGGCGGTGGGGACTCGGCCATGGAGGAGGCGATGTTCCTGTCCAAGTTTGCCTCCAAGGTCGCGATCGTCCACCGCCGCGGTGAGTTCCGGGCCTCGAAGATCATGCTCGATCGCGCTCGCTCGCACGAGAACATCGAGTGGGTGACGCCCTACACGGTGCAGGAGTTCGCTCCGGGCGAGGACGGTTCGCTGAAGATCGCGCGGCTGCACAACACCGTCGATGGCTCGACCAAGGATCTCGAGATCTCGGGTGCATTCATCGCCATCGGCCACGAGCCCCAGTCGCAGTTGGTAGCCGGTCAGGTCGAGACCGACGATTCCCGTTACGTGGTCACCCAGGGTCGCTCCACGCTGACCAACCTCCCCGGAGTATTCGCCGCCGGTGACCTGGTCGACCACACCTACCGTCAGGCGGTCACCGCGGCCGGCTCGGGCTGTCAGGCCGCGCTCGATGCCGAGTGGTACCTCCGCGACACCCCTTTCCCTCTGTCTGAGGACGTCGCGGAAGCGGCGGTCTGAGACCGCCTCAGTACGGACAGCCGGCCGCCGGGCGCCGATTGTGAGACGGCGCAGGACGGCCCGCCGGCAGCGCGAAGTCCTGCGTCCAGGTCGACGGGCCAGTGTGGACGCCGCGCACGCCATGCCGGCTCACGCCCGTGCCGACGTTGAGATAGCTGGGGTCAAGGATGTTCTCGCAGTGCCCCTGGCTGGCCATCCAGCCCCGGACGACCGACTGTGGGGTGGGATAGCCGGTGGCTATGTTCTCTCCGGCGAACTGCCAGCGATATCCGGTGGCGGTTATCCGGCCGGCGAAATTGGACCCGTGGCTGAAGACGCCGGTGGCCACCATGTGGTCGGTCCAGCCCTGAGCGGAGCGGTCCAGGCGGCGCGAGGCGCGGAGTGCCGGCAGTCCACGCGATGTCCGCTGACGGTTGATCAGACACACGACCGCAGTGCGCATCGCCGTCGTCGAGGCTCCGACGGCCGGGGTTCGGGCGTGGGCGCACGGCTTGGCAGCCCGCGCGGCGCCGGCCGGCGCGGTGAGTGCCAGCACCGCGGCGGCGCTCGCGGCCAGCGTCCTCAACCGAGGCTGGCCCACACCGTCTTCGTCTCGAGGTACGCCTCGAGACCCTCGCGGCCATGCTCGCGACCGACGCCCGAGGCCTTGAAGCCGCCGAACGGCGTCCCCGGCTCGACCGCGCCCCAGCAGTTGATGTACACCGAGCCGGCTTTGAGCAGCGCGGCAAGGCGGTGGGCGTTACCGACATCGCGCGTCCACACGCCGGCGGCCAGGCCGTACTCGGTGTCGTTGGCGCGCGCCGCGACCTCTTCCAGTGATTCGTAGGGCAGGGCCACTAGCACCGGTCCGAAGATCTCCTCGCGCGCGATCTTGAGGTCGTCCTGAGTGGCGGTGAACAGCGTCGGCTCGACGAAGTAGCCGTCGCTGCCGGACGGCGCTGACCCGCCGGTCACCAGCTCGGCGCCCTCATCACGCCCGGCGGCGATGTAGTCGAGCACGCGCGCGTGCTGCTTGCTGGAGACGACCGGCCCGAGCTGCGTGCTCGGCTCGAGCCCGTGCCCGAGACGCGACTTGGACGCCCGCTCGGCCAGTGCGGAGACCACCTCATCGAACTGATCGCGATGGACGAAGAGACGGCTGCCCGCGTTGCACGCCTGGCCGGTGTTGAAGTAGATCCCCTGGAAGGAGCCGACGATCGCGCTGTCCAGATCGGCGTCGGGGAGGATGATGTTGGGCGACTTGCCGCCCAGCTCGAGGGTCACCCGCTTGAGCGCGCGGCCCGCCTTGGCCCCGATCTCGCGCCCCACCTCGGTTGAGCCGGTGAAGGCGATCTTGTCGATGTCCGGATGATCGACCAGCGCCGCGCCGGTCTCCCCATCGCCGGTGATGACGTTGACCACGCCGGGAGGGATGCCGGCTTCGAGGGCTAGCTCCCCGAGTCGAAGCGCGGTGAGGGGCGTTTGCTCGGCCGGCTTGAGCACAACCGTGCAGCCGGCGGCAAGTGCGGGCGCAAGCTTCCATGCCGCCATCATCATGGGGAAGTTCCAGGGGATGATCTGCCCGCACACGCCGACGGGCTCCTTGCGTGTGTAGCAGTGAACGTCGGGGCGGCGGACGGGGATCGTGGAACCGAAGATGCGCTCTGGCCAGCCGGCGGAATGACGGAACTGGTCCACCGTTCCACCGACGTCGACGATCTGGGCCATCTTGATCGGCTTGCCGTTGTCGAGCGACTCGAGCTCGGCCAGCTGGGTCGCGTTGGACGCCACCAGATCGGCCAGCCGGGCGAGCATCTCGGCGCGATCGGCGGCGCTGGCCGTGGCCCACGGCCCCTCCTCGAATGCTCGGCGGGCGGCCCGGACCGCCTGGTCGACGTCCACCGGACCCGCGTGGGCAACGCTGGTGATCGCGCGCCCCGTGGCCGGGTCGAACGTCTCGAACGTACGGCCGTCGGTGGCCGCGACGGGCGCGCCGTCGATCAGCAGCTCGTGCGAGCGCGCGGCGAAATCCCGCGCGGGGTCAGAGAGCTGTTCGGGCAGGGCGGTTACCGACATGGAGCCTCCTACGGCTGGAGAACTATCTTCAGGGCTTCACGCCGATCGTAGAGCGCGTAGGCATGGGCGGCGTCCTCGAGCGACATGTGGTGCGTGACCAGTGGGCTGGGGTCGAGGGTGCCGGCGGCGAGCATCCCCAGCACCCGGTCGACGTGGGCGATCACGTTGGCCTGCCCCGTCTTCAGCGTGAGGCCCTTGATCCACGTGACGCCCATGTGGACCTGGCACGGCTCGGCGTAGACGCCGATGGCCACCGCAGTGCCGGCCTTGCGGGCCAGGCGGATGGCCATGTCGAGGGCGTCGGGGTGGCCGACGGCGTCGATCGTGGCGTCGACGCCGCGGCCCTCGCTGATCCGCTTGGCCTCCTCGCGCGGGCTCTCCTCGGTCAGGTGGACCGGGATCGCTCCGAAGCGCTCGGCCATCTCCAGCCGCTGGGGAACGCTGTCGATCGCCAGCACCGGTCCGGCGCCGGCGGCCAGAGCGATCTGGACCGCGCATAGGCCGACCGGGCCGAGCCCGAGGACAGCCATGCTGTCCCCCGGCTTGACGCCACTCTTCAGGACGGCGTCGTACCCGGTGGCCATCACGTCCCCGGCGAACAGGGCGACGTCGTCCGAGACTCCGGGTGGGACCGTCCGCAGGGTCAGGTTGGCCATGGGCACGAGCACCTGGTCGGCCTGCGTTCCCAGGAGCGACCCCAGCGTGGAGCCGTGGCCGAACACCCGTGCGTGGTCGCACTTGATGTACTCGCCCTTGAGGCAGAAGAAGCACGTTCCGCAGGCGGAGTGAAAGCAGCCGAGCACGCGATCGCCTGGCTTCACGCGCGTGACGCCGTCACCGCTCACCACCACCGTGCCCACGAACTCGTGTCCGATGGTGAAGCCGGGCTCCATCTTCACCCGGCCGTGGTAGATGTGCAGATCCGAGCCGCAGATCCCGCTGGCCTCGATCGCCACGACCGCGTCGTCGGGGGCCAGCAGCTCGGGCTCGGGTCGCTCCTCGACGCGGACTTCACCCGGGGCCTGGAAAGTGACGGCTCTCATTGAGGGTGGATCATGTCAGGCGTCGTAGCTGAAGAAGCCGTCGCCGGTCTGGCGGCCGAGGCGGGCGGAGAGGACGAGCCGCCGCAGCGCCGGCGCGGGACGGTATCGCTCCTCGCGGAGTTCCTCGGACAGGCCCTCGAGCACCGCCAGCACATGGTCGAGCCCGATCTCGTCGGCCCAGCTGAGGATCCCCCGGGGGTAGTTGAGGCCGTGGATCATGCCGGCATCGATGTCCCCGGCACTGCCGACGCCTTCGCCCCACGCGAACGCGGCCTCGTTGATCACCTGGCAGACGATGCGCCCGAGCACGAGACCCGGCGCGTCGGCCACCCACACCGTGTGCTTGCCGAGCGTCGCGAAGAACCGTTCGGTCGCCTCGACGGCCGACTGCAGCGTCTCCGGTCCACGCGTGAGCTCAACCAACGCGGTCTGATCCAGCGGTGGCAGCGCGTGAAACCCGACCGCTCCGCCCCCGGGGTCGAGCGAGGCCAGCGAGCCCGGAGCGCAGCAGACCGCCTGCGGTCCGCCCTGCAGCGGCGCCTCGGGCTCGAGGCCTCCGGTCAGGTCGAGAATCAGAAACGGCGCCGGCGCATCGGTCGCCTCCTCCGGCGTGGCCACATCCCAACCGGCGTCCGCGGCGGCTTCGGCGAGGCCGAGGGCGAGGGGGACCTCGCCGGCGATCACCACCAGACCGTCTCCTCCGCCCGCGGGCGCGGGCTGCTGATCGTCGGGCCGGTACGGGCCGTCCCCATAGTCGTAGTAGCCACGCCCAGACTTGCGTCCCAGCCGTCCGGCCGCCACCGTCCGCACGGTGATCGGTGACGGGCGCCACCGCGGCTCCCCGAAGCTCTGCTCGTAGAAAGAACGTGAGACATCCAGTCCGACGTCGACGCCGACCAGATCCATCAGCTCGAACGGACCCATGCGAAAGCCGCCGGCCTGTCGGCAGATCCGGTCGATCTCCTCGAGCGAAGCCACCCGCTCCTGCAGCAGCTTCAGGGCCTCCAGCCCGAACGGCCTGTTGCAGCGGTTGACCAGGAAGCCGGGCCCATCGATGGCGTCGATGACCACCTTGCCCATCGCCTCTCCGGCGGCCCGAGCCACGGCCAGCGCCGCGGGCGAGGAATCGGCCCCGGCCACCACCTCGAGTAGGCGCATGAGCGCCGGCGGGTTGAAGAAGTGCATGCCGACCACCCGGTGGCGACCGTCTTGCACCGCGGCGGCGACCGCCGTGACCAGCAGCGAGGACGTGTTGGTGGCCAGCACGCAATGCTCGCCGACGATGCCCCCGGACAGCTTGGCGAACAGGTCGCGCTTGAGCTCGAGCCGTTCCGGGGCGGCCTCGATCACCAGCTCGCACGGGCTCAGCTCGGCGAGCTGCGGAGCGCCTTGGAGGCGAGCCCCAGCGGCATCGGCTTCGGCGTCAGACCAGCGGCCGCGCTGGACGCCCCGCTGCAGCTGTTCGCGAATCTGCGCCATTCCACCGTCGAGAGCCTCCGGGACGGGGTCGTGCAGCAGCGTGCGAGCGCCCGACCGGCAGGCCAGCTGCGCGATTCCTGCGCCCATCGTGCCGGCGCCGGCGACCCCGATGACCTCGGGGGCGCTCACTGCCCCGCTCGCAGGATCACTGCGGGATCAGTGCGTTGATCCCGGTCAGGGCGCGACCGATGATCAGCTGCTGGATCTGCGAGGTTCCCTCGTACAGCGTGGTCACGCGGACATCGCGCAGGTAACGCTCGACCGGATGGTCATCGACGTATCCCGATCCACCATGAACCTGGATCGCCGTGTTGGCGCACTTGACCGCCGCCTCGGTCGCGTACAGCTTGGCGATCGACGTCTCCGTCGTGTTCGGCTGCCCCGTGTCCTTCAGGTGACCCGCCCGCCAGACCAGCATCCGCGCCGCGTCCGTCTGGACCCGCATGTCAGCGAGCATCGCCTGCACCAGCTGGAAGCTGGCGATCGGGCGACCGAACTGCGAGCGCTCCTTGGCGTAGGCGACCGACGCGTCGACGCAGCCCTGGCAGATTCCGACGCACCCAGCGGCGACGCTGTAGCGCCCCGAGTCGAGCGCGCTCATCGCCACCTTGAAGCCGTCACCCACCTGGCCGAGCATCTGGTCGTCGGTGGCCTCGACGTCGTCGAGTGAGATCGCGGCCGTGTCCGATCCGTGCAGCCCCATCTTGTGATGGATCTTCTGGGGTTGAAAGCCGTCCTGATCGGTGTCGACGAGGAAGCAAGCGAGACCACGATGGGCCTTCTCGGGGTCGGTCTGGGCGAAGATCAGCGCCAGCTTGGCGTGATTGGCGAGCGAGATGAACATCTTGGAGCCGTTGATCACCCAGCCGGATTCGGTCTTGCGGGCTCGCGTGCGCTGGTTGGCGGCGTCGGACCCGGTGTCGGGCTCGGTCAGGCCAAAGCAACCCAGCCACTCGCCCGTGCACAGCCTGGGCAGGTAGCGCTGCTTTTGCTCCTCGGTGCCCCAGCGGAGGATCGACGAGCACACCAGCGACGTTTGAACCGAGACCACGGTTCGCATCGCCGAGTCGCCCCGTCCGATCTCCTCGACGATCAGCCCGTAGGTGATGTAGTCGAGGCCGGCGCCCCCGTACTGTCGCGGCACGATTGCGCCCAGGTACCCCTGATCGGCGATCTTCTTGACCAGCTCGAGGTCGAAATGTTCATTGCGATCGTTCTCGCGCGCGCGCTCGACGATCTCGTTGTCTGTGAAAGCATGCGCCGTCTCACGGATCATGCGCTGCTCGTCGTTTAGTTCGAAGTCCATGGGTCTGGGAAACTAGCTGACAGCTAGGCTGCGGTACATCTATGTCGCCTCGGACCCGCTACGCGCGCAGCGGCGATCTCCACATCGCCTACCAGGTCGTGGGCGAGGGACCGATGGATCTGATCTACGTTCCCAGCTGGATCTCGCAGGTCGAGCACTACTGGGATGAGCCGATGGTGGCCGGCTATTTCCGGCGGCTTGACCTCGTTCTCGCGCCTGATCCTGTTCGACCGGCGCGGCTCCGGTATGTCCGACCCAGTCTCGCGCGCGCCGACGCTCGAGGAGCAGATGGACGATGTCGTCGCGGTGATGGAGGCCGCCGGCTCCGATCGAGCGGCCGTGTTCGCGCTGCTGGAGGGCGGTGCGATGGCGGCGCTGTTCGCTGCCACACATCCGGAGCGGACCACGGCTCTCGTCCTGTACGAAGCGCAGCCGCGGATGTCGTGGGCTCCCGATTACGACTGGGCGATGCGGCGCGAGGAGCGGGAGGCATACGTCAACAACGGTGGCCTCGAGTCGTGGGGCGATGGCTCGCGGATCGAGGCCATGTCGCCGAGCTCGGCCGGCAACGTTCGCCTGCAGGAGTGGTACGGCAAGCTGGAGCGGCTATCCGCCAGTCCGGGAACGGCGGCCAAGCTGATGATGATGAACGCGGAGGTCGACGTTCGGGCCGTGCTGCCGAGCATCAAGGTGCCGACGCTCGTGCTGCACCGCAGCGGCGACAAGATGATCGACATTCGCCACTCCCGCTATCTGGCCGAGCACATTCCCGGCGCCAAGTTCGTCGAGCTGCCCGGCGATGACGCGCTGTCCTTCGGGCCCGAGGCGGCGAGCGAGCTCGACGAGATCGAGGAGTTCCTCACCGGAGCCCGACCCGCCTGGCGCTCTGAACGGATTCTGGCCACGGTGATGTTCTCCGACATCGTCGACTCGACCGCGCGCGCCGCCGAGATGGGGGATCGGCGCTGGCGTGACCTGCTCGGGTCGGTCGAGGTCGAGGTGGGGCGGGAGCTGAGCCGCTTCCGCGGCCGCGCGGTGAAGACGTTGGGTGACGGTTTCCTGGCCACGTTCGACGGGCCGGCGCGTGCGATCCGATGCGCGACATCGATTCGCGACACCGCGCGTGCCCGGTTCGGACTCGAGGTGCGCAGCGGGCTGCACACCGGCGAGGTGGAGCTGATCGGTGACGACGTCGGCGGGATCGCCGTGCACATCGGCGCGCGGGTGGGCTCGAACGCCGGCCCGGGGGAGGTGCTTGTCTCGGGCACGGTCAAGGACCTGGTCGTCGGCTCAGGAATCGGCTTCGAGGATCGCGGCGAGCGCGAGCTGAAGGGCGTGCCCGGACGCTGGCGTCTGTTCGCGGTGGCGCCTTAACGACGACCGGCCCCGCTGCACAGGCAACGGAGCCGATCGCCAACTCGGGTTTCGGACGCGCTCTCTAGCTGCCCGGAAGGCTCGAGGGCGGAGGCAGCGTCACGTTGATCGTGACTGCGGCCGACGCGCCGCCGATGTTGTAGGGATCGCCCGGGATGCGGGCCCGGAGCGTCTTTGGCCCAGCTGGGCCGAACGCCCGCACGAAATGGAATGTCGAGTCATGCCTGACGATGCTGGTTCCCACGGTGTGCCAGTCACCGTCAGAGCCGAGGCGCTGCAGGTAGACGACATCACCGGCCTTGTCAGGCGTGACCGCGCCGGTGAACGTCACCGGCTGGCCCGAGATCACGCTCGTCGGGCTGGCCGTCAACGACACCACGTCACGGACGCCCTCGAACAGCGCCGCGCTGTGGCGGTGCGGCTTGAAGGTCGTGCGCGACTGGTACACGGTGTTCAGCGACGGCTTCTCGGTGAAGCTGTAGCTGCCATCCATACCGGTAGTCGTTGCGTCGATGGCCCTGAACTGACCCTGACCTGCCGTACGGGACCACAGTGTCACCCCGGTGTTGGGCTCGGGGGTCGCGGTGCCTGGCTGATCGAGGACTCCAAAGATGTTCACGGTCTGCCCCTCAAGAATGATCGGGTCAGATGAGTTGATCGTGAAGTCCGCGATCTGATGCTGTTGGATCGTCACGGTGACCGAGTCGGACACACTCCAGATGTTGCGTGCGTCGCCACGGAACACCACGCGCAGGGCATGCGCTCCCGGTAGACGCCAGCGGTAGCTGATCGCGTAGTTCGAGCCGGGCCCCAGCACGCCCCTCGTGAGCGTCCGCCAGTTGTCGGTCGCACCGATCTGCTGCTGCAGGAAGACGGGCTCGCCTGCGTGGTTCGGGAAGACGTGCCCGCTGAAGACAATCGGTTGGCTGGTGTCGGTTTCGGTCTGGCTGGCCCCCAGGCTGACCAATGCCGACACGCGCTCGAACACAGTGCGGCTGTGCACGTGCTGGCCCCCGACCTCGCGCGCGAACCAGCTGCGGTTCGAGTTCACGATGCCGTCGGCCCGCGGGAACTCATAGAACCCGTGCGCGTCGGTTGTCGTCTTCGCCACGCGGCTGTAGCCGGGCTTCCCGCCCACCACGTGGTGGTAGATGATGATCGTCTGGTCGGCGACGGGCGGAGCATTCAACTGCCCGTAGACCAGCACCGCCTCACCAGCGAGGATCGGATTGGGTGCGGCATTGATCGTCAGTCCGTTGTTGTGATGCGGACGGGCACTGACGATGCTGGGCGCTGCAGCGACCACCATCGCGGTCACCACGGACGCGAGCACGGCAAAGCGTAGGCGCATAAAGGCCTTCCTTTCCCCAGCGTCGAATGTGTCGCCTCCGCCGGATTCCGGCTCCCGTCCGGACGGTGGCTGTTGGACGCTTACATCAACACGAGGACCGTTGCAGAAGTTGCGCCGGAGGTGACGAAAGTCCCAGCGGCGCGGGGCTCACGCGAAGATCAGCGCCTCGGGGTCGTCGGGGCTGACCTTCACCTGCACGGTTGCCCCGGGTTGGAAATGACTGATCGCAATCCGGCGGACGACCTGCGTCAGGGTGACGGGATAAGGGTCGCGGCCCGGAATCGTGACGGTCAGCGAGAACCGAACCTGCGGGTTGTCATTGATCGCCGTACCCGTGTCGGCGACCTGATCGATCCGCGCCCGGCCGACGATGCCCGAGCTCATCAGCTTGGCCGTCTTTTGCTGCTCGTCAATAGTGATCGCGACAACCTAGGCTTGGCGGCCGGCGCTGACAATCGCGCGTCAGTCTCAGATCGGTCTCGTCCGGGCGCAGTCAGCGCTTGGTCGCACGGATCCAGCGGGGTAGACTGCGAATCGGTGGACCCATTCGCGATCGTGCTTCTGGGTGGGCTGGTGGCTCTGATCTTCTGGGTCTGGCTGCTCGGAAAGTACTACCCGGGCAACGGGCTGGAGCAGTTGGGGCTGAGGAGCGCTCGCCAGATCTCGGAGGACCGCGAGGCGCTCGATGCCGAGGACCTCGAGCAGATGCTTGCCGCCCACAACGCGCGGCGGCGCGCGCGGGGCCAATCCGAGACGACGGTGGCCGACCTGGAGATGCGGGTGATGGACGACGTCCGGGAGCAACGACGTCGTCGCGAGGAGTACCTGGCTGATCGCGAGCTCGACCAGTTGCTCGAGGTCACCAACTCGCGCCGCCGAGCGAAGGGGCTTCCCGAGCGCACCCGCGAGGACGTCCGCCGCGAGTTCGGCGGGGACTCGTCGAGCCAGGACTGAGCCGCGACGCTAGCTTGGCGCGCTGCTTGATCATCGGGTGTGGCTGCCGCGGCGTATCGCTCGCCCGGGCGCTGCAGGCTCGCGGCCACGCGGTGCGCGGGACCACCCGCCGACCTTCGTGGGCCGCCGAGATCGAGGCCGCTGGGGCCGAGGCTCGTATCGGCGATCCCGATCGAGTCGCCACGATCGCGCCGGCGTTCGAGCACGTGACGATCGCCTGCCTGCTGCTCGGTTCGGCGCTGGGAGCACCCGAGCAGATCGCGGAGCTCCATGGCCCGCGGCTGGAGATGTTGCTCAACCGGATGCTCGATACGACCGTGCGGGCGATCGTCTACGAGACCGCCGGCACGGTCGATCCAGGCGTGCTGTCACATGGCGCCGAGCGCGTACGGACCGCCTGCCAGGCATCGCTGATCCCGTTCCAGCTGCTGGACGCTGACCCGAGCGGACACGAAGCCTGGCTGACGGTGGCGGTGGAGACCGTGCAACGGGGCCTCGAGAGTCCCGGCTAGGCGAGCGCTACTCGAACTCGGGTGTGTTCCACCCCGGGAGGATGTCGGGCAGTCCGTCGCTGACCCTGTCGGTGAACCTCGGCGGGCGCTTCTCCAAGAACGACGTGACCCCCTCGACCACATCGGCCGACTGCCCGCGGTTGAACATCGCCCGTGAGTCGGCGCGATGGGCCAGCATCGGGTGCTCGGCGCCCAGCATCGTCCACAGCATCCGCCGGGCCAGCGCCACCGACACCGGGGCCGTGGTCTCGACGATCTCCGCGGCCAGTTCCCGCGCCGCCGGCAGCAGCTCGTCGCCGGCGTGGACGCTCCGTACGAGTCCAGCCTGCAGCGCCTCCTCGGCGCCGAACACTCGCCCGGTGGCCACCCACTCCATCGCCCGACTGATCCCGACTACCCGCGGCAGGAACCAGCTCGAGCACGCCTCGGGCACGATCCCGCGACGCGCGAACACGAACCCCATCCGCGCGGTGTCGGCGGCCAGGCGAATATCCATCGGCAGCGTCATCGTCGCGCCGACGCCCACGGCCGGCCCGTTTATCGCCGCGATCACCGGCTTGGTCAAGTCGAAAATGCGCAGCGTGAACTGGCCCCCGGTGTCTCGCGGCACGCCGTCTGTGCGCCCGCGTCGGCGTGGGTCGAACGTGTCACCGCCGCTGGCTAGGTCTGCGCCGGCACAGAAGCCTCTCCCGGCCCCGGTGACGATCACGACCCGCACGTCGTCGTCGGCGTCCGCTCGATCGAAGGCCGACATCAGCTCTCGCGCCATCGTCGGCGTCCAGGCGTTGAGGCGGTCCGGCCGGTTCATCGTGATCGTGAGGATGCCGTCGGCGACGTCGGTCAGTATCTGTTCGTACTCCACGCGCGCTCCTTGTCTGTCTCGCTGTACGCGTGATGCTACGTTCGAGCTCTACCGGCGAGGACGTGGGTGCCGATCCGGCGCCGTGTCGTGCGCGCGGTCCGCGGGTGCGGCAAAAGGAATCAGCCTTCTAGAGCAGCGGACCGATCCGATCCAGGAGATCGCCGAGGATCCGAGCCGTCGCTCCCCAGATCAGGTGGTCGCCGACCACGTAGGTATCGGTGCGGATCGGGAGACCGCGGCGAATCAGCCGCCGCCGTCCGTAGCCGGCCAACAGCTCGGCCAGAGAAAACTCCAGCACCTCGGCCACCTCGCGCGCGCTCAGCGTCCACGTGCGCCCGGACTCGATCATCCCCACGAACGGATACACGGCATACCCGGTGGCGATCGTCGGCGTGGGCTGAAGCGCGCCGAGGACGTCCACGGCCTCTGGCGGTAGCCCGATCTCCTCCTCGGCCTCTCTCAGGGCGGTGGCGACCAGGTCGGACTCGCCTTCGTCGTAGCGTCCGCCGGGAAACGAGATCTCGCCGGGGTGGCGGCGGAGGTCATCACGACGCCGTGTGAACACGGCGTGGAGCTCCCCGGCCTGGACGTACAACGGAACAAGCACAGCTGCGTCGGTGCGCCCGCGAACGTCGAGCTGGACCGCCTCGTCGGTGGCGAGTAGCACGTGCCGCAGCTCCTTGCGGATAGATCCCGCGTCCGTGGGCATCTGGCTGACTATATTCGCGTGTATGGAGGGTCTGATCGCGGTCGACGTGCAAAACGATTTCTGCTCCGGCGGAGCGCTGGCCGTGCCCGACGGAGATGCTGTCGTCGAGCCGATCAACCGGATGGCGAGGGAATCCAGCTACGTGGTGGCTACGCGCGACTGGCATCCCCCCGACCATGAATCGTTCGCCGCGCAAGGTGGTCCATGGCCGGTGCACTGCGTCCGCGAGACGCCGGGCGCCCAGTTCAATCCGGCCTTTGACGCCGATCTCGTCGACGCGGTGGTCGATGCCGGGCGAGAACCCGACCACGAGGGCTATTCGGGCTTTGAGCACACCGACCTCGAGCAATTGCTGCGCGACCACGGCGTCGACACTGTCCACGTCGCCGGCTTGGCGCTCGACTACTGCGTCAAAGAGACCGCACTGGACGCCAGGCGTGCGGGCTTCGACGTCATCGTGCACCTCGACTCCACCCGCCCGGTCGAGGTCAGGTCCGGAGACGGCGAGCGCGCGGTGGCCGAGCTGCGCGCCGCCGGTGTGCGCGTCGTCGACTAGTACCGGCTCACGTAAGTACGTTCGCATCGCGAGGCGTCACCCGCGGATGGCTCGCCAGGACGCAGGACCGACGGCGTAGCAGCGCTACGCCGAGGGGGCACCGCCGGCGCAGCCGGTGGTCAGGACAGCCGGAGGACGCGGGCGCGGCCCAGTTGGCGAGGCAGGATGCCGAGCGGGCCGCAAGCCCGCGCGACACGCCGCGGGGGGCGACTCGAATGCGAGCGTATTTGCGTGGGCGGGCACCTAGCTGCATCCCGCCCGCGTCGGCTAAACGTTTGATCTCCGCGTGAAGTTTCGCCCTGGCTTGCGTCTTATGACCGTCCAGCAACAGGAAGGCGCCGGATCGACCGGAGCCATGAAGGAGGCCCCTGCATGAGACGGGTTCTATTCACCATCGTCGCCAGCGCCGCACTTGTCGCGTTCGTGCCGGCCAGTGCGATCGCGCGCAACCACCACCGGCACCATGATCATCACCGCCGGCATCATCATCACGTGCGCCATCACGCCCGCACCCACCGGTTCGGCCACAGCGCCCGCACCCACCGGTTCGGCCACTTTACGTCGAGCAAGGGTGACCAGAACGCCCCATCGCCCACATCCGGCACGGCAGGCACCGTAACGTCGTTCGATCCAACGACCGGCGAGCTGGTCATCACGCTGAACGACGGCACCACGACCGAGACCGGGCTACCGGCACCGTGGTGGTCGGCGCCGAGTTGCCCGTCTCGGGCTCCGGCGCGGATTGCGGCAGGCGGCCATGCCCTCAAGAAGCGCGGCCAGCCCCGCGAGGGCGTCGCGCGCGGCAAAGCGCTGCTCGACCTCCTGAGGATGTGTTCCAGCAGGCCCTGCTCCAGGCCTGGGTGGCCATCGGCAATGACGCCGAGGTCCAGGAGGTGCGGGCGTGGCTGGCGCGCGCGGGCCACGAGCGCGCCTTCGAGGCGCTGGTACACCGTTATCGCCGGCGGCGAGACGTCAACGAGCGATGATGGTGGCGGTTCGGGCGGCCAGGTGTCCGGAAGCGACGGGTCGCCCGGGTCGTCGGACGGCGGTGGGTCCTCAGGAGGTGACGGATCCTCCGAAGGTCACGACGGCTCCTCCGGATCGTCCGGTCGTGACGGGAGCGACGGCTAGAAGCTAGGCCGGGGCGGCGACGGAGACGTGGTCCTCAAACAGGACCTCGCCATCGAGGGTCCGATGAACCGGACACTTCGCCGCGATCACCCGCAGGCGCTCGATCTGCTCTTCGGTGCAGTTGCTGGGCAGCCGGAAGTCGAGACTGAACTTGGTCGGACATCCTCGCTCGGCCGGCGAGTACTCGCACTGGACCTCGATCGGCCCGATATCCCAGCCCTTGCGCCTGGCATACATCTCGATGGTGATCGCCGTGCACGAGGCGAGACTGGCGGCAAGCAGCTCCTGAGGGCTCGGCCCCTCGTCGTCGCCCCCGTGATCGATGGGCTCGTCGACAACCAGCTGGTGCTGGCGAACGTCCACCTGATGAATGAATTGGTTGCCGGCTGTGCGTCGTGCGGTTGCCCTCATAGCTACGCCTCGGTTTGGACGATGTGGTCAGTCCATCGTAGCGCTGCCCAGGCCGCTGGATGTCAACGGATTGAACAGCAATCCCGTCGGAACCTTGGGGAAGAAGTAGGTCGACTTGGGGGGCATGCTCTCACCCGCGCCCGCCACCGCCTGGACGCGCTCGACCGGGGTCGGAGCCATGAAGAACGCGGCGTCGTACTCGCCCGTCTCGATCAGCCGCAGGGCCTCCGCCGCGTCCCGCGCGTACCTCAGCCCGGCGAACTCGTCGATGTCCTCGTCGGTCATCCGCAGCGCGCCCTTCAGGATCAGCGCCTCGAGCACCGCCGTGTCGAGCTGACGGTACGGCTCGGCGTGCTCTGGAAGTGCCGCGTCGGCGATCCCAGGATCCTTCAGCGTGAGCATGAACGGCTTGCGGAAATGGGAGTCGATGTAGCCCATTCGGACGCGCTGGCCTGCCGGCGGCAAGAGTTGCGACGTGCTGTCCAGCGGCTGGACGTTGAAGTCCCGGCGGAGTGCCTCGGCCAGCGCCTCGTGCTGTTCGGGCCGCAACCCGCCGACCAATCGATGAGTGGGGAAGATCGTCAGGCCGGGGTCCTGGAGCGCGACCAGGCACATGAGCACGTAGCGCTGGGGACCCTCGCCACCGATCTCTTCGGCGTATACGCGGGCGGTCTCGTAGCGATGGTGGCCGTCCGCGATCAGAAGCTCGGCTCCGCTCGCCGCCGCCCTGACCTGCTCGATCACGTCGCCGTCAGACACCCGCCACAGTCGGTTGAGCGTCCCATCCGCGTCGGTCGTCTGCGCGAACGGGCGCTCGGCCGTGTACGGCTCGATCGCCGACCAGGCCGCGCCGGACGTATCCGAGTACAGGGAGAAGATGGGGGAGAGGTTGGCCTTGGTGGCCCGGGTCAGGCGCAGTCGGTCCTCTCTTGGGCCAGGGTGGGTGCGCTCGTGAGGGCGAATCCGCCCCGCGCCGTACTCCTCGACCCGCACGCGGGCGAGAAACCCCTGGCGGGTCCGCGCCTGCCCATCGGGACCCGTGTAGTCCTGCGCGAGCGCCCAGATGGCCGGCTCTGAATCCTGGATCACGACGCCCTCCTCGCGCCACTGCGCGAGGATCTCGGCCGCGTGGCCGTACGGGTCGCCATTCCCTTCCGGGAGATCGATGCGCACCACGTTGTACGGTGACCCCGCCGCCAGCTCGGCCCGCTGCTCCGGGCCGATCACGTCATAGGGAGGCGCGACCACGTCCTGCAGCCCGCCGACCTTGTCGAGGTCGTACCGAAGCGCGAGTAGGGGCTCGATGTCGGCCATCGCCGGGCGGAGGCTACTCGACGGGCACAGGCGGTCGTACCGCTCTCGCTGGGCCGACTGCCGCAGCGAGCGGACTAGACTCAGCGAGGTTCGGGGCGTGGCGCAGCCTGGTAGCGCGCGGCCTTTGGGTGGCCGAGGTCCCCGGTTCGAATCCGGGCGCCCCGATCTCTCCGTTGTCGACGGGGTTCGGCTAGGTGCGTGCGTCGTCTGCCCCCGCGCGCGGCGGTAAACGTAACACTCAACGCGTCGCGCCCGGCGAATATGGCGAACACGGCCGTCGGCGCCGTGAATGTCAGCCTGGGCCGTGACGGGCGGGGCGAGCGCGACGCTTACCGTCAGTGGCGCTTGTGTCTGCGCGGCTGCGGGAATCCCTTCAGCAGCCGGGAGAACAGGCCCTTGAGCGTGGCCTTGCCGTAGGCGTGCGAGCCGTCGTACATCGTCAGCACGGCGATTGACACGCGCGCGCACCCGCGCGTGAGCAGCGCCACCTGGTGATCGATCAGTCCGGTGCCGTAGCCCCATCCGCCCTTGAAGTACAGCTTCCAGCCCCGCGGAGCCACCTCGCCGATGCCCCAGCGCTGCGAGGGCGTGATCGAGGCGAGCAGGTGCATCGCGTAGCGGCGATGGCGCCGGGCGGTGAAGCGGTCGATGTGGAGGAAGAACTTCGTCTGGTCGCTCGCCGTGATGAGGCTCGCGCCCCACGGGTCGCGCACGGGTACGAACCGATTCATGCCCACCCGACGCGCCAGCGCGTCGAGGGCTCCGTTGCCCACGATGTGATCCACCGTCGTCGCGGCGAGGTTGTCCGAGTGCGTGATCATCGGGTACAGCAGTGACTTGTCGTAGCTGTTGAGCGCGCGGTTGGCAACCGACCGCTGGTTGACATAGGCCACGAGCAACATCGCTTTGAGCACGCTCGCGGACCACTCCTGGTGATCGCGCCGGTAGGCGCGGAACATGTGGTCGGTCCGGACCGCGTATGCAATGTCGCCCGTGCGCGTACGCGTGTACGCGAGCGCCGCGGCCATGTCCGGGCGCCACAGTTGGAACAGCGGTTTCCCAAAGCCGGGAACCATGCAGTGGTCTCGCCCCTTGGCCACGTGAGCAGCGGGTCGCTGGCGCGCGTGGCTGGGCTCGGCGCTCGCCACCGCCGCGCCACCACCAGCCGCCAGTCCCAGGCCAATCAGCAAACGGATTGCAACTCGTCGCGTGATCATGTCTACATTCTCCCCGAGCCCCCGTAGCTCAGCTGGACAGAGCGCCGGACTTCTAATCCGATGGTCGCAGGTTCGAGTCCTGCCGGGGGCATGGCAGAACGCCTGCAAAACTCGGACCTTCTTGGCGCACGACGTTGAAGTTGACGATCGGCGTGTCCCCAATATGTCCCCAAATCGGCGTACGACTGGCATGCGAGCGCGGTGCGTTCCCCTTCCGGCCATGTGTTCCGAGTCAGGAGGGCTCGCGGGCCGGTTCAGTACGCAAAGTATCGCCTGCCTGACGTCCATCAGGTCCAGAAGAAAGATCGGCCCCTACGGATAGTGCTGGTGCGGGGAGGTCGCCAGCGGCATGTACGCGCGCGAGATGCTCAATCGCGCATGGACACGTGATCAGCGCCTCGGTATGCACGCGCGTCTGACCAAGGGCAGGCGGTGCTCACTGAGTGTTCCCCTTTCGAAGCCACCGAGCCCAGGAGGCTTCGCGCAAAAAGCCTCCTTGGGCGCTGCGGATCACAGCTCGCCTAAGTCGTCGAACTGGCGTTGGTAGTACGTGGTCTCCTTGTCGGAGCCGCTCAGCCCGCTCAGCTTTTTGACCTGGACTCCGGCGCCGTTGCCCACTCGCGAGTCATGAATCTTGAACACTGCCTGGGTCGCGGAAATCTGAGCTCCGGTGATGGTCTCAGTGAAATGGAAGGTCTTGGTCCTAACGGCGCCAGCCGCTGCGAGCGCCACCGCTCTCTCGTTTGAATCCTGCAGCCTGCCCTTGGAGATCCCGGCTCCTGCTTAGATCGACACCCAGCTGCCGCTTGGCCCCGCGCCCGGCTGCACCGGCGAGGCTCTTAACGGCGTCAGGTGTCCGCGGCGCTGTTCGCCGGCCCCTTGCCAGCGGCGAGCAGCCGGATGACGCGGATAAGTCCGACCGCGATCAGCAGCATCGACAAGATGCCGAGCCTTTTCTCCGTCCCTGGCTTGAGCTGCTTCGGTGGCGGATAGCTGACGCGGGCGATGGTGGCCGACGTCCATCCGCTCCACCACCCACTACAGGCCAGCCACAGCGTGTTCCGGGCTGAAGGATCCAGTCGGCGCTGCGCGACAGCAAGGATGACGGTCCATACGGCGGCGCAGGAGATGCTGTACCCCGTATACGTATTGAGCCTGGCACTGACTCGCGTGGTCCTGGGGTTCGCCATCTGCGGTCCGATGCTCGCACACGATGAGCGCCGTGCGTCATCGGACGCTCCCGGAAAGGATCTGGGCATCGCGCCTGAAACCCCAGATCGTGCAGTAGACGCCGAGGAAGAGTTCCCACGCGAACTCCGGGATGGTCACGATCCCTTGCAGCGAGTGCAGCGCGCTGCTCGGATGGTTACCGGTGAACATCACGGCCGTCCCGGACACGATGATCAGCGGTCCGCCGACGAGCCCGAGCCACGTCGCCCGTCGCGGCACCAGACCCGAGCTGTACATCAGATAGCCGAGGATCAGCCCGTTCCCCCAGCCGACGACCCAGCCCGGGCCGAGGAGGAACGTCCAGTCCTTGATCGCGGCGAGGGTGTAGGCGACCGTGCCTTCAGACGCACCCGCAACCTGGTTTCGCAGCGTGATGATCCCGAGCATGCACAGGATGCCGACGAGGATGAAGGTGCACTCGAACAGGCGCGCGGTCACGTAGCCGAGCGCTAGCTCCTCGTTCTGTCGTCTAACGATCGGGAAGATCACGACCGCGGTGCCGATGTTCGCGATGATCAGCAGCAGCTCAAGCAGAGCCGCGAGCAAGACCTGGTTGTCGTGCCCAGCACCCGCGATGTAGCTCACCGGATGTCGCAGCACGGTCTCGTAAAGCGCCAGCGCTGTGATCGACGTGACGAACGTGATGAGGAAGAGCACCCCGAACCAACGCGCCCTCTTCTGATCTCGAGACACCCGCTGCACCCCTTTCCCCCGGTGATGGACGATCAGGCGAATTCCCACACCGCCACCTCGACCGGGTCGAACGCGAACTTACCGCCAAAGGACCGATCGTTTCAACCCAGATTCGGGGCGAACGTCAGAGGTAGCGGCCCGACGCGCTGCTTGCTTGGCGAATCGCCAACTTCCACTCCAACACGCGAAGACGTCGGAGCTGGCGTCGCTGCCGCGACGATCGGGTTGCGGCAGGCTCGCGCGCCCCATCGTGAGCACGAGCACGGCCGCGGCGATGCGCGGTTGCTTGTAGCCCAGAGCGGAACCGAGGCGCGAGCGCCGAATCGCGCCTGGCATTGCTTCAATCGCAGCAGTGCGACGAGCTTCACCGCGCGTGCCAGCTCAGGGACGGCCGAGTGGTCGACGGTCGGGAGCACTTCGAGGACCTCTACGCCTGGGACGAATTCTGGTCCTAGCCCCGGGCCCGTTTCGCACCAAATTCATCCGGGACAACGCTGGTGGAGCTGCGACGGATCACCAGATACCGCTCAATGCGGTAAGTGCGTTGAGCCCCTGGCTCCCCCTGTGGTCGAACTCCAGCAGTCTCGGCTTGACCTAGCCTGACGACCGTCAGGATGAGCCGGCGCGCTGCTGCTCATGGTCCGTAGGCGCAGTCCTGGTTGGGCTGCCGGTTTCGTGAGTGTGCGTCGGCCAACGAGCACGCCGGCCGGCAGATACGGGATCGACAGTCGGACAGGTAGGCGGTGGCGCTTTCGATCTCCCCGTCACTCCCGGCGCTCGCTCGAGTGATCGTTCCGGTCTTGATCGTCGGCGTCCGCGATGCTGTGAGCGCTTGACCCAGGTCCTCTGTCTGGGCAGTCTTCTTGACGAAAACGAAGCGCCGTTCTCTGCTTCATCGCAGCTAGCTTGCCTCAGTAGACAAGAAGCTGTGCGACCCGTCGGACGAGCACTCAAGCTCGCTGATGCGGGAGCCGGGAGCCGTGGCAAGGGTTCGCGGGACCGCCCTCGGCGACGGAAAAGTTACGGGATTCACCCGATGCGAACCAAGGGGGCGTCGTGGATCATTCGCGGTCGGGGTCGCGAGACCGCGGGTCACATAAGCGAGACAAGCGAGGGAAGGACCGGAGATGAGCGACATCGCCATGGCTCCCGCAGTGGAGGTCGCGCGAGCCTTTTTCGAAGCGTGCGAGACGGGCAAGGGCTGGGAGGTGTGCCGGCAGTTCTGCACTCCCGATGCCACTTTTTCGGCCCAAGCCGAGCCTCTCCAGGACGTCCACACCTTGGAGCAATACACCGATTGGATGAAGGGTCTGTTGACGATCCTCCCCGACGGCCGCTACGAGCTGAAGTCGTTCGCGGCCGACGAGGAGCGCAACAACGTCATCGCATACGGCGTGTTCTCCGGCACCCATACGGGCGAAGGCGGCCCCGTCGCGCCGACCGGGAAAAGTGCTAAGGCGGATTACGTCTACGTCATGGACTTCCAGGACGACCGTATTCACCATATGACGAAGATTTGGCATTCCGGAATCACCCTCAGACAACTAGGGTGGGCTTGAGGCAGTTATCAGCTCGCCGCGGGACGCCGCAAGGTCGCTCGGGAGAGGCGGAGTCGGGTCGTCCGCCGCGGTAAGCCCGATTCAGCACCGTGGGCGCCCAGCTCCGAGCTACTCCTCGCGAAGCGCAAGTACTGCGTTGATCGGTGAACGTCGCACACGAGGTCTCGGGCGCTGAGTATGGTTGCGGCGTGGATCGGTACCTGGACGTGAATCGGGCTAGCTGGGATGAGCGGGCGCCCGCTCACGCGGCTTCCCCTGGCTATGCCGTGAACCGGTTCATCGAGGATCCAGACTTCCTCAGCAATGTCGTTCGCTTTGACGTTCCGCGGCTTGGTGACATTCGTGGCCTGCGTGGGGTCCATCTGCAGTGCCACATTGGCACGGACACTATCTCGCTAGCACGGCTCGGTGCCCACATGACAGGTTTGGATCTGTCTCCGGCTTCGCTGCAGCAGGCCCGACTGCTCTCCGAACGGGCTGGGCCGCATGTGGAATTTGTCGAAGCGGAGTTGTACGAAGCGGTAACGGTGCTAGGCAAGGAGGCATTTGAGTTCGTGTTCACTGGTATCGGGGCGCTTTGTTGGCTGCCCTCGGTTGCGAGGTGGGCGAAGGTCGTTGCCGAGCTGCTTGCGCCCGGTGGGCGACTTTTCCTGCGCGAAGGCCACCCGATGTTGTGGACGCTGGATGATGAGCGATCCGACGGTCTGCTGGTCTCCGACTACTCGTATTTCGAGCGCGAAGAGCCCGACATCTTCGACGCTCCGGGGACGTATGTGGAGACAGACGTGACGTTCACCCACAACCTCATCCATTCGTGGAATCACGGCTTGGGCGAGATCGTGACAGCGCTATTGGAGGCGGGGATGGACCTTACGATGCTGGTAGAGCACGAGAGTGTCCCGTGGGAGGCGCTGCCCGGTCAGATGACGAAGATCGAACTCGGCGAGTGGCGGCTGACCGACCGACCGTGGCGCTTGCCTCACAGCTACACGCTTCAAGCGATCAAGCGAGGCTGACGAGGCGCTTGCGCGCTGTGCCCTAACGTCGGCCGTGGCTGTCAACGACCGGTAGCAATCGAGCGAGCGCAGAACGGCCGCTTGGCGTCAATTCGAAACTCTGCCGCAATCATCCTTGGCCCCTGGCTTGATCGAGTTCCGACCGTCTCGACACGACCGCTGGAGCCCGATCACGGGCCGGGGCGAGGCGCTGCTGCTTGTAGCGGAAGCGCAGCCCGGACTGCTCATCCTCGCGTACCTCGGAGTGCCTCGGAACGTCAGCCGGAGGCGTGGTTGCGGACTTCGAACGTGGTCTCCTCTGGCGGGGACTGGAATCCGCCCTCGATGCCTTCTTGCATGCGAGGCATCAAGATGCTGTCGCGGAACTGCTCCCAGCTTTCCTGGGAATCGTGAACGGCCACGATTATCCAGCCGTCATCCGTCGCACCGGCAACGTGAAGCACCTGCCCATCCGGCAGGCTGCCGTCGCTTGGATGTACAGCTGCGATGGACGCCCTGTACTGGTCCTCGGTACCGCCCGCGAAGCGGTGCACAACTCCATACGCCATGTTCGCGCTCCTCAGATTGAACAACGATGATCGGCCCCGCATCCGGGCCGATGAGCCTCATGTGATCCTGTTACCCCTCATGCCCACGATGGTCTCAGGTCGTACACCGTCGTACTTCATCGTCTCGGCGGCTTCAGCGCTCTGAAGAGCCTGCTCCCAGGCCGAAATGTCAGGGACCTCAACTGTGAGCCCAACGCGGTTGGAGCCCTGCATGTCGCGAAATGTGCGCGCGGTCATGCCCATCGGGCCGCCGACCCTACTTCTCCTGCAGTTCCAGATCAAGCGCCGAACGGATCTGCACCGCACGGCGATGCTGCCCTTAGATCGAGTAGCGGCAGCGGCAGATCTAGAACCTCAAGTGCAGCTCGCCGAGGACCGATCGAGTCGTCGTGGATACGCATCGCGAGCTTCCCGCGATGCCGGGACCAGTTTGATCGGCTCACGATTTGGCCGGTCGACAACGGACGTTACGGGCTCGACGCGACCTTCCAAGGCGCCTCGGGGTTCGAGCGCGCAAAACACATGAGCGAGAGTTGGTCAAGCGCGGTGTGCCACACAAGTTCAGGCAGGAGCTTGACGGCGGTTGGACTCTGCGCTTCGGACCGCTTCAAAGCTAATTGCAACCGCATTATCTGGGTCAGTCTGCTGGAGCGCCGACTTCCGCCACTCGATCGAACCAATGTTTGGGAGGCAGCCAGAATGGCGGTAGGTTCCAGCTATAAGCGATGCGATCCGGATCGCTGAAATCGAGGGTGAGAAGGCTCGGCGCAGAGCGGCGCGGGAGCTGATCGGCCGGTACCACGAGGAACAGTTGAGAAGGCTTCTTGACCACGTGCGGCAGGGGTTTGAGCAGCTGGATCGCGGCGAGATCGATCCGTTTGAGCTGGATGAGCTGATCCACCGCTACAAGCGCTCGGCGCAGAAGCTGTGGAGCTTTTGCGGATCGGGCGGCTCCGCGTGGGAGCAGGCCGCGCTGACCGTCGAGTGGTGGCGCGAGCACGGCGAGCAGGAGCAGGACTGGTGGGCGGCGGGCGAACCGCGCCGCCGCAGCGGCTGAAGCTGCTCGGCGCGCTGAGTCGACCGGACGACGAGCCAGCATCGGGCGCATGCCGACGACCAGCCGCTTCTTCGGGATCTCGATCGCAATGTAGTTGAACGATCATGGACACCCGCATTTCCACGCCCGCAATGCCGGCGGTCAGGCAAAGATCCGAATCGACGAGGTCGCGGTGATCGAGAGCACGCTGCCGGTCCGGCAGCTTCGGCTGGTGCTGGACTGGCCGAGCTGCACCGAGACGGTGCTTGAGAGCTGGTGACTGGCGCGGGCGGGTGCGACACTCCGGGACATCGAGCCGCTGCGATGATCGGACTGACCCCTTCATCACCGCCGTGTCGGTCGCGCGCCACGGCGTCCTTCGCATCAGCTTAGCCGACGGGTTGACCGGCGAGGTCGACATGCTCGATCGCATGCGCGGCCCTGTGTTCGAGCAGGCCCGCACCTGTTCAGGGTTCACAGCAGCCGGAGTCGATGCCGAGAGCGGAACCGTGGTATAGCCGGGCGGGGCCGACCTGGCTCCCGACACGCTCTGCCAACGTATGAGCACAGGCCTCTGGCCCGAACAGAGCGCCGCCGCGTAATTCGGCACGGCGCCAGCCGCGCGCTGCGGGGTGCCGGCTGCTGCCCCATGTCGATCTTGGCAGCAGCGACGCGAGCGCTGCGACCTCCGCTTTGTCGGCGGTCCGGCTTTGGCACGAGGCGAGCAGTGTCCTGCACGAGGACGCAGCCCGTCATCGCTCGGCGGCTGTTCGCAGCCTGTCCATGTGGACTGTGCCCGACGTTAGCCCGCGGCGCCTGGGCCGGGAAGTAGCTCGACGTCGTCGGCGTGCATCGGCTCTCGGCAGTGTGCGCAACGCAGGTCGACGTGGGTGATCTCGCCGCACGCGCGGTGGCGGTAGAGGACGGGTGGGCCTGCCTCTCCGGCGAGCCATTTGTCGGCCCATCCCGCCATCACCATCAGCATGTCGACGAGGTCAGTGCCCTTATCTGTCAGAACGTACTCGTAGCGCGGTCTGCGGTCGTAGGGCCGTCGCTCGAGCACTCCATGCTCGACGAGGTGGTTCAGCCGTTCGGTCAGGACCTTGCGCGAGATGCCGAGGTCGGCCTGGATCTGCTCGAACCGGGTGAACCCGACCCACACGTCACGCAGGATCAGCGGCGACCAGGGCTCCCCGATGATGTCGAGCGTACGCGCGATGGAGCACGCCATCTCACCGAGGTTCTCGAGAACGTGACGGTCGAGGTCGTGATGGCTCGTGCCCCCGACGGCAGCGACATGTTCGAGGTGGTGCGGTTCCACTCGCCTTCCGCCGGCGCGGGGGAGCCGGCGCCGGGCGCGAACCGTCCTGGGCTCCGACACATCGGCTTCACCCTCGACGACGTGCGTGGCGTCGTCGACCGCGTCCAAGAGGCCGGCTGGGAAACGGTCGGGGAGATCGTCGACTTCGAGAACACCTTCCTCCTGTGCTACGTCCGCGGACCCGAAGGCCTGATCGTCGAACTCGCCGAACGGCTCGACGGCGCGCCCCGCTGAACGGTCAGACTGAACCGCCCCGGGTCCGGCGAAGGGCGCCACCGATGCCGGGCAGATCGCGCGGAGCGGGGGTGCTGTTCAAGGCCGATGCGTCGTTGGTCGATGACACCGACGTGCAGGTCCCGAACGATTCCTCTGCCCAGAACCCCGTCGAGGCGAAGACCCACGTGGGCAAGGTCACAAAGAAAGCGGGCTAGCCGAACCGCGGCGAGCCGCATCGAATCAAGGGTTTCGGTGGATCGGGCGCCGCGTCCCCCAACGAAGCGGAGGGTGAGATGGCGGTAGCCGCGAAGCCGGTTCCGGCCGAGGAGAGCGTCGAAGAACGAGCCGGTTACAAGCCGGAGCTGAAGCGAACGCTGGGCTCCTTTCAGGTGTTCGCGATCTCGTTCGCGTTCATCTCGGTGGCGGTCGGGATCTTCGGGACGTACGACGAGGTGCTCCGGAGCGGAGGACCGCTCGGGATTTGGCTGTGGCCCATCGTGGCAGTCGGTCAGGGGCTCGTGGCGCTGGTGATAGCGCAGTTCGCGGCCCGCATCGCGCTCACGGGCTCCTCCTACCAATGGGCCTCGCGGCTGGCCAACCCGAGGATCGGATGGGGGTTCGGTTGGCTGACCTTCTGTTGGCTGGCGATCGCCGTGGTGGCAGCGGACAACGCGCTCGCGAGCCAGGCATTCATGCCGCTGTTCGGCATCCACGCGGACGAGGGCACCGCGCGCCTGATCACGCTTGCGGTGCTGCTCGTTCAGGCCGTGCTGGTCGTGGCCTCGGTGCGCATCGTCGCCTTCCTCAACTCAAGCGCCGTGGTCGTCGAGGTGGCGATCGTCGGGGTGCTGGCGCTCGCGCTGATTGTCGTGGTCGCGGTCACCGGCCACGGCTCGGTTGAGAACCTCACCTCGCGTGGTGTCTCCGAGGGCGCGCCGAACTATTTCGGGGTCGGAGGCGGGTTCATGCTCGCGACGATCATGGGTCTCGGCACGCTCGTTGGCTTCGACGCCGCGGCGAACCTCGCCGAGGAGGCCAAGGATCCCTATCGCACCGTCCCGCGCGCAATCGTGGGGTCGGTGGTGGCCGCCGGGGTGGCGGGAATGGTGTTCCTGATCGCTCTCACCGTCGCGATCACCGATATCAAGAGGATCAGCCTCAGCGAGTCAGCGGTGGCGGCGATCATGCGCGATCAGCTCGGACCGGTGGTAGAGAAGACGCTGCTGGTGGCGGTCACCTTCTCGTTCTTCGCCGCCGGGATGGTGATCATGGCGACGGGCGCGCGGCTTGTGTACGCGATGGCGCGCGACGTGCGCTTTCCGTTCCACCGGACCTTCCGGCGCGTCAACCCGCGCACTCACACGCCGATCCCGGCGACGATCCTGATCTTCGGCGGCGGGGTCGTCCTGATGGTCGCGCTGCCGGGCAACGCGCTGCTGCAGCTGATCACGGCCTCGACGATCTTGCCGGTGGCCATCTACGGCGCGACGGTTGTCCGCTATCTGGCGGTGCGCAAACGCCTCGCTGCAAGGGAGGGCGCGTTCTCCCTCGGACGCTGGGAGCTACCAGTCGCGATCGGCGCGCTGGCATGGCTGATCGTCGCGCTGCTTGTGCTCGTGCTGCCACACGAGGCGCGCGTTCCCGTTCTGATCGTCGTCGGCTTGCTCCTCGCGGGCGGGGTGTTCTTCCTCCTCATGCTGACTTTCGACCGCAAGTCGCTGGAGGCCGAGCCAGGTGACGTGAGCGTCCTTGACGCTTGACGCGCGCCCCGCTCGAGCCGTAGGCAGCAGTAACTGGCCCGCAACTGAGGCAAAAGGCCTGCAAATAGCTAATAGGGAACTGTCGGCGCGCGGCATCGAAGGGGACGATGGGCGCGGCACGGTTTGGCATTCCGGGTGCCGCGGACCGGGCGGGATTGGGCCGGCCCTCGTGGGGCCGGCCCAATGCGCCTTTTCAGTGGCGGCTCCGTGCTCGCGAGGAGCGGGCCAGCGCGCCGACAAGGCGAGCCCCGTCGGCCGTGCCGAGGCCACTGGCCAGGTCATACCCAGATACGGCGTCGAAGCCCTGGACCGAGAACGTCTGACCGGCGACCGGAGGCAGTTGCTGGGTACCGGACACCGAGTTGTCGCGGCAGTGATGTCGGCGATCCCCGACCGTGAACCGTCGCCGAGCGCGTAGAGCGTGGGGTTCAACCGCCAAAGGCCGTGGTGAGCGGCCTGGTCGGCGATGGCGACGATGCCGGAGAACACAGGGGTCGCCTCGCTCGTTCCGCCGACGACGTACCAGCCGGGGCTGACCCCGTACGCAGTGTTTGTGTACCCGAGGTACACGACGACTCCGCCGTCAACCGCGGCGGCGGTCATGGACACGTCTGGGGTGCCGCGCGCGCTGCCCACGACGCGTGCCACGCCATTCTGAAAGTCCGGGCGTTTGAACACCGTCGATACGCCGCCTCCACCGGCCGCCGGGCCGCCGAACAGCGCGGTGTCGTTCCAGACGTTGTCCGGCGCCGTCCGGTTGCCGCTCCCGTCGAGATGCAATTGAGTCCCGCCGACTGAGGTGACCAGCGGGTCGCTTGACGGCCAGCTGTCAACTTGGAACGGGTAGTAGTTCACCGCGCCGGTTGACGTGTCGTAGGCCGAGTCGTCGGTGGCGCCGCCGTCGCCCGAGGCGCTCAGCACGGTGACCCGGTGAACCAGCGCGTTGAAGTAGGCGCTGCGGAGGGCCAGGATTGAGGACTTCCTCGGGAAGGTCTGCTCGGTCGCGCCGAAGCTCTGGCTGATCACGTCCCCGAGCCGATGCCGGATCACGTAGTTCTCAGCCTCGATCATCTGCGGAAACCCTTGTACGCCGAGAGTCTCGTCGACCGGGGTCTCGACCAGCAGAATGTTTGCTCCGGGTGCCATCGCGTGGGCGTACTCGACGTCGAGCGAGGTCTCAAAGCCCCATCCGCCCATGTCGTATTGGTCGGATCGTACGGGGGGATAGCTCCGGCAGGATGAATGATCTTGAACGACGGCGGCGCCGGCACGTTGGTCTCCTGGTCGAACGTCGCCAGATCGCTCGTGATCGTCGGCGAGCCGTAAGAATCGACCAGAACGATCGTCTTGCCCTTGCCCGTAAGGCCTGCCTGGTAGAGCGGGTTCATGTCGTAGGCCTGCTGCAGCTGGAACGGCTGGTAGCACGCGATCCCGAACTGATTTTCGCAGTCGGTCGTCGTCGGCGGCTGTGCGAAACGGTGCGGGATGAACGAGTGGTAGGGCGCCGCGGTCGCGGAACCGACCCCCCATGCCAGCAGTGCGAAGCATGCTCCGATCGCGCCGATCAGAGCCGCGAAACGTTGAGAGCGCAAATGCACTCCTTTCCTCCGTGTCTGAGCCGCCCGGCCCCCCGGCCTGTGGATGACTTCGCGCGCTCTTATGCCCCGACAGGCGAAAGTTCAATCACGCCCGGCCCACAACGCCGCGAGCGGCCGCGGACGTTGCCTTGCCGGGCGCCGTCCGGAGTCGTAACGTGTGCTCAGGAGAGGAGCGTTATTCATTTCCGACGCTGGCATGAGAGTGATGCTCTCGTCGAGTCAAGCTCGGCCTTCGGCCCCCGCCAATGACTGAGCAACGGGTCGTCCTGCCGATGGCGAGGCGGGAGTTGGGAGCGCAGCGTCCTGGCGTCCGCCGGCGTTGGGAGGGCATGTCGCTGCTGTGGCGGGTGTTCGCGGCGAATGTCGTCGTGTTCGTGGTGGCGTTGGCGCTCTTGGCGTGGACGCCGGTCACGGTCAAGCGAGTCGCCACTCCGGACGAGCTGTTGGTCCTGTCGATCGGACTGGCGGTGATGTTGGTCTTCGACGCTTTGCTTCTGCGTCGTGCGTTTGGGCCGCTTCGCCGGCTGGCGGCTGTGATGGGGCGTGTCGATCCGGGCCAACCTGGCCAGCGCGCCGAGCCATCGAGGAGAGCTGGCCGCGAGGTTGTCGCGCTCGCCGAGGCGCTCAACGCGATGCTTGATCGCATGGAGGACGAGCGCCGCGAGAGCGGTAGGCGAGCCCTTGCTGCGCAGGAGGGTGAGCGTTCGCGGATCGCGCGTGAGCTCCATGACGAGGTCGGCCAGACGCTGACTGCTGTCGCGCTCCGCGCTGAACGCGCCGCAGGAGAGGCGTCAGAACAGGACCAGGCGTTGACCGAGATCGCCGAGACCGTTCTTCGCAGCCTCGAGGACGTGCACAGAATCGGGCGCGAGCTGCGGCCAGAGGCGCTTGACGATCTCGGGCTCGTTAACGCGCTGTTGGCACTGTGCTCGCGCGTCGCGCGGCAGGGTGGCCTGCGCGTCCGGCGTGACTTGGACTGGCGCCTTCCGACGTTGTCTCCCGAGGTGGAGCTCGTCATCTATAGGGTCGCCCAGGAGTCGCTGACCAACGCGCTGCGGCACTCTGGAGGCACGGAGGCAACCGTCAGCCTGAGCGGCGGCGCTGGAGGTGTGGTGTTGGCTGTCGCTGACAATGGCCGCGGTCTCTCTGACCCCCGAGTTGACAGCGGGTTTGCCGGTATGCGTGAGCGCTCGCTGCTGATCGGTGCGAAGCTGGCGATCCATTCCGCGCCCGGACAGGGGACCGAAATCGTCCTCACCGTTCCGGCAGCACCGGAGATGCGATGACGACGCCGTTGAAAACACGGGTGCTGTTGGCCGACGACCACGCTGTCGTGCGCAGCGGGCTTCGGGCGGTTTTGGACGGCGAGGCCGATATCGAGGTCGTCGCCGAGGCGGCGGACGGAGGCGATGCGGTCGAGCAGGCGCTCGCCAATGATGTCGATCTGGCGATCCTCGACGTCTCGATGCCGCGGTTGACTGGGCTGCAGGCGGCAGCCGAGTTGCGCCGGCGTCGCCCGGGAGTGCGGGTTCTGATCCTGACAGTGCATGACAGCGAGCGCTACTTCTTCGAGGCTCTGAAGGCCGGCGCGTCAGGCTATGTGCTCAAGACAGCGGCCAATCGCGATCTCGTCGCGGCCTGTCGGGCGAGCATGCGCGGCGAGCCGTTTCTGTATCAGGGAGCGGTCACGGCGCTGGTCCGCGACTACCTCGAGCGGGCTCGGGCGGGGGAGACCGCCCCGGAGGATCCGCTCACTCCACGTGAGCTCGAGGTCGTAAAGCTGATCGCGGAGGGCTATACCAGCGACGAGATCGCCGATGCGCTGGTCATCAGCAGAAAGACGGTTGACCATCACCGCTGCCACATCCTCGGTAAGCTCGGCATGCGCAACGGGGCGGAGCTGACGCGTTACGCCATCCGGCGCGGCCTTGTCCAACCCTGAGAGCGGCGTAGCCCCGGGCCGCGCCGAGCAGCAGTTCGTTGACCTGCGGGCATGTAGCCAGCCGGGCAAGATCGGGACTTACACCTATGGTCGCCAGGCTCGTGTCGTGTCACGGTCCCAACGGTGACTGAACTGCTGATTTCGTACAAGATGCCCGCGTCGCTGTCGGAATCCGAGATCCAGGCCTGGATCAGCAAACAGGCCACAAGCCGCCAGCCAGCGCTCATCCTGACCAGCAGACACCTTGCCGATGGCCCGGTTCTGCTCCTGCGCGTCGCGCCCGGGGCCGGCGCGGCCACAGCGGCCAACGAACAGCTGGCCGATCTCATGATGGATATGCGGCTGCTGGGGCTTAACCCGACGGTCGTCTCGCGGAGGGACTAGGTTGAGCGTCGGCCTCCACGGGCCCTGAAGATGGGTAGGAGTACCGATGGTTCGTGGCTGCCGGTTCAGGTTTGCTTTCCAGTCCCAGAGGTGCTTGACCGAGGTCTGACCCAAATGGGAACTCTGCTCCCGACCGCCAGTTCAGAACCAGGCGCGATCACGATCCGCGCGCAACTTGACTCTCGAGCGACAAGCAACGAGAGGAGGCAACATGTCCGAGCCAGACATGGTCGATCACCCCAATGTCCAGGCCCTCGTGACGCAGGCGCGGGACGGTCTCGCGGCCGGCAAGGACAAGGAGGCGGCGCGACTTCTCACCGACGCGGCCTACCACACACACGATCCCGAGATCGAACGGCAGGTGCGCGAGCTCGCCGCCCAGGGGCTTGACCGCGCCGGTCGGTTCGGCAAGGGCCGCTGGGAAGAGATCATCCGAATCGCCGACCTGCACGTGAAGCGGTCGTGAAGCTGTAGGTAGACCAGTCTCCACCCGGGCCTCTCGGCCGAAGAGCAAGAACATCTCCGAGGCCGCCCGTCGACGGCAATGCGCCCGGTCGCAGCGCCGCAGGACGTCCGATCCGGACAGGCCGAGCGCTCGGCGCTGAGGGTGCTGAGCCTGGCCGCCCGCTGAACGGCGCTGACGGCCAGCACTGACTAGCGGATCCCGAAGAACCTCTTGAACGTCTCGCCCCAGCGAGTCTTCGACCCGCTCGGCGGGTTGGCTGCCCGGTATCGGACACTCCGGCCAACGTTCGCGTCCAGGAGGTGGGGGAGCCCCAGCCGATCTCGATGCCCGTGCCGCTGGAGGCGAACGTTGCCACCACCTGCCCCGCACGGAACCGGGTGCCGATGCTCGTCGTCACCGGGTTGATCTGCTCGGCGACATACCAGTAGTCGCAGAGGGCGCCGGCCGGCCGATGCTGAAACTTGAACAGCAGCAATGGCTCGCCGGCGTACCAGTCGTTCATCACCTGCACGAGCTTGGATGGCAGTGGGGCGTAGATCGGCGCGCCCGTACGCGCCGAGGCATCCACGCCCATGTCATCGCGACCGATCGAGAAGCCCGGAATCGGATCTATGGGCTGGTTGCCGCTGCCCGGGTTGCCCAACTTCTTCACCGCGGCCACGAGGGCTGCCGCGGTGCGGCTGCCGACCACGCCACTGGCCGGGCGCAAGCCGTGCGACGTCTGGAACTTTCGGACCGCGGTCTTGGTGGCCCAGCCGAAATGGCCGGTCAGGCTGACGTTGTAGCCGAGCTCAGCCAGCCAGCGCTGAAGCTTCTTGACATCGCCGCCGGACTCGCCTCTGCGCAATGTCCGGGCAAACACGGCCGATCCACTCGAGGCCGATGTGCCGCCGACCCCGGCGCCACCGGAGGCTGCGAGTGCGCTCGAGCAACACCAGAGGAGGCTCACCAGCACCAGAGCGCAGACCGCACGGGCGGCTGTGACCGACGAGCGACGGCTCGCGGCGTGCTGCCGGTGACCGTGCTCGCGCACGGCAACCTGGGGAGAGCTGTTTGAAGCGGTACCCATAACTCCGCAGGACCGATTTGCGGATTTGACGCCTTGGCCTACGGGGTTAGCTGACGGGCTAGCGCTCTCACTGAGCGCCTCTCACGGACCACCGCGAGATTCGCCCCAAATAGATTGGGTTCCCCGCTCCCCGGGATGGCAGCCCCGGGGACTCGGCGCCGAGCAAACTATCAGACGCGCCGTCAACGTGCAGCAGGACCCTGCCCACGTCGTGGAATGCGAACGAGCAGATTGGTGTCCCCGCGTTGAAATCTGAGCAAGAGCCATCGATGAAACCGAAGCCGGGAATTCTCACGGTCGTCTGTCGGGCGACGCCCGAGAACAGCAGTCGGTCCTCTAAGCCGAGATCGGAGCGTTGGCGGGGCGAAGTGAGCCGTGGCGGTTTCCTTGCAAGAAGCCGCCATGCCGCAGCCGGGCGGTCAGCCCCGAGACGCCGGCCAGACCGCTCAGGTCCATGACCTGATCCGGCGGCGGCGCTGCCGGTGCTCGCTGAGGACCGTAGTGGCTGAGATCCATGGTCACGGTTTCCTGTAGAGACGGGCCGCTCGGAATCGCGAGGTCGAGGGCCATGGTGACCCGTCGAACGTGGTTGCGCCCGTCCACCCACACGTCGACCGGGAACTGGTCGTCGGCGAGCGCCTTGCAGGCGGAAGAGAGCCTCCTGAACCGCGCCTCGCTGATCTGCGGGGAGGCCATCGGCGAGCTGCGCCAGGCTCAGCTCGGCCCGATAATGCGTCGTCGCCGTGCCATCCACGCGTTCGGAACCCTCCACAACGGAATTGCCGGACTGGGACCGCAGGAACTGCAGCATGCTGTTCGGGTCGGTCGTGGTTGGGTTGTCCCCGAGCGAGGACGACCTGGAAGGCCGGAAAGCTTCGCGACGTCGAGCTTTGTCCGCTGCCTTCCCGCGGTCGGCAGCGACGACCCCGACAGCTGCCGAGGGGAGCCGCGCGTAGACCGCGTCTCCGGCCGTCACGATGTCGATCCGCAACGTGGAGCTGCCCAGCTGCTGAGTGACCTGGGGCTCCGCGCCCAAATTCATCGTCATCGACGTCGATGTCGCGCGGTCGCGTAGATCGACGACGCCCCGCGCGCTGCTCGTGATCGGCGCGCTCATGGCCGAGGATCTCACCTCGAGCGACATGTGCACCCGGTAGCCGGGCGCGTTGGATGACAGCGTCGCAGCCTGCGCTATGGGCCGCCGATCCGCGTGTCGGACGAGCCGAGCAGGAAGAACGCCACGGTGGCCACGATCATCAGGCCCGTCGCGCCGGCGACCAGGCTCCCGCGAACCCGAACGCGACCGGTGGCCACCAGCGGCAGGCGGAGTGGGAGCGGCTCATTCGCCGGTGGCGCGACGATCCCAGGAGGCGGCACCGATGCTCCACGCGGCCTGAAATCGGCACCGCATCCGCCAGACCTGAGCCGTGCGTTCGGGTCGTAAGCGGTTGGTGTGCGCGGACCGAGCGCACGCGGCCACAAGCTGGTGGACCGAGTCGGAAGCCTGTCCTCATCGTGGCGCCGTGGACGTTCCCTGGTCGATCCTGATCTCGGGTAGAGATCCGTCGCATGCCCGGCGGGCACCGAAGAGCTACGTGCTGGCGCACGCGCTGGCGGCGGCGAGGATCGGCTTCGAGCCGCATATCTTCTTTGGGTCGACCGCCGCCGGCACCGAGCGGACCGAGGTTGGATTTGTTCACCGGGTCCGCGGCCTCCCCGCCGACCGCCGCCGGTGTTGCTGCAGATCCCGGTTCCGACCTACATGCCGCTGTTGGCCCGTGGCGTGGCCAACTTCCTCGGTCCGCTTGCGGGCAGGCATCTGATCCGCGGCTTCGGGGTGTACGGCGCAGCCGGTGCTTGGGCGAGCCGGCACGCTCGAACGCCGGGGTGTCCAGGCGGTTTCGATCGCCAGTTCGTACGGGACGCGAGCCTATGAGCTCGGAGACCTTGGACGGAGCGGGCTTCGTACGCACCACGGGCTGGCGGCGACGGGTTCGGTTGACCAGGCTGGCGACGTGGGTCACGTCGGTGGACGACGCGGTCAAGGGTGGGGCTACACCCGTTCGAGCCTTGTCCTCGTCAACTACGAGTCGGTGCGGACGTACTGGTCAATGCCTACGGGCCAAGGCTCAGAATCCGCACGGTCCCGTCTGCAGCGCCCGACGCCTTCACGGGGACCGCCCGGGCCGCGGCCGAGCCGCTCCGATCGTGGATCTGGGACTGCCGGCCGCTCCGCTCGTTGTGTCCGTCTCGCGCCATGTTCCCCGGAAGGGCGTCGACCTGTTCCTGCTCGCCCTGGCCCGGGTCGCGGCCAGCGGTGCTCGGTTCCGAGCGTGCCTGGTCGGTCCGGGCAACTCCTCACCAGCCATCGCCGGCTCGCGAGCACGCTGGGTCTTGATCGGCAACTCGCCATTCCGGGCCTCGTGCCGGACGTGGCTCCGTATCTCGGCGCTGCCGACATCTTCGTGCTGCCGTCGGTGGCTGAATCGAGCGGTTCGGTGTCCGTGCTCGAGGCGATGCGGGCAGGCAAGCCCGTGATCGCCACGGCTTGCGACGGCCTGCCGGAAGATCTCATTGACGGCGAGAACGGGCTCCTGGTGGCGCCGGGGGACGTCGGCGCGCTGACCGACGCGCTCGGGCGACTGTTGGCCGATGCCGAACTTACGGTCGCGGCTGGGGTCGGCGGCCCGTCTCACGTATGAACGGCGATTCTCGCCGACGGGCCAGTCGCGGCACTCGCGGGTGTCTACGGCGAGTTTGGCTTCACCGCCGAGGCCACGCGCGACCCGAGGGTGATTGGCGCGCCCACGCTGCCACGTTGCAGGGAATGCGGATGTCGTGCTGTTGGCGGGCCAGGATGCGCTCCTCGTCACTCAGGCTGACTTCATCAACGGGGATGACGAAGCGCAGAGTGGTGCCCGACTGGGCAGTACTGAAAGCGCCACCAACCGAGCCGAAGGGACTTCACCGAGGCGGCGGGAATCCAGATCGTCGTGAACAGGTGTCCCTGACGGCAACGGACCACGAGATTGCCACCCAGCCGATGGCTGCGCAGCCAGACGGCGGCGGATCGATGGCGCCGACTCTGCCGCGGTGATGAGCGTCCAGGCGAGGCTGCGTGCGTCAGATCGGGTTGGGCGTCTCCGCTGGTCGCTTCTGCGCAAATGGGCGTGGGCGGCCTCCCTTGGGACAGTACTTACACTTTGCTCTCTGAATCAAGAACGTTATCAGAAGTGATAACGATCTCCGACCTGACATGACCAGCGCCGATC
>CAVTTU010000035.1:0-80150 GCA_963737535.1 uncultured Solirubrobacterales bacterium
GTGGCAACCTGCGCGCGGCACGCAAGAGCGCCTGAACCCAGTCGAGCCACGGGGCTCGCAGGCTTGTCTTAACGGCGGGTCGAACGGAGAATCCGGCAACGCCGACGTGCCCGACGTACCGGTTAGCAGCTCGCTCACCTGTCTCAACCTTCTTGATCGCGGGTGTCGATTAACGGCGGGATGGAACGGACGGGACGGCTGCGGCGCCCCTCCTGCGGCCTCCCGATCTCCCCGGCCAGCCCCGAACCGCTGGCGAACGGCTACGCCGGCGTGGCGATCGAAGCTTGCAGCGACGACGCCGCGGTCGTCGTCGACGCGCACAGCCTGGTGGACGCGCTAGCACGCGCGAAGCAGCTCCTTGAGTCCTGTTAAGCGCGTTCGCATGCTTGCCCGACGTTGAGAGAGCAGACGGAACTGCGTCTAACGGCCAACCGACCACCCGGGCCGGTGTTGCGTTTTACCCGTGACCATCGACCGCTGGCTGTGGTCTGGCGTACCGGGCGGCGATCTCGCCGGTCGGTGCGGCGAGCGTCTTGGCCGCCTGGACGAGGGTGAGGTGGGTAAACGCCTGTGGGAAGTTTCCGATCAGTCGCTGGTGCGCGACGTCGTATTCCTCCGAATAGAGCCCGAGGTCATTGCTCAACGCCAGCAGTCGCTGGAACAGCTTGCGGGCCTCGGCGCGACGTTCGTTCATCGCGAGCGCGGTGACAAGCCAGAATGAGCAGGCGAGGAACTGGGCCTCGTTCCCGGGTAGACCGTCGTCGGTGGCCGACGTCGAGTAGCGCGAGATGAATCCGTCATGTCCGAGCTCCTCGCGGAGGCTGTCGATGGTCCCGGTCACGCGTTCGTCGGTGCCTGGTAAGAAGCCCACGATGGGAATCATCAAGACGGCGGCGTCGAGCTCCTGGGATCCGTAGTACTGGGTGAATGTCCTGCGCTTCTCGTCGTAGCCGTTCTCGCACACCTGCTTATGGATACGAGCGCGAACGTGCTTCCAACGCTCGAGCGGGGCCTCGAGCCCGAAATGCTCGACCAGGCGAACCGCGCAGTCGAACGCCAGCCACGCCATCACCTTCGACTGAACGAAGTGCCGGCGCGGGCCCCGCACCTCCCAGATTCCGTCGTCCGGTTCCTTCCAAGCCTTTTCGAGGTACTCGAGCAGCCTGCGGACGCGCGGCCAGATGTGAGGGTCGATGCTCTCGGTGACCATGCTCGTCACATACGCAACGCCGGCGACCTCGCCGTAGACGTCGAGCTGGAACTGCTTGGCGGCAGCATTGCCGATCCTGACCGGCCGCGAGCCCTCATAGCCGGGCAGCCAGTCGAGCTCGAGCTCCTCGAGGTACCGCTGCCCTTCGATCCCGTACATGATCTGCAGCTTCGACGCATCGCCTGCCCCGGCACGGAACGCCCAACCGCCGAAGGCGAGCGCCTCGTCGGTGTAGCCGCCCTCGAGCAGAGCGTCGAGGGTCAGTACCGAGTCTCGCAGCCAGCAGTAGCGGTAATCCCAGTTGCGCACGCCCCCGAGATCCTCGGGCAGCGATGTGGTTGGTGCCGCCACGATCGCGCCGGTCTCCTGGTCGGTGAGCGCCTTGAGCGTGATCAGCGACCGCAACACCGTCTCGCGCCACTCGCCGCTGTAGGTGCACCGCGATGACCAATCGCGCCAATACGCGTCCGTGCGGGCGAGCGCTGACTCAGGGTCCTCGACCGGCGGCGCCGCCTGGTGGGAGGCAAACCACGTAAGCGAAAAGCGCTCGCGCATCCGTTCGCGGACGCCGAACGCGGCAACCGTCGTGAGCTGCTCGCCGTGCATCTCAACGGTCGTCGACAGATGCAGCGCGTTGGGACCGCCGAGCGCGACGATGCCGTCCGCGGTCCGCTCCACCCACGGAACCAAAGACCCATAGTCCAAGCGCGCGATGAACTGCATCCGCATCGCGACCTCCCCCCGCAGGCCTTCGACGATCCGCACGAGTTGTGGGGCGCCGCCATCGCGCAACGGCATGAAATCGATCACCCGGACAGCACCGGTGTCGGTGTGAAAATCTGTCTCGAGGATCAAGGTGCCCTCGCGATAGCGCCGCGAGACCTCCCGCACCGGGTCCGACGGGCAGATCATCCAGCGGCCATGCTCCTCGCTGCCCAGGAGCGCCGCGAAGCACGCCGGCGAATCAGTGCGGGGAAGGCAAAGCCAATCGATCGACCCGTTCCGTCCCACCAGCGCCGCGGTCCGTAGATCGCCGATCAACGCGTAATCTTCGATCCTCACAGGCTGCTCCTTCCGATCCGGGATCCCCGCCCAGCCGACGACCGTAGCGCGGCCCATCCATTTCCACCACACTACCGTCGAGCCCCCGTGACATCGAGCCCCCGTGACGCCTAGCCCGACCGATGTCGGGCGCCGAAACCGAACGGCATGACAGTTGTCAAGCCCGGTTGAAAAGTGACCCACCTTGCTGCGCGTGCTCCCCTGCGCGTACGTACCGACGCCTAGATCGAACTCGAGCAGAGCGGAGGCAGCATGATGCCACCGCGGGAGCCCGAGCGCCAACAACGACTTGGGCGACACTCCTCACTTCCGCAATGTCGCGAGGCCGTTGCACAAAGCCGTGAGGTAGTCACTATTGAGTGACGGTGGGAGAGGCCGCGTTGAAATAGGGCCGATAGACGGCGCTGTCCCAATTTGTGTGCGTCATTCGAGAGGCCGACGAACTGTTATCCCAGCGACCAATTAATGCACCAGGTTCCTGAGTGGTTTGTGCAACAGCCTCTCGCCCGAGCGGCACTCTCGGCGAGCTGCCGCTCTCCGCACGATCCAGCACCGGCAACCGGCCAAGGATGCCCGTGCCGTCCGGAAAGGAGGGCTGAGAAACCAGAGCGGCGATCGACCTGCCCCTCGCCAAAGCCAGGACGCAAGATCTGGCGTTGAAGGGGTACGAACGGCCGGCGGCATCCCATCAGCCACCGTTGCCAGTCCCTCCCGGATAACCCGTACGCAACAGAGCAAACCGAGGCTTCAGACGGCCCTTGACCTCCCGTTGCGTACGCGCCCGAGTCGCTACCGGATTGCTTCGAGACAGTGTTCCGGCTCGGGTCCGCGCGCTCGGCTACCTTCGTCCTGCTGCTCGCGTCCATCGAGCCCCGAAGCTTCATATCGGGAAGCAAGGTTGACCTCGCCGCCGTGCTCCAGGCTTTCAACCGCCACGAGTTCCACCACATGTACCCTCGGGCGCCGCTACGAGACGACGGCGTCACCGCGAACAACATCAATTGCCTCGCGAACATGTGCATCCTGAGTCGTGCGGACAACAAAGTCGTCACGGCGCTGGCGAGAATCGCACCGAGATCGTCATGCCTCGAAGTCGTCTGTGAACAGCGTCTCCTCCAAGAAGAGCGTGCTCAGATGGTGGCGGATATCGCCGCGAACCTCATCGCGTAAGCGAGGGCCGTCGCATAGCCCGCGGCACCTAGCGGCAAGAATTGTCGCCGGATTGTCGCCATGGTCGTCCCCGAAGTGCCGAAAGCCGCGTGGTTGCGCGGCTTTCGCTAATCGGGGCGCCCGGATTTGAACCAGACGTCCGATTAGGCGGCGCGCCCGAGCGTCGCGCAGCGGCCGGGTAGGAACGCAAGGAACGCGCGCAAACGTATTGTCCTTTGCGTGAGGCCCTTCGCTCTCGGGGCGCACGGCCATCGCCATTTCAGCCTTGGTGCCCCATTTGGTGCCCCCAATTCGAGCGACACCCCGAATCCCTAGAGCCGACGCCCGGACTCGAACCGGGGACCCCTTCATTACGAGTGAAGTGCTCTACCAGCTGAGCTACGTCGGCGTTTGCAGGTCTTTTGCGGTCTGCGTCAGCGCTCTCGGCGGGTTCGTGCCGCTGGGGCGCTGCAGAATCGCCACTGCTGCGAATGAGAGCGTAGCTCAGGCGGTCGGTCGGCAGCTCGTGCCGGGCTGGTTCTCTTCAGGCAGAATCGCGACGGCAACTGGATAAACTCGATCGGAATAATGGAGATTATCTTGGTCTTCCTGTCTTGCAGTTCTGACGGCATCCCTGCCGTCGTCGCTCGAGCGAGCGGCGCGACGGGTTGTCGATGTAGCCAGGGCTGAGCTTTCAGCCGCATCGGCACAGCCCGTTGAGGGTTCTCAGCCTGCGGCGGGCGTGATCGCCACGTCCCCGCAGTGGTGTCGCAAGGGCCCAACAGCCAGGCCCCACATCCCAGGTCGCGAGCGCGGCCGACAAGGGCCGCCCCGGGGAGCTCCGGTCTCCCCGGACGCCTCAGCCAATCCTACGAACACGATTCGAGACCACATGCCAACGATCATCATCCACACCAACGTAAACGGGCACGAGAACCCCGACGTCACCTTCAGCGAACGGGTCGCCGCGGCAAACCTGGAGAGCCTGCACTACCGAGCCCAGCTGATCGAGCGGCTCGCGTGGGCGACCGCGGACGCTGAAGCACTCGAGTCCGACGTCGCAGGCGCAGAACCAAGCTCCGCGGTCGCCTCCACGGCGTCCGCCCGAGATCGCCCGCCAACACGACGAGCCGGACACGCCCGCCACCTCGTCACCACGCTCGCACTCGTGATCGTGGCCGCGCTCTCGCTCGCGCCGGTCGCGCTGGGGCGTCAGGGGCGTGGCCACACCAGCTCCCACCACCAGCCCGCCGACCGGGAGACCAGCCAGATCGCTTTGCGGTGGTACGACGTCACGGACCAGACAATCGCCGCCGCGGCGTATCCAGAACCGGTGACCCAGAGCCGTGCGTGGTCTGTGAGCTGGTTGGCGGCCGCGCGAGCCATCGATCGCAGCCGCGATGCCCGCTACACGGTCGCTGCTTTCGCCCAGTCGCTGCACGACACCCTTGTGGCACAGGTACCAACTCAGCAAGCCGGGCTCGACGCCGACCTCGCCGCCACGCTGGGCCAGGTTCCCGACGGTCACGCCAAGAACGCTGGCGTCGCCGCGGGAAGGCACCAGGCTCAAGTTGTGCTGGCCGAGCGCCACGGCGACGGTCTGGACACGGCCTCGGTCGATATCCCGTTCAGCCCGCCGGCACCTGGACCTGGTGTGTGGCAGCCCACCCCGCCGACGTTCGCGCCGGCGATCCGCGCGGGCGAGGGCAACGCTCGACCGTTTCTCCTGGCTGCCGGTGATCAGTTCGACCCCGGTCCGCCCCCCGGTCTCACCTCGAAGACCTATCTCGCTGACCTGGCCGAGGTGCGTGACTACGGCAGCGCCACGAGTGCGTTCAGAACACCCCAGCAGACAGCCGTCGCGCTGTTCTGGGAGCCGGCGATCAACATCCAATACGTGCAGGTGCTGCGAGCTGCGCTCGCGGACACCCATCGATCCCTGACCTGGGACACCCGGTTCGTTGCCGCCTTCAACGTGATCACGACCGACGCCCAGATTGCCATCTACAACGCGAAGTTCAAATACCTGTTCTGGCGTCCCGTGACCGCCATCCAGACCGGCCCGACCGATCCCGACCCCGGCTGGACACCGTTGTTTACGACGCCCCGATACCCCGACTGGCCCAGCGGCCATGGAGGCGTGGCAGGAGCCGCACAGCAGGTCCTCACCTCCTTCCTCGGCCCCTTCGCGCCGGCTCCGATCGAGGTCACCAGCCCGACCGATCCCGGCTCGACCCATACCTACCGCACCTGGGCGCAGATAACTCGCGAGGTAATCAACGCCCGCGTCTGGGAAGGAATCCACTTCCGCTTCTCCGACACCACGGGCGCGCACCTCGGCGACCGAGTCGCCAGCTACGACCTGCGCCACCTGCAATCGATCGGGCTCTAGCCCCAGACTTCGTCCCGGCCCGAGACAGGGACGACACCATCGCCCGCCCGGGACGCCTCTCGACCCCGGGCGGGCGATACCAACCCGGGACCATCACGGCCGAACGGGACTATCCGTCGAGGCGTCCGGCGCCGTCGAGGCTCTGGCGCCAGTCCTCGGCCAGAATCGCCCAGCGTTCGTGGTCGCGCCAGCGACCGCCGATCTTCAGGTAGCGCGGCGAGAAGCCCTCGCGCCGGAAGCCGGCACCGCGAGCCAGCGCGATCGAGGCCTTGTTGTCGGGCTGGATGTTGGCCTCGATCCGGTGAAGGCGCAAGGTGAGAAAGGCGTGTCGCAACACGAGCTCGAGGCCGGCGCCCATGTACCTCTGACGCGCGTAGCGCTTGCCGACGGCATACCCCAGGAATGCACTCTGCAAGTAGCCGCGGGTGACCTGCGACAGGTTGAAGAAGCCCACGATCGCGTCGTCGTCGTACCGGCACACCAGCATCGCCTCAAAGTCGGGGCGCCGCGCATCGGCCAGGTAGGCGGCGAAGCGCTCGTCATCCGTCGGCGCCGTCGCCCACGGACGGTGAAACGAGCGGCTGGACCGCATCAGCGCGACGAATTCGGCTTGATCCGCTCGCCCCGGGGATCGCAGATATACACGTGGCAGGCTGCTCACGGGTGCAGGGCGCGTTCGAGCCGGTAGGCGAGGGCTTCGCACGCGAGATCTGCGGACACGTTCAGCTGGAAACGCGCGCGCGTGTCCTCCACCAGCTCGATCGCTTCGCGCAGCGAGCTCGGGTCGAAGCGGGCATCGGCGCTCAGCTCGTCGAGCCGATCGACATTGCGCACCAGGTCGGATGCCTTCCAGGCCAGAAACGCGAGGTCGGCGAACCACAGACTCACGAGCTGCAGACCGACATCGAGCGCTGCGGTCTCGACCCGGCGCGTCGAGCGACGGATCCGCTCGCTCCACTCCGTCTCGACGCGCCTTCGCTCCTTGCGTGGGTACAGCTCCAGCTCCTCCCGCTTACGCGAGTCGAGCTCAGCGCGCGCCGCGTCGCCCCTCGCCCGCACCGCCGTCAGAAGCCCGGCCCAAGGCTTGCTGTCCGCAGCTGTCGCCGCCACAGTTGCGCGGGCGAACTCCTCGGCCGCCGAGCGGAGCACGGCTCCCTCCTCGCTGGCGAGCTCGGCTGCCTGGTCCGCGTCCCCGAGCGCCAACCTCGCGCACGCAGTCGCGGTCTCCGCGGGAACGCCGCCGCGCTCGATTCGAGCCGCGACCTCCTCCGGCGACGGCGCGTCGAAGCGGACCAGCTGACAACGCGAGCGGATCGTCGGCAGCACCTCCCCGAGACGATCGGTGAGCAGGATCAGATGCACAAAGGAAGCGGGTTCCTCGAGCGTCTTGAGCATGCGGTTGGCGGCCTCGTCGCCGAGCTCGTCGACACGCTCGATCACGAACACGCGGCGGTCGGATTCAAACGGCGTCTTGCTCGCCGACGCCACCACAGGGCCGTCGATATCGCTGACCAGGATCTCGTGCGCCCCGCTCGGCGCCACCCACGTCAGGTCCGGATGATTGCCAGACATAACGCGCGCGCGCGCGTTGTCGGGGTCGGGCGAGCTCGTGGCCAGCAGCTCAGCGGCGACGGCGCGAGCGACCGATCGCTTCCCGGCGCCTCCGGGGCCGTGGAAGAGGTAGGCGTGCGACGCAGCTCGGTCGCTGCCGAGCGCTGGAGCCAGCACCGCGCGTGCGTGTGGATGTCGCTGTAGTTCCGGCAGCACGTCCTTCGATGCTAGTCCCCGCTAGGGTCGCAATCCAAGTCCATGCCACGGGGAAGACTGATCACGATCGAAGGAATCGACGGGGCCGGCAAGACCACGCTGGCCGCATCTCTCCTCGCCGTCCTACAAGCTCGCGATGTCGATGTTGTGTTGCTCCGGGAGCCAGGTGGAGTGCAGGCCTCGGAGCGCATCCGCGAGTTGGTCAAGGATCCCAGCGCTCGCATCGGGAGCCGCGCCGAGGCGCTGCTGTACGCGGCGGCGCGCGCGCAGCTTGTCGAGGAGGCGCTCGAGCCATTGCTCGCCGCGGGCACGTGGGTCCTGCTCGATCGGTTCGTGGACTCCTCGCTGGCCTACCAGGGAGCCGGACGCGATCTCGGCATCGACGCCGTGCGCCAGGTCAACGAGTTCGCGATCGGCGACCTGCGACCTGATCGCACGCTGCTGTTGGCGATCAACCCACGGACCGGTCGCTCCCGCCTGCGCGGACGCGAGGACTCGGTCGACCGGCTCGAAAGTGAGAGCGAGGGGTTCTTCTCGCGCATCGGGGCCGGCTACACCGAGCTGGCCCGCTCTGAACCGGAACGGATCAGGGTCCTCGACGCGACCCAGCCGCCCGAGAGCGTGCTCGACGCCGCGATGGCCGAGCTCGAAGACCTACTCTGAGTACCCGGTCGGGTGCGACTGGGCGAACGCCCAGGCGTCGCCGATCATGTCCGCCAGTGCAGGCTTGCGGGGCTCCCAGCCCAGCTCGGCGCGAACCAGCTCGCCCGCCGACACCAGCATGGGCGGATCGCCGGGGCGCCGTGGCGCCTCGTGAACCGGGATCTCGGCGCCGGTCACCGCCCGTGCGGCTTCGATCACCTCCCGCACCGAGAACCCGCTGCCGGTGCCAAGATTGAAGATGCGGTGTTCGCCGGGGCGCCCCCCGACAAGCGCCAGCAGATGAGCGGCGGACAGATCCTCGATATGGATGTAGTCGCGGATCGCCGTGCCGTCCGGGGTCGGGTAGTCAGTGCCGAAGATCTCGACCCGAGGATTGACCCCGGTCGCGGCCCGAAGGATGTTCGGGATCAGATGCGTCTCCGGATCGTGGTCCTCGCCCTGCGTGCCGCTGGCGCCGGCCACATTGAAATACCTGAGGCTCACGGCGCCGAGGCCGTGGGCGTCGCAGAAGTCCCCGATCATCCGATCCACGGCCAGCTTCGAGGCGCCGTACGGGTTCGACGGCATCGGCAACGCCGTCTCTGAGATCGGCATCTCGGAGGGCTCGCCGTAAACGGCGCAGGTGGAGGAGAACACCAGTCGCGGTACCTTGGCCGCGACCATTGCCTCGAGCAGGTTCAACGTGCCACCGACGTTGGTGCGGTAATAGCGCTCCGGGTGACTGACGGACTCGCCGACCAGGGCCAAGGCGGCGAAGTGCAGGACCCCCTCGAACCCGCCGTCTCCAAGCGCGGTTCTAACACCAGCTTGATCGAGCAAGTCCAGCTTGATCAGGCTCGCTCCGTCTGGGATCGCCTCCCGATGGCCCCGCTCGAGATTGTCGAGCACCGCCACCTCGTGGCCCTCGGCGAGCAGTTGGCTGGCCACGATCGATCCGATGTAGCCGGCGCCCCCGGTGACGAGAAGCTTCATACGCGCGAGAGTAATAACAGACGGGATCCCTAGGGCAGAGGCCGGGCGGTGGCCGACCCCCGGGGTGGGGTATCGGCCAGGTTGACCGCGGCGGCGGCATTGTGCGCGGACAGCCTCGCCATGACTCCGCGCGGATCGAGCTCGAGCAACCGCGTGGCCGCCCGCATGCCGTCGCGGTAGTTCCCCTGCTGTATCTCGAGGAATGCCAGCTCCTGCCAGGCCGCTGCATCGCTCGGTTGCCGGTTCACCGCGGCCACCAGATCACGGATGGCCGTGCGCTGGTCGCCCTGTCGCACGGCAAGGGTGGCCAGCACTCGGAGCCCGCCGTCCGACAGCGGGTCGAGCCGGCTGGCCAGTTCGGCGCTGGCCTGCGCATGTGCAACCGCTGCCGATGAGCTGCCGGCGGCTGTGAGCAACGCATTACCTGCCTTGCTCGCGGCCAGGCTCGGCAGCGCGGCCGACAGCGCGAACGTGCACAGGCAAAGCGTCAACGCGCCGAGCAGGAGCGCCCGCGCGCCAGCACCTGTGCGACGGCGCGAAGGCCCTCTCAGGGATCCCGAGACGACGCCGAGGAACACAAGCGCAGGCAGGCTGACCGCGGGGATGTTCCAGTCCCAGTCATACAGTCCGTGGACGAGATACGCCGCCGTGCCGGCCAGCAACGCGGCGCCGAGAAGCCGCTCGGCGCCGGCGGGGAACGAGATCATCCGACGGATCGCGCTCGCCACGAGCAGGCCGAAGGCCAGCAAGGCCAACAGGCCGCCGATCAGGCCCGTCTCGGCCAGGAACTGCAGAGGCACGCTGTGGGGCTGCGTCACCGACAACCTGTTCTGGCGGTAGAGCAGATGCACAACCGGGAACGAGCCGGCGCCCCAGCCCAGCAGCGGACGATCGCTGAATGCCCCGGCAGCCTCCTTCCACCACACCCAGCGGTTCTCCGAATCGGCCGACAGCAATCGCGTCGGGTCGTAGTTACTGGTCACCCGGGTGGTCGTAAAGCCGTTCCACAGATGCGACGCGGTGCCGGTCAGACCGCGCGAGGAAAACGCGACGGCCAGGATTCCGGCGACGAGCAGAACCGCGACGCCCGCGAGGATGACCCGGGCGATTCGTTTGGCCCCCGCCGGGCCAACCGCATGACGGGCCTCGACCGCCTGTAGGCGGCCGGCGCTCAGAATCAGTGCCCCCAGGGACACGACCAGGACCGCCGAGAGGACGAGGCCCGACGACTCGCGACTGCTCAGCGGGATCCGCGCGGTGGTCAAGGAATGGTCCGTCAGCGCGACGATCAGCGATGGAATCGCAGCCAGCGCCGCGGCGGCGAGCCACATGAGCGCTCGCAGCCGTAGGCCGCCCAGGCCGATCGTCACCGCGAGTGCGACGACCAGCGCGATCAGCCCACCTCGCGAGTAGGTCAGGCCGATCGCCACCAGCATCATCGACAGCGCGACGACGGCCGCGGTACGCCACCGGCGGCTGCGCCTCTCATCGACCGTCAGCGCGAGCGTGCTCGGAACGCCGATCACGAGGAACAGCGCCAGCGCATTCCAATAGCCCAGCGGTTCCTGAAGGCGGGGAAAGGCGCCGGTCTGATCGAGGTTGATGACGCCATCGATATGCAGGCCCGGAACGAGCTTCTGGCCCAGCGCGTAGCACGTCACGACAAAGGCGATGGCGGCAAAGCCGTACGAGATCCAAGCCGGCGCACGACGTTCGGTGGTGCCGAGCGCGACGCGCGAGACATAGGACCAGCACGTAGCTCAGCGCCCGGTTGAACTCGACCCAGGTCTGGTCCGGCGAAACGCTCCACAGAACGGTGAGCCCGTTCCAGACCGCGAACACCGCCAGCAGCGCGATACCGGCCAGCGCAAGTCTCGGTGCGGCGAAGCGCAAGGTGCCGGTCCACAGCCACGCCGCCCCCGCCAGCGCCGCGATCGCCGCCAGCGCGACCTCGATCCGTGCGTAGATGGATCCGGCCGCTGCACCGTGCGCGAAGGCTGCGTACAGCACAACGACCAGGAGCGCCGCGGCGAGCGCCCGCGGCGCCAGCTCCGACCGGCTCGCGACCACCGCCGTGGGCGTCCCGCGCCCCCTCCTCGAGGGGTAGGTCACCGGCACCGTGGACATCGGCGGCGAAGCTAGCACGCGACGTGCCCGGATTTCGCTAAACCCCCGCAAATTCTGGGTTCTTTGCCGGGACGAGCGCGGCCGGACGGAGTAAAATCAAGTAATAGCCGAAGCCTCCGGACTCGACAGTTCGAAACCCGCTTTCCCGTCCGGGCCGTGCGCAAGGATTCGCTGTTACCCCCTCAGCCCAATCGGGGCCGAGTGATCGAGGCGGAATGAGCGGAAATCGAGAGGAGCAAGACGTATGGAGCAAAGCCCGCAGACCCCAATGAGTGCCGACGCGAAGGCGGGCAAAGGCCTCTCTATCCGCCGGTATTTCACCACCCCGAACGAGCATCCTTACGATGCGATCGAGTGGGAGCTGCGGGATGCTCGCATCGGCCACGGCGACAAGGTCTCGTTCGAGCAGCGCGAGGTCGAGTTCCCCAAGAGCTGGTCGCAGAACGCGACCAACATCGTCGCGCAGAAGTACTTCCGCGGGAAGCTCGATTCGCCGGAGCGCGAGCGATCGGTCAGGCAGATGATCACGCGCGTGGCCGGAACGATTGCCGGCTGGGGACGCGAGCGCGGTTACTTCGCCGGCGACGATGATGCTGCCGCCTTCGAGGATGAGCTGACGCACATCCTGCTCCACCAGATAGCGGCGTTCAATTCGCCGGTCTGGTTCAACGTCGGATGGCATCCGGTGGGCAGCCCGAAGATGCAGGCCAGCGCCTGCTTCATCCTCTCGGTCGCAGGACAACATGGAGTCGATCCTCGACTGGAACACCAAGGAGGGGATCATCTTCCGCGGTGGCTCGGGTTCGGGCATCAACCTGTCGAAGATCCGTGGCTCCAACGAGCCGCTGAGCCGAGGCGGAACAGCGTCGGGTCCGGTCTCGTTCATGCGCGGGGCCGATGCCTGGGCGGGCTCGATCAAGTCGGGCGGCGGCACGCGTCGGGCGGCCAAGATGGTCGTGCTCGACGTCGACCATCCTGACATCGAGGAGTTCATCTGGTGCAAGGCCAAGGAGGAGGACAAGGCCGCGGCGCTGCGCGATGCCGGATTCGACATGTCGATCGACGGCGCCGGCTTCCACTCGATCCAGTACCAGAACGCCAACAATTCGGTCCGCGTGACCGACGAGTTCATGGAGGCCGTCGAGGCGGGCGATGAATGGCAGCTGACCGCTCGCACGACGGGCGAGCCGGTGCAGGAGATCCCGGCGCGCAAGCTGATGGATCAGATCGCCGAGGCCGCGTGGCGCTGCGCCGATCCCGGCGTCCAGTACGACACGACGATCAACAAGTGGCACACCAGCCCGCGCTCGGGTCGGATCAACGCGTCGAATCCGTGCTCGGAGTACATGCACGTCGACGACTCGGCCTGCAACCTGGCCTCGCTGAACCTGATGAAGTTCCGCCGCGCCGACGGGAGCTTCGATGTCGAGTCCTTCGAGCACGCCGTGGACATCGTGTTCCTGGCCCAGGAGATCATCGTCTCGCCGTCGAGCTATCCGACCGAGCAGATCGCCACCAACGCGCGTGCCTTCCGCCAGCTCGGCCTTGGTTACGCAAACCTCGGCGCCTACCTGATGGCCAACGGCATGCCCTACGACTCCGAGGAGGGCCGCGGCGTCGCGGCGGCGATCACCGCGCTGATGACGGGCCGCGGGTACCTCGGCTCGGCCCGGATCGCGGCGGCGCTCGGCCCGTATGAGCGCTACGCCGAGAACCGCGACGAGCACAACGGGGTCATGCGGATGCATCGCGATGCCGCGTACACGATCGAGGACGAGTCATGCAGCGACGACGCCCTACTCGAGGCCGCGCGGACGACCTGGGACGAGGCGGTCCTCGCGGGCGAGGCTACGGCTACCGGAATGCGCAGGCGACCGTGCTCGCGCCCACGGGCACGATCTCGTTCCTGATGGATTGCGACACCACTGGGGTCGAGCCTGACTTCTCGCTGGTCAAGTTCAAGGAGCTGGTCGGCGGCGGTCAGATGACGATTGTCAATCGGACGGTCCCGCTGGCCTTGCAGACGCTTGGCTATTCGGACGAGCAGATCGAGCAGACCATCGCCTACATCAACGAGCACGGCACGATCATCGGCGCCCCGGCTCTGTCCGCGAAGCACCTGCCCGTGTTCGACGTCGCGGTGGGCGAGCGGGCGATCTCGCACGTGGGCCACATCGAGATGATGGGAGCAGTTCAGCCGTTCATCAGCGGCGCGATCTCCAAGACGGTGAATCTGCCGGAGACGGCCACCGTGGCCGACATCGCCGATGCCTACCAGCAGGCGTGGCATCTCGGCATCAAGGCACTGGCGATCTACCGCGACGGTTCCAAGACCGCGCAGGCGCTTCGTACCGACGCCCAAAAGGATGCCCCGGCGCCGGCGACCAGCCAGGAGGACATCGATAAGGCCGTCAAGGAGGCACTTGCTCAGGCACCCCCGCGACGTCGCCGGATGCCTCGCGAGCGCCAGTCGATCACGCACAAGTTCTCCATCGGCGGCCACGAGGGCTACATCACCGCCGGCATGTACGAGGACGGCTCGGTTGGCGAGATCTTCCTCACCGATATCGGCAAGGAGGGCTCCACGCTGCGCGGCATGATGAACTCGTTCGCCACGGCGATCTCGATCTCGCTCCAGTACGGGGTGCCGCTCGAGACGCTCGTGCGCAAGTTCAGCTACATGCGCTTCGAGCCCGAGGGAATGACCTCGAACCCGGAGATCCCGTTCGCGAAGTCGATGCCCGACTACATCATGCGATGGCTGGCCTCGCGGTTCCTCGACGTCGACCTGCAAGAGGAGCTGGGGATTCTCACGCCGGCGGTTCGTGCCCGCAAGGCGGCCCAGGATGCGGCGATGTCACAGATGAGCGACACGGCCGGGCCCGCCGGCACCGAGACGGACGCCTCAAACGGCGGCAACGGCTCGCCCGGGAACGGCTCCCCGGGCAACGGTGGCGGCAACGTGCCCCCCAGTCCGCCCCTGCCAGCGACGACCGCGCTGACCGACGAGCCTCCCGTGCTGCCCGCAGTCCGCCAGGGCCTCGACTTGGGGCCGGCATGCCAGCAGTGCGGCGGGATGATGCAGCGGACGGGCACCTGCTACACGTGCTCTAGCTGTGGGTTTAACACCGGCTGCGGGTAGTAGTGGCTAGAAGTCGGCTGCTGGACAACCGGAGCCCCTAACCCGCCCCGCGACCGACGAGCCGGAGGGATACGACGGCTTGGTCAGTACCGGCCGGAGTACTGGGAGTGACCATCCCGTGGTCCTTCAGCGAGATAAGGACGGAGGCTCGGTAGCCACGCTGCGCGGCCACCAGTCTCTCGCCGAGTTTGGTCACTCCGATCTCGATAGAGGTTGTCTGCTGGTTGGCGACCTTGAAATCGGACCCGGCCAGGCGGCCCCCATAGGACGGTTGGGGTCCGGGACGTCGATTGCCGAAGCAGAACTTGTCGGGGTCGCAGGCCAGAAACGCACCGATACATGGCTCATGTTTCAGGTCGCAGCGAACGCGGACGGTGAATACGCCAGCAGTTACGGTTGCGCGACGGTCGAACAGGGTCATGCACTCGTTGTTCGGGCATTTGAGGCATCCGGTGAACTGGCCGTGTCGAGGCTTCGGACACGGATATCCCCACGTGGCCTGGCCGGCGCTCGCGCCAGCATCCTGGCAGAACTGGCCACAGCCGGGTACTGCTAGGGCGGTGTGCGTGCTGCTCGCCTGCGTCGAGGACGTAGTCGGAGTGCTGGCACTGCTAGCCGCAACCGACGTTGAGCTGGAGCTCCCGCCACACCCGTTCAGGACGAGAAGCGCCCCGACCGCGGCCGACATCGCGAGTCCGGACATGATCCGTCTGCCCCGAGTGTCTTCTGTCACCATCGGCGATTGTGCCAGGCGTGGCCATGGCATCGGCGGAATGCTGTCCAGGCGGTCCTGCCGCAGCTGTTCCGAGCACGGTCAAATTCGTCGGGGGCCATGACGTTACCTGACGATCTTGAAGGTGCAGCGCTGCCGGGCGTACAGCCGGCCGAGTCGGGTGTGCACGTGATCGAGCAATGACGGTGCACCGTGGCTCGCGATCAGGGACTAGCAGAGGTGAGGGCCTCGAACTGGCCTGGGATGAGTTATGCGTCGGTCCGCTGCCAGGCCCTTATCTCGCCGCGGCGGCCGATCAGATCGACCGTCAGACTCGCCCGGTGAGGTAGGGCGTTTCTCTCTTGAGCCGAAACACGCTAGGAAGGTCTTGGCTTTGATTGCTCGACGCGTTCTCCTGCGTCTCAGTCCCCTACTGGCGGTCGCTGTTGTGGCTTCCCTCCTGGTCGGCGAGGCCCTCGGGGCACGTCATGTGCCTCACACCACGGCGCACGTCGCGCGGGCGAGATATCGACACGAGAACGCGGCCCAGGCGCTCGCCACCCTGCGCGAGACGTTCCCGGCCCAGGTTGCCAACGGGTTCAAGAGTTTCGACGGAACCACAGGCACGCTGGTGAGAAGGCTCAGCGATCATCAGGCCATCGTCACGAGCTCCACCGGCCGCAGTTCGCTTGCGGTGGGAGTCCTTCCCCTGTTTGGCCATACGCCAGCGGGCCGCACGGCGGCCCTGGATCTGGGTCTGGTTCGGAGAGGCAACGCGTTCGTGCCGCGAAGCGGTCTTGTCGGCCTGTCGCTACCGAGAGCATCGGGCGGTGCCCTGGCGTTCGCCAAACCTCAAGTGGCCGTCCGATTCGCAGGTGGCTCGCCGGTTGTCGGGCAGCGAGCCTTCGGCAGTGTGTTCTTCGCCAACCTCGGCGGCCGCGCCCACGATACCGATGCCGTCCTCCGGCCGACTCCAGCGGGAGCACAAGTCTCGTTCGTGTTGCGCACGCCGGCCAGCTTCCAGTCGGAGCGATTGCTCTTCGCTCTACCGAACGGTTGGACACTTCGTCGCTCCACGGCGGTATCGGGGGGCGTGGAGATAGCGTCCAACCGGGGAGCGCCCGCGGCATTGGTTAGCTCCCGTGAGCGCAAGAGACGCCTTCGGGCGGGTCGTCCCTGCACGGTATCGGGTGCGTGGCAAGCAGGTGGTGATCTCGGTTGGGCACCGGGGCCGCGGCTACGCCTATCCGATTCTTGTCAGCGCCCCGGTCACTGATCTCCTGCTCGGCGCCTGGGGCGCTGCGCAGGTGGCCTGGCGGGCGGTCGCCAGCGAGAGCAAACCGTCACTGACCCACCGTGCCTACGGCGATTACGGAGTCTGGTCGGGCGGAGGGCATCGGCGCTACACGGCCACGTCGTCGGGCCAATACCGGGCCGCCGCGCCCCCAGGTGCGTACATTTACAAGCTGACCGAAAGCGGCGTCATTCACACACTGCCCAACAGTCAGGAGTTCGGCGGCATCGCCCAGGCCGGCAGCCAGCGCTGGGAGACGGCGGGACGGTGGAGCGGCCCCGATGGCCAGGGAGCGGGCGCGCATCACGGCACTCGTACCGCCTTGTCAGACGTGACTTACACGTACTGCGCTGTCCGGAGCTGTTCACCCACCGAAGCAGTCGACCCCGGCAATGCTGCAGTGTTCGGGCTGAGCATGCTCGGCGCGAATACGGGTGACACGCCGACGGTGGGTCTCATCGACGACGCCACCGTTTACGAGGCCGATAAGGGACCCGTCGTTCTCGGCACACCCAGACACCACGGATACACGCCGGGAAGGTGGGTCAGCACTGCGGTCGACACGGTCACCGGCGACGCTGCCGAGTCACGTGGCCTCGGCATTGCCAGTCTGCGACTCCTGGGCACGGGTGTGAGCCCAGTTTTGAGCGCCAGCCCCCGCTGCTCCGGCAATGGTCTGGCAACCTGTCCGCACACGTACAGTGCCAGTCTCAGCTACAGGACCGCGAACATGCCCGAGGGCAGGGATACCGTCTGGGAGCAGGCAGTTTCCGCCGGAGGAACCGTGTCCGGAGCCCAGTCCTGGTCCGTCAACGTCGACCGCAAGCAGCCGACCATCGCGCTTTCCGGCGGGCTCGCCACAGAGAACAATGCCACGATCAGCCCCGGCACCTACGCGCTGAGGATCGACGCGCGCGACACGGACGGATCGACGCCGACGTCTGGAGTCGCTCAGATTACGGTGCAAGTGGACGGTGCTCTGCAATCCGAGGTGTCGGATTTCTCCCCCTGCTCGTTCGGCTCACAGTGCCGGTCAGTGGCATCCGCAGGCTGGACGTTGGACACGGCTCATTACCCGGCCGGCACGCATAAAGTCACGGTGCAAGCCACTGACAGCGCCGGGAACGCCGCCAGCGCGACCATCACCGTGACCATTGCGCCGCGCGCCGAGAAGATGTACTGGGGAGCCGATATCGGACAACAGTTCACCGGCTCCACACCTCCATTCGACATGAACGCAGCGAAGGCTTTCGCCAATGAGGACGCCGGCGGCAAGATGCCCAGCATCCTGCCGTGGGGCGAGTCGTTCTACTCGCCGTCGTATTGCGTCTCAACGGCTCCGTACCCCAATGCGCACGACTGCCAGTTCCAAACCAATCTGTTCAACGCCGTTCGCCAGCAGGGCTTCATTCCGATGCTTAATTCGGGCAGTTCGGACGACTCCAACTACTCCAACCCCAACTTCACTGACGCGGCCGTTGCCAATGGCTCTGAGGACGCATACTTAACTCAATTCGCCAAGGACGCGAAGGCGTGGGGCCATCCATTCTTCCTCCGCTTCGATTGGGAGATGAACGGTCCCTGGTGGAGTTTCGGTACCGGTCGTCGTGCGGCCAACCAAGCCCCTCTCAACCAGCCGGCCGACTTCGTGGCAATGTGGCGCCACATCCACGACATCTTCACCCGAGTTGGCGCGACCAACGTGACGTGGGTTTGGTGTCCGAACTACGAATACAGCACACTGGAGGCGCCACTGGCGAGTGTCTACCCGGGCGATGCGTACGTCGACTGGACGTGTATCGACGCCTACAACGCGGACAATCCCTGGACAAGCTTCCAGGATATCTTCGCCAAGACCTATCAAGATGTCGCGGGCACCGTCGCTCCGACCAAGCCAATGATCGTCGGCGAGACCGCAAGCACGGCGAGCGGGGGATCGAAGCCGCAGTGGATCGCAGACATGTTCAAGGATCTCGCGGCCAGCTTTCCCAAGATTCGCGGGTGGATCTGGTACGAGATGGACGCTCTCGGGCCCGGCGGCAAGACGGATTGGGCCGTAGAGGGACCCAATGTGAGCAACCCGGACACGGCCTCGATCGCGGCGTTCACAGCTGGTGTTGGCGACTCCTCCTACACAACCAACACCTATTCACAGTTGAACAGCAGCCCCATACCTCCACCCACATAGCGACGACGGATTTGACCGCCCAGACTGAGATACGGACGTGTAGACCCTCAGGCTGATGACCTGACCGCGCACATCGCGCCCTGCTAAGAAACAGGGCATGGCAAATATCTCGGCAAGACTCGCCACCCGCCCGCTGGGTGCAAGCGGACTTCAGGTCTCCACCTGCGGGCTGGGTGGCAACAACTTCAGCTGGCGGGTCGAGCTCGCCGGCACGCGAGCGGTGGTCGACGCCGCGCTCGACGAGGGCATCAATTTCATCGACACGTCCAACAGCTACGGCCGCGGCCGCAGCGAGGAGCTGCTCGGCGAGGCGCTGAAGGGCCGGCGCGAGCAGGTCGTCCTGGCTACCAAGTTCGGTTGGGACGTGGGCGACGGCCGCGAGGACCGCGGGTCGCCCGATTACATCCATCAAGCGATTCAGGGGTCTCTGCAAAGGCTGCGGACCGACGTGATCGACTTCTACTGGTACCACCGGCCCGACGGCGTGACACCGATCGGCGAGACTCTCGGGGCACTCGACGAGCTCGTCCGCGCCGGGACGGTTCGGGCTGTCGGCGCCTCGAACTTCTCCGTCGAGCAGATTGAGGAGGCCGATGCCGTCGCACGCGAGCGCGGATTGACGCGGTTCGAGGCCGTCCAGAACGAGTACAACCTGCTCGAGCGCAAGGCCGAGCACGACATGCTGCCGACCTGTGAGCGCCTCGGCCTGGGGTTGCGTCCCCTACTTCCCGCTGGCCTCCGGGCTGCTGACCGGAAAGTACCGCCGCGGCTCGACGGGACCAAGCGACGCGCGTCTGTCTGGACGCGACGCGATCGCCACCGATGAGCAGTTCGATCTGATCGAGGCGCTGGAGCGTTACGCGCACGAGCGCGGGGTGACGCTGACCGACGTGGCGATCGGTGCCCTGTTGGCCCGTAAGCCGGTGGCGTCGGTGATCGCCGGCGCGACCAAGCCCGAGCAGGTGCGGGCGAACGCTTCGGCAGCCCGCTGGGAGCCGAGCCAAGACGATCTGGCCGTGCTCTACGAGGTGCTCGGCCAGCGGTAAACGTCGGTCTCGGCGTCGCCGAGGCGCGCCACTGTTACGTTCACGGCGCTGAGCGCCGTGAACGTCAGTCTCGCGCCTGCCGGCGAGTCGAGTGCGACGTTTACGCGCGCCCCGGAAATGGCGGCCTCGCGACCGCGGGCCTCGAAAAGCCGCGCCTAGGGCCGGTGCACGCCCGCCAGCAGCCCGGCGTAGGACCGCACCAGCGCCGCTCGTTCCGCGGGGATGAGCGAGCTCTCGAGGTGGCATCCCTCGCGCACCCATTCGTCCGAGTAGCGCATCGCCAGGGCGCGTTGCTCGGCCGCCACCGCGCACGTCGTCGATCCCCACGCCATAGACGTACGCGTACAGCTCGGATAGCGCCTGGACCAGCGGACGCTCCTCGGGGAGGATGGCGCCATCGCCCTCGCGGAGACCAACGCCAGCGCTCTCATCCCCCCGCTGGTGCTGGCGGTGCACGCGCCACCACTCGACCTCGAGCTCGGCGGCGCGAACCGGGTCGTACGTCTCGCCGTAGCGCCGCGCCACCATGGCGTAGAAGCGCTGCATCGCGCGACGGGCGCCGTCGGGATCGTTGTCGGGCACGGGAGCCCACAGCTGGTTGGCCCTCAGCACGAGCCACGCGCCCTGCAAGGTCTGGGGCCACGGCAGACCGAACGTGTGGCGCGTCAGCGCCACGGCCGAGCGCAGGAACGAGATCCATTCGCGGCGGTAGTAGGCGACCCAGGCGTCACATTCGAGGTTGCCGACACGGCGGGGATCGAAGGCGCGATGGGCCGGCGTGCGCGATCCGGCCGACCGCCTGTGCCGGCGAAGCAACCCGGGGCGCTTGCGACGTGTGCTCATCAGTTCTCCTCAGGATGAAAGGATGCCGGGTCGCATGCCCGCAGATCAAGCCATCCACGCGGTCCGCGTGATCTGCGAAGCGACGCTGCGGCAGAACTGGCGCGAGGGGGCGCGCGATGCCGACGGGGTGCGGTTCGCGTATACGTGCCCAAGTCCGAGCCACTATCCGTGGCAGTGGTACTGGGACTCGAGCTTCGCCGCGATGGTGTGGCGGCGGTTCGATCCCGATCGTTCGCGACGCGAGCTCGAGTCGCTGCTCGCCGCGCAGCGCGCGGACGGGTTCATCGGCCACACGATCTTCTGGAACAGTCCCCTGACCGGCGTTCGCCGCCACACCTACAACGTCGTGCCCAGCGATCGGCTGACCACGTCGAGCATCCAGCCGCCGGTGCTGGCCTGGGCATGGCGGATCGCGGTCGGCAACCCGGCCGAGGTTCCCGGGATCCTCGCCCATCATCGTTGGCTGGAGGAGAACCGCACGCTCTCCGACGACGGCCTGCTGTGGATCGTGCAGCCCGATGAATCGGGGCTCGATGCCTCGCCCCAGTTCGACTCGATCTGGGGCCGCCACGCTCACGACCTGCCGGGCTTCGTCGCGCTCGTGCGGCGCAACCGTAAGCTCGGCTACGACTTGGGGCAGATCGCCGCGGCGGGTGGACCGGTGTGCTGCGAGGTGCTGACCAACGTCCTGTACTCCCTGTCGCGGCAGGCGCTCGGTCTCCCGTCGCTGACGCCGGCGATCATCGAACGGCTCTACGACGAGGAGAGCGGGCTGTTCTGGCCACTCGCGCGGCCAGCGCCCGAGCGCCGCCTGCCGCTGACGTGGACCGCGCTGGCCCCGCTGGCGCTGCCGGACCTGCCCGAATGGATCGGACGCCGGCTGGTGGAGGAGCATCTGCTCGACCCAGCCAGGTTCTGGCTGCCCGTACCTATCCCCTCGGTCGCCGCCGACGAGCGGAGCTTTGCTCGCGATGACACGCCGGTGCCGGGTCTGCACCGCTTGTGGCGCGGGCCGACGTGGGTAAACGCCGCGTGGCTGATCTGGTTCGGGCTCAGACGCCTCGGTTACGACGAACAGGCCGAGCAGCTGGCGCGGAGCCTGGCCGGGGTGGTCCGCGCCAACGGACTACGTGAGTACTACGACCCGTACAGCGGGCGTGGCATGGGCACCGTGGACTTTGGCTGGTCGGCGCTGATCCTCGAGATACTCGACCCTGACCCGCTCGCGGCCACGAGCTACCTCTAGTACGGCCGAGAGCTGCGTCCCGGAGTGATGAGCAGGCGCTAGGCGCCGGCGTGGTTGTAGACGTCGGCGGCGGTGTGGTAGCGATCGAACGCCGCTTCGACGTCTTCAGGGCTCGTGGCCGGGAGCCAGAACAAGCTCCGATGCACCCCCTCCCGCTCGAAGCGCTCGATTCGCTGAGGATCGCGCATCATCCCCGCCACCGTGATCGGGATCGAGCGCCCGGCCTCGTCGGCCCGGCGGCGGAGCTCCTGGAAACGGGGGATGATCTGGTCGTCGGGGAGGCGGTTGGGCATCCACTCGTCGCCGAAGGCGAGCACTCGGTCGAGCACGCGCGGTCCATTGCCGCCCACCAGCACCGGCGGGTGGGGCCGCTGCACGGGCTTGGGCCAGGACCAGATGCGGTCGAAGTCGACGTGCCGGCCGTGATAGCTCGCCTCATCCTCGGCCCAGATGGTCTTCATGGCCTCGATCCGCTCGCGCATGATGCCGAAGCGTCGCGTGGCGTCGGTCCCGTGATCGCGCATTTCCTCGACGTTCCAGCCGGCACCCACGCCAAACAGGAACCTTCCGCCTGACAGCTGGTCGAGCGAGGCGACCTCCTTGGCGGTGATAATCGGGTCCCGCTCGATCACCAGGCAGATGCCCGTGCCGATGAGCAGCCGCTCGGTGGCGGAGGCCGCTGCCATCAGGGCCACGAACGGGTCATAGGTGCGGCTGTACTCGGGCGGGAGCTCGCCGCCGGCCGGATACGGCGTGTCGCGGCTGGCCGGAATGTGCGTGTGTTCCGGGAACAGGAGCGACTCGAAACCCCGCTCCTCGGCCATCCGCGCAAGCTCGGCCGGCCCCTGAAGGTCGGCGGTGGGGAAGATCGCCACTCCGAATTTCATGGCCCGCACCCTAGCCGAGCGCTACCGTTCAGGCATGCCCGAGACACAACGCGAAGTCGAATTGACGGATGAGGAGTGGCGCGAGCGCCTCTCCCCCGAGCAGTACCAGGTTCTGCGCCAGCAGGGTACGGAGCGACCCTTCACCGGCAAGTACGTCGACGTCAAGGACGACGGCACCTACCACTGCGCCGGTTGCGGCGCCGAGCTGTTTGACGCCGACACGAAGTACAACTCCGGAACCGGCTGGCCGAGCTTCTATGAGCCTGCGGTGGCGGAGAACGTCGAGACGCGCGAGGATCGCAGCAGCGGGATGCTCCGGACCGAGGTCGTGTGCCGCCGCTGCGGCGGGCATCTTGGCCACGTGTTCGATGACGGACCGGCACCCACCGGCCTGCGGTACTGCATGAACTCCTGCGCGCTCGAGCTCGACCCGAGCTCAGACTGAGTCCTCCTCGGCCCGGGTTGGGGCAGGCCTGTCGCCCCCGCGGCCCGGGCCGTCCGCGACTTCATCCTCGATCACCTCCTCAAGGATCCGTTGCTCAGCACGGCGTTCGCGGCGCCTGAGCAGGATCAGGCTGGCGACGATCGAGACCCCGAGCACGATCGCGCCGATGACACCGACCTCGCTCAGGTACTTGGCCGCGGCATGACCGCCGAAGTAGCCGACCAGCCCGTAGGTGATCCCCCAGGTGATGCCGCCGAGAGCGTTCCAGAAAAAGAACTGCTTGAACGGCATCCGGTTGATCCCGGCAAGCCAGGCCGCGGCGAACCGGACCAGCGCGATCCAGCGCGCGAAGAAGACCGCCTTGCTCCCGTGCCGCTTGAAGAACTGGTCGCCCGCGCGGATGACCGTGATCCGGCGCTGCTGGAACGGTCCCGGCGCCTCGAGCACCTCGCGGCCGAGCTTACGCCCGAGGAAGTAGCCCAGGTTGTCGCCGATGATCGCCGAGGCGATCCCGATCAGGATGACGAGCTCGATCTGGAGCTTGCCCTGACTGGCCAGCACCGCCGCCAGCACCAGCGCCGTCTCGCCGGGCGACGGGACTCCCATCGACTCCAGCCCGATGATGGCCGGGAGCAGGTACCCGAGGCTGCTGGACAGGGCGACGATCGCGGCCGAGCCGAGCATTGCTCATCACGCGACGGGGTTGTTTAGGAGCGCCATCAGCGACAACCCCGCAGGCAGGGTCCGACCCTGCGATAGCCATCTGGCCTCAATCCGCAGCGGCTGCTCGAGGATCCCGTTGAGCCAGTGCGGTCCGAGCTTCAGCTCGGGTGTATACGAGCCGTTGGTGCGCTTGCCGCGCTGGCGCTGGGCCAGCCTCACCACCGCCGCGGGCGGCAGCAGCAGGCTGTTGAACGAAGTCATGCGATGAACCCGCCACCCCGCCTGTAGCGCCGCCGCCCGCAGTGTCTTGCGCGAATAGCGACGGTAGTGGTGGTTGGCCTCGTCGTGGAGCGACCACAGCGCCTGATACGCGGGCACCGTGACCAGCAGCCAGCCACCCGGCTTGCAGACGCGCCGCAGCGAGCGGAGGGTCAGCCGGTCGTCGGGGGTGTGCTCGATCACATCCAGGCAGACGATCAGATCAAACGTGTCCGGACCCCACGGAAGCTCTTCCAGGCGGCCGGTCTCGACTTCGCCGTGACCCCTGCTGCGGGCAAGTTCCGCGGCTTCGGGATCGAGCTCGAGGCCTCGGACCTCGCCGAACTGCACGAGCTCGGCCATCGTGCGACCCGAGCCGCAGCCGGCGTCCAGCACCGTGGCAGGAAAGGGCAGCGCCAGCCGGTCCAGCTCGGTCTGGATGATCACGCGGCGCCCGCGGTACCACCAGTGGTGCTCGTCGACCTCGAGCATCACCTTCATCAAGCGTTCGTCCATATATCTGATGCTGTCAGGTCAGGTGACCAGCAGAGGCTCGGCCTCCGAGGCCTGCGCGACCGGCAGCCGCAGCGTGAATCTCGCGCCCCCGCCGTCGGGCGGCGCGAGGGTCAGCTCGCCGCCCATCCGCTCGGCCAGCTCGCGTCCGATGGCGAGGCCGAGGCCGAAGCCGGCCTGTCCGCCGGTCTCCCGGCCCCGCTGAAAGCGCTCGAAGATCAGCCCGCGCTCCTCCGCCGAGACGCCGGGCCCCTCGTCGGCGACGCTCAATACCGCCGACTCGCCGTTTCGCAGCTCGACTCGGATCTCGCCGCCATGGGGGCTGACGCGAACGGCGTTCTCGAGCAGGATGCGGAGGATGCGGGCCACGCTGCCGGGATCGCCACGTGCCCACACCGGACCCGTCGTGTCGTCGAGGACGGCGATCAGCCCCCGCTCGGCCGTGCCCAGCTCGAACTCGGCTATGACCGCGCGGCTGAGCTCCCCCAGCTCGAGCGGCTCGGAACGGAGCTCGACCTCGGCGTCGATCCGGCTGAGGTCGAGCAGGTCGGCGGCCAGCCGCCCGAGCCGGCGTGACTGGGCCCGGGCGCGGCCGAGCAGCATGCGGGCGTCCTCGAGGTCTGGCGAGCCTTCGTACAGGTCCTCCTGGAGCAGCTCCAGCATGCCCTCGAGCGAGGTCAAGGGCGTGCGCAGCTCGTGCGACGCGGTGGCCACGAACGCCCGGCGTGCCTCCTCCTGCTGGGCCAGGCGCCGCTGCATGGTCGAGAACGCCCGGCCGAGGTCGCCGACCTCGTCGCGGCTCTGGTCGGCGGGAAGATCGACCGGCCCGCCCTGGGCAAGCTGAAGCGCGGCCACGCGCAGGCGGCGCAGGCGGCGCACCAGGGTGGCAGCGAGCGGGATGGCCAGCACGAGCGTCAGCGTCAGTCCGGCCAGTGCCGCGTCGATGAAGGCGGTGCGGATGGCGTGCACCGCCCCGGGAATCTCGCCGATCGGCTGGCGGGCGGCGATCACGAACCGCTGGCCACGAACAACGGTGGGGATCGCCATGCGCGCGTACTGCGTGCCGCCGTCGGCGCCGAAGCTCGAGATCGTCCGGCTGGTGAGGAAGGCCTGGCGAACGTCGGGGAATGAGTCCGGATCGACGCCGCCGTTAGCGGCACCGCCCGGCCCTGCTCGTCGAAGTAGCCGAACATCGTGATCTGCGCGCCGATCCTGTTGCCGATGCTCTGCTCGAGTGCGTTCAGGTTCGCCAGCTGGCTCTGCCCCGTGCTCTTCTCCGTGTCGTGCTTCCCGAATCCACTCGCGTCGAGAACGAACCTGAGGTCGAGTCGCTTGAACTGCTTGATGGTGCCGTACCTCATGTCCTGCTGAAGCGTCTTCAGCGCCGCGCTGCGCAGCGATTGCTCCAGCGGACCGAGCAGCGCCAGCGCCGCCACGGCCAACGTGGCGCACGTGGTGACGACCACCGCGCCGACGATGCGGCCGCGGAGACCGAGCGCGCCACGTCGCGGCCTCCGGAACATCGACTACGGCCCTCGCAGGCGGTACCCGGCGCCCCGCACGGTGAGGATGTAGCGCGGCTTCTCGGGTTCGGGTTCGAGCTTCTCGCGGAGGTGGCGGATGTGGACGTCGATGGCGCGCGGATCGCGGTAGGCGCTGTCGCCCCAGATCGCGCGCAGGAGCTCCTGGCGGTTGAGCAGGCGTCCGGGATCGGCCATCAGCGCATCGAGAAGCTCGAACTCGGAGAACGTGAGACGCACCGACTGGCTGTCCATCGTCACCTCGCGCTGCGCGCGATCGAGCGCGATCGGCCCGACGACGAGCACCTCGTCCCCCATCGCTCGCGTGCCGGCCCGCCGGAGCACGGCGCGGATCCGGCTTCGCAGCTCGGCCAGGCCGAACGGCTTGGTGACATAGTCATCGGCCCCCGCCTCGAGCCCGAGCACCGCGTCCGCCTCCGAGTCCAGCGCGGTCAGCATGATGATCGGGACCACGTTGCGCCGGCCCCGCAGTGTGCGGCAGACCTCGTAGCCGTCGGGGCCGGGCCCGAGGGCCACATCGAGCAGGACGATGTCGAAGTGATCCGTGCTCGCGCGATCGATCGCGGCGCGCCCGTCGGCGACCGCAAGCACGCGATGACCCTCGCGCGAAAACGATCGCGTGAGCATCTCGCGTAGGTCCGATTCGTCGTCGACGACAAGGATGCTGAGCGAGGCATCCGCAGGTCGCGGCGGTGGAGGCTGGGGCGAAACTGAACGCTCGGTAGCCATGCCTGTGCCGATCGTAGCGAGCGGTGCCACTGGCAATGACCGTCGCCGCCCCGTCAGCGCGGGATCAGGAGGGGGTCAGCGTTCCCGTTCGCGTGTCCGAGAAGGCCGAACGACCGGCGGGCTCGGCGGCCGGAACCGGTTCCGTGCGCGGCACCAGAGCACCTGCCGCCGCCACCGCCCACAGCACCACCAGCCAGGTGATCGTGGCGAGTGTGACGTGGACCCAGACCATGTCCGTGGGCAGACGAAGCTCGTACTGGACGCTGCCGACGAGCCCCTGCGCGGCGAGCAGAATGGCGAGTACCGTGACCGGCTCGAGCGCCTCCTGCGTAACGCCGCGGTGGCGGCGCAGGAACCACACGCCGATCACGGCTATCCCGAACAGGGCCGCGATCGTGGCGTGGCGGTGCACCACCCACGTCAGCGTGTCGGCCCCTTCGAAGTGCAGGCGATGGATCCGCTGACCGGCCGAGCCGCCGGCGTGGGGCCCGGCGGCCGTGGCAGCCGTGCCGGCGAAGATCGTCAGCGCGCCGAGCGGCGCCAGGGCCCGGACAGACCAAACCGACAGCCGGTCCGATGAGCGCGGGCGCGAGCCGGGTTCGTACGTCGCCCGCCAGGCCAGCGCAACGGCCGCGATGAGAATGATCATCGACAGGGCGAAATGAGCCATGACAAACCCTGGTGCCAGGTGCTCGCGCACGGTGAACCCGCCGAGGACCGCCTGGGCCACCACGCCGACCGGAAGAGCGAGCGCCAGCAGGGCCAGATCACGACGGAAGGGCCGGCGCGTGAAGGCGAGCACTGCCGCGATCACGGTCAGGAGGCCGACTACTCCTGAAATCGCCCGGTTACCGAACTCGATCAGCGCGTGGGTGCTCAGCGGCGGCAGCGCGCTGCCACCGCATTTGGGCCAGTCGGGGCAGCCGAGCCCGGAGTCGGTCAGACGCACCGCCGCGCCGGTGAGCACGATCAGGGTCAGCGCCGCCAGCGTGACGTAGGTGACGCGACGGTACTGAGTCGGATTGACCTCGAGGCGTCGGCGCATGCGCTCTCTAAGCATGCCGCAGGACGGTCACAACTGCATAGTGGCGTACTCGAACGGCAGCGCCGCCTCGAGCTCGGCCAGCCGCGGCGCCCCCGAGTCACGCGGCGAGGCGATCAGCTGCAGCCCGGCGGGCCAGGCGATCGCCACGTCGGGATCGTTGTAGGCGAAACCGCCCTCGAGCTCGGGGGCGTAGTAGCTCGAGGTCTTGTAAGCCACATCGGCCAGTTCGGACAGCACGCAGAAGCCGTGAGCGAAGCCGTCGGGGCAGAACAGCTGGTGGTGGTTGACGTCGTTGAGCTCGAATCCGACCCACCGCCCGAAGCGGGGTGAGCCCCGCCTGACATCGACGACCACATCGAAGATCGCGCCCCGGGCGCACCGGACCAGCTTGGCCATGCCGGGCTGGAAGTGCATCCCCCGCACAATGCCGCGCCGCGAGCGCGATTGGTTGTCCTGCACGAACTCGACGGTCAGGCCGAGATCGTCCAGCGTGCTGCGCCGGAACGTCTCCAGGAAGAAGCCACGCTCGTCCCCGTGGACGGCGGGCTCGAGCAAGATCGCCCCTTCCAAACCGGTCGGCACCGCGCGCATCGGCGTCACGTTAGAGAAAATCGCGCCATGCGCGTCCTCGTGACCGGCGGCGCCGGCTTCATCGGCGCCAACGCCGCGGTGGGATTGGCCGACCGTCATCCTGACTGGCGGCTCCTGGCGATCGACAACCTACGGCGCCGCGGCTCGGAGCTGAACCTGGCCCGATTGCGGGCGGCCGGCGTCGAGTTCCAGCACGCCGACGTCCGCGAGCTCGATGATCTGCTGGCGCTGGGTGAGATCGACGCGCTGCTGGAATGCTCGGCCGAGCCCTCGGCCCTGGCCGGCGTCGACGGCAGCCCCGATTACGTGGTCAAATCCAACCTCCTCGGTGCCTACCACTGTCTGGAGCTGGCCCGCCGGCATCGGGCCCATGTCGTGTTCCTGTCCACCAGCCGCGTGTATCCGGTCGACCGCCTGTGCGGGCTGGCGCTGGCTGAGACCGACACGCGCTACGAACTGGCCAAGGCACAGCCGACGCCTGGCGCGTCGATCGCCGGCGTGAGTGAGGAGTTCCCGCTCGGGGGCGCGCGGACCCTGTACGGCTCGACGAAGCTCGCCGCGGAGATGCTGATCGAGGAGTACCGCGCCGCCTATGGCCTGACCGCAGTCGTGGACCGCTGCGGCGTCGTGGCGGGGCCCTGGCAGATGGGAAAGGTCGATCAGGGCGTGTTCACCTACTGGCTGATGGCCCATCATTTCCGCCGTCCGCTCCAGTACATCGGCTTCGGGGCCACCGGCAAGCAGGTTCGCGACCTCCTCCACGTCGATGATCTCATCAAGCTCCTGGACGAGCAGCTGAGGGATCCCTCGAGGTGGGACGGGGTCGTGGCCAACGTGGGCGGCGGGCGCGAATCCTCGCTGTCGCTGAACGAGACGACCGCGCTGTGCGCCGAGATCACGGGCAACTCGATCCCCATCGAGGGCGTGTCGCAGACACGTGCCGGCGATGTGCCGCTATACATCTCCGACTGCTCCCGCCTGCACGAGATCACCGGATGGCGAGCCGCGCACGGACCGCGGCGGATCCTGTCCGACATCCACCGGTGGATCTGCGCCCACGAGGCGTCGCTGCACACTGCGCTGTGAAACCGCCCGAGGGCGATCACGAAGCTAATCTTGGCGCCGCGTGCCCATGAAGCTGTCGGTGATCATTCCCGCGCGGGATGAGATGGAGTCGATCGGTGACACCGTTGGTGCCGTCGCTTCTCGCTTGGAGCGCGAGGGGATCGACTACGAGGTTCTGGTCGTCGATGACGCCAGCACGGACGGGACGGCAAACCTGGTTGAAACGATCGCGGCCGCCAACCCGCGCGTGCGCTGCGCGCGGTCGCACCTACCGCAGGGCTTCGGGCATGCGGTGCGGGCCGGTATCGAGCTCTACAGCGGCGACGCCGCCGCGATCATGATGGCCGACCTGTCCGACTCGCCGGATGACCTGGTGACGTACTACCGGGTGCTCGAGCAAGGCTATGACTGCGCCTTCGGGACGCGGTTCGGCCACGGGGGGACGACGCACGACTACCCCTGGCTGAAGCTGATCCTCAACCGGATCGTGAACGCGAGCATCCGGCTGCTGTTCCGGCACGGCTACAACGACACAACGAACGCGTTCAAGGCCTACCGCCGGTATGTCATCGACCAGCTCCAACCGCTTCTGTCCAACCACTTCAATCTCACCGTCGAGCTGCCGCTCAAGGCGTTCGCGCGGGGCTACTCCTTTGCGATCGTGCCGGTGAGCTGGACCAACCGGCGCCACGGCGTATCGAAGCTGAAGCTCCAGGAGATGGGCAGCCGCTATCTGTTCATCATCCTCTACGTTTGGCTGGAGCACCACCTGAGCCGAGGCGATTACCGCCGGGCCGACGCCGCCGCGGCGCGCGGCTGAGGAGCCGCGTGAGCAAGTGCTGAGCGGCCGGTCCTGAGGACGGCGCCGATGGCCAACGCCACGACCGTTGCACCGCGGAGGTTGACCGCGCCTGCTCTGCGGCGACCATCGGCCGCCACCGGCGTGCTGATCGGGCTGCTGGTCGCCGCCGCCGCCCTCCTGATGTACGCCGGCCGCCATCTGACGTTCTACGCCGACGAATGGGTCTGGCTTCTGCACCGGCGCGGCGGCGGCATCAACAGCTTCCTGGAGCCGCACAACGACCATTTCTCGCTGTTCCCCGTGGCCGTCTACAGGCTCCTGTTCGCGCTCGTCGGGATGCGCCACTACACGGCCTACCGAGCGGTCGGCGTGGGCATCCACCTCCTCTGCGCCGTCCTCCTGTACATCCTGGTCCGCCGACGGGTGGGGCCCTGGCTGGCGCTCGTGCCGACCGCGCTGCTGCTGTTCATGGGCACGGCGGGGCAGGATCTCCTATGGCCGTTTCAGATCGGGTTCCTGGGGTCGATCGCCGGTGGCCTGGGCGCGCTGGCGCTGATTGAGGATCGTCGCTCCGACCCGCTCGCCGCGTTGCTCCTGGTGTGGTCGATCACCTCCTCGGGTGTCGGTCTCGCGTTTCTGGTGGCGGGACTGGTCGCGATCGCGGCGCGGCGCGATCCGTGGTCGCGCCTGTGGATCATCGCGGTGCCGGCGCTGGTGTTCTTGATCTGGTACCTGGGCTGGGGTCAGTCGAAACCGATCACGGTGTCAGCGCTTCTCGGTATGCCGGCCTCGATCGCCGATGCCGCTGCCGGCGTCGCCTCGGCGATTGCCGGGCTGAACACGGCGATCGGGCCAACCGTCGTGAACCCGTGGGGACCGGCCATCGCTTTGGTCGGCTTGCTGCTGGTCGCGGTGTCGTACCGGCAGAACGTCGGGCGCCGACCGACACCAATGCTCCTCGCCGCGATCGCCGGCGTCCTGACCTTCTGGGGACTGATTGCGCTTCAACGAGCCGCCTTTCAGAACCTCAACACCAGCCGCTACCTGTACATCGGCGCCGTGTTCGTGTGGCTGATCGTCGCCGAGGCGCGGGTCGGCACCAAGCTCACGGGCGCCGGGCTGGCGTTGGCCGGATTGCTTGCCGCGGGCGCGCTGATCGCCAACGTAAACGAGTTGCGCAACGCGGAGATCGGACTCCGAGTGCACGATGACGGCGTCCGCGCGTCGCTCACGGCGGCCGACGTCGCTGCGCCCGTGGTGTCGCCCAGCTTCCTTCCGGATCCGATCCAATCGCCCGTCATCGTCGCCGGGCCTTACCTGGCCGCCGCGCGCGCCCTCGGCTCGCCGGCTTTCCCCGTCGCCGAAGTGGCCAGCCTGCCGCAGTCTCTCCAACGCCGGATCGATACAGTCGTTGAGCGGGCCGAGTCGCTTGGGGCGACGCCGGCCGGCCGGTCGCCCGGGTGCCGCCTGACAGTGCCTCCCTTGTCCCGGCCCGCGCTCCCGCTGGAGGCCTTCCCGGGCCGCACGGTGGTGATCCGGGCTCTGCAGAGCTCCAGCGTGAAGATCTATCTGCGTCGGTTCCTGCCCGTGTTCGGACCCCCGCGATTCGTCCTGCTGCCGGGGCACTCAACCAACATGGTTCACTTTCCCCTCGATCGCGCGCCGGGGATCCCATGGCACCTTCTGATCGTGCCGGGACACGGCGTGGCAACTTGCCTTCGATGAGACGCCAGCCCGTGTCCGCAGTCTTGGCTCACCTGCGTTCGGGCCGGCGGGCCGGTCCCGCGCCAGGCTCAGCGAGCGACCGGATGAAGAGGGTCGTCGAGCGCGACGTCAGCGACTCCGGCCACATGCGGCGCCTCCTTGCCTTCCTTCTCACCCCGGAGGCGAACTGTGTGGATGTCGGCGCCAACCACGGCGCGGTGCTGTCGGAGATGCGTCGCGTGGCCCCGCGGGGACATCACATCGCGTTCGAGCCCATACCCCGTCTGTACGACCTGCTGCGCAGGCAATTCCCGGACGTCGAGGTCCACCAGGCCGCCCTCTACAACGAACCAGGGGAGGCCGAGTTCTCCTATTTCCACGGCCAGGCCGACGGGTGGAGTGGCCTGCGGTTCAGGCCGCTGCCGGGGGGACAGGAGGCCACCGTCGAGCAGATCAAGGTTCGTCTGGAGGTGCTCGATCAGGTGCTCGCGCCCGAGTACCGTCCGGCGGTCGTCAAGATCGATGTCGAGGGCGCGGAGCTCCAGGTGCTCCAAGGGGCGGTGCAGACACTCGGCCGCCACCGCCCCGTGGTGATCTTCGAGCACGGCATGGGGTCGGCCAACGCCTACGGAACGACCCCTGGAGACGTCTTCGATCTCCTCGCCGACGGCGTTGCCTATCGCATCTTCGATCTCGACGGCAACGGCCCGTACACGCGCGCAGAGTTCGAAGGCGTGTTTACCGCCGCCGAGCGCGTCAACTTCGTGGCTCATCCCTGAGCGGCGGTCGACCCGGGAGGTGAAACGCGGAAGACCTCCTCGGGACCAACCGTTCTCACGTAGCGAAACAGACTGTGCGCCTCGAGGGCCGACGGGTCCGGGGCCGTCTTTTGCGGAAGGATCATCCAGGCGACGTGCAGGGGGTCCAGACGCTGCCAGAGCACCCGGTCACTCGGCATCACGGCTCCGTCGTCATTGAAGATGCGGAACCGGCTTCCCTGCGAGAAGGCGTCGCTGATCAGTCGCCCATCGGCGTAGAAGCGCGCCTGCTCGCAGCTGTAGGCCCAGGCACGGTAGTTCTTGCCTGCCACCTGATTCAGGTACTTGGCGGCCGAGTAGCAGGGGATCCGGGGCGCGAGATAGGTATAGATGCCGCCGGGTGAGGTCGGCGGGTTGCCGTTGTTGCGATGCACCCAGTGCACGTAGGCGAACGAGGTCCACAGTCCGATGACGGCGCAGGCCACACACCAGGCCGGGGCCAGTACCGACCGCGTCAGGCGCCCGCCGGCCCAGCCCTTCGCCGCGGCGATGGCGGCGTCGGCGCTCAGCCCGGCGCCGAGCGCGAAGAAGCCGATAGCCGGCACCAGATACCTGGGGTTGGCGGAAACGTTCAGCGAGATCAACACGCTGAGGACAGCGGCGAGTGCAGCACCGAGAAACGTCCGGTCGCGCCAGCCGGACGGCAGCAGCAGCCTCACCAGACCCAGCGCCAACAGCCACGACAGGGGCGAGCGGTGAATCCCAGTCTCGTAGTTCAGCTCTCCGCGCAGGTACTGCAGATCGCGCTTGAGGACCGCGATCACGCCGGGGTTGTAGCCCGCGGAGCTCTCCGAGCGACTCTGCTGCTTTACCTCGAGCGCCGTCCACAGGCCATGGCGGTTGCCGAAGATGCCGGTAAGGAACGGATACACCGGATCGCCCGTCGTGTGGATCGTCCAGGCGTACCACGGCACGGCGATCACCGCCCCGCCGGCCAGAACGCCGGGCAGCGCCTTCCAGATCGCACGCGAACGTCCGGCGGCCACAAGCACGGCCACGATCGCCGCGGCCGAGAACAGCATGCCGGTGTACTTGGTGGCCGCGGCTTCACCGAACATCGCCCCTGCGAGCAGCAGCGACCCGAAGGCCGGCGTGCGCCCCTCTGCCGCCTCCAGGCCGATCAGCGTTCCCCCGAGCACGAAGGTCAACATCCAGGTGTCGACGAAGGCCACGGTGCCGGCGTAGATGACCACAGGACTGGCCAGCATCAGGATGCCGGCGAGAAAACCTGCGCCGACCCTGCGACCCGACCCGATGAACCACAGGGGCAGGGCGAGGACGGCGATCGCAAGCACCGTGTACTCGAGTGCCGCGGCCGCGACCGCGTTCGGCGTAAACAGCATCATGACCGCGAACATCGCCTCGTTGGCCTGGGGGAAGAAGCTGTAACGGACGAACGGGTCGTATACGAGGCCGTGCTGCCGAACCAGGTCCCGAGCCAGCGGCAGGTGGTAGGAGGGGGCGTCGAAGGCCGTCGACGGGTACAGCGTGAAGTACGAAAACCCCAGCAGGATCAGGGCGAGAACGACGAAGCAGCTGATCGTCACCGGGCCCGGGCGGGGAACCGTGGGGTGGCGGCGGCGCCACCGCGGGAGATCACGGGTCAGGCACACGAGCGGTGACGCAGGCGGCAGCGATTCCGAGCAGGGCGATGGCCAGGCCGGTGAAGATCCGCAGCCACGAGAGCAGGCATACGGCCAGGCTGAACAGCGCCATTCCCACCAGCAGCGCGAGTGCCGGTGCCACCGGCCCTCGAGCTGTGTTCCGGCACACGGGATAGCCCAGGCACATGGCGATGGCCAGCACCACCGCAACGCGTCCGTAGGACGCTAGCCACAGATGGGCCAAGGCGATCAAGCAGGGCACACTAATGGTGAGCCGCTGCTTGTCGACGCCACCGGCTACCGTCCAGTGACGTGAGCGCGACCCTGCGGGACCAGACACCGCTCCGCCAACCGTCGCCTGGGCGACGGCCGGCCGTGTCGCTACGTCAGGTCAGCAAGGCGTTTCGGCTGCCCCACGAGCAGTACCACACGCTCAAGGAGCGCGCCCTGCACCCATTTCGCAGCCGGCGCTACGACGAGCTCCGCGCACTTCAGGAGGTCAGCGTCGACATCAAGGCGAGCGAGTTCTTCGGGATCGTGGGACGCAACGGCAGCGGCAAGAGCACGCTGCTCAAGTGCCTGGCCGGCATCTACGCCATTGATTCCGGCGAGGTCGAGGTGCACGGCCGCCTGTCGCCGTTCATCGAGCTCGGCGTCGGGTTCAACCCTGATCTCACCGCGCGGGACAACGCGATCATCAACGCGATCATGCTCGGCCTCTCCCGCCGGCAGGCCCTCGAGCGGCTGGACGAGATCATCGCCTTTGCCGAGCTCGAGTCGTTCATGGACCTGAAGCTGAAGAACTACTCCTCCGGGATGCAGGTGCGCCTCGCCTTTTCGGTCGCCATCCAGGTCGATGCCGATGTCGTGCTGATCGACGAGGTGTTGGCCGTTGGCGACGCGTCGTTCCAGCAGAAGTGCTTCAGCGAGTTCGCGCGGCTGAAGGCCGAGGGACGGACAATCGTGTTCGTGACTCACGACATGGGCTCGGTGGAGCGATTCTGCGATCGCGCGATGCTGCTCGAGCGCGGGCGCGTGGTGGACACGGGAGATCCCCAGTCGATCACCCGTCAGTACAACGAGCTGAACTTCCGCCGGGTGCGCGAGGAGGCGCGCGATCACGGCGGCCCGGAGGTTCTGCGCCGGAGCCCGGTGGCCGAGCTATTGGGTGCCTGGTTCGAGTCGGCCGACGGCCAGCCGCTGGTGGAAACACCTCAGGGCGAGACCTGCTGGGTGCGGATGGACGTCCTCTTCCACGAGCGGACGAAGGATCCGTTGTTCGCCATCGCGCTGCACGACGACAGCGGCCGCACGGCGTTCGCCACCAGCACGCAGCTGACGCACGGTGCCACGGGCGAGTTCAGCACCGGGGAGCAGGCCACGGTCCGCATTCGATTCGACAACTGGCTGGCTCCCGGCCGCTACCGCCTCACGGCTTCGGTCAGCCGGGACGGCTTCGGCGCCGATGCCTACGACATGCGCGACGACATCAGCTCGATCATCGTCCACGGCGGCAAGTCGGGCGGCGGAGCCGTCGATCTGCCGAGCACATTCGAGATCGACCGGCGCTGAGGACCCGCCTCATCTCGTGTCGCGTCGGCGCCGACGCAGGCGGTACGAGGCGCGGTACCCGAGCCTAATGGCGCGGAACATCGGCTTGCCGATCTGGGGGTGAGTGGCGAGGGCCAGCAGCGGTCGCTCGACGTCCGACGGCAATGCCCCTCCGGGTCCGATCAGCCGCATCGCGTCCTCGCTGAGGATTCCGCTCATCACACCGTGCCGGCGCTCGAGCGCGCTGGCCGGAGTGGCCGGCGCATCACAGGTTTCGCCGTAGCACTCGATCAGCTGGGTTGCCGTCGCCTCCCAGGTTAGCGCCGGCCGCCGCGGCGCGGATCGAGGCCACGTTCTGACCCCGAGCCTCGTCGTCGCGCAGCAGATGCAGCGCGCGATCGGCGCTCGCGGACGCGTTCCACGGCTCGATCTGTGCGGCCGAGTCGGGGAGCAGCTCGCTCAGCGATGTCCCCCGCGCCCACAGACACGGCACGTCGTGGTCGGCCGCCTCGAACGGAATCAGACCGAACCCCTCGTAGACGGTCGGGTAGATCGCCAGCCGCGACCGGCCGTACAGCCATTCCTTCTCGGCTTCGGACACGGCGGCAAAGTCGAGGACCCGGGCGGCGACAGGGGGCCGGAGGGCCAGGAACTCGGCCTCGTCCGCGGTGGACGATCCCTCCGCCACCGCGGGCCCAACCAGCAGCAGGTAGCCGTCCCAGTCGTGACGCCGCTGCAGCTCCTCGAGCACGCGCAACGCGAAGGTCCGGTTCTTATGGCGGAAATCGGTGCCGATGCAGAGGATCGCCTCGGCACCGTCGGGGAGCCGAGCCGCTCCTCGCGGCGCGGCCGGGGGAGCGCTCTCGCGACCGAATCGGTGATCGACCCCGATGTGGACGACGCTGGCCCGGCTCGGCTCGACGAGGTCCTCGGCCAGCGCGTCGTCGCGCGCGTGTGCCGAGAAGAACAGCACGCGATCGGCGACCGCGAGCGAGGACCGGGTGATCCGCCGGTAGCCCTGCCAGGCATCGGCGTCTCGGAAGTACGACGGATTGCGATACCCGATCAGGTCCTGATTGGTGATGATCAGGCGCTCGCCCAGGCGGGCGAGGAACGACAGGTCCTCGTCATTGTTGATCTGGAACGGCCGGTGCACGACATCGGCCGGGTCGCGCCGCAGTGACTTCGCCCGCCGCCGGCTCAGCAGCCGCACGTCGGGCATGGTGGCGAGCGCGCGGGCCGCCCACGGGTTGAGCTCGTCGGGCACGATCGCCGTGATCCGCACTTGGCCCGTGCGGGCCAGCGCGCCGATTACCTCGACGACGTGGAGCTGCGTTCCGGTCGTGGGACCGACCAGGACGCGCGCGTCGATCGCCACCGAGAGCCCCTTCAACGCTCGCCGCGCCCCGCTGAGGGCGCGGGCCAGCGGTCCGGCACCGTCTTGTTGCAGGGCCGCGATGCCGGTGTGGTAGTAGGGGTAGCGGGCGGCCAGAACTCGCTCGTTCTCCTCCTGTGTGGGGCTGGGCTTGCCGTTGCTGGCGAAGCTCGCGCCGCCATGGTGGAACACCAGCACGTCGTCGGCAAGAACGTGGCAGAGGCCGCTGCGCAGGCAGCGCTGGGAGAAGTCGACCTCCTCGCCGTATCCGGGCGTGAAGGCGAGATCGAAGTCACCGACCAACTCGAGAGCGCTGCGGCGGACCAGCATGCAGTGGCCGATCGCCGTCGGGAGCCGGGGCCGAACGCGCAGCGAGTGCGTACGGATCGCGGCGGCAGCGTCATCCAGGCTCCACTCCTGGGGCAAACGCGGCTGGGGTCTGCGATCCGGGACCGAGACGATGCTTCCGTGGTTGGTGAGCGCCGTTGCCGTGGCCACAGTGCTGTCGACATAGGCCGCCTCGCGCAGACCGTCGAGCCAGCCCTCGGCCACCAGACAGTCCGAGTTCAGGACCGCGACATCGGCCGGGGCGGCCGCGGCAAAGGCCGCATTGACGTTGGCTGGAAAGCCGACATTGCGCTCCTGGCGGGCATAGACCAGCTCGTGCTCGCTCGTCTGCACGCCATCGAGCGCCCGCACGAACTCCTGCGAGCGCGTGTCGGGACTGGCGTCGTCACAGATCAGGATGCGCGTGCCGGACGGGGTGTGGTCCAGCACGCTGCGCAGGCAGCTGACGAAGTGCTCGTGACCGCCGTAGACGGGAATGCATACGACGACCTCACCTCGCTCCGCCCCGACGCTCACCCCAGGCTTGCTCCAGCGGACTCTCACTGCCGCGATTATGGCGCGGGCGGTCGATCGCGGCGGGCAGCTCCGACCGGACTTCCAGCAATCCCGCTGCTAGCTTGCGCACACGATGACGACCCATGCGGTACGCGCATACGGGCCTTCGGCGCTGGGCGGCAACGCCCGGCGGTTCCTCGAGCTGACCGTGACGCTGGCGCGCACCGAGTTCAAGCTCCGCTACTTCGGCTCGGTGCTCGGCTACGTGTGGTCGCTGATGCGACCGCTGCTGTTCTTCGGCGTGCTGTACGTCGTGTTCACGCAGATCTTCACCTTCGGCAAGGGCATACCCCACTACGGCGTGTATCTGCTGACCTCGATCGTCCTGTGGACGTACCTGGCCGAGGCGACCGGCGGCTGCGTCCCGTGCCTCGTCCAGCGCGAAGCCATGCTGCGCAAGATCCGCTTCCCGCGCATGGTGATCCCGCTATCGGTGTCGCTCACCTCGCTGTTCAACCTCCTCATGAACTTCATCGCCGTGATCGTGTTCGCGCTGGCCAACGGGATCACGCCGATGCTGTCGTGGCTCGAGATGATCCCGATCGTTCTCGGATTCGTGATGCTCGCCACCGGGATCGGAATGCTGCTCTCGGCGCTGTACGTGCGCTACCGCGACATCCAGCCGATCTGGGAGGTGCTCGTGCAGGCGTGGTTCTACCTGTCGCCGGTGATGTACACGGCCGCGAGCGCCGGCAAGCGGCTGGGCGAGGGGTTCAAGCACCTCGCGCTGCTCAACCCGGTGGCCACGCTGCTGACCCAGATGGGTCACGCATTCATCGACCCAGCCGAGCTGCCCTCGGCGAAGGAGGTCGCCGGCGGCCCACTCATCCCACTCATCGCCCTGGCCATCATCCCCGCCGTGTTCACCCTGGGCTGGTGGGTGTTCACGCGCGAAGCGCCGCGGGTGGCCGAGAATCTGTAGCGGGCTGTCGCGTCCGGTTCGGCTGCGGGCGCTGCGCGCCCGCGCTTCGGGTGACGCGGGGCTTCGCAAACGGCGCTGGGATGGGGTGGCCGGCAACGACTTGGCGCAACGTTGTTCCCGATAATGGGGCACAACGGTGGAGTCCTCGCTGAGCGGACCGGATCGCCGCCGGGTGAGTCCAACGATGTCCGCGATTATCACCGGAATCGTTGGACTCAATGCCGCAAGAGCCCGCCACCCATCGATCCCCAGCAAGTCGTTTCCCAAACCAAGCCCGCCGTCCAAAACCGCCCAGGCGAGGGTCCGCGAGAACTGGAGACCGGGCCCACGGGATTGGCTGCGCGGTGGGCCCGTGCCGCACATCCGCGCGACACGGGCCCGACCGCAGGACGACCCTGGTAGGGCTGGGGGCCGTCCGAGACCCGCGAGAAAGGGGGCGATGCTCGCGGGCCCGAGCGACGTCCTTGTCGCGGGACAGCATAACGCGAGGCCGCCGCACGCTGCGTCAGAATTGCGCTAAGAGTTTAGGACTTAACTAACGCGGCGTCAGAAGGCTGGCGTCGCCGAACCCATAACGTTGTGGATCAACTTCACCGCCAGACCACCGGAGAGCGAGCGATGCGCTCAGAGGGCTCCATCCAGCAACACCCGATCTCAACCTTCACGCCAGCGTCGGTCGGCGTGGTCGACGTCCGGCTTGCCCTGATCGATTACGAGCACACGCTGGACTGGATCGACGCCATGGTGGACCAGCGCAAGCGCGGATACGTGTGCGTCTGCAACGTCCACACGGTGATGGCGTCCTCGGAGGACGCGGAGCTGCGCGCGGCGCTGCGTCAGTCATCGATGAACCTGCCCGACGGGCAACCGCTCGTATGGGCGATCAAGGGACTCGGCCACACCTTGCCCGGCCGGGTGTACGGACCCGAGCTGATGTCCCGCGCGTGCCTGCGGGCCGCCGCCACCGGCCAGCGCTTCTATCTGTATGGCGGGCGCAATCAGGGAGCGCTGGTCCAGCTCGCGCTCAACCTGCGCCGGAGCTACCCGGGGCTCAAGATCGTGGGCGGCTACTCGCCGCCCCATCGCTCGCTGACCGAGGCCGAGCACGGCGCCGTGGTCCGCGAGATCAACCAGTCGCGGGCGGACGTCGTCTGGGTCGGCATCGGCGTGCCCAAGCAGGAGAAGTGGATGGCCGAGTTCCGCAGCAGCCTCGACGCGCCCGTCCTCATCGGCGTCGGCGCGGCGTTCGATTTCCACGCCGGACTGGTGCCGCAAGCGCCCAACTGGCTCCAGGAGGCGGGTCTGGAGTGGGCCTACCGGCTGGCCCACGAACCGCGCCGGCTGTGGCGCAGATACCTCCGCTACAACCCGATGTTCATGGCCGCCTTCGCGCGCCAGCTGCTCGCGGCCCGGCGCCGCCAGCGGAACACATAGCCGACCAGGGCCAGCGCCGGCCAGCCTTCGCGCGTCCCTGCCCGGAACAATTCGCGCTGTGGCTGACATGCCGACCGCCTCGATCGTGATCCCGACGCGGGGACGCACCGACTACCTCGACACCGCGCTGGCCTCGGTGCTGCCCCAGGCCGCTGCGGCAGGCGCCGAGGTGCTCGTGGTGAGCGACGGAGTCGATCCGAGGGCGCGGGCGGTCGCCGAGCGGCACGGCGCGGGCTTCCTCGAGCTGGCTCGCCCGGCGGGCCTGAACGCGGCCCGCAACGCCGGCCGCGAGGCGACGCGCGGCGAGCTTGTCGTGTTCATCGACGATGACATCTACGCCCCCGCGGGCTGGCTGGCCGCCCTGCTCGAGGGCGTGCGCGGCGCGCCCGACCACGATGTGTTCGGCGGCCCGATCCGGGCACGGCTGGAAGGCGGCGGACCGCGCGGCTGCGGGCGCGAGCCGGCGCCGATCACCACCCTCGACCTGGGCGCCTCGGACCGCGACGTGCCACTGGTCTGGGGGGCGAACATGGCAATTCGACGCCGGGCGTTCGAGCGGGTGGGCGGCTTTGACGAAGCCGTCACCGGGCGTGGCGACGAGGAGGAGTGGGAGCGCCGGTACACGGCACACGGCGGCCGGGTTCGCTACATCGCCGCCGGTGGGCTAGATCACCGGCGCACCCGCGAGGACTCGAGCATCTGGGCCCTGGCGCTGGCCGACTACCGACTGGGCCGTACGGCGCGGCGCAACGACGTGCGCAAGCATGCCGCGCCGCCGTTGCGCAGCGAGTTGCGCACGCTGGCCGGTTGCGCCTACCACGTGGTGCGACGCCGCTGCGCGATCGGGATCGTGCTCGCCGCCCACGCCGCCGGCCGGCTGCGGGAAGCGCTCTCGGAACCGATGGCCGAGCGGCACACAGGCTCGCCCGGAGACTTTCTCTCGGGGACCAGCGGTCAGGTGTTTGGGATCCGGCGCACGGCGGCGGCGATGGCGCTCGACGCGTGGGGCGATGCGATGGCCCGCGCGCAGATCCAGCCCACTCGCCTGCGTCGCGCGGCGGCTGCGTGGCCGCGCCGGCGGGTGCTCGTGCTCTCCATCACGCGCGAGGATGCGCCGAACGTGCTCGCAGCGGCCCAGCGCGAACTGCTCCGCTCCCACCATCAGGTCACGTTTCTCAGCGCTCCGGCCGGAGACAGGGGAAAGTTCGAGAACCTCAACCATCTGCTCGAGGGAAACCCCGCCGGCGGACACGACTGGCTGATCGTGATCGACGACGACGTCGCGCTTCCACGCGGCTTCCTCGACGAGTTCGTGTTTCTGGCCGAACGATTTGACCTGCGGCTGGCCCAGCCGGCTCACCGCGCGCGCTCCCATGCCGCATGGCAGGTCACGCGGCGCCGGCCGGGCACGGTCGCGCGCCAGACGCTCTACGTCGAGATCGGCCCCGTGACTGCGTTTCAGGCGGTCACGTTCGATCATCTGCTCCCGTTTCCGGACCTCCGTGCCGGCTGGGGTCTCGATCTGCACTGGTCGGCCCTGGCCCGGGCGCATGGCTGGCGCCAGGGCATCATCGACGCCACTCCGATCCGTCACGGCGTGAGGCTGATCGCGGCCTCATATGACCGCGATGCCGCGATCGACGAGGCTCGCGAGTTCCTGGCCACGCGCCCGTACACGAACGCGACCGACGCCCAACGCACGCTGGCCACCCACCGGACGTGGCACCAAAGGCGCTGATCGTCGCCGAGTACTACCCGCGTGCCGGCGACCCGGTGCGCGGCGTGTGGGCGCACCGGCAGGCGCTGGCGGCCAGGGATGCGGGCGCCGAGGTCAGGGTGCTCGTCCTACACCGCCCGGTGCCGGCGCGCGCCGCGCTGCGCCGGGGCGACATGGCCGCGATAGGCCGCGAGCTGCGTCAGCCCGCCACCGCACAGCTCGACGGCATCCGGGTCGAGTATCTCCGCTACCTCTCTCCCCCCCGCCCGTGGAGCTACGCGACGTGGGGAGCATGGGCGGCGCCGCTGCTGGCACGGAGGCTGCGTCGTGTGGCGTCGGAGTTCCGCTTCGACATCGTGCATGCCCACTACGCAGTTCCGGCCGGCGACGCCGTGCGGCGCGCGGCCGCAGGCCTGCCGCTGGCCCTCTCCGTGCACGGCCACGATGTATACGGCGACGGCCCCGCCATGCCCGCCGTGCCGGCCACGCTCGCCCATGCCGCGCTGGTGATGGCCAACAGCGCCGGCACGGCCAGGAGGTGTGAGGCAAACGGCGCCGGCCGGACGCGGGTCGTGCATCTAGGAACCGACATACCGGACGCGGGCGGCGCGCGGCCGCCGACACCGACGCTCGTCACCGTCGGGCACCTCGTGGCGCGCAAACGTCACGCCGACGTGATCGCGGCCCTGGCCCTGCTGCGCGAACGCGACCGGACGATCCGCTACGTGGTCGTGGGCGACGGCCCCGAGCGCGAGCGACTGCGGACCCAGGCCGTGGCGCTCGGGGTGGCCGATGCGGTCGAGTTCCGCGGCCAGCTGCCGCACGATCGGGCAGTCGGGGCCGCCCGTGCCGCCACGCTGTTCGTGATGCCGAGCATCGATGAGGCATTTGGCGTGGCCTATGTCGAGGCGATGGCCGCCGGCGTCCCGGCTGTCGGCTGCGCCGGCGAGGACGGGCCGACGGAGATCGCCGCCGCCGGAGGCGGGATCGCGCTGGTGGCGCCGCGAGATCCGCGCGGGCTCGCGGCGACGATCGAGGCGCTCATCAGTGATCGGGCAAAGCTCGAGGCGGCCGGCCGCGAGGCGCGCGAGACCGTCGGTCGCTCTTTCACGTGGCAGCGCTGCGGCCGGGATACGGTGGCCGCCTACGAGGCGGCGCTGCGCCCGTAGGAACACGCGCTAAGGAGGCCGAATCGCGGGATCGGCGTTGCTAGTCTCGCCGCGGTGTCGTCTCTTGCCTCGACGCTCCGCCGCGGCGCGTCATCCGCCGGCCAGGCGACGCGGTCGACCTATCTGAGTCAGGCGCGACTGCGCGGCGACGTGCTGCTCGGGCTCGTCCTGGGCGGTGGCCTGTCCGCGGTGGCGTTCGTGACCAGCGGCGGGGTCGCGCTCGGCTCGAACACCTGGACGGTGATCCTGCTCGTGCTCCTCGGGGCGGCGGCGGCGATTGCAGTCGTGCTGTGGGGAGCGCCCGGCCGCGCCTGGGGGGCGGTCGCGGTGAGTCTGTTTGCCGTCCTGGTGGTACTGACCGCGGTGTCGATCGCCTGGTCGGTCCAGCCCAACAACTCGTGGATCGAGGCCAACCGCACGCTGTCGTACCTGGCCGTGTTTGGCGGCGGGGCGGCCCTGGCGCGGCTGCGCCCCGGGCGGTGGGCTGCGGTCGTCGGTGCCGTCGCCATTACCGCCACCGTGGTGAGCGGCTACGCGCTGCTGGTCAAGGTGTTTCCGGCGGCGCTCGACGCGGGCGAGACCTTCGGGCGACTGCGCGCGCCATTCAGCTACTGGAACGCGACCGGTCTGATGGCGGCGCTCGGAGTGGCGCCGTGCCTGTGGGCAGGAGCGCGCCGCGACCGCGCCGGCGCGCTGCGAGGCCTCTCCGTGCCCGCACTGGCGGTGCTGCTCAGCGTGATCATGCTCTCCTACTCTCGCGGCGCGTTGCTCGTCGTGGTGATCGGATTGGCGTGCTGGTTCGCGGTCGTGCCGCTGCGGCTGCGCGGCGCGCTGATCCTCGCCGCGGGAGCGGCAGGGGCGGCGATCATCACCTTGTACGCGCTGGGCTCGCACGCGCTGACCGCCAACCTGGTCGCGCTGGACGCGCGCCGCCAGGCGGGCTACGGGTTCGGCGTGCTGCTCGTGCTCGTGCTCGCCGCTGCGATCGTGGCCGGCTTTGTCTGCACGTTCGCCATGGATCGCGTTGCCGTGGCTCCGGCGCTGCGCCGGCGCGTGGGGACGGTGCTGGTGACCTTGGTGGCGCTGGTGCCGCTGGCCGGCGTTGGGGCGATCGCCGCGTCCTCGCGCGGCCTGACCGGGGAGATCTCACACGTCTGGAGCACGCTGACCGCTCCCACCAGCGGCGTGGGCAACAGCGCCACGCGGCTTGTGCAACTCGGCAACAGTCGCGGGCGCTACTGGCGCCTGGGGGTGAGGGTCGGCGATCACGCGCTGCTGGCCGGAGTGGGCGCCGCCGGATACGGAACCGCCGTCACGCGGTACACCGACAATGAACGGGTCGTCGCGCACGCCCACAGCTACGTCGTCGAGACGTTCGCCGACTTCGGTCTGGTGGGGATCGCGCTGATGATCGCGACCCTGGCCTCGTGGGCCATCGCGGCGTGGCGCCCGCTGCGTCCGCCTGCCGACGTGACACGTACGGCTCGCTTGGACGATGAGCGTGCCGGCCTGCTGACGCTGCTGCGCGGTCGTGGTCGTGTTCGGCGCCCACTCGGCGATCGACTGGACCTGGTTCGTTCCCGGCACCGCGATCCCCGCGCTTCTGTGCGCCGGCTGGCTGGCTGCGCGCGGTCCCCTGACCGAGCCCGTCGGCACGCGGGCCCGCCGCCCGTTCTCCCCCGGCGTGATCTCGGCCATGCTGGCCATCGTCACCGTTGCGCTGCTGCTGTCCTGGGCCGTGTGGCAGCCGCTGCGCTCGGCCGACGCCGACTCGGCCGCGCTCAGCGCGATCGCCGGCGGCCACGCCGCGGCCGCCATCACCGATGCCCGCTCAGCCGCCGACGCCGACCCGGTGTCGATCGATCCGCTGCTCGAGTTGAGCGCCATCTACAGCGCGGCGGGTCAGACCGAGGCGGCGGAGATCGAGCTGGTCGAGGCGACCCAGCGCCAGTCGCAGAATCCGGCGTCGTGGCTGGCGCTGGGGCAGCTCCTCCTCGGCCAGCACCAGTGGGGCAATGCCGTCATCGTGCTCCGCGAGGCGCACCGGCTCGACCTGGGTTCGGTCGCAGCCAGACAGGCGCTGGAGCGAGCGCTGGTCGGGCTCCAGTCAAGCTAGGTGGTCGAGCCCGTCGGGATGGGGTCGCGGTCGATCAGGAATTCGGGCAGCGAACCGTATCCGCGCGCGGCGTGGACGTCGGTCAACAGCGCTTCGTACTTGTCGGTCACCGACTCCCACGAGTACTCGTCCGCGCGCTCCAGTGCGCGTGAGCGGTAGTCGGCAACCACCGCAGGATCGTCGAGAAGGCGGCCGAGCTGGCGGGTCAAATCGTCAACCCCGCTACGACCGGAGAAGTAGATGCCGGCGTCGCCGACCGTCTCCGCGTTCGGCTTGTGGTCGTTGACGAGCACGCAGTTCCCAGCCGCCATTGCCTCGAGAATCACCGGGTGGGTGCCCCCGACTTCGGTGGGGGCGCAGAACAGGTACGCATGGCGCTGGAGCTCCCAGTAACCGCGGCCGAAGACGTAGCCCGGAAACACGACACGCGGGTCAGCCGCGCGCCACACCTGGCGGATGTACTCGTCGGCATACGGAGCGCCGCCGACGATGGCCAGCTTCATATCTCGGGCCCGCTCGCGGCTGATGCGCGCGAACGCCTCGACAAGCAGATGGGGATTGTTCTCGGGCTCCAGACGGCCGACGAACAGCACGTACTTTCGCGGTTCGAGCCCCAGACGCTCGAGCGTGGCGGTGCCGTTGTAGCCGGGGTCCTCGACCCCATAGGGCACGACGCCGATCCGCTGGCCGTAGCGCCGCTCGAACACATCGGCGACGGCGTGGCTGTCGGTGATCGCCCGATCGGCCCAGCGGGGTGCCGTGCTCTCCGCGAACCGCAGGTAGGCCTTGGCGAAGGCGGGCCACTTGCGGCGGTCGGAGTCGAGCCCGTCGACGTTGATCACGGCCGGGATTGACGCCCATCGTGTGATCAGGCACAGGGGTGAGTTGCCGGCGATGAAGAACAGGGCGACATCGGGCCGGGTTCTGCGGGCGGCGTGCGCGGCGGAGCGGGCCGTGTGCACGAACGTGTCCAGGTACTTGTTCTGGACGGTGCGAAGGTGAACGAGCTGGGCGCCCTTGTACGTGTCCAGGCTGGGGTCGACGACGTGTCGCCGGCAGTAGACGATCACCTCGTGGCCCCGGGCGGTCAGGCGCGAGGCCAATTGCTCGACGGCGGTCTCGAAACCGCTGTAGGAGGCGGGGATCCCGCGCGTGCCGAGGATCGCGATCTTCATTCGCCGAGGGCTAGAGAGTAGGCCTCGACGTGTAGGCGTGCACATCTGGCCCACGAGAACTCACCCGAGCGCTTTAGGCCGCGTACGCGCAGCCGCTCCTGGACCCGCTGCTCGTGCCCAACGTCGACCATCGCGGCGGCCATCGCCTGTGGAGCCGCGGGATCCACGTACTGCGCCGCGTCCCCGCAAACCTCCACCACGCCGGCCGAGGGTGCGGCCAGCACGGGAGTGCCGAGGCGCATCGCCTCGAGCGTGGTCAGGCCAAAGCCCTCATACAGCGATGGATGCAGGAGCGCGGCGGCACCCGCGTAGAGCTTGGCCAGCCGCTCGGGCGTCGGGCGCAGAACCACGCGGATCCCGGGTCCGCGGGCGTCGGCACTGCCGGCAAGCACAAGCTCGAGAGGCTCCGCGACCAGCCGGCGGTAGCCGCCGTAGGCCTCGAGCAGTGCCGGAAGGTTCTTGCGCGGCTCCTGGTCGCCAACGTAAAGGAAGTGAGCGGGGCGCACGGGTCGCGGCCGCGCTTCGAGCTCCTGGCCGGGACCCAGGTGCGCAACGATGATCCGGTCGGCGGGGACCGCCCACAGCTCGCGGGCGTCGGCGGCGGTCGTCTCGCTGATGGCGATCACGGCGCCGGCGCGCGAGGCGGCCGCGCGATGGGTCAGATGGGCGTAGGTCCGATAGCCGCGATCAAACGCGTCCGGCATGCGCTCGAAGGCCAGGTCGACCACGGTGATGACCTGGGGTAGGCCGGCCCCGGGAGCGCGCGCGGGCAGCGGGTGGTGGATCAGCTGGGCGCCGGCCCGCCTGGCCTGGCGCGGGAGCTCGACACCACTCCACCACAGATCCGCGGCGAGGTTGCGGATGCTGAGCAAGCCACCGCCCGCCGGCGCCCGACGGCGCCGGTTGGACGCCTCGATGACCTCCACCCTGTCGTCGCGCGAGAGCTCGGAGCGCAGCCGCTGGATGTAGATGCCGGTACCCGAGTACGGAGCCCGGCGCGCGTAGGTGGTGTCGAGGAGGACGCGCACGGGAGCTCAGCGGACCCCGCGTGCCAGCAGCAGGCGGCGCAGCATGGGCGTGCCCCCGGCGGCGCGCACCTCCACCTCCCCGAATCCGAATTCGACCAGCAGCTGGGACAGCGAGCGCCGCGTGTACAGGTGCAGGTGATCGCCGAGCGGGTCGGAGAAGCGCTCGACCCCGAACAGCGCCATCGGCAGGCGGCCATGCGACGGCGTGGTAAGGAGCAGGCGTCCCTGCGGGACCAGCACACGGCGAACCTCCGAGAGCCAGCGGGCCGTGTCGGCGACGTGCTCGATCACCTCGCTCGCCCACACGAGCGCGAAGGAGTTGTCCTCCAGGGGCAGCGGATCGTCGATCCGAGCGAGCCGGAAATCGAGACCGGCGTGGCGCTCCCTGGCGCGCGCGACGGCCGCCGGCGCCACCTCGACCCCAACCGAATCGACGCCCGCCTCGGCGAGCACGGCCGTGAACTCGCCGCCGCCACAACCGAGGTCCAGGGCGCGCTCGCCGGCCCCGGCCTGGCTGAGAAGAAACGCGCGCCGGAGCTCGAAGTCCGGAAGCTCGCGCTGCTCGGGCAGCCGTTGCCACAGATCCTCGTAGTAGTCCTGCACGCCCGCGACGGTACCGCGTGCCCCGCCGGATGTGATCGTTCACGCGGCCACACGACATGTGATCGCTCACGTGGTTAGAGTGGCCGCCCCGACATGAACCGTCGTTTAATCGCGATCTCGCCGGTGGACCATCCCGGAGGCGCGGAGACAACGCTGCTTCGCCTCCTCGCTGGCTTACGAACCAGGGGCTGGGGCATCTCGCTGACGACGCCGGGGCACGGGCCGCTGCGCGACCAGGCCCTGGCTGCGGGGTATGCGTGGCAGCCGCTTCCGCTCGGCGGCCTGGAGGGTGGAACCGGGGTCCGAGCGATCGCATCCTGGCCGCGCGCGTTCTCGCTGGCGCGCGGGGTCGATGTGGTCTACCTCAACGGGGCGGTGTGCGGCCGGCTGCTGCCCGCCCTGCCGCACCGCACGGGGCCGCGCCTGGTCCTGCACATTCACGACATGGTCAGCCGGGTGCCGCGGATCTGGCGGCGCGCCAATGTCGTCCTGGCCAGCTCCGAGGCGGTGGCCAGGCGGCTGCGCGGGCTGAATCCTCGCGTCGTGTTTGCCCCGGTCGAGCCAGACCCGCCCGACGAGGCACCGCCGTGGCGGACGGGCAACGGCCCCGTGGTGGGGTTCGTCGGGCGCATCGAGCCGCGCAAGGGCCCGCTCGACCTCGCGCGCGCGGCGCCGGCGATCCGTCGTTCGCACCCCGGCGCCCGCATCGTGGTCGTCGGCGATGACCCGTACGGGACGGCCCCGGACTACACGCGCGCCGTGCTCGAGTCGGGTCAGATCGAGCACTACGGCTGGAGCGCCAACGCGCCGGGGCTGATGCGCCACCTCGATGTGCTTGTCCTCCCCTCCCATCAGGAACCGTTCGGCACCGTCCTGGCCGAGGCGATGGCCGTGGGCACGCCTGTGGTGGCCACCGACGTCGGCGGTCTGGGCGAGGTCGTGCGCGACGGCGTCACCGGCCGGCTGGTGCCGCCCGGCCGTCCGGACCAGCTCGCCGCCGCGGTTGACGATGTTCTGCGGCACCGCGAGGAGATGAGTGCGGCGGCGCGCGATCATGCCCGCCGCTTCCATGTCGATGCATACCTCAACACGGTCGAGGATCTGATCGCGCCGTGAAGATCGCTTTCGACAGCCGACCGACGAAGGACAACACCGGAATCGGGCGCTACACCCGGTGCCTGCTCCAGGCGCTCAGGGAGCTCGGTCGCGGCGAGATCATCGAGTCCCACCAGCCCAAGCGCTGCGACGTGTACCACTCGCCGTGGATCGACGGCGCCATGCTCTCCTCGCCGGTGCCCATGGTCGTGACCCTCCACGACCTCATCCCGCTCAAGCGGCGCGGTGAATACCTGCGCACCGGCCTGCGCTTCAAGCTTCGCTACCTGGCCGTCCAGCGCGCCGTCCGGGTGATCGTCCCCACGCATGCCGTCGCCCAGGACGCCGTCGAGCAACTCGACCTCCCCCGGGAGCGGATCGTGGTGATCGGCGAGGCGGCGGCGCCGGAGCTGCGGCGGCGTCCGCCCGAGGAGGTCGCGGCGGTCCGCGAGCGCTACGCGCTGCCCGGCGACTACCTGCTGTGGGTCGGAGAGCTGCGAACCCCGGACCCGCGCAAGCGCGTCGCGGCCCTGGCGCGGGCCAAGCGGACCATGCCGCTGGTGCTGGTCGGGCCGACGGCACGGTGGGCGCGCGAGCTGCCCGACGTGACGCTGACCGGCGTGGTCAGCGACGACGAGCTGGCCGCGATCTATACCGGCGCCCACGCGCTCGTGTTTCCCAGTCGACGACGAGGGCTTTGGGCTGCCGCCGGTCGAGGCGCTGGCCTGCGGGACCCCGGTGGCGGCGTTCGACGTCCCGGTCCTGCGCGAGGTCCTGGTCGGCCGCGTGGCGCTCAGCGAGCTGGGTGACCTCGACGCGCTGATCACGGCGGCCGAGACGGCCGAGCGACCCGCCCCGCCGCCGCTGTCGTGGAGCTGGACCGACGCGGCGAAGGCCACCTGGGATGTCTACTGCGCAGCTGCCGAGGCGCCGCGGCACTGGCGCGGCGCCCGCGGCAAGCGCGAGACCGCGCCCAACTGACCGCAGCGCTCAGGCGGTGGGCGGCGACCCGAACGGGGGCATCTCGACGCGACGCCGCGCCTGGATCAGCCGCCGCCGGCGGCGGGCGGCCGGCAGCATCCGGTAGGCGTCGCCGTAGCCACGCAGAAGATGGCGCTCGCGCAACAGGGCGTGCCCGAGGGCGAGCAGCTCGTAGCCGGCGATGAATGCCCCATCGCGGACGAGCCCGGCGCGCGTCTCGTTCTTGACCATCATCAGGTAGCGATTGCGGAACTGAAGTCGCCGGGCCTGCTCGGCCACCTGCCATCGGGTCGATGGGCTGTAGGTGCGAATGTGCTCGGCCAGTGCCCGCGGCTCGTACACCGAACGCCAGCCGAGGAGGCGCGCGCGCCAAGCCAGGTCGGCGTCGGTGGCCCACAGCTCCATGTCCTCGTCGAGCACCTCGCCTCCGGGCAGCGCGCAGTCCTCGAGCGTGTCGCGGCGGTAGAGAGCGGCGGCGCCATCGGCCCCAAACGCCTCGCCGGGGACCGACAGCTCACCGGCCGGCCGGCCATGGCCGACGATCCCGTTCTTGCGCCGGCGGTCGATGAACATCCCGGCCGCATCGATCTGCCCCAGGGGCCGGCCGGGCGCGGCAACCCGCAGCAGCTTGGGCGCCACCGAGCCCACGCCGGGATCGGCCAGCCGCGGGGCCGCCGCGGCCAGGAACCCCGGGCACAGGAAGCAGTCGGCGTTCAGCAGCAGCACGAGATCGCTGTCCGTGGCCCGAATCCCCTCGTTGACCGCCGCGGCATAGCTGACCCGTCCGGGCAGCCGCAGATGCGGCACCCCGTGTCGATGCGCCAGCTCGGCGGTGCCATCACTCGAGGCGTTGTCGACGACCACGACCTCGGGCACGGGCGACTGGCCCAGGGCGGCCGGCAGCGAGTGCTCGAGCATCGGCGCCTCGTCGACGCTGAGCAGCAGAACGGTCGTCTTCACAGCAGCTCTCGGTAGACCGCCGCGGTCTCGCGCGCGGTGCGCTCCCAGGAGAAGTTCGCCGCCCATTCGCGGCCGAGTTGAACCTGGCGCTCGCGCGCCGAGGGGTCGCGGAGCAGCGCGCCAAGCTTGACGCGTAGATCCTCGGCGCCGCCATCGGCCCCGGCCTCGAAGTAGACCGCCGCCGCACCGCCGGTCTCGGGCAGGGCCGTGGCCCGCGAGGCGATGACCGGCGTGTCACGAACCATCGCCTCCAGCACAACGAGCCCGAAGCCCTCGTACAGACTCGGGTGCACGAGCACGTCGGCGCCGCGGATGAGGGCGTCGAGCCGGGCGTCGCTGACGTACCCGGTGAGCTCGATCGGCTCCGCGCCGGCCAGCTGGCGAAGCCGGGCCCCCTCCCCGCTGTCGACGCCGGCCAGCACGAGGCGGTGCGCCAGCCCGTGCTCCCGTCGCAGGGTGGCAAGCGCCTGCACCAGCGCGCCGAGGTTCTTTTTGCGCCGCAGGTCGCCGACGGCGAGGACGTAGGGACCCGCCGGCGGCGGCTCGTCGCCGAGGGCCAGCGCCGGCGCGTCGGGAATCACGCGAAGCTTGTCGGCCGCGATGCCATAGCGCGCCGAGACATCGTCGGCGGTGAAGGTCGAGGGACAGATCACGCGCTGTGCGGAGCGCGCGGCCAGCCGGGCAAAGGCGCGGTACTTGAGGCGAGTACGCGGGTTGAAATCCTCCGGCCAGGTCTCGAAGGCCAGGTCGTTGATCGTCACCACGCCGGCGCAGCTGCGCAGGAGGGGCAGGAAGCAGTTGGTGGCATGGACCAGGGCCGCGTGGCGGCGCCGGAGCTGCAGGGGCAGGGTCAACTGCTCGAAGACGACCTCGGGAGCGCGACCCCCGTCGATGATTGGCGCCAGCTCGAAACCGTTCTCGGCGCTGTCCTGGAGCGCCCACCACAGGCGCTGGGCATAGCGACCCCAACCGCGAAGCTGCGGCGCGGCGGCGTCCCTGACGTCGATGGCGACGATCGGTGGCACCGCGAGATTGTCGCCGCTGGCCCGTTCGGTCGTTCGGCGACGTCAGCTAGGCATCCGCGCGGTTCGCCCGACGCCGGCCCGCGTACGCACCCAGCAGCCGGGCGGCCCGCCGGTGGCTGAGGCGGGCCCGGAGCGGCGAGTCGTAGAAGCGCAGGTCCGACCACCAGTCGTGGACCAGCTCGCGCGAGCGGTACGGGGGCAGCTCGGCGTAGCTGGCCAGGGCCTCGGCCTCGCGGCGGGCGCGGCGGTAGATCGCCGGGAGCGGATCGTGGCTGTGATCGTGATCGACGGCCAGGGCGGGGTCGATCAGGCAGACGAACCCCTGCTCGAGCCAGTGGTGCGCCCACTCCTGATCCTCGCGCCCCGGCAGGTCAGCGCGAAACGGTCGCCGGCGCCACAGCTCGGCACGAAACGCCCCGGCCGCGTTCGAGTAGCCCCAGTCCGGGTGGCGCCGCGCGCCGGCGATGTCCTGCTCAATCGGCTCGAGCAGCGGCTCCGCGTTTGGGCCCCACCGATCGCCCGACGCACATGCCACGCGAGGATCGGCAAACCGTGCCACGGCCCGCGCCAACCAGCCGGGATCGGGCAGAAAGGCGTGGGCGGACAGGGCGACGAGAATCTCGCCGCGGGCGTTGGCGGCGCCCAGGTTCAGCGATCGGCCGAAGGTGAACCTGCGGGCAGGGATGTTGACCACGCGGGCCCCTGCGCCGGCGGCGATGGCCGCGGTGTGATCGCGAGAATCGTTGTCGACCACGATCGTTTCCACCACCGCTCCGTCGGTCTGCTGGCCGGCGACCAGCTCCAGGCAACGGCCGATACTGACCGCCTCATCGCGGGCCCGGACGATCACGCTGACGTCGATTGCCGGCATGCGCGGATTCTGCCGCGGTGACTCGGGAACGGGCGTACCATCCGGCCACGTGACCGCGCATGCCCTTCGCGACGCGGGCAATGGAGCCAGCCCGCCACAGCCCGCGCCCGGCCGGCCGGCCTCGGCCATCTTCGACATCCCGATCGATCTGGCGCAGCCGGCCGAGCTGTTGCAGACGATCTCCGGGTGGGCCTCCGAGCGTCGCACGCGACGCGTCATGTATGTGAACGCCCACGTCGTCAACCAGTCGAGGCTGACCCCCGGGCTGGGCGAAGCATTGCGGCGAGCGGACCTCGTCTACTGCGACGGCTACGGGGTGCGCCTCGCGGCCCGCGTGCTCAACATGCCCGTGCCCCACCGGATGACCGGGGCCGACTGGATCTGGGGCCTGGCCACCCTGTGCGAGCTGGCCGGACAGCCGATCTACCTGCTCGGCTCAGAGCCGCCGATCGCGCGCGAGGCGGCCGCACGGCTTCGGCGCTGGTATCCGCGCCTCGACGTGGTCGGGGCCCACCACGGCTTCTTTGATCTCGACTCGCCCCACAACGAGCGGGTGATCGAGGACATCAACGCCCACGGGCCGCGGATCGTGCTCGTCGGCATGGGGACACCGAAGCAGGAGCTGTGGGTCGACCGCTACGCTGAGCGCCTCGACGGCTCCGTCGTATGGACGGTGGGAGCGCTGTTTGACTATGTGTCCGGCCACACCCCCCGCGCTCCCAGGTGGCTGGCTGACAACGGACTCGAATGGATCTTCAGACTGGCGATCGAGCCTCATCGGATGTGGCGCAGGTACCTGCTGGGGAACCCGGTGTTCCTCTCGAGGGTGCTGACCGAGGCCAAGAATCACGTCCGCGCGGAACGCTGAGCCGGCGTTTCGAGGCGGCCCCGCCGCGGATGGTCCAGCTTCTGCTGGCCGGACTGATCCTGCTCGTCCTGGCCGCGATCTCGTGGCATTTCAACTCCCGCCCCCGCCACGACGCATTCGCGGCCGTTCCCGACACGCTGCGCACGCTGGCCGCCAGCGTCGGCCTCTTCGGAGTCGGCGGATTCGGTGTCGTGCGGCTGCTCCTGCCGTCTCCGTTGCGCCGTTACGAGCCCCTGTGGATCCTCCCCACCGGCGCGTGTGCGGTCGGTCTGGCGCTGACGCTGCTGGGATTCGCCGCGGTCCCCTACCACGTGGCGCTGGTCGCCGTGCTGCTGGCGGGACTGGCGCTGGCGGCATGGGCCGTGCGACGCAACGGGTGGCCAGAATTCTCGCTCGGGCGGCTCGGCTGGCCCGTTTACCTGGCCGTCGTCGTGGTGACCGTCGCGCTCATCCCGATGCTGTTCGCGCAGCACTACGCGGCCCCGGTCGGCACCGGCTCCGACGCCCACGTCGCCACGGGCAGCGCCGAGCTGCTCAAGCACGTGTATCCGACCGGCACCGACATCACCCAGCCGATCAACGAGATCCCGCCCACGTGGAAGTCGAAGTTCCCGATCTACTACGCCTTCGCCGGCGTCTCGTCGCTGTCCGGGCTGGCCACGTGGCAGGTGCTGGCGCCGCTGGCCGCGTTGCTGTTGGCCATGTCGGCGGTCGGCTTCTTCCTCGTCGCCCGCGACCTGTTCGGTGCTCGGCCGGCGATCGCGCTGGCGGCGATGGTCCTGGCCGGACTCGACCGCATGGCGCTGTACACCGTGCTCAACCCGTACTTCAACCAGACCTGGGGCTTCTTCGCCATGCCCTTCACGCTGGTGCTCGGCTGGTGGGTGGTGCAGCCGGGCCTGGGCCGGCGTGCTCGCCAGGGGACGCTGGCGCTGCTCATCCTGTTCGGTCTGATCCTCGCGTTCGCGTATCCGCTGGCGGCGCCAATACCCGCCGTGCCGATCGTGGTGTTCATGTGGATCGAGCGCCGGCGGCGGATCGCTGCCGGCGAGGATGTGTTCCGGCTGGGGGATCTGTATCGGGCCGTCGGAGCCTGCTGTGGATCGTCCCTGTCGCGCTCCTGCTGGCCGTCCCGGTGGTCGGGGTCGCACAGAAGCTGAAGGGAGCGATCACCGTGCTCGAGCCCGGCCAGTCCCTCCAGGGCTGGGGCGGCGATCTCGGTCACTTCGTCCCCTTCAACTACTTCCTCTCGCTGCCGAATTCGGTGATCGGCATCGTCCTGATGGTGGGCGTTCTCCTGCTGGCGGTGTGGGGGTTGATGTCGGCGCCGAAGGCGCTGGCCTGGGGGCTCGGGGGCCTCCTCGTCGTCGGGATCCTGCTGGCCATCTACTTCCGCCACCGCGCGTTCGGCTACTACTTCCATTTCAAGCTCCTGGCCTTCATCGGCCCGCTCGTGCTGCTGATCGCGGCGGTCGGGGCAGGGCGGCTCAGACGCGCCGGGCCGGCGGCGATCGCGGTGCTCCTGGTGTCCAGCGTGGCCAGCTTCGTGGCCGATATCCGCGACACCGGCTACCAGCTCCCGCAGGCCACGATCCAGCTCAGCGCCTGGGCCGACTCGCTCCCCAAGAACGCCTCCATCCGGCTCGATATGTGGCCCCCACAGCAGCTCTGGGCAGCGTATTTCCTCGACTCGCGCCCGCTCTGTTCACAGCTGCCGCTGCTCGACACCGACTACGCCCATGTGGCCGTGTCGCGCAAGGCGGACTACATCGTCGCCACCCTGCCCTACGGTCACCCATCCGACGCGATCGGGCCGCCGTTGCGCACCAACCAGGGTTACCGCCTGTTCCGCGAGAACCCGGCCGTGCCGGGGCCGAGTCTGTGCACGCACAGGCGGTACGACCGGATCTTCAGCGGTGCGGGGCACAGCCCGCGATGATGGTTCCAACGTTGTCCGAGATTATTTAGGACAACGTTGGAGTCAACGGACGCGGAACCCCGGCAGCCGAACTGACCGAACCCGCTTAGTCCCCCGGATCGCCGGGCGGCAGCGCCAGCGCGTGTGCGCTGGCCCCCTCCTCCTGGACCGGGATCGTGCCCTCCAGATTGATCAATCGATACCGGTGCTCGGCCATCACCGCGACGAACTCGGCGTGGGTGCCGTGAAGCTCGCAGATGATGGCCGGGCGATGGCGCTCGATCGTCTCGCGCATACCGCGGAGCACGGCGATCTCCGCACCCTCGACGTCGATCTTGACCAGCGTCGGCGGGCGCAGCTCGCCCCGCGCCAGCAGATCGTCGATGGCGACCAGCTCGACCTCGATCACCTGCTCGGTGTTGGGGTGCTCGCCGTAGTCCTCGAGCTTTGACCAGCTCTGATCGTCGACGACCTGAAGGCGGCCGCGGCCGGCGTGCGAGGAGACGGCCTTGGCGATGATCGTGATGCTGTCGATCCCATTCAGCCTGGCGTTGGCGGCGATCGCCTCGGCGTTCTCGGGCGCCGCCTCGAAGGCGTACACGTGTCCCTCCTCCAACCCGGCGAGGTGGGCCCCGAGCATCGAGAAGAACCCGAGGTTGGCGCCGATGTCATAGAAGACGCCGCCGGACCCGAGGTGACGGACCATCGCCTCCTGGACCGAGCTCTCCAGGTTTCCGAAGGCGATCGAGCCGATGTGGGCATGGGAGATCGGCAGATAGCGCATGTCGAAGATCAGGCCGCCGCCGTGGCCCTGGGGCACGCGGAGCACACCAGCCTCGAGCCACCCCAGTGCCGGGCGGAGCGCGACGGCGAGCGGATCGTGGCCATGCACAACCCGAGCTCGCAGCTCGCGCAGGCGAGGGCTGCCCAGCCGGATCAGGCGGCGGACGAGGGCCGACCGGTTGAACCCGAGCCGGCTGACCGCGGTCCTGACACGACCCGCGTCGCTCATGCGCGACCCGCGTAGCTCATGCCGCGGCCACGCTCATCACCGCGTGGCGCAGGGTGGCCGACGTGCGTTCGTACGTGTAGGCATCGAGCCGGCGTTCGCCACGCGCCAGCAGCTCGGCGCGGAGCTCGGCATCGCCGACCACGATCCGCAACAGCTCCGCCACGACGTCGGGGTTGTCGTGCTCTGACACGAGCACACCGGCGTCGCCGACCACCTCGCCGATCGCCCCCACATCGCGGGCGATCACCGGAACGCGAAAGTGAAACGACTCGAGCAGCGGGATGCAGAAGCCCTCGTGCTCGGATAGGCAGAGGAAGGCATGGGCGGCGCGGTAGTGCTCGGCCAGTCGCTCGGACGAGATACCGCTCTCGAAGCTCACGGCCCCCGGCGCCAGCTCCTCGGCCAGCCGTCGCAGGGCCTCGCCATACCCCGGTGACAGCGGCACGCCGACCAGAACCAAGCGAGCATCGGGCACGAATCGGCGATACCGGGCGAACACGCGGATGACCAGGTCCTGGCGTTTGTGGGGCACGATCCGGCCGACGAACAGGATCGTTGGCGGCCCGCTCGGGGGCGGCCCTGGCGATGGCAGGGCGGCGCGATCGAACAGGACCGGAATCACGCCGGCCTCGCGCCCGCTCATTCCCCGCAACTCGGCCGCGTTGTATTCGGACACGCCGGCCAGGGCGCCAGTCTGGCCCGCCAGCTCGGCCAGCTGGGCGCGACCCAGCTCGCAACGCACGGCCTCGACCGGCTCGTGGGCCCAGAAATATCGGGCCGGCGTGATGTTGTGGGAGATCAGCAAGCTACGCCGGCGGGAGTCGAACACGCGCTCCAGGCCGCGAGCATAGCCCGAGTAATGCAGCACCAACGCCTCCCCCTGGGCCGGCTGCAACTCGTGCAGGTGGCGGATTGACTGCCGCGGCATTCCCGGTGCGATCACCGCGGCGTAATCCGCGCCATCCCACCCCCAGCGCTCAAACAGCGCGCGGCAGGCCAGCCCCTGGTTGGTCACCGCGTCGACGGGGCCCGCGGCGCACAGCACCTGACTGACTCTCATTCCGGCGGCCGGCCACCCTCGTCGTGCTGGCGAGTCGCATGTTCGAGCGCGGCCACGCGCTCCTCGAGCCGGATCACATGGGCGGCGATCTGGGCGTTGAAGCGACTCTGCTGAGCGCTCATCTGCCCGAGGTACTGCGACAGCATCCGAATCATCAGCCGCTTCGTCGCCGTGATCGGCTTGCCGAAGCGCCGGGTCGAGTAGACCTCTGCCTGCTCGGGCTCGATGATCGCCCACTCGGCCAGCCGCCGAGCCGAGAACGATGGGTCCTCGAGCCGCCACGCCGCGTCGTCACCGGTTCCGGGCTCGTGAGCCGCGGCCTGGCGCGCGGCGTCGAGGGCCTCCTGCGGATCCTTCATCGCCTCACCTCGACAGGCGCACCGCTGTACGTCCACGTGCCTCGCAGATCGGCGATGCCCTGGGCGTCCTCGAGGCTGGCCACGCTGAAGCTCAGCAGGCGGTCGATGCCGGGTGCGGTATCGCCCGGCTCGTGCACGCCGATGGCGATGTCGTAGTCGCCGCCCAGGAGCGTCAGCCGCGGAATCTCCAGGACGAGCCGGCCGCCTCCGCCCGCGGTGGCGACGGGAGCCTCGGAGCGAAACACCGGGTGACCGGCCGCCTGGCGCACCTCGATCGCCACGGTCACATCGGGCGCGCCGGCGCCAGCCTCGAGGTCGAGCACGAGGCGGACCGACTCGCCGGTCTCGAACACCTGACGCAGGTGTCCCTCGCCGTCGCTCAGGCTCGCCTCGACCAGCGTCACCGCACTGTCGCGCGCGCGGCGGGCGGCTTCCTGCTCCTGGTCCTCGAGTCCAAGCATGCGCTGGTAGAACAGCAGGCCCTCCGAGGTCGGGCCATCGAACACCACCCGCCCGCTGTCGAGGACGACCACCCTGCGGCAGGCGCGCTCGATCGTGCCCGGCGCGTGGGATACGAGCATGACCGTCGTTCCCTGCTCGATCCGTGAGTGGATGTGGCGCAGGCACTTGCGCTGGAATGCCTCGTCGCCGACGGCGAGCACCTCGTCGATCAGCAGCACGTCGGCCTCGAGGTGGGCGGCCACGGAGAACCCGAGCCGCACCAGCATCCCCGATGAATAGGTCTTGATCGGAGCATCGATGAAGTGGCCCAGCTCCGAGAAGGCGATGATCTCGTCGATCCGGGCCTCGACATCGGGTCGTGACATCCCGTGCAGGGCGGCGGTGAGATGGATGTTCTCGCGTCCGGTGAACTCGCGACCGAAGCCGGCGGCGAGATCGATCAGCGTCGCCACGCGCCCCCCGCAGCCGGCGAACCCCCGGTGCAGGGGGATGATCCCGGCCAGGACGCGAAGCGTGGAGGTCTTGCCCGCCCCGTTGCGACCCACGATCCCGACGGTCTCGCCAGGCGTCACGCGCAGGGAAACCCCGGCCAGCGCCTGCGTCATGGGCAGCTCGGCACCACTGCCACGCCCGAGGCCGGTGACCAGTTCCTTCACCGTGCGACCTCGGTCTCCCCGCGGCGAGAACGACCGCCACGCGTCGTCGAGCACGATCTCGCCGGGAGCCAGATTCACAGGATCACCGCCAGCTCGCCCTCGCGGCGCCGGAACACCAGCACGCCGGCGCCGATGCCCACGGCCGCGGCGGCGACCACATAGACGATCGTCGCCGGGCTGGGGGAGTGACCGTTGTAGAGCACCGTGCGCATGGCGTCGATAAACGGAGCGATTGGATTCACCCAGCGCAACAGCGCCTCGAGAAAGTGGTGCGAGCTGAGCCCGGGCAGACTCGAGCTCTGGAGGCTGAACAGCACGCCCGAGATGAAGAACCAGGGCAGCAGCGCCGCGGTCAGAATCGGCTGGACATCGCGGAAGTAGGCCTGCATCGTCGCCGCGATCAGGGCCAGACCCAGCGTGAACGCGAACAGGCAGACGATCAGCGGCACCAGCCACAGCAGGGCCAGGCTGGCGCTGTCGCGAATGGCCAGAGCCACCGGGATCAGCACAATCAACATGGCGAAGAACGGCACAAGCTGCGTGGTCACGGCCGCGGTGGGGATCGTCTCGCGGGGGAAGCGGACCTTCGAGACCAGCGACGCCTGGTCGACCAGCGAGGTCGTGGCAGCCGTGAGGCTCTGGGCGAAGAACAGCCACACGAGCAGGCCGGCGAGGATGAAGATCGGGTAGTCCGGATACTGCACGGCCTTGAGCAGCGGCCCGAGCATCACGCCGTAGACGGCCATCAGCACGAGCGGATTGATCAGGTACCAGAGCACGCCAATCGCCGAGCCCTGGTACTTCTGGCGCATCTCGCGGCGCACCAGCTGCGTGAACAGATACCGGTAGCGAAGCATCTGCAGGTGGATTATCGGTCGTTCTCGGGCGAGGAGAGCAAGAGCGTGACCGGCCCGTCGTTGACCAGTTCGACCGCCATGTGCGCCCCGAACACACCCCGCTGCGCGCCCAGGCGGTCGCAGAAGCGGTCGTACAGCGGCTCGGCCCGCTCGGGTGGCGCCGCGGCGATGTAGCTGGGCCGGTTGCCCTTGCGGGCGTCGCCGTAGAGCGTGAACTGGCTGACGCACAGCACCTCGCGCTCGCCGAGCGGCTCGTTCATGCGGCCGTCGGCGTCGGGGAACACGCGGAGACGGCGAACCTTGTCGGCCAGCCAGTCCGCCTGACCTTCGCCGTCGTCCACGGCCACCCCGAGCAACACCAACAGCCCGGGCCCGATCGCCGCGATCACGCGATCGTCGACCGACACCGAGGCGCGGCTCACCCGCTGGACCAGGGCCCGCATTCAGATGTCTCGCAACTCCGTGGCGACCTGCTCGGGCGGGACGATGTTCAGGTGCACGCCGGCGCCGAGCTCGAGGCCGGCGAAGTGAGTGAGTCGCGGAAGGATGTCGATCCGCCAGCAGAAGTACTCCGCGCCCTGAGGGGCGGTGCGCACCCAGAGATTGAGCGGTGGCACCGCTCCGAGCCGGCGTCCGAGCCGACCCAGCGCCTCGTGCAGCATCGATGCGCCGGTGGGACCCTCGTCCTCGAAGCGCGCCCTCGGGACCCGCGGCGCCAGCAGGAGCTGAAACGGCACGCGCGCTCCGTAGGGCGCCATCAGCACGGTGTCGTCGTCGATGGCGACGACCCGCTGGCGCTGGCGCACCTCGTCCTGAACGAGATCAGCCAGCAGGTTGCCGCCCATCGTCCGCGTGGCGTAGGCGCCGAAGCGCTCGCGTTCGCGGGCGACGTCGGCGGGCACGAAGTCGAGCGCATACAGCTGGGCGTGCGTGTGGGGAAGCGACGCGCCGGCCTCGCGGCGCTCGTTGACGATCACGTGGACGTAGGCGGCATCGGCGTGCGCGCGCATGCGCTCGCGCCAGACATCCATCGGCGAGCTCCACCTCGGGCACCTCGAGCTCGGCCAGCGACACGACCGGCTTGGGAGAGTTGATGATCACCTCGTGCGCCCCGAGCGCCGGTGCCGCCCAGAACAGGTCCTGGTTGGCATGTCGCTCGGGCAGTCCGTCGGGCTCGCTGCTGAGCGCCGGGTACAGGTTGGGCACGACGCGCACCGCCCAGCCCGGGCCGTTGGGCTCGCCGCCCTCGGGCCGGACCGCGTACAGCTCGGGCGGCGTGCGGTCCTCGTGGCCCTCCGCGAACGGGATCGGTCTGCGGGATCGAGCGCGGGTCGGCGGTGGCGCGGTCAGCTCGCCACCCGGACGCCCCGCGCGGGCGCCGGCGACGATCGCGCGCCTGCCGGTCAGGGGATCGATGCGGATCTCAGGCATCGCCGGCTCACAGCTGCTTCTCCATCGCGATGTGCTTGATCCCGGCCTCGGTGAATACGCGGCCGCGCGTTCGGTAGCCGGCGCGTTCATACAGGGCCTGAGCGTAGGTCTGGGCGTGCAGGACAAGGCGACGCGCCGCCGAGCGCACGCGTCTCCTCGTCGGCCAGGCGGAGCAGGGCGGTGGCGATCCCCCGCCGGCGAGCCGAGCGCCGAACGGCCAGACGGCTGAACTGAGCGGTCGTTCCGACCAGCAGAACCCGGCAGGTGGCCACGAGCTCGCCGTCGACGACCGCCACCAGATGGATGCCCTCGCTGATCGCGACCGTCGAGCTCCTCCCGCTCGGGACGCCCTGCTCGACGCAGAAGACGTCGTGGCGGAGCTGCAGAGCCGCCTGCATCTCGCCGTCGTCGCGAACCCGGCGGATCTCGTAGGCCGCGACCCCGGTCATTGATTTCTGAGCGCATAGCGACGGATGTCGCGCTCGAGTGCGCTCGCGCTCAGATAGGGCCCGGCGTGGTCGAAGACGATCTTGCCCTGCCGATTGATGTAGATCGTCTGCGGGAAATACGTGGCCGCCTGCAGGGTGCGGGCGATGCTCTCGTTGGGGTCGGTGTAGCTCGGATAGCTGACCGGGAACTTGCTTGAGAAAGCCGGCCGCGGATTGGTTGTGGTCCTTGCCGTTGACGCCCACGAAGGCCACCTGCTTGCCGTATCGCACCGAAGCGCGCTGGAAGGACGGGAACTCGGTCTGGCACGGATCGCACCACGACGCCCACTTGTTGATGACGATCGGATAGCCGCGAAGGCTCGCCCGCAACGCATTGAAAGCGGGGGCGCCGCCGCCGATCAACTCGTTGGCCTTGGCGTGCAGCGCGGCCAGCGGCGGCGGGGATCCTTCGAAGGCGGCGTTCGCGACCGCCTTGGACGGCGCCTGCGTTGTGAGCCTGGGTTCCGCACCCTGCCAGTGCCACGACCGCGAGCAACAACGGGGCGACGGAACCGAGCAGCAACCGGGCGACGGGAACGGTGGACGCGCACCAGGACAGATTGCCATACGGCGTATTCCGGTTAGTCGGGAACCGGATCTGCTTAAATAGGCGTTATCCTGTAGGTGACTGGCGAGGGGGCACTCTGAGGGACTTACCTCGCCGTCCTCGGTTGTTGCTGAGACCGCCTGAGCCGCACACGTTCTGCCGCGGCTCGCACATTCTAGACGCAAGCTTCCAATTTCCATGGGTGATTCCACCCCATTTCCGAGTCCTGCCGCGATCGCACGCGCGGAGTTGTTCACGCGCGAACGATTCGTGTACGAGGGCGAGACATTAGAAGACGCTCTATCGCTGGGGTCGGCCCGGCGCCGAGCGCTCGACGCTGCCCTGGCCGAGGTGGACAGGGGAGCCGAATGAGCCTTCGATCGAGTGGCGACGAAGGTTCTCGCTGCTGCTCGGACTCGAGCGGCTGCTGTCCGAGGAGGAGCCCCACCTGGTCGACGGCACCGTCCTCTCGGCCCATCAGGTCGACGCACTGTCCGGAACCCTGACCGCACTGTTGGCCGAGGCGCAGCGCAACGGCAACGGCAACGGCGCCGAGCAACGGCGCGTCGCCGCCGGTGCTCGAGCTGGCCTCGGCCGCGATCCCCGGTGAAGAGGATGCCGATCTCGAGCTCGACGAGGAGGAGCCCGAGGACGAGGAGCCGCAGGACTGGCAGGACGAGGGTGACGAGGATCTGCGAGCTGGTCGAGACAGCCGGAGGATCCCAACGCTGACCGCCGCTTCTGGTTCGAGCATGCCACCGGCGCCGGCAAGACCGTGGCCGCGCTCGGCTTCGTCGAGGCCTCGCGAACCGGCGGCATCCTGATCCTCACCCACCGGCGCAACCTCGTCGACCAGTTCCACGGCGAGCTGCGCGACCGCGGCTACCGCGAGCGCATCTCGCGGCGCCGCTGCTCGACGGCCAGGACGCCGCCAACGGACCGGTGACGGTCGAGACCTACCAGTGGTTCGTGCGCAACGCGGGCAAGGTCTCCGACGCCTACACGATCGTCATCTGCGACGAGGCCCACACCGCGCTGGGCGAGAAGACCTCGGCCTCGATCCGCGGCTGGGCCGGGCCCGATCTTCATCGGCATGACCGCGACCGGCGCGCTGATCGCCCGGCACGTCACCGACCTGTTCCCGACCCAGACCTCGCGCTTCGACCTCGCCCAGGCCGCTCGCCGCGGCGTGATCGCGCCGCTGCGCTGCATCCGCATCCCGCCCGGGACCGGGGGTACGCACGATCGCCAAGGTGCCGTTGCGCCGAGGCGAGGTGGATACCGAATTCGACCAGGAGATGCTGGCCGAGCTGCTGGATCAGACGCCGTTCAACCTGGCGATCGCCGACCTCTACAAGACCCGCTTCAACGGCGTGCCCGGCGTCGTCTACGCCGCCGGCGTGCGCCACGCGTACAACGTCGCCCAGGCCTTCCGCGAGCTCGGGATGAAGGCCAAGGCGGTGTCGGGCGAGACCCCCAAGCGCCAGCTGGCCCGGATCCTGGCCGACTACGAGTCGGGCAAGATCGATGTGCTGGTCAACGCTCAGCTGCTCGCCGAGGGCTGGAACAGCCCGCGGGCGACGATCTGCATGCACCTGGCGCCGACCGCCTCGAAGCGGATCTACCAGCAGCGGGTCGGGCGCGTCACGCGCCGCCATCCGGGCAAGGAGGCGGGGATCGTCGTCGACTTCGTCCATCCCGCGACCAAGCACGACGACCCGGTTGTCACCCTCCACTCGCTGCTCGACCGCGACGTCTACCGCGGCGGCGCGATCGTCGTCGGGCCGGTCCGCCGCGGCCGCGGCCGCCGCGTGCGGGTCGAGCGCCGCGTGCTTCCGGTGACGCCCGATCCCGAGCGGCGGGCCGAGGTATTCGAGCGCGAGCTGTGGCGGATCGCCGTCGAGCACCTCGACTACGGCGAGCAGCACGTGTGGGCGGCGCTGGCCGGCGCGCGCGTGGCCCCCAACGGCTGGCGGCGCGCGAAGGCGATGCTCCACTTCGACCGCGGCGGCGAGCTCAAGCGCCGCTTCCTGCTCACCGCGGTGCAGCGCAACCGCAATTCTCAGCTGCGGCTCCGAGCGCTGCAGGAGATCGCCGCCAGCCGCGACGCCGAGGCCTTCGACACCGCGATCGACATCATGGCCGGGTGGCCGCGCGACGAGCGACGCGAGGGCGTCAAGATCATGCTTCAGGCGCTCGCCGAGCGCCGCATCGGCCGCCGCGACCAGGCCAACGCCTGGATCTGGCGGATGGCCGAGTACACGCGCGAGGTCCACGAGGAGTACGCGGTCCAGCGCTGGCCCGAGACCAAGCGCCTGCTCGGGCTGCTGGTCAACTCGAGCGGGGCGGCCCACGCGCGCAACGCCCGCCGGCTGGTCCACGCCGCGCGCAAGGAGGACCGGCGACTGTCGGCGGCGCTGCTGGCCGCCGCGCTCGCTCACACCCCCGAGGCCGAGGAGGCGCTGCGCGGCGCTCGGACCCGGATGGCGCGCAAGCCGGCCGCGCTGGCTCGCGAGCTTCTGCGCAACTTCCCCAAGGGTCGCCGCGGCAAGAACCGGCGGCGGCGCAAGTCGGGCGGCGCCGATGGGCAGCCCCAGGCTGCCGCAGAGTCCGTCAATGGCACGCCGATCGAGGAGGAGATCGAAAAGGAGCCCGATCTCGCGGGCGCCGACGACGACGGGCGGGACGAGTTGGATGCGGAATCCGATGAGGGGGATGGCGAGCCCGACGGGGCTGATGCCGGGCCGGACGAGGCTGAAGTCGAGTCCGAGGAGCCCGAGGTCGCGCCGGCCGGCCGTGACGCCGAGGCCGCCGCGTAGGATCTGCGCTCGTTTAGCGCCGGTGCGCTCGTTTAGCGCCCCTTCAACCCGAGTAAGGAGCATCCTCGCCCATGACCAATCGAATTCGCTACGGGATCGCGCTTGCCGCGATCCTCGCCATCGCGGCCCCGGCCGCGGTCAGTCTCGCCGCAACCACCTCGCACGCGAAGCTCTTTCAGACCAAGAGCAAGAGCAAGGGCGCCACGTGCGGGATCATGATCCACGCGCCGAAGAAACCGGCCAAATGGATCCTGTGCGAAGCCAACGGCGTCCCCAAGGCCAAGAACGGCGTCGGCGACCCGTTCGTGCGAATCTCCAAGACCGGCAAGCCGCAGCTGATCCTGATCAGCCAGGCTTCGTTCGTCGGCAAGCACGCCAAGACCCTGGGCCCGGGCTCCAAGTGGTCCTCGCTCGGCGTGACGTGCAGCATCCTGACCAAGACGACGATCAAGTGCTCGAACATGTCGGGCCACGGCTTCAAGACGGGCGACGGTCACTACAAGGCGTTCTGATTTAGCACTGGTGAGTCAGCGGGCGAGGTGAACCTCGCCCGCATCCAGTGCCACGCGGCCAGAATCGGTGAGGACAACCAGCCGGCCGGCGTCGTCAATGCCGGCCGCCTCGCCCTCGCCGTCACTCCAGCGGACACGGTGGCCGAACAGGGCGTCGCGCGCCCGTACGGCGGCCATGACCTCGGGTGGATCGGCGGCGATCCAGCGCTCGAGCGCTGCTAGGAGCCGGTCCAGTGTGGGCTCGATCGCATCCGGCCCCAAACCCAACGTCGCGGCCACGTCCCGGAGCTCGGCCGGGAACTCGTGCTCCTCGAGGGCCACGTTGAGGCCGATACCCGCCACAGCCCAGCGCTCCTGCGGCCGTCCCTCGACAAGGATGCCGGCCACCTTACGGCCGTGCAGCAGGACATCGTTGGGCCACTTGAGCTTCGCGTCCGGGCCGACGACCTCGGCCACGGCCACACCCGCGGCGAGCGGCAGCAGCCGGGGAGGATCGCGAACGAGCAGGGAGCACAGCAGAGCCCGTCCGGTTAGGAGCGACCCACGTGCGCCCCTGGCGTCCTCTCCCGGCGGACTGCTCCGCGGCGGTGACCAGCGTGCCATGGGGAGCGCCGCGCACGGCAAGCTCGCGGGCGCGGGCGTTGGTCGAGTCGGCGAGGCGGAGGTGGACCCTCGGAACCCCGAGAGTCATTCCGGACGGATCCGTAGCTCGGCGTCAGTCGTAAGCCCGAGGCGTTTGGCGGCATTGCCGTGGCTGACGGCGATCGAGAGCCGGCGGTAGGCGTCCTCATAGACGAGCAGCTCCCCCGGCTCGACCTCGGCGAAGGTGCGGGCGAACTGAGCCACCTGCGCCTTGCGGCCGGCGACCTGGAGGCGGACGCGCCCACCGAGTTTGACGCCGGTGCCCTGCAGCTGGTCATGGGCTACGTCGAGCGCCACGTTGCCAAAGTGATCGACGTAGAGCACGTGGACGATCAGCGCTCGCTTCTGCCGGCGGGGCTTGGGAAGCTCGAGCTCGACGAGGGCGGCCGGATCGCACGGCTCTCCCGCATCGACCAGCGGGGTTCCGGCCGCGATGTGCGCGGCCACGGGAGCGAAGATGTCCCGTCCGTGAAAGGTGGCGGCCACGGGCTCCAGGCGCAGCGGAGACTCGGCGATCCCGACCGCTTCGACGATGCCTCCGCAGCTGGCCGCGGCGAGCGCAAGTAGTCCGTTGTCCGGGCCGACGAGGACACGGTCGTCAGCCAGGCGCAGGGCGACGGCCCGACGCCGAGCCCCGACGTCGGGGTCGACCACGGCCAGGTGCACGCCGGCCGGCATGTAGGGGAGCGCGCCGCTGAGGATCAGGGCGCCGGCGCGAATGCCGTGGCGCTCGATCCCATGCGTGATGTCGATCACCCGCGCCTCCGGGCAGATTGCGGCAATCACCCCGTGGCACACACCGACGAAGTCGTCCTGGAGACCGTAGTCCGAGAGGAAGGTGATCACCGGAGCACGCATCGATCGCCCCCCGACCTTAACGACCTGGACGCTTCAGCGATCCGTCGCTGCCAGCGAGGCGACGATCGCCTGCGTCCGGGTCCGCACGCCCAGCCGGTTGTAGATCGCCTCGAAGTGCTTCTCGACCGTGCGCCGGCTGAGGCACAGCTGATCGGCGATCTCGGGCGTGTTGAGGCCGCGAATCGCGAGTGCCTGCACCTCGGCCTGGCGCTTGGTCAGGCCGATCCGGCGCAGCGCTTGCGTATCGTACGCGGGCGCGACCGCGATAGAGAGGGCGTCGAGGTCCGGATAGGCGTCCGGCACCCGGCGTGTCGTGACCGAGTGACCGTCGAGGCGCAGCCGTTCGCCGATCCGAGCGCCCAGCGCCAGCTCGGCTCCGCTGCTTGCCCACGCGACGATGTCCTGGTCGTCCACCAGCACCACCCATCGGCCGGGGTCGCATTCGACGCCTGCGCGGATGGCCCGCAACAGCGTCAACTCGTGCAGTCGCTCGAGCGTGGCGGCGAAGTGCGGCCGCATCCATTCGAGCACGAGTCGATCGGCGTCGTCGAAGTCGCGCCGCTCGCGGGCGAGGCTGAACCCCACCATCTCGCCCTGACGGCCCATGCGGCGGCCGATGGCCGGGAGGCGCATGCCGATTTGGTACTCGAGCGAGATCTGCCGGTAGACGGCCAGGTAGAGGTCCGTGCGGTGCAGCTCCCGGCGGCTGATGTAGTCCGACAGGCGCATGATGCGGTTGTCTCCGTTGCGCGCGCGAACGAGGATCGGGTTCTGGTGACCGAAGGCGGCCAGCAGCTCCGGGCCACCCTCGAACACCGTGTCGGCCGGATCGGCCACCACCGTCGCGCGGCCCGAGTCCAGGTCGATGGCGTTGTAGCCGGAGTGGTCGCAGGGGACCAGCTCTCGCAGCATCCGCGCCGTGCGCTGTGGGAACTCGCCGAGCTCGCGCAGTTCGGTGAGCTCACCGGCGATGCGCAACGCACGCCGCAGCTGGTTGGTCGACAGTTCAGCGTTCACGCTGGCCCCGGGGAGCGATTTTACGCCCGTCCGCGCCCACGCGAGCTAAATATCTGCCCCCTACGACCCGCTCGGCAGCGGGAAGTCGGGGTCGAGCGAAGCCGTGTAGCGCAGCGGCTTCTTGAGGGTGCAGTGTCCCCCGCGAGCGCTGAATTCCCCGGTGATCGAGCTCGGGCTCTGCACCTTGCCCGTGAGCGACAGATGCAGCGTGACGGGCCTGTCGGTGCTGCCGAGCACCGGCCGGCGGCGGGCGGTCCACTTCACCGAAAAACTGTAGGAGCCGTTCGTCAGCTTCAGCTTCGCGCCCGGGAAGCCGAACTGCACCGAGGCAAACCTGTAGCGCGGCTTGAGCGGCGCCTTGGCACAGCGAAGCGTGCCACTGCCGCCCTCGGGGCCGTGGTGGTAGATCGCCGGTCCGCCGTTCAGCTTGCCGGGATTGTTCGCGGCGGTGACGAGGAAGATGTCGAGCGTCTTCGACTGGTGCTTGTGGAAGTTGTCGTAGGCGCTGGCTGCGTGCAGCTGCGGTGCCGCCGCCAGCGCGACTCCGGTTATCGCCGACATGACGGTTGCGGCCCCGATTGCCCCGGTGATCAAACGCTTCCCTTTGATCATCTTTGAGCAAAGTTACTTGTGCGGCTCGGACCTCACAAGGGTGAAACTACGTAGTCCTAACGCGCACCGAACGTGCGCTCAGCATCCTCGATCAGGGCGGCGATCAGTCCATCGAGGTCGTGCTGGGCGGCCTCGACGTCCGGCTCCCGCCCGTGCTCGCGGAGTGTCTGACTGGTCACCGGACCGATGCTGAGCAACCGCGTGGAGCTCGCGACCCGATCGCCGGCGCCGGCGAAGAAGTTCCGTACCGTCGAGGACGAGGTGAAGGTGACGTAGTCAGCACGGGAAACGGCCTCGAGCTGGGCTTCGGTGAGTGGTTCGACCTGGGTCTCGTAGAGCGAGATGACGTCGACTTCGGCGCCGCGCGCCCGCAGGCCGTCGGGAAGCACGTCGCGCGCGTCGGCGGCGCGAGCGACCAGTGCGCTGCTGACCGGCTGGGCCGCCAGCGCATCCAGCAGACCCTCGGCCACGAACCGCTCGGGCACGATGTCGGCGCGAATTCCGTGGCGCTCGAGTGCGGCCGCCGTTCCCGGGCCGATGGCGGCGACGCGGGCTCGGGCCAGCGCACGAGCATCCAGGCCGTCCTGCGCCAAACGGGTGAACAGCAGCCGGACGCCGTTGGGGCTGGTCAGACAGACGAGGTCGTATCGGCCAAGGTCGGGCAGCGCGCCGTCGAGCGGAACGATGCGGATCGCCGGCGCCTCGACCACGCTCGCCCCCAGCGCCCGCAGGCGCGTGGCCAGACCGCTGGCCTGCGCACGCGCTCGGGTCACGGCGACGGTCAGGCCGGACAGCGGGGGCGCCTCGAACCAGGCCAGCCGCTCGGCCAGCCCGGCGACGGGTCCGAACACCGCGATGGCCGGGGCACGCACCTGCTCCTCCGCTGCCGCGGACCGCGATCGTCGCCAGCGTGGCCGTGACCGTCCGCTGCATCGGGCAGCGTGCCGCGCTCGACCACCGCGGCCGGCTCATCGGCGTCGCGTCCGCCGTCCTGGAGCGCGGCTGCTGATCGCGCGGCAGCCGGCGCACCCCCATGTAGACGACGAGCGTTCCCGGGAACGCGGCGAGCGCATCCCAGTCGAGCGCCGATTCGGGCTTTCCGGGGTCCTCATGGCCGGTGACGAAGGCCACCGCACTGGCCAGGTCGCGATGGGTGACCGGGATCCCGGCGTAGGACCGGCGCGCGACTCCGGCGGTGACGCCCGGCACGACCGCGAACCCGACTCCGGCCGCCTCCAGCGCCTCCGCCTCCTCGCCGCCCCGGCCGAACACGAACGGGTCGCCACCCTTCAGGCGCACGACCGCGCGTCCCGCCCTACCGTGCTCGACCAGCAGGCGATCGATCTCGGACTGGGCCGCCGACTCGCCGCCCCCCTCCTTGCCGACGTAGATGAGCTCGGCATCGGGCCGGGCGCCGTCCAGCGCCCCTCAGGGATCAGCCGGTCGTAGACGATCACATCGGCGGCGGCGATCAGCTCGAGCGCACGCATGGTCAGCAGGCCCGGATCGCCCGGACCGGCGCCGACGAGATACACGGTCACGCCGCCCGCTCCGCGATCCGCAGAAGCTCTCCGGCGCCGGCGGCGATCATGCGCCGCGCGACCGCGTGGCCCAGGCCGGCGGCGGAACCGCGCAGGCGGTCGGCGATCCAGGCCGAGCCATCGGGGAGCGCCCACCCACGCCGACAGCTCCACCTGGCCGTCGAGCGGACGCGCGTAGGCGCCGACGGCGGTGTTGCACGACGCGCCCAGCGCGCTGGTCAGCTCGCGCTCGACCGACACGCAGAGGAACGCGTCGGCGTCGGTGATCCGGGCCAGCCGAGCGGAATCGAGCGTCCCCGGCCGAGCCTCGAGCGCCAGCGCCCCCTGTCCGGCGGCGGGCACCAGACTCGTCGAGCACGCCGTCGGCCTCGGCGGCGCGGCCCAGCCGTTCCAAGCCGGCCATGCCGAGCACGAGCGCGTCGCATTCCCCCGCGGCAAGCTTGCGCAGCCGGGTGTCGACGTTGCCGCGCACGCGCGACGATCCGCAGGTCGTCGCGGACGCGCGCGCATCTGGGCCGCCCGTCGCAGGCTGCTGGTGCCGACCCGGGCGCCGGCGGGCAGGTCGCCAGCGTCGGCGCCCCGCAGATGGCATCGCGCGGATCGGCCCGCGGCGGGATCGCGACCAGCTCGAGCCCGCGGCGCCAGCTCGGCGGGGACGTCCTTGGCCGAGTGCACGGCGATGTCGATCGCGCCCGTCGAGCAGCGCCTGCTCGAGCTCCGAGACCCAGCGTGACTTGTCGGCCAGCGCCGCCGCGGTCGCCGCGAGGTGGCGATCGGGACGAGCTCGCACTCGGCCTGAAGCCGCTCGGCCACCGAGCGGGCCTGCGCGAGCGCCAGCGCGCTCCCGCGCGTTCCGATCCGCATCAGCGACGGCGTTCTGAGAGCGACGCGGACCTCAGCCAGCGGCTCGGCTGATTCGGCCGCTGATTCAGCCGGTTGCGTCTCGTCCGCGCGGACGTCTTCAGCTCCGAGGTCGAACAGCTCGCGCACGAGCTGCCATCCGCGCGTGGACTCGGTCGTCGCGGAGCTCCTTCATCCGCAGGGTCGGCTCGTGCAGCAGGCGGTTGACCATCGCGCGGGCGATCGCGTCGACGCGCTCGAGGTCACGCGGCGAGGCCGACTCCCACTGCCGCTGTTCTCCGCCACCACCTGCGCGGCGATCTCGGTGGCCCGGATCGCGCAGCGCGGCTATCGTCGGCAGGACCTCGAGCGAGCCCAGCCAGGCGGCGAAATGCTGGATCTCCTCCTCGACGATCCCCTCGGCCCTGCGTGCCTCGGCCTGGCGAACCTGGCGGTTGCGGACGATCACCGCCTGGAGGTCGTCGATGTCGTAGAGCGAGATGCCGTCGAGCTCGCGCACGCCGGCGTCGATGTCGCGCGGAACGGCGAGGTCGATCAGCAGCAGCGGCCGCCCGCCGCGGGCCTCCATGACCTCGGCGAGCTCCCCGCGCCTCGAGCAGCAGGTGCGGCGAGGCGGTGGCGGACGACCACGATGTCGGCCTGCATCGAGCGCCTGCGGCAGCTCGTCGAAGCTGACCGCTGCCGCCGCCGTAGCGCCGGGCCAGGCTGAGCGCGCGGTCGCGCGCGGCGGTTGGCCACGAACATCGTGCCGTCCGCCGCTGTCGGCGAGCGCGCGCGCGGTCAGCTCGCTCGTCTCGCCGGCGCCGATGATCACCACCTCGCGGCCGTCGAGCTCGCCGAGCAGCTCGCGCGCCAGCGCGACCGCGACGCTCGACATGCTGAGCTGCCGCTCGCCGATGCCGGTCTCGGTGCGCACGCGCTTGCCGGTCGCCAGCGCGGCGTTGAACAGGCGGTTGGTCAGCGGGCCGGCCGTCTCCTGGCCAGCGCGCGCTCGTAGGCGCGCTTGACCTGGCCCTGGATCTCGGCCTCGCCGACGATCATCGACTCGAGCCCGGCCGTGACGCGGTAGAGGTGGCGCGCCGCGTCGCAGTTGCGCTGCGAGTAGATCGCCGACGGCAAGCTCGGTCGGGCGGATCCCGGCCTGCGCGCGCCAGCATCGCCAGCACCGTGCTCTCGGCCTCGACCGGGTCGCCGACGACGAGGTAGAGCTCGGTGCGGTTGCAGGTCGAGATCGCCACCGCCTCGTGGACGTCGGCGGCGCCGCGCAGGTCGCGCAGGAACTCGGCCGCCCGCGCCTCGGGCAGCGCCAGCCGCTCGCGCACCTCGACCGGGGCGGTCTTGTGCGAGATGCCGATGGCGAGCAGCTCGCTCATCGCCACCGGCTCCGGCTCGCGATCGCGCTCCGTCCGCGGTCCGTGCCTGCTCGAGTCAGCTCGATCGCGATCAGCTCGCGCGAGCTCGCGCTCGATGCGACTGCAGCCGCGTCGGCCATGATCGCGACGTAGATCAGCACCAGCGCGAAGAACACGATGTAGGCGCCGGCGACGTACTTGCCGGCGCTGTGCAGCGGCAGCGCGGGGCGCGGCGAGTACCAGTCCGGCTCATGACGGCGCCGCGCTCCGTGCCCGGCGGCCGCACGGCGTCCTCGCCGAGCAGCCGGCGGCGCAGCGCCCGCAGCTGCATGCGGCGTGTTCTTGGCGGCCATCTCGTACTTCCACAGCGTCGACGAACAGCAGCGCGATGCCCGCCAGCGACACGAGGAACGTGAGGCGCATCGAGCCGGGCAGGTTGCCGCCGGTCAGCGTCAGCACGCGCGGGTGGACGAAGCCGCTGGGCGAGCCGCACGGCGATGAAGTTGAGCGGCACGAACGCGCCGGCGACGATCGCGAACACGCTCGCGTAGCGCGCCTGGCGCTCGGGATCCTCGATCGAGAAGCGCAGCGGCTGGTAGGTCGCGAACAGCAGGAAGACGATCAGGAACGAGACCAGCGTCGGCTCGTCCCACACCCACCAGTGGCCCCACGAGGCCTTGGCCCAGATCGAGCCGGTGATCAGGCCCGCCGACCGCGAAGATCAGCGACATGTGGATCGCCACGTAGGAGCGCATGTCCCACGCGCGTCGCCGGTGCGCAGGTGCCCGATCGCGAGCACGCCGCCGAGCGATGAACCCGCACAGCGAGACGATCGCCAGCGGCACGTGCAGGTAGAAGATCTTCTGGATGAAGCCCTGATCGGCGTCGAGCGGCGCGTAGAAGAACACGAGCGCCAGCGCGACGCGTGATCGTGGCGACGGTGGCGAGCGAGAGGCCGCGAAGGCCGCGGCCGTAGCGTGGTCAAGAGCTCAGTCCTCCAGCAGGAAGTCGAACACCGCGTAGGCGAGCAGTGCGAACACCAGATCATAGAGCGCCGAGCACGGCCAGCCATTTGCCGGGCGGCGAGCCCGAGCGCGTGCGCGGCGAGCAGCGGCGCCGGCCGCCCGCGCGGTGCCGATCAGCGCCGGGATCAGCAGCGGCAGCCCGATGATCGGCCCGATCAGGTCGCGCGCGCGGGTGTGGACGGCGATGCGCCGACACGAGCGTGCCGATCACGGCGAGCGCCGATGTCGGCCAGCGCGAGCACCAGCGATCAGCCCGAGCAGCGGCGGGCCGCAGGGACGGGCCGAGCAGCAGCAGCGCCGAACGCCGGGCACGGCGACCAGCTCGAGCACGACCAGGAAGGGGAACAGCGCCGCCGCCTTGGCCACGAGCAGCGCGCGTGCGGTCGACGGCGCGAGCAGGAAGCGCGTCGAACCCGCCCTGCTCGCGCTCGGCGACGAACAGGCGGTTGATCCCGAGCATCGCCGCGAACAGCAGCGTCGCCGTCAGCACGCCCGCCGGCCAGCTGCCCGTCGATCGTCGCTCGGTTCAGGCGCGAAATGGAAGATCACGAACGTGGTCAGCGAGAACAGCGCCATCGCCGGCACGCGTCTCGAGCGTGCGCAGCTCGAGCAGCAGGTCCTTGCGCAGGACGGCGAGCGCGGTCCTCATGCGTACAGCTCCCTCAGCTGCTCGCGGTCGAGCCTGCGCCGGCGGCGCCGAGCGTACGCCGGCGCGCCCGTCCTTGAGCCCGAGCGCGAGGTCGGCCTCGGCGAGCGCCGCCTGCGGGTCGTGGCTGGTGAGCACGCGCGTGCAGCCGCTCGCGCGGCCGATCAGCGGCTCGATCAGCTCCGCCGCGCGCCGGGTCGAGGTTGGCGCGCGGCTCGTCGAGCAGCAGCAGCGCGGGGTCGTGCAGCACCGCGCGGCAGACGGCGAGCGCGCTGGACCATGCCGCGGCGAGAGCAGCCGCACGGCGTCGTCGGCGCGGCGCTCCATCCCCACCGCGCTCGAGCAGCTCGTCGACCCGCTGCTCCGCGACGCCGTGCAGGCGGGCGTGGTAGCGCAGGTTCTCGCGCGCCGGTCAGGTCGCGGTAGAGCAGCGGCTCGTGCGCCGAGCAGGCCGAGCCGCCCGCGCACCGCGAACGCTCGCCTGCGGCAGCGGCTCGCCGAGCACGCGCGACCTCGCCGGCGTGCGGGCGCAGCAGCGTGGCGAGGATCCGCAGCAGCGTCGACTTGCCGGCGCCGTTGCGGCCCGAGGACGGCGAGCGTGGCGCCCGGCCGGCACGCGTCACCGACACGTCGCGCAGCGCGGTCCGCTCGCCGAAGTGGCGGGCCAGGCCGCGCAGCTCAATGGCCGGCGGTCGTTCGTCCACCCTCGCGCTGCAGCGTCGCGACGACGTGCTGCGAGCGTCGGCGCGATCACCGGGAACAGCTCGCCGATCGCCTTCGGGTTGCCGGGGAAGTTGATGATCAGCGTGCGGCCCGCGATCCCCGACACGCCGCGCGTGAGGATCCCCATCGGCGTGTGCTGCAGCGACTCGGCGCGCATCGCCTCCGCGAAGCCGGGCGCCTCGCGCTCGATCACCGCCCTGGTCGCCTCCGGCGTCACGTCGTCGGGCGTCAGGCCGGTGCCGCCGGTGGTGAAGATCAGCGAGACGTCGCCGGCGACGATATGCCGGCGCAGGCCATCCTCGATCGCGGCCGCGGTCGTCGGGCACCACCTCGCGTGCCACGACCTCGGCGCCGGCCTGCGTCGGCCAGCTCGGCCAGCGCGGCGCCCGAGGCGTCCTCCGTCGCGCCGGCGCGACCGAGCGTCGAGATCGTGAGGATCGCGCTCGCATCGCGGCGAGCTTACGGGACTCGGCGGTCGGAGCCCGACCGCCGCCAGTGCCCGAGCGACCGCCGGACTTCTCGACCAGCGCCACCGACGCGATCTCGGCGCCGCGCTCGATGCCCTTGACCATGTCGTAGACGGTCAGCGCGGCGACCGAGGCCGCGGTGAGCGCCTCCATCTCGACGCCCGTCGGGCCGGTCGTGCGGGCCTCGGCGGTGAGCGTCGATCTCGCCCGCCGCGGCATCGACCTCGCCGTCGACGCCGACGAACGACAGCGCCAGCGGATGGCAGAGCGGGATCAGCTCGGACGGTGCGCTTGGCCGCCTGGATCCCGGCGATGCGCGGCGACGCCGAGCACGTCGCCCTTCGGCGCGTCGCCGTCGAGCACGGCGCCGCGCGGTCGTCCGGCGAGACCCGCACCACCGCCCGGGCGACGGCGCGCCGCTCGGTGGCGGGCTTGGCGCCGACGTCGACCATCCGCGCGCGGCCGGCGGCGTCGAGATGGCGTCAGCTCGCTCACGGGCTCGCAGTCGCCTCAGGCCGGCGCGTGGCGTGCCGCTGCGCGGCCGCGATCAGGTCGCGCACGGCGTCGCTCGTCGCCGGCGCGCAGCAGCTCGATCGGGTCGGGCTCGCCGTTGACGATCGACTCGAAGAACTCCTTGCGGTCCTGGTAGGTCGGGAGCGTCGCCTTGGCCCAGCCGCGCGCGTCGTTGAGCAGGATCGCCAGGTGCGCGTACGGCTCGCCGAACAGCTCGGCGATCTCGCGCTTCATCCGCTTGGCCAGCGCCGGCGAGGCGCCGGCGGTCGAGATCGCGATGGCCAGCGGGCCGGTGCGCACGATCGCGGGCAGGATGAAGTTGCACAGCGGCGGCACATCGACGACGTTGACGAGCATCGCGCGCTGCTCGGCGTCCTCGAAGACGCGGATGTTGACGTCGGTGTCGTCGGTGGCGGCGATCGCGATCAGGCAGCCGTCGAGGTCGCCGGCTCGGTACTCGCGCCGCTCCCAGCGGATCGAGCCCTCGAGCGGCGAGCTGGACGAGCTCCGGATGGGCGTCGGGCGCGACGAGCGTCACGTCGCCGTCGCAGGCGAGCAGGCCCTCGACCTTCTCGAGCCCGACCTCGCCGCCGCCGACGACCAGGCAGCGGCGGCCCTTGAGCCGCAGGCAGGCGATGTAGAACGGCGTCTCGAGCATGTCCTGGACGCACGACTGGTCGCAGATCCCCTTGCGGAGCTGGCAGACGCACTCTTTCCCTGCATAGGCCTGGGCGGGCATCGGCTAAGGGTAGCCCGGGGCAGCGTCGGTCGAGGCTGGTCAGCTAAGCGAAACATAGGTGCGCTGTAGCGAAATCTCCGTCAGGCGACGACCTCCCGGGGTTGGAGCGTCACGGTGTGTCCGAGCGCTTCGAGCTGTCGGACTAGGCGTTTGGTGATGCCGGTCTGGGTCTTGGCGGGTGAAGTAGTCGCCGCCGAGGTCGGGTACAGCTCGCCGGTCTGGAGCATGTGCCAGGCGGCGGTGAGGATCGAGTGGCCGACCGCGGTGATCGCCTTGGAGTGGCCGCGGCGGCCGCGTAGGCGCTGGTATTGGGCGGCGAGGTAGGAGTTCTTGGTCCGGGCTGCGGCGTTCGCGGCTTCGGTCAGGGTCGCGCGGAGCCACTTGTTGCCCTTGCCGGTCTTGCCCGAGCGGCGTTTGCCGGCGGACTGGTCGTTACCGGGGGACACCTTCGCCCAGGAGGCGAGGTGCTTGGGAGTCGGGAACACGCTCATGTCGACGCCGATCTCGGCGATCAGCACCTCGGCGGCGCGCTGCTTGACGCCCGGGATCGTCATCAGCAGAGTCACGCTGTCGGGCGAAAGGGGCGATCTGCTCCTCGATCTCCGTCGACAGCCGGTCGATCGCTTCATCGAGGAAGTCGATGTGCGCGAGGATCTGGCCGACGATCAGCGCGTGCTCGTCTGCGAAGCGACCACAGCGCTTCGCGCAGCGCCGGGATCTTGTTGCGCAGCTTGCCGCGCGCGAGATCCGCGAGCACGTTCGGATCGGTGGTCCCGGACACGAGCGCGTCGAGCATGTCCCGGCCGGACTTGCCGAGGATGTCCGTCGCGACGCAGCCGAGCTTGATCCCGGTGTCCTCAAGGATCTTGTGCAGGCGGTTGGCTTCCCGCTGGCGGTCTGAGATCTGCGTCTTGCGATACCGAGTCAGGTTCCGCAGCGTGCGGATCGGCTTGGGCGACACGAAGCTGCCGCTCAACAGCCCGGCCTCCAACAGCTGACAGAGCCACTGCGCGTCCTTGACGTCGGTCTTCCGCCGGGACCTGCTTCACGTGCCGTGCGTTGACGAACATCAACTCGAAGCGGTCCTCCAGGATCGCCCAGATTGGCCGCCAGTAAACGCCGGTCGCCTCCATCGCAACCTGCGTGACGCCGAGCGCCTCCAGCCATGCTTGTCGACCGGCGCGCCGCGCATCTCACGGCCTATCGCGACGCCGCTTACGCGGCGCGCTATCGCGAGCTCGTCGAGCGGGTGCGCGCCGCCGAAAGAAGCGCGGGCCTCGGCGAGGCCCTGACCGCGGCTGTCGCGCGCGCCTATCACAAGCTGCTCGCCGCCAAGGACGAGTGGGAAGTCGCGCGGCTGTTCGCCGCGCCCGAGTTTCAGCAGGCGCTCGAGCGCGAATTCGAAGGCCCCTACAAGCTTCATTTCCACCTCGGCGCCTGGCCGTTCGCGCAACGATCCGGCTGGCGGACGAGATGAAGAAGGGCGAGGCCGGCCCTTGGGCGATGGCCGCGTTCCGCATCATGGCGCGGCTCAGATTCCTGCGCGGCACGTGGCTCGATCCGTTCCGCTCGAGCGACGAGCGCAAGCTCGAGCGGCGCCTCCTCGCCGAATTCGAGGCCGACGTCGCGGATCTTGTCCAGCGTCTGACCCCGGCGTCGCATCCGGTCGCCGTTCGCGTCGTCAGCGCCTATGAAGCGATCCGCGGATACGGACATGTGAAAGAGGCGAGCGCTGCTAGAAGCGGGGAAAACGCGGGCCGCCGCGCTCAACGAGATCAAGGCCGCCAAGGCGCCGGTCGAGAAGGCGGCGTAGGACCCCGTGATGCAGGGCAAGACGATCGTCGTCACCGGCGGCTTGGGCGCCTTGGGAAGCGTCATCGCTGAGACGGCGGCGAAACAAGGCGCATCGGTCGCGCTGATCGATCACGCCCGGCCGCTCCCGAAGGCTTCGCTGAACAGTTCTTCGCGAACGCACTCATCGTTGGCGGCGTCGATTTGACGTCGCTGCGGCAGCGGAATCGGCGATGGCCTCGGTCAAGGCGAAATTCGGGCGCATCGATGCGCTCCTCAACATCGCCGGCGGGTTTCAATGGGAAACGATCGCGGACGGCAAGGTCGAGGGCTGGGATCGGATGTATGCGATGAATTTGAAGACCGCGCTCAACGCCTGCAAGGCCGCCCTCCCTATTTGCTCGAGAGCGGCGCGGGCCGCATCGTCAATGTCGGCGCTCAGTCCGCGCCCATGCCGCTTCCGGATTCGGCCCCTACGCGGCGAGCAAGTCCGCGGTGCATCGGCTGACCGAAAGCCTCGCCGACGAACTCAAGCTCAAGGGCGTGACGGTCAACGCGGTGCTGCCCTCGATCATCGACACACCTACGAACCGGCGCGACATGCCGAACGCGGACTTCAGCCGCTGGGTCGCGCCCGCCGACCTCGCCGCCGTGATCTGTTCTGGCCTCGGACGAAGCGGGGCGGTGACCGGCGCGCTGATCCCGGTCTCGGGACGCGTCTAGGCTTCGGGCCTACGAGAGATGCTCGCGTTTACAGGCGAAGAAGCGGCCTTTTTGCCAAGCCGGGTTTTGTGCCGAAAACTCCCGCCAAATCCTGCGGGGAAGCGGGAGCTCCGGCCTGATTTTTCTTCCGCGAAAAGAACGATTTCAGAGGCTTATAGCGAGTTTTCCTTCCGACATTGGCTCGCGTCTCCCTGACCGCGCCTGTTCGCCTTCCTGTCCTCCCGCCGTGCTCCGCAAGCGGCTTGAAT
>CAVTTU010000036.1:0-31370 GCA_963737535.1 uncultured Solirubrobacterales bacterium
GCTCGCACGGGAGCGAGGCTTCGCCGCAGCGAGTCAGTACCTGGGCGTGCGGAGGGGCCGTCGCGCGCCGCCGGCCCTCGACGTCTCACCCCTTTTCCCAGGAGGTACGCGCGTGGCCCTCGCCAATCGAATTTCCCGACTGCCTCGGGGCGGCATCACGGTCGTCCTCGCGGGGATCGTCGCGCTCGCGGCGGTGCGCTTCGGGGTCGGCATCGAGGTGGTCAAGAAGGCTGCCGGGATCCCGGATTCCGCGGAGGGCGTGGGCAAGTTCATCAACGGTGCTCACGCTCTCGTGAATCCCGCGCTCGCCATGACCGCTGGTATCGCGCCGCTTGCGTTGATCGCGGGCTGCTTGATCGTGCTCTTCGGAGGGCGACGCGGGATGCAGATCATCGGCACGTCGCTCGGCGTGCTGCTGTTGTTGGGCAGCGTCACGGCTCTCGTCGACTGAAGCGCGACGATGCAAGGGTCCCGCTGCGCGCATCACGCCTCCGGCACCACCTCGCAGGACGGACGGCTTACCCCGGCCAGGGGGCGCCGACTGCTGATAGCAGCGATCGCGGCGCTGGTCGTCGCGATGCTCCTGGTCTTTCTCGCCGCGCCTGCGCCAGCCCAGGCCATCGACATCCCCAACCCCTTCAGCATTCTCGGCGGAGCCGTCGGCGGGGGGATCGGCAAGCTGGCAGTCGGCGCGTTCGACGCGATCATCAAGCACCTCTTCTCGCCGATCGCCAAGTTCATCACCGTCGAGCTGATCGGTTGGCTGGTAGCAGTCCCGGACTTCACGCAGGGGAACGTGGCTCAGCTCGAGACGACGGTGTGCGCGATGGGAGGCGGCCTGTTGGGGGCGGTGGCGACAATCTCGGTCGCGCGCTACTGGACCGCCGGGTTCGCCGGAGGAGGCGACTCGGGCTTCTCGGCGCTCGAGGGGCTCACGCGCACGGTGGGTGCCGCGCTGCTGTTGGCGATGTGGCCGTGGACGTTCTCGACCGCAGTCAATCTGACCAATCTCGCAACCTCGGGGTTGCTTGGCTCGGCCAGCGTGACCGACGACAGCGCGCGCCTGCTGGCCGCCGGGCTTGGTGCGGCGGGCGCTCTGAATCGATTGTACTGGTGGATCTGGAACCGAGGGATGACTTCCATAGCTGGCCTGCTACGTCGCCAACCTCACGCCCTCCACATTCTTCTCTTTGGGACGGCCGCCGAACAGCGTGAAGGCTCCGAGTCTCCTACGTAGTTGCCCGTAGGACGATTGACCGTCAGCCGGGGCAAGAAATCCTCGGGACGACCGGGCCGCGCACCCCCCGAGCCCAGACACGGCGAAAGGCCGTCTCGTTGATCCTCTGCTCTTGGGAGAGAATCTTCATGACGACCTTCCGTCTTCGTTGATAGTCGCAGTCGCCGATGCCCCCCGCATTCGTAATTCCCACCCACATCTATGCGGAAGGTCCGCGAGCGTCAATCTGGCGCGAAGGTCTCGACTCCCGGCTGATCGCGAGCCAGCGGATCGCCGACGAGCGCACGGCGACTGGCGCTGATTAGGTCGCGCCGCCCACGTCACGGACGATTTCGCCGGGCCTGGCGACCGCTGACGCCAAGACGCTTCTCGATCTTCTTCCAGGAGTCCCCGTTGGCTCGTGCGGTGACGATCTCGGCGTTGCGTTGCGACCGATCGTACGGATTTAGCTTGCCAATCCCGTTCGTCGCTGGCTTGGCGCAGCCCCCTCGCTGAGTCCACCGGCTCCACAGAACAGGTCGACGGCCCGCGGCCAAAAAACGCTGCCAAACCGCTTGGCGAATCGGCCCGAGAAACGACGAAGCCCGCACCGGCGGGGCCCCCTGAACGTCTGCCTCGTCGTCTGAGACACTACTTGATGAAGAGGATCTCCGAGTACTTCGGCAACGGCCACAGCTCGTCCGCCACCACCTTCTCGAGACGATCCGCCACCCCGCGCACGCGCCGTCATCGCCGGGATCACGCGGTCCTGCATGTACTTGGCGTGGTCGAGCACGTCGTCGTGCGGCTGGTTATCGCCGAGGTTGGCCGCCTCGAGCTTCCTTGATCGCGGCGACGAACTCGAGGATCAGCCCCTCGAGCTCGGCGATGAGCTCGGAAAGCCGCGCGTCGCGGAGCAGCGCAAGGTGGCTGATGGCCGCCGGCAGCAACATCGTGCGCGCGATCGAGGCTGCCGTCTCGGCCTCGATGTTGAGCTTGGTGACGTACTGCTCGAGCGAACACCTCGTAGCGCGACTCGAGCTCGCGTGGCGACAGCACGCCGTACTTCGAGAACAGCCCGACGGTGTCGTGTTGATCAGGTACGGCAGTGCGTCGGGCGTCGCGCGGAGGTTGAGCAGCCCGCGCCGCTCCGCCTCGGCGTGCCACTCCTCGGAGTAGTTGTCGCCGCCGAAGATGATCTGCTTGTTGGCCGCATAGCTGCGCTGCAGGATCGGGCGGCAGCGCCGCCTCGAGGTCCTTGCCCGGCCCCAGCTCGCTCTCGAGCTCGTCGGCGAGCGAGTCGATCGCCTCGGCGACGATCGTGTTCAGCACGGTGTTGGGCAGCGACAGCGACATGCTCGAGCCCAGGGCCCGGAACTCGAACTTGTTGCCGGTGAACGCGAACGGGCTCGTCCGGTTGCGGTCGCCGCCGTGCATCGGCAGCGGCGGCAGCACCGGCGTGCCCAGGCCGAGGAACGACTCCGGCGTCGACTCGCCGGCCTCGCCGCGCTCGATCGCCCCGAACACCTTCTCGAGCTCGGTGCCGAGGAAGATCGAGATGATCGCGGGCGGCGCCTCGTTGGCGCCGAGGCGATGATCCTGACCGGCCGAGGCGATCGACGCGCGCAGGAGACCCTGGTGCTTGTTGACCGCCTGGATGACCGCCGCGCAGAAGAACAGGAACTCGAGGTTCTGGTGCGGCGTGTCGCCGGGATCGAGCAGGTTCTTGCCCGTGTCGGTGCCCATCGACCAGTTGTTGTGCTTGCCCGAGCCGTTGACGCCCGCGAAAGGCTTCTCGTGCAGCAGGCACACGAGCCCGTAGCGGCGGGCGACGTTCTGCATCACCTGCATGGTCAGCTGCTGGTGGTCGGAGCCGACGTTGGAGTTCTCGAACACCGGCGCGATCTCGTACTGGTTGGGCGCGACCTCGTTGTGGCGGGTCTTGACCGGCACGCCGAGCTTGGCCAGCTCGCGCTCGGTGTCGAGCATGCAGGCCAGGATCCGCTCGGGGATCGACCCGAAGTAGTGGTCGTCGAGCTCGTGGCCCTTGGGCGGCTTGGCGCCGAACAGCGTGCGACCGGTGGTGATCAGGTCCGGGCGTTCGAAGTAGTACTGCTCGTCGATCAGGAAGTACTCCTGCTCGGGGCCGACCGTCGTGAACACCCGCTGCGACGCGTTGTCGCTGAACAGCTGTAGCGCCCGGATCGCCGAGCGGCTGAGAGCGTCCATCGAACGCAGCAGCGGGATCTTGTGGTCGAGCGCCTCACCCGTCCAGGAGGCGAACGCGGTGGGGATACAGAGCAGCGCGCCGTTGGGATTCTCGAGCAGGAAGGCCGGGCTCGTCGGATCCCAGGCGGTGTAGCCGCGGGCCTCGAACGTCGCCCGGATGCCGCCGGTCGGGAAGCTCGAGGCGTCTGGCTCGCCCTGGATCAGCTCCTTGCCGGAGAACTCGGCCAGCGCCGTCCCCTCGCCCGTGGGGGCGTAGAAGCTGTCGTGCTTCTCAGCCGTCGAGCCGGTTAGCGGCTGGAACCAGTGGGTGTAGTGCGTGGCGCCCCGCTCCAGCGCCCACTCCTTCATCGCCAGCGCCACGGCGTCGGCCAGCGAGGTGTCGAGCGCCTCACCGCGAGCGAGCGTCTGCTGCAGCCGGCGGAAGACATCCCGGGGCAACCGTTGGCGCTGAACTGCGGCGCTGAATACGTTGGCGCCAAAGATCTGGTTGTCGGCGACTGTCAGGTCGGGGGCTCCGAGAGCTCCCCCGTTGGGGGTCCACTGGGCTGCGAGTACGTTCTGCTGGCGGATGCGAGGCATACGTTGGTAGTTCCTTCCTAAGGCGTCTCGGCGGCGGAGACGCACATACGAGAGACGGCCTCGGGCTGCCCCGAGGCGTATGGCAAACAGCGTAGGGGATGAGACGCGCTCCGGTCACTATCCGTATGGCCAAACCCGGACGTTGCGGATTCTCCCGTGGGCGAAGGCCACCGCCGACCGGAGCATGTCGACCGTCGCGCACGGCCCGCCGCACCCGCCGTGAAATACTCGCGCCTATGCCCTTCAACGCCCGCCTCGCGCCCACTCTCTACGTACCCGCCCCCGAGCGCTACGAAAAGCTCCAGTACCGCCGCTGCGGCCGCAGCGGCCTGAAGCTGCCCGCCGATCTCGCTCGGCCTGTGGCAGAACTTCGGCGACGACCTCCCGCTGGCCAACAGCCGCGCGATGCTGCGCCGCGCCTTCGACCTCGGGATCACGCACTTCGACCTGGCCAACAACTACGGGCCGCCGTACGGCAGCGCCGAGATCAACTTCGGGCGGATCTTCGCGGAGGACTTCAGGCCCTACCGGGACGAGCTCGTCATCTCGACCAAGGCCGGGTACGACATGTGGCCCGGGCCCTATGGCGAGTGGGGCTCGCGCAAGTACGTGCTCGGAAGCCTGGATCAGAGCCTCCAGCGAATGGGCCTCGACCACGTCGACATCTTCTACTCGCACCGCGTCGATCCCGAGACGCCGATCGAGGAGACGATGGGGGCGCTCGACACCGCCGTCCGCTCGGGCAAGGCGCGCTACGCCGGCATCTCCTCCTACGGTCCCGGCGCACCGAGGAGGCGGCGCGGATCCTGCGCGAGCTCGGGACGCCGCTGCTCATCCACCAGCCCTCCTACTCGATGCTGAACCGCTGGATCGAGGGCGGGCTGCTCGACGTGCTCGAGAGCGAGGGCGTCGGCGCGATCGTGTTCTCGCCGCTGGCTCAGGGCCTGTTGACCGAGCAAGTATCTGGACGGCATCCCGGACGATTCGCGCGTCCGGCGCGGCAACTGCTTTCTCTGAGGGCATGCTCACCGAGGAGAACCTCAAGCGCGTGCGCGCGCTGAACGAGATCGCTCAGCGCCGGGGTCAGACGGCTCGGCGCAGATGGCGATCGCCTGGGTGCTGCGCGACCCGCGCGTGACCTCGGCGCTGCTCGGCGCCTCAAGCGTCGAGCAGCTCGAGCAGAACGTCGCCGCCCTCGAGAACCTCGACTTCACGCCCGATGAACTCGAGCAGATCGATCAGCACGCCGTGGATAGCGGGATCAACATCTGGTCGCGTCGTCGAGCACAGTCGCCTAGGCTAGGCTACGGTGTTGACGACCTGGCCATTGTTGTTGACGTAGGACTTCTGCGGGTTCGGTAGTGATCTTGACGTCGAACGTGCCGCGCGGGATCCCGCCACCGTTCAGCCCGCCTTGGCCTTGCCGTTCAGCCCGGCCGCGACCACGTACTGGACCACGTAGGTCCCCGCCACCACCGCGGTCACGGCCCAGTCGAAGGTGGCGGTCGTGCCGGGCTTGAGCGCCCGCGCGCCCAGGTGTTGGAGTAGGCGGTGACCGCGGCGCCGGCGCCCCCGTGCTGGCAGCTATAGCCGCACCGTCCCGGGCGGCGCGGTTGATGATCCACACCGGTCGCGAGTGGCTGGCCAGCCCCGGGATCGTCAGATAGGTCGCGAACGCCTGCACCGCGGTGCCGTACTTGGGGTTGGTGATCGTCACCGCGATGTCCGGGATCGTGTGGCGCCCGTGTTGCGCACCACGATGACCAGGTGCGTGTTCTCGGCCAGGCGCTGGAAGGACGGGAAGGTCGCGTTCGTCACCTGCACGGGGAAAATCCCGCTCGGCTCGCTGAGTCCTGGTCCTGGCCGCCTCCGCACGCGACCAACCCGAGGCCGGCGACGATCGCGACCACGTCCCGCAACTCCTCATTCTCCACCGGCTCACGGCGGGCGGAACATACCACGGGCATCCGCACCCCAGCGCCGGTTCTGGCGACAGTTCTGACTTGGTCATTAGCGCGTCGTTGCCGTAGGCTTAGGTCCCCGCGCGGTCGCGCGCGTGCGACGGCGAAGATTCCGGGAGGACAGAGAGAAGTTGATTCGAGCAGTCGCCGATCGAACGTTCCTGCCGACCAAGAACGTCCTGGAAGAGGTCGGGAACATGATGATCCTGACCGGGAAGACGATCGTTTCCGCGATCCGGCCGCCCTACCCCTACGGCAGCGAGTTCGTCGGCCAGTTCCTGTTCGCGATGAAGCTGTGCTGGTTCCCGCTGCTCATCTCGACGGTCGCCTTCGGCTACGCCGCACCCGGTCTGCAGGCGGCCAACTTCCTTGTCCTGTTCGGCGCTCTGGACCGGCTCGGCGGGTTCTTCGTGCTGGCCTCGATCCGCGAGTTCGCGCCGTTCGTCGACGCGATCGTGCTGGCCGGCGTGGCCGGCACGGCGATCACGGCCGACCTCGGCGCGCGCAAGATCCGCGAGGAACTCGACGCCCTTCAGGTGCTCGGCGTCGATCCGGTCAAGAACCTGGTCGTCCCGCGGTTCCTCGCGCTGATGCTCGTCACCGGCCTGTTCGACATCTACGCGCTGCTGTTCGGCATCTTCGGCGGGATCGTCGCCACGCTCGTCAACAACGCACCGCTCGGGCCGTTCTGGGCCACGTTCTTCAACAACGCCTCGACCACCGACCTGTGGGGCTCGGTCGTCAAGACCACGATCTTCGGCGCGATCATCGCGATCGTCTGCTGCTACAAGGGAATGACTGCGTCCGGCGGGGCGGAGGGGGTGGGGCGCGCCGTCAACCAGGCGGTGGTGATCGCCTTCCTTGGCGTGTTCGCGTTCAACTACGCGTTCACGCAGACGCTGCTGGCCACGCACCCCGAGATCACCACGATCGCGAAGTGAGCGCGCGACGCTGATGGAAGGCCTGCTGGCAACACCTCGCGGCTGGATCGAGTCGTTCGGTGAGATGGTCAAGTTCATCTCGCAGATGGTCGGCGAGGTGTTCCGGCTGCGCGTGTTCAGGTTCTTCGGCGAGGCGCTCCGCCAGTCGGGGATCCTGATCGTCTCCTCGACCCTCGTGATCTGGGGCCTGGTGTTCATCATCGGCCTCGAGTGCGGCGTCGAGGGCGCGTACTTCGACCGGGCCAACGGGGTGCCGGCGTACGCGGGGGTGTTCGCGGCCTGGTGCGACCTGCGCGAGCTGGTGCCGCTACGGGTTCGGCTACATGATGGCGGCCAAGGTCGGCACGGGAATCGTCGCCGAGCTCGGATCGATGCGGATCTCCGACGAGATCGACGCGCTCGAGGTGATGGGCATCAGCGGCATGACGTTCCTGTGCGCGACGCGGCTGCTCGCCGCCTGGCTGGTGCTCCCGTTTATGTACATCTGCTCGATCGGCGCCGGCTTCTTCGCCAGCTACCTGGTGGTGGTCCAGCAGATCGGCGACGTCTCCTCAGGTGGCTTCTTCCTGATCTTCTGGCAATTCCAGAACCCGCCGGATCTCTTATTCAGCTTGATAAAGGCTATGGCGATGGCGACCGTCATCGTTCTCGTCGGCTGCTATTACGGATACAACGCCAGCGGCGGTCCGGTCGGCGTTGGTACCGCCACGGCAAAATCGATGGTGGTCAACATCGTGTCCGTCCATCTCATCGGAATGCTCGGTACGCAGCTCTTCTGGGGCGCCAACCCGAGGGCACCAATCGGAGGCTGAAATGGAAAGCGGGAGAGACGACCCAGAGCAGACGAGCCCGACGCCGCCCTCCACGACGAGCGGGAGGACGAGTCCGACGGCGCTCAGGCGACCGAGCCGGACCATGCGCCGGCGACCGCGGAGGCGGGCGAACCCGAGGGTCTGCACGACGGCAACGGCGACCAGCCGGCCGCCCCTCCGGAGCCCGCGCAGGGCGGCTCGCGCGTTTCCGTCGTCGACGAGCAGCCTCCCCGTCCGGCGCCACCCGAAGGGCGCCGGCGAGGAGGAGTACAAGTGGCACACCTACAAGGTGTATCCGTCGGGCCGTCCGGATGCCGTTGAGTTCATCGACACCTACAAGGCGTTCGGACGGGCGCGGATCCTGCGCGGCCTGAACATGGGCCTGCCCGAGGGGATGGTGTCGATGATCCTCGGGCCCTCGGGGACCGGCAAGTCGGTCTGCATCAAGCACATGGTCGGCCTGCTGTATCCCGATGAGGGCGACATCCTCGTCCACGGCGAGTCGGTCCCGAACATGCCCGACGACGACCTGTTCGAGATGCGCAAGAAGTTCGGGCTGCTGTTTCAGGACGGGGCCCTGTTCGGCTCGATGAACCTCTTCGACAACGTCGCCTTCCCGCTGCGCCAGCACACCGAGAAGGGCGAGGAGGAGATCGGCGAAATCGTCATGCGCCGCCTCAACGAGGTCGGCCTCGGCGACGCCCGCGACAAGATGCCCAACGAGCTGTCGGGCGGGATGCGCAAGCGGGCCGGATTCGCCCGCGCGCTCGTGCTCGAGCCCGACATCGTGCTGTTCGACGAGCCCGACTCCGGCCTCGACCCGGTCCGCACCGCGCTACTCGGCGAGCTGATCCTCGAGATCCATCGCGACATGATGGAGGAGGCCAAGGCCAAGCAGAAGCAGCATCTGCCGACCTTCTCCGTGATCACCCACGACATCATGAGCGCCCGCCGGGTGGCCGACTACATCAACGTCCTGTGGAAGGGGCGGATCGTCGAGGCGGGCCCCGCCGAGGACATGCTCAATTCCGACAACCCCTTCATCCGCCAGTTCCTCGCCGGCGAGTCGCAGGGCCCCCTGACGATGGATTAAGGCGCCGCGGCCTGTTTGGTCCGGCCGGCGTCGCTGAGGCCGGACGCGGTTACTTCCGCCTACAGGCGCGCCCGATAGCCTGAACGCCATGAAGGAGAGGCTCGAGGGCCTTGCTCGAGCAGCGGCTCGGCGGCCGGTACTGACGATCGCGATCGTCGTCGCCGCGGCGATCGCCGGCGGCATCCTCGCGCTGGGTCTCAAGCCATCGACGGGTACGGACACGTTCGTCTCGAGCTCCTCCGCCAGCTACCGCGCCACCGCCGACGATCACCGCCACTTCGGCGGCGACGCCGTCGATCGTGCTGATCCGGGAACCGCTGACCGACCTCGTCGAGACCAAGGACCTGGCCACGATCACGTTCCTCGAGGCGTGCCTGGCCGGGCAGTACGTCGTGCCGAGCCAGCGCTGCAGGCCTTCCAGCCGGCCCCGCCCGGCGCGCACGCCCCATACGGCGGCTGCGCGAGCCCGTGCGGAAAGCTGATGCGCTACAAGCCCGTCCAGGTCGTCTACGGGCCCGGGACGTTCCTCAACCGCGCCGTGGCGGCGGTCAACGCGCGAGATCCAGTCGCTGCTCAAGTCCGCCCAGCAGCAGATCACGAGCGCCGCCAGGCGCGCCGAGAAGCTGGCCCTCGCGCGCGGCCTGAGCCGCGCGCAGGCGCAGGCGGCGGCCAAGTCCGCCGGCGCGCTCGAGCAGCCAGCAACAGCTCCAACAGCTCGAGCAGCTGGCCTCAACTCGGGGATCACCGGCGCGCCGCGGATCGACGATCCGCAGTTCATCCCGAGCGATCGTGTTCGACAACAGCCGTGGCGTGAACCAGCCCAAGGCGCGCTTCGCCTACCTGTTCCCGACCGCCGAATCGGCGCTGATCCAGGTACGTCTCAAGGCCAGTCCTGAGCGACGCTCAGCAGGCCCAGGCCATCTCCTGGATCCGCCAGGCCGTCCGCATGCCGATGTTCCGCTCGGCCTACGGTGGAACGTACACGGTGACCGGCGCGCCGGTGGTGATCAACGACCTGGCCTCGACGATCACCGGATCGATCGGCGGCCTGCTGATCGCGGCCCTGCTGGTGATGGCGGCCACGCTGCTGATCGTGTTCCGCGGCCAGCTTCCGGCTGTTGCCGCTGGCCATGGCGCTGGCCGCCGCCGGCATCACCTTCGGACTCCTGTCGCTGGTCGGCGGCACGCTGACGATGGCCTCGATCGCTGTGCTTCCGATCCTGATCGGGCTCGGCGGTCGACTATGCGATTCAGTTCCAGTCGCGAGCCCAGGAGGCCAGCGGTCGCCGGAGCGGCGGGGCAGGCGAGCGCGCGCGCGCCGTCGCGCGGCGCGGCGTCGCTCGCGCCCCGACGATCGCCACGGCGGCGCTGGCCACGGCGACCGGGTTCCTGGCTCTGCTTCTGTCGCCGGTGCCGATGGTCCGGGGCTTCGGGCTGCTGCTGGTGGTCGGAATCGCGGTGGCGTTCGTCTGCGCGCTGACCGCCGGTTCGGCGGCCTGGTCCTGGCCGACCGTGACGGCGGCGCCCTCGGCGCCGTCGATGCGGGGCGCCGGCGAGATCTTGCGCGATGTGCCCGGCGCGCCGCGGCCTGCGGCGCGGCGCCGTCGCGGCCGGCGCCGGCCGACGCCGCGGCGCCGATCGCTCCGCGTCGCGCGGCGGGAGTCGCTCGCGCATCCTGGGCGGGTGCTGGCGGTCGGGGCGGTGCTGGCGGTGGCCGGCTGGGTCGCCGACACGCAGACCTCGGTCCAGTCCGACGTGACCAAGCTGGTGCCGCCGAACATGCCGGCGCTGCGCGACCTGCGCACGCTCGAGCGGGTCACCGGCGTCTCGGGAGAGATCGACATCGTCGTCCACGCCAAGAACGTCGCCACGCCGGCCACGGTGGGATGGATGATCAGCTATGAGAACGCGCTGTTCACCCACTACGGCTACCTCGAGACCAAGGGGTGCGCGTACTCGACGCTGTGCCCGGCGCTGTCGCTGCCGGACCTGTTCTCGACCGCGGCGGCGCGGGGCAGAGCTCGAGCGCGCTGACCGCGGCGTCAGATCAATGCGCTGCTCGCGGCGCGTCCCGACTACTTCTCTCAGGCGGTGATCACGCCCGACCATCGCGAGGCGACGCTGGCCTTCGGAATCCGCCTGATGCCTCTCTCGCGCCAGCAGCAGGTGCTCGACTACATGCGCTCGCAACTGCATCCGCCCCCGGCGTGACGGCGCAGCTGGCCGGCATCCCGGTGCTGGCGGCGCAGGCCAACGCGGCGCTGTCCTCGCCCGCGCATCGGATGCTGATGCTGCTGGCTGGGCTGATCGCCGTCGGCGCTGGTGCTGCTGGTCGTCTTCCGCCAGCCGCAGCGGGCGCTGGTGCCCCTGATCCCGATCGCGCTGGCCACGGGCTGGTCGGCGCTGATCCTGTTCGCGATCGGGATCCCGCTGAACCCGATGTCGGCGACGCTCGGGGCGCTGGTCATCGCGATCTCCACCGAGTTCAGCGTGCTCCTGTCCGAGCGCTTCCGTCAGGAGCGGGCGGCCGGGTACGAGGTGGCCGACGCGCTGTCAGCGCACCTATCGGTCCACCGGTGCCGCCGTGCTCGCCTCGGGCATCACGGCGATCGCCGGGTTCGGCGTCCTGGTCTTCTCGAACATCGCGATGCTCCGCGACTTCGGCTTCGTCACCCTGGTCGACATGTCGGTGTCGCTCGCGCGGCGTGCTGCTCGTGCTGCCGGCGGTGCTAGCCCTGGCGCAGGGTCGCGATTCGGTCCGCAGCTGCCCGCGGCCTGCTCCGCGCGTGCCAGAGTCCGCGTGGCGTGACCGAGACCCGTCGGAGAATCCCGAGCCGGCGGAGAAGCCGTCGCAGGACCCCGAGCGTCGGAGGGCCGGCGCGGCCCGGAGTCGCCGACGCGCCCCCGGGACACCGGCTCGATCCCGACCGGCCGCGGCCGCGGCCAAGCATCGGCTCCGAGCCGACGCCGGCTCCGGCCATCGACACGCGGCCCTACCGATGGACGATCGGGATCTTCGGGCTCGTGCTCGTGCTGGGCTTCTCGGTCTATACGTTCGTCACGCACGGTGTGGGGACAGCCGGCGTCGCCCGCGGGCCAGCGACTGCACTACTTCGTCGCCCCGCTGGCCACCTCGACCCTCAACGGGGACGCCAACGTGCACCCGCTCTGCGACCCCGCCCACCCCAATCCGCGGGCGCTGAACGTCTGCGGGCGCAAGCCGTTGGTGCTGGGTCTGTTCGTCACCGGCTCGGGCGACTGCGAGCGCCAGATCGACACGCTCCAGAAGGTCTCGCGCGAGTTTTCGCCCCGCCGCGCAGTTCGCCGCCGTGGCGGTCCAGGCGGGCCACAGCGAGACTGCGGCCCTGGTCCGCTCGCACCGCTGGACGATCCCGGTCGCCTATGACAGCGACGGTGCGGTCGGGGTCCCTTTACGGCGTCGCCATCTGCCCGATGGTCGAGCTGGCCGAGCCGTGGCGGGGTGGTCGCCGACCGGCTGATCGGCAATCGCTGGATCTCCGCCGGCGGCGCTGGCCGCCAGGTCCGCGCGATGCTGGGCGAGCACTGATGGATGGAGGGCGAGCTTTCCGCCGCCGCCGGCTTCGTCGATCCCGAGTTGCACGCCGAGTTCCCCGGACTGCGGCTCAGCTGGCTGACTCGGGACTGCCGCCAGTCCGCCAGCCCGCCCGCGGTCCGTCAGCGCCTCAGCTACCTCTCCAACCGCTACCGCGGCGCGAATGTGGTGGCGATGCGTACCCAGCCGATCCCCCACGCGTACCGATCGTTCTTCCACCAGGTCGGGCTCGATCCCGACGCCACGCGCATCCCCAGCGAGCAGGCCGCGGTGGACCGGTTGCTGCACGGGCGGTTTCGCTCCCGGAACCTGATCGACGATGCCGTCCTGATTGCCGTGGTCGAGACCGGCGTCCCGGTGTGGGCGCTCGACGCCGATGCCGTCGACGGCCGGCGGTCTGGGGATCCGCCTGAGCCGCGCCGGCGATCGTCTGGGGTCCACCGAGCACGCCCACCACCTGCCGCCGGGGCGGCTGGTGGTCGCCGACGCGCAGCAACGTTCACGCCGTGCTGTTCGGCGACATCGCCGCCGGGCACGGCGTCAGTTCGCGGACTCGGCGCATCGCCCTGTTCGCCGTCGGCGTCGAGGGCGTGCCGGCGATCCATATCGAGGAGGCGCTGTGGATCGGGGTCGAGGTGCTGGGCGGCGGGTCATTCGGAACCTGGTACTCCGGGGTAGGCCCGGTGCTAAGCTGCCCTCGGCCACAAAGGAGGACGTGTTGGAGCTCCTTGAGCAGGTCATCGGTGAGTTGCATTCCCCCGGCGCTCCGGCGCCGACCGTCAGTCCGTCGGATGAGCGCGCGGCGCGGCCGCTCGCTCCGGGAGCAGATCGCCAAGCTCGAACGGGAGCTGGCCGACGCTTTCGTCACGACCTTTCAGATGGGTGGCCCGGCCATCCAGAGCGACGGCGTTTGGGGAACCCCGGCTGCTTGACCTGGGCGAGCTCGAGCGGGTGCGCGACGAGCTGGCCGAGCGGCTCCGTGGCTCACGGCAGACGATCAGCCGGCTGGCCGACGATCAGGCCGAGAAGCGACTCCTGCTCGAGCGCATGCTCTTGGAGCCGGGCAAGTACCGCTTTGTCCGCGTTTCGCGGCAGGACATCGGCGAGCCCGGATGCGGCGTATGGCAGGTCAGGCCTCGGCTCGGGCTGATCGGGATGCTGATGGGCTGGTGGCAGGTCAAGCTTTCCTCCGGCTGTCCATTACGCCGGGGTCGCAGCTCGGCTGCGGCCCGCAAGTCCAACTAATCTGAGCTCGTGCAAGGGGTTCGGGGTTGCTGAGAACCGGGGCGGGCGCGATCCTCGTCGTGCTGATCATGTTCATCGGCAGTCTCGTGCTGTGGATCGGCACGCCGCTGGCTCTGGTTGTGGATCGGCTCTCAGATCCAGGGCGCCACCGCGTCGCTCGGCGCGGCGCTGGGAGTGATGTTCATCGGCGTGGTGATCACCATCGCCCTATTGGCCACGCTGCTGTCGAAGCTCAGCAACGTCTACCGCGCCAATTGCCAGGCCCGAGGCCATGGCGACCCGGGCCACGTCGTCCTCGAAGGAGTGCTGGTCGTGAGTGCCGGCTTCACGCTGGCCGCGTTCATTGTGTGGTTCTTCCTCTTCGCCGGGGCCAGCCCGGTCCCGTTGGGCCTCAATCTCTGACGGCTGCCGGCGTGAGTGTCGTCGGTCCCGCGCCCCCGAGTTGGCGCGGGACCGACGCGGGGTGCAGCTAGGCCAATGCGAGCTCCGGTTCGCGCTCGTGCCGATGCTCGGACTCGTGCGGCCGGGCCAGCTCGCGCTGGTGCTGCGGCTTGGATTCGTGCGACCGGGCCAGCTCGCGCACCTCAGGCGACGGTGGCTCACCGGCCTTCAGCTGGTCGGCCAGCAGCCGCCGCTGTCGGTCCGTGAGTTTCCCGATCGTCTTGATCTCACTGATCTGGTTACGGGCGAGGAACTTACGGCACTTCGTAATCCCCCATCGCCGCTGACTAATCAACAGCTCTCCGACCGACCAACTGCTCGCGGCCTCGGGGCACGCGATGATGACATCGGCGGCGGAAATCTGGCCCTGCGCAATCCGGCGCTTCAATCCCGCCCGCGCGAGCCGAACCTCGTTGGCCCGCGCCAGGGCCTGCAACCGCTGCGGGCCCAGCGTCATCTCGGTGGTCTCGGTCATTTAGTCGTCTCTCTCCCTCTGATCGGGTCCGCGGCAACGGACGCGTTGACCTACCCGGCGGGCAACCGACGCGTCCCCCTGCGTCAACCATCGCCGAGTACAGCATGTTCATTTGTTACGGCCTAGTCGTAGGTCTCCGGCTGCGCCCCAGTCACGCTGCCCCCTCGTAACTCTTCTGTTCGCCCGGCCGGCTGACCGTTGCCGAGAACCTAGCGCGAGCGACGCGATAACAGCAAGAACACATGTCCCCGAGGATGTGCTCCTAGCGTGTTTTTTTTCGCCGCCGTGCCTTGTGCAGGAGTGGACAAGCGAGAACCCTGGGTTGGCCGGTTAGGCGGGTTCCGGGAGCGGTCCGTGCTCGGCCTCGAACGATCGCTTGGCGGCTCCGAAGATCTCGAGCGCCTGGTCCAAGGTGTTGCGATCGTGTGTCGCCATCACGCTCGTGCGGAGCAGCGCGCCCCCGGGCGGGACGGCCGGGTGAAGGGCGGTGTTGACGAACACGCCGCGCTCATAGAGGGATTTCCACAGCAGGCCGGCGTTCCAATCATCGCCGACCACGACGGGGACGACGGGCGTCACGACCTCGGTCCCGTCGGGCAGCCGCGTCGGGGCGACGACCCGGAAACCCAGCTCGCTCAGTCCGGCGTGGAGATAGCGCGCGTTGTCGAGCACGCGCGCGAACAGCGGCGGGCCTTCGTCTGAGCGGCAGATGCGAACGGCCGCCAGCGCGGCGCCGATCGCCGCGGGGACGGAGGCCGCGGTGAACATGAACGGCCGGGACTGGATGCGCAGAAACTCGATCACCTCAGCCGGCCCGGCGATCACACCGCCGCACGAGGCGAGCGACTTGGAGAACGTGGCCATCCGCAGGTCGACCTCGGTCTTCGACACCGAGCAGCTCCGCCGTGCCCGCCCCCCGCGCACCCAGTACGCCCAGCGCGTGTGCCTCGTCGACCATCAGCCGCGCCCCGAACCGCCGGCACAGCTCGGCGATCTCGCGCAGCGGGGCCACGTCGCCCTCCATCGAGAACACGCCGTCGACGACCACGAGGATCCCGCCGCCGTCGCCCTGGGCCCGCTCGAGGGTGTGCTCGAGCCGGTCGATCCGGTTGTGGCGGAAGGCGCGCAGCTTGGCCCGCGAGAGGATGCAGCCATCGAGGATCGAGGCGTGATCGCCGGAGTCGGCGATCACCGTGTCCCCGGGGGCGAGAATCGTCCCGAGCGCCCCGAGGTTGGCCTGGTGCCCGGTGGTGAAGACGAGCGCGGCCTCGGTGCCGAGCCACTCGCGCGAGCTCGTCCTCGAGCTCGAGGTGCAGGTCGATCGTCCCGTTCAGAAAGCGCGACCCGGTGAGGCCCGGTACCGTAGCGATTGAGCGCATCGGCGGCGCCCTGCTTGACTCGCTCGTCCCCGGTGAGCCCGAGGTAGTTGTTCGAGCCGAGCATGATCCGGGCCTTGCCTTCCATCTCGACGACGGGAAGCGTCGGACCCTCGAGCACCCGGAAGTACGGGAGCATGTCGTGCTCACGGGCGGCCTTGAGGATCTCGAGCCGCTCGAACGTACGGGCCTTGGCGAAAACGTCGACTGAAGTTGACATGTACCTTTCCCGGCCGATATGGGGCTTGAAATCCGTCCGGTCGCCGGCAAGCGCGAGATGAACACGTTTATCAAGCTCCCGTGGCGCCTCTATCGTAACGAGCAAAACTGGGTTCCCCCTCTGTTGTTCGAACGCAGACGGTTCTTCGACCGCCGGCGCAATCCGTTCTTCGGGCACGCCGAGGCCGAGTATTTCCTCGCCTGGCGCGACGACCGCCCGGTGGGGCGCATCACCGCCCACATCGACCGACGGTTCAACCAGTTCCAGGGCCACGACTGGGGCATGTTCGGGTTCTTCGAGTCCGAGCCCGACCAGGAGGCCGCGTCAGCTCTGCTGGCCACCGCCGAGGCCTGGCTGCGCGCCCGCGGCCGAGATCGCATGGTGGGGCCGATGGACTTCACCACCAACGACGAGTGCGGCGTGCTGATCGACGGCCACGACCTGCTGCCCACGATTCTCACCAACTGGCATCACCGCTACTACCCGGAGCTGATCGAGACCGCGGGACTGAGCAAGGCGATGGACCTCTACATGTGGGACCTGAAGGTGCGCGAGCGCGACAGGGTCCACCCGGCCATCTGGCGGGCGGCGGCCGAGGTCGAGTCCAAGTACGGGATCACCGTTCGGCCAATGCGCAAGAAGGACATGGAGGCGGAGATCAACCGCTTCCTCGAGGTCTACAACGCCGCCTGGGAGCGCAATTGGGGTTTCGTGCCGCTCAGCGAGGACGAGGTGCGCCAGTACGCCAAGGACCTCAAGCCGATCCTCGATGAGAACTGGGCCTTCGTGGCCGAGAAGGACGGCGAGACGCTCGGCGCCGCGCTGACCCTGCCCGATTACAACGAGGTGCTGATCCATCTCGGTGGCCGGCTGTTCCCCTTCGGTTGGGCGAAGGCCCTGTGGTACCGGCGCAAGATCGACCGGGTGCGAGTGTTCGCCCTGGGCGTCAAGCGCGAGTGGCAGCACACCGGGATCGCGGCCAAGTTCTACGAGCTCCACTTCGACGCCGCCGCGCGCACGCCCCAGAAGGAGGGCGAGACGGGCTGGATCCTCGAGACCAACAAGTCGATGAACCGGGCTATGCAGGGCATGGGGGGAAAGATCGTCCGCACCTACCGGGTCTACGAGAAGATCCTTTGAACTTGACCGGCGCCGCTGTCACCATGCACGGTCCATGAGCGACGAACTCGATCGTGCCCACCAGCCAGACGAGGTCGTCGACGGCCTGCCTGTGCTGGCCGACGTGCGGGCGATCGAGCCCGCCTCGCGGATCGTGCTTCCTGCCGTGCAGGCCGCCGCCGCGGCGGCGACCGGATTTGTGGCCGGCGCGGCGACGGTCGCGCTCGTGCGTCGGGCCGGAGCCCGCAAGGTGGCTCGCAGCCAGCGCCGCATCCCTCGTCGTACGCACGACGGGGTGCCGATCGTTGCCAGTCGCACGTTTCTGGTCGACGTACACCTGCTGGCCAAGCCCAGCGAGTGAGCGAGCTGGAGCTGCGGGTCGAGCTGCGGCCTTGCTGGCCGTTCGCCCTCCCGCGCCACGGCGGTCTCGACGGCCTCATGCGGGTCCGTGGCGGGGTGGTCCATCGGCTGTTGCACGTCGGCGATGAGCCGGTGGTCGTGCGCGTGGCGCAGATCGCACGCGATCGCGTCCTGTTCGGCGCCAGGGCACGGGATCGGGCCGCAGCGCAGTGGGGTATCGAGCGCATGCGAGCCGCGCTGGGCATCGATCGCGACCTGCGCGAGTTCTACGAGCGCTTTCGCTTCGATCCCCTGATCGGCCGCGCCGTCAGAGCCAATCCCGCGCTGCGGGTGACCGGCCGTCCGGAGCCGTTCGAGGCGCTCACCTGGGCCATCTGCGAGCAACTGATCGAGGCCGAGCGCGCGGCGGCGATCCAGCGGGCCCTGACCTCGCACCTGGGGCGTCGCTGCCCGACCTCGAGGCTGCGCGATTCGCCGTCCGCCGCCGTTCTGGCCGGGCAGGCGCCGGCGTACCTGGAGGCCTGCGGGATCTCCACAGGGCGCGCCGTGGCGCTGGTACAGGCGGCGCGCGAGGTCGCCACCGGGCGAGTCGATCTCCATGGACCCGACCACGAGCGCGGCTGGCGGCGATTGCGGGCGATCCGCGGGATTGGCAGCTGGACGGTGCAGAAGCTCGCCCTCCAGGGCCAGGGGCGCCTCGACCAGATCCCCGCCGGTGATCTCGCCTACGTGAAGCTGGTCGGCTATCTCATCACCGGCGACCCGTACGCGCGGGCGACCGAAGCCGACGTGGAGGAGTTCTTCGCCCCCTACGCGCCGTGGGCGGGGCTGGCCGGCGCCTACGCCCTGCGCAGCTCGAAAGACACCGTCTCCCATCGCGCGCTGGCCAGCGCTTCGCGCAAGGCCTTGGCGTTGTCGTAGCTCTCGGTGAGACGGCGGCCGTCGGCGCGGACGGTCAGCCGGTCACCGGCGAACGGCCACGGCGCAAAGACGATCGCCCGCTCGCCGGCGGGGGTCAGCTCAAGCGTCACCGCGTCGCCGGCACTCGGGACGCCGTTTGCTGTGTACGGGGGCCAGTCCAGACACACGGCCAGGGAGAGCGCGTCCCACGTCCAGATCAGGTCGCTGTTGCGCGCCACCTCGGTCGGGTCGGCGCCCAGCGACCGGATCAGCTGCTGATGAAGGCGGTGCTGCTCGTCGAGGTACGCGCGCACGTCTTCGGCCTGCTCAGGCTCGAGCGCGTCGAGGTTGCGCTGCCCGTACAGGCGCGTGCCGTGCATCGAGACGAGCAGGGCGGCGTATCGGCTCTGCGACAGAAGATGCCGGGGCGCCTCGCGCCACAGGCCCAGGTGCACCCCGATCGGCATCTCGATGAACGAGAGCGGAAGGCCCGTGGCTGCGTTGCGGTCAGGATCGAGGTCCCACATCGCCATGCCCACGTCGTGCTGTTCAGCGGCCAGGCACACCTCCTCGTGGGGCTCGACCGCCCCGAACTGCTCGTTGCCCCACGCCCGAGCCAGCTGGCCGGAGATCCAGGCGTGCGATGCCTGTCCGATCGCCAGGACGCCACGGTCGCCCTCGTCGCGCAGAACCACGGGGGAACGGTAGCTTCTCGATCCGCGACCGAGGCTAGGCGACGCCCACCGGCCGGCCGGCGGCGCGCCGGGCCCGTGTTTCCTCGTGCGAGATCCCCATTCGGGCGCGGATGTGGGCGAACAGGGCGAGCAGATCGGCGCACCACACGCTCGGGTTGTCGAAGCCGCGCTCGCGCGAGTAGCGGGTGGGTAGGTAGCCCCCGCCGCACGTCTCCCGCTCCGGGCAGGCACGGCACCCCGTGGGCAGCGGCATACCGTTCATCACCGCGGCGTGGAGGCTGGAAAGATTGGTGATCTCGCGGAAATCCGCGCCGTAGACGCTCAACTCGGTGTTGGTCATCCCGTCTGCGATGCTCCGCAGCTTGTCGAGTCCGTGGATCGAGCCGTCGGTCTCGACGGAGACGAAGCGGATCGCTGGGTTCCCGAGGCTGTCGAGCTGCGTCCGGCCACCCATGATCACCCGCCCGATCTCCCAGAACTCACGGATCCGCACGTCGATCGTGCTGTTGTCCCACCAATCGTCGAAGATCGGAATTAGATAGTCGGCGCATGGGGTGGGGCCGAACTTGTCGTGGATCGGGCCGATCGTCTCGTACGTCTCGGCGGGCAGCAGGTAGGCGATCGACTTGCAGCCCAGGTCGCGGAAGTGATGGTGGATCCGCAGCGGATCGGCGCCGAGCTGGACCACCGACAGGATCGTGAACGGCACGCCGACAGCGTTCAGTCGCTCGATCCCGCGGGCCACGGCGTCGTAGGAGCCGCGGCCCTTGTGATCGACCCGGGCGCTGTCATTGACGTCCTTGGGCCCGTCGAGGCTGACTCCGATGGTGACCTGGTGCTCGCGCAGGATGTCGATCCATGTCCGATCCAGTCGTGTTCCGTTGGTCTGAATCGAGAGCTCGACCCGGGCGAGGGGGCCGAGTCGCTCGCGGGCCTTGGCGCACATCGCCGCGAACCTTGCCGCGACGCACGAGCGTCGGCTCGCCGCCATGGAAGATGATCGACACGCTGTGCTGCCGCTGCTGCACCAGGTGCCGCTCGATCCGTTCGATCGTGGTATCGAACGTGTCCTGCGACATCAGCGCCGGCCTGGCCCGCCAGCTCGTGTCGCCCCTGTTGTAGACGTAGCAGTACGAGCAGTTCAGGTTGCAGCGCGACGCGATCTTCAATATGAAGGGGCTGAGCGCCGGAACCCGCTCGAGCCCGTCGGCGGCTCTGCGTCCGACGGGCAGCCGTCTATCGGTGGTCTCGGCTGTCAGGTAGCTGGCGAGCCCGTGTCGCTGAATATGTGGGCCGGCGGGCTGTCGTTGAACGCGTGGGCCGGCGGGCTGTCGTTGAATGCATGGGCCATCTGACCGTCGCTAAAGGAGACGAGCTGGCTGTTCACTTCGCGCTCGATCGTGGCGGTGAACGCGTCGCGCACGAGCGGAGCGCCACCAACGCTGGAATTCGACAAGAGATCCCCCTTCTGAGGTCAGTTTTCGTGCCGGCGACGCAGGACCCTAGCCACGCCCTGCCCCCCGGTCAAACATGATGGCAAGATCTGCGGCTTGACGTCTGGGGTGCCGCACATCGAGCAGCGTGAGCGGAGCGCCTCCGAGGTTCGCGCCGCAATCGGCGACCCTCGAGATCTGGTGCTCGTGCACGGGCTCGGAAACCTGGGCGATCAGTTGATCCTGGAGGGCACGCGCGCGCTCCTCAGCGACCGTCACTTCCGCGAGATCGCCCTTGAGGAGCTGGGCCGCAGCGAGGGGGATCTGGCACTGATCGTGGGCGGCGGCGCGTTCTCGGCCGCCTATCACGAGTGGGCGCGGTGGGCGTTGCAGCTCGCCGAGACGCGCTTCGGCCGTGTGATCGTGCTCCCGAGCACATTCGATGTCTCTGTGCGAGAGGTGCGCGCGGTACTGGAGACGACGACGGCGCTTGTGTTCGCGCGCGAGCGGAAGTCCTTCGCGGCGATTCGCGACCTGTGTGACGCTCGTCTGGCCTTCGACGCGGCGTTTCAGTACGACTTCGCGCCCCACCGGCGGATGACGGCTCGGGAGTCCTCAATGCCTTCCGCACGGACCGCGAGGCGCCTGAGACCTGGCCGCGGCCCCGCGACAATGCCGATATCTCGCTCACTGCCGGCGGTTTAGCGGAGTGGCTGGAGGCCATCGCCGCCCATGCCGTCGTGCGCACCAACCGCGCTCACGTGATGGTCGCCGCCGCGATGCTCGGAAGGAGAGTCGAGCTGGGCCCGTGTCGGAGCGGCAAGCTCGAGGCGATCGCCGAGTATTCGCTGGATGGCTTTCCAGTCGAGCGGATTCAGTGGGAGCCGCCGACGATCACGCTGCCCCCGCGACCCGGACCCGGGCGACCCCGTCCCGCACGCCCGCGTGTTACCGCCGTGATCATCGCCGGCGAACGGCTTGGGCAGACACTGGCCGCGGTCGGGTCCGCGCTGGCCGATCCGCACACCACCGCCCTGGTCCTCGACGGCTGCTCGCCGCCCGATGTCCGTGCCGGGCTCGCAGCCGCCGCCGGCTCCGAGCCGTGCGTCGAGCTCGGGCACGGCCGCGAGGCCGAGCTGGCCGGCATCGACACCGACTACACCCTGCTGCTGGATCCCGAAGCCGAGCTGGGCGACGGCGCGGCCGCCCACCTGGTGGCGCAGCTCGACGGCGAGCCCGAAGCGCTGGCGACGACGCCCGCGGTTCGGCATGCGGACCGAGGCGTTGCCCACTGCGGCGGCGAATTGCGTGAGTGGGGCGACGTCGTCGACTTCCGCCTGCCTGCCCGGGCCCGTTCGTGCGACTGGGCGCCGTTCCACGCCCTCCTGGTGCGCCGGGGAGCCTTCGCCCAGTTCCCGCTCGACGCGCTGACCCCGACCGCGTATCGGGATCGGGAGTGGGCCTACCGCATCCAGCAGCGCCACCGGGATGCGTTCCGGGCCTGCCCCGACGCGCTGGCCGTCCTCCACAGCCCGCCACCGACCGATGCGGTGGACACCTCGACGTTCCATGGGCGCTGCCTGGCCCTGCCGAGGCTCATCGCGCTGGCCCGCTTTCACGCCCGCCACGGCCGGGTCCTGCGGAGCGATCTAGTTCGCGTGTTTCCCAGCCTGGAGGGCCTCGACTCGTCGTTTGACCTCCCGGCGGCGCGGCTGCTGCTGGTCGTGCTCGATCAACTCGGACCCAGCCGCTTCCTTGCCCTTTGGTGTGAGGAAGACCTCGACTCGCTGATCGGGGCAGGACGGTCCGAGCAGCACACTCTGGCGGCTTCGACGGAGGCCGAGCTGGCCCGCGCCAACCGGCGCCTCGACGATATCGCGCGCTCGCGCATCTGGCGGCTGGCGGGAAGCTACTACCGCGCGCGGGCACGGGCCGTGAAGCTCGCCCACACGCTCCGGGAGCCGTGAGCGCGCGCCAGTTTTCCCACTCGGTTCGTCTGCACGAGCCACAGGTCGGGCGCCACGACGTGGCGTTTCGATGGGAGGTCACACCGGCCACCGCCCTCTATCAAGCGGACGGATTCAGGCTGTCGTTCCCGCCCGAGCTCGATCTCGCGGCCGTGCCGCCGGGGCTGTGGCTCCGGCTGGCGCTGCTGTGTCTGCACCCGCACTGGGCACTGCTTCGGCCCTGCCGGGTCGAGCTGCCCTATTACCTGGGGCCCGGCGAGCGCGAGTTCTGGCTGCGGATGATCGACGTGGCCGCACTCCAGATCGAGGCTTACGGCGGCGCGATCGTGCCTGGGCGGGCCGTCGAGCTCTTCGACGACGGGCCACCGCTTCGCCCCGGGCCGATCGCCGGAGCCGGCGCGCGCGCCGCCACCGCGTTCAGCGGCGGCAAGGACAGCCTGCTGCAGGCCGGCCTCCTCGCCGAGCTGACCGACCGGTCGCTGCTGGTCACGACCACGTCGCCGGTCCCTTGGGCTCGCGATCATGTCGGCGCCGCCAGGGCCGAGACCCTGAGCGAGATCGACCGCCGGCTGCCCGTTGACCTGGTCGAGGTCCGCTCGGACTTCCGCGCCTGCTGGCGCAACGAGTTCTCGGGCAACGCTGGATGCCTGATCACCGTCAATGAGCTGACCGATGTGCTGCTCTACCAGGCGGCGACGATCGCGGCGGCGGCCGCCGCGGGTATCGGGCGGACGCTCCAGGCCTCAGAGGCCGACCTGCAGTACAACGCCTCGCGCAGCGGTCAGGTGATCCAACACGGTCACTTCGCCTCCGCGGCGCCCACGCATCTGGCCGTGAGCGCGATGCTGCGCCCCTTCGGGATGAGCCTCGGCTCGCTGACCTATCCGCTCCACATGCAGCAGGTGCAGGGGCTGCTCTGGCGCCGCTACCGACACCTCGCCGATCTCCAGTTCTCCTGCTGGCAGGCCACCGGAGCGAGCCGTGCGTGCAGCAGGTGCGGTCAGTGCATGGAGGTCGCGCTGGTGATCCTCGACGAGGGCTTCTCGCCCACCGGGGCGGGGATCGACCCGATCGGACTGATGCGCGAGTGGGGACCCCCGCGGCCCGGCTACTCGACCGCCGGCCGGCCCAGACTCCATCCCTCGCGCACCGGGCGCGACAAGTTCACGCGCATTCTCAGGCGGCTCTCACCGGAGCAGGTGGACGAGATTCTCGCCGCCGATCCGGTCTGCGCGCGCGACGGCCTCCTCGACGAGGCGGTGGCCGCCTACCGTCTCTTCCGCGGTCGCTACCTCGAGCTCGAGGCCGACCCCGAGCCCGGGTACATCGAGGGCTTTCTCGAGTTTGTCGACGCCGACCTCCGGTCCGCTCTTCGTGCGATCTACGACGAGCAGTTCGACGTGGCCGACGAGTACGAGTTCGGGCCGATGGTCTCCCGCTCGCGCTCGCTCGGGCGCTGGATCGCCGCTCCGCTAACGCGCGGTCGCGCTCACGGACCCTGACCGGCCAGGAGCTCGTTGCTCGAGGCGTCGACGACGGCGTTGGGATTTGAGATCAGATGATGATTGAGCATCCACTGCCCGTACGCGTTCCATTGCGAGGAGTCCTGCCAGCCCCACGCGTGCCCTCCGCTGGGGAAGAACACCGGCAGCGAGGCGCGGACGCTGGCCCGCTGGAAGCTCGGGTCCAGGCCGGGGTTCTGGCGGACGAGGTTCGCCACGGCGGCCGACGGGTCGCGCCGCGCGGACTCGTAGCCACGCGCCAGGGCCTGGACGAAGCGGCGGACCACATCCGGGTGATTGGCCAACATGGCCCGCTTGACCACCAGCACGAGCTCGTCGTAGGTGGGGACGCCCACCTGATCCATGGGAATCACGTTGGGGTGCTTGCGGCGCTGGGCCAGTTCGATTGCCTCGACGTTCCGGTAGGCGCCGAGCGTCGCGTCGACCCGGCCGGACAGCATCGCCGGGACGAGGTTGGAACCGACGTTGACCTCCTTGACCGAGCTGGCCGGCACGTGGGCATGGGCGAGGATCGTGGTCAGGTATGCGTGCTGGTAGGGAATGCCGGCCGTGCCCACCGTCTTGCCGCGCAGCTTCTGGACGGTGGTGATGTGCTTGGAGCCGATCGACATGATCGAGGTGAGCGGCTTCTGGACGATGGCCGCCACCGAGACCAGCGGCATGCCTTGGTTGCGGGCCAGGAACACCTCGGGTTCGTAGGAGATCGCCATGTCGACCTTGCCCGCGTCCAGCAGCTGCAGCGGGGAGGCGGGATCCGACGGCACGCGCACGTGGACGTCGAGGCCGGCGCGCTTGAAGTCGCCCTCGGCTAGGGCCTGATAGAGGCCGACGTGGTCGGCGTTGGGAAGCCAATCGAGCATCAGTGTGAGCGACTGCGTGCTGCCCGCGGAGGCGGTCAGATTTGTCTTCTTCTCTCCGCACGCGGCGAGCACGAGAGGCAGGACCAGCACGAGCGGGGCGAGACGTTTCATCGATCTCCTCGGGGTTGATAGGCCCAGGGCAAGGCAAGCCGCTCGGCCACGGTCAGAAGGGCGAACAGGGCGATCGCGAACAGGGACAGGATCACGACGGCGGCGACGCTGCGCGCGCTGAGGAACTGGTTCTCGGACAGCAGGATCTGGAAGCCGAGGCCCGACGTGCCGGTGCTCGACCCGCCCGCCTGCTCAGCGAGCACGGCGCCGATCACCGCCACGGCGACGGCGATCCTCGTCCCCGTGAAGACGCCCGGAAGCGCAGATGGAAATTCGACGAGTCGGAACGTCCGGGCTCGAGGCGAGTCGAACGTGCGCATCAGTTTGAGCAGGTCGGAATCGACTGCCGCCAGGCCCGCCATCGTGGTCACCACGATCGAGAAGAACGACACCAGCGCGACCACGACGAGCTTGGGCAGGATCCCGAAACCCAGCCAGAACACGAGGACCGGCGCGATGATCACGATGGGAATTGCTTGCGAGGCCACGAGCAGCGGGTAGAGCGCGCGCCGGAGCGTGGCCGAGAAATGCATCGCGACCGCGCACCCCAGACCGGCAACGGCGGCGACCACGATGCCGAGCAGGACCTCCTTGCCCGTGACCAGGAAGTTGCTCCACAGCAGCGCGTGGTCGTTGTAGAGCGACTTGGCGACGTCATGGGGCGGGGGCAGGACCGACGGATCCACGCCACCGACGTCCACGTACACCTCCCACAGCCCGATCAGCAGGACCAGCAAGGCCAGTGCCGGGATCCAGCGCAACCGGCGCCTCATCCCCTCACCCCCAACGCCTCCAGCGCACGCTCCCGCAACTCCACGACGGCCGGATCCGTGCGCTTGCGGGGTCGCGCCACCGTCACCGCGATCTCGGCCACCGCCCGACCGGGCCGCGGCGACATGACCACGACGCGGTCGGCCAGCACGGCCGCCTCCTCGACATCGTGGGTGACCAGCACGACCGTTCGCGATTCGAGCTCGAGGGCGTGCGCGAGCCAGCCCTGCATCTCGGCGCGGGTGATCGCGTCGAGCCCGGCGAACGGCTCGTCGAGCGCCAGCACGGGCTTGCCGGCCAGTAGCGAGCGCAGGAACGACACGCGCTGGCGCATCCCGCCCGACAGCTGGCTCGGTCGCGCGCCCTCGAAGCCATCGAGGCCGAAGCGCTCGAACCATGGGGCGGCCGCTGCCCGTGCCTCGGCGCGCCCCACCCCCTTCGCGCGCAACGCCAGCGCGGCGTTGTCGATCGCGCTGGCCCAGGGCAGCAGCAGGTCGCGTTGAGGCATCAACACGGCCGGCTCCGCGCGCACGATTCCCGAATCGGGTGCCTGAAGTCCGCAGATCAACTCGAGCAGGGTCGTCTTGCCGCACCCGCTGGGGCCGACGACGGCGACCACCTGCTCTTGTTCGGCGCGCAGCGACATTCCCTCGAGGGCTTTCACCTCGCCACGTCGGCCGGCAAACGTGCGGCTCACGACCTCGACGTGGACCCCACTGGGTCTTTCAAGATCGCGAGGCTCCTGGACGGGAGCCTCGATCATGTACTTATCGCTCCCTCCGCGGGCATTACCCCACAGGTTCGAAGGGTCAGCGCCGGGTCGCGTCGAGGGCGTAGGGCGCTATCTCAGCCGGCTTTCCCGCCAGCCCCCCTGGGTTGTCATTTGCTGTCCTGATGCTACCGCGCCCGCCGTGTGCGATAACGTCTCAGCTGTGGGGATGAGCAAGAGGCTCTGCTGCACTATCGGATCGCTGGTCGCACTCTCCGTGTTGATGACGTGCGCGGCGCCTGCCGGCGCCCGCCAGAGGTTCCGCCCGCGGATCGGCGGCCTGATGGGAATCATTCCGCCGTACAACAAGGATGTTGCCGCCGGAACGCCGATCCCGGTCGTGTACCACGGCGGCCAGGTCATGCGCGGGGTCACGATCCACACCATCTTCTGGGCGCCGAGCGGCTTTCACTTCGACGGCCCCCCGACACCCGGCGTCCTCGGATACGAGCCGATGATCCAGCAGTTCTTCGCCGACGCGGCACATGACTCGGGGTCGAACTCCAACGAGTTCTCGGTCCTGGGCGAGTACCCGGACCCGGCGCCGGGCTCTATCAGTTCGCCTACCACGCGGCCACCGACACGATCAACGACACCGACCCGTACCCGGCCAAGAGCAAGCAGTGCCCGTCCCCGACCGGCATCCCGACGTGCGTGACCGATACGCAGCTGCGGCACGAGATCGACAGGGTGATCCAGACCCACGACCCGGGCGCTCGGGGCCTGCACAACATCTGGTTCATCATGCTGCCGCCCGATGTCGACACCTGCGACGTCCTCGGCGACTGCGGCACGACCGTGTTCCTGGGGTACCACTCGCTGTTCAACCTGGGGCACGGCGTCACGATCTACGGCGCGATCCCCGACCCGCTGATCGAGTTCACGCCGCCACCCGGCGATGACCCCGAGGGCAACCCCGAGGCCGAGACCACGATCGACACACTGGCCCACGAGACGGTGGAGGCGATCACCAATCCCGTCGGCGAGGGCTGGATGGACCCGAACGGGTTCGAGGTCGCCGACAAGTGCGAGTTCCCCGAGTACGGCAGCCCGCTCGGGTTCGCCCCGGACGGCTCGATGTTCAACGAGGTCATCAACGGCCATCGCTACCTCAACCAGGAGATGTGGTCGAACGCCCGCCGCGGTTGCGTGCAGCGGACAACGAGCACACACTCGGCCCTCCCGCTGGCCCGCGTGACGCTGCGCCAATTCAGCCCAGCGGTGAGTGGCAACATCGGCTCGCACCGCGGCGGCGTCGGGGTCCGCGTCGGTCTGATCCGCGGTGCCGACGTCCTGGTCGGAGCCGCCCAGACGACGACGCGCGCCGACGGCAGCTGGGGCCCGGTCACCCTGCGGAGTCCGAAGGGCGGGCTGGTGGCACCCGGCGACGATCGCGACTTCGAGCTCGTCGAATATGGTGCGCAGGGCCCGGCGCCCGATGAAATCGCCACCGGCGACGGCGGCAACCCGTTCACGCTGTCGGGCTGGACCGGTTGGTTCGACCTCGACAACGGCTATCGGCTGAGCGCAACCTCGGCGCGGGTCTCCCCCTGCGAGCAGACCGGCGTCCTGGGTGTCAGCGTCGGCGGCCACGCCACCGCGCCGCCCAACGACTGGTGTAACGGGGACACCGACGTGGCGCGCGTCAGCATCCCCCACATCTCCGCCCATACCCGGGTGACGATCTCGAGCGTCGACAATCGCGCCGTCACGCTGGACAACCCGAACGGGGCGCTGGTCAAGCTGATCGTGCCCGCCGGTGAGCCGGGCAGCGTCTCGGCTATCGGCAACGGCCAGATCCTGCTTTCGCCGGGCGGGTTCCCCTCGTGCACCGCCGATCTCGGCGGCCAGGCCGTACGCTGCACCGGCTTGCGCCCAGGCGCGCGTTACCGGATGAGCGGGCGCAGCGCCAAGCCCGACCCGAGCGGAGCGGCGCGCTTCTCAGGTTTCGCCCATCGGCTGCGCGGCGGCCTCGCCCTGGCGCTGAAGAACAGCGGCGGCCGGGTGCTGACCACGCTCCACATGGCCAACCTCAGGGTCGACATCGACGGCCGGCAGACCGTCCTGGCCGGTGGTGACTGCCAGCCGGGTGCCTATTACGGGCCTCCGCTGAGCCACCCGCCGATCAGCGGTGGTATCGGCTTCGGCGTCGGCGGCAACGGGACGATCTGCCCGGCCAGCGGAAGCGCCGCCGGCCTCTCGACGCAGCACATCGAGCAGAGCGATGACCTCAGCGGCGGCGTGACCCGGACCGAGGTGCCCGAGATCGAGCACGCCACGCCGGCGGACGGTGACACCGTCTACGGACCGTTCATCGCCTTCGCGCGCAGCGGTCTGCCCGGCCCAGACGGCTCGACCTTCGCCACCGGCGCCCGGATCAGCCTGACGGTGACGCCGACCCGCTCCCAGCGGGTCGTGTTCCGGGCCGCCAACGTCGACACCCGCCGCGGGGTCGCCGTCCACCGCCTGCCGCGCGGCGCCTACGTTGCCAGGTGGGTGGTCAGGGACGTCAACGGCGACACCCGCACCGTGAAGACGGACTTCGTCGAGACGAAGTAACGCGGGCGTCACGCGAGTAGGGAGCCTGCGTGTGGCGAGGGGTGGTTCTGCCGGCCACGGCGCCCCAAGCTCGAGCGAGTGCGGTGCTGTTGGGGATGAGGCCATCCTCGGCGGTCACCTCGACACGGCCTCCACACGGTTCGCCTCCGCGGGCGGACCGGCCGGCCAGACAGGCCCGACCGGTGTTCGGGGCGCGGCCGGGCCCGCCGGCGCGCGCGGCCCCCGCGGCCCCGCCGGGAAGATCGAGCTTGTGACCTGCACGATCTCCAAGAAGACCGCTGGGCATAAACCCACGAAGCGATGCACCGCCAAGCTTGTGTCGCGCGTCGTCACGTTCAAGACCGGCGAGCCACAGGGGGCACGGACGATCGACGCCGGCTGGCGTTCCAGTCGGTACGGGCCGGTGATGATGTCGGTGGATGGCGTAGTGTCTGTTGTCGATTCGCATCGAGGTGGTGCCTGTGCGCAGGTTCGTGGTAGCAGCCGGCGTGGTGATGACGTCAGTGGGGGCGGGGACGCTCGCTGCTTCAGCGATGGTCGATGCCGCTTCTGCCAGTGTCGGCGTGAAGGCCCCGGTTCGGTCCGCGGCGCCGGGTGATCACGGCCTACATCCGCCAATCCCACGCGTGAGTTCGCTGGGCGTCACACGCCGGGCGACGCTCTTTAGTTATTGCTGGACCGAGACGTTCCCTGGGGGTGGGGAAGGCGCTTGTGTTGACGGAAGTCCCGGTGACCCCGCACATACGTCGCGGCGGCGCCCGGGCGCGAAGATTCGTGTCGATCTACGCCTACCCGCCCATGATGTGCGGGTCCAAGCGGTGCGCTTTGAGGGCGGGATTGGCACCCGGCCACGCCACATCCTCAATCTCAAGATCGTCGGAGTCGATCGGGCCGGCCGTGGCTGGAGGCTCCATCTCACCCGCCGAGCGACGCGCGACACCGATCTGCTGATCTTCGCTTCTTTCTCGAATGGCGACGTCGCGGCCGACGTCGGCATACATCGCCGCTGATTTCCGACAGCCTCGCGGGTTTCCCGGAGCGATTGGACCCGCGCCTGCGCCATTATCCGCTGGGTCAACGCCTTGGGTCACTGCGTGCCGAACACCTCCTTCAGCGGTCCGGGTCCAATGATCGGCTTGTTGGGGAGGGCCGGCCCCACCGTCTGATGGAAGACCGAACTGGTGGTCAGCTCGACGGTGATCGCAGGGTGTGTCCATACCGCATCCCTGCCGCCAGCACAGGTCAGATAGATCTCGCGTGGAATGTCTGTCCGATGCAGGCTCTGAACGCTGTTGACGTCGACCTCGCCCTGAACAGACGACGGCGAGAACACCGGCCCCTTGCGAATGCGGAAGAGCACCACCCAATGGGCGATGTCCACCGCGCTCCCATTGGGCGGACCGCTGTACAGGCCACAGTAGGCCTTGAACGAGCGCCTGCCGTAATGGGCCGGTTGAGGTGTCAGCGCCAGGTCCACCGAACCGTCGATGAAGTAGTCACCTGGTTGGTCGATCTCCGCGTTGATCGAGAAATGCCTCTTGTAGCTGCTCGGCCCGAATGCGCGGACTGGTGGCGGGCTCGTTCCGGGAGGCCCTGGTGCTCCTTGGGGTCCCTGCTCATTCCACCGGACGAGCGTCTGGCCAGATGGGCAAGACCCGTTCGTGCTCAAGAACAGTGCCTTCGCATCGTTCGCGCACGCAGTGATCACCGCCGTGCTGGCTCCTGTCGTTGCCCACGCGACCCCGCCCACGGCCGCGGCAACCACCGCGAGTCCAACCGCCACCCCCGTCCGCGGCCGCCATGGTCCCAGCATGTTCGCAACGCGTCGCATCCTCAACCTCCGAATCGTTGCTGCAATCTTCGGGCATCGGCGTGCGCCGCACAATCTCGCTGCAGTCTCAACCTGATCTCGCCCACCGAAGACAACTGTGATTCAACGCCGTGTCTTGCCTCTCGAGGCGTTCGCAATGCTGCTGCGTTGATCGAGGACCTGTAGCTACGGGCCTTTCAGGCGCAATCCGCTCTGGTTTCGCCTACCCTCGCGTCGCGTGAGCCATGCCGATCCAGCTTCGAGCTACCGTGCCATCGAGAGCCTCATCGCGGCTTACACCGAGATGGTCGACGACGGCGATTTCACAGGG